>NC_015663.1:3960262-5280350 GCF_000215745.1 Klebsiella aerogenes KCTC 2190 | reverse complement strand
TATCAGCAATGGCGGCTTTGTTATCCGCAATACCCTTATCAGCTGCCGCACGGGTATCAGCAATGGCGGTTTTATTATCCGCAATACCCTTATCAGCTGCCGCACGGGTATCAGCAATGGCGGCTTTGTTATCCGCAATACCCTTGTCAGCTGCCGCACGGGTATCAGCAATGGCGGCAGCATTCTGAGCAACACTTTTCGAGGTTGCATGCAGCTGGTTACCGGTGACGGCATCACTGGAGCCCTCAGCTAATTTTCCATCTGCCAGGTTAGTCAACTGCCGTTTCAAAGTGTCGTTACCAATTGAAACCTGATTTTCTTGATTAGAAATTGAATGAGCTCCTAATGCGACAGAATTTTTTGCCTGATTAGTTACTGTAGCTTTAGTGCCTAGCGACACACCAAACTGCCCCTCAGACTTGGCTGAGTCCCCTATTGTAGTTGACCCCATAAAAGCTTGGCTGGTTGGCCCTACGGCAACTCCCTGCCATGCTCCATCTACACCTGTTTTTCCATTATAATCAGTAGCAACAGGATCTTTATCATTATTGCTACTCATTGAAATGGCATCGCTTTTATATGGGCTGCTGGCAAATGAAAGAGAAGAGTAGACAACCAAAATATAAGTTAACTTATGTTTATTAAGCATGCTAAACCTCATGGAATATAAAATTGGTTGAGTAGAGGGATATACCAATCATGCCAAATTGTTTTTATAAAAAAGACAATAATATTAAGTAAAACAAACCAAAATGCTACGCATGCAAATAATATTAACAACCACACCATTCCCCTAAATGAAATTTTCATTTACAATCCTTATGGATGCCAAAGTCTTAGCTATTTAACCAAGCCAAAATATCTAATTGTGCTATCTAATTCATTTTCTAAAACAGGTTTAGAAATCCAAAATCCTTGAAATCGACGTACTCCTATTTTATATAACTCATGCATTTCGTTGTAATTATTAATGCCTTCAGCGGTGCAATATGAATCTGTTAAAGCGCAGAAATATAATAAAGACCTTATCAAACTTTCATCATAAATATTCTTGGAGAAAGCTGACACTACTTCTCTATCTAATTTATATCCGTTGAACTTCATGGATCTGACGGGGAAGTTCACACTTCTACTGGAAAAACAATCATCTAGTTCAATGGTTACATTTAATTGAGATAATGTTTTTATATTATCGACGGATTTACTGTCCTTATAAAAATCCAAGCTTTCAGAGAATTCCAAAACCAAAAGTTTTATTAATTCATTATTCAAGTATTTCTCTTTAAGAGAAGATATTATATTATATAACTTTTCAGTGACTATTTTGTCCAATACAGTTATATTAACAGAGAAGAATAAAGCTCCGTTATATTTTATTATTTTTTTTACTGCTGCGTCGATCAGAAAATTAGCCAATTTAATATGGGCTTCAGTAGACTTTATGTCGTCAATAAATTCTCCTGCAGTCATTTCCTTACCATTAACCATCCATCTTATTAACATCTCAAACCCGAGGATTTTTTTATTGTTATTTACTATTGGCTGGAACACTGGGTAAATAACCCCAGATGTTAGACCTGCCATAAATTCGGTCTCAATGTTATTTATAGGATTGCAGATAGTGCTTAGTTGCATTTTCCCACTCACTATATTAAAAAGCTATATGTAATAAACGCTTATATGTTTTATAAGAGATAATGTGTTATACACATTAAAAATCATATTTATTCGTCTGCATATATGATCAATAATTCATTCGAATAAATCGTGCTCAACCCCAAAATGAGATGTGGCTACTATTTTTAATCACCTCTGACACTACGATTAAATATTTGAGATGCATTATAAAAAGAATACTTTCGTTTTACTGATTCTAATAAGAATGATATTATCATTCTTGTGATTTAATAGTTAAAAAATCAATGATGTGAGTAGAGTTCACTTAAACGAGAGATTTTTATTTTTTTAAAGGCTCGTAGTTTATGTGAGCTAATTGTTTTAACACTAACATTTTTGGTTGCTGCAATAAGAGCAGGTGTTTCTCCCATTAATAAACAATTAAGTACAAACCTCTCCGTCTTAGTAAAAAAAGCAATGCGATAATTTTTACTAATATGAATTTTAGATATTTCCGGGCTAAGAAAATAGTTCCCCACTCTAAATAAAATAACATCATAAAAGCAACAAACTTTATCATTGTCTGAAAGTATGATTTTCACATTCATGCTTAATATAAGTGAAACGATCTTGTTGTTTGGGCTGCAAATGATAACAATAATATCTATTGCAGGGTAATAGTCCATGAGAAAGTCGAGCACAAAAAAAGTATTAAAGTTAACAATGTCAAAAGTTAATATTACCTTGCAAATGCTATTGGGCTTAGATAATGCCTCGATCAATTCATGGACATCATTATACAGGAGTATACCGTCCGCAAATTTAATTTCATGAAAGATGCTTTTAAGAGCATAGCATGAATAAAAATTATTATCTAAAATAGCTATTTCTTGTCTGTTTTGTTGTGTCGTAATAGTCATGTAGTCGACCCCATGTAATGGTCATACCTGTTGACCTCTCGCCGAAAAGTAAATTTATGATGATTAAGTCACCATGGCGTTGCCATGATTTATACTAGTATGAAAAACCAACTATAGCAACCTTTGTGATATAAAGATCTTAATTATTAACTCAAACAGAATAAAATTCTGTTTTATTATGAGAATATTCTCTACTTCTTTGTAGGCACACTTTATATAAGACTTTTTTCATAGAATTATACTGCACCATTTTCATTGTGAAGCTGATAAATCTAAGTACTTACCTATTTGTAAGTGTCTTTTTTAAATTTTATAATGTTACATTTGTTTACATTGATGGTTTTTGTATTTTTCATCCACGCTAATAATGCATTGTTCTTATAGCCGTGATGGTTTAAGAAGTAGCTCTTTGAAATCAAATTTCCTTAATATAAACAATCAGCTATCTCTATTTTTTAATAAGGTTATCGTCCGTGCATCGGATTGTTTACGTTAAGTACCTCCATTTTCCCATCTTGCTGCCGTATCAGATAATTCTGCTATAGTGCCGACATTAATCGTTATAGTTCACATCCCAGTGTTGGTGACCCTACAATACGAACCATTGATAATTTGCTTTCTTTTGACATCCTGAATTTGTCCTTTAAGGATAACGTCATGAGGCAAAGTAAGATTTACTGAGTACCAGAACATCACCGTACCGAAGTCTGTCTAAGTAGGTGGACCGTCAAACATTCCTGCCGAGAAGCAGGAATATCTGAACTATATTGCAACTGAAAAGCAAAATACGACTGTATGGGATTTTTTGATACCAAAAGGATGTTTTCAGATATTAGACTGTACTGTATACACTGAAAGTGTATTATCGAAGAAAAGTTAAAAATCAACTATAAATTAGTATAAATATCGCTTTAAAAATGGCTACTTACAGGCAAGAGCATCAGAAATAACCCATTAAAGATACCTGCCTCTCGTTCGTTGCTGATTTTCGCCTCCTCTGTGCAAGTAAAACAGAATTCAGACCCCTGATAATATTTCAGGGTGCCGGTCAGTGTGTTCTGAATCTTTAATACTGGTAATGTCTCAGGGAGTGACGCTGTTGAATGCTCCCGGGCCTCCATTGTCCTCCACACACTCAGGATGGCATGATTGCCCAGAGACTGCGGCCAGGAGCAATAACACCGGCCCGCATCACCCTGCTCCGGAGAGACCGGGAGCCCTTACCCGGACGACCATTCGCCATGACAGGTCGTGAGCGTTTTCCGTCAGGAGTACATTCGGAGAGCGAAAACTATCGGGTTTCTGTGCTCACCTCCGGTTTCAGGCATGCCGTTTTCGCTGCTAAAAAAAGCGTCTTCTCGACCTCAGCACGTCATACAGAATATCCATTAGAAATAGGTGGTTATGCCGGCCTGTTTCACAATTCGTCCGTTCCGGCAGTGATAATCTGGACCGTCATTTTCAGAACCTGAGACAATGAAAAAGCAAAACAGTACCCCGACACCCCATGACGCCACCTTCCGTCAGTTTCTGGCGAATCCTGATGTTGCCCGCGATTTTCTGGATATTCACCTTCCGTCTGAATTACGCGCGATGTGCGATCTGGATTCGCTTAAGCTTGAATCCGGTACTTTTGTGGAGGATGACTTACGTCAGTACGCCAGCGACATACTCTGGCGTTGTAGTGGCACACTAAATTTGGCCACCTGATTAAAGGTGATATTCTCACCTCAACACAAAACAGGTGACTTAATGGACAAGAAAATCAAACGAACCTTCACCCCTGAGTTCAGGCTGGAATGTGCACAGCTGATTGTTGATAAGGGCTACTCATATCGACAAGCCAGTGAAGCGATGAATGTCGGTTCAACCACGCTTGAGAGCTGTGTACGCCAGCTCAGGCGAGAGCGCCAGGGGATTACGCCCTCTGCCACACCCATTACTCCAGACCAGCAACGTATCCGCGAGCTGGAAAAGCAGGTTCGCCGTCTGGAGGAACAAAATACGATATTAAAAAAGGCTACCGCGCTCTTGATGTCCGACTCGCTGAACGGTTCACGATAGCCGCCAGACTGAGTGACAGCCACACAGTTGTCAGCCTTTGTTTCGCTCTGGAAATACACCGTAGCAGTTACCGGTACTGGCTAAAACGACGCGATACGGTTACAGCCGGATCACGCATACCGGGACATTATGTCCATCAAGAATTATGTTATAGCTGCCAACCCTCGGAGCAGATTCTTCCTGTTGGTAAGAGGCAAAAGATCCACAAGAGGCCGTTTTGATTCCAGTTTTAATAAGGTTAGCAAGCTCGCTTGCCAATTCTGGACTGTCTCCCATTTGCCAGGCCCATGCGCCTGGATACTTCATTTCTATTTCCTTAAGCTTAACCATTAATACACCTGCCTAACCGCGGATGAAAAAAACGTAATAATAGTTTTAGCATTAATGGCTTCACCATTAAAAGTGATACGTTATCTAAGATAGTGTGGTTCGCTCTTTGATCAGACTGGATCTTAAACTCAGTTGGTACATCCGCGCTCTGCCACAAACTGCCCCTGAGCGGAGGGGCTTCTGTTAAAATCAATTCAAAGAAGGTGAGTCAGAATTACTGATAACTGACCCACCGATAAGCTCTAAGCACCATACACCACCCCATACCGTTCCGAGAAGATTCACCGTCAGGTTTGCGCGCTCATGGCAAGTAGCGATCGCTCAAATTGGTAGAGAATGCTTTGCCGTCTATTCTGGATTTGTCTAATAGAGATCGGAACGATCGCCACGTGTGGTTGGGTGTGAGATAACGATAAACTCGACGGAGGATTGGCCATCATTCCTCGCTTGATGCTTCAAGCCAGGCGGAATTTCAATTCCCTGGCGGGGGCCGATTTGATTATCACGACCTTCCAGCTCCATTGTCAGTACGCCCTCTAGCACAAAGAAAAACTGTCTGGAAACAGAGTGAAAATGGCGCTTTTCTTGTGTACATGGGGGCATTTTTTCATGAATAATAAGCATATCTTGCCGGTTAACCAGATACCAACCATCGCAATTTTTACCCCAGATGTAATGTTCAGCGTTATCTTTTGAAATCATAGTGTTATCCTTTTTTAAATCCATCTCTCGTTCATTAGCTTTAGTGCAACAGTGAGTCTGTATCTTTGTTTAGCGTCACGTTTTATTGGTTGATTTGCCCGAGCATAGCGCGATACCGCAGATAATCAAGAGCATGCTCACCAGATGATAAAAATGTAATGGCGCATTGAGAAACAGCACGCTGAATAACCCACCACTCAACGGGATGATATGCGAAAATACCTCTCCTCGCGTGGCGCCGATCACCTGAATGCCTTTATTCCATAACAAGTATGCCAACCACGATGGAAAAATAATCAGGTACAGGAGGCCAATAGCCAAATTGCTATGGTTAAATTCAGTTAGTTCTGACATACCATTTTTTGCTATAGAGAAAAATAATACTGGAGCGAGCACAACGGCGCCTATCGTCGCGCTTATGGCCACAAATGCATTTCCCCCGAGGTCGCGCGGTTTAAGGCGCAAAAATGCACAATATACTGCCCAACTTGCCGCTGACCCCATCGTCCACAGGTCGCCACGATTAAGTTGCTTTAGCGTATTAAAGTGCCATAAATCACCTTGAAGGATAAGCCAGACTACCCCGAAGGAACTAATAATAACGCCGGTAACATTCTTGGTGCTTATTTTTTCTTTGAATATCATTTTATTAATCATTAAAACAAGTGTCGGCGTTGTCGATAAATATATCGCGGCATTCAGTGATGAAGTATATTGTAGACCAATGTACAAGGTGAGAGGAAAAAGCACCTGTCCAAATAAAGCCAGCATTATGATGATGTGAAAACCGCGCCGCATCGCTACCCATTGGTTATTAATTTGCCGGTGGTAGAGTGCGACCAGTAAAATTGCGGTCAAGATCCAGCGTGCCGAGGATAATAAAACAGGGTCGATCAAACGGACTAATAAATGGCCAACCACATAATTCCCCCCCCAAAAACATGCAGCGAGTGTGAGTAATAAATAAGGCATGCTCTGTCCTTAATCAAATTTTGTCTAAAGAACATTACCGCAAAGAAATTGTGGATGCTAATATAAAAAATTACTCAGTTGGTATTGTTTTAAACTATGAAATTTACTCTCAGGCAACTAGAATTTTACATCGCCTTAGCAGAAACATTGCAGGTGTCTAAAGCAGCCAGCCGCTGTCACGTTTCTCAGTCCTCCATGACGGTAGCATTACGTAACTTGGAAGAAGCATTAGATGCGCAACTCTTTCTGCGCTTGCCAAAGGGGATCCAGCTCACTTTGACCGGGGAGCGTTTTCTGACGCACGCTCGCACCATCATCAGCAACAGCCATATTGCGCTGGAAGATTTACATCGCCAACCAGAAACAACAGCTGGAAAAGTGCGAATCGGTATAGCGCAAACGCTCTCAGCATATTTGTTACCGGAGATGCTAAGTGACATAGAAAATCGTTTTCCTTTATTGGAAATCGATTATTTTGAGGCCACCGCCCCCGATTTGCTCATCGCGCTGCGCCAACGGCAAGTTGATTTTTGTCTGTTGCTGACATCCAATATTCAGCGCGATAGCGATCTTCAAGTGGAAACCTTCATCCGATCGTTACGTCAACTGTGGATTGCCCCCGGCCATGTCTTACTGAGTCAGGCGGTTATTCGTCTGCGGGATATTGAGAAACTTCCTTTTTTGATGCTCGAAACCGACCAATATCCCATGGTCATCACCGATGTCTGGCAGCTTGCTGGTTACCAGCCCCGTATCCACTTTCGCAGCAACTCTTTTGAAGCTGTCCGCAGCCTGGTCGCCCAGGGCAGTGGGATCACCATTTTGTCCGATCTGGTTTACCGTCCCTGGTCGTTAAATGGTCAGCGAGTGGTTCGCCGTACGATTGAAGACTGCCTCACCTATATGGACATTGGCGTGGTGACGCACAGCGGATGGGCGCTATCCACTCCGGCTCAGCGGTTGAGAGATTTTCTGCGTTCCCTGATTGTGAGGCTGGGGGGCAAGAGCTAAATCTAAAGTTAAAAGTTTTTACACAGCCTTGGACTGTTCCCATGCTTGTAGACAAATTCTGTCCTCACGACGAGGCCTGTTCGAAAGCCTCCGGACTGACGCCGCCGAGATGACTGTGGCGCCGGGCCAGGTTGTAGAACATGTCAATATAATCGAAGATATCCGCCCGGGCCAGATCCCTGGTTTTATATATGCGTTTTCTGATCCGTTCTTTTTTCAGCGAACTGAAGAACGATTCGGCCGCCGCATTATACCAGCAATTGCCACGTCTGCTCATGTTAGGCGCCAGGTTATTGGCCCGGCAGAAGCGCTGCCAGTCGTCACTGCCGTACTGGCTGCCCTGGTCCGAATATACGATGACCTCACTGTCTGGTTTACGTCGCCATACCGCCATCATCAGCGCATCCAGCGCCAGTTCTCATGATAAGGTCGTTTCATCGACCAGCCCACCACGTTACGGGCGAAGAGATCGATAACTACCGCCAGATACAACCATCCCTGCCAGGTGCGGATGTAAGTAAAATCGGTGACCCAGACCTGATTGGCCCGGGCAACGGTAAACTGCCGCTGAATGCGATTAGGGGCAACCACTGAAGGTCGGCCAGCGATATGACTAGGAGCTTTATAGCCTCGTACGGCTTTGATCCGGTTCAGTTGCATCATGCGGCCCACCCGGTTTTTACCGCAGGTTTCCCCGATTTCGTTCAGATCGCCATGAACCCGCCGGTAATCGTATACGCCTACACTCAGTGAATATGAGTTACAGAAAAGTATCAGCAGACGCTGGTTATCTTTATCCCGCGCAGAGACTTGGTTGTGCAGCAACGCATAGAAACCGGCCCGGGCGACATTCAGTACCCAACACATCGTCATGACACCCCATACAGTGCGGTGCTCATTGATAAAGCGGTACTTCAGTCGGGCTCCCTAGCAAAGTACCGCGCGGCCTTTTCAGGATATCACGTTCTTCTTCGGTGCGCTTCAGTTGGTTCCTGAGTTTCAGAATTTCGCTTTTCGCTTCCGGTAAATCACGGGTATGCTGTTCGCTGTTATCGGGTTCAATAGCCCGCAACCACTTATAGATACAGCGTGCGGAAACGCCCAGACGGTCTGATACTTCGGAAGACGGATCGTATTGATGCCAGAGTATTGCTTCAGATGTCTGAAGTGATTAACCAGCACCCAGAACGGGAAAAATACATCCGTACCTTGCCTGATGCACACAGGCATATTCTGGCAGCGATGGGGGTCAGACGCAGACAACTGACAATCATGCTTACGGCTGAACGAAACCGATTACATCCTTCACATCCTCGGAGTTATGAAAGCATCAAATCAATTATTTCGGCACTGAAGGGTGAGCTGGCTCGCATTGAAGATGAAATGGCGATTCAAATCAAGCACTATTTCAGTGAGTTATCTGATCTACTGAGTGCAGTTAAAGGTGTTGGGGCTGCGACTGTTGCTGTATTGCTGGCTGAAGTTCCTGAGCTTGGTTCGCTCTCTCGACGTGAAATTAGCGCTTTTATTGGGGTTGCTCCAGTAAACAGGGATTCCGGTACGATGCGCGGTCGCCGAACAGTATTTGGAGGGCGAGCTTCCGTCCGTTCAGCGCTCTATATGTCAGCTCTGGTTGGGACGAGGCACAACCCGGTAAAGAGTTCTATACACGCCTGGTTGCCGCAGGAAAGCCCAAAAAAGTTGCACTGTCGGCCTGCATCAAAAAATTGCTGACCATCCTGAACCCAATGCTGAAAAAGAATGAAGCATGGGATCCGATGTATCACCAGCATGCTTCGTAGTCGCGCTCGAAAGACAGTTGCTATGCTCAAACTACAGGGCAGGAGAGTCCACTGGGGGGGCAATCCACACTTCGCTCAAAGCTGCCTGCCATGGCAGCTAAAAAAACAGGCTTAACATAGGATATTTTCACTTTTACAAGTGGACTCCTTATAGCCTGGAGATGACATCTGAGCTTTGTCAGATGTCATCTCCAGATCTCGCGTGCGCACTTGAATGTCCTGAAGCATCCAGGGACTGGCTGGACGGGCAAAGAAAGAGCAGGACGGGTGTACCGGCTCATGTGTCAGCATGCGTAGTGGCTGAGACGAAAACCAAAATACAACCGGCAGATCGGGCGCATACCAGAAATATGGCGTTCAGTGAAAGTAACCAGCAACGATCTTCTGACAGGTTCGAAAACAACATTGATAACGGTGAAAACTGCTCGTCACCTTTGCTCTGGGCCGCTGGTAACTTTTATTGCTGTGCCGGATTTCTATCGTTAGCAGCACTGCTCTAATACATTTTCTAGCACAGGAACGCCGGTGTGCGGATGCTGCCTATTAGCCAGTGAGCCCCCACTTTATTTATCGTTATATAACGCCCGGAACGTTCACTTCCATCGAAGAAAAAACGTTTATATACTTCATCTGGGATGTTATCACTGCTGCTCACCGTTTCATTAAACTCTATCAGTTTCCATGGGGCAGTGGCAGCATTTATTGGTGCAATCCTGACTTTAGCTTCCCGGCGAAGAGTATGGACAATTCCCTTATAGGTAATGGTACCGTCATTAACGAACACCCCTGTGCCATCTCTGTTAAGGAGAAACATAAAGGTTGCTTTCATAAGATATTGACCATCTCCCCCCGATTGTTCAAGGTAAGTATTACATTTCAACTCGGGTGAGCGATGGTTATCAGGGAGAAGCTGGATGCCTGCCGCTAGCAGCATGGCTACACCGATAAGCCCCCCTCGTTGAATAGTGATAGGCATTATGTTCATTCTTCCCTCCAGCTGCTATCCATCCGGTTGGTGCAGTTGTAAAAGTCCTTCACATTTCCACGACAGGTGGAGACGTATAAATTTCCGGATTGCTCTGCAAGCACCTTTGAATCAAGGAAAAAAAATAAGGTACCCGGAGAACTGCACGAAAAATGTGTTTTGTTAACAAAACGCTGTATATTACTAATAAGTGAAGCCGATAGTGAATCATCGTATTCAGTTAATGCATATACCGTACATTTATCGATAGCTCCCGTAAGCTTGGGGGAAATGTTAAGTTTATCAAGCTGTTGGGGGTAGAGTTTGAAAAACATGCTCGCGAAAGCCAGTAGCATTGAGCACATAAAAAAAATCTTATGATTAATATTTGGAATTATGTTTTTTTTTAAAAGAGCAGGAACCTGTTCATGCAGAGTTTGAATTGCGATATCATTATTAAGAATAAATCCTATGCGAGGCACTGTGGTTATTGTATCGTCAGAAAAACCATATTTGTGAAATATTTTTCTAAGTTGTGAGATGAATTGATTCAAACTGTTATTTGAACCTTCCTTTCCCCAGCGATCCCATACATGCTGAAAAACCTCTTCACGCGTAATCACTTTTCCATGATTTTCAATCAGGCATTGCAGCAAACGGTTTAAGGTAGGTGTCAAAATTATTTTATCATCTGCTTTTTCTTTCAACCAGATAGCACCATCATCCGGAGAGAAAACAACTTCTTTATTCAGAATGTGATACATAAAGCGAGCCTCTTCTGGGATGGTTTAATATATTAAATGTTTATCATTCAATTAACTCATTGGAAGAAGTAAGATCTGCTATCTTGATACATCCAGAAGTCAACATTTCAAATTGAATAATAATATAATATGCTAATGTTTTACATACACCATTGTCAATACTTGCCATCTTCTCTGTGCATGAGGAGTTCTTATTTTTCAAAATAAACATAAATGTACTAAACCTCTCAAGCTTAATAGCACTTTACGTCAAGAAAGAGAATTCCATATATTATAAAGAAATATTAAGGTAAAGCTGTAACAATAAACAGCTGGTGATGAGTGAAAATGGATAGATAGACTTCACAGTGTTACATATATTTATATAATATGATTATTTATATTTTAAAATATAAAGAATTGGCTAGCGTAATGTTATAAAATAGTTCTCGCATCGTTAATGCTCGCAACAAGAACAACTTTATGCTTGTTTAAGTGATGTTTAATTTTCGATGATAGTATATACACTATAAAAACCACACATGATCATATTAATACCACTGAATCATTTCACATTAGCTTAAAATAGAATAATTCCAAAACTGAATAAGGCCGTCTGCGGCCTTTTCAGCGAATTTATCGTTATATTCAAAAATAGTAGACTGATGACTAGTGTATACGTTAATAGGTCAGCGTAATTATCACGTCATCACCGAACTCTCCCGTACCGGTCATGGTTTGAGCTGGAAGCTCGCCGTAGACGATGATATTTTTCTTGCCCCCGATATTATTGGATGTAGTTAACGTATCACCGCTACTTTGATCGCCCCAGCGTTGCGTTGCACCTGCATCTTGCCAGATCTCATACCGTAGGCATTGTCCTTCCATATTGCACAGCTGCCTCTGATTTCCATTGGTATGATTCCCTTTGCCCATAGCAAGTGAATAGGAGATTCCGGCCGGACAGTTTATACTGAGGGTGGCCGTTGAACGCGTTGGGTTTAACGTCGCGGCACTTGTGATGATGCCGAAGTTCAGCGGTGTGACGTATTCTATATTACAACTTGCTCCGATAACGGCCTCTGCATGACTCCCCCCCTGAATTTGTTCTCCTTCCGCCGAGCCGTCTGAGCAACTTTTTAAAGACTCCTGACGAGGGGAACTGTTCCAGGAAATGCGCAGATTCATATTATAGTTGTAATAGTGTGTCGCCGGGAGGTGACTTTGTCCCGCAGGGAGGGTGGCAACGAGAGGAAAGCGGCCATTCACGTTAGCATTACTTTCGGCAAGCAGAGTTTGCTCAATAAGGCTTCCACTGGTAGTGGTCCCTAGCTCCTGTGAACGGGCAAGTCCATTGAAGATCCGAAAAAACAAAGGGTATTGTTTGCCCTCTGTATCCCCTAGAGACAGCATCTTAAAAGGAGGGGGGGCAATACTACTCAGGCAGACATTGATATACTCTTTTGCACCATAATCGGCCTGACAGCTGAATTTAACCTCTGTATTTGTAGAGGCCGTCTCACCGGCCGCCACCTCGCCAAAATTGATGGTTGCACCTGAAGTTATCCAGCATCCCGACGCTGTTGCCTTTAAAGAAAGCAATAGCAAAAATAATAACGATGTTCTCAAAAACACACTTGTTCTCCAATATTCTGTATCGCGGAGGTTGTACGTGGTACAGGAAGGGAGACCCGGCACGCTCCCTCACCTGTCTTCACGGCCAGCTCACCAGGCTGTGGCGGATCTTCAAGCCAGATGAATCCCTCATGTCCAACGATAGTGGCACCATGGGGAGTCGAAACCACACTACCCAGCGGCAGCGGACGATGCTCGGTATCCACCAGTCTGGCCTGAACAGTCACCGCCTGATGTATATTAAAATGGGCTTTTACTACGCTGCCATTCCCCGGTCTGGCGTACATATCGGTAACAGGGGCAACGATATCTGCAGGTAGATCCAGGGGATTAATGGTGACCTTACTGTTGTGATAACGCGGTAGATCCGTCAGCAGAAGATAACCCTTGTCATCGGTCTCACCTGCGGGGCGATTTTCAAGCTTCACCGGTACATGTCCGATGCCGTTCGTCGATATCAGTGCCAGGCCCGTTCCTTGCTGGCTGTAACGCAGTGCATGTACGGTATTATCGAGTAACGTCAGACTGCCTTCGCCGGAGGCATACTGGCTTCGCTGGTTATCGCCATGCCCCTGTCCAACATGCCACTCTCCATAAGGCCCCAGATAGCCTATATCGGCATACTTTTCGTTGTGTTCACCTTTCCCAAGTTGCCATGACCAGCCACCAGTCTGGCTATCAGGTTGGTGACGATAGTCCAGTCGGGACGACTTGTGGTTGGCTTGTACAGAAAACGCATCTCTGCGGCCTAACGGCACCGTAAGCATGAGCTGAACAGAGTTTGATGACTCTTCGAATGAACGTGTAAAGCTCAAATTTGCAGAGAGATTATGTGGCAATGAAGCGGACCAGGACGCATTCAAATAGCGATGTTTACTGCCCTGAATAGTTTGTTGTACCCAGCCTGCACCCAGCGTGCCGAAGCCATTAAATGAATGACTTGCCCATAAGGTGTTGTTGCGCTTAACGGGCAAAGTTCCACTCATTCGGGCATTGTCGGCAAAGGCCTCGTTGGTGCTAACGGTACTGGCGGAAAGTCCAGTACCGTTACCGTTCCACTGCCAGCCGAGACCCCACTTAGCCCCCTGGCCGTAGGGGCTTTCACTTACCGCTACGTGCTGGCTGATAATTCCTATCCCTGGAGAGATTAACCAGTCAGTTCCCGTGCCTATATTGTGCAGGTCACGTTGTTGTTCGGTATGCACAGCCAATGTCAATTTGTTGCTCATGCCATACTGCAATCCTGCATCAAGCATTGGTGAGGAGGAATAATCATCCGAACGCAGCGTATAATTTTTTCGCATCCAGCCGAGATCCAACGAACCGCTGCTGAGTCCCTCTGCCAGCATACCGGGCGCACCATACAAATCGAGTTGAACAGTACGACGTTGACCATTGATGTCGGTGATGACCACCTGTGCCTGCCCATTACCAGTAAAGGAGGGCAGGGTGTCCAACAGATACTCTCCGGGCGTAACATGCTGGCTGGTCTGCTTGAGGCCATCGACGTAAAGGTCAATTGTTGAAGGAAGAACTGCGCTGTCACTGTATCGGCTCCGCGGTTCGGTGTTGAGCTGCGGATTGAGTTCAAAATTGCGTGCCCAGTGCAGCCCGCCAAAACGTACCTGCCGGCTCCAGCTGGTACCGATAGTAATACTGTCCCCCAGCGCGAGAGTGGTTAATGATTTTGTGTCATCCCACTGCCAGTTCGTATCGAGACGGGTGTTAGCCCTCCCTCCTGCGCTGTTTTCATCTCCTGCATGGCTTGCAAAACTGCTACTAATCACACCTGGGAGCCCCCCCGAAGTACTTAGCGTAGTCAGGGCGTTAAACCTGCGCTGTCCCAGGAAATTATTGGCATAAAGCGAGTAGCCAAGCGTAAAAGCGCGTATTGGTTGTGCTTCAGGATAGGGATAGAGCTGCGTTGGCGTATCAAGAAGCAGATGTTGCCGACTGTCGAGCGCCTTCGTATCAGCAGTGATGCTGACGTGCTGAGAAAGTACATCAAGACTCACTTTCAGACCGGGTTGTGCAGTCAGCTCAATCCATTCGCTTTGGTCATTAGGTGCGTGAAGTCCCAGTTTTTTTATGTCGGCACGACTAATCCAAAGAGAATTCCCAACCACCCGACATGCCCATAACTCCCCTCGCGGGGAGTGATTTATGGTTATTGCCAGCCACTGCTGATCGACGGCTAAAGACTCAGCGTGGGCTGGTAGAATCAGCGGTAGCCAGAGCAGACGCACGAGTGGCGATCGGATGCAACGGAATATGGCTGGCATTATGGTCATCATTGAGGTATACGCGCAGTGCGCTGAGCTTATGTTGAGATGTTTGCTTGATTGTCAGAAGGGTGGTTTGTCCCGGAAGCACATACCCAGCAAGTCCATGAATAGAGCCAACAACATGCTCCTGAGCAGTCAAAGCCTGAAGATTACTGAGGCGTATGTGGCGTGCTCCTGAGTTATAACAACGAATTGTCGTTATATTCTTTGTCAGCTCACAACTGACGTCATCCTGATCTGAAGGTTTATGTTCGCGCCCGGTAATAAAGACGGGAATCGAGTACCGCAGCAGGAAATGCACAGCGTTGGGACTGGATGAGTCAGAAGCCTTGTTTGGCAACTCATCAATCACCAGACGATAGCTTTGCTCCTTCACACTCCCCCCTGGTTGCAGAACGATAATTCTCACAAGTTGCCGCTCGCCCGGTGAAAGAGAAGTCATAGCAGGGCTGCTGATCAATTTATCAGTTGGCCTTAAGACATCTTTATTGTCTACCTGCGACCATTCATAGACTCGTATCTGCGCATGAATCGATGTCATCCCGGTGTTTGTGACGTATAAAGCTGTTGCTTTCTGGTGACTCTGCAGCTCAAGCATCACAGGGGCCACCTGAAGCGTAGCGGCGGATGTATAGTGGGATAGCGGGATTAATATCACTAACCAGAAAAAGAGCAGGGACAGAAAACGAAACATACTCAGTACATCAGGTTTAATGTGACGTCATCAGCGTATGTGCCAGCCTGGGCAGTGGTGAGCGCGCCAGCTTCAATGACCCCGTACAAAGTTTCTATTTGCTTGGAACCTGTCCCGGTATCGGTTAACCCCTGGATGCTGTTGATTTGCGCCTTTTTACCTTCGTCAGCGTAAAGTTTCCAAGCTATTTTTTTTGCACCTGCCTCATTATTTTCGGGTTTTAGCCAGAAAGTTCCATTTTCACTGGCGTCACTGCTAGCGGCGAACAGTGTAAAAGGAGTGCCGTTGGTGCAAATTATATCGACCTGCGTACTGGCTTTAATTTCTCCAGCCTCATCCGAGCCATGTTGAGAGAAATTCAAGTCGTTTGCATTGAGCGTGCAGGATTTAACGACTTCAAGAGAAACGTGCATTGACGCAGTCTCTGTGTTGCCTGCAGAGTTAGCGACAACGGGAAGAAGATAAATGGAACCGCATACAATAGCGGAAATAATTCGCATAATGTTTTTCCTTAATTTTTACAACATTACAATGACAACTAGATGCCGGTTGTTTAAGTCGGAGACGAACGCAATAAAATCCCGTCTGACACGACAGTTCAATATTCACTGTGTGGCATTATGAAAGCAGACAATCTTAAAAATATACAGGGGGATGCATATCTGTAAAAACACCCCCTAAATATTCCTTGGAAATCATAAGATGTGGCTGGTACTATGCCTGTCTAAAGCAGGTCTAAAGTAAAATAGAATTCATATTTCTCTCCATAAATAACCCTGACCATACTCAGCAACACTCGCGCGCGCTAATTCTAAATCGCTCTCTGTTTCAATGCCTTCTATCAGAATCTTATTTGTAAAATACTTGCAGCATTGTGCAAGTTGCAGAAATTTACTCCGCTCAGTGCGTCCATGCCAGAATGTATGTTTATCAATTTTAATACCATCAAAGCGGATAGCACATTCGAACAATTCCCAAAGGATAGTTTCAGTTACATCATCAGCCCATACTTCGCTTCCCCTATAGCGCAATTCAGCAATGCACTTGCATAATGCACAAATGCGGATAGGGTCTGAGTCAATAATGTTTTCAAGATCAGTGATCTCGATAGCCAGTTTATTAGGATAAAGAGCTTCTTCACATAGCCGCTCTAGGAAATCCGCTTCCAGCATTAAAGAGGATGAGGCATTAAGGTGATATTTGTCAGCCTCTTCAGAAAATGTGGCATGTTTGAGTTGAGCAAAAAAGTGTTTTTTTTGCTCTGTCACAGCCATTAATCCAAAATGTGCTTCCAGATCAATGTGCGGTTCTGCCGTAGAGAGAAGCTCCCACGCAATCACTTGTTCACTATGGAGTATACTGATGGGTTCGTATTTATAGCCAGTTAACATGATAAAAGTGCAACGCTCCCGCCTGCCAAATCAGAAGAGAAAAACTTTACACAAAAGCCACCTGAAATGCATTTTATATAGAAAATGAACAAATATATAGTTCAATGTTCTAAAAAATTAAATTTTTAAAGGTTTTTATAATTTAATAATGGGCGTTTTTCACAGACAAAATTCTCCGTTACTGGAGGTCTGCCTCCCCGGCTAGGACCATTTACGAACAATATTTCCTCAGGGCAAGTAAACGATATACCATTGTGCACAATTTCCCTTGTCCAGCGTCATCCTCAATCCGTATGACGCGAACGGCTTATGTTGAAGTGAGTTTCTTATTGCCGGGATTTCCAAGCCCTTGGTACGAACTCATGAGGAAGATGAGCCGCTGGCAAGTCAAAAGCGTTTTATACTTAGAGCCTGTATTTTCAGTAGGCACTGGAATTTAATAATGAAAATATTCTTAGGCTTAGTATTGAACAATAAAACAAAATATTCACTTTTTGCCCTCTATGTAAAAATAAATAAACATACGTAATGATTATTAAGTGACAACTTATTATCACTAGAACTCTTGCAAGTTTTTGATAGACGTATCATAGACCTGACAGCTCTTATGGCGACCCAGCTGGAAATAAGAATGGCTCGTCGTAATGCGTTGTGAGATACAATTATGCTGTTTATGATAATTTAAGTCATCGTAAAAATAATATTTGCGAGGACTGGAGTGAATAATTCTCTTTTTTTGCGTATTACTGACAATTTAGTTCCTGGTTAGTAAGTGCGTACTTAAAGCGTATAATTGATTAGCAAAAGCAAATAATAAACCCAACTTTCTATAAAATAATTAATATACCTAATTAATCTTTTATACGTTTCAAAAATGTTCTTTTTTTACTACTACATCACCTCCCTGAAACGCATCCATAAAGTCTGCATACCATTGCATCATCTCCCTTCTACCTTCTAGATACTGGGCATGATTATAGGTTCCACGGATTGAGTTTTTATCTACGTGGGCTAGTTGTGTTTCGATCCATGCCGAGTTGAATCCCTGCTCATGCAAAATAGTACTCATAGTGTGACGAAAACCATGCCCAGTTGCTCTCTTATCGTAGCCAATCCTCTTTATAACCATATTGATGCTAGCTTCACTCATCGCTATGTTCACATCATTGCGACCCGCAAAAATGAGTTTGTAGTTTCCTGTTAGTACTTTCAATTGACGGAGAGCGCTCAAAGATTGAGCCGATAACGGGACAACATGAGGACGTTTCATTTTCATTCTAGTTTTGGGGATTTCCCAGATACGATTATCGAAGTCAATTTCTCTCCATTCAGCCAGACGTAACTCTACTGTTCTCAAGCCTGTCAGCATGAGCAAACGGGTTGCCAGAAGAGTAATAAGACTTCCAGAGTAGTTTGATAACTTTTGCAAAAAATCAGGCAGCTCAGCGGCTGTAAGGAAGGGATAGTGCTGTTTCTCATGGCCTTGCAAAGCGCTACCAAGATCAGCAGCAGGGTTGTATTCGGCACGACCTGTTACAATCGCGTAGCGAAAAACCTCATTACAACGCTGGCGTACTTTGCTTGCGAGCTCAGTCGCCCCCCGCTTTTCCATTTTTTGCAATACAGATAAAAGTGCCAGTGGCTTTATTTCGTTCACTGGCTGAGAGCCCAGATAAGGAAAGACATTGTTTTTAAAAGCTCGCTTGACGTAATCAGCATAACTCTTCGACCAACCAGATACTTTTGCACTGTACCATTCGAGAGCTATTGCTTCAAATGTATTGGTAACCGAGAGTTTTTTGGCTAACAGCGTGGCTTTTTTGACCTCTCCGGGATCCTTATCATTCGCTAATAGCTTTCTTGCCTCATCTCGTTTAGTACGAGCTTCCGCAAGTGAGATGTCCGGGTATATTCCGAATGAGAGCTTTTTCTCTTTGCCGGCAAATCGATACTTCATGCGCCAGTACTTTGAACCGTTAGTATTGACCATGAGATAGAGCCCTCCACCATCAGCGAGCTTATAGGCTTTGTCTCTGGGTTTTGCAGTCTCGACCTGACGTGCATTTAAGGTCATTTATGGGGGCCTCATTTTTCATTGAACAGGATAAGCCCCCACTAAGGCCCCCAAACGTTTAATGATTCACGTTGAAATGGGTAGACATCAGTTGATATAGCATAGCCAGAATAGAGGGTTTATCGCTGATTATAAGAGGGTTTTATTGAATTTGGTAGATGTCAGGAGAGGTGTATATGGTGTCCCCTGCAGGAATCGAACCTGCAACTAGCCCTTAGGAGGGGCTCGTTATATCCATTTAACTAAGGGGACAAGGCGGCGGGATTATAGCGTTTTTTCCGCCGCCCGTTAAGCGCATTACGATTAATTGCTTAATTTGCAGCCGTTTAGCCCTTTTTATCTGCTTCGGCCTTCGCTTTGGCTTTCTGTTCCTGGGTCATGTCGTTGCGAATCTGGGCGTGGCTTAGCAGGGCGAAGATAAAGGTGCCGCCGCAGATGTTGCCGGCGAGCGTCGGCAGCGCGAAGGGCCAGATGAACTCCTGCCAGGGCAGGGCGCCGCTGAAAATCAGATAGAAAATTTCCACACTGCCGACGACGATATGCGTGGTGTCCGCCAGCGCAATCAGCCAGGTCATCAGGATGATGACGATGACTTTCGCCGAGCCGGCGGCCGGGAACATCCAGACCATTGTCGCCACCAGCCAGCCGGAAATAATCGCGTTGGCAAACATTTCGGTCGGCGTGTTTTCCATGACTTTCTGGCTGATGCTTTGAAACGCCTCACGAGTGGCGTCATCGAAAATCGGCATGATATTAAACGCCCAGGCGGCGATAGCCCCACCCAATAAATTACCTAATAACACCACACCCCACAGGCGCAGCAATAAAGCAATATTACCGGCGCTGGGTTTATGCATAATCGGCAGCACGGCGGTGACGGTATTTTCCGTAAACAGCTGCTGGCGGGCGAGAATGACAATAATAAAGCCGAAGGTGTATCCCAAATTCTCCAGCAGATAACCGCCGGGCAGGGCGCCAAGGTGAACATGAAAAATCCCTTTGGCTACCAGCGAGGCGCTGATCGACAAACCGGCGGCAATTGCTGACCATAGTAGCGCCATGGCGTCGCGCTCGAGCTCCTTTTCACCCTCCTGGCGAATCACCTCATGGGTAGCCATTGCCTGCGAAGGTAGACGCTCTTCATCCACTTCTATTTTCTCGCCATGCTGTTTCTCTTCGCTTTCAACTTCTCGTTCATCGCTATCATGCATACTGGTGGGGGTATTTTGTCGGGTCATGGCTGCTCTCCCTTTGTATTTGTTACTAAGCGTAGAGAGAAATCAGCGCGGCGGCACAGGATATGCTCCTAAATTCAGCGCAATGGCAAGAATAGCAATACGAATATTGCAAAATATGTATAGAATCGGGGAGCAACAATTATGCCAAAGAAGGCTATGCTGAAAGCAGCTACCCAACGATAAAATGCTAATGGGGGCGCCGTCCCGGATGCCTCCAGCGATAGTCAGAATTAACAGGGAGACACCTATGAATTATCGCCTGTCGGCGCTTGCGCTTGGCGCCACATTGCTGGTGGGATGTGCCAGTTCCAGCACTGACGATCGACCGCAGGGGCGTTCAGATCCGCTTGAAGGGTTTAACCGTACCATGTTCAACTTCAACTTTAATGTGGTTGATCCTTATGTACTGCGTCCCGTCGCCGTCGCCTGGCGTGATTATGTGCCGCAACCGGCGCGTAATGGTTTAAGCAACTTCACCAGCAACCTTGAAGAACCGGCGGTAATGGTCAACTCCTTCCTGCAGGGCGATCCCTATAAAGGCATGGTGCATTTCACACGCTTCTTCCTTAACACTATTCTCGGGATGGGCGGCTTAATCGACGTCGCAGGTATGGCGAACCCGCAGCTGCAGCGCGTTGAACCGCATCGCTTTGGTAGCACGCTGGGCCACTACGGCGTGGGCTACGGCCCGTACGTACAGCTGCCGTTCTATGGTAGTTTCACCCTGCGTGATGAGGGCGGCGACATGGCCGATGGCCTGTATCCGGTACTCTCCTGGCTGACCTGGCCGATGTCCATCGGTAAATGGGCGGTCGAAGGGATTGAAACGCGCGCTCAGCTGCTGGATTCCGACGGCCTGCTGCGCCAGTCTTCCGATCCATACATCCTGATGCGTGAAGCCTACTTCCAGCGGCACGACTTTATCGCCAACGGCGGTAAGCTGACGCCGGCCGATAATCCGAACGCGCAGGCGATTCAGGATGAGCTGAAAGATATCGATTCGCAGTAATCCATGCGGGTCAGAAAAGAAAAAGGGTGAACATGATGTTCACCCTTTTTTATACCGTTAGCTTATCAGAAGCGGTAGTTGAAGTTCGCGCCGTACAGCCAGGCGGTACCTTCAGAACGGAAGGTGTAAGGACCTTCTTTAATTTCCACGTGCTGACCGTGCATGTAAGAGACACCAACATCCACTGAAGCATCTTTATTGAACGCGTAGGTGGTACCGGCGCTCAGCCACAGGCGATCCTGATCCGGGATAGAGATGGAGCGGGTGCCAGCCGGAATCGGGCTATCATCGAAGGCGATACCGGTACGGAAGGTCCAGTTATCGTCATAGTAATAGGTGGTACCCAGCGCGATGCGGTAAGCATCTTTAAAGCCTTCATCTTTATAGAACAGCGTCTGGCCATTGCTGCCAGTGGCCTTCAGCTCCTGGAACTGGCTCCAACTGGTGTAGGTCAGGCTATAGTGAACTGCCCACTGCGGCGCGACGCGGTTATAACCCGACAGTTCCCACATCTCTGGCAAGTTGAGGGTCAGCGAGCCGTTAGTGGTACGGCCATCGGTACCGGCCGGTAAACCGAAGTTGCCGAGGATCTGGTTATACGCGGACGGCAGATCGCTCTTATAGTTGCCATCAAAGTCGATTTTAACTTCCGAGCGGTAGGTGAAACCATAGCGGTTGTTCTTATCCAGCTCATACAGGATACCGGCGTTCCAGCCGAACCCCCATTCGTTGCCGTTCAAATGCGCAATCTGAGTGTCGGCAGGGATCTGGCTGACCCTGCCCGCCAGCGCTGGCGGCAGTTTACCGGAACCGGCAACGATTTGTCCTAAATCACCTGCGTAGCGTTCGATTTTCGCTTTCGCGTACACCGCGTCAAAACCTAAACCAAAGCTCCAGTTGCTGTTCAGGCGATAGGCGCCGCTTAAATTGAAGTTAACGGTGGTGAGATCGGTTGTGCCGCCCATACTGCCGGCAGCATAGTTATCAGCAAATTCAGTCGCGAGACCGTAGTTAGAGGTGATAGATGCGCCCCAACCAAACTGATCATTAATTGGCGAAACAAAGTGGAGGTTTGGTACCCATGCCGTTGGGGCAATATTGTCCGCATTCAGACTTTTACCGGTAGGCGAAGTACCGGAAACATTAACGTCCGGATCGACGAAGACGGCGCCTGCCGACATTGTCGGCCGGTCAAACATCATGATTAACGCGGGGTTACGGCTGGCGTTGCCCGCATCGTCAGCGATTGCCCCTTCACCGGAATAGGCACGACCAAGGCCGGAAGCGGAGAATTCATTTAACTGGAATCCTGCGGACCAGGCTTGGGTTGAAACAAGTGCTACAGCCACTGCAAGGGCAGATTGGGTAAAGCGGGTTTTCTGGCTCATGCCCATAACCTCATTGAGTTATTTTTATTTAAACTATGTTACATGCCGTAACAGAAGCGCGAAGTGTAGGGTCTGCTTTACAACAGAGAAATCAGACCAGTGGCCTGAGTATAGGTCTGACCAGATGAGTTGTTGCAAGTTTGTTTATAAGATTTTTCAAGTGTGATAACAGAAACGCGATCCAGCTGGCAAAATTGCCCTGCTTCGTCATACCCAATTTGGGGCATTTTTGTTTTGGATCATTTTTAAGTGTGATTTCTGTCACTTAAGCGTTTTCCTGCCATTAACAACTGGAGGGGGGACGAGGGCGGGCGTAAAATAGGCGCATTATTTGTCTGGCACCGAAGGTGCATATACAGAGGAAATCTACGATGAGTAAATGTAGCGCTGATGAAACCCCGGTTTGCTGCTGTATGGATGTTGGCACCATTGTGGACAACACCGACTGCACCGCCTCCTACAGCCGTGTGTTTGCAAACCGCGCTGAAGCGGAAGCAACCCTCGCCGCGCTGAGCGAAAAAGCCCGCAATGTGGAATCTGAACCGTGCAAAATTAACTCGACGTTCACCGACGTTGATGGCGGCGTGCAGTTGAATATCGATTTTGTTTTTAGCTGTGAAGCGGAATCGCTGATCTTCCAGCTGGGGTTACGTTAATCCTCTCTCTTAACGCCTCTTTCCTGAGGCGTTATCTTTTCTATTCAATGTGTTTTGGCTCCCACTTTTTCTCTTCCCCGATTGGCTTAATGTAAAAAATTAGTTAAGACTAGTTATCAGGTCAGACCACTTGGTTTTATCGGTTAACAGGGGAGAGTTATGAGTCAGGCATTACCGCTTATCACCCGTCAGGGCGATCGCATTGCCATTGTCAGCGGTTTACGTACCCCATTTGCCCGTCAGGCGACGGCGTATCACGGCGTTCCGGCCGTAGATCTGGGTAAAATGGTCGTCGGCGAAATGCTGGCGCGCAGTGAAGTTCCCCCGGAAGTGATTGAACAACTGGTCTTCGGCCAGGTTGTACAGATGCCGGAAGCGCCGAATATTGCTCGTGAAATCGTGCTCGGTACCGGCATGAATGTGCATACCGACGCCTATAGCGTCAGCCGCGCCTGCGCCACAAGTTTCCAGGCGGTAGCCAATATTGCCGAAAGCCTGATGGCCGGCACGATCCGCGCGGGCATCGCCGGCGGCGCTGATTCCTCCTCCGTTCTCCCCATCGGCGTGAGTAAAAAACTGGCCCGCACCCTGGTGGATGCCAATAAAGCGCGCACCCTTGGCCAACGGCTAAAACTCTTTTCCCGCCTGCGCCTGCGCGATCTTTTACCGGTGCCACCTGCTGTCGCGGAATACTCAACCGGCCTGCGGATGGGCGACACCGCTGAGCAGATGGCGAAAACCTGGGGCATTAGTCGTGAAGATCAGGACGCGCTGGCGCTGCGTTCACACCAGCTTGCCGCCCGCGCCTGGGAAGAGGGCAAACTGGCCAGTGAAGTGATGACGGCCTATGTACCGCCTTATCGCGAGCCGCTGGAGCAGGACAACAATATTCGTAAAAATTCAACCCTGGCGGATTACCAAAAGTTACGTCCGGCGTTCGATCGTAAACACGGTAGCGTCACGGCGGCAAACAGTACGCCGCTCACCGACGGCGCCGCCGCGGTGATCATGATGACCGAATCCCGGGCCAAAGAGTTGGGGTTAACGCCGCTGGGCTACCTGCGTAGCTATGCTTTCACCGCTATTGATGTCTGGCAGGACATGCTGCTGGGGCCGGCGTGGGCGACGCCGCTGGCGTTGGATAGGGCGGGAATTACCCTTGCAGACCTCACGTTGATTGATATGCATGAAGCTTTCGCCGCGCAGACGCTGGCGAATCTACAATGTTTAGCCAGTAATCGTTTCGCCCGGGAAGTGCTGGGCCGTTCACAGGCAACCGGGGAAGTCGATGCCAGCAAGTTCAACGTGCTCGGCGGCTCTATCGCCTACGGACACCCCTTTGCGGCGACCGGCGCGCGCATGATTACCCAGACGTTGCATGAACTCCGGCGCCGCGGCGGCGGATTTGGGCTGGTTACCGCCTGCGCGGCGGGGGGTTTAGGTTCCGCTATGGTTCTGGAGGTCGAATAATGGAAGCGGCAACAGCTTTTACGCTTGAAATTCGCCCGGATAACATCGCCGTTATTACCATCGACGCGCCCGGCGAAAAGATGAATACCCTGAAAGCCGAGTTCGGCGGCGAGGTGCGGACGATTATCCGCCAGCTCCGCGAAAATAAGGCGCTGCGCGGCGCCGTATTTATCTCCGCTAAACCCGACAACTTTATCGCCGGCGCGGATATCAACATGATTGCTCGTTGTACCAGCGCCGCAGAAGCCGAAGCGCTGGCGCGCCAGGGCCAGCAGATCATGTCCGAGATCCACGCGCTTTCTATCCCGGTGATTGCCGCCATTCACGGCGCCTGCTTTGGCGGCGGCCTGGAGCTGGCGCTGGCCTGTCATGGGCGAGTCTGTAGCGATGATGATAAAACGCGGTTGGGATTGCCGGAAGTGCAACTGGGGTTGCTACCGGGCTCCGGCGGCACTCAACGCCTGCCGCGGCTGATTGGCGTCAGTACGGCGCTTGAAATGATCCTCACCGGTAAACAATTGCGTCCGCGTCAGGCGTTGAAAGCCGGGCTGGTGGACGATGTTGTCCCGCAATCGATATTGCTGCGGACCGCGGTTGAGCTGGCGCTACAGGGCCGGCCGGCGAGCCGAACTGTGCCGGTGCGCGAACGGGTACTTGCCGGGCCTCTGGGGCGTCAGCTGCTGTTCCGCATGGTGGCGAAAAAGACCCGGCAAAAAACGCAGGGTAATTACCCGGCGGCAGAACGTATTTTACAGGTGATAGAAAACGGACTGGCGCACGGCTGCAGCAGCGGTTACGCCGAAGAGGCGCGAGCGTTTGGCGAACTGGCGATGACGCCGCAATCGCAAGCGTTACGTTCTATTTTCTTTGCCAGCACCGATCTGAAAAAAGATCGTGGCGCCGAAGCTGACCCCGCTCCGCTGAATAGCATTGCTGTACTCGGCGGCGGCTTAATGGGAGGCGGAATTGCTTACGTCACCGCCTGTAAAGGCGGCCTGCCGGTACGCATAAAAGACATTCAGGCGAAAGGCATCAATCATGCGCTCAGGTACAGTTGGGAGCTGCTGGATAAGCAGGTGCGTCGCCGCTATCTGCGCGCCAGTGAACGCGATCGTCAGCTGGCGCTGATTTCCGGCGCTACGGATTATCATGGCTTTGCCCACCGCGATGTGGTCATCGAAGCGGTGTTTGAGGATCTGGCGCTGAAGCAGCGGATGGTTGGCGAGATCGAACAATGCTGCGGGCCGCAGACGATCTTTGCCTCCAATACCTCATCGCTACCGATCGGCGAGATCGCCGCTCAGGCCGCGCGGCCTGAGAAGGTAATTGGTCTGCACTTTTTCAGCCCGGTCGAAAAAATGCCGCTGGTTGAGGTTATCCCGCATGCAACGACCGATGAGCAAACCATCGCCACGGTGGTGAAGCTGGCGAAGCTGCAGGGCAAAACGCCGATCGTGGTTGCCGACCGTGCCGGTTTTTATGTTAACCGTATTCTGGCGCCCTATATCAATGAAGCCATGCGCCTGCTGCTGGAGGGCGAGCCGGTTGAACATATTGATAATGCGTTGGTTAAATTTGGTTTCCCGGTTGGACCTATTCAGTTGCTGGATGAAGTCGGCATTGATACCGGCACTAAGATTATCCCGGTACTGGAGACCGCTTTTGGTGAACGTTTTAGCCCGCCTGCAAACATCATTGACGCGATTTTGAAGGACGATCGCAAAGGCAGAAAAAATAATCGCGGTTTCTATCTTTATGAGACAAAAAGGCGTAAAAGCAAAAAACGGGCTGACCCGGCTATTTACCCATTATTGGCAGTAGCAAGTCCGCAGGCGCGTTTGTCTGCTCAGCAGGTCGCTGAACGCTGCGTGATGATGATGCTCAACGAGGCGGCGCGCTGTTTTGATGAACAGATCGTACGTAGCGCGCGTGATGGCGATATTGGCGCCGTCTTTGGTATAGGTTTTCCGCCGTTTCTCGGCGGCCCGTTCCGCTATATGGATAGCCTCGGCGCGGGTGAAGTCGCCGCAATCTTGCAGCGTCTGGCCGCACAGTACGGCCCTCGTTTTTCTCCGTGCGACACCTTATTGCGCATGGCCGAGCAGGGGGCGACCTTTTGGCCCACTGGTGAACGGACGACCTAAGTTATGGTCAAAAGAAGGTAAATCCAACGTGGACTGGCGCTGTTGATTGGCGGTTTTGTAAACAAATATTGACTATACTTACGCCATTGAGGTAAAAAACAGCGTTTCATTCGTTGGATGGATCAGGCACAATGCCCGGCCACCGGGTCGCCTGCGTATTGTTTACGCAGAGCGAGTTGCGGTGATTCTGGTTAACAAAAGCGGTGCAATATGCAAGTTTTTATCATGCGTCACGGCGACGCTGCCCTCGATGCAGCCAGTGACTCCGTTCGTCCCTTAACCGTTTGCGGTTGTGACGAATCTCGTCAGATGGCAACCTGGCTGAAAGGTCAAAAAGTGGATATTGAGCGGGTGCTTGTCAGCCCTTACCTGCGTGCAGAGCAAACTCTCGACGTAGTAGGGGAGTGCATGAACCTGCCGAAAGATGTCGACGTGATGCCGGAACTCACGCCGTGCGGCGATGTAGGGATGGTTAGCGCTTATCTTCAGGCGCTGGCGAATGAGGGCGTGAAAACGGCGCTGGTCGTTTCACACCTGCCGTTGGTGGGGTACCTCGTCTCAGAGCTGTGCCCGGGGGAAACGCCCCCGATGTTTACTACCTCAGCGATTGCCTGCGTCACCCTCGACGCCGACGGCAAGGGCGAATTCAACTGGCAGATGAGCCCCTGCAATTTGAGAATGGCGAAAGCCATCTAAGGCTTTCCACCCTCGGAGCTTCCGCTTACGGAAGCTCCGGCGGCAACCACTCTTCAACTTCAATCAGTACCAATAGCGCGGCATCGCCGCCGTACTCTTTTGGTGCCTGATGGAACGCCATAATATGCGGATGTTGCGCCAGCCACAGCGGCGTTTGCTGCTTGAGGATATGTTTTCCGTGTCCGTGCATCACGCAGGCGCAGAAGATATGTTCGCGGCGGCAGGCGGCAATCAGCGCGCCCAATTCTTGTTTTGCCTGCATCTGGGTCAGGCCATGCAGATCGAGAAACAGCTCCGGCGAATAGTCGCCGCGGCGCAGTTTTTTCAGCTCAAAATGGCTGACATCCGCGCGCACGTACTTCATCGCGCCTTCCGTATTGAGCAACGGCTGAAATTCGTCGGAAAAATAGTGGCTGTTATCCACCTGTTCCTGCAGCAATCGCTTAGGCGGAACCTCGCTGAGCTTCTTGCGCTGCGGGCGGTGTACGATAGTGTCCTGTTTAATTTGCCGGGTGCCGGTCATTAGCTGGCGGAACAGCGCCTGATCCTCCGCGCTTAGTGGTGTTTTCTTTTTCATTGCCCAATCTCACTATTTCTTTTCGTTAGTTTACCCGACTCGCCCGCGCTTCAGGCAAGGAAAACCTATTTTTCCCCACTCCGGCTGCGCAAGAATGCTGATTTATCGCCGCCGTCGTGGCAAACTAGCCGCCGAATTTATAGCAGAGCGTGCCCTGGAGGATTGCGTGGATAAAATTTTTGTTGATGAAGCGGTCAATGAGCTGCAGACCATTCAGGACATGCTGCGTTGGGCGGTAAGTCGTTTTAGCGCCGCCAACATCTGGTACGGTCATGGCACCGATAACCCGTGGGATGAGGCCGTACAGCTGGTATTACCCTCGCTGTACCTGCCGTTAGATATACCGGAAGATATGCGCACCGCGCGCCTGACCTCCAGCGAAAAACATCGTATCGTCGAGCGCGTGATTCGCCGCGTCAACGAACGCATTCCCGTCGCTTACCTGACCAACAAAGCATGGTTCTGCGGCCATGAATTCTATGTCGATGAGCGCGTGCTGGTACCGCGCTCGCCGATTGGCGAACTGATCAATAACCAGTTCTCCGGGCTGATAAACCACAAACCGCAGCATATTCTCGATATGTGTACCGGTAGCGCCTGTATTGCCATCGCCTGCGCCTATGCCTTCCCGGAAGCGGAAGTCGACGCTGTCGATATCTCCCCGGACGCGCTGGCCGTTGCCGAACATAACGTTGAAGAACATGGCCTGATTAACCAGGTTACCCCGATCCGTTCCGATCTCTTCCGCGATCTGCCGAAGCTGCAGTACGATCTGATCGTGACCAATCCGCCGTACGTTGATGAAGAAGATATGGCCGATCTGCCTGATGAATATGAGCATGAGCCGGTTCTGGGTCTGGCTTCCGGTAGCGATGGCCTGAAGCTGACGCGCCGCATTCTTGGCTGCGCGCCGGATTACCTCAACGACGACGGTATTCTGATTTGTGAAGTCGGTAACAGCATGGTACATCTGATGGAGCAGTACCCGGACGTGCCGTTCATCTGGCTTGAGTTTGATAACGGCGGTGATGGCGTCTTTATGCTGACTAAACAGCAGCTTATTGACGCGCGGGTGCATTTCGGCATTTATAAAGACTAAAAAAACAACACGCAAACATAACGAAAAGAATGGAGCCGTGATGGCAGGAAATACAATTGGACAACTCTTTCGCGTCACCACCTTCGGCGAATCACACGGCCTGGCGCTGGGTTGCATCGTCGACGGGGTGCCGCCAGGCATTCCGCTGACCGAAGCTGACCTGCAGCACGATCTGGATCGCCGTCGCCCTGGGACATCGCGTTACACCACCCAGCGCCGCGAACCGGACCAGGTGAAAATCCTTTCCGGCGTCTTCGAAGGCGTGACCACCGGCACCAGTATTGGCCTGTTGATTGAAAACACCGATCAGCGTTCCCAGGACTACGGCGCGATTAAAGATCTGTTCCGCCCGGGTCATGCGGATTACACCTACGAGCAGAAATACGGCCTGCGCGACTATCGAGGCGGCGGCCGTTCGTCTGCGCGTGAAACCGCGATGCGCGTGGCGGCCGGGGCGATTGCCAAAAAATTCCTCGCGGCTAAATTTGGTATTGTGATCCGCGGCTGCCTGACGCAGATGGGCGATATTCCGTTGGCCATCAAAGACTGGGAGCAGGTTGAGCAGAACCCATTCTTCTGCCCGGATCCGGATAAAATCGACGCGCTGGATGAACTGATGCGCGGCCTGAAAAAAGAGGGCGACTCTATTGGCGCGAAAGTGACCGTCGTGGCTGACGGCGTTCCTCCGGGCCTCGGCGAGCCGGTGTTCGACCGCCTGGATGCCGATATCGCCCACGCGCTGATGAGCATCAACGCGGTGAAAGGGGTAGAAATCGGCGATGGTTTTGAGGTGGTCAAACTGCGCGGCAGCGAAAACCGCGACGAAATCACCAAAGCCGGCTTCCAGAGTAACCACGCCGGCGGCATTCTTGGCGGTATCAGCAGTGGCCAGCAAATTGTTGCTAACATCGCGCTGAAGCCAACCTCCAGTATTACCGTTCCCGGTCATACGATTAACCGCTTCGGCGAAGAAGTCGAAATGATCACCAAAGGGCGTCACGATCCGTGCGTCGGCATTCGCGCGGTTCCGATCGCCGAGGCCATGCTGGCTATCGTGTTAATGGATCACTTTATGCGTCAACGCGCGCAGAATGGCGACGTGACAACATCAATTCCACGCTGGTAACCGATGAAAAATACCGTTATCGCACTGCTGGCGCTTTTGGCCAGCACCGCCAGCCTGGCGGCGACGCCGTGGCAGAAAATATCCCAGCCGATTAGCGGCAGCGCCCAGTCTATTGGCGCGTTTGCCAATGGCTGCATCGTCGGCGCCCAGCCGCTACCGCTGAACTCCCCTGATTACCAGGTAATGCGTACCGATCAGCGTCGCTACTTCGGCCATCCGGATCTCGTGCAGTTTATTCAGCGGCTGAGTTTGCAGGCGCACAATAAAGGTATGGGGACGGTGCTGATTGGCGATATGGGCATGCCTGCCGGCGGGCGCTTTAACGGCGGCCACGCTAGCCATCAGTCGGGTCTGGATGTTGATATTTTCCTGCAATTGCCGCAGACCCGCTGGACCTCCGCGCAACTGCTGAAACCACAGGCGCTGGACTTAGTCGCCCGCGATGGCAAGCGGGTGGTGCCGTCACTGTGGAGCCCGCAAATCAGTAACCTGATTAAAATGGCGGCGGAAGATAACGATGTGACGCGTATTTTCGTCAACCCGGCTATCAAACAGCAATTGTGTCTCGATGCTGGTAACGATCGCCAATGGCTACGCAAAGTTCGCCCGTGGTTCCAGCATCGCGCCCACATGCACGTGCGCCTGCGCTGCCCGGCGGGCAGCCTCGAGTGCGAAGATCAAGCGCCGCCGCCGGCTGGCGATGGCTGCGGAGCCGAGCTGCAAAGCTGGTTTGAACCGCCTAAACCTGGGTCAACCCCACCTGTGAAGAAGACGCCGCCTCCGCTGCCGCCTTCCTGCCAGGCGCTACTGGATGAGCATCTTCTCTAATGGATAGTTTTGTCGAACTGTTTATGGTGTCGCCAATGGTTTTGGTGGCGCTCTTTTTCGTCGCGATTCTGGCCGGATTTATTGATTCTTTAGCTGGCGGCGGCGGGTTGTTAACCGTCCCGGCGTTGATGGCGGCGGGTATGCCACCCGCTCAGGCATTGGCGACCAATAAGCTACAGGCCTGCGGCGGTTCCATTTCCGCGACGCTCTACTTTATCCGTCGCAAGGTGGTAAATCTTGCCGATCAGAAACTCAATATTCTGATGACGTTTATCGGCTCGACGGCGGGTGCGCTGCTGGTGCAGCACGTGCAGTCCGATATTTTGAAGCAAATCCTGCCGCTGCTGGTGATCGGCATTGGGCTGTACTTTTTGCTGATGCCTAAGCTTGGCGAATCCGATCGTCAGCGTCGCCTGTATGGTTTGCCGTTCGCGCTGGTCGCTGGCGGCAGCGTGGGTTTCTACGACGGTTTTTTTGGCCCCGGCGCCGGTTCTTTTTATGCGCTGGCCTTTGTGACGCTCGCCGGGTTTAATCTCGCGAAATCCACCGCTCACGCCAAACTGCTAAACGCTACCTCCAATATTGGCGGCCTGCTGCTATTTATCATTGGCGGCAAAGTGATTTGGGCCACCGGTTTTGTGATGATGGCCGGACAGTTTATCGGCGCTCGCGCCGGTTCGCGGCTGGTGTTGAGTAAAGGGCAGTCGCTGATTCGGCCGATGATCGTCATCGTCTCCGCGGTGATGAGCGCTAAACTTCTTTACGACAGCCACGGGGCTGAGATTTTGCAGTGGTTGGGAATTCACTAATGCAACAGCAACACCATTATCAGCAGTTGGTCGAGATCTTCGACAAGTGCTTTGCCGATGATTTTAATACCCGTCTGATTAAAGGCGACGACGAACCGATCTATCTTCCTGCAGATAGCGAAGTGCCATACAACCGGATCGTGTTTGCTCACGGCTTTTACGCCAGCGCGCTGCACGAAATTTCCCACTGGTGTATCGCCGGCAAGGCGCGGCGCGAGCAGGTAGATTTTGGTTACTGGTACTGCCCGGACGGCCGCGATGCGATGACGCAAAGCAAGTTCGAAGACGTCGAGGTCAAGCCACAAGCTTTTGACTGGTTGTTCTGCACGGCGGCGGGATTTCCGTTTAACGTCAGCTGTGACAACCTCGAAGGCGACTTTGAGCCCGACCGCATCGCCTTTCAACGGCGCGTACATGCCCAGGTGATGACCTATCTGGAGCAAGGGATCCCTGAGCGACCGGCACGCTTTATTCGCGCGCTGCAACAGTATTATCAAACGCCGCCGCTGACGGCAGAACAATTTCCGTGGCCGGAAGACCTGCACTAAAGCCACGTTCTACAAATGAAAGAGGAAAGACGATGATCGCGGAGTTTGAATCACGCATTCTGGCGTTAATTGACGATATGGTAGACCACGCCAGTGATGACGAACTGTTTGCTGGCGGTTATCTGCGCGGCCACCTGACGCTGGCGGTGGCTGAGCTGGAAGGGGAAGGGGAACATACGGCGCAGGCGATTAATGATAAAGTCGCCAGCAGCCTGGAAAAGGCCATCAGCGCGGGCGAACTATCGCCGCCGGATCAGATTCTGGTGCAAGGGATGTGGAATAACCTGTACCAGCAGGCGAAAAATCAGGCCTGATAAATGGTGTCATCCGGATGAGGCGTTAGCCCACATCCGGAGACTCTCCCCGGTCGCGCTGCGCCTACCGGGGCGACTACACCCAGGTCGGGATAAGGCGCAAGCCGGCGTTATTTTACCGCTTTTCCCTTCAGCAGTTTTCTTACCCACAGTCGATTCGGATTCAGCGCCGCGAGAGTTTCGCTATCCAGCGGTAGCGGTTCTTCACTCATCTGCGCGGCCAGCAGTTCGGCGCTCAATGGCGCGGTGCACAACCCACGAGATCCCAATGCCGCGAGCATAAAGAGATTGTGATAGACCGGCGCGCTGCCGACATTTTCCTGCTGTTGGTGAAGCGTGGCGTACTGCGTCAACGTTTTCTCATAATCCGGAACGTTGCCCACCATCGGCAGGTGGTCGCGGGTGGCGCAGCGTACGCCGCAGCGGGCTTCGTTGCCGCTAACATCCACCTCTTTTGCCCATGCCGCCTGCGGGAAACAATCAATCAGGCGCTGGCGATTTTGCCACTGATCTTCGGCGCTGAAATCGGTATCCGTCTTGCCGCGATGATAGCTGGCGCCGATACAGTGTTGCTGATTCTCGGGGTTTTGTGGCGTCAGATAGCCGTCATAGCATAACACCTGGCGCAGGGCGGAAAGCCCCGGCGTGGTGGGTATATGGCTGACCTGGCCGCCGACCGGATAAGCCGGTAACTGCCTGGTCTGGGCAAAATCAGTCAGGCGATGTCCGTTCGCCAGTACTACCGCCTGATGACGATGCTGCTGATTGAGCAACCAGCCGTCGCCATCCGCGCTGAGCGTTTCGACGGGATAACCGTAGTGGCTGCGTAGTCCCTGCGTCGCCGCCAGCGCCAGTAATTCTGCCGTCAACTGCTGCGGGCACAGCCAGCCGCCGGCCGGATAGGTGATACCGCCGCAGCCGGTATCAACGCCGGTCAGTTCAGCAACCTGCTCCGCCGTCACCGCGCAGGCGATTTCCGCCGGTAAATCTGAAGCCAGCATTTGGGCGATTTTCTGCGTGCTTTTTTCATCCCAGGCGAGTTGGGTTACGCCGCACCATTGATGATCAAATTCCACTGGCAGGGCGTCGTAGAGGCGGCGCGCGAAAGTAAATGCCGCCGGGAAAAAGCGCGCCAGCGAAGGGTCGTGCTGGCTTAATAGCGGATACAGCGCGCCCTGACGATTGCCGGATGCGCCGCTGGCGGGCGCATCGTCAGCGCAGTACAACGTCACCTGCCAGCCGCGACGCAGCAGCGCCAGCGAGAGCAGGGCGCTGGCGATACCGCCGCCGATCACCGCCGCTTCGCGCGATTGACTACCGCTGCGGGCAAACCATGGCGTCCGCGCGAATGTCGGAACGTCGGCGGTCAATTCACCGATTAGCATTTCGCGCTTGCGACCAAAGCCTTTGCGTTTTTGCATGCTAAAGCCGGCCTCCTGCAGCCCGCGGCGAACGAAGCCAGCGGAGGTGAAGGTCGCCAGCGTGCCGCCGGGGCGGGCCAGACGCGCCATGGCTGAAAACAGCCCCGGCGTCCACATATCCGGGTTTTTCGCCGGCGCGAAGCCGTCGAGGAACCAGGCGTCGACCTGGCGGTTGAGTGAATCGTCAAGCTGGTCGGTGAGCGTGTTGATATCGCCAAACCATAAATCCAGCGTGACGCGGCCATCGTCGAGCAGCAGGCGGTGGCAGCCCGCGATTGGCAATGGCCACTGCGCCTGTAGCTGTTCAGCCCATGGCGCCAGTTCCGGCCAGTGCTGGTGCGCCAGGCGCAGGTCGTCGGCCTTCAGGGGAAATTTTTCAAAACTGATGAAATGTAATCTTTGCAGCGTAGCCTGCGGATTATCGCGACGAAAAACAGCAAACGCCTGCCACAGCGTCAGGAAATTGAGCCCGGTGCCGAAGCCGCTCTCCGCGACGATAAACAGCGGGCGCGGGTGGGTTGGAAAACGGCTATCAAGCTGGTTGCCGTTGAGAAAAACGTAGCGCGTCTCTTCCAGACCGTTGTCATTAGAAAAATAAACGTCGTCAAAATCTCGGGAAACAGGTGTACCCTCAGCGTTGAATTCCAGGTTGGCGGGTTGTATGGCGTTTTGTTTCACGTAAGTTACTCGAATCACAAGGCGTAGCGCGATCTTAACGATGTGTGCCAGAAGGCGCAAATTTATACACAAAATGGCTGATCGGACTTGTTCGGCGTACAAGTGTACGCTATTGTGCGACTCGAAACTTAAAATAGTGCGACTTACAGAGGTATTGAATGAAACGTGCAGTGATTACTGGCTTGGGCATCGTTTCCAGCATCGGTAATAACCAGCAGGAAGTCCTGGCATCTCTGCGTGAAGGACGTTCAGGGATCACTTTCTCTCAGGAGCTGAAGGATTCAGGAATGCGTAGCCACGTATGGGGCAACGTCAAACTGGATACCACGGGCCTCATTGACCGCAAAGTAGTTCGCTTTATGAGCGATGCATCCATCTATGCTTATCTGTCCATGGAGCAGGCGGTAGCCGACGCCGGTCTGGCGCCGGAAGCATACCAGAACAACCCGCGTGTCGGCCTGATTGCAGGTTCCGGCGGCGGCTCCCCGAAATTCCAGGTCTTCGGCGCCGATGCCATGCGTAGCCCGCGTGGTCTGAAAGCCGTGGGCCCATACGTTGTGACTAAAGCGATGGCTTCCGGCGTATCTGCCTGCCTCGCCACGCCGTTTAAAATCCACGGCGTCAACTACTCTATCAGCTCCGCTTGCGCCACTTCCGCACACTGCATCGGTAACGCGGTAGAACAGATTCAGCTGGGCAAACAGGACATCGTCTTTGCCGGCGGCGGCGAAGAGCTGTGCTGGGAAATGGCTTGTGAATTCGACGCCATGGGCGCGCTGTCCACTAAATACAACGATTCTCCGGACAAAGCGTCCCGTACCTATGATGCGAACCGCGACGGTTTTGTTATCGCGGGCGGCGGCGGCATGGTCGTGGTGGAAGAGCTGGAACACGCGCTGGCGCGCGGCGCGCATATCTATGCGGAAATCGTCGGTTACGGCGCGACTTCCGATGGCGCGGACATGGTTGCTCCATCTGGCGAAGGCGCAGTGCGCTGCATGCAGATGGCGATGCACGGCGTTGATACTCCGATCGACTACCTGAACTCCCACGGCACTTCGACTCCGGTAGGCGACGTTAAAGAGCTGGGCGCTATCCGCGAAGTCTTCGGCGACAACAGCCCGGCTATCTCCGCCACCAAAGCGATGACCGGCCACTCTCTGGGCGCCGCAGGCGTACAGGAAGCCATCTACTCTCTGCTGATGCTGGAGCACGGTTTTATCGCGCCAAGCATCAACATCGAAGAGATGGACGAGCAGGCTGCCGGCCTTAACATCGTCACCAAACCGACCGATGCTCAGTTGACCACCGTGATGTCCAACAGCTTCGGCTTCGGCGGCACCAACGCGACCCTGGTTATGCGTAAATACAACGCCTAATTGGTTAGAGTCAGTACCAGGGGAGCCCGAGGCTCCCCTTTTTTTGACGTCTTGACAGCGCCTGGCGAGAGCAGGCAAATTGCTCGCCATCATTCCCATTCCATCTTCTCGCCTTGCTCTGCAAAACTGGGGTAACGCATGTCCGCAGCGACAAAAACGATAAACAACGCTTCAGAGAATTTCTCGCTATTTCGCATTACCTTTGCGGTTTTTCTGACCTATATGACCGTGGGGTTGCCGCTACCGGTTATCCCGCTATTTGTGCACCACGATCTCGGCTTTGGCAACACACTCGTCGGCGTGGCCGTCGGCATCCAGTTTCTCGCCACGGTATTAACCCGCGGCTATGCCGGGAGACTGGCCGATCAGTACGGCGCGAAACGCTCGGTGCTGCAAGGAATGTTGGCCTGTGCTCTGGCCGGCTGCGCCTGGCTGGCGGCGGCGCTGCTGCCGGTGCCGGTAATGGCCAAATTTGGCCTGCTGGTGCTGGGTCGTTTGATTCTCGGCTTTGGTGAAAGCCAACTGCTGACCGGTAACTTAAGCTGGGGATTAGGGCTGGTTGGCCCGCGACGTTCCGGTAAAGTGATGTCGTGGAACGGCATGGCGATGTACGGGGCGCTGGCGGTGGGCGCGCCGCTGGGGCTGCTGATTTACAGCCGCTTCGGCGTGGCGGCATTGGCCTGCGTTACGATGGCGCTGCCGCTGCTGGCGTGGGCGATTAACGGCACGGTTCGTAAAGTTCCCGCCCACGGCGGCGAGCGTCCTTCGCTATGGAGCGTCATCGGCATGATCTGGCGGCCGGGAATTGGTCTCGGCCTGCAGGGCGTCGGCTTTGCGGTGATCGGTACCTTTGTTTCACTCTATTTCGCCAGCCACGGCTGGGCGATGGCCGGCTTCACGTTGACCGCGTTTGGCGGCGCTTTTGTCCTGATGCGTATTCTGTTCGGCTGGATGCCGGATCGCTTTGGCGGCATTAAGGTGGCGATGGTATCACTGCTGATTGAAGCGATTGGTCTGACGCTGCTATGGCAAGCGCCGGGCGCCTGGGTGGCGCTGGCGGGCGCCGCTTTGACCGGCTGCGGTTGCTCGCTCATCTTCCCGGCGCTGGGTGTTGAGGTAGTCAAACGGGTTCCGGCCCAGGTTCGCGGCACCGCGCTTGGCGGCTATGCCGCGTTTCAGGATATCTCTTACGGCGTCACCGGCCCGCTGGCTGGCCTGCTTGCCACCTCGCTTGGCTATGCTTCCGTATTCCTTGCCGGGGCGATTTGCGCGGTATTGGGCATTGGTGTCACTTTACTGACGCTGCGTAAGTAATGGCATCATGGCGGCGTTCTGGCCGCCATGATTGTTTTTAGCTTACAGCACCAGCCACAGCAGAATAATCAACACCAGCAGGGCAATCGCCACCGTCCACGCTTTTTTGCTATACACCGCATGGGGGGCGGGCAGCGGCTCGACCGGGGTAATTGCCATTGTCGCCTGGGCGCGGGCCACGCGTAGCGCAAAGACCTTATTTAATAGCGTTAGCACCTGCGGGCTGGTTAATGTCGTCGTGGGCGTCACCTGCCAGCTGCTTTGCGCGAAATCGGCGATTTTCTGCCACTCCTGCGCTTCCAGCGGTTGCTTGAGCGCTGCCTGCAGCGAATTCATCGTCGGCGCGGTTTGCGCGCTCAGCGTTTGTCGCGCCTGCAGCCAGTACGAGAGTGGGGTGAAGTGGGTGGCGGGGATCAGTTCGCCGGATTTCACGCCGCACAGCTCAAGCATTGATTGCCAGATAAGCTTGCTCGATTCGCCGGTTGCGGCGGCCAGTTTGGTCACTAGCTGATTCAGGGTGTTATGTTCCGCCGGCAGCAAAGGGCGCAGCGTCGGCGTACGCTGCTGCGGCTGTGGGATCGCCAACTGGCCGTTTTGCAGCAGATGCAGCACGTTCTCCAGCTGTGCCTGGGTCAGCGCATGCAGCACGGTTTGACCGTAATTCTGGCGGATATAATCGCTCACCGCCTGACGGTTATTCCCCTGGGTCAGCAGTTCGCTGAGCTGGGCGAGAATTTGCCGATGGTGGTGGTTTTGCTGAGCGATACTTAAGCGCTGATTCAGGTTGCTCTCAGCCGCGCTGAAATGGCTCGCCAGCAGCGGCGTGTCGCCTTTCAGACCCAGATCGTGCTTCACGCAGGCCCACACTTCGGCGTTTTGCTGCGATGTCAGCGTCACCAGACGCGTTATCAGCCGCTCCAGAACGGTGCGTTGCTGCATGGTGAGCGCGTTTGGGCCCACGGCGGATGCGCCGGATGGGCCAGTCCCCGGAGGGCGATCGGACATACCTGAAACGGGTGGTGTCATGATGAATCCTTACCGTAGTGCTGTACTTAAGCCGGGTGATGATGTTCCTGGCGGCCAGATTATGGCACACTTCCCCGGTTTACTCTCGTTCTCAGACAGGTACTGAACCGTGAAAATCCTCGTTGATGAAAATATGCCCTATGCGCGTGAGCTTTTTAGCCGTTTGGGAGACGTGCAGGCCGTTCCCGGTCGTCCCATTCCGCAGGAAGCGTTAACCGACGCCGACGCGCTGATGGTGCGTTCCGTTACTAAGGTGAATGAAGCGCTGCTCTCCGGTAAGGCAATTAAGTTTGTCGGCACCGCCACCGCAGGCACCGATCATGTCGATCAAGCGTGGTTACAGCAGGCGGGGATTGGCTTTTCCGCCGCGCCGGGCTGTAATGCGATCGCGGTGGTGGAGTATGTTTTCTCGGCGCTGCTGATGCTCGCCGAGCGCGACGGATTCGCGCTGGCTGATCGTACCGTCGGTATCGTCGGCGTCGGCAACGTTGGCGGGCGTTTGCAAAAACGTCTGGAAGCGCTGGGAATTAAAACATTACTCTGCGATCCGCCGCGCGCCGATCGTGGCGATGAAGGCGACTTCCGCAGCCTGGATGAGCTGGTGCAGCAGGCGGATGTCCTGACTTTCCACACGCCGTTGTTTAAAGACGGGCCGTATAAAACGCTGCATCTGGCCGATGAAGCGCTGATTAGCCGCCTGCAGCCGGGGGCTATTCTGATTAACGCCTGCCGCGGGCCGGTGGTGGATAACGCGGCGCTGCTCAAGCGCTTGCAGGCCGGGCAGCAGCTGAGCGTGGTGCTTGACGTCTGGGAACCCGAACCGGATCTGAATACCGAGTTGCTGGCGCGTGTCGATATCGGTACCTCGCATATCGCCGGTTATACCCTTGAAGGCAAAGCGCGCGGCACCACCCAGGTTTTTGAAGCCTATAGCGCGTTTATTGGCCATCCGCAGCAGGTGGCGCTGGATACGCTACTGCCGGCGCCGGAATTTGGCCGCATCACTCTGCACGGCCCGCTCGATCAGGCGACGCTGAAAAGGCTGGTCCATTTGGTGTATGATGTGCGCCGCGATGATGCGCCGCTGCGTAAAGTGGCAGGCATTGCCGGTGAATTCGACAAGCTGCGCAAAAATTATCAGGAACGCCGCGAATGGTCTTCCCTGTACGTACAGTGCAGCGATGAAAAAGCAGCGACGCTGCTGCGTCAGCTCGGTTTTAATGCCGTACATCATCCTGTTCGTTAATATCTTCTTAATGCCCCTGTCGGATAATCTGGCAGGGTCGCTATTTTCTGGAGTACACCACCATGTCTGAAGGCTGGAATATTGCCGTACTGGGCGCAACCGGCGCCGTAGGCGAAGCCCTGCTTGAAACCCTTGCTGAACGCCAGTTTCCGGTAGGCGAAATTTATGCGCTGGCGCGCAATGAAAGCGCGGGCGAACATCTGCGTTATGGTGGCAAATCGGTCATCGTGCAGGACGCCGCCGACTTTGACTGGACCCAGGCCCAGTTGGCTTTCTTCGCCGCGGGCGTCGAAGCCAGCGCGGCGTATGTCGAAGAAGCCACCAACGCCGGTTGTCTGGTTATCGATCTTAGCGGCCTGTTTGCGCTGGAGCCGGACGTGCCGCTGGTGGTGCCGGACGTCAACCCGTTCGTGCTCGGCGACTACCGCAACCGTAACGTGATCGCGGTACCAAACAGCCTGACCAGCCAACTGCTGACGGCGCTGAAGCCGCTGATCGATGATGGCGGCCTGTCGCGTATTACCGTTACCAACCTGCTGTCTGCCTCGGCGCAGGGGAAAAAAGCGGTCGATGCGCTGGCGGGGCAGAGTGCGAAGCTGCTGAACGGTATTCCGATTGATGAAGACGATTTCTTTGGGCGCCAGCTGGCTTTCAACATGCTGCCGATTCTGCCGGATCGCGAAGGTAGCGTGCGCGAAGAACGTCGTATCGTCGATGAAGCGCGCAAAATTCTGCAGGATGACGGCCTGATGATTTCCGCAAGCGTCGTGCAATCGCCGGTCTTCTATGGCCATGCGCAGATGGTGAATTTTGAAGCGTTGCGTCCGCTGGCGGCGGAGGAGGCGCGCGACGCCTTTACCCGCGGCGAGGATATCGAGCTTTCTGAAGAGGGCGAGTTCCCGACGCAGGTCGGCGATGCTTCCGGTAACGCGCGTCTGTCCATCGGTTGCGTGCATAACGATTACGGCATGCCCGAGCAAATTCAGTTCTGGTCGGTTGCCGATAACGTGCGCTTTGGCGGCGCGCTGATGGCGGTGAAAATCGCCGAGAAGCTGGTTCAGGAGTATTTGTACTGATGTCTGAACCACAGCAGCAGCCGGTGTATAAAATCGCGCTGGGCATCGAGTACGACGGCAGCAAATACTACGGCTGGCAGCGGCAAAACGAAGTGCGCAGCGTGCAGGAAAAGCTGGAAAAGGCGCTGTCGCAGGTGGCGGCCGAACAGGTACACGTATTCTGCGCCGGGCGTACCGACGCCGGCGTACACGGTACCGGCCAGGTGGTGCACTTTGAAACCCGCGCTCAGCGTAAAGACGCCGCGTGGACGCTGGGCGTAAATGCGAATTTACCTGGTGACATCGCCGTGCGTTGGGTGAAGCATGTTGCGGACGATTTTCACGCCCGCTTCAGCGCGACGGCCCGTCGTTACCGCTACGTCATCTATAATCACCGCCTGCGCCCGGCGGTGTTAAGTCAGGGGGTGACGCATTATTACCACCCTCTGGATGCCGGGCGGATGCATCGCGCCGCGCAGTGTTTAATTGGCGAGAATGACTTCACCTCGTTTCGCGCGGTGCAATGTCAGTCGCGTACGCCGTGGCGTAACGTGATGCATATCAACGTGACCCGTCACGGGGCTTATGTGGTGGTGGATATCAAAGCGAACGCTTTTGTTCATCATATGGTAAGGAACATCGTCGGCAGCCTGATGGAAGTAGGCGCCGGAAACCAGCCAGAGAGCTGGATTGCAGAACTGCTGGCGGCGAAGGACCGGACTCTGGCTGCCGCGACGGCGAAAGCGGAAGGATTGTATCTGGTGTCGGTGGATTATCCGGCCCATTTCGACCTGCCGGTGATGCCGATGGGCCCGCTGTTTTTGGCGGACTAATATCAGCGCCCCCGTAACAGGGGGCGGTTGTCACTAAAGGCTAAGACAAATATGGACCTGATTCATTTTTTGATTGATTTCATCCTGCATATTGATGTGCACCTTGCGGAGCTGGTCGCACAGTATGGCGTCTGGGTTTACGCCATCCTGTTCTTGATTCTGTTCTGCGAAACCGGCCTGGTGGTGACGCCGTTCCTGCCCGGAGATTCTCTGCTGTTCGTCGCCGGCGCGCTCTCCGCGCTGCCAACTAACGATCTCAACGTACACCTGATGGTCGCGCTGATGGTCATTGCCGCCGTTGTTGGCGATGCCCTGAACTACACCATCGGTAGATTGTTCGGCGAAAAGCTGTTCAGCAATCCGAACTCGAAGATTTTCCGTCGTAGCTATCTCGACAAAACCCATACCTTCTATGAACGCCACGGCGGCAAAACCATCATCCTCGCGCGTTTTGTGCCGATCGTCAGAACCTTTGCGCCGTTTGTGGCGGGAATGGGTCACATGTCCTATCGTCATTTTGCGGCGTACAACGTGGTTGGCGCGCTGCTGTGGGTACTGCTGTTCACCTACGCCGGGTACCTGTTCGGTGATTTACCGATCGTACAGGAAAACCTGAAGCTGCTGATCGTGGCGATTATCGTCCTGTCGGTACTGCCTGGCGTTATCGAAGTGATTCGCCATCGCCGGGCGGCGGCAAAGCAGGCTAAATAAGCCCTTAGCGGCATTCTCGCCGGGCGTTGCTATGACGTCCGGCGCGCAAAGTGTGAGCGGTTCGACCACTTTTTTATCCCATGTTACGGGATGTTATGATTTAATGTGCAACATTCATGGTCTGTGAGGGGCAAAAGTGGCATTATGCGCCCCTTGCGACAAAACTGGCATCGACCAGGTTCAGGTAGAAAGGTTATCAATGAGCTGGATTGAACGAATTAAAAGCAATATAACCCCCACCCGTAAGGCAAGTATTCCTGAAGGTGTATGGACCAAGTGCGACAGCTGCGGTCAGGTACTGTACCGCGCAGAGCTGGAGCGCAACCTGGAGGTTTGCCCTAAGTGCGATCACCACATGCGTATGTCGGCGCGCAACCGCCTGCATAGCCTGCTGGACGAAGGTTCTCTCGTGGAACTGGGTAGCGAGCTCGAGCCAAAGGATGTGCTGAAGTTCCGCGATTCGAAAAAGTATAAAGACCGTCTGGCCTCTGCACAGAAAGAGACCGGCGAGAAAGACGCGCTGGTGGTGATGAAAGGCACCCTGCACGGCATGCCTGTCGTGGCGGCGGCATTTGAATTCGCCTTTATGGGGGGTTCGATGGGTTCCGTTGTTGGCGCGCGTTTCGTCCGTGCGGTTGAGCAGGCGCTGGAAGACAACTGCCCGCTGATCTGCTTCTCCGCCTCCGGCGGCGCCCGTATGCAGGAAGCGCTAATGTCGCTGATGCAGATGGCGAAGACCTCCGCGGCGCTGGCGAAAATGCAGGAGCGCGGTTTACCGTACATCTCCGTGCTGACCGACCCGACTATGGGCGGCGTCTCCGCGAGCTTCGCAATGCTGGGCGATCTGAATATCGCCGAGCCAAAAGCGCTGATCGGCTTCGCCGGTCCTCGCGTTATCGAGCAGACCGTGCGTGAGAAGCTGCCGCCGGGGTTCCAGCGCAGTGAGTTCCTGATTGAAAAAGGGGCGATCGACATGATTATCCGTCGTCCTGAAATGCGTCTGAAATTAGCCAGCATTCTGGCGAAACTGATGAACCTTCCTTCGCCGCAGGCCGATGCGCCTCACGAGGGCGAGGTGGTACCACCGGTACCGGATCAGGAACCAGAGGCCTGATAATGCAGAGGGCAGGGCCGACAGGCGCTGCCCTTTTTTTTACCGTTAACTCTCGCGGACATCATGGAAAAAGATCCTATTCCTCAGGCCACGTCGCCCCTGGCTACGTGGCTTTCTTATCTGGAGCATCTGCACAGTAAAGCCATCGATCTGGGACTGGCGCGGGTGAGCGAAGTCGCCGGACGGATGTCGATATTAAAACCGGCGCCGTTTGTCTTTACAGTAGCGGGTACCAACGGCAAAGGCACCACCTGCCGAACGCTGGAATCCGTGCTGATGGCGGCGGGCTATAAAGTTGGCGTGTATAGTTCGCCGCATCTGGTGCGCTATACCGAACGCGTGCGTATCCAGGGCGCCGAGCTGCCGGAAGCGGCGCATACCGCCTCATTTGCCGAAATCGAAGCGGCGCGCGGCGATATCTCGCTGAGCTATTTTGAATTTGGCACGCTGTCCGCGCTATGGCTGTTTAAGCAGGCGCAGCTGGATGTGGTTATCCTGGAGGTGGGTCTGGGTGGACGCCTGGACGCCACGAATATCGTCGATACCGACGTCGCGGTGGTCACCAGCATCGCGCTGGATCATACCGACTGGCTGGGGCCGGATCGTGAAAGCATTGGCCGTGAAAAAGCGGGTATCTTCCGCGCCGGTAAACCGGCGGTGGTGGGCGAGCCCGATATGCCGCAGACGATTGCCGACGTGGCGAATGAAAAGGGCGCGACGCTGCTGCGCCGCGACCATGACTGGCGTTATAGCGTGACGGACCAGTCATGGAACTTTACCGATGGTCAGGGCGAGTTGGCAGGGCTGCCGCTGCCGCAGGTTCCATTGCCCAACGCCGCGACGGCGCTGGCGGCGCTGCGCGCCAGCGGGCTTAACGTCGCTGAACAGGCGCTGCGCGACGGCATTCATCACGCCATGCTCCCGGGGCGCTTTCAGATTATCAGCGACGCGCCGCGGGTGATCCTCGATGTCGCGCATAACCCGCACGCGGCGGCTTATCTCGCCGGGCGTCTCAAAAGCTTAGCGAAAACGGGGCGAGTACTGGCGGTTATTGGTATGCTGCATGATAAAGATATCGCCGGAACCCTGGCGAATCTGGCGCCTGAAGTAGACGCGTGGTACTGCGCGCCGCTGGAAGGGCCGCGCGGCGCCACGGCGGACCAGCTGATTGCGCATCTGCGCGCGGGCCAACGTTATGACAGCGTAGCGCAGGCGTGGCATGCCGCTATGGCGGATGCCAAAGCCGAAGATACGGTGCTGGTGTGTGGTTCCTTCCACACGGTGGCGCATGTAATGGAAGAGATAGACGCGGGGAGAATCGGTGGCGAGTAAGTTTCAGAACCGTTTAGTCGGGACGATTGTACTGGTAGCGCTGGGGGTAATTATTCTCCCGGGTCTGCTCGACGGCCAGAAAAAACATTATCAGGATGAGTTTGCGGCGATCCCATTGGTGCCGAAGCCGGGCGATCGCGATGAGCCGGATATGCTGCCGGCGGCTACTCAGGCGCTGCCTTCGCAGCCGCCGGAAGGCGCCGCGGAAGAGGTGAGAGCGGGAGACGCCGCGGCGCCATCGCTGGATCCGTCGCGCGTCCCGGTAAACAACAATAGCTTCGATGAAGTCCAGGAGCCGGTGGTGGCCGCCAAGCCGCAGCCGAAACCACAGCCGAAGCCGGTTGAGAAACCGCAGCCTCAGCAGGTCGCGCAGACGCCGCCTCCGGCCAAAACGCAACCGCAGCCGCAACAGCAGCAGGCCGCGATTCCGGCGCCGACCGGGAAAGCCTATGTAGTGCAGTTGGGGGCGTTGAAGAATGCCGATAAGGTTAACGAAATCGTCGGTAAGCTGCGTTCCTCGGGCTTTAAAGCCTGGACATCGCCATCCACGCCGGTTCAGGGTAAAATTACCCGTATTCTGGTGGGGCCGGATGCGTCGAAAGACAAGCTGAAGGGGCAACTCGGCGAGCTGCAGCAGATTTCTGGTCTGAGCGGCGTGGTTATGGGATATAGCCCGAATTAAAATCCCACCCGCTCTGATTGGGCGAGCTGGCAGGCGGGTTAACCTGCTGAAACCCTTGCCGGATACGCCCTGAAGAGGCGTCAGGCAGTATGGCGTTGAATGTTTTTTCAGCGCCATTTTTATTTCTGTAGGGCACGGAAATCCCTACGCAAACGTTTTCTTTTTCTGTTAGAATGCGCCCCGAACCGGACGACAGGGCGTAAAATCGTGGGATGTATATGGTCTGGATTGATTACGCCATTATTGCGGTAATTGGTTTTTCCTGTTTGGTTAGCCTTATCCGCGGCTTTGTTCGTGAAGCGTTATCGCTGGTGACATGGGGATGTGCCTTCTTTGTCGCCAGTCATTACTACACTTACCTGGCTGTCTGGTTCACGGGCTTTGAAGACGAACTGGTCCGAAATGGGATTGCTATCGCGATATTGTTTATCGCAACGCTTATCGTCGGCGCTATCGTTAACTATGTGATAGGCGCTCTGGTAGAGAAAACCGGTCTGTCAGGAACAGACAGGGTGTTGGGGATCTGTTTTGGCGCCCTGCGCGGCGTGCTGATCGTCTCCGCTATTCTGTTCTTTCTCGATAGCTTCACCGGTATGGCAAAAAGTGAAGACTGGCAAAAGTCTGAGCTTATCCCGCAGTTCAGTTTCGTTATCAGATGGTTCTTTGACTATCTGCAGAGCTCGTCAAGTTTCTTGCCCAAAGCATAAGCGTTGGGATGTAGCTTAACGAGGAAAAGACGTATGTGCGGTATTGTCGGTATCGCCGGTGTTATGCCGGTAAACCAGTCGATTTATGACGCGTTAACGGTGCTTCAGCATCGTGGGCAGGATGCCGCGGGCATCATCACCATTGATGCAAATAACTGCTTCCGTTTGCGTAAGGCTAACGGGCTGGTGAGCGATGTGTTCGAAGCGCGCCACATGCAGCGTATGCAGGGAAATATGGGGATTGGCCACGTCCGTTACCCAACGGCAGGCAGTTCCAGCGCTTCTGAAGCGCAGCCTTTTTACGTTAACTCGCCCTACGGCATTACGTTGGCCCATAATGGCAACCTGACCAATGCCCACGAGCTGCGTCAAAAGCTATTTGAAGAAAAACGCCGCCACATCAACACCACCTCCGATTCCGAAATTCTGCTCAATATCTTTGCCAGCGAGCTGGATAATTTCCGTCATTACCCGCTGGAAGCCGATAACATCTTCGCCGCGATTGCCGCGACGAACCGCCAGATCCGCGGCGCATACGCCTGCGTGGCGATGATTATCGGCCACGGCATGGTCGCCTTCCGCGACCCGAACGGTATTCGTCCGCTGGTGCTCGGCAAGCGCGATATCGGCGATGGCCGCACCGAGTATATGGTCGCCTCCGAAAGCGTGGCGCTGGATACATTGGGCTTTGAGTTTCTGCGCGACGTCGCGCCGGGCGAAGCGGTCTACATCACCGAGAAAGGCCAGCTGTTTACCCGTCAATGTGCGGAAAACCCGGTCAGCAACCCATGCCTGTTCGAATACGTCTATTTCGCGCGTCCGGACTCCTTTATCGACAAGATTTCCGTCTATAGCGCCCGTGTGAACATGGGCACGAAGCTTGGCGAGAAAATTGCCCGCGAGTGGGAAGATCTGGATATCGATGTCGTTATTCCGATCCCGGAAACCTCCTGCGATATCGCCCTGGAGATTGCCCGTATCCTCGATAAACCCTATCGTCAGGGTTTCGTCAAAAACCGCTATGTCGGCCGTACCTTTATCATGCCGGGCCAGCAACTGCGCCGTAAGTCCGTGCGCCGTAAGCTGAACGCCAACCGCGCCGAATTCCGTGATAAGAACGTGCTGCTGGTGGACGACTCTATCGTTCGCGGCACCACCTCTGAACAGATTATCGAAATGGCGCGCGAAGCCGGTGCGAAGAAAGTGTATCTGGCCTCCGCGGCGCCGGAAATTCGCTTCCCTAACGTTTACGGTATCGATATGCCGACCGCCAACGAGCTTATCGCCCACGGTCGCGAAGTTGACGAGATCCGTCAGATCATCGGCGCCGATGGCCTGATTTTCCAGGATCTGAACGATCTGATCGAAGCGGTGCGCGCAGAAAACCCGGATATTCAGCAGTTCGAGTGTTCGGTCTTTAACGGCGTGTACGTCACCAAAGACGTAGACCAACAGTATCTCGATTATCTTGATTCCCTGCGCAACGACGATGCGAAAGCGGTCCAACTGCAAACCGAAGTTGAAAACTTAGAGATGCATAACGAAGGCTAATTCGTCACTTGTCGCTGGCCCGCCGTCTTTCGAGGACCGCGGGCCTTTTTATTTTTACCCGCCAGGTTGCGTCGGGGACTATAATCCGGCAAAGTCTGCGGCACTATGCGCAAGGGGTATAACATCGTGAAACGACTCATTATCGGCATTTCCGGCGCCAGCGGCGCGATTTACGGCGTACGCCTGCTACAGGTATTGCGTGACGTCGCGGAGGTCGAGACCCATCTGATAATGAGCCAGGCGGCGCGTCAGACGCTGTCGCTGGAAACCGACTACTCGCTGCGGGAAGTGCAGGCGCTGGCCAATGTGGTACATGACGCGCGCGATATCGCCGCCAGCATCTCCTCCGGCTCGTTTAAAACCAGCGGGATGGTCATTCTACCGTGCTCGATGAAAACGCTCTCCGGCATCGTCAATAGCTATACCGATGGTCTACTGACCCGCGCGGCGGACGTGGTGTTAAAAGAGCGTCGCCCGCTGGTGCTTTGCGTACGCGAGACGCCGTTCCATCTGGGGCATCTGCGTTTAATGGTGCAGGCGGCGGAAATGGGCGCGGTGATCATGCCGCCGGTACCGGCATTCTATCATCGTCCCCAGTCGCTGGATGATGTGATTAATCAGACGGTTAACCGGGTGATCGATCAGTTTGATATTGACCTGCCGCAGGACCTGTTTACCCGCTGGCAAGGCGGAGTATGATGCACCTGTTTGGTGCATTTTATTTACCTTTGCCTTCCGCTGGTGCATTTTTGTTGTCCTGATCAAATCCTCGACATTTAATTTGTTTTTTTGCGTTTTGCCGCTGCGGTTTATCCGCCAATGCTGGTATCTTCCCTCTTAAGACAATCTTGCAACTTTATATTAACAAATTTAACGCTGTTACCGGCACGCACCGGGAAAATGGCATAAAACCTGCAAGAACCGTCGGCAACATACATAACCAGACAGCGCACAACATAACAACATCACGACACTTAAGGGCTTTCTATGAAGAAGACGATCCTGGCTCTCTCGTTAATCATGGGAATCAGCAGCGCCGCCAGCGTATCTGCGGCGCTGCCGCAAAGTATCCGCATCGGCACCGATACCACCTATGCGCCTTTCTCGTCGAAGGATTCGAAGGGCAACTTTATTGGCTTTGACATCGATCTGGGCAATGAACTGTGCTCGCGTATCAAGGTGAAGTGCACCTGGGTGGGCAGCGATTTTGACGCGCTGATCCCCTCGCTGAAAGCGAAGAAAATCGACGCAATTATCTCGTCATTATCGATTACCGAAAAACGACAGCAGGAGATTGCGTTCTCTGACAAGCTGTATGCGGCAGACTCTCGACTGATTGCCGCAAAAGGCTCGCCGATTCAGCCGACGCTGGAGTCGCTGAAAGGCAAGCATGTTGGCGTACTGCAGGGCTCCACCCAGGAGGCCTATGCCAACGAACGCTGGCGCAGCCAGGGCGTGGATGTTGTCGCCTATGCTAACCAGGATCTCATCTATTCCGACCTCGCCGCAGGGCGCCTTGATGCGGCGCTGCAGGATGAAGTCGCGGCCAGTGAAGGTTTCCTCAAACAACCTGCCGGTAAAGACTACGCGTTTGCCGGTCCTTCCGTTAAAGACAAAAAATACTTCGGCGATGGTACCGGCATCGGCCTGCGCAAAGAAGATGGCGAGCTGAAAGCCGCTTTCGACAAAGCGCTGGGTGAAATGCGTAAAGACGGCACCTACGACAAAATGGCGAAGAAATACTTCAACTTTAACGTCTACGGCGATTAAGACTGTAGCGGTCTGGTTATGCCAGGCCGCTCCATTGCGACGCGGTTATTGTTGCCCTTGATAGGTGCAAGCGGTTGATAGCTTGCACCAGAATGGGGCGACAGCAGTTTTTCTTTGTTCATAAAATGCATAGTTAAGCGTTTCTGATGCAAAAAAAATCTGCTTTCATGCGCATTTTGCTTTGCCTTGGCAGGGCGAATAATGGCACGATAACTGGCGTAAGTGCTTCTAATAAACCCGTTAGAATGACAGTCTGTTGAGGATAATTATGAAAAAACTGGCGTTGTCTCTTTCTTTGGCGCTGGCCCTTTCCAGCGTTTCCACGGTATTCGCAGCTATTCCACAGAAAATCCGTATCGGTACCGATCCTACTTATGCGCCGTTCGAATCGAAGAATGCGCAGGGGCAATTGATCGGTTTTGACATCGATCTGGCGAAAGAGCTGTGTAAGCGTATTAATACCCAATGTACCTTCGTTGAAAACCCGCTGGATGCGCTGATCCCCTCGTTAAAAGCGAAGAAAATCGATGCGATTATGTCCTCGCTGTCGATTACCGAAAAGCGCCAACAGGAGATTGCCTTCACCGACAAACTTTATGCCGCTGACTCCCGTCTGGTGGTGAAAAAGGGCAGCGATATTACGCCAGACCTGAGCAAGCTGAAAGGCAAGCGCATTGGCGTTCTGCAGGGCACCACGCAGGAAACCTACGGCAACGAGCACTGGGCGCCGAAAGGCATTGAAATTGTCTCCTATCAGGGCCAGGACAATATCTATTCCGACCTGACCGCGGGCCGTATTGACGCTGCGTTCCAGGATGAGGTCGCCGCGAGCGAAGGTTTCCTCAAACAGCCGATTGGCAAAGATTATCAGTTTGGCGGCCCGTCCATTAAGGATGAGAAGTTGTTTGGCGTCGGTACCGGCATGGGCCTGCGTAAAGACGACACCGAGCTGCGTGAAGCGCTAAATAAAGCTTTCGCCGAGATGCGTAAAGACGGCACTTACGACAAGCTGGCGAAGAAATATTTCGACTTTAACGTGTACGGCGACTAATCATCGTTAGTACCTCGCCGCACGCGTTTTCACGTGCGGCGATCGATGACAGACAGGGCAGACAGCATGCTGTACGGGTTCTCACAGGTTATTTTTCAGGGCGCGCTGGTCACCCTTGAGCTGGCGCTTAGCTCGGTAGTGCTCGCGGTCCTTATTGGGCTGGTGGGCGCGGGGGCGAAATTATCCGCTAACCGGCCTATGGCGCTGGTGTTTGAAGGCTATACCACGCTGATCCGCGGGGTGCCGGATCTGGTGCTGATGCTGCTGATTTTCTATGGGCTACAGATCGCCCTTAACAGCATCACCGATGCATTAGGCATGGCGCAATTTGATATTGATCCGATGATCGCCGGTATTATCACCCTCGGATTTATCTATGGCGCGTACTTCACTGAAACCTTCCGCGGCGCGTTTCTGGCGGTGCCGAAAGGCCATATTGAAGCGGCGACGGCATTTGGCTTCAGCGGCTGGCAGACGTTCCGCCGTATCCTGTTTCCGGCGATGATGCGCTATGCGCTGCCCGGTATCGGCAACAACTGGCAGGTGATTCTCAAAGCCACCGCGCTGGTGTCGCTGCTCGGTCTGGAAGACGTGGTGAAGGCAACGCAGCTGGCGGGCAAAAGCACCTGGCAGCCGTTCTATTTCGCTATCGTCTGCGGGGCGATCTATCTGGTGTTTACCACGATTTCCAATGGTGTGCTGCTGCTGCTTGAACGCCGCTACTCCGTGGGTGTGAAGAGGGCTGACCTGTGATTGAAATTATTCAGGAGTACTGGAAATCCCTGCTGTGGACCGACGGTTACCGTTTTACCGGCGTGGCGATCACCCTGTGGCTGTTGATTGCTTCAGTGGTGATGGGCGGTATCCTTGCGGTGTTTCTCGCCATCGGGCGGGTATCGAGCAATAAATACATTCAGTTTCCGATCTGGCTGTTTACCTATATTTTCCGCGGTACGCCGCTGTACGTGCAGCTGCTGGTGTTTTACTCCGGGATGTATACGCTGGAAATCGTCAAAGGCAGCGATCTGTTGAATGCGTTTTTCCGCAGCGGCCTGAACTGTACGGTGTTGGCATTGACCTTAAATACCTGCGCCTACACCACCGAGATTTTTGCGGGGGCGATTCGTTCGGTGGCGCCGGGCGAGATTGAGGCTGCGCGGGCTTACGGCTTTTCGTCAGTTAAGCTATACCGCTGCATTATTTTGCCGTCGGCACTGCGTATTGCGCTACCGGCGTACAGCAACGAAGTCATTCTGATGCTGCACTCGACGGCGCTGGCGTTTACCGCCACGGTGCCGGATTTGCTGAAAATTGCGCGTGATATTAACTCAGCGACCTATCAGCCGTTTACCGCTTTCGGCATTGCCGCGGTACTGTACTTAATTATTTCGTATGTGCTGATTAGCTTGTTCCGCAAGGCGGAAAAGCGCTGGTTGCAGCATATCAAACCCTCTTCGACGCACTGAGAAAGCCATGACCGACAATAAATTAAGCGTTATCGATCTGCATAAACGTTACGGCGAGCACGAGGTGCTGAAAGGCGTCTCGCTGAAAGCGAAGGCCGGAGACGTGATTAGTATTATCGGCTCATCGGGTTCCGGTAAAAGTACCTTCCTGCGCTGCATCAACTTTCTGGAGAAGCCAAGCGAAGGAACGATTATCGTCAACGGGCAGAATATTGGCCTGGTGCGCGATAAAGACGGCCAGTTGAAGGTAGCGGATAAAAACCAGCTGCGTCTGCTGCGCACGCGCCTGACGATGGTGTTCCAGCACTTCAACCTGTGGAGCCACATGACGGTACTGGAAAACGTTATGGAGGCGCCGATTCAGGTGCTCGGCCTCAACAAACAGGAAGCGCGCGAGCGGGCGGTGAAGTATCTGGCGAAAGTCGGTATCGATGAACGCCAGCAGATCAAATATCCGGTACATCTTTCCGGCGGTCAGCAGCAGCGCGTGTCCATCGCGCGGGCGCTGGCGATGGAGCCGGACGTACTGTTGTTTGATGAGCCGACATCGGCACTGGATCCGGAGCTGGTGGGCGAAGTGTTGCGTATTATGCAAAAACTGGCGGAAGAGGGGAAAACCATGGTGGTCGTCACCCACGAAATGGGCTTTGCCCGCCACGTCTCTTCACACGTGATTTTCCTCCATCAGGGAAGAATCGAAGAAGAGGGACATCCCGACGAGCTATTCGGCAACCCGAAAAGCCAGCGCCTGCAGCAGTTCCTTAAAGGTTCACTGAAGTAATCGCCTCTATCCCGGCGGGTTCGCTCGCCGGGAATGACTTAACGCTCCAGCCGGTAGATCCAATCATCGTAATCCACGCCGTTGAGGTGGTAAGCATTTTCCAGCACCTGAATGCGTACAAAACCGTGCTTTTCCAGCAGCCGGGACGATCCCAAATTATTGCCCAGCACCCAGGCATTAATGGCGTGGATGCCAAGGGTGGTAAAGCCGTAATCACAAATCGCGCGCAGCGCTTCGCTGGCGTAGCCCTGACCCTGCGCTTGCGGCAGTAGCGCGTAGCCGACGTCGGCCTCGTGCGGGTTTTTCGCGCTGATGCGCAGACCAATATCCCCCAGCGGCGTGCCGGCAGAATCGCGCAATACAAAGACGCCGGCATCTTCGCAGCGGCATTCAAACACGCTGCGTAGCGCCGTTTCGCTTAACACCTCACCCATGTAACGCATGACGTCAGGGTCCTGACGCAGACGCAGAAAAAAGGGCCAATCGGCCGGAGTGAAGCGGGAAAGCAACAGGCGGGACGTTGTTATCGTAGTCATAAAGCAATTAATCAGCTAAAACGAAAGCCTACTTTACCACCATGCTGTGCCGGGTAACATGCTCGCCCTCGCGAATCAGCCCGTGGGTGACGTGGCGCTCAGACTTTGCAGGTAGCGCTGCACGCGGTGATTTTCAGGTGAACGGCGAAGCTGTAGCGCCAGGTTGAGGCTATCCAGCAGTAGGGCGTTAGCCACCATCGGCGAATCGGCGGCGATGCGCTTTTCCGCGACTAACCATTCAACGACGGATTTCCAGCGCCAGAGAGGGGAATTGCCCTTCACGCGCTGTACGGGGCCGGGAAACCGCCCGCTGCCGCGAGCGCCCTCTTTTAATAGCGCGATCGCCTGGCGGGAGACGCCGATAAGTTCGGCGATATCGCTCAGCCCGACCAGTGTCGAATCGATGGACTCCACGCGGATACTTGGCAGCGCGGCGGTTTCTACATCGCGGATGGCGGATAGCGCCGCCTGCTCCAGCGATTGGCCCTCGCGATCGAACTCGAGGTAGACCGCGGTACCGTAAAAGCAGACCAGCGCGTCGCTACAGCCTGCGGCAAAGAGCGCATCTTCCAGTCCTGGCGTTTGACTGGTGACGCCGGACAGCGTCAGCGTAAAATTAAATATCGGCATCGTTTAGCGTTCCTTATGCGTGATGCGCGCGGTAGCCGGGATGGGACACCGTTCGACCATTCTGATTATTTGCCGGGCGTGGTTTTCAGGGACGGCGGGCGTCGACCAAATGCTCATCATATGTTCACGGTGTTCAGCCACGCCGCAGACGAGGCGGCCAAAGCAATGAGCGCTTTTACCTGCAGGCAGCAATATCCACCCCCGCGCCAGCGCCGTGGCAATCGCCTTCCTGATATGTTTGTCCGGATGTTCCTTCATCGTCAAATCCTGCTCAGAATAAAAAGAGTGTTGACGGTTGTCAACGATTTTTGAGGGTATATTCCTCGTCAGGACGTTATGGCAGGAGAATAATTTTGCGGTTGGAATGCGCTTCACAAGAAGCGTAGCAAGGAGAGCGAGGAATTAACGATTTGCGAGGCGGCTTCCGCCCAAGGGAAGAGAACGGGGAGCCATTGCTCCCCGTTTATCGACTTAGCTCAACACATCCTTCAGAGCCTCTTCCAGATCGTACCAGCGAAAGCTAAAGCCGGCGGCTTCCAGGCGTTTAGGCAGCGCGCGCTGGCCGCCGAGCACCAGTACTGAAGATTCTCCCATCAGCAGGCGAATGGCGGCGGCGGGAACGCGGAAAATCGCCGGGCGATTGAGCGCGTGGCCGAGCGCGTGGGCAAACTGTTCGTTACGTACGGGATAGGGTGAGACCATATTGAACGGGCCGCGCAGATCGTTATCCAGCAGCCACAAGATCCCGTTCACCATATCATCGATATGGATCCACGCCAGATACTGACGACCGTCGCCGATAGGGCCGCCCAGGCCGAGCTTAAACGCTGGCGTCATTTTAGCCAGGATCCCGCCCCGCGGCGCTAATACGACGCCGGTGCGCAACAGGCACACGCGCGTGCGATCGCTTTGCGCCTCACAGGCGATTTGCTCCCAGCGGGCGCAAAGTTTATGGGTAAATTCGTTGTGTGGCGGCTCTTCCTCGGTTACCACGACTTCACCGAGATCGCCGTAATAGCCGGTAGCGGAACCGCTAATCAGCACGGAGGGTGGTGTTTCGCTGGCTTTAAATAACGCGACCAGTTGCCGGGTGATGTCCCAGCGGCTGTGGCACAGGCGCTCTTTTTGCTCTGCCGTCCAGCGCTTATCGGCGATCGGTTCGCCGGCAAGGTTAATGACGGCGTCAAAGCCATCGAGGTTGTTTTGCCCTTCGAAAGCGCGCCACAGCGTGACGCGGGGATCGAGACGGGCTTTCGCGCGTTCAGGGTTGCGGGTGGAAACCGTGAGCTGGTGCCCAAGTTCCAGCAGCCTGGTAATAAGATGCCGACCAATGAGCCCGGTACCGCCAGTGAGCAGGATTTTCATACCGCCTCCCTTACAAACGTTTTAGCGCCGCCAGCTCATGGTCATCGATACTGAGTCGGCATAGCGCAGCGCGTGAAGTTTATCGATCTCTACTTCAGCATAAGTGACCCAGTGATGTTCGCATGCGATATTGAGCACATCCTGGGTTAATTTTTCCAGCAGCGAGAAGCGGTTATTCTCGATATGGCTGATGATACGCTTAGTAATGGTGCGATAGTTCAGGGCATCATTGATGTCTTCGCTGTCGCGAGCCTTATCGGCCGGATAGTGAATCACCACATTCACCAATACGTCCTGACGGTTGGCGATCTCTTCCTCTTTGATTCCAATAAAAGTACGCAGGCGCAGGTTCTTAATACGAATAATGGCGTCTGGCTGAGACATTGCAGGCTTCCTCCGTGTAGTAATTTCCGCAATCATACATGAAAGCACGCCCTGCGAGCAGGGGATTAATAATGTTGCGTTTTGAGTAGCGCTTGTTGCGTTGCCGGGCGCTGGCGGATGCGTTCAAACCAGTTATGCACCGCCGGGAACTGGCTAAGATCGATGCGTTGGCGCGGGTAGGCATTAACCCATGGCCAACAGGCGATATCGGCGATACTGTAGTGCTCGCCGCCCAACCATGGACTGGTTTCAAGACGCCGGTTCATTACGCCATACAGGCGCTGGCTTTCGACCTGATAGCGTTCAATGGCGTAAGGGACAGCCTGAGGCGCGTGATGGTTAAAGTGGTGGTTTTGCCCAAGCATTGGCCCCAGACCGCCGACCTGCCAGAATAGCCATTGCAGGGTAGTATGCCGCTCGCGCAGCTCGCCGCTTAGTAATTTTCCCGATTTCTCCGCCAGATAGAGCAGGATCTCTCCTGACTCAAACAGGCTTAACGGCGCGCCGCCGTCGACCGGAACGTGGTCAACGATCGCCGGGATCTTATTATTTGGCGAGATAGCCAGAAACTGCGGGCGAAACTGTTCACCTTTGCCGATATCGACGTGTATCAGGCGATAGGCCAGCTGCGCCTCTTCGAGAAAAAGAGTGATTTTGTGGCCGTTGGGGGTAGGTGCGTAGTAAAGATCGATCATGAGGTCTCCCGCCATCGAAGGTCGCAAACGTTTCGAGTATAGGCGACCTGCGCCATCGCGGGGCAAAGATTAAAATTGCGAAATCCTCATGTGGCTGCCAGTGACATCTTATAGCAGACCAGCTATGTTGATTTATCTCCCCCTGGCTTCATTGAGGATGTCATGAATCAGCCTGTTATTACCCTGTGGTCCGATGCCGATTTTTTCTCCCCCTATGTGATGTCCGTGTACGTGGCGCTGCAGGAAAAAAGCCTGCCGTTCACCCTTAAAACCGTCAATCTCGACAGCGGCGAGCATCTGCAGCCGGGCTGGAAGGGCTACTCCGCGACACGGCGCGTGCCGCTGCTGGAAGTGGATAATTTTTCGCTGAGCGAATCCTCGGCCATCACCGAATACCTTGACGAGCGCTTTGCGCCGCCGGAATGGGAGCGCTTGTATCCGCATGACCTGCAAAAACGCGCGCGGGCGCGGCAGGTGCAGGCCTGGCTGCGAAGCGATCTGATGCCCATACGCGAAGAACGTTCTACCGACGTGGTGTTTGGCGGCGCGAAGAAGCCTGCGCTTAGCGCTGCGGGGCAAACCAGCGCGGCTAAACTCTTCGCTACCGCCGGCGCGCTTTTGGCGCATGGCGGACAGAATCTGTTTGGCGAATGGTGTATCGCCGATGCCGATCTTGCGCTGATGCTAAACCGTCTGGTGCTGAACGGCGATGAGGTGCCGGAAGCGCTGGCGGACTATGCGACCTTCCAGTGGCAACGGGCATCTGTTCAGCGTTATGCCGCACTGTCGGCTAAACGTAGCGGCTGATAAGCGCAGGCAGTTCCGTTATCATAGACAGACCGTATTGTCTGGTAAGGGGTTGATATGAAACTGATGTTCGCATCCGATATTCACGGCTCGCTGCCTGCGACCGAACGCGTTCTGGAACGCTTCGCGCAGAGCGGGGCGCAGTGGCTGGTTATCCTCGGCGATGTGCTCAATCACGGGCCGCGCAACGCGCTGCCGGAAGGGTATGCGCCGGCGCAGGTCGCCGAGCGGCTGAACAGCGTCGCGCAGCGGATTATCGCCGTCCGCGGTAACTGTGATAGCGAAGTCGATCAAATGCTGCTGCATTTCCCCATTACTGCCCCTTGGCAGCAGGTGCTTAGCGAAGGCTACCGCCTGTTTTTGACCCACGGTCATCTCTATAGTCCGGATAATTTGCCGCCGCTCGCTGCTGGCGATGTACTGGCTTATGGTCATACTCATATTCCGGTTGCCGAGAAACGCGGCGATATATTCCTCTTCAATCCTGGCTCTGTGAGCATCCCGAAAGGCGGCTTTGCCGCCAGCTACGGCATGCTGGAAGATGATCGGCTGCAGGTTTTCGCACTCAATGATAATCAGGTTATTGCAGAGGCCGCGATTTACCCGTAATTTACCCCTCAATCGTAAAGACGCGCCGCGAGAGCGCTTAAAAGTAAGGTTTCCTGATGGCGGAACAGAAGCATTTGGCAAGCACAGAATGGGTCGATATTGTTAATGAAAACAATGAAGTGATAGCACAGTCCAGCCGCGAGCAAATGCGCGCGCAGTGTCTGCGCCACCGCGCGACCTATATTGTGGTTCATGATGGGATGGGCAAGATTCTGGTACAGCGCCGTACCGAGAGCAAAGATTTCATGCCGGGCATGCTGGATGCGACCGCCGGCGGCGTGGTGCAGGCGGATGAACAGCTGCTGGACTCCGCGCGCCGCGAAGCGGAAGAAGAGCTGGGGATTGCGGGCGTGCCTTTTGCCGATCACGGCCAATTCTACTACGAAGATAAACACTGCCGCGTCTGGGGAAGCCTGTTTAGCTGTGTTTCTCATGGCCCGTTCGCCCTGCAGGAAGAAGAGGTCAGCGAGGTATGCTGGTTGACGCCGGAAGAGATCACCGCGCGCTGCGATGAGTTCACCGCCGATTCACTGAAAGCGCTGGCGCTGTGGATGACTCGTAATGCGGGCAATACCGGCCACGATCGCGACGAGCCGGAAGAAGACGAAGCGTAATTTCCTTTACGCGTTAGCGTCAAAAAAAAGGCAGCCATTTGGCTGCCTTTCTTGTCTCAGCGGAAGATTAGTTCTGCTGCTGAGAAGACTGAATCGCCGTCAGTGCGATAGTGTAGACGATATCGTCTACCAGCGCGCCGCGGGACAGGTCGTTTACCGGCTTACGCATACCCTGCAGCATCGGCCCGATGGAGATCAGGTCAGCGGAACGCTGTACGGCTTTGTAAGTGGTGTTACCGGTGTTCAGATCCGGGAAGATGAACACGGTTGCGCGGCCAGCTACCGGAGAGTTCGGCGCTTTGGACTTCGCTACGTCGGCCATTACTGCGGCATCATACTGCAGCGGACCGTCGATCATCAGGTCAGGACGTTTTTCCTGCGCCAGACGAGTCGCTTCGCGTACTTTTTCTACATCGCTACCTGCGCCGGAGGTGCCGGTGGAGTAGGAGAGCATCGCTACGCGCGGTTCGATACCGAAGGCAATCGCGGAATCAGCGGACTGAATCGCGATTTCCGCCAGCTGTTCTGCCGTCGGATCCGGGTTGATCGCGCAGTCGCCGTAAACGTAAACCTGTTCCGGCAGCAGCATGAAGAATACGGAAGAGACCAGCGAGCTGCCCGGCGCCGTTTTGATAAGCTGCAGCGGCGGACGGATGGTATTGGCGGTGGTGTGAACCGCGCCGGATACCAGGCCGTCGACTTCGTCTTGTTCCAGCATCAGGGTGCCGAGAACCACGTTATCTTCCAGCTGTTCGCGCGCAACCGCTTCGGTCATGCCTTTGTTCTTACGCAGTTCGACCAGACGCGCCACGTAGCTTTCGCGAACCACTTCCGGATCGACGATTTCAATACCAGCGCCCAGCTCTACGCCCTGAGAGGCCGCAACGCGGTTGATCTCATCCGGGTTGCCCAGCAGCACGCAGGTTGCAATACCGCGCTCGGCACAGATGGCCGCCGCTTTAACGGTACGCGGTTCGTCGCCTTCCGGCAGAACGACGCGTTTGCCCGCTTTACGCGCCAGCTCGGTCAGCTGGTAGCGGAAGGCTGGCGGAGACAGACGACGGCTGCGCTCGGAGGTCGCGGTCAGCGATTCGATCCAGTCGGCGTTGATATAGTTGGCAACGTATTCCTGTACTTTCTCGATGCGCTCGTGATCGTCAACCGGTACTTCCAGGTTGAAGCTCTGCAGGCTCAGAGAGGTCTGCCAGGTGTTGGTGTTAACCATGAATACCGGCAGGCCGGTGGCGAAAGCACGTTCGCACAGCTTGCTGATGCGCGCGTCCATTTCATAGCCGCCGGTCAGCAGGATAGCGCCGATTTCTACGCCGTTCATCGCCGCCAGGCAGGCAGCGACCAGTACGTCTGGACGGTCTGCGGAAGTCACCAGCAGAGAACCCGGACGGAAGTGTTCCAGCATGTGCGGAATGCTGCGCGCGCAGAAGGTTACAGACTTCACGCGGCGAGTATTGATGTCGCCTTCGTTGATCACGGTCGCATTCAGGTGATGCGCCATGTCGATAGCGCGCGTGGCGATCAGGTCGAAGCTCCATGGCACCGCGCCCAGCACCGGCAGCGGGCTGCCATTCTGCAGTTGAGCCGGGTCGATCTTCACGACTTTCGCTTTAGACGAGTCGTCAAAGATTTCGGACAGGTCAGGGCGTGTACGGCCTTGTTCATCAACCGGAGCATTCAGTTTGTTAACGATAACGCCAGTGATGCTGGTGTTTTTCGCGCCGCCGAAGCTGTTGCGAGTCAGTTCGATACGCTCGTTCAGCTGTTCCGGGGTATCGGTGCCCTGAGACATCACGAAGACGATTTCCGCGTTAAGCGTTTTTGCGATTTCGTAGTTCAGAGACTGAGCGAACTGGTGTTTACGAGTCGGGACCAGGCCTTCAACCAGCACCACTTCAGCATCCTGAGTGTTAGCATGGTAGTTGGCGATGATCTCTTCCATCAGCACGTCTTTCTGGTTGCTGGACAGCAGCGACTCAACGTGGCTCATGTTCATCGGTTCAGCGGCAGTCGTCGTTGAAGAGCTGGCGCGAACGATGGTGGTAGTCTGGTCTGGAGTATCGCCACCGGAACGCGGCTGGGCGATAGGTTTAAAGACGCTCAGGCGAACGCCTTTGCGTTCCATAGCGCGGATAACACCGAGGCTGACGCTGGTCAGGCCTACGCTGGTTCCGGTAGGGATCAGCATGATAGTACGGGACACGATATATCCTCTTTCGTTACCGCCAGTTTTAGGCGGGATACAAAACAGCACCGCCAGCTTACCGTTCATACTTCAAGTGGCAACTCGAAGCAGTCAGGATTATCGCTGGCGGTGTGGAATTAAGCGGTCAGACGGTGTGCGTCTTGAGCGATCACCAGCTCTTCGTTGGTCGGGATAACCACGGCAGGGCGGGTGCCTTCTTTGTTGATGAAGCCAGACTTGCCGAAACGGGCAGCCAGGTTACGCTCGTGATCAACTTCGAAGCCCAGAACGCCCAGTTTACCCAGGGACAGTTCACGAACCATCGCGGCGTTTTCACCGATACCACCGGTGAAGACAACGGCGTCCAGACGGCCGTCCATCAGCGCGGTGTAAGAACCGATGTATTTCGCCAGACGGTGGCAGTAAACGTCCATTGCGCGTTTAGCGTCAGCTTTATCCGCGTAGTTGTCTTCAACATAGCGGCAGTCGCTTGTGACTTCGGTCAGACCCAGCAGGCCGGACTCTTTGGTCAGCATTTTGTTGATAGCATCTACGCTCATACCCAGCGCGTCGTGCAGGTGGAAAATGATTGCCGGGTCGATATCGCCAGAGCGAGTACCCATCACCAGACCTTCCAGCGGGGTCAGACCCATGGAGGTATCAACGCATTTACCGTTACGGATAGCGGAAACGGAACCGCCGTTGCCGAGGTGGCAGGTGATGATGTTCAGTTCTTCAACCGGCTTGTTCAGAACCTTAGCGGCTTCCTGAGTCACATAGTAGTGGCTGGTGCCGTGCGCGCCGTAACGACGTACGCCATGCTCTTTGTACAGGCTGTACGGCAGGGCGTACAGGTAGGACTCTTCCGGCATGGTCTGATGGAACGCGGTGTCGAACACGGCAACGTTCTTGTCTTTCAGGTGCGGGAAGGATTTCAGCGCTTCAGCGATACCGATCAGGTGCGCCGGGTTGTGCAGCGGTGCAAAGGAAGCGGAGTCTTTGATGCCCTGAATAACGGAATCGTCGATGACAACGGAACTGGTGTATTTTTCACCGCCGTGAACGATACGATGGCCAATTGCGGTCAGCTGTGCTGACAGTTCTGGTTTTTGTGCCAGAATAGTGTTAACGATAAAGTTCAGCGCTTCACTGTGAGCGGCGCCTGCGCCTAACTCAGCTTCGTGTTTGCCGCCGTCCATTTTCCATTTGATACGGGCTTCAGGAAGATGGAAACATTCGGCTAAACCGGAGAGATATTCGTCACCGTTAACGGCATCCAGGATAGCAAATTTCAGGGAAGAGCTACCGCAGTTCAGAACCAGTACTAACTTACTCGACATGGAAGTACCTTTTATGATACGTGGCTAAAAAAACATCAGTGTGTCACAAAGCGTAGCGCAGGATGACATCGACATTTATGATTAACATCATGCCTTGTTCTGTTTTCTGGCACGATGAGGGAAGTACATATGATTTTATGTCATTTTGCATAATTTTCCGCCAGCAGCAGAATATGCGATAATTTGACTAACCTGGTAAAAGGGTCTAACCGCCCTCTCAGGTGGGCACAGGATACCTGATTGCCGCACCCATTGCCAAAATCTTTTGAACGTTGTCATGCACAGTTGGTGTTTTGCACGAAAATTTTAAGTTTTATATGTAAAGTTGAGGTATAGCCATGTCGACCCCTGAGAATCGCCCCGTTAGCTTTTTTAGCTTGTTTCGTCGCGGGCAGCACTATGCGAAGACCTGGCCCCTCGATAAGCGGCTGGCGCCGGTGTTTATCGAAAACCGCATTATTCGCGCCACCCGCTACGCGATTCGCATCATGCCGCCGGTTGCGGTCTTCACCCTGTGCTGGCAGATAGCGCTCGGCGGCCAGCTCGGCCCGGCCGTCGCCACCGCGCTATTTGCCTTAAGCCTGCCGATGCAGGGGCTGTGGTGGTTGGGCAAGCGTTCCGTCACGCCATTACCGCCATCAATACTGAACTGGTTTTATGAAGTGCGCGGCAAATTACAAGAGGCCGGGCAGGCGTTAGCGCCGGTTGACGGCAAGCCGGATTACCAGGCGCTGGCTGACACGCTTAAGCGCGCCTTCAAACAACTGGATAAAACTTTCCTTGATGATTTGTAATTCCATACGGAAAACGCATATAAAAGAAGGCGCATGATTTATGCGCCTTCTTTATTTCACGCCGTAAGTGCTACAGGAGTCAAAAATGGAAATGACCAATGCGCAGCGTCTGATTTTGTCCAATCAGTACAAGATGATGACTATGCTCGACCCGGACAACGCTGAACGTTACCGCCGTCTACAGACCATCATCGAGCGTGGATATGGGCTGCAAATGCGCGAGCTGGACCGCGAATTTGGCCAACTGACGGAAGAAACCTGCCGGACGATTATCGATATCATGGAGATGTACCACGCGCTGCACGTCTCCTGGACCAACCTCAAAGATGCGTCCGGTATTGATGAACGCCGGGTCACCTTCCTTGGCTTTGATGTCGCCACTGAGGCCCGTTATCTCGGCTATGTGCGCTTTATGGTCAATGTAGAAGGGCGCTATAGCCACTTCGACGCAGGAACTCACGGCTTTAACTCGCAGACGCCGATGTGGGAAAAATACCAGCGTATGCTGGCCGCCTGGCACTCCTGTCCGCGCCAGTATCATTTGAGTAGTAACGAAATTAACCAAATTATTAATGCCTGATGGAGGTGCCCGTGCAGTGTAAAGGTTTCCTGTTCGATCTCGACGGGACGCTGGTGGATTCTTTACCGGTTGTCGAGCGTTCATGGTGTAAATGGGGCGATCGTTTCGGCATTCCGCACGATGAGATTCTCGGTTTCATTCACGGTAAACAGGCCATCACTTCGATTCGCCATTTTATGCCGGGGCGCAGCGAAGAGGATATTCAGGCCGAGTTCCGCTTCCTTGAGCAGATTGAAGCCACCGATATCGACGGCATTGTCGCACTGCCGGGCGCGTTAAACTTGCTGAATACGCTCAATGAAGCCGGTATCCCCTGGGCTATTGTGACCTCGGGTTCGATTCCGGTTGCTCACGCCCGCCACCGCGCGGCAGGTCTGCCAATGCCGAAAGTGTTTGTCACCGCCGAACAGGTGAAGAAGGGGAAACCGGCGCCGGATGCCTATCTGCTCGGCGCTGAACTGCTGGGGATACCGGCGCAACAGTGTGCGGTGGTTGAAGATGCGCCGGCGGGGCTGCTTTCCGGGCTGGCTGCCGGATGCCGCACCATCGCCGTCAACGTTCCGGCGGATGCGCCGCGTCTTGATGAAGCCGATCTGGTGCTGACGACTCTCGAAAGTTTGCGCATTGAACGGCAGGCGGACGGCAATGTTCAGGTGAATCTTAAAGCATAATCTCATGACTTAGCCCCGCGTCGCCGGGGCTTTTTTGTGCCACAATTTCGGCTCCCTCTTCAGACAAGGATAAGTTGTGAACGGTGAATTGATTTGGGTGTTATCGCTACTGGCCATCGCGGTTGTCTTGTTTGCAACCGGCAAGGTGCGCATGGATGCCATCGCGCTGATGATCATTGTGGCGTTTGTGCTTAGCGGTACGTTAACCCTCAGCGAGGCCTTCTCCGGCTTTAGCGATCCGAACGTCATTCTCATTGCTGCGTTATTTATCATTGGCGATGGCCTGGTGCGCACCGGCGTGGCGACTAAAATGGGCTCCTGGCTGGTCAAGGTTGCCGGTAATAGCGAAACCAAAATGCTGGTCTACCTGATGCTCACCGTTGCCGGGCTGGGCGCGTTTATGAGCTCCACCGGCGTCGTGGCGATATTTATTCCGGTGGTGCTCAGCGTTTCGCTGCGTATGAATACCTCGCCATCGCGGCTGATGATGCCGCTGAGCTTCGCCGGGCTGATTAGCGGCATGATGACCCTGGTGGCGACGCCGCCGAACCTGGTGGTCAACAGTGAACTGCTGCGCGAAGGGTTGCATGGATTCAGCTTCTTCAGCGTGACCCCGATTGGCCTGGTGGTGCTGGTGTTGGGTATCGTCTATATGCTGGTGATGCGCTTTATGCTGAAGAGCGAAGATGACAGCGCCGCTCGCGATGTGCGCAAGAAAAGCACCTTTCGTGATTTAATCAAAGAGTACCGCCTTACCGGCAGGGCGCGCCGGCTGGCGATTCGTCCGGGCTCGCCGATGATCGGCCAGCGGCTTGATGATTTAAAGCTGCGTGAACGCTACTGCGCCAACGTTATCGGCGTCGAACGCTGGCGGCGTTTTCGCCGGGTGATTGTCAACGTTAACGGGGTATCGGAGTTTCGCGCCCGTGACGTGTTGCTGATCGATATGTCAGCCTCCGACGTCGATCTGCGGCAGTTTTGCGGCGAACAGATGCTTGAGCCGATGGTGCTGCGTGGCGAATACTTTGCCGATCAGGCGCTGGACGTCGGCATGGCTGAAGTCTCGTTAATCCCTGATTCAGAGCTTATCGGTAAAACGGTGCGCGAGATGGCCTTTCGTACCCGTTTTGGTCTGAATATCGTTGGTCTGAAGCGCGATGGCAAAGCGCTCGACGGCGCGGTAGTCGATGAACCTCTCCAGTTAGGCGATATTATGCTGGTGGTCGGCAACTGGCGGCAGATAGCCATGCTGGCGAAACGTGGCCGCGATTTTGTGGTGCTGAATATGCCGGTAGAGGTCAACGATGCTTCGCCAGCGCACAGTCAGGCGCCGCACGCCATATTCTGCCTGGTGTTGATGGTAGCACTGATGCTTACCGATGAAATCCCTAACCCTATCGCTGCCATCATCGCCTGCCTGTTGATGGGCAAGTTTCGCTGCATCAACGCCGAGAGCGCCTATAAGGCGATTCACTGGCCGAGCATCATTTTGATTGTGGGGATGATGCCGTTTGCCCTGGCATTGCAGAAAACCGGCGGCGTGGATTTGGTGGTGCAGGGGTTAATGGACGTCGCCGGGAGTAAAGGCCCCTATTTGATGCTGGGTTGCCTGTTTGTGATGTGCGCGGCGATTGGTCTGTTTATCTCTAACACCGCGACGGCGGTGCTGATGGCGCCGATTGCGCTGGCGGCGGCGAAATCGATGGGAGTCTCGCCATATCCTTTTGCCATGGTGGTGGCGATGGCGGCTTCGGCGGCTTTCATGACCCCGGTCTCTTCACCGGTTAACACGCTGGTGCTCGGACCCGGTAAATATTCGTTTAGTGATTTTGTCAAAATCGGTGTGCCCTTCACCGTACTGGTGATGGTGGTCTGCGTGCTGCTTATCCCGGTACTCTTTCCGTTTTAATTCATTCAGGCCGGGCAGGGGATGCCCGGCCTGAAAATTAAAGCGGTGAATCCTGGCTGATTTCATCGAGCGACAAGTGGAAGCTCGGGACAAACACCTGCATAAAGTAATCCATCTCCGGGCTACGGCGAGACTCCAGCGTTTTTTCCAGCCGACCTTTAGCCAGCAGAAATTCGTTATTGCCGGCGGAAAGCTCTTCAAGACATTTCAGATAGGCGCACAGGGCGTCGGCCTGCTTCACAATCGACTGCTCTTCTTCACTGTAATGGTGCTCATCAATCAGGGGCTCAAAGATATCGCGCAGCTCATCGGGAACCATATCGACCAGTTTTTGCTGAGCGATTTTCTCAATCGCCTTATATTCCTGGGCAATCTGCGAATTGAAGTATTTCACCGGCGTGGGCAGATCGCCGGTGAGGACCTCGGAGGCATCGTGATACATCGCCAGCAGGGCAATACGTTCGGCGTTGACCTGGCCGCCAAACTTGCGGTTCTTAATTGCCGCCAGCGCATGGGCGACCATCGCCACCTGCAAACTGTGCTCGGAGACGTTTTCGGTACGCACGTTGCGCATCAAAGGCCAGCGGTTAATTAGTTTCAGGCGGGAGAGGTGGGCAAAGAAATGACTCTGACTCATAGGAACCCTTAAGCGGTGACAACATCAGGTTCCATTGTGCGCAGGGATCGCCGCCGGATGCAAATACCGGCGGCGGCGCGATTAAAGCTGATGATAGCCGGAGAGGAAACGGCCAAAGCGGGAAATCGCCATTTCCAGGTCATCTTCACGCGGCAGGGTGACGATACGCACGTGATCCGGCCACGGCCAGTTAAAGGCGGTGCCCTGAACCAGCAGCACTTTCTCCTGTAGAAGGAAGTCGAGCACCATTTTCTGGTCATCGTGGATATTAAAGCGTTTGGCGTCGATTTTCGGGAACATGTACAGCGCGCCTTTCGGCTTGACGCAGGAAACGCCCGGGATCTCGTTGATTAACTCCCAGGCGCGGTTGCGTTGCTCATACAAACGCCCGCCCGGAATGATAAATTCGCTAATGCTCTGATAGCCGCCCAGCGCGGTTTGGATTGCGTGTTGCGCCGGGACGTTGGCGCACAGGCGCATCGAGGCCAGCATTTCCAGCCCTTCGATATAGCCTTTGGCGTGCTTTTTCGGCCCGTTAAGCACCATCCAGCCCTGGCGGAAACCGGCGACACGATAGGTCTTCGACAGTCCGTTAAAGGTGACGGTCAGCATATCCGGCGCCAGCGCGGCGATCGAATGGTGTTCGGCATCGTCGTACAGGATCTTGTCGTAGATTTCGTCGGCGAAAATAATCAGGTTGTGCTGACGGGCGATCTCGACGATCTCCTGCAACAGTTCTTTGGAATAAACGGCGCCCGTCGGGTTATTCGGGTTAATGATGACGATTCCACGGGTGCGTGGCGTAATTTTGGCGCGGATATCGTCGAGGTCCGGGAACCAGTCTGAGGATTCGTCGCACAAATAGTGCACCGCTTTGCCGCTGGAAAGGGAGACCGCAGCGGTCCACAGCGGGTAGTCCGGAGCCGGAACCAGCATTTCGTCGCCGCTGTTGAGCAGCGCCTGCATGGCCTGGACGATGAGCTCGGAAACGCCGTTACCGATATAGATATCTTCCACGGTAACATCGCGCATCCCGCGCGCCTGGTAGTGCTGCATAATCGCTTTACGGGCGGAATAGAGACCTTTTGAGTCGCTGTAGCCCTGGGCGGTCGGCAGATTGCGGATAACGTCGACGAGAATTTCGTCAGGCGCATCGAAGCCGAACGGCGCCGGGTTGCCGATATTCAGCTTGAGTACTTTGTTGCCTTCTTCTTCAAGGCGTTTTGCTTCTTTGAGAACCGGACCGCGGATGTCGTAACAGACATTCTCTAACTTGCTGGATTTTTCGATAGGGGACATGAACCTTTGACCTTTTAGCTGTTATCGCCACTCCCTGCCGTGGAAGTCAGCACGGAACAATGTACTCCGCATCCCCGCTGTTTTGAAGGGTTAACAGGAGAAGATTTTGCTAATGGTATTTTTTTAGAGTAATGAATTTATCTGTGTAATGGCGTTATTCTTTATATAATGTGCCTGGTATGGGTTTTTGAATGGTTTTATGTTGCGCGTATTAGGTGATTACATGGATGTTTATCCGGTTTGTTGCTGAAGGAAAAAGCGGTTTGCCGGAATTTTAACCGCTAAAAGACACTATGCTAATAAAAAGAGGGCGATGGCGACTGTAGCAACTATGTTAATTTTTTTTAATAAAACATGCCAATGAATGAATCAGGTATATTTGATTGCATGGATTATTTCGGCTTTTGTTAATTTAATTATAGTGCTGCAAAAAAGTTTAAAATTACCTTAGATAATACTGATTAGCGCTTATAAATATTGTGGTTTTCGGTTAGGATAAGACAGTTAATATCGACGTGTAAACCTCTGTTTAACGGCGTGATTTTATTAATATATTGTTATTGCAGGCTTTTTTGTTTGTGTTCAGCAGGCGTTGTTATGCGTGTCGGGCTTCCTGGCGTAACGACATCTGTTATTGCAGACTTTGTTTGAGATTCATCACATAACCGAAGTCTCAGTAATTAAAAATGCGTAGAGCTACGAACAAAATATTACTCAAATTTTTCGCACATTTGTCGCGAACGAGTGCTTTCACATGCAATGACGTTCTTCCAGTTGTCCTCCGCGGAATTTGTCCGCTCGGCACGAGGCTCATGGAATAGCCGGAAACCTGGATACAGCATCAACAAGGCAGGCCAGCATTAGCGCCTGTAAGTGAAGAAATATGATAAATGCAAATCGTCCGATACTGAATCTCGATCTCGATCTGCTGCGGACCTTCGTCGCCGTCGCCGATCTGAGCACCTTCGCGGCGGCCGCTGCCGCGGTATGTCGTACCCAGTCCGCCGTCAGTCAGCAGATGCAGCGCCTGGAGCAACTGGTAGGCAAAGAGCTTTTCGCCCGTCATGGGCGCAATAAATTACTGACCGAGCAGGGGATCCAACTGCTCAGCTACGCGCGCAAAATACTGCGCTTTAATGATGAGGCCTGCATGTCGCTGATGTTTGGCAGCCTGCAGGGGACGCTAACTATCGGCGCTTCCGATGAAACGGCGGATACCATCCTGCCTTACCTGCTCAACCGAATCGGCAGCTTCTATCCCAAACTGACGCTGGAAATAAAGGTCCTGAATTACGCCGATATCGTCGCGAAGTTGGGCAGCGGCGAGATCGACCTGGCATTAACGACGCATCAAACCGGCGAATTTGACGTCCTGACGCTGCGTACCTCGCCGACGCTGTGGTACTGCGCCGCGGATTACGTACTGGCGCAGGGTGAATCCGTTCCGCTGGTGCTGCTCGAAGAGTCCGGGCCGTTTCGCGAAGATATCATCTCCGCGCTGAACGCTGCGCAGGTTCCCTGGCATTTGGCGCATGCCGCCAGTTCTTTAGCCGGGGTGAAGGCGGCGGTGAAAGCGGGCCTTGGCGTCACCGCGCGTCCGGTAGAAATGATGAGTCCGGAGCTACGCGTTCCGGGTAAAAGCGATGGCCTACCGGGCTTGCCTGATACCCACTATGTGCTGAGCTGCAATCCGCAGCGGGAAAACGAACTGGCGCAGGCGATTTTTCAGTCGCTGAGCCAGGACCATAATCCGTGGAACACGGAAACCCTATATACCCCGGAAGGGGGAGACAGTTCTCTGGTTTCATAAAGCCGAATTATCATATATCGATCACAATAATCCGGTAACAAAATGTAAGTGTAAAAAAGAGCCACCGATCGACAAAATGGGGTCAGTGGCTCTTTTTTTTATATTTTACAAGGATTTTAAGCAGTTTAATAATTTATTGATAAATGAATCAATGAGTTGGGTTGAAAGCGACCATTGTTTCTCTGTTTTTAGCTGCAGTTTCAATACTTCCTGCTAATGTTAAAAAACCGGACGGATTGTTGCCGTTTTCCAGATGTAATTAACAAAAGCGTGTCACAGATCAAGAAAATACCCCTACTTGGGGGGAGGAATCGCGGCCAAATCCTGTCAAAATAGATTGGCGAAATTGATTTACGTCTAAAACGGACACGATTCAACAACACTAAATCCGAATGATATGCAAGGTTATTACGCAACAAAGGGCATTTAATGTTAATGAAAATATTCCAATGTAAATTAATGTAGTTAAAACTTTTGTTAAAGTTGACAAAAGGTTAAAGAAAGGGGTAAAAAGCCACGGCATTTGGGCTTCCTCATCAACCAGGGACGCTTTTTTGCAAGGTCATTTTTTTATTCCTCCCGTGAAACGCTGTGGCGTTCATCTGCCATCAAGAGCAGAGGGTTTTGGCGCTACACTTTTTTGGTTAAGCAATGCGTATGTCAACATCCACTGAAGTCATCGCTCATCATTGGGCATTCGCTATATTTCTCATCATCGCTATCGGTCTGTGCTGCCTGATGCTCGTCGGCGGCTGGTACCTCGGCGGTCGCGCGCGCGCGCGTAGCAAAAACACGCCGTTTGAATCGGGGATCGACTCCGTTGGTTCGGCCCGCTTACGTCTTTCTGCGAAGTTTTATCTGGTCGCCATGTTCTTCGTTATCTTCGACGTGGAAGCCCTGTATCTCTACGCATGGTCAACATCCATTCGCGAAAGCGGCTGGGTTGGCTTTGTGGAAGCCGCAATTTTCATTTTAGTGCTACTGGCTGGTCTGGTTTACCTCGTTCGCATCGGCGCACTGGACTGGACGCCTGCGCGTTCCCGTCGCACGCTGGTTAACCCGGAAACAGACAGTCCCACTAACCGTCATATGCAGTAAAAGCGAGGCAATAAGATGGATTATACGCTCACCCGCATAGATCCTAACGGTGAGAACGACCGTTACCCCCTGCAAAAACAGGAGATCGTAACTGACCCCCTGGAGCAAGAAGTCAATAAAAGCGTGTATATGGGGAAACTCGAACACGCGCTGCATGACATGGTGAACTGGGGCCGTAAGAACTCGATTTGGCCGTACAACTTCGGCCTGTCTTGCTGCTATGTAGAAATGGTGACGTCATTCACTGCGGTGCATGACGTTGCGCGTTTTGGCGCGGAAGTACTGCGTGCCTCTCCGCGTCAGGCCGACCTGATGGTGGTCGCCGGTACCTGCTTCACCAAAATGGCCCCGGTTATTCAGCGCCTGTACGATCAGATGCTGGAGCCGAAGTGGGTTATCTCTATGGGCGCATGCGCTAACTCCGGCGGGATGTACGATATCTACTCCGTCGTCCAGGGCGTGGACAAGTTTATTCCGGTGGATGTTTACATCCCGGGCTGTCCGCCGCGTCCGGAAGCTTATATGCAGGCGCTGATGCTGCTGCAGGAATCCATTGGTAAAGAGCGCCGTCCTCTCTCATGGGTGGTTGGCGATCAGGGCGTCTATCGCGCCAACATGCAATCCGAGCGCGAGCGTAAACGCGGCGAACGAATTGCGGTGACCAATCTGCGGACTCCGGACGAGATTTAACTTGCGCCTGCGGGCGGGAACCAGACTTCGCAAATCAATCTACAAAAGCAGCGAAGCCTCGCCCGGCAGTCACCACGGACCTTTTGCAATGGTGAACAATATGACTGATTTAACCGCGCATGACGCCGCACCAGCCTGGCAAACCCGCGATCACCTTGATGACCCGGTGATCGGCGAACTGCGCAACCGTTTTGGGCCGGATGCCTTTACCGTTCAGCCTACCCGTACCGGCGTTCCGGTGGTGTGGGTGAAGCGCGAACAGCTGCTTGAGGTGGGTGATTTCCTGAAGAGATTGCCGAAACCTTACGTGATGCTGTTTGACCTGCACGGCATGGACGAACGTTTACGTACGCACCGCGATGGCTTGCCAGCCGCGGATTTTTCCGTTTTCTACCACCTGATCTCAGTAGACCGCAACCGCGATATCATGCTCAAGGTGGCGTTGTCTGAAAACGATCTGCATCTGCCGACCTTCACCAAACTGTTCCCTAACGCCAACTGGTATGAGCGTGAAACCTGGGAAATGTTTGGCGTGACCTTCGACGGTCACCCGAATCTGCGCCGCATCATGATGCCGCCGACCTGGGAAGGCCACCCGCTGCGTAAAGACTATCCGGCGCGCGCCACCGAATTCGATCCGTTTGAGCTGACCAAAGCCAAGCAGGATCTGGAAATGGAAGCGTTAACCTTCAAGCCGGAAGAGTGGGGTATGAAGCGCGGCACCGAAAACGAGGACTTTATGTTTCTCAACCTCGGCCCGAACCACCCGTCCGCTCACGGCGCATTCCGTATTATTCTGCAGTTGGATGGCGAAGAGATCGTCGACTGCGTGCCGGACATCGGCTACCACCACCGCGGCGCGGAGAAAATGGGCGAACGCCAGTCCTGGCACAGCTACATCCCGTACACCGACCGTATCGAATACCTCGGCGGCTGCGTCAACGAGATGCCATACGTGCTGGCGGTGGAAAAACTGGCCGGGATCACCGTGCCGGATCGCGTGAACGTGATCCGCGTGATGCTGTCCGAACTGTTCCGCATCAATAGCCACCTGCTGTATATCTCGACCTTTATTCAGGACGTCGGCGCGATGACCCCGGTCTTCTTCGCCTTTACCGACCGTCAGAAAATCTACGATCTGGTCGAAGCGATCACCGGTTTCCGTATGCACCCGGCGTGGTTCCGCATCGGCGGCGTCGCCCACGACCTGCCGCGCGGCTGGGATCGCCTGCTGCGTGAATTCCTTGAGTGGATGCCGAAGCGCCTGGATTCCTATGAGAAAGCCGCGCTGCGCAACACCATTCTGATTGGCCGTTCCAAAGGCGTTGCCGCCTACACCGCAAAAGAAGCGCTGGAGTGGGGCACCACTGGCGCAGGTCTGCGCGCGACCGGTATCGGCTTCGACGTGCGTAAATGGCGTCCTTATTCTGGCTACGAAAACTTCGACTTTGAAATCCCGACCGGCGGCGGCGTTTCCGACTGCTACACCCGCGTGATGCTGAAAGTGGAAGAGCTGCGCCAGAGCCTGCGCATTCTCCAGCAGTGCCTCGATAATATGCCGGAAGGCCCGTTCAAAGCGGATCACCCGCTGACTACGCCGCCGCCGAAAGAGCGCACGCTGCAGCATATTGAGACCCTGATTACGCACTTCCTGCAGGTTTCCTGGGGCCCGGTGATGCCGGCCAACGAATCCTTCCAGATGGTTGAAGCGACGAAGGGGATTAACAGTTACTACCTGACCAGCGACGGCAGCACCATGAGCTACCGTACCCGTATTCGTACCCCGAGCTATGCGCACCTGCAGCAGATCCCGGCGGCGATCCGCGGCAGCCTGGTATCCGACCTTATCGTCTATCTGGGTAGTATCGATTTTGTTATGTCAGACGTGGACCGCTAATTATGCACGAGAATCAACAACCACAAACCGAGGCTTTTGAGCTGAGTGCGGCAGAGCGTGAGGCTATTGAGCACGAAAAGCACCACTACGAAGACCCGCGTGCGGCGTCCATCGAAGCGCTGAAAATTGTTCAAAAACAGCGCGGCTGGGTGCCGGATGGCGCGATCTACGCGATCGCCGATGTGCTGGGGATCCCGGCAAGCGACGTCGAAGGCGTGGCGACATTCTACAGCCAGATCTTCCGCCAGCCGGTTGGCCGTCACGTGATCCGCTACTGCGACAGCGTGGTGTGCCATATCACCGGTTTCCAGGGGATCCAGTCGGCTATCGAGAAAAAGCTGGACATCAAACCGGGTCAAACCACCTTTGATGGCCGCTTCACGCTGCTGCCGACCTGTTGCCTTGGCAACTGCGACAAGGGGCCGACCATGATGATTGATGACGACACGCACAGTTATCTGACGCCGGAAGCGATTCCTGACCTCCTGGAGCGGTATAAATGAAAACCATTATTCGTACTGCCGAAACGCATCCATTAACCTGGCGTCTGCGCGATGACAAGCAGCCGGTGTGGCTGGACGAGTATCGCAGCAAAAACGGTTATGAAGGGGCGCGCAAGGCCTTAAGCGGCATGGCGCCGGATGAAATCGTCAATGCGGTAAAAGACGCCGGCCTGAAAGGGCGCGGCGGCGCGGGCTTTTCCACCGGTCTGAAGTGGAGCCTGATGCCGAAAGACGAGTCCATGAACATCCGTTACCTGCTGTGTAATGCCGATGAAATGGAACCGGGTACCTATAAAGACCGTCTGCTGATGGAACAGCTGCCGCACCTGCTGGTGGAAGGCATGCTGATCTCCGCCTTTGCGCTGAAGGCCTACCGTGGTTACATCTTCCTGCGCGGTGAATATATCGAAGCGGCGCAGCATCTGCGTCGTGCGATTGCCGAAGCTACCGAAGCGGGCCTGTTGGGGAAAAATATCCTCGGTACCGGTTTTGACTTCGAGCTGTTCGTGCACACCGGGGCAGGGCGCTATATCTGCGGTGAAGAGACGGCGCTTATCAACTCGCTGGAAGGCCGCCGCGCTAACCCGCGCTCCAAGCCGCCGTTCCCGGCGAGCTCCGGCGTATGGGGTAAACCGACCTGCGTCAACAACGTTGAAACCCTGTGCAACGTCCCTGCCATCCTCGCCAACGGCGTGGAGTGGTACCAGAATATTTCAACCAGCAAAGATGCCGGCACCAAGCTGATGGGCTTCTCCGGGCGCGTGAAGAATCCGGGCGTCTGGGAACTGCCGTTCGGCACCACCGCGCGCGAGATCCTCGAAGATTACGCCGGCGGCATGCGCGATGGCCTGAAGTTTAAAGCCTGGCAGCCGGGCGGCGCCGGTACCGACTTCCTTACCGAAGCGCACCTCGATTTGCCGATGGAGTTTGAAAGCATTGGTAAAGCAGGTAGCCGTCTGGGCACCGCGCTGGCGATGGCCGTCGACCACGAGATCGGCATGGTTCCGCTGGTGCGCAACCTCGAAGAATTTTTTGCCCGTGAATCCTGCGGCTGGTGTACGCCTTGCCGAGACGGCCTGCCGTGGAGCGTGAAGATCCTGCGCGCCCTGGAGCGCGGCGAAGGCCAGCCTGGCGATATCGAAACTCTTGAGCAACTGTGTCGATTCCTCGGGCCGGGTAAAACCTTCTGCGCGCACGCGCCGGGCGCGGTTGAACCGCTGCAGAGCGCTATCAAATATTTCCGCGAAGAATTCGAGGCTGGCATTAAGCAGCAGTTCAGCAATACCCATGCAATTAACGGTATTCAGCCGAACCTGCTTAAGACGCGCTGGTAATCTAAAGGTTTTTTATTTTTGGAAGCACGCAAATGGCTACGATTCATGTAGACGGCAAAGAATACGAGGTCAACGGAGCGGACAACCTGCTAGAGGCTTGTCTCTCTCTTGGTCTTGATATTCCATACTTTTGCTGGCACCCGGCGCTAGGGAGCGTCGGTGCTTGCCGCCAGTGTGCGGTGAAGCAATATCAGAACGCGGAAGACACGCGTGGTCGCCTGGTGATGTCCTGTATGACTCCGGCATCTGACGGCACCTTTATTTCTATTGACGACGGCGAAGCGAAGCAGTTCCGCGAAAGCGTGGTGGAGTGGCTGATGACCAACCACCCACACGACTGCCCGGTCTGCGAAGAGGGGGGCAACTGCCACCTGCAGGATATGACGGTCATGACCGGCCATAGCTTCCGCCGCTATCGTTTCACCAAGCGTACCCACCGCAACCAGGATTTGGGGCCATTTATTTCTCACGAAATGAACCGCTGCATCGCCTGCTACCGCTGCGTTCGCTACTATAAAGATTATGCCGACGGCACCGATCTGGGCGTTTATGGCGCTCATGACAACGTCTACTTCGGCCGCCCGGAAGATGGCACGCTGGAAAGCGAATTCTCCGGTAACCTGGTTGAAGTCTGCCCGACCGGCGTCTTCACCGATAAAACGCACTCCGAGCGTTACAACCGTAAGTGGGACATGCAGTTTGCGCCGAGCATCTGCCAGCAGTGTTCCATTGGCTGTAACATCAGCCCTGGCGAACGCTATGGCGAGCTGCGTCGTATCGAAAACCGTTATAACGGCACCGTGAACCGCTACTTCCTCTGCGACCGCGGTCGTTTCGGCTATGGCTACGTAAACCTCAAAGATCGTCCGCGTCAGCCGGTTCAGCGCCGCGGCGACGATCTGATCGCGCTCAACGCCGAACAGGCGATGCAGGGGGCGGCGGATATCCTGCGCCAGTCGAAGAAAGTCATTGGTATCGGTTCTCCGCGCGCCAGCATTGAAAGTAACTTCGCGCTGCGTGAGCTGGTCGGTAGCGAAAACTTCTATACCGGCATCGCTAAAGGCGAACAAGCGCGCCTGCAGATGATGCTCAAAGTGCTGCGCGAAGGTGGGATCCATACCCCGACGCTGCGCGATATCGAATCCTACGATGCGGTACTGGTGCTGGGCGAAGACATTACCCAGACCGGCGCGCGCGTTGCCCTGGCGGTACGCCAGGCGGTGAAAGGGAAAGCACGCGAAATGGCGGCGGCGCAGAAAGTGGCCGACTGGCAGATTGCGGCAATTCTCAACATCGGACAGCGCGCCAAGCATCCGTTATTCGTCACTAATATCGACGACACCCGTCTCGATGACATCGCGGCGTGGACCTATCGCGCGCCGGTGGAAGATCAGGCGCGTCTGGGCTTTGCTATCGCCCATGCGCTGGACAACAGCGCGCCGGCGGTTGATGGCCTGAGCCATGACCTGCAGGGTAAAGTTGATGTGATCGTTCAGGCGCTGGCCGGGGCGAAAAAACCGCTGATTATCTCCGGCACTAACGCCGGCAGCATGGAAATCATTCAGGCTGCCGCCAACGTGGCGAAAGCGTTGAAAGGCCGCGGCGCCGATGTTGGCGTGACTATGGTCGCCCGCGCGGTGAACAGCGTTGGCCTGGGCATGATCGGCGGCGGCTCGCTTGAAGAGGCGCTGGACGAACTGGAAAGCGGCGCCGCAGATGCGGTTATCGTGCTGGAAAACGACCTGCACCGTCATGCTTCCGCCGCGCGTGTCGACGCTGCGCTGGCGAAAGCGCCGCTGGTGATGGTGGTTGATCATCAGCGCACCGCGATTATGGACAAAGCGCACCTGGTGCTCTCCGCGGCAAGCTTTGCGGAAAGCGACGGTACCGTAGTGAACAACGAAGGCCGCGCCCAGCGTTTCTTCCAGGTTTACGATCCGGCTTACTACGACGCGAAAACCGTGATGCTGGAAAGCTGGCGCTGGCTGCATTCGTTGCACAGCACCGTCAACAACCGTCAGGTTGACTGGACGCAGTTGGACCACGTCATCGATGCGGCGATTGCGGCGCTGCCGCAGCTGGCGGGCATTAAAGATGCCGCGCCGGATGCGACCTTCCGCATTCGCGGTCAGAAGCTGGCGCGTGAACCGCACCGCTACAGCGGCCGCACGGCGATGCGCGCCAACATCAGCGTGCACGAACCGCGCCAACCGCAGGATAAAGACACCATGTTCGCCTTCTCGATGGAAGGGAACAACCAGCCGTCCGCGCCGCGTTCGCAAATTCCGTTTGCGTGGGCGCCGGGCTGGAACTCCCCGCAGGCATGGAACAAATTCCAGGATGAAGTGGGCGGTAAACTGCGCCACGGCGATCCGGGCGTGCGTCTGATTGAAGCTTCCGCCAGCGGGCTGGAGTACTTCACGGCGGTTCCGGCCAGCTTCCACGCGGAAGAGGGCAAATGGCGTATCGCGCCTTACTACCACCTGTTTGGCAGCGATGAGCTGTCGCAGCGTTCTCCGGTGTTCCAGAGCCGGATGCCTGAGCCGTACATCAAGCTGAACCCGGCGGATGCCGCAAAGCTTGGCGTCAATGCCGGGGCGATGGTTTCCTTCAGCGTTGAAGGCCAGACGCTGAGTTTGCCGCTGGTTATTTCTGAAGGGCTGGCCGCGGGACAGGTTGGCTTACCGATGGGCATGCCGGGCATCGCGCCGGTACTGGCCGGGGCGCGTATTGATTCACTGCAGGAGGCGCAAGCATGAGTTGGTTAACGCCGGATCTTATCGACATTTTGTTAAGCATCCTGAAGGCCGTGGTCATTCTGCTGGTGGTCGTCACCTGCGGCGCGTTCATGAGCTTCGGCGAGCGTCGTCTGCTCGGCCTGTTCCAGAACCGCTACGGACCTAACCGCGTGGGCTGGGGCGGTTCGCTGCAGCTGGTCGCCGACATGATCAAGATGTTCTTCAAAGAGGACTGGATCCCGCGCTTCTCCGATCGCGTGATCTTTACTCTGGCGCCGGTTATCGCCTTTACTTCGCTGCTGCTGGCTTTTGCTATCGTGCCGGTTAGCCCGTCGTGGGTGGTCGCCGACCTGAACATCGGTATTCTGTTCTTCCTGATGATGGCAGGCCTGGCGGTTTACGCGGTCCTGTTCGCCGGTTGGTCGAGCAACAACAAATACTCGCTGCTGGGGGCGATGCGTGCTTCCGCGCAAACGCTGAGCTACGAAGTGTTCCTCGGTCTCTCCCTGATGGGCGTGGTGGCGCAGGCGGGGTCATTCAACATGACCGATATCGTCAACAACCAGGCGCATCTGTGGAACGTCATCCCGCAGTTCTTTGGCTTCGTCACTTTCGCCATCGCCGGCGTGGCGGTGTGCCACCGTCACCCGTTCGACCAGCCGGAAGCGGAGCAGGAACTGGCCGATGGTTACCACATTGAATATTCCGGTATGAAATTCGGTCTGTTCTTCGTCGGTGAATACATCGGGATTGTCACCGTTTCAGCGCTGATCGTTACGCTGTTCTTCGGCGGCTGGAATGGCCCGTGGTTACCGCCTTTCATCTGGTTCGCGCTGAAAACCGCGTTCTTCATGATGATGTTCATTTTGATCCGCGCATCATTACCGCGTCCGCGTTATGACCAGGTAATGTCCTTTGGCTGGAAGGTATGCCTGCCGTTAACGCTGGTCAACTTGTTGGTAACGGCGGCTGTCATTCTCTGGCAGGCGCAATAAGGGGTGAATTGAACATGACCTTAAAAGAATTATTGGTAGGGTTCGGCACCCAGGTCCGCAGTATTTGCATGATCGGGATGCACGCCTTCGCCAAACGTGAAACTCAGATGTACCCGGAAGAGCCGGTATATCTGCCGCCGCGCTATCGTGGCCGTATCGTGCTGACGCGCGATCCGGACGGTGAAGAGCGCTGCGTTGCCTGTAACCTGTGTGCGGTAGCCTGCCCGGTTGGCTGTATTTCTCTGCAGAAAGCAGAGACCAAAGATGGCCGCTGGTACCCGGAGTTCTTCCGCATCAACTTCTCACGCTGCATTTTCTGCGGCCTGTGCGAAGAAGCGTGCCCGACCACGGCGATTCAGTTGACCCCGGACTTCGAACTGGGCGAATACAAACGTCAGGATCTGGTGTACGAAAAAGAGGATCTGCTGATTTCCGGTCCGGGCAAATACCCGGAATATAACTTCTACCGGATGGCGGGTATGGCAATCGACGGCAAAGATAAGGGCGAAGCGGAAAACGAAGCTAAGCCAATCGACGTCAAGAGCCTGTTACCGTAAGGAGAGGGGCAATGGAATTCGCTTTTTATATCTGTGGCCTGATAGCCATCCTCGCAACCTTGCGGGTCGTCACCCACACCAATCCGGTGCACGCGCTGCTGTACCTGATCATTTCGCTGTTAGCGATTGCCGGGGTGTTTTTCTCGCTGGGCGCTTACTTCGCCGGTGCGCTGGAAATCATCGTTTACGCCGGGGCCATTATGGTGCTGTTCGTGTTCGTGGTGATGATGCTCAACCTGGGCGGCACCGAGATCGAACAGGAACGCAAATGGCTGCAGCCGGGGATCTGGATTGGCCCGGCCATCCTTTCCGCGGTGCTGCTGGTAGTTATCGTTTACGCCATCCTGGGCATTAATGACCAGGGTATCGACGGCGCGGCGATCAACGCCAAAGAAGTGGGTATTGCGCTGTTTGGGCCGTACGTCCTGGCGGTGGAGCTGGCCTCTATGCTGCTGCTGGCGGGCCTGGTTGTCGCCTTCCACATTGGCCGCGAAGAGCGCGCCGGTGAGGTGCTGAGCAACCGCGTGAATGACAGCGACAAAAGAAAAACGGAGGAACACGCATGATCCCCTTAACACATGGACTGATCCTCGCCGCCATCCTGTTTGTGCTCGGCCTGACTGGTCTTGTGATCCGCCGCAATCTGCTATTTATGCTGATTAGCCTGGAAATCATGATTAACGCCGCCGCGCTGGCATTCGTGGTCGCGGGAAGCTACTGGGGCCAGACTGATGGTCAGATTATGTATATCCTCGCCATCAGCCTCGCGGCTGCGGAAGCGAGTATCGGTCTGGCGCTGCTGCTGCAGCTCCATCGTCGCCGCCAGAACCTGAACATCGATTCAGTAAGTGAGTTGCGTGGATGAACATGCTTGCCTTAACCATTCTTCTGCCATTGATTGGCTTTGTGCTACTGGCCTTCTCCCGCGGACGCTGGTCGGAAAATCTTTCCGCCACCGTTGGGATGGGGTCGGTAGGCCTGGCGGCGCTGGTGACGGCGTACGTCGGCGTCGATTTTTTCGCTAACGGTAAACAGGCGGTCAGCGTACCGCTGTGGAACTGGATGTCGGTCGGTGATTTCAACATCGGCTTCAACCTGGTGCTGGATGGCCTGTCTCTGACCATGCTCTCCGTGGTTACCGGCGTCGGCTTCCTGATCCACATGTTCGCTTCCTGGTACATGCGCGGCGAAGAGGGCTACTCTCGCTTCTTCGCTTACACCAACCTGTTTATCGCCAGCATGGTCGTTCTGGTGCTGGCCGATAACCTGCTGTTAATGTACCTTGGTTGGGAAGGCGTGGGTCTCTGTTCTTACCTGCTGATCGGTTTCTACTACACCGATCCGAAGAATAACGCCGCGGCGATGAAAGCGTTCGTGGTCACCCGCGTCGGCGACGTGTTCCTCGCCTTCGCGCTGTTCATTCTTTATAACGAACTGGGCACCCTGAACTTCCGCGAAATGGTTGAGCTGGCGCCGCAGCACTTCGCTAACGGCAGCACCACGCTGCAGTGGGCGACGCTGATGCTGCTCGGCGGCGCGGTCGGCAAATCCGCTCAGCTGCCGTTGCAAACGTGGCTTGCCGATGCGATGGCGGGCCCGACGCCGGTCTCTGCGCTGATCCACGCGGCTACCATGGTGACCGCGGGCGTGTACCTGATTGCCCGTACCCACGGCCTGTTCCTGATGACGCCGGAAGTGCTGCATCTGGTCGGTATCGTTGGCGCAATCACGCTGGTGCTGGCGGGCTTCGCCGCGCTGGTGCAGACCGACATCAAACGTGTACTGGCTTACTCGACCATGAGCCAGATTGGCTACATGTTCCTCGCGCTGGGCGTGCAGGCATGGGACGCAGCGATCTTCCACCTGATGACGCACGCGTTCTTTAAAGCGCTGCTGTTCCTGTCGTCCGGTTCGGTGATCCTCGCCTGCCATCACGAACAGAACATCTTCAAGATGGGCGGCCTGCGCAAATCCATTCCGCTGGTTTATGTCTGCTTCCTGGTGGGGGGCGCGGCGCTGTCCGCTCTGCCGCTTATCACCGCAGGCTTCTTCAGTAAGGATGAGATTCTGGCTGGCGCGATGGCCAACGGTCATATCAACCTGATGGTAGCGGGCCTGGTCGGCGCCTTTATGACCTCGCTGTATACCTTCCGTATGATTTTCATCGTGTTCCACGGTAAAGAGCAAATTCACGCGCATGCAGGGAAGGGGATTACCCACCATCTGCCGCTGATTGTGCTGCTGATTCTGTCCACCTTCGTTGGCGCGCTGATTGTGCCGCCGCTGGAAGGCGTACTGCCGCAGACCACTGAGCTCGCTCACGGTAGCGTGATGACGCTGGAAATGACCTCCGGGATTATCGCTATCGCCGGCATCCTGATCGCCGCATGGCTGTGGCTGGGCAAACGTACGCTGGTGACTTCCATCGCCAACAGCGCGCCTGGCCGCTTCTTCGGCACCTGGTGGTTCCATGCCTGGGGCTTCGACTGGTTATACGACAAAGTGTTCGTCAAACCATTCCTCGGCATTGCCTGGCTGCTGAAGAGCGATCCGCTGAACTCGTTGATGAATATCCCGGCGATTCTGTCCCGCTTCGCAGGCAAAGGTCTGCTGGTGAGCGAGAACGGCTATCTGCGCTGGTATGTGGCTTCAATGAGCATTGGCGCGGTGGTGGTGCTGGCTCTGCTGATGGTACTGCGTTGATTTGAGCGCGCGGTTTTGCCCGGTGGCGCTTTGCTTACCGGGCCTACGAAACCGTAGGTCGGGTAAGCGAATCGCCACCCGACACAACAAACCGCCCTCAAACGTGAATGTAGTCGAATTCGTTGAAAATCGGTCCTGAACGGGACTTTAACAAGGAATAAAAATCGCCATGTTATTACCCTGGCTAATATTAATCCCCTTTATTGGCGGCTTCCTGTGCTGGCAGACTGAACGCTTTGGCGTGAAACTGCCGCGCTGGATCGCGCTGATTACCATGGGACTGACGCTGGTGCTTGGCCTGCAGCTGTGGATGCAGGGCGGCTATTCTCTGACGCAATCCGCGGGGATTCCGCAGTGGCAGTCGGAATTCGTGCTGCCGTGGATCCCACGTTTCGGCATTAGCATCCATCTGGCGATTGACGGTCTGTCGCTGCTGATGGTGGTGCTGACCGGCCTGCTCGGCGTGTTGGCGGTGCTCTGTTCCTGGCGCGAAATCGAAAAGTACCAGGGCTTCTTCCACCTCAACCTGATGTGGATCCTGGGCGGCGTCATCGGGGTATTCCTCGCCATCGACATGTTCCTGTTCTTCTTCTTCTGGGAAATGATGTTGGTGCCGATGTACTTCCTGATCGCGCTGTGGGGGCACAAAGCCTCTGACGGTAAAACGCGTATCACGGCGGCCACCAAGTTCTTCATCTATACCCAGGCGAGCGGTCTGGTGATGCTGATCGCCATTCTGGCGCTGGCATTCGTCCACTTCAACGCCACCGGCGTGTGGACCTTCAACTATGAAGAGCTGCTGAAAACTCCGATGTCTCACGGCGTGGAATACATGCTAATGCTCGGCTTCTTCATCGCCTTCGCGGTGAAAATGCCGGTAGTACCGCTGCACGGCTGGCTACCGGACGCCCACTCCCAGGCGCCGACTGCCGGTTCCGTCGACCTCGCGGGCATCTTGCTGAAAACCGCGGCCTACGGTCTGCTGCGCTTTGCGCTGCCGCTGTTCCCGAACGCTTCCGCCGAGTTTGCGCCAATCGCCATGTGGCTGGGCGTGATCGGTATCTTCTACGGCGCGTGGATGGCCTTCGCCCAGACCGATATCAAACGTCTGATTGCTTACACCTCCGTTTCCCACATGGGCTTCGTGCTGATTGCTATCTACACCGGTAGCCAGCTGGCTTATCAAGGGGCGGTGATTCAGATGATTGCCCACGGTCTGTCCGCGGCGGGTCTGTTCATTCTGTGCGGCCAGCTGTACGAACGTCTGCACACCCGCGATATGCGCCAGATGGGCGGCTTGTGGAGCAAAATTAAATGGCTGCCGGCGATGTCGATGTTCTTCGCTGTCGCCACCCTGGGGATGCCGGGCACCGGTAACTTTGTCGGCGAATTTATGATTCTGTTCGGCAGCTATAAAGTGGTGCCGGTGATTACCGTTATCTCGACCTTTGGTCTGGTATTCGCTTCCGTTTACTCGCTGTCGATGCTGCATCGCGCCTACTTCGGTAAGGCGAAAAGCGAAATCGCGACGAAAGAGCTGCCGGGGATGTCCCTGCGTGAACTGTCTATCATCCTGCTGCTGGTGGTGCTGCTGGTGCTGTTGGGCTTCTTCCCGCAGCCGATTCTCGACACCTCGCATGCTGCGATGAGCAACATTCAGCAGTGGTTTGTTAATTCTGTTTCTACTACAAGGCCGTAATTCGCCATGACAATAACTCCACAACAACTGATCGCACTGCTACCGCTGCTGATCGTCGGCTTGACGGTGGTGGTTGTGATGCTCTCCATTGCGTGGCGACGCAATCATTTTCTCAATGCCACGTTGTCGGTTCTCGGACTAAACGCCGCGCTGGTCTCGCTCTGGTTTGTTGGTCAGAACGGGGCGATGGACGTCACCCCGCTGATCCGCGTTGACGGTTACTCGATGCTCTATACCGGGCTGGTGCTGTTGGCGAGCCTCGCGACCTGTACTTTCGCCTACCCATGGCTTGAGGGTTACAAGGACAATAAAGAAGAGTTCTACCTGCTGGTGCTGATCGCCGCGCTGGGTGGCATTCTGCTGGCCGGCGCCAATCACCTGGCCTCGCTGTTCCTCGGTATCGAATTGATTTCGCTGCCGTTGTTCGGCCTGGTCGGTTACGCTTTCCGCCAGAAACGTTCGCTGGAAGCGAGCATCAAATACACCATCCTCTCCGCGGCAGCCTCGTCTTTCCTGCTGTTCGGTATGGCGCTGGTGTATGCGAATTCCGGTAACCTGTCCTTCCTCGCGCTGGGCAAGAGCCTGGCTGACAACGCGCTGCACGAGCCGCTTCTGCTGGCGGGCCTCGGTCTGATGATCGTCGGTCTTGGCTTTAAATTGTCGCTGGTGCCGTTCCACCTGTGGACGCCGGATGTATACCAGGGCGCGCCTGCGCCGGTATCCACCTTCCTGGCGACCGCCAGCAAGATTGCCATCTTCGGCGTGGTGATGCGTCTGTTCCTGTACATGCCGGTGGGAGACAGTGAAGCAGTACGTGTGGTGCTGGGCCTGATCGCCTTCGCCTCTATCATCTTCGGTAACCTGATGGCGCTGAGCCAGACCAACATTAAGCGTCTGCTCGGTTACTCTTCCATCTCACACCTCGGCTATCTGCTGGTGGCGTTAATCGCCCTGCAGAGCGGCGAAATGTCGATGGAAGCCGTTGGCGTCTACCTGGCCGGTTATCTGTTCAGCAGTCTCGGCGCGTTCGGCGTGGTCAGCCTGATGTCCAGCCCGTACCGCGGTCCGGATGCTGACTCGCTGTTCTCCTACCGCGGTCTGTTCTGGCACCGTCCGATCCTGTCGGCGGTAATGACGGTGATGATGCTGTCGCTGGCCGGTATTCCGATGACCCTCGGCTTTATCGGTAAGTTCTACGTGCTGGCCGTCGGTGTGCATGCGCACCTGTGGTGGCTGGTTGCCGCGGTGGTGATTGGTTCGGCGATTGGTCTCTACTATTATCTGCGCGTTGCCGTCAGCTTGTACCTGAGCGCCCCGGAGCAACTGAACCGCGATGCGCCGTCAAACTGGCAGTACAGCGCCGGCGGTATCGTAGTGCTGATCTCCGCGCTGCTGGTGCTGGTGCTCGGCGTGTGGCCGCAGCCGCTGATTAGCATCGTGCAGCTGGCGACGCCGCTGATGTAATCTGCGCTATAAATAAAAAACCGCCGAGTTTTTGAACTGACCCCATAATGTTGGACGGTTTATATTAAGCGGCTATCAGGGCCTGTGTTCGGTACTCTACCGGACTCAGGCCTTTTAGCTTTTGTTTTATTCTTTCATGGTTGTAATAGTGGATGTACTCATCGATAGCCATGCGCAACTCACTGATATTCTTATGCTCCGTCAAGTAAAAGCATTCAGTCTTCAGCGTACCGAAGAAGCTTTCCATTACTGCATTGTCGTGACAGTTTCCCTTTCTTGACATGCTCTGTTTCAGACCGCTGTCCTTAAGTCTCTTCTGATAATTCGCCATCTGGTACTGCCAGCCCTGATCTGAGTGCAGTAGCGGATATTCGTCTTTGCCCAGTACCGACAGCGCTTTTGACAGCATCTCATCCACCATCGACAGCAGAGGACGGGACGCCATCTGGTATGCCACTATTTCTCCGTTATACAGATCCAGAACCGGAGACAGATACAGTTTTTCCCCGTTGATTTTAAATTCCGTGACATCTGTTACCCACTTCTGGTTGGGCTTATCCGCACTGAACTGCCGGTTCAGCACATTACCCGCAACTTTCCCGTACCGGCCTCTGTAAGAGTTGTATTTCTTCTTTCTGATACAGCAAGTTAAATCTAACTCATTCATTAGCCTCTGAACTGTTTTATGGTTCAGTAAGCTTCCTTCCCGGCGGCCAGCCAGCGTGATTCTCCTGTATCCATACCGGCCTTTATGTTTATGGAACAGCGTTAAAATCTGCCACTTATCACTGGCATATTTGTCTGGTTTTTTACCGCTGGCCAGTTGCCAGTAAAACGTACTTCTCGCCAGCCCTGCCGCTTTTAACAGACGTGCAAGAGGGAACTCCGGCCTTAACTCATTCACGACCTGCGCTTTATCCCGCGTTTTGACGTGCTTCTTTCCCTGAGTAAGGCCTGCAGCTTTTTTAGATATGCCACTTCAGTACGCAGTTGTTCAAGTTCCTCTCGTTCATCCGGGGCAAGGGGAGCCTGCGAAGGAGGAGTCGGGTGATTTTCAGGGCGTTCTGGCATCGTTTTTTTCCTGCGTCGGCTATCAGTAAGGGCTTCTAATCCGCCTTCATCATACAGTCGTTCCCACTGACAAACAGTGGAAAAAGCAGGGATAGTAAATTTTGCACAGACTTCGCGAACAGACAGCCGGTGTTCACGCATATGCAGGATAACGGACTCTTTAAAGGCAGGAGAATAGGTGAAATGACGGGTTATAAGTCCGGCTTCGCCATGAAGCTTCCAGGCAGCCGTCCACTTACGAACGGCACTGTGGTCGATACCAAAACGCTTTGCAGTCGCTTTCTGCCCTTCCAGCCCGGAAAGATAGTGCTGCACAACCTCAAGCTTAAAGTTGAGAGAATACTTGCTCATAAAAAACTGCACCTTACTTCGTTGGGTGTCCAACTTTTTGGGTGCAGTTCATTTTCGGCGGTTTTTTTATGCCTGCGGTTTACGCCAGCCGATAGACCATAAAATCCTCCGCCAGTAGCGTATTGGCGAAAATCTCCCGACATTCCGCCAGCATACGCAGGCAGCCTTCGGCATCGTAGCGCGAGCTAAAGTGGGTGGCGATTAGCGTGCCGACCCCCGCTTCTTTGGCAAGCGCCGCGGTTTGCTGACTGGAAGAGTGGCCACGGCTATTGGCTTTCTCCGCCATCGCCTGCTCAAGGGTGGTTTCGTGGACCATCACATCCGCGCCGCGCGCCATCTCCAGCGCCTGCGGGCAGGGGGCGGTATCGCCAAAAATGGCCAGCGTTTTACCCGGCGTCGATGGCCCCAGGTAGCGGCTACCGTCGATGACCCGGCCATCTTCCAGTTCAACACGCTGGCCGAGCTTGAGCTGATGGAACAGCGGCCCCGGACGCACGCCATCGGCAATCAGTTGGGCGGCATCGAGCGTTCCGGGCTTGTCATGCTGTTCGATGCGGTAGCCGTAGCACTCCACCGGATGACTGAGCGGGTACGCGCTGACCCGATAGCCGTCTTCGTCGAAGACCAGGCCGGGGCCGACTTCGATGATAGTGAGCGGATAATCGGTCCACGAGCCGCTCAGGCGCAGTGCGGTTTCGATAAATTCTTTAATCCCTTTTGGCCCGTAAACCGTCAGCGGCAGCGAATTTCCCTGCATCGAGCGGCTGCACAACAGGCCGGGCAGGCCGAACAGATGATCGCCGTGCAGGTGAGTGATGAAAATTTTATTCAGTTTGCCTGGGTGGTAAGGGGTATGGAGAAACTGATGCTGGGTGCCTTCGCCGCAGTCAAACAACCACATTTCAGCGCTGGTGGGTTGTTGCAAATTCAGTATTATCGACGTCATATTACGCGTACGGGTCGGCACGCCGGCGGATGTCCCCAAAAATGTTAATTCCATCGTCCAGTGTCCTCAGGCGAGTGGTAAAGCATCAGTATATCAATAAGGAGTCACAAATGATGACCTGGCAGGATTTACATCACAGCGAGCTCACCGTTGCTCAACTGTACGCCTTGCTGAAGCTGCGCAGCGCGGTGTTTGTCGTCGAACAACGCTGCGTCTATCAGGATATCGACGGCGATGATTTAGTCGGTGAGAACCGTCATCTGCTCGGCTGGCGCGACGGAGAGCTGGTGGCCTACGCGCGGATCCTCAAAAGCGAAGAGGAGTTCGAACCGGTGGTGATCGGTCGGGTTATCGTCAGCCCGTCCGTGCGCGGCGAGAAGCTGGGCTACCAGCTGATGGAGCAGGCGCTGGCCAGCTGCCGGCAGAACTGGCCGCAGAAGGCGATTTATCTTGGGGCGCAGGCGCATTTGCAGAAATTTTATGCCAGCTTTGGTTTTGTGCCGGTGACGGAGGTATACGATGAGGACGGTATTGCCCATATCGGTATGGCGCGTGACATCACAACTCATTAAGAAGCTAAATAGTAATAGCGTATCGCTATCAATTATCTATACTTTTCCTCCTGTAGCGAATCCAGTGGCTGGCGTTCGCCGGGCCTGTTAAGGTTCGCTCCCTCATGATGGGTACTGCTATTTATCGCAGCTACCCTTTATAATGTGGGGTTTTTAATTTCGTGGAGGTTCGCGTGCTGTCTGTTTCCACCGCGCTGGAAAGCCTGCTGGGCTGCCTGGCTGAAGATTTCCCTCCGTCACCCGGCACGCGAATTTTTGATATCCCATTCCCGTTAAACGACGCCTTCGACCCGTTACTGTGGTGCGCGCATCAGCCGTGCTGGCCGCAATTCTACTGGCAGCAGCGTAACGGCGATGAAGAGCTGGCGGCGCTGGGGGCAGTAACCACCTTTGCCTCTTTGTCCGCGGCGCATGATTTTTTATGCGCCCAGGGGCGGGAAGATCTGCGCATCAGCGGGCTGAATGCGTTCGACCCGCAGCAGGGTCATCTGTTTCTGCCGCGGCTGGAGTGGCGCCGCCTGGGCGGCAAAGCGACTTTACGGCTGGTGGTACACAGTGTGACCTCGCTGCAAGACGACGCGGCCGCCGCGAGGGCGTTTCTTCAATCATTAAATAGCGAGCAGGCGACAGCGGTATCGATGCCGCCGCTGCAAAGCGAGCAGCATGCGCCGGAATACCCGCAGTGGCGCGAGCTGATTACGCAGGCGACGCAGGCAATCGGCGCCGGCGAAATGGATAAGGTTGTGCTGGCGCGGGTCACGGATTTACGCTTTAGCGCGCCGCTGCAGGCGTTTGCCATTATGGCGGCCAGTCGGCGCAGCAATCTTAACTGTTTTCACTTCCTGATGGCCTTTAGCCCACAGCAGGCGTTTCTCGGCTCCACGCCGGAACGGCTGTGGCGGCGACGCGGCGCGCTGCTGCGCACCGAAGCGCTGGCGGGCACCGTCGCTAACCATCACGATGACGCCCGGGCGCAGCAGTTGGCCGATTGGCTAATGAAAGACGATAAAAACCAGCGGGAGAATATGCTGGTGGTGGAGGATATCTGCCAGCGTTTGCAGGGTGAGTCGCCGACGCTTGACGTTCTGCCGCCGCAGGTCGTACGCCTGCGTAAGGTGCAGCATCTCCGGCGCTGTATCTGGTGCGAATTGGCTGAGCCCGACGACAGCCGCTGTCTGCTGCAGCTGCAGCCTACCGCCGCGGTGGCGGGGCTGCCGCGCCAGGCGGCGCTGGCGTTCATCCGCCGCCATGAGCCTTTCACCCGCGAATGGTATGCCGGCTCCGCAGGTTATCTTTCACTGGCGCAAAGCGAGTTTTGCGTGGCGCTGCGTTCGGCAAAAGTCGAAAACGACACTCTGAGGCTGTATGCCGGGGCCGGTATTGTCAGCGGATCTGACCCGCAGCAGGAGTGGCAAGAAATAGAAAATAAAGCGGCGGGATTACGAACGTTATTACTTTCAGAAACGTAGAGAGACGACGTATATCAAAACGGCGCAACTCTGCCTTATCTATACTTAGCATCAATATTTGATACCGGACAATTTCATGTCAGTAAGCGCATTTAACCGACGCTGGGCGGCGGTGATCCTTGAAGCTTTAACCCGCCACGGCGTGCAGCACATTTGCATTGCCCCAGGCTCGCGCTCGACGCCCTTAACCCTGGCGGCGGCGGAAAACCGCGCTTTTATTCATCATACTCATTTTGACGAACGTGGTCTTGGCCACCTGGCGCTGGGACTGGCGAAGGCCAGCCGCCAGCCGGTGGCGGTGATTGTGACCTCCGGAACCGCAACCGCGAATCTCTATCCGGCGCTGATTGAAGCGGGCCTGACGGGTGAAAAACTGATCCTGCTGACCGCCGACCGCCCGCCGGAGCTTATCGACTGCGGCGCCAATCAGGCCATCCGCCAACCGGGAATGTTTGCTTCTCATCCTGCGCAGACCGTTTCTTTACCGCGTCCTTCGCAGGATATTTCCGCCCGCTGGTTGGTCTCGACCATCGATCAGTCGCTGGGCGAGCTGCATGCCGGCGGGGTACATATCAACTGCCCGTTCGCTGAGCCCCTGTATGGCGATATGGACGATACCGGGCTAGAGTGGCAACAGCAGCTCGGCGACTGGTGGCAGAGCGATAAGCCCTGGCTGCGTCAGGCGCTGCAGATGGAGAGTGAGAAACAGCGCGACTGGTTCTTCTGGCGGCAAAAACGCGGCGTAGTGGTCGCGGGCAGGATGAGCGCCGCGGAAGGTAAAAAAGTGGCTGAATGGGCGCAGACACTCGGCTGGCCGCTGATTGGCGATGTCCTGTCGCAGACCGGGCAGCCGTTGCCGTGCGCCGACCTGTGGCTGGGCAACGGTAAAGCGGTCAGCGAACTTGCGCAGGCGCAAATCGTCGTGCAACTCGGTAGCAGTCTGACCGGCAAACGCGTGCTCCAGTGGCAGGCGACCTGCGAGCCGGATGAATACTGGCTGGTGGATAATCTGCGCGGTCGCCTCGATCCGGCGCAGCACCGCGGTCGCCGTCTGCTCTCAAGCGTTGAACGTTGGCTCGAACTGCATCCGGCGGAGAAACGTCAGCCGTGGGCGACGGTGATCCCGCAGCTTGCCGGGCAGGCGTGGCAGGCCGCGGTCGCCAGCAACGAGCCTTTTGGCGAAGCGCAGCTGGCGCAGCGCATTCGGCGCTATTTGCCGGATCAGGGACAGCTGTTTGTTGGCAACAGTTTAGTGGTACGCCTGATAGACGCGCTGGGGCAACTGCCGGCGGGTTATCCGGTCTACAGTAATCGCGGCGCCAGCGGCATCGATGGCCTATTGGCGACCGCCGCCGGCGTGCAGCGGGCGAGCGCCCGGCCTACGCTTGCGATCGTCGGCGATCTTTCGGCGTTATACGATCTCAACTCGCTGGCCCTGCTGCGCCAGGCGTCGGCGCCGCTGGTGCTGATCGTGGTCAATAATAACGGCGGGCAGATTTTCTCTATGCTGCCGACGCCGCAGGACGAGCGCCGCCAGTTCTATTTAATGCCGCAGGACGTGGATTTCAGCCACGCGGCGGCGATGTTCGGTCTGGCTTATCACCGCCCTGATGACTGGCAGTCGCTGGATGAGGCGCTGGCAGGCGCGTGGCGCCGCGCCGGGGCGACGGTAATTGAGCTGGCGGTTAACGAGACCGATGGTACGCAGACTCTCCAGCAACTGCTGGCGCAGGTAAGTCGCCTGTGACGCTCAACGCGGCGGTTGAAAGCGGCCAGCCTGGTTATCCCTGGTTGGTATTCCTGCACGGCTTTTCCGGAGACCGCGACGAGTGGCGTACGGTTGGCGAATCGTTTCCGGCCTGGCCGCGGCTGTATCTCGATCTGCCGGGGCACGGTGGCTCGGCGGATATCGCGGTCGATGGCTTTACCGGGGTTAGCGAATTACTGCAGGCTACGCTAAATAGTTACAACATCCTGGATTACTGGCTGATTGGCTACTCCCTGGGCGGCCGGGTGGCGATGAACTTCGCCTGCCAGCCGCGCGCGGGCCTGCGCGGCCTGATCGTTGAGGGCGGACATCCGGGCCTGCAGGACGAAGCGTCGCGGCAGGCGCGGCTCATCAACGATAGCGCCTGGGCAGAACGTTTTCGCCGCGAGCCGTTAGCGCAGGTCTTCGCCGACTGGTATCAGCAGCCGGTCTTCGCTTCGCTGAATGCGGCGCAGCGCGCGTCACTGGTCGCCCTACGTCGCCGCAATAACGGCGCTACGCTGGCGGTGATGCTGGAGGCGACCTCCCTTGCCCGGCAGGCCGATTTGCGCCCGTCTCTGCAGGCTCGCGATTTTCCTTTTCACTACCTGTGCGGCGAACGCGACGCCAAGTTTCGCGCTATCGCGCAAGCGCTCGCCGCCGATACCCATATTATTCACCATGCCGGACACAACGCGCACCGGGACAACCCCGCGGCGGTGATTGCCTGTCTGGCGCAGATTCTGGCAAGTTAACTGAAGGACATTCTATGATCTCTCTTGATGAAGCAATGCTCTACGCCCCCGTTGAATGGCACGATTGCTCAGAAGGCTATACCGATATTCGTTATCAAAAATCGACTGACGGGATTGCTAAAATCACTATCAATCGTCCACAGGTGCGCAACGCCTTCCGTCCGCTGACCGTCAAAGAGATGATTCAGGCGCTGGCGGATGCCCGCTATGACGACAATATCGGCGTTATCGTACTGACCGGTGAAGGCGATAAAGCTTTCTGCGCCGGCGGCGACCAGAAAGTCCGCGGCGATTACGGCGGCTATCAGGACGACTCCGGCGTTCACCATCTCAACGTGCTCGACTTCCAGCGCCAGATCCGCACCTGCCCGAAACCGGTAGTGGCGATGGTCGCCGGTTACTCTATCGGCGGCGGCCACGTACTGCACATGATGTGCGATCTGACCATCGCGGCGGACAATGCCATCTTCGGCCAGACCGGGCCTAAAGTCGGCTCCTTTGATGGCGGCTGGGGCGCTTCCTATATGGCGCGTATCGTCGGGCAGAAAAAAGCGCGCGAAATCTGGTTCCTGTGCCGTCAGTACGACGCCCAGCAGGCGCTGGATATGGGGCTGGTGAATACCGTGGTCCCGTTGGCGGATCTGGAAAAAGAGACCGTGCGCTGGTGTCGTGAAATGCTGCAAAACAGCCCGATGGCGCTGCGCTGCCTGAAAGCGGCGTTGAACGCCGACTGCGATGGCCAGGCCGGGCTGCAGGAGCTGGCGGGTAACGCCACCATGCTGTTCTACATGACGGAAGAAGGGCAGGAAGGACGTAACGCTTTTAACCAGAAACGTCAGCCGGACTTCAGCAAATTTAAACGGAATCCATAATGCGCGTTTCGCAGGTTTACCGCTGGCAGATACCGATGGACGCGGGCGTGGTTCTGCGCGAACGGCGGTTAAAAACCCGCGACGGGCTGTTCATCCGTCTGCAGGAGGGTGAACGCGAAGGCTGGGGGGAAATTTCTCCCCTGCCGGGATTCAGTGACGAAACGCTGGAAGAGGCGCAAATGGCGCTGCTGGCGTGGGCGCGGGCCTGGCGCGACGGCGCCGAGCCGCCGCTTCCTATGCAGCCCTCCGTCGCTTTTGGTATTAGCTGCGCGCAGGCGGAGCTTGGCGGCGAGCTACCACAGGCGGCGGATTATCGCGCGGCGCCGCTCTGTTCCGGCGACCCGGATGAACTGTTCGCCAAACTGGCGGCGATGCCCGGCGAGAAAGTCGCTAAGGTGAAAGTAGGGCTGTGGGAGGCGGTACGCGACGGCATGGTGGTGAATCTGCTGCTGGAAGCGATCCCCGACCTGCAGCTGCGGCTGGATGCCAACCGGGCGTGGACGCCGGTCAAAGCGCAGCAGTTCGCCAAATACGTTAATCCGGCGTATCGCCAACGCATTGCTTTTCTCGAAGAACCGTGCAAAAGCCGCGACGATTCGCGTGAATTCAGCCAGCAGACCGGTATTGCTATCGCCTGGGATGAAAGCCTGCGCGAGGCGGATTTCCGCTTTGTCGCCGAGCCCGGCGTGCGCGCGGTGGTGATCAAACCGACGCTGACCGGCAGCTTGCAAAAGGTTCAGCAACAGGTCGCCGCGGCGCATGCGCTGGGGCTGAGCGCGGTGATTAGCTCGTCGATCGAGTCCAGCCTGGGGTTAACGCAGCTGGCGCGGATCGCCGCCTGGCTGACCCCGCAGACTGTCCCCGGACTCGATACGCTGGCGCTGATGGGCGCGCAACTGGTGCGGGCGTGGCCGGAGAGTACGCTGCCAATTTTTCATGCTGATGAGCTGGAGCAACTGCTGTGATGTTTTCCGATTGGCCGTGGCGCCACTGGCGTCAGTTACGCGGCGAGTCGCAGGCGCTACGCCTGAATGACCAGGCGTTGACCTGGCGTGAGCTATGCGCGCGGATTGACGCGCTGGCGTCTGGTTTTGCCGCGCAGGGCGTAATGGAAGGTCAGGGCGTGGCGCTACGGGCCTACAACCAGCCGGAGACGCTACTCGCCTGGCTGGCGCTGCTGCAGTGCGGGGCGCGGGTGCTGCCGCTTAATCCGCAGCTGCCTACGGTATTGCTGCAGGAACTGCTGCCTGCGTTAACCGTACAGCATCAACTGGTGCTTAACGGTGATTTGCTGCCGGGGAATTTACCGGCGTTAACTCTGCAGGCGGCAGAAGGCGCCTGTGCCGTTTGCTGGCATGGCGAACGGCTGGTGTCGATGACGTTAACCTCCGGCTCAACCGGCCTGCCGAAGGCGGCGGTACATAGCGCCAGCGCCCATCTGGCCAGTGCCGCTGGCGTGCTGGCGCTGATGCCGTTTGCCGCGGAAGACGACTGGCTGCTGTCGCTGCCGTTGTTCCATGTCTCCGGGCAGGGGATCATCTGGCGCTGGCTGCTGGCTGGCGCGCGGCTGACGGTGCGCGATAGACAACCGCTGGAGCAGGCGCTGCTGGGCTGTACCCATGCTTCGCTGGTACCGACTCAGCTATGGCGCCTGCTAAATGGCGATGTCGATGTTTCACTCAAGGCGGTGCTGCTTGGCGGCGCGGCGATCCCCGTCGAGCTGACCGAAAGGGCGCGAGCGCAGGGAATACGCAGCTTCTGCGGCTACGGCCTCACCGAATTTGCCTCCACGGTCTGCGCCAAAGAGGCCGACGGAGCGGCGGATGTGGGCGAAGCGCTGCCGGGACGGGAGGTAAAAATTGTCGCCGGCGAGATCTGGCTGCGGGCGGCGAGCATGGCCGCAGGCTACTGGCGCGATGGTCAACTGCTGCCATTAACCAACGATGAAGGCTGGTTTGCGACGCGCGATCGCGGAGCGTTACGTGCCGGTCGGCTGTCGGTTATTGGGCGGCTGGATAATCTCTTTTTTAGCGGCGGCGAAGGCATTCAGCCGGAGGAGGTTGAGCGTGTGATACTCGCCCATCCGCAGGTTCAGCAGGTGTTTATTGTGCCGCAGGATGATATCGAATACGGCCAACGCCCGGTGGCGGTGGTTGAATGCGAGGATGGCTGCGAAATGGCCACGCTGGCGGCATGGAGCGCTGAACGGTTAGCGCGTTTCCAGCAGCCGGTACAGTGGCTACGGCTGCCGGAAACGTTAAAGAACGGCGGGATTAAGATTTCGCGCCGGGCGCTGCGCGAATGGGTCAATTCGCCGGTTTAGCCGATATTAGCCTCGGCGCGGCGCTGGCGCTGTTTACGTCTCAGACGCAGCAGCGGCGGTACCACCAGGACGGCGACAGCCAGTATCAGCAATGTTTTGGTTACGCCGCTTTCCCAGAGGATAGCCAGATTACCGTTGCTGATCGATAGCGCGCGGCGCAGGTTCTGCTCCAGCATCTCGCCCAACACAAAACCGAGGATCAGCGGCGACATCGGAAAGTGCATTTTACGCATGATGTAGCCGAGCACGCCGAGGCCAACCATCAGCAACAGGTCAAAGGTGGTGCTGTGCACCGCATAGACGCCGACGGCGGAAACGGCGGCGATGGCCGGTACCAGGAACCATAGCGGGATCGTCAGCATGCGGGTGAACAGGCCAATAAGCGGAATGTTCATAATAAGCAGCATCACGTTGGCGATAAGCAGCGCGGCGATGAGCCCCCAGACGATATCCGGCTGTTCGGTGAACATCGCCGGGCCGGGCGTAATGTTATATAGCGTCAGCGCGCCCATCATGACCGCGGTGGTGCCGGAACCAGGCACGCCGAGCGTCAACATTGGAATAAACGAACCGCAGGCGGAGGCGTTATTCGCGGCTTCCGGCGCCGCTACGCCGCGAATATCCCCCTTGCCGAAGTTATCGCTATTACCACTGATTTTTTTCTCCGTCATATAGGTGATGGCGCTGGCGATGGTCGCCCCGGCGCCGGGCAGAATACCGACGAAGAAACCCACCACGGAAGAACGCAGGGTCGCGCCGACGCACTGCGCGGCCTCTTTGGTGTTAAATAGCATGCGCCCGGTTTTACGCACCAGCGTTTGCCCGCCGCTGGTGCTCTCCAGCATCAACAGAATCTCGGAAACGGAGAACAGACCGATAACCACCACTATAAACTGAACGCCATCGGAGAGATGGACGCTGTCGAAGGTAAAGCGGTAAACCCCGGTGTTGGCATCCACGCCAACCGTCGCCAGGCCCAAACCGATTAACGCCGCGAGGAACGACTTCAGCGGGTTTTGCGCCATCATGCTGCCGAGGCAGGCGATGGCAAACACCATCAGCGCGAAATATTCCGCTGGGCCGAACGCCAGCGACCACTGGGCGAGGAGCGGCGCGAACAGAATAATGCCGCCGATCGCGATAAGCGAACCGAAGAAAGAGCTGACGGCGGAAATCGACAGCGCGACGCCGCCGCGCCCTTGCTGCGCCATGGGATAGCCATCAAGCGCCGTCATGATGGCGGCGGCATCGCCGGGCACGTTCAGCAGGATAGACGAAATACGCCCGCCATATTCGCAACCGATATAGACCGTCGCCAACAGGATCAGCGCCGATTCCGCGGGCAGGTGCAGGGCAAAGGCCAGCGGCAGCAGAATGGCGACGCCGTTAATCGGCCCGAGGCCGGGCAGTAGCCCGACGATGGTTCCGACAAAGCAGCCGATGAGGGCGATAAGCAGATTTTCCGGCGTCATGGCGACGGCGAAACCCTGCGACAGATAGATCCAGGTATCCATAAGCTTCTCCGTTAATTTAACCAGACGCCAAGCGGCAGAGTCACATCAAGTAAGGTATCGAAGGCGTACCATAACGAGACGCCCATCACCACGCCGGCAATGCCTGCCGCCGGTAGCGTGGCGCCGAATAGCAGGCCGATCACCGCCGTCAGCAGCGCGGTCGCCAGCGGAAAGCCCAGCCATTCAAATCCCCAGGCATAGACCACCAGCACCACGACCATGGTTAACAGCCGTTGCAGGACATGTCGTCCCGGCCACTCGATGGCGTCCGGGCGACGCAGCAGCATCAGCGCTGAACACAGTAGCATCAGGCCGATAATGCCCAACGGGAAAGGACGCGGGCCGACGGGTTCATACGAGTATTCGCTGTGGATCTGCCAGGCGATAAACAGGCCGCCAATGCATAACAACAGCCAGACTCCGGCAAAGATACGATCGCTCATTAGCGCCTCCGCGGATTATTTAGCCAGGCCAAAGGCTTTCGCCTGTTCGCGATAATCGCTGACCTGCTGTTTTACATAGGTATCGAGTTCCTTGCCGTTCATGTTGAATTCAAACAGGCCGCGCAGTTCACGTTGCTTTTTGAACTCATCGGTTTGCTGCAGTTTAGTGAATTCATCAACCCACCACTGGTAGTCGGCATCGCTTACTTTCGGGCCCATAAAGAAGCCGCGAATAATCGGCCAGACCAGGTCATAGCCCTGCTCTTTAGCGGTAGGAACATCAGCCAGCGCGCCCGGCAGACGTTCGTTGGAGAAGACCGCCAGGACGCGGATCTTATTTCCCTGCAGGTACGGCACCATTTCACTCAGATCGCCGGAGACCGCCTGCACATGGTTGCCGAGCAGGGCGGTTACCGGCTCGCCGCCGCCCTCAAAGGCGACGTAGCGCATCTTGTGCGGGTCAACGTTGGCTTTTTGCGCCAGCAGCGCCGCTTTCATCCAGTCCTGGCTGCCGATGGAGGCCCCGGCGCCAATGACGATAGTGGCGGGATTTTTCTCCATTGCGCTCATGAATGACTTCAGGTCTTTCCATGGCGAATCGGCGCGCACGGCAATCATGCCGTAGTCGGTACCGACGCTGGCCAGCCAGCGTACGTCATCAACGCCGTAGCGGCCGAATTTCCCCTGCGACAAATTCAGCAGCGAGCCGCCGGAAAAAGCGACCACGGTTCCGGCTTCCGCCGGGCGCTGGGCGACGATGGCGTTATAGGCCACCGCGCCGACGCCGCCGGGCATATAGGTGACGCGCATCGGTTTTTCGATCGCACCGGTTTCCATCAGGCTCACCTGAATTAGCTTACAGGTAAGGTCGAAGCCGCCGCCGGGTTTGGCGGGGGCGATACATTCGGTGCGGGACGGGGCTTGCGCCGCGAAAGCGGTGGTTGTACAGAGGCACAGCGCGATGGCGCTAAGATGGCGGAAAAATGGCGTTTTCATAGGCTTCCTCAGTAGGTACAGGGAATGTTTTTCTGATTATGTGAACCGACATGTGGCGATTCGGTTGCGTGATTGTTAAAACAGTTACCTTTCATTTCCCTTTCAATGCGGCAGCAACTTTACAGGATGTGATATGCGTCTCTTATTAGCCGAGGATAACCGTGAGCTGGCTCACTGGCTGGAAAAAGCGCTGGTGCAGGGCGGTTTTGCCGTGGATTGCGTTTTTGATGGCCGGGCGGCGGATCACCTGCTGCAAAGCGAAAAATATGCGCTGGCGGTGCTGGATATCGGTATGCCGGGCTTAGATGGTCTCGAGGTGGTACAGCGGTTGCGTAAGCGTGGACAAACGCTGCCGGTGCTGCTGTTGACCGCGCGCAGCGCGGTAGCGGATCGGGTGAAAGGGCTGAACGTCGGCGCCGACGATTACCTACCCAAACCTTTTGAGCTGGAGGAGCTCGACGCCCGGCTGCGGGCGCTGCTGCGACGCAGCGAAGGGCAGGTGCATGAGGTACAGCAGCTTGGCGAGCTGGAATATCGCGATGAAGGCTATTTTCTGCTGCGTGGTGAGATGTTGTCCCTGACGCCGCGCGAGCTGGCGCTGTTGAAAGTGCTGATGTTTCGCCGTACCCGTCCGGTTTCCCGCCAGCAGCTATTTGAACAGGTGTTTAGCCTCAGCGACGACGTCAGTCCGGAAAGCATCGAACTTTATATTCACCGCCTGCGCAAGAAACTCCAGCAGAGTAACGTGCGTATCACTACGCTACGCGGGCTGGGTTATCTGCTGGAGTGTGAGCCGCATGAAATGGGGTAAACCGCAGTCGCTGTATGCCCAACTGCTGCTGTTCCTCGGCCTGCCGCTGGCGCTGTTGTGGGGGCTATCGGCATTCAATAGCTACGTGAGCGCGCTGCAGGCGGCGACGCAGGCCTACGATCGTACGCTGCTCTCCTCGGCGCGCACCGTGGCGGAGCGGCTGGTAGTGCGCGGCGGCCATCTGGAGGTCAATGTGCCCTGGGTGGTGCTGGACAGCTTTGAACTCAACATGAACGACCGGCTGTATTACAAGGTGGTCGACCCGCAGGGGAAAGTGATCTCCGGTTTTGACGATCTGCCGGCGATGCCGCCGGCCACGTCACGAACCCAGCTCTATCCGGCGCTGGCATGGTTTTATCATACCGAATACCGCGGCCAGGCCATCCGCGTAGCGCGCCTGCTGCAGCCGGTCAACGAAGGCGGCATCGTCGGAATGGCGGAGATTTATATTGCCGAAACGCTGCAGTCGCGGCGCTGGCTGGCCGGACAACTGCTGTTTTCATCCTGGGTGTCACAGGGCTTATTAGTGCTGTTGACGTTGGTACTGGCGGGGTGGCTACTGCGCCGCGTTCTGCGGCCAATGCGTCAGCTCTCGGCGCTGATGGTGCGCCGCGAACCCGGCCTGCTGACGCCGCTACCGGAATTGCTGCCGTGGTCGGAAACGCGGCTGCTGATCGTGGCTTTTAACCGCTATATTGACCGTCTGCGGGTGATGATCTCCCGGCAAGAGCGCTTTAGCGCCGATGCCTCCCATCAGTTAAAAACGCCGCTGGCGGTCCTGAAAACCCAGGCCTCGGTGGCGCTGGCCAGCGACGATCCGCAGCTGTGGCGCGAGAGTTTGCAGGCCATGCGCGCGACGCTGGATGATACGATTTTACTCACCGAACGTTTGTTGCAACTGGCGACGGTGAAACGCCGGGAGCAGGGCGAGCAGGCGTTTGTCGCGGTCGATCTGCAGGAGGTCGTGCACCATAGCTGTTTTTCGCGTATTGCCCAGGCGCGTAGTAAAAACATCGATCTGGGTTATGAGGGCGAACAGTCGCCGGTGAACGTTTTGGGGGATGGCGTTTTGTTGGGGGAACTGTGCGCCAACCTGCTCGACAATGCGATTCGCTACACTCCGGCACGCGGGACGGTGACGCTGAGCCTGCATCGCGATGGCGAAGCCGTCACGCTGAGCGTGGAGGATAGCGGCCCGGGCATTGATGAAAACCTGATTAACCAGGCGCTGACGCCGTTTCGCCGGCTCGATAACGTCGGCGGCATACCCGGCGCCGGGCTGGGCCTGGCGCTGGTAAACGATATTGCGCGTCTACATCGTAGCCGCCCGCAGCTGTCGCGCAGCGAAAGCCTGGGGGGATTGAAGGTGACGCTGCGTCTGTTGACCGTGGTTTAAAGCAGCCCTTTCTGGCTGAGGGTGAGGCGGGTCGCGGCATTAAGATCGTAATGTTGCAGGTCTTCGCCCTTCACCCAGGCGTAATCGTCGAATTCCTCGTTGATCGTGACCTCGCGGTTGGCGCTTATGCAATCGAAAATCAAATAGATCATGTAGATCTCTTCCTGGCGACCATCGGCATAGGTTTTCACGCGGGTATCATCGCGGAAGCTCCATGGCGTGATGCGGGTCAACTGTAATTTTTCGCCAAGCTCCTCGCGGACTTCACGTCGCAGCGCCTCTTCAATAGTTTCCCCCGGCTCCACGCCGCCGCCGGACAGCGCCCACTGTCCGGGAAAAACCCCGCGGTCGGCAGCCATCTTGCACAACAGGTAATGGCCATCATTTTGGATTAGCGGGCAAACAATCGTCCTTTGACGCATGATTTTTCTCCTTCGCAGTGAGTCGGGCCAGGTATCGAGGAAACAGTTTGCGAGGCGCCTCGGCAAACCGCAAGGGAAATACGGCGCTGGTGGCGAAGCTGACGGGGCTTGCGCCGGAGAGTCTGGCGCTGCTCGCCCATTAATTTTTCTGCATCCTTCAAACGGCCTGCGCGACGCCGTTTGCGCAGGTTAATATAGATTTATTTAATCAATGCAACTTAATTAAATATAATTCCGCTGAATTTGAATTCGGTGGAATTTACTTTCTTTCGCAAATGCGCGGCGGGATTGCTGTAAAAAGACGCAACTGGTTACACTCTTGTGAAAAATCATTTCGCCAGGTCATTGATTCCTGACAGGTGCGCAGTAGAATTTTCAGGTTTTTTCGGGACTTCTTTGATTCTTCTTTTCTGGATAGAGTAAATAATGAAAAAGAGCATTTTTATGGCCCTGGCCGGGGTAATGATGGTTTCCTCGGCGGCCCATGCTATTAGCGTTACCGGCGAAGCCGGCGAGCACTATACCAACCTCGGCGTTGGCTTCGGAACCGAATCCACCGGCCTGGCTATTTCCGGCAACTGGTTGCATAGCGATAACGACGGCGACGCCGCGGGCTTAGGTCTGGGTCTGAATATTCCGCTGGGACCATTCCTGGCGACCGTGGGCGGCAAAGGCATTTACACTAATCCGAAGCAGGGCGATGAAGGTTACGCGGCAGCGGTCGGCGGCGGCCTGCAGTGGAAAATCGGCGATAGCTTCCGTCTGTACGGCGACTATTACTACTCGCCTGATTCACTCTCCAGCGGCATCGATAGCTATGAAGAAGCGAACGTCGGCGCCAGCTGGACCATCATGCGTCCGCTTAGCATCCAGGCAGGTTATCGCTACCTGAACCTGGCGGGCAAAGACGGCAACCGTGATAACACCATCGCCGACGGTCCGTACATCGGCGCCAGCGCCAGCTTCTAATCCTCCGGCGCGGCCTTCCGCCGCGCCAAATTTCTTCGTCGCCAGCCCGCGCCTTTGCGCTATAGTAATTCGACTTATCAGGCTGGAGTTCATAATGCTACAAGTGGAAATGCTGTCCACCGGCGATGAAGTGCTGCATGGGCAGATTGTCGATACCAATGCCGCCTGGCTGGCGGATTACTTTTTTAATCAGGGTTTACCGTTAACGCGCCGCAATACCGTCGGCGATGACCTCGACGCGCTGGTGGCTATTTTGCGCGAACGCAGCGAACAGGCGGATGTGCTGATCGTGAATGGCGGCCTGGGGCCGACCAGCGACGATCTTAGCGCGCTGGCGGCGGCGACGGCGAAAGGCGAAGGGTTGGTCCTCAACGCTGAATGGCTGGAGACGATGACGCGATTCTTTGCCGAGCGCGGTCGGCCAATGGCGGAAAGCAATCGCAAGCAGGCGGAAATCCCCGCCAGCGCCGAAATGATCAATAATCCGGTAGGGACCGCCTGCGGGTTCGCCGTACAGCTCAACCGCTGCCTGATGTTTTTCACCCCCGGCGTGCCGTCTGAATTTAAAGTTATGGTCGAGCAGGAGATCGTACCGCGTTTACGTGCGCGCTTCACGCTTCCGTCGTCGCCTGTCTGTCTGCGTTTAACTACTTTTGGACGTTCAGAAAGCGAGCTGGCGCAGAGCCTTAATCACCTGCAGCTCCCCCCTGGTGTGGTGATGGGCTATCGCTCGTCAATGCCGATTATCGAGCTAAAACTAACCGGTCCTGCCGAACAGCGCGATGCAATGCTGGCGCTGTGGCCAGAAGTGCGTAAGGTAGCCGGAGAGAGCCTTATCTTTGAGGGCACGGAAGGGTTACCGGCGCAGATCGCGCGCTGCCTGCAGGAGCGTCAGCTTAGCCTGACCTTGAGCGAACAGTTTACCAGTGGCCTGCTGGCGCTGCAGCTGAGGCGGGCGAACGCGCCGCTTCTCGCCAGCGAAGTGGTGCCGGCGCAGGAGGAGACCTTAGCGCAATCGGCGCGCTGGGCCGCCGAGCGGCGCGTTAACCATTTTGCCGGGCTGGCGTTGTCAGTCAGCGGTCAGGAGGCCGATTACCTGAACTTTGTGCTGGCGACACCGGAAGGTACGCACGCGCTGCGGGTCAAGTTCAGCGTGAATCGCCACGGGCTGTCGGTGCGGCAAGAAGTCTGCGCCATGATGGCGCTGAATATGCTGCGCCGCTGGCTCGACGGTAAGCCGGTCAGCGGCGAGCATGGTTGGATCAACGTCGTCGAGACGCTGTTTATCGACTGATTCAGGCAGGCGCGCTCAGCGCCTGCGCCAGCAGAGTAATGGGATGTTCGCAGCGCTTGCTGGTGGACATCTCAATCTGCCATTTGCAGGTTTCGCAATCGGTAATCACTACGTCCGCGCCGCTCTCCTCAATCTGGCGAAATAATGGCGCGCCAATCGCCTGCGCCGACGAATAGTTTTCCGACTTAAAACCGAAGGTGCCGGCGATACCGCAGCACTGCGAATCCAGTACTTCCAGCTGTAGGCCCGGGATTTGGCGCAGAAGCTCAAGGGTGTATAGCGACCAGCCCATTTTTTCCATATGACATGGGGTGTGATAGACCACCTTCAGCGGCAGCGGGCGCAATGGAAGGGTTTTGCCGGCATCGAGCTGTTTCCAAATCCAGCGGGTCGCTAACTCCACCCGATCCCGCAGATCGCTGTTATCGATATCCAGGAGATGGGGATATTCATCGCGCAGGGTAAAAGTACAGGTTGAAGAGGTGGCGATGATCGGCAAGCTGTTTTCGCGCATGGCGGCGACGTTGATGTGCGCTTGCTTGCGCGCTTTGTCAAAAAAGCCGTTGGCGATAAGCGGGACGCCGCAGCATTTTTCTTTTGATAAGAGCTGCACGCCGGTACCCAGCGCGTTGACGACGCGAATCAGATCCTTACCCAATTGCGGGTGGTTATAGTTGACGTAGCAGCCATGGAAGAAAGCCACCTGCTCGCTGTACTGCGCCTGTGCGGCGGCGAGCTGGCGGTAAGCGCGGCGAAAGGTGCCGAAGCCATATTTCGGCAGCGTGCGGCGATGGTCGATTTTGAGCGCCGCGTCGAGCAGGCGGCGCACCGGTTTTAACCCCGTTGTGGCGTTGACCAGCGGCGCAAAAGGCGTGGAAAGGGTGCCCATCAGATCGGTATGGCTGAGGATGGCATCGCGCAGGGTTGGTGTTTGCTGGCTGTACTGCGCACGCGCACGTTGAATGATATCGCCGATTTTCACATCAGACGGACAGGCCACCTCGCAGCGTTTGCAATTAATACAATATTTCAGCGCATCGTCGTACAGCGCGCCATCTTTCAGACGCAGACGTTCGCCGTCCGGCCCCGCCTGTTTCGGGCCGGGATAGCGCGGATTTACCCGGCTCACCGGGCAGGCGGTGGTACAAACCGTGCATTTTATGCAGCTTTCAAAGCGGGTATCGTTCATGACCGGCCTCCTGCAAGGGCGTGGATCTGTCTGGCGGCATGCAGCGCGGTGACGGCGCAAACGCCGCCGCCGCAGCCGAGTTGAATGGCATCGAAACCGCCGAGCAGCGAGCCGATAGCGAAAAGATTCGTTAGCGGCTGGCCGAGCAGGTGTGGGCGCAGCATGGGGTCAGTCTTCAAACCAAAGCGCTGCCACGGTTGTGATGCGAAGAAATCACGCTGATACCAGCTATCGCGCGCCAGCGTTTGCTGCAGATCGAGGCCGAGAATCGGTTCGCGCACGCTATCACGGGTGGCGACGAGACCGTTACTGAAAAAGCTACCGCTCGCCAACACGGTAAAGCGCGGACGCAGTGCGATATCGCCGTGATTTCGCGTCCAGACGGCCTCGACGGTGCCCTGCTGATGGCTGATTTTCACCACCTCGTCGCCGGCAAGCCAGGTGCCGCCGGTGCGGATGAACTGGCGCTGAAGCTGGCTATGCAGGCGCATCCCCGGCACCGAAGGCGGCAGCGTCGGCAGCAGGCGCAGCGGGCAGGGCAGATGTTCTTGTAGCCAATGCCAGAGGCGATTATCCGCGAGCCCAAAACAGGCGGGCATCATCAGCAGCTCGTACTCTTGCGCCAGCGGCAGCAGCGCGGACTGCAGGGCAGGCCACAGGTTTTCATCATCAAGCACCCGGGCGATGTTGGCGGCACGGAACTCCGTAGGGTTATCGCGCAGCACATCAAGCAGCGGTAAATCAATCTCCGCCGCGGCGGCATCCACTCCGCTCTGTCCGAGGGCGGCGGCGGCCAGATGCGGCTGAAAATCGGCAAAACCGCTAATCCCCACCATGCATACGCGTTGCTGCGCGATGGGCGCCAGCGGAACCTCTTCCGGTGACAGCCACGCCGGTCGCAACGTCCCCAGCGGCGTTACCCGCAGGTGCGGTCGGCGCGCTTCGCCTTGCATATTCGCGCCGCAGGCAGCCAGCAGCGCTTCGGTCTGTCTGGCGTATTCGAGCACCGCGTCGGCGCCGAGGCGGGAGTAGGGGTGTTCAGGAAGCTGAACGGCCAGTTGCTGAAGACCTTGTGCGACATCAGTGACGGTATCGCCGTTCGGCAGCGCCGAGAGCAGGTCTAATGAAGCGGAGGAAAAGTGCAGCGCGCTTTGCCCACGGCTGATTATCACGCAGCGTAGGCCGTGTTGATTCAGCGCCAGCCCGCACAACAGCCCGGCCAGTCCGCCGCCGACGATGGCGCAATCAAATTTCATCCTGATGCTCCTTTTGCAGTCCGCATAAGCCGAGGTAGACCCAGCGGGTAAATTCACTTTCGCGCAGCGCGTCGCCCCAGGCGATGGGCTGAACGCCCTTCCAGCGCTCATTGAGAAATTCCGACAGCTGAGTTAACGACTGCGCCGGGGTGGCGACGTTAAAGCGCTGTAGCAGCCCGGCGGCGCGGCAGGCGCACAGTTCACCCTGGCAGGTGCCCATACCGACCCGGGTACGGCGGCGCAGGTCGAGCAAATTCTTCACCGCCAGATTCTCTACCGCGTACTGCACTTCTCCGGCGGTGACCGCTTCACATTCGCAGACCAGGCTACGGTGCTGGCGGCTGTCGCCAAGCCATGCCGGGGTGCGGTCGCCGTGGCGATACACCGCCGACCCGCGCAGCGGCGTCGGTAGCGAGATAATCTTTTTCAGCGTGGTTTCTGTGGCTTCCTGCGAACCCGGTAGCGGGCGCTCCGCGGTGCGGCACGGCTCAGCATTGCCGAGTTTGCGGCAGACGGCGTCGCTGGCCCATTCCGCCATCAAACGGTAGGTCATCAACTTACCGCCGGTGATGGTGATAAAGCCTTCCATACCGTCGCGCGGGGCGTGGTCGAGCAGCACAATACCGCGGCTGACGCTGCGCCCGCTGGGATCGTCATCGCTGGCGACCAGCGGACGGACGCCGGAGTAGGCGCGTAGCACCCGGGTACGCCCCATGATCGGCGCCAGTTTTTCACCTTCGCGCAGCAGCGTATCGACCTCTTCCGTCGTCACCCGGTTATCGTCAATTTCGTCATAAGGAATATGCGTCGAGGTGGTGCCAATCAACGAAATGGTATCGCCGGGCACCAGAATATCGGCATCCGCCGGCTTGCGGCAGCGGTTAATCACCTGGTTATTAATGCGGTGATCGAGGATCAGCAGCGAGCCTTTTGCCGGGAACATGGAGATGCGCAGATCGGCGTACTCCGCGATGCGTTGGCCCCAGATCCCGGCGGCGTTGACGACGACCTGTGCGCGAATGCTACGCGCTTCGCGCCGTTGATGATCGTAGATCTGTACTCCGTACACGCGATCGCCCTGGAGCAGCAGGCCGGTGACCTCGCAGCCGGTAAGGATCTGCGCACCGTGTTCGCGGGCGTCGAGCATATTGGCTGCCGTCAGGCGGAACGGATCGACGGTGCCGTCCGGTACTTGTACGGCGCCAAGCAGCGTAGGGTTGACCGCGGGTTCCAGACGCAATGCTTCAGCGGGGGTAAGCGGTTTAGCATCAATACCGGCCTGCTGACAGGCGTGGATAAAGGTTTGCTGCCAGGCCATGTCATCTTCAGGCAGGGTGATAAACAGCCCGTTGGTGGGTTCAATGCAGTGGCGGGCGATGCGACGTAAAATGCGATTCTCGCTGATACATTCGCGCGCGGATTCGCTATCGGTGACGGCATAGCGCGCGCCGCTGTGCAACAGACCATGGTTGCGGCCGGTGGCGCCGGTGGCGATATCGTGCCGCTCAATCAACGCCACACGTAACCCGCGCAGGGCGCAGTCGCGGGCGATTCCCGCGCCTGTGGCGCCGCCGCCAATAATCAGCGCATCAAATTCTTGCGTCTCGGCCATCTTCCGGTCCTCTACTTTCGTTTTACACCATTTAGCCATATCAATAGTGTGGAATGTTTGATTTCGAGCATATTTGCGCGCAATTCGAGCGTTTGCTGTGATTTTGTGCTCACATTGGAAAATTTTGTCATATATCTGTAACAAAATGTGCGATATTTCACAGTATTAGTTCTACGCTTTGCCTACCATCGCGACCTAATTAGAAGTACGTGAATAAATTAGATTTTTTGCGTCGATGTCAGTGAAACAGCAATGGCCACGGAGGCTGATATGTTAAGTATTTTTAAACCCGCAGCGCATAAAGCGCGTTTGCCGGCGGCGGAAATCGACCCGTTGTATCGTCGATTACGTTGGCAGATCTTTATTGGCATCTTCTTCGGTTATGCCGCTTACTATCTGGTTCGTAAGAACTTTGCGCTGGCGATGCCTTATCTGATTGAGCAGGGCTTCTCTCGTGGCGACCTCGGTTTCGCGCTTTCCGGTATCTCTATCGCCTACGGATTTTCGAAATTTATCATGGGCTCGGTCTCTGACCGCTCGAATCCGCGCATTTTCCTGCCGGCAGGGTTAATTCTGGCGGCGCTGGTGATGCTGGTGATGGGCTTCGTGCCGTGGGCGACTTCCAGCATCATGATCATGTTCGTATTACTGTTCCTGTGCGGATGGTTCCAGGGGATGGGCTGGCCGCCGTGTGGTCGTACCATGGTGCACTGGTGGTCGCAGAAAGAACGCGGCGGGATTGTCTCAGTGTGGAACTGCGCGCATAACGTCGGCGGCGGTATTCCGCCGCTGCTGTTCCTGTTAGGGATGGCGTGGTTTAACGACTGGCACGCGGCGCTGTATATGCCGGCCTTCGGCGCGATCCTGCTGGCGATTTTTGCCTTCGCGATGATGCGCGATACCCCGCAGTCCTGCGGTCTGCCGCCGATCGAAGAGTATAAAAACGACTATCCGGATGACTATAGCGAAAAGCACGAAGAAGAGCTGACGGCGAAGCAGATCTTTATGCAGTACATTCTGCCGAACAAGCTGCTGTGGTACATCGCGATCGCTAACGTCTTCGTTTATCTGCTGCGCTACGGCATTCTGGACTGGTCGCCGACCTACCTGAAAGAGGTCAAACACTTCGCGCTGGATAAATCTTCCTGGGCCTACTTCCTGTATGAGTACGCGGGGATCCCCGGTACTTTGCTGTGCGGCTGGATGTCGGACAAAGTGTTTAAAGGCAACCGCGGCGCGACCGGCGTGTTCTTTATGACCCTGGTGACGATTGCCACTATCGTTTACTGGCTGAACCCGCCGGGTAATCCGGGCGTCGATATGGCCTGTATGATCGTCATTGGCTTCCTGATTTACGGCCCGGTGATGCTGATCGGTCTGCATGCGCTGGAACTGGCGCCGAAAAAAGCCGCCGGCACCGCCGCGGGCTTCACCGGTCTGTTCGGTTATCTTGGCGGTTCCGTAGCCGCGAGCGCCATTGTTGGCTATACCGTCGATTTCTTCGGCTGGGATGGCGGCTTCATGGTGATGATTGGCGGTAGCGTACTGGCGGTACTGCTGTTGATTATCGTCATGCTTGGCGAGCGTCGCCATCATCAACAACTGAAACAAGCCTAAGGAGCGGCGATGAAAATGAAACTCACCGCGTTAATGAGCGGAATGATTTTGGCCAGTTCGGCGCTGTGCTTCAGCGCCGTCGCGGCAGAGAAAATTGTCATCGCCCACCGCGGCGCCAGCGGGTATCTGCCGGAACATACCCTGCCGGCGAAAGCGATGGCTTACGCTCAGGGGGCGGATTACCTTGAGCAAGACCTGGTGATGACCAAAGACGACCGGCTGGTGGTGTTGCATGACCACTATCTCGATCGGGTGACTGACGTTGCGCAGCGTTTCCCGCAGCGGGCGCGTAAAGACGGCCGTTTTTACGCCATCGACTTTACCCTGGCCGAGATTAAGTCGCTGAAGTTCACCGAAGGTTTTGAGCCGAAAGATGGCAAAAACGTGCAAACCTATCCTGGGCGTTTCCCGATGGGCAAATCCGATTTCCGCATTCATACCTTTGAAGAAGAGATTGAGTTTGTACAGGGGCTAAACCATTCGACGGGTAAAAATATCGGTATCTACCCGGAAATCAAAGCGCCGTGGTTCCACCATCAGGAAGGCAAAGATATTGCCGCCAGCACGCTGAAAGTGCTGAAGGAATATGGCTACACCAGCAAGCAGGATAAGGTTTATCTGCAATGTTTTGACGCCAACGAGCTCAAACGCATTAAGAATGAGCTGGAGCCGAAGATGGGGATGGATCTCAATCTGGTGCAGCTCATCGCCTATACCGACTGGAATGAAACGCAGCAGAAACAGGCCGATGGTAAATGGGTGAACTACAGCTATGACTGGATGTTCAAGCCGGGGGCGATGGCGCAGATTGCGCAGTACGCTGACGGTATCGGCCCGGATTACCATATGCTGGTAGCGGAAGGCTCGAAGCCGGGCGCGGTGAAGCTGACGACGATGGTAAAAGAGGCGCACGCCAGCCATCTACAGGTGCATCCGTACACCGTGCGCGCGGATCAGTTGCCGGAGTACGCCACTAACGTTAATCAGCTCTATGACGTGCTGTATAACCAGGCGGGCGTCGACGGCTTGTTTACCGATTTCCCGGATAAAGCGGTGCAGTTCCTGGACGCGAAATAAAACAAAAGGGCCGTAAGGCCCTTTTATGTTTTCCCCCTCTCCCTGTGGGAGAGGGCCGGGGTGAGGGCATCAGGCCGCACACATCGACAACACTTACATCTCGATCTCAATATCGCCTTTCGCCCGGCAGCAGCAGGGCAAAATCTCTCCCGGCTGGATAAACGCCAGCGGTTCGGTCAGCCAGTCAACCTGGCCTGACACCAGACGCGTGCGGCAGGAACCGCAATAGCCTTCGCGGCACTGATACTCCACGTCGATGTTATGCGATTCAAGCGCGGCCAACAGGGAAGGATGTTCATCCTGACACTCAAGGCGAGTGTCAGAAATCCTCAAGAAAATCCGCTTCATTACAGCTGGAAGTTGCTCAGATCGTCGGCATCGACTTCAGAATCGATCTGGCCGACGAGATAAGAGCTGACCTCCACTTCCTGCGGCGCGACCTGAACGTTGTCGGAAACCAGCCAGGTATTGATCCATGGGATCGGGTTGGAGCGGGTCTGGAACGGTAGATCGAGGCCCACCGCCTGCATGCGAATATTGGTGATGTACTCGACGTACTGGCAGAGAATATCTTTGTTCAGGCCGATCATCGAGCCGTCGCGGAACAGATAGTCCGCCCACTCTTTTTCCTGCTGCGCCGCCAGCACGAACAGGTCATAGCACTCTTGTTTGCACTCTTCGGCGATTTCCGCCATTTCCGGATCGTCGCTGCCGGAGCGCAGCAGGTTCAGCATATGCTGAGTGCCGGTCAGGTGCAGCGCTTCATCGCGGGCGATCAGGCGAATAATTTTGGCGTTGCCTTCCATCAGCTTGCGTTCGGCAAAGGCGAAAGAGCAGGCGAAGCTAACGTAGAAGCGGATTGCTTCCAGCGCGTTGACGCTCATCAGGCACAGATACAGTTTCTTTTTCAGCTCGCGCAGATTCACGGTCACGGTTTTGCCGTTGACGGTGTGGGTGCCTTCGCCCAGCAGATGCCAGTAGCTGGTCATTTCAATCAAAGAATCGTAATAGTGAGAGATGCCTTCCGCGCGTTTCTGGATCTGCTCATTGGTCACGATATCGTCGAACACCGTCGCCGGGTCGTTGACGATGTTGCGAATAATGTGGGTGTAGGAGCGCGAGTGGATCGTCTCGGAAAAGGCCCAGGTTTCTACCCAGGTTTCCAGTTCGGGGATGGAAATCAGCGGCAGCAGCGCGACGTTCGGGCTACGGCCCTGAATGGAATCAAGCAGCGTCTGATATTTCAGGTTGCTGATGAATATATGCTTTTCATGTTCCGGCAGCGCCTGATAGTCGATGCGATCGCGCGAAACGTCGACTTCTTCCGGGCGCCAGAAGAAGGAGAGCTGCTTTTCAATCAGCTTTTCAAAGATGTCATATTTTTGCTGATCGTAGCGGGCCACGTTAACCGGCTGGCCAAAAAACATCGGCTCAAGCAGTTGATTGTTTTTCGTCTGTGAAAAAGTGGTGTATGCCATGAGTGGGTCCTGTTGAGATTGTATCGCCCGGCGACACTGCGTTTGCCGGGCCTACAAAACCGTAGGCCGGGTAGGCATCGCGCCACCCGGCAAAAATACTTTAGATCTTACATGCGCCGCTTTCGCAGCCGTCGTCCTGAATTGACGGGGCCAGGTCATCCTGGGCGTCTTCCGCGCCATCACGGGTGTTGTGATAGTACAGCGTTTTCACGCCGAATTTATAGGCGTTGAGCAGATCTTTCAGCAACTGCTGCATCGGCACTTTTCCGGACGGGAAACGCGTCGGGTCATAGTTGGTGTTGGCGGAAATCGACTGATCGATAAACTTCTGCATGATGCCGACCAGCTGCAGATAGCCGTCGTTATTCGGCATTTCCCACAACAGTTCGTAGGCGTTCTGCAGATTTTCGTAATCCGGAACGACCTGGCGCAAAATCCCATCTTTCGACGCTTTGATGCTCACGTGGCCGCGCGGCGGTTCGATGCCGTTGGTGGCGTTGGAGATCTGCGAAGAGGTCTCAGACGGCATCAGCGCGGAGAGCGTGGAGTTACGCAGGCCGTGAGTCTTAATGGATTCGCGCAGCTGCTCCCAGTCGAAATGCAGAGATTCGCTCACGATCGCATCCAGGTCTTTCTTATAAGTATCGATCGGCAGAATACCCTGCGCGTAGGTGGTTTCATTGAACCACGGGCAGGCGCCTTGTTCGATAGCCAGTTCGTTGGAGGCCTTCAGCAGATAGTACTGAATAGCTTCGAACGTTTTGTGCGTCAGATTGTTGGCGCTGCCGTCGGAGTAGCGCTTGCCATGTTTCGCCAGATAGTAAGCGAAGTTGATAACGCCGATACCCAGCGTACGACGACCCATCGCGCCACGTTTAGCCGCCGGGATTGGGTAATCCTGATAATCCAGCAACGCATCCAGCGCGCGCACCGCCAGTACCGCCAGATCCTCCAGCTCATCGAGGCTATCGATGGCGCCAAGGTTGAATGCCGACAGCGTGCACAGCGCGATTTCGCCATTTTCGTCGTTCACATCGTCCAGCGGTTTGGTCGGCAGGGCGATTTCCAGGCACAGGTTAGACTGGCGCACCGGCGCGACAACCGGGTCGAACGGGCTGTGGGTGTTGCAGTGGTCAACGTTCTGGATATAGATACGGCCGGTAGAGGCGCGTTCCTGCATCATCAGCGAGAACAGCTCAACGGCTTTAATACGCTGTTTGCGGATACTGTCATCTTTTTCGTATTTAGTGTACAGACGTTCGAACTCGTCCTGATCGGCGAAGAACGCATCGTACAGGCCAGGAACGTCGGACGGGCTGAACAGGGTGATGTCCTCGCCTTTCAGCAGGCGGGTGTACATCAGCTTGTTGATCTGCACGCCGTAGTCCATGTGACGAACGCGGTTAGCGTCGGTGCCGCGGTTGTTTTTCAACACCAGCAGGCTTTCGACTTCCAGATGCCACATCGGATAGAAGAGGGTGGCCGCGCCACCGCGAACGCCGCCCTGCGAACAGGATTTCACCGCGGTCTGGAAGTGCTTATAGAACGGGATGCAGCCGGTGTGGAAGGCTTCGCCGCCGCGGATCGGGCTACCCAGCGCACGAATGCGGCCGGCGTTGATACCGATACCGGCGCGCTGGGAAACGTATTTCACAATCGCGCTGGAGGTGGCGTTGATCGAATCCAGGCTATCGCCGCACTCGATCAGCACGCAGGAGCTGAACTGACGAGTTGGGGTACGCACGCCAGACATGATCGGCGTCGGCAGCGAAATTTTAAAGGTGGACACCGCGTCATAGAAACGCTTGATATAGTCCAGACGGGTCTCACGAGGATAGTTAGAGAACAGGCAAGCCGCAACCAGAATATAGAGGAACTGGGCGCTTTCATAGATTTCGCCGCTGACGCGGTTCTGCACCAGGTATTTACCTTCCAGCTGCTTAACGGCCGCGTAGGAGAAGTTCATATCGCGCCAGTGGTCGATAAAACCGTCCATCTGCTGGAACTCTTCTTCCGTGTAGTCTTCCAGCAGATGATGATCGTATTTACCTTTTTCGACCATGTTCACCACATGGTTGTACAGCGCTGGCGGTTCAAACTGGCCAAACGCTTTCTTGCGCAGGTGGAAAATCGCCAGTCGCGCGGCCAGGTACTGGTAGTCCGGCGCATCGCGGGAGATCAGGTCCGCTGCGGCCTTAATAATGGTCTCGTGGATGTCGGCGGTTTTAATGCCGTCATAGAACTGAATATGCGAACGCAGCTCTACCTGGGAAATCGAAACGTTATTCAGTCCTTCTGCCGCCCAATCTAGTACGCGATGGATTTTGTCGAGATTGATACGCTCGGTGCTACCGTCGCGCTTTGTCACCAGCAGACTCTGATTCATGTGGTTTTTACCTGTCCGTGAGAAAAAATATCCCCCCATTTATCCACAGCCAGTCGTTGTGACTAACTCTGTGGATAAATACTATATGTAGGGGGTTGTCGATAAAAAGAACGCTATATGGTGAGTTATTTTAGTAAGGATTCTTTTGAGTACAAGGGTTGATTTTGACGTTAATTTGAGGTTGCGCAGGCGTAATAATCGCTAAGTCCACGCCGTATAAGGCCTGGAGAAGAAGTCAATAAAACAGAAAAAAAATCAAAATTTGATCGAGTGCTGATTTCTTCGTCGGAAGGGAAAATTGCGCAGCTTGATGCCGCGCAATCATCATCATAAAAACGTATGACGTTATGCTTTTTTCGCCGTTGTGTGCAACATATAGTTAACATCAACGCCCGGCGCCAGCTTGAAGGTATTGGTGAGCGGATTGTAATGCAGGCCGGTAATGTGCTGCTCTTTCAGAGGAGTCTGATCGATCCAGCCGATGAGCTCCGCCGGCTTGATAAATTTCTTAACGTCATGCGTACCTTTTGGCACCATTTTCATCACGTATTCCGCGCCGACCACGGCCATCAGCCACGCTTTGCCGTTGCGGTTAATGGTCGAGAAGAATACCTGGCCGCCGGGCTTCACTAGCCGCGCGCAGGCGTGCACTACCGACTGTGGGTCAGGGACGTGCTCGAGCATCTCCATACAGGTGACGACGTCGTACTGCTGGGTGTGCTTCGCCGCATGCTCTTCGACGGTCTCCTGCACGTACTCTACCTGAACGCCGCTCTCCAGCGCGTGCAATTTTGCGACCTGCAGCGGCTCGAAACCCATATCCAGACCAGTGACCGTCGCACCTTCGCGCGCCATGCTTTCGGCGAGGATGCCGCCGCCGCAGCCGACATCGAGCACTTTTTTGCCGAACAGGCCGCCGGAGCGTTCGGCAATATAGCCAAGGCGCAACGGGTTGATGCGATGCAGCGGTTTGAACTCGCCTTCTAGATCCCACCAGCGCGAGGCGACGGCTTCAAATTTGGCGATTTCATTGTGATCAACGTTGGGGGCCACCGACGGTTTTTCGGCATTCATGGGCGCTTTTACTCCTTTTCTGTTCTGACCTGCGAGTATATCAGCAGACTGCCACGAATAAACCGTATTGCTTTACCTCTATTACGACGGCTGTGTTATAATTTGCGACCTTTGAATCCGGGACACAGTAGAGGGATAGCGGTTAGATGAGCGACCTTGCGAGAGAAATTACACCGGTCAACATTGAGGAAGAGCTGAAAAGCTCGTATCTGGATTATGCGATGTCGGTCATTGTTGGCCGTGCGCTGCCGGATGTCCGAGATGGCCTGAAGCCGGTACACCGTCGCGTACTATACGCCATGAACGTATTGGGCAATGACTGGAACAAAGCCTATAAAAAATCAGCCCGTGTCGTTGGCGACGTAATCGGTAAATACCACCCGCATGGTGATACCGCCGTTTATGACACCATCGTACGTATGGCGCAGCCGTTCTCCTTGCGTTATATGCTGGTCGATGGCCAGGGTAACTTTGGTTCTGTCGATGGCGACTCCGCTGCAGCGATGCGTTATACGGAAATCCGTATGTCGAAGATCGCTCATGAGCTGATGGCCGATCTCGAAAAAGAGACGGTTGATTTCGTCGACAACTATGACGGCACGGAGAAAATCCCTGACGTCATGCCGACAAAAATCCCTAACCTGCTGGTGAACGGTTCTTCCGGTATCGCCGTAGGTATGGCGACCAACATTCCGCCGCATAACCTGACGGAAGTTATCAACGGCTGCCTGGCATACGTTGATAACGAAGACATCAGCATTGAAGGGCTGATGGAACACATTCCGGGCCCGGACTTCCCGACCGCCGCTATCATTAACGGCCGTCGCGGTATTGAAGAGGCCTATCGTACCGGTCGCGGTAAAGTTTACATTCGCGCGCGCGCGGAAGTCGAAGCTGACGCGAAAACCGGTCGTGAAACCATCATCGTGCACGAAATTCCGTATCAGGTGAACAAAGCGCGCCTGATTGAGAAAATCGCCGAGCTGGTGAAAGAAAAACGCGTTGAAGGCATCAGCGCGCTGCGCGACGAATCTGACAAAGACGGTATGCGTATCGTTATCGAAGTGAAACGCGACGCGGTGGGTGAAGTGGTTCTTAACAACCTCTACTCCCAGACCCAACTGCAGGTTTCTTTCGGTATCAACATGGTTGCGCTGCACCACGGTCAGCCGAAGATCATGAACCTGAAGGACATCATTGCGGCGTTTGTTCGTCACCGCCGCGAAGTTGTCACTCGTCGTACTATTTTCGAACTGCGCAAGGCGCGCGACCGTGCGCATATCCTTGAAGCGCTGGCGATTGCGCTGGCTAACATCGATCCGATCATTGAACTGATTCGCCGCGCGCCGACGCCGGCGGAAGCAAAAGCGGGTTTAATCGCGCGTTCATGGGATCTGGGCAATGTCTCCGCGATGCTGGAGCGCGCCGGCGATAACGCCGCGCGTCCGGAATGGCTGGAGCCAGAGTTTGGCGTGCGTGACGGCCAGTACTATCTGACCGAACAGCAGGCTCAGGCGATTCTGGATCTGCGTCTGCAGAAACTGACCGGTCTGGAGCATGAAAAACTGCTCGACGAGTACAAAGAGCTGCTGGATCAGATCGCCGAGCTGCTGCACATCCTGGGCAGCGCCGATCGTCTGATGGAAGTTATTCGCGAAGAGCTGGAGCTGGTTAAAGAACAGTTTGGCGATGCGCGTCGTACCGAAATCACCGCCAACAGCGCTGATATCAATATCGAAGACCTGATTAACCAGGAAGATGTTGTCGTGACCCTGTCGCACCAGGGCTATGTGAAATATCAACCGTTAACCGACTACGAAGCGCAGCGTCGTGGCGGTAAAGGTAAATCGGCAGCGCGTATTAAAGAAGAAGACTTTATCGACCGTCTGCTGGTGGCCAACACCCATGACACGATCCTCTGCTTCTCCAGCCGTGGTCGTCTGTACTGGATGAAAGTGTATCAGTTGCCGGAAGCCAGCCGCGGCGCGCGTGGTCGACCAATCGTCAACCTGCTGCCGCTGGAAGCTGACGAGCGTATCACCGCTATCCTGCCGGTTCGCGAGTACGAAGAGGGCGTTAACGTCTTTATGGCGACCGCCAGCGGTACCGTGAAGAAAACGGCATTGACCGAGTTCAGCCGCCCGCGTTCTGCCGGTATCATCGCCGTCAATCTGAACGAAGGCGACGAACTGATCGGCGTCGATCTGACTTCTGGCCAGGACGAAGTGATGCTGTTCTCCGCCGCTGGTAAAGTGGTGCGCTTTAAAGAAGACGCCGTTCGCGCGATGGGCCGTACCGCAACCGGCGTACGCGGTATCAAGCTGGCGGGCGAAGATAGCGTCGTGTCGCTGATTATTCCTCGTGGCGAAGGGGCGATCCTGACCGTGACGCAAAACGGTTACGGCAAGCGTACCGCGGCCGAAGAGTATCCGACCAAGTCGCGTGCGACGCAGGGCGTTATCTCTATTAAGGTCACCGAACGTAACGGTTCCGTGGTCGGCGCCGTGCAGGTCGATGATTGCGACCAGATCATGATGATTACCGATGCGGGCACCCTGGTGCGTACTCGCGTTTCTGAAGTGAGCATCGTGGGTCGTAATACTCAGGGCGTGATTCTGATCCGTACCGCGGAAGATGAAAACGTTGTCGGCCTGCAGCGCGTGGCTGAACCGGTTGACGACGAAGAACTGGATGCCATCGATGGCAGCGTAGCGGAAGGCGATGATGATATCGCGCCGGAAAACGACGCTGACGACGACATCGCCGAAGACGAAGAGTAATCGTCGCAGGTAAATGTTCTGAAAGGGCCGGGTGTTATCCCGGCCCTTTTTGCATTAACATTGCGGCAGAGCCCATTTACCGCTACTTTAACCCCATTCTGTTGAGCCCCTGACGACCGAGCATTGCCCCATTGAAATATCTTGCCTCGTTTCATACGACCTTAAAGGTTTCTCGTTATCTGTTCAGAGCGCTGGCGGTTCTGCTATGGATGCTGATTGCTTTTGTTTCCGTGTTTTATATCGTTAATGCGCTGCATGAACGGGAATCGGAAATTCGTCAGGAACTGAATCTTAACGCCGACCAGGCCCAGCGCTACATCCAGCGTACCGCGGATGTCATCAAAGAGCTGAAGTACGTCGCAGGCAATCGCGCGGCGACCGGGAGCGAGGGTAGTGCGGCGCTGGCCAATAGTGGCAATATCACAATCCCTAATTTTGAACCGCTGTATCCGGATTCCGACTGCGGCGCAATGAGCGGCGCCTGGCGCAACTCACTGCAATCGCTGGCGTGGTTCATGCGCTACTGGCGGGATAATTTCTCTGCCGCCTACGACCTGAACCGTATTTTTTTAATTGGCAGCGACAACCTCTGCATGGCTAACTTCGGCCTGCGCGATATGCCGCTGGAGCGCGATCAGGCGCTGAAGGTGCTGCATCAGCGTATCGAACAATATCGCGATGCGCCGCAAAACGAGCGCGGCAATAACCTGTTCTGGATTAGCCAGGGCGTGCGTCCGGGCGTTGGTTATTTCTACGCCCTGACGCCTATTTATATGGCTAACCGTCTGCAGGCGATGCTCGGCGTTGAGCAGACTATCCGCATGGAGAGCTTCTTTACGCCAGGTAGCCTGCCGATGAGCGTGACGATCCTCGACGATAACGGTCAGCAGCTCATTTCCCTTGCCGGGCCGGATAACAGCATTAAACCGGAAACCCGCTGGATGCAGGAGCGGATGTGGTTTGGCTACAGCTCTGGTTTCCGCGAGCTGGTGCTGAAAAAGAGCCTGCTGCCATCATCGCTGAGCATTGTCTATTCGGTTTCCGTCGATCAGGTGCTGGAGCGTATCAGGATGTTGATCCTCAACGCTATCGTGCTGAATATCCTGACCGGCGCGATCCTGTTCGCGCTGGCGCGTATGTATGAACGGCGGATCTTTATACCGGCGGAAAACGACGCTCAGCGGCTGGAGGAACATGAGCAGTTCAACCGTAAGATCGTCGCCTCCGCGCCGGTCGGAATCTGCATTCTACGCACGCAGGACGGCACCAATATACTGAGTAACGAACTGGCGCATAACTATCTGAATATGCTGACGCACGAAGACCGCCAGCGGCTCACGCAGATTATTTGCGGCCAGCAGGTCAACTTCGTCGACGTGTTAACCAGCAACAACACCAACCTGCAGATTAGTTTTGTACACTCGCGATATCGTAATGAAAACGTCGCGATTTGCGTGCTGGTTGACGTTTCCGCCCGTGTGAAAATGGAAGAGTCGCTGCAGGAGATGGCCCAGGCGGCAGAGCAGGCCAGCCAGTCGAAATCGATGTTCCTCGCCACCGTCAGCCACGAGCTGCGTACGCCGCTGTACGGCATTATTGGCAACCTCGACCTGCTGCAGACCAAAGCGTTGCCGAAGGGAGTCGATCGCCTGGTGACGGCGATGAATAACTCCTCCAGCCTGCTTTTGAAGATTATCAGCGATATTCTCGACTTCTCGAAAATTGAGTCTGAGCAGCTCAAAATCGAGCCGCGAGAGTTTTCGCCGCGCGAGGTCATGAATCATATTTCGGCGAACTATCTACCGCTGGTGGTGCGCAAGCAGCTTGGGCTGTACTGCTTCATTGAGCCGGATGTCCCGCAGACGATGATTGGCGACCCGATGCGCCTGCAGCAGGTCATTTCCAACCTGCTGAGTAACGCCATTAAATTTACCGATACCGGCTGTATCGTGCTGCATGTACGGCGCGCCGGCGACTATCTGCAAATAAGCGTACGTGATACCGGCGAAGGGATCCCGGCGAAAGAGGTTGTGCGCCTGTTCGACCCGTTCTTCCAGGTTGGTACCGGGGTGCAGCGTAATTTCCAGGGAACCGGCCTGGGACTGGCTATCTGTGAAAAACTCATCAGCATGATGGATGGCGACATTGACGTGGAAACTGAACCCGGCATGGGGAGCCGTTTCACCATTCGCATTCCGTTATACGGCATGCAGCAGATGCCGCCGCTGTTGGCCGAACAGCACAGCAACAGCACCTGTTGGCTGGCGATTCATAATACGTCACTGGCGCTGTTTATCGAATCGTTGCTGCAATATCATGGCCTGACGGTACGGCAATTTGCTGGCCAGACGCCAGCCGCTGACGATATTTTATTAACCGATGATGAACTCAGCGGGCGTTGGCCGGGAAGCGCTGCGGTGATCTTCTGCCGTCGGCATATCGGTATCCCCGTTGAGCGCGCGCCGGGAGAGTGGTTGCATAGCGTCACCACGCCGCATGAACTTCTGCCGTTGCTGGGACGCCTGCTGCATCTGGCGCTGGCGGTAGAAGAGAATGGTCCGGCGCTGTCGGCCCACGACGCGCCAACGGTCAGCAATGACGACATGATGATTCTGGTGGTCGACGATCATCCGATTAACCGCCGCCTGTTGGCCGATCAGCTTGGCTCACTGGGTTATCAATGCGTGACGGCTAATGATGGCGTCGATGCGCTTAACGTCCTGAGTAAACAACATATTGATATTGTTCTCAGCGACGTGAACATGCCAAACATGGATGGTTACCGTCTGACGCAGCGGATCCGTCAACTGGAGATGACGCTACCGGTTATTGGCGTCACGGCTAACGCGCTGGCGGAAGAAAAACAACGCTGTCTGGAGTCGGGAATGGATAGCTGTCTGTCAAAACCAGTAACGCTGGATATCCTCAAGCACACGCTGGCCACCTATGCCGCGCAGGTACGTAAAGCCAGAAAAACAAGCTGAGGCCGCACGGAATGGTGCTGAGAGCTCCCCGGCGCGCGATGCTCTCCGGGGCGGGAATAAAGTTTCAGAATGGCCCGGAAACGGCGGCTGGCCGCCATCCGGGAAAAGTGAATTACTCTTTATCCGTTGAGGTAAGAGAAACGGAAGAGAGGTAGTTCAGCAGTGCGATATCATTTTCAACGCCCAGCTTCATCATGGCCGATTTCTTCTGGCTACTGATGGTTTTAATGCTGCGGTTCAGCTTTTTGGCGATCTCGGTGACCAGGAAGCCTTCAGCGAACAAACGCAGAACCTCACTCTCTTTCGGCGACAGGCGTTTGTCGCCATAACCGCCGGCGCTGATTTTTTCCAGCAGGCGGGAGACGCTTTCCGGAGTAAACTTTTTGCCTTTCTGCAGCGCGGCCAGCGCTTTCGGCAGATCGGTCGGCGCGCCCTGTTTCAGCACGATCCCCTCAATGTCGAGATCCAGTACTGCGCTCAGGATCGCCGGATTGTTGTTCATCGTCAGGACAATGATCGACAGCTCCGGAAAATGGCGTTTGATGTATTTGATCAGGGTGATCCCATCGCCATATTTGTCGCCAGGCATCGACAAGTCGGTAATCAGGACGTGCGCGTCAAGTTTAGGAAGATTGTTAATCAGAGCTGTGGAATCTTCAAATTCGCCAACAACATTCACCCACTCGATCTGCTCAAGTGATTTGCGAATGCCGAACAGTACGATCGGATGGTCATCGGCAATAATTACGTTCATATTGTTCATGTATTAGGCTACCTTGCTACAGCAAGCTCTTGACGTAACCGTCAATGTCGCTGATGTATTTTTCTATACCTTGAGTATCTCGTTCATGAATCAGATGCTCAAGCGCTTCACATAACTGCTTGCCGGGTATCAAATTAAGCATAGCAAACGCGCCTTTAAGGCGGTGAGCGGTCTGCGCCAGCGCAGCGAAATCGCTGGTGGTGAATTCAGTATACAATCTCTGAACATCATCCGGTACCGTGTCGGCAAACAGCGCGTAATAGCCGCTGGCATGGAGTTCCGCATTCCCCTCGTTTCCTGTTGAGGAGGGCTGAACCTCTTCTTGCGCCAGCTGCTGCTCAATCAGCTGCAGGATAGCTTCCTGCATGGCAGTGCTGATATTAAAATTGACGCTCAACTGGCCTGGGCCAATTTTGCGTATCCCAACCTCATCATCGCTTAAAAGCAAGCCTGAAGCAGTAAGATTAGACGGATTATCCGTTAAAAAGAGATCATACTCTTGACTTGTGAGCCTTTCGTCCGGGGTGATACAGCTTGCGCCCCAGCTCTCTAACTGACGCGTCACAATGCGGCGCACTTCATTGGCGGTAATGTCAATCATCACGACCACATCGTCCAGCAGATGTTCGCCGGAGTCGCTCTCTTCCTCGCTCGCCGCCATTTTAAGGTGTAGCGAGTAGCGGGTGCCGAGCGATTCCCGCGCCTTAATATTAAGCTGTCCGCCAAGCTTGCGAGTTAACCGGTCGCACAGCCAGAAGGTGAGGGCGTTGGCTTTGCCGTACTGGTCGGCTTGCGTCTCATTAAGGAACGGGAAGTGCATATTATCGATTTCATTGCCGCTCACGCCATTGCCGGTATCGAGGATACGGAAGGTCAGACGATCGTCGGCAGATTCATCTTTGCTCACCTCAAGAGTAATTTTACCAATGGGGGTGGTGGTGATCGCGTATTGAATCAGAAGTAATAGCGTGCGGCGCAGCGCGTCGCGGTCGCCGTAGCGCTGCTCATTGGCCGGCAGCGCATTATTGATTAACAGCTGAAGTCCTTTGCGTTTCACCATCGGCAGGACTTCAGGAACCACTTCATCTATTAAGCCCTGAATGGAGAACAAACCGGGGGTGGTTTTCCAGGTATCGCTTTCCAGTAAGTTCGCCAACTGAATCTCATCGACAAGATGAACCAGTTCATCAGCGTGCTGCGCCAGTTTGCGGCTTTCATGAATCCCGATGGCCGCCGCCTCCTGCGCCAGCGCCAGCGCCGGTTCTTTCAGCGCGGCGCCAATATTCTGCATAAAGGCGATGCGCCCCTGCTGATTTTTCTCATACAGACGCTGGGCCTGTTTGAGTTTTTTATTCACCATCACTTCTCTATCCTGGTCGCGAATAATCAGGATCTGCGTGCGAGGAGCCACCTGGCTGCGGTACTGGCGGATTTCATAAAGTTCATTATTGATCGTCGCCTGAATCACCCCTTGATGCTGATCGGCCATATTGGTGATGTTCTGCAGATTCAGGTGCGGCAGCAGATGATCGGCAATCGGGTTACTAATAATGGTGCGGTTGGCTTCCTGATCGTGCACCAACAGGCCCAACGGTAGCAAAGAGACGATCTCTTCATTAATTGCGCGCTGAGCGCGCAGCTCGCTGTTGGCCGCGGTGGGGGCCGTGCTTACGCTGCCGGGGGTACGGCGGCCGCTATAGTTGCGGAAAGTGGTAAAGCCAAACAGGGTTAACGCCAGCAGGCCAATGGTGAGCAGCAGCGGCAGTAAAATATTCTGTAAGGATTCCATTAGCAAAGTGCTGAACGGCACGACCCACACCAGCCGCATGCCGGTGGTATTGATGGCAGTGGTTATCTCAATACGCAGGCCATTAAAGCTGACGCTAACGTTATCAACGGCTTCTTTGTCTGCGCTGCTAGCGCCATTTTGCGCCGGATCTGGCTCGAGACGGAAGCTGTCCAGCGACATGCTCGGGGGGATGAGGTCGTTAATCGGTAAATCGAAGGCGACAACCGTTGCCAGGTGACCCGGCTGGTTAAAAGTGGTACGCAGCGTGAAGTAATGGCCATTTTGCCACGTCAGGTGACGCAGTGAAGAAAAGGTTTCCCGTTCGTCCAGCGTGTTTGCCTGCAGGAGCATTTCGGCGCGGCGGGATTCCACCACGCTGCTAATCGTCGATTCTTTAAAACTCGAAGACAGATCTTTCAGCGGCAGGGTGGAGACCAGAATCAGGCTGTTATCCAACCCATTCAGGTAATACATCGACCAGGGAATGGTTTCCGCGCCCCATAAAATATCGAGGTAGTTGGAAATTTTCTGCGTCATCTCAAGCGTCGAGCTGTCATGAGAGCCGAAGATCAGCGCTTCGGTCTTACGTCGCGGCTTTTCCAGATAGTAGACATCCTGCTTCAGGCGCGTCTCCTGCAGACCATCGCTTGAGGTACTTGAGCTGGTGGCGGCAATGTTGTCGTAAATCTGCCAGGTGGCATAACGCCAGGTATCAATGCGTTTGTGTAACGCGTGGCTGATATCAACCACCTGGTAACTCCGGTCTTTTAGCCACGTATTAACCGAACTTTGGATCATCACGCCCATCGTCGCGAGCAAGACGATAACCATCAAGATGAAGAACCGGGTGATGCTACCGGGGATCAGGGAGAATTTTTTTTGGGTCATCGCGTGGCAGAGCTGCTCAGTAGTGTTTGTAAACAGGATGTTGCGCCATAGTGACGGGCAGCACAACGAATACTGGCAGGAAGTATAAAGGCTAACGCGGGAAATCCATACAACAGATTGACGCTGAGGGATCTTTTAATGCTGAGATTTCTCTCAAAACCATAGATGCGACAAATATGTACAGTTGAATTGATCTTGTACAATTAACCGACATTTCTTGCAGATAAATAGCACTAAAAAACAAGAAATTGGCCAAATAGGCTGACTTTCATTCGGAATTGATTGATTAATAGTCGTTATTTTTTTGCTGCGTTAGCACAGCATAATTCAAGATACGTAAAGAAGGGTAAAAAAAACCGGATGCGAGGCATCCGGTTGAAATAGGGGTAAACAGACATTCAGAACTGAATGACGGTAATAAATAAAGTTAATGATGATAGCGAGGATTATTTTAGTCTTCGGGGAGGATTTTGTTTTACCATTCAGTGCTATACATTTGAATGCTTATAATGCAATGATTTTTAATGAAAATATTATTTTTTTGATTTTTGGTGCTTATTTTTGCGACCTTTATTGCGCCTAAAAAGTTCCTTGGCATTTACAAATTGAAACATCTTGTGCGCATTTTGAAACACCTTAGAAGTTTTCGTATCATATTCTTGTTGGATTATTCTGCATTTTGCAGCACAATGAATACAGCCGACTGATTAGAAGGGTAATCAGTAAGCAGTGGCAATAATAAAAGGCATATAACAAACAGAGGGTTAATAACATGAAAGTTAAAGTACTGTCCCTCCTGGTACCAGCACTGCTGGTAGCGGGCGCAGCAAATGCGGCTGAAATTTATAACAAAGACGGCAACAAATTAGACCTGTACGGTAAAATCGACGGTCTGCACTACTTCTCTTCCGACGACAGCGTCGACGGCGACCAGACCTACATGCGTATCGGCGTGAAAGGCGAAACCCAGATCAACGACCAGCTGACCGGTTACGGCCAGTGGGAATACAACGTTCAGGCGAACAACACTGAAAGCTCCAGCGACCAGGCATGGACTCGTCTGGCCTTCGCGGGTCTGAAATTCGGCGACGCGGGTTCTTTCGACTACGGTCGTAACTACGGCGTTGTTTACGACGTAACTTCCTGGACCGACGTTCTGCCGGAATTCGGCGGCGACACCTACGGTTCCGACAACTTCCTGCAGTCCCGTGCTAACGGTGTTGCCACCTACCGTAACTCTGACTTCTTCGGTCTGGTTGACGGCCTGAACTTTGCTCTGCAGTACCAGGGTAAAAACGGCAGCGTGAGCGGCGAAGATCAGACCAACAACGGTCGTGACTTCCAGAAACAGAACGGCGAAGGCTTCGGCACCTCCGTAACTTATGATATCTGGGACGGCATCAGCGCTGGTTTCGCGTACTCCAGCTCTAAACGTACCGACGAGCAGAACAACTCTACCTTCGTGTCTAAGACCGATGGTGGTCGTTACGGTGTTCTGGGTGAAGGCGATCACGCTGAAACCTACACCGGTGGTCTGAAATACGACGCCAACAACATCTACCTGGCGACTCAGTACACCCAGACTTACAACGCAACCCGCACCGGTAACATCGGTTTTGCTAACAAAGCGCAGAACTTCGAAGTCGTTGCTCAGTACCAGTTCGACTTCGGTCTGCGTCCGTCCGTGGCTTACCTGCAGTCTAAAGGTAAAGACATGGGCCGTTACGGCGACCAGGACATCCTGAAATATGTTGACCTGGGTGCGACCTACTACTTCAACAAAAACATGTCCACCTACGTTGATTACAAAATCAACCTGCTGGACGACAACAAGTTCACTAAAGATGCAAGCATCTCTACTGACAACGTTGTGGCTCTGGGCCTGGTTTACCAGTTCTAAGCAAGCTGAAGTGTTGAAAAAGGCGCCTGCGGGCGCCTTTTTTTATGCCCGGTTTAACCTCGCTGGTATACTCTGGCTGCCTTTGTAACAGGAGCCCGTTTTCATGGATACCACCTTTTTCCGCGCCGCCTTTTTCGGCCTCTGCGTTCTGCTTACCGGCTGTGATTCCGCGACATCCCCGGCCACGCCAAAATCCGCCGCCACCGTGCTCGATGGCAAAACGATGGGGACCTACTGGCGCGTTAGCGTCGTCGGGTTGGATCCGGCGAAAGCCGAAGATTTACGCCATAAAGTTCAGGCGCAGCTCGACGGCGATGATTGGCTGCTTTCGACCTGGAAAAACGACTCCGCGCTGATGCGCTTCAACCATGCCGCCACCACCGAACCGTGGCCGGTGAACGAGGCGATGGCGGATATCGTCACTCTGTCGCTGCGCATTGGCGCCAAAACCGCCGGAGCGATGGACATTACCGTCGGGCCGCTGGTCAATTTATGGGGTTTTGGCCCGGATAAGCAGCCGGTAAAAACGCCGACGCAGCAGCAAATCGCGGCGGCAAAAGCGCGTACCGGGCTGCAGCATCTGACGGTGATTAACCGCGCCGATAAACAATATCTACAAAAAGATATTGCGGATTTATTTGTCGATCTTTCCACCGTCGGCGAGGGCTATGCCGCCGATCATCTGGCGCGCCTGATGGAGCAGGAAGGGATCGCCCGCTATCTGGTGTCGGTTGGTGGCGCGCTGGTCAGCCGCGGCATGAACGGCGACGATAAACCGTGGCGGGTGGCGATTCAAAAACCGACCGACCGTGAAAACGCCGTGCAGGCGATAGTCGATATTAATGGCCACGGTATCAGCACCTCCGGCAGCTATCGCAACTACTACGAGCTGGACGGCAAACGTATTTCTCACGTTATCGATCCGCAAACCGGCCACCCCATCAACCATAAGCTGGTATCGGTGACGGTGATTGCGCCGACGGCGCTGGAAGCCGACGGCTGGGATACCGGGCTGATGGTATTAGGGCCGGAAAAAGCGCAACAGGTGGCACACGAGCAGGGGCTGGCGGTCTATATGATCGTCAAAGAGGGCGATGGCTTTAAGACCTGGATGTCGCCGCAGTTCCGCACCTTTCTGGTCGGCGAGCAGAATTAAAAAGCAAGAAGCGCAGTTTTTTAGATCGGAGCAAGGCGCAAAGTAAGGATACACTTACAGCAGGAGCCCGCTATGAAACCGATGATTGCCGATATGACTAACGATGACCGCTGCTGGCAGGCGGTCTGCGAACGCGACGCCAGCGCCGACGGGCAGTTTGTTTTCGCCGTGTTGACCACTGGCGTCTGCTGCCGTCCCTCGTGCCGTTCACGGCGTGCGCTTCGGGAGAATGTCCGCTTTTATGCTGATGTCGAAGCCGCAAAGGCCGCCGGATATCGCCCCTGTAAACGGTGTCGGCCGGATAATCTCGACCCGGACCAACAGCGGGTCGAGAAGGTGGCCGCCGCCTGTCGTCTGCTGGAGCAAGAGGCGCCAATCACCCTTGAGGCGCTGGCGCAGCAGCTGGCGGTCAGCCCGTTTCATTTCCATCGCATTTTTAAATCCGTCACCGGGCTTACGCCCAAGGCCTGGCAGCAGGCGTGGCGCGCGCGGCGCCTACGCGAAGCATTAAGCCATGGCCAGAACGTCACCAGCGCGGCATTAGCCGCCGGCTTCCCTGATTCCGCCAGCTATTATCGCCAGGCAAACGAGACGCTGGGCATGACCGCCCGCCAGTTTAAACGCGGCGGCGAAGATATATTGATTAGCTGGGTTTGCTGCAATAGCGCCTCAGGACGGTGCCTGGTGGCGTTCAGCGAACGTGGCGTATGCGCCGTATTATTGGGCGATGACGATAAGGCGTTATATGCGGAGCTGGCGAGCTTGTTTCCCGGCGCCCAATTGCAGCCGGGTGATGATACGTTTACCGAACGCGTGGCGCAGGTGGTTGCCCATCTGGATAATCCGCAGCAGGCGGTGAATTTGCCGCTGGATATTCGTGGTACCGCTTTCCAGCAACGGGTCTGGCAAGCCTTGCGCCAGATCCCGGCAGGCGAAACCCGCAGCTACCGCGAGGTAGCGCACAGCATCGGTCAACCGCGCGCGGTCAGAGCGGTAGCCGGGGCCTGCGCTGCCAATAAACTGGCGATAGTCATTCCATGTCATCGGGTGGTGCGTGAGGGCGGGGCGCTTTCCGGTTACCGTTGGGGAAGCGAACGTAAAGCGCTGTTGCTGGCGCGCGAAGCAAAAATGCGGGAGAAATAATGCTCGACCTGTTTGCCGATACGCCGCCCTGGCAGGAGCCGCTGGCCCCCGGGGCGATGATATTACGCCGCTTCGCCGTGCAGCGCGCGCCGGCGCTGCTGCAGGCCATTGCCGCGGTGGCCAGCGCTTCTCCGTTCCGCCAGATGGTGACCCCTGGCGGTTATACCATGTCGGTAGCCATGACCAACTGTGGCCAACTCGGCTGGACAACCGATATGCACGGCTATCTCTATGCGCCTGGCGATCCGTTGACCGGCGAACATTGGCCGCCGATGCCACTGATTTTTCAGCAACTGGCGGCGGAGGCGGCGCAGGAGGCGGGTTATGCGCATTTCTCTCCGGACGCCTGTTTGATTAACCGCTACCAGCCGGGCGCGAAGCTGTCGCTGCATCAGGATAAAGACGAGCGGGATTTGCGCGCGCCTATCGTTTCGGTGTCGCTGGGACTGCCGGCGGTGTTCCAGTTTGGCGGGCTGAAACGTAACGATCCGCTGCGCCGGCTGCTGCTGGAACATGGCGATGTGGTGGTGTGGGGCGGCGAATCACGGCTCTTCTATCACGGCATTCAGCCGCTTAAACCGGGGGAGCATCCGCTGACCGGCGCCTGTCGCTACAACCTCACGTTTCGCCTCGCGGGAGGCCGGCAAAAACAAAAATAAGAATTATTCTTGCTGTCGTCGGCAAGCCGTTTAAACTGCTGGCTGTTTGCTTGTCCGGATCGTAGCTTATGGAATTACTTGTTCTTGTTTGGCGCCAGTACCGCTGGCCGTTCATTGCCGTCATGGCGCTCAGTTTGCTCAGCGCGGCGCTGGGTATCGGGCTTATCGCCTTTATTAACCTGCGCCTGATTTCCCTTGTGGATACCTCGCTCACCGTGCTGCCGGAGTTTCTCGGCCTGCTGCTGCTGTTGATGGCGGTCACGCTCGGCTCGCAGCTGGCGTTAACCACGCTTGGCCACCACTTTGTCTATCGCCTGCGCGGCGAATTTATTAAACGCATTCTCGACACCCAAATCGAAAAGATCGAAAAAATCGGCAGCGCTTCGCTGCTGGCGGGCTTAACTAGTGACGTGCGTAACATTACCATCGCCTTTGTGCGCCTGCCGGAACTGGTGCAGGGGATTATCCTGACCTTCGGGTCCGCCGCCTACCTGGCTTTTCTGTCAGGTAAAATGATGCTGGTGACCGCGGTCTGGATGGCGGTCACCATCTGGGGCGGCTTTGTGCTGGTGGCGCGCGTCTATAAGCATATGGCGACGCTGCGTGAGACCGAAGATAAGCTGTATCATGATTATCAGACGGTGCTGGAAGGGCGCAAAGAGCTGACGCTCAACCGCGAACGCGCCGAATACGTTTTTAATCAGCTGTATCTGCCGGATGCCCGCGACTATCGCCACCACATCATCCGCGCCGATACGTTCCACCTGAGCGCGGTGAACTGGTCGAATATCATGATGCTTGGCGCCATCAGTCTGGTGTTCTGGATGGCGAATGGCCTCGGGTGGGCCAATACCGCGGTGGCGGCGACCTATTCTCTGACGCTGTTATTCCTGCGCACGCCGCTGCTGTCGGCGGTGGGGGCGCTGCCGACCTTGCTCAGCGCCCAGGTGGCATTCAATAAACTGCATCAGTTCGCGCTGGCGCCTTATCGCGCCGGTTTCCCCGAGCCGCAGGCGCATCCGCACTGGCAGACCCTGGAGCTGCGCGACGTGTCGTTCCACTACCCGGATAACAGTTTTGCCGTCGGGCCGATTAATCTGACACTCAAACGCGGCGAACTGGTGTTTCTGATTGGCGGCAATGGCAGCGGCAAGTCGACGCTGGCGATGCTGCTGACCGGGCTGTATCAACCGATCTCCGGGCAGATCCTGCTCGATGGTCAGCCGCTGGCGGCGGAAAAACCAGAAGATTACCGCAAGCTGTTCTCGGCGGTATTTACCGATGTCTGGCTATTTGATCGTCTGTTAGGGCCAAAAGGCGAACGCGCCGATCCGGCGCTGGTCGCGAAGTGGCTGGCGTATCTGAAGATGGACCACAAGCTGCAGCTGGAAGAGGGGAAAATCCTCGATCTGAAGCTGTCTAAAGGGCAGAAAAAACGCGTGGCGCTGCTGCTGGCGCTGGCCGAAGAGCGCGATATCATTTTGCTCGATGAATGGGCAGCGGATCAGGATCCGCATTTCCGCCGCGAGTTTTATCAGGTGTTATTACCGTTGATGCAGCAAATGGGGAAAACCGTGTTTGCTATCAGCCACGATGATCACTATTTCCAGCATGCCGATCGCCTGCTGGAGATGCGCAGCGGCAAGCTTAGCGAGCTCACCGGCGTTGAGCGCGAACTGGCGACCCGCGATGCGGTCGCGCGTACCGCCTGACGGTTTTGCTGGTTACCCGATCGGGCGTGCTCGCCCGTTCGGGACATATTGCTGGTTTTTACAGCAGATAAATTGCTGGCGGTTATTATTTCCCCCTCCTCGCGCTATGCTTATGGCTGCGGCCATGCAGGTCGACTTCTATTCTCACAAGGATTGCCTGAGCGATGTCCGTTTTGCATAAAAAAAGCGCCCGATTACGCGATGAAGAACGCGCCCGCCTGATTTGGCTATTGAGCACTGATAAAGCCGTCACCTCCGCGCTGCTGGGGAAACTCACCCTCGCGGAGCGCTATGATGAAGGGACGCTGGCCGATGACCTGGCGGAAGTGGAAGTGCTGGTGTCGCATCTGCCGCCGCCGGACCTCGCCGATGCCCTGGAAGCGCTGCCCTATGACGCGCGTACCGCGCTGTGGGGGCTGGTTGCCGATGACAAGCGCGGCGAAGTGCTGCTGGAGGCATCAGAGAGCGTATGGGGCGATCTCATCGACAAGATGAGCGATCACGACCTGATATTTGCCCTGCAATCGCTGGATATTGATGAACAGGTTTACCTGTTGCAGCACCTGCCGCGCGACTTAACCGGCCGCCTGCTGGCGACGCTGCCGCCGGATAAACGTGCGCGCATTCGTCAGATGATGCGCTACGCCGATAACACCGTCGGCGCGATCATGGAGTTTGAAGTGATTACCGTACGTCCGGAAGCCACTCTGGCGGCGGTACAGCGCTATCTGCGCCGTCTGGGCAAAATGCCGGAAAACACCGACAAACTGTTCGTCACCACCCGTAATAAACTGCTGCTTGGCGAGCTGGAGCTGCAGACTATTCTGCTCAATGATGCGCAAAAGCGCGTAGGCGAAGTGATGGAAGGCGATCCGGTGACTTTCCAGCCGCAGGAAGAAGCGGAAAAAGTAGCGCGTACCTTCGAACGCGACGACTTACTGAGTGCTGCGGTGATTGATGCCGACGGCAAGCTGATGGGGCGTTTGACCATCGATGAGATCGTCGATGTGGTGTACGAAGAGACCGATAACGACCTGCGCCGGATGGGCGGTCTGAGCGAAGATGATGATGTTTTTGCGCCGGTGAGCAAAGCGGTGAAAACCCGCTGGGCGTGGCTGGCGGTGAACCTCTGTACGGCGTTTATCGCTTCACGGGTGATCGACGGCTTTGAACATACGATTTCGCAGCTGGTGGCCCTGGCCTCGCTGATGCCGATCGTCGCCGGGATTGGCGGGAATACCGGCAATCAGACGATCACCATGATCGTCCGTGCGATGGCGCTGCAGCAGATCCAGCCGGGAAGTTTTACCTTCCTGATCCTGCGCGAGATGGGCGTCGCGCTGATTAATGGCCTGGTATGGGGCGGGATAATGGGCGCTATCACCTGGTGGCTGTACGATGACCCGCAGCTTGGCGGGGTGATGACGTTGGCGATGATGCTCAACCTGCTGATGGCGGCGATGATGGGGGTTATCATCCCGATGGTGATGGTCAAGCTGGGGCGCGATCCGGCGGTCGGCTCCAGCGTGATGATCACCGCGATTACCGATACCGGCGGCTTCTTTATTTTCCTTGGTCTGGCGACGCTGTTTCTGATGTAAGCTGATCTTTTACGCGCAGGCGGCGAGGGATGAGCGCCATTGCGATAAGCCCCGTCAGTACGCCGATAGCCAGATTACTGGTAGTGACCGTCACGACAACGGTCGCTGCCATGACCACCGTTTCCGGCCATGGATTGCGCGCCAGCGCGGTTGGGCGAATACTCTGCCAACTGAAGGTTTTCACCGCCACGATCACCATGACCCCGGCCAGAACCGCCATTGGGATTTTGGCCATCACCTGGCTCAGCACCGTCACCAGAAGCAGCAGTACCATACCGGCCACTATCGTCGACAGGCGGCTGCGCGCCTTGCCCATTTCTACGTTAACGATAGTCTGGCCGATCATCGCGCATCCGGCGATGCCGCCATAGCAGCCCGCGAGGATATTGGCGATCCCCAGTCCTGCGCTCTCACGCGACTTATTTGACGGCGTATGGGTGAGATCGTCCACCAGCTTTGCCGTCAGCAGCGATTCCATCAGGCCGACAAAGGCGATACTCAGGGCGCAGGGCCAGATAATTTTTAAGGTGCTTAAATCCAGCGGCACCGCCAGCGCGTTGAAGCCCGGCAGACCGCCGCCCATAGCGCCTTCATCACCCACGGTCGGCAGGAGCTGCCCGCTGGTGACGGTATAAGCAGTAAGGAGGACGATAGCAATAAGCGGCGCCGGCACGGCTTTGATAAAACGCGGCGCCCACAGTACGATGAGCAGCGTCAGAACGAAAAGGCCGACGATGAGCGGCTGCCTGCTCCAGAAATGGGGAACCTGGGCGAAAAAAATAAGAATGCCTAGCGCATTAACAAACCCGGTCATCACCGGTGGCGGGATAAAGCGCATTAACCGCGCCATACCGCATATCCCAAACAAAATTTGAATAATACCAGCCAGAATGACAGCAGGCAGAATATACCCTACGCCATGCTGATGTACCATCGGGCCGATCACCAGGGCGACAGAACCTGCCGCCGCCGTCACCATCGCCGGGCGCCCGCCAAGAACCGACATCGCCAGACAGAGCACTACCGAAGCAATCAGGCTGACCTGTGGGTCAACGCCGGCAATGACCGAAAATGAAATGACTTCAGGAATTAACGCCAGGGCAGTCAGCACGCCAGCAAGGGTCTCGCGTGTTATCAACGCCGGAGAGAGAGAGCGGAAAGTTGAGGGCATAAAAGTTCGCGGATGATAAAAAATTTGAAGTGAGGCATGCCGCCGTTGGCGTGCGCTCCATCACAGAACGGGAGATGATAGCGCGGAAATGACCATCATACCAGTACAAAAAGTGATTTTGTGTACACATTTATTAAACATTTTTATAACAGATCTCAAAACTCAACTTAAAATTTAAACAATATTTAAATTTTTGAGTACAGGTGGTACCTTTGATCCCGAGAATCGTTTCACCTGCGCTAAATAAAAAAAGCGAGTAAAAGTAAGGCTCAAATCCGATGAAGAAAAAGATGGCCGTACCCAGCTCACAGGCGGTTGGTTCCAATACAAATCGGACCAACACCCGCCATGAGCAAGAGACGGATGTATTGTTGATTGGCGGCGGTATCATGAGCGCCACGTTGGGAACCTGGCTGCAGGAACTGGAGCCGGATTGGTCTATTACCATGGTCGAGCAGATGACCAGCGTTGCCGAGGAAAGCTCGAACGGCTGGAACAATGCGGGTACCGGCCATGCGGCGCTGATGGAGCTTAACTACACGCCGCAAACCGCCAATGGAATCAATATCGACAAAGCGGTCGATATCAATGAGTCCTTCCATATTTCTCGTCAGTTTTGGGCCCACCAGGTGACCCGCGGCATCCTGACTAAGCCGAAATCTTTTATTAACAGCGTGCCGCACATGAGCTTTGTGTGGGGCGAAGACAACGTTAACTTCCTGCGCGCGCGCTACGCGGCGCTGCAGCAGAGCGAGCTGTTCCGCGGTATTCGCTATTCTGAAGATCATCAGCAGATCAAGGAGTGGGCGCCGCTGGTGATGGAAGGTCGCGATCCGCAGCAAAAAGTGGCGGCGACGCGTACCGAAATGGGCACCGACGTTAACTACGGCGAGATCACTCGCCAGCTGATCGCCGGGCTACAGACGCATGATAATTTTTCTCTCCAGTTGGGTACCGTCGTTCGCCGTTTTAAGCGCAATGCGGACAACAGCTGGACGGTGACGCTGGCGGATGCCAACAATCGTCACCAGAAGCGAACGATCAAAACCAAATTCATCTTTATTGGCGCGGGTGGCGCTGCTCTGACGCTGCTGCAGGAAACCGGCATTCCGCAGGCGAAAGAGTACGCCGGCTTCCCGGTTGGCGGACAGTTCCTGGTGTGTGAGAACCCGGAAGTGGTTAATCATCACCTGGCGAAAGTCTACGGCCAGGCGGAAGTTGGCGCGCCGCCGATGTCGGTGCCGCATATCGACACCCGTATTATCGACGGCAAACGCGTGGTGCTGTTCGGGCCATTCGCGACCTTCTCGACCCGTTTCCTGAAAAATGGATCGCTTTGGGATCTGCTGGCCTCGACGAATACCTCGAATATTCTGCCGATGCTTAACGTCGGAATGGATAACTTCGACCTGGTGAAATATCTGATTAGCCAGGTATTGCAGAAAGATAAAGATCGTCATGCCGCACTGTGCGAGTACTACCCGGAAGCGCGCAAAGAGGACTGGCGCCTGTGGCAGGCCGGTCAGCGTGTACAGATTATCAAACGTGATAAGAAGATGGGCGGCGTGTTGCGCCTTGGCACCGAAGTGGTGTGCGATGATGAAGGCACCGTAGCCGCGCTGCTGGGCGCTTCTCCTGGCGCGTCGACGGCGGCGCCGATCATGGTGCAGCTGTTGGAGAAAGTCTTCAAAGACAAAGTACAGACGCCGGCCTGGCAGGCGAAGATGAAAGAGATCGTGCCGAGCTACGGTATGCGTCTGGATGGTAACCCAGCCGCTATTGAGCAGGCGCTGACGTGGACCAGTGAAGTGCTGGGGCTACACTACGAGCCGACGACCGCGGCGGACGAGGTGCCGCAGGCCGAACTCAAACCGTTGACCGGCGGCAAACCGATGGCGGATATCGCGCTATAACAAAAACGGCAGCCTTCGGGCTGCCGTTTTGTATTACCGCAGGCGATTAACGCTCAACGGCATTACCGATAGTTTCTTCAGCTTTCCAGATGCGGTATTTCACTTCGACGTTGGCCGGAGTATAAACCACGATCGGCAGCTTGCTGTTGTAACGCAGCAGGCCTGTATCGCCGAGACCAGCGGTAACAAATTTCTTCTCTTTCTTACCGTCCGGGCAGGCCATCATGGTGGAAACCGGGGACGTCAGCTTATCAAAGACATAGTAGTCATAGCCCCAGCCTTCCAGGGTTTTGCTTTCCAGTTGACCGCCCAGGCGGTGATGGTTGCAGTCGACTTCCAGCGTCTGGCCAATCATCAGTTCAACTTTTAACGCGGATTCATCCTGCTGCTGCGGCAGCTGAATCACCTGACGCTTCATCCCTTTTTCCGCTTTCGGATAGGGGGCGACTTTCTCCAGCGGCTGTTCAGCGGCTAAGGCGCTGGTGGAAACACAGGCAACGGCCAGCAGAGAAACAGCAAGCGTAGCGATTTTTTTCACGGTTGATCATCCTTTATTATCGTTACTAACCAATACAGACTAACATCATTGTCGTGAATGGTAAGAGTTATTTACCATTATTTTCAATATGAATAGTGAAATGCACTAGCAAGCTGAGGCTTGCGTTAGCTATTCATCGCGGCTGTTTTTGGCTTCTTCAATAAACTCTTCGTCCAGTAAGTCGGCGTTCCCGGCGTGTTCACGGCCCGATAACAGGTTCCAGCAGGCAATAAACAGGGCGGCAATCAGCGGGCCGATGACAAAGCCGTTGATGCCATAGATTTCCATGCCGCCAAGGGTGGCAATCAGGATCAGATAATCCGGCATTTTGGTATCTTTCCCCACCAGTAGCGGACGCAGAATGTTATCCACCAGGCCGATGACAATCACGAAGAAACCGACAATAAACGCCCCTTGCCACAATTGCCCGGTGGCGAACAGGTAAATCGCCGCCGGCACCCAGATGATGGCGGAGCCCACCGCCGGGATGAGCGACAGAAAGGCCATTAAAGCGCCCCACAGAATGCTGCCATCAAGACCGACAATCCAGAATGCAAAGCCGCCGAGAGCCCCCTGCGCCAGCGCGACGGCAACGGTGCCTTTAACCGTCGCCCGCGCGACGGCGGCGAATTTGGCAAACAGATGTTGTTTTACGTAATTGGATAGCGGCAAGGATTCAAGGATCAGAAGTACCAGATAGGGGCCATCCTTCAGCAAGAAGAACAGCAGGTATAACATAATGCCGAAGCTGACGGTAAAGCCAAAGGTCCCTTTACCAATCAGGAAGGCGCTACCGGCCAGATACTGCCCGCCTTTCAGGGCGGCATCGGACAGCTGCTGCTGAATCTGTTCCGCGCTATCGAGATTGTGCTCGGAGAGGAAACTTCTGGCCCAGCTCGGGAGATGGGCAAACAGGTTGGCGACCACCGTCGGAAACTGGGTGTCGTTGTGCTGTAACTTGGTGTAGACCACGTTGAGTTCGAAGGCTAGCGACGAAATGATAATCGCCAACGGGGTGAAAACAATAAGACAGATAATCACGACGGTCAGTAGCGCCGCGATACCGTTGCGCTCACCGATGCGCGTACGGATGTTGTTTTTTACCGGATTAAATATCACCGCCAGGATAGCTGCCCACAGGATAGCGGAATAGTAAGGGGAGAGTACGTCAAAAAAGGCCAGGGTAACGATCAGTAAAATAAGGATAAAAAATCCTTTGGTAAGTCCTTTAACTCTCATTGGGTCCGCTCCAGATGATAACGAATACAGTCGAATGATAGATGGAATTTAACAATTTGCCATCAGGATAATCGCAGTCACAAAGGGAAGGGGAGTACAAACATTAAAAAACCCGCGCTCTCAGGGAGAGTGCGGGTTCTAAAGGGGACCGGTGGTTGTAGCAACCTACCGGTTAAATTTTTGGTCGGCACGAGAGGATTTGAACCTCCGACCCCCGACACCCCATGACGGTGCGCTACCAGGCTGCGCTACGTGCCGACGCGTGGAGGATAATATTACCCGTTCCCCCATCGAATGCAAGCGACCGACAACTGATTGATTTAAAATTAATCAATCAGTTAGCGATAAAGCGTTTTTCATCCGTCAGCACCTGCAGCAGCAGGCTGAGCTGCGGTTTTTGGTCTTTAATCTTCTCACCATCGCTGTTCCAGGTGTGGTAGGTGCCGTTGTGGTCGAGCACCACGGTCATCGTTGGCGTGGTAATCGCCAGAGTATCGCTATTGGCCGCAGTGACCCAGCTGCGGCGGCGTGCCGGGCTAAACAGGTCTTCGCCCTGCGAATATTCATTCGCTGGCGTCGACACGTGCAGCAGACGCTGCATCAGCGTGGTCATCACGTCTTTGTTATCCGTGAGCGTTGCGATCTCTTGCGCTGGGGTTCCCGGCCAGTGGATAACCAGCGGCACCTGCAGATTGCCCCGTGACCAGTCGAATTTACCCTGCTTGTTATCCAGCGGCATACCGTGCCCGGCGGTAATTATCACCACCGTATTATCCAGTTTGCCCGCTTTACGCAGCGCGTCCAGCACGCGGCCAATTTGTGTATCGACGTTGCCTGCGGCGCGGCCGTAGGTGCGCGCAAAATTCTGCTGCTGGCTGTTATCAATATTAGTGCCGTTCAGCGATACCCACGAGAACCAGCGGTTCTCGTCCAGAGCGTAGCGATCCAGCCAGCCGATCCATTGGTCGGCCGTTTGTTCATCGCTCTGCGTTTTAGCCGCCGGCAGCGAGAAGTCCGACAGCAGCGCCTGGCGATAAAGCGGGCTGCTGAAACCGTCTGATGAGAACAGGCCAAGCTGGTAACCCTGTTGGTTGAGGGCGGTAATCAGCGCCGCCGGGATACGCGCCGAGAGCACGCCATCCATATAACCCGGCGATATGCCGTAGAACAGGCCGAACATCCCGCTGTCGGTGCTATTACCGGAGCTCATATGCTGGCTAAAGTTGACGCTCTCTTTCGCAAAAGCCGCCAGCTGCGGCATGTTCTTCTCGAAACGTGAATAGTTAAGGTTATCCACGGTAATGAGCAGTACGTTGTAACCCGTACCGAGGTCGCGATAGCGCAGATCGCTCAGCGGATATTGCACCGAAACCGCTTCCGGCGCGCCTTGCTCAACCAGACGACGCTGATAGTCTTGCGCATCGAGCAGGCCATGCTTCTCAAGGAAGCGGCGGGCGGTCATCGGATAAGAGAGCGGCAAGTTGGCCCGCTGCATGGTGATCGGGCGATAAAAATTGGCATCCGCCCAGATATAAATCAGGTGGCTGCTGATAAACGAAATAAAGAAAAACCAGGCGACGGGGCGCGCGTAGTGGCGGCGGCGCGTCAGGCTGCGCAGCTTTTGCCAGCTCCAGGTGGCGAAAAGCATCTCAATCAGGAAGATGATCGGTACGCTGATAAACATCAGCTGCCAGTCGCGAGCCATCTCGTTCTGATCGGGGTTAATCACCAGTTCCCAGACGACGGGATTTAAGTGCAGGTGGAAGCGAGTGAAAACTTCGCTATCGATTAGCAGCAGCGTCATCCCCGCGGTGGCGAAGATAACCGACAGGAAGCGCATAAGCCGCTGCGAGCCGACAATAAAGGTCAGCGGAAAGAGAATCAGTACATAGCTGGTGAAAACCAGAAAACTGAAATGACCAACGAGGCTGACATACGAGAATACTCGTCCGGCAAGCGTCGTTGGCCAGTCGGCGACAAAAAGATAGCGGCTGCCGAGCGCCATTGCCAACAACATGTTGAACAGGGCGAACCAGTGTCCCCAGCTGACCATCTGGGAGACTTTTTCTCGGTAGGGCTGACGAAGAGTCACCATATACTGTTGTTCGTTATCCTTAGTGCGCGGGATCGTCGTTAATGGACGATTGCAGCGCCTGGGCGAAAGAACGGGCGATTGCCTGACGCTGCGCCGGCGCGACGCTACTGTTGAGCAGATTGGTCACCATATTGCCCAGCACCATCAGTGACAGGTCAACCGGCGCTTTGTGTGTTTCCAGGACGTTCGTTAGCTCGCTGAGCAGCTGCTCGACCTGTTCATCGCTATAGCGGGATATTTGTGGCATAAACTCAAAATCTGTTTGTTCGTGAAAGGGCAACATATTACCGTAGCAGCAGCTTTTTTTCCGCATTTTTTCGCCACGGCGCAAAAGCGCCCGGCCACGCGAGTCTCAAGCATAAAAGAGGCGTCTGCCGGTTGCGTCGTCGTCCCGGTGGTGGTTGAATACCGCCCGGTCTAAAAGGAGAGTTTAACATGAGTCTGGATATCGACCAGATTGCCCTGCATCAGTTGATCAAACGTGATGAACAGAATCTGGAACTGGTGCTACGCGAGTCGCTGCTGGAACCAAATGCCACTGTCGTGGAGATGATGGCCGAACTGCATCGTGTCTACAGCGCAAAAAGCAAAGCCTACGGCCTCTTTAATGAAGAGAGCGAACTGGCGCAAGCGTTGCGTTTACAGCGTCAGGGTGAAGAAGAATTTCTTCCTTTCAGCCGTGCGGCAACCGGCCGCCTGCGCGATGAGCTGGCGAAGTATCCATTTGCTGAAGGCGGCATTGTGCTGTTCTGTCAGTATCGTTACCTGGCGGTCGAGTATCTGCTGGTGGCGGTGCTCAATAATCTGAGCAGCATGCGCGTTAACGAAGAGCTGGATATCAGTTCCACCCATTACCTGGACATCAACCATGCCGACATCGTGGCGCGTATTGATCTGACCGAGTGGGAAACCAATCCCGAATCGACCCGTTATCTGACCTTCCTGAAAGGGCGGGTGGGGCGTAAAGTCGCCGATTTCTTCATGGACTTCCTCGGCGCCAGCGAAGGGCTCAATGCCAAAGCGCAGAACCGCGGTCTGCTGCAGGCGGTGGATGATTTCGCCGCTGACGCGCAGCTGGATAAATCCGAGCGCCAGAACGTGCGCCAGCAGGTGTATGCCTACTGTAACGAACAGCTGCAGGCAGGCGAAGAGATCGAGCTGGAGTCGTTGTCGAAAGAGCTCTCAGGCGTCAGCGAAAAGAGTTTCCAGGAGTTTACCGCCGAGCAGGGTTATGAGCTCGAAGAGAGCTTCCCGGCGGATCGCAGTACGCTGCGCCAGCTGACCAAATTTGCCGGTAGCGGCGGCGGCTTGACCATTAACTTTGATGCGATGCTGCTCGGCGAGCGCGTATTCTGGGATCCGGCAACGGATACGTTGACCATTAAAGGTACGCCGCCGAACCTGCGCGATCAGCTGCAGCGCCGTACCTCAGGCGGTAATTAATCCCTGCTGATTATCCCGGCGGAACATGATGCCGCCGGGTTAACCTGCTACCTGAATAATCCCGACGCCGCTTTGCTTAAGCTTCTGACGTAACCTGTCATCCAGTTCGCTATCGATAACCACTGTGCTGGCAAGATTAAGCTCGCCGATGGCAAACGCGGAGGCGGAATTAATTTTTTCGGCAGAGGCCATCACCACGGTTTCTGCGGCTCTGGCCGCCAGCGCGCGCTTAATGCCCGCCTCTTCATAATCACCGGTGGTAAAGCCCGCCTGCGGGTGCACGCCGGTAACCCCCATAAAGAACAGATCGGCATGAATCCGCGCCATCGCCGCCAGCGTCCCGGTGCCGACCGTAACTACGGAATGTTTAAACAATGTACCGCCGAGCAGGATCACTTCGATCCGCGGATGCTCGACCAGCGCCACGGCGATCCCCGGACTGTGCGTCACCACGGTACAAGCAAGGTCGGCAGGTAGCGCGGCGATCATCGCCGTGGTGGTGGTACCGCCGTCGACGATGACCACCTGCCCTGGCTGGATAAGCGCCGCTGCCCGGCAAGCTATCGCCTGTTTGGAAGCCATCTGCACGTTTTTTCTGCTTTCGATTGGCGCGATAGCGGCGGATACCGGCAGCGCGCCGCCGTGGACCCGTTGCAGTTTACCTTCCGCCGCCAGTTCGCGCAGATCGCGACGAATGGAGTCTTCTGAGACCTGAAAGCGCTGACTCAACTCCCCCGACATCACCTGTTTTTCTGCGGCAAGGATCTGCAGGATGTGCTGTTTTCTCTGGCTGGCGAGCATTTTTTTTACTCACGATTGATCTTGTTTGTGCACGATTATGCATGTTATGTTGCCAGTTGTCACCTTGGAAGGGGAAAAATCATGCATGAAGACGCACCGCGCGTTCGCCACGTTCGCGAAACGCTCTTGTCCGATAACTGGTACACGCTGAAAAAATATACCTTTGAGCTGTTGCGCCGGGATGGGCGCTGGCAGGAGCAGAGCCGGGAAGCCTACGACCGCGGCAACGGCGCGGTTATTCTGCTCTATAACCGCCACAAGCAGAGCGTGGTGCTCATCCGGCAGTTTCGTTTTCCGGTGTGGATCAACGGTCACGACGGCTTTCTGATCGAAGCCGCCGCGGGATTACTGGATAACGCCTCGCCGGAAGAGCGCATTATCGCCGAAGCGGAAGAGGAGACCGGATTTCGCGTTACCCGCATTGAGCCAGTATTCACCGCGTTTATGAGCCCGGGGTCGGTTACCGAGAAGCTGTACTTCTTTATTGCCGAATACTCCGCGGACGATCGCCGTGGCGATGGCGGCGGGCTGGCGGCGGAAGGAGAGGATATTGAAGTGCTGGAGTGGCCGCTGGCGCGGGCGTTACAGGCCATTCGCGATGGCGAAATCGTGGATGCGAAAACCATTATGCTGCTGCAGCACCTGGCGTTAAATGCCGATACGCTCCTTGCCGGTTAAGCGGCAAGGAGCAGGGGAGATTAGCGCAATTCGCGGGCAATGGCGCTGTACATCAGCGCCGCTTCCAGCGGCTGTGCGTTAAAGGACGGTTCCGCTTGTGGCCAGGTTGACCACTGCACGATCACCAGATGTTCCGCACGGTTGACCATAATCACCTGGCCGTAGATCCCCAGCGCCCACAGCGAGCCTTTCAGCCCTTCCTGCGGCGTCGGCTGTACGTTTTGCGCATTGGCCGGAATGGCGTTATTCCACCATTGATAGCCATAGATACCTTCCGGATGCGCGGCTGAAACCGAGTTCAGCGCTTTTGTCCAGCTTGCGGCTTGATCGAACCAGCCAGCGGGCACCAGCTGTTTACCGTTGCTCAGGCGGCCATCGCGGGCGACAAACTCGCCAAAGCGGCCCCAGTCTTCGAGGGTGGCGTTAAAGCCGTGGGCGCCGACATCATGTTGTCCTTTTTTGTAGGCGTGCCAGACGCCATCGTGGGCCATACCCGCAGGCTGCCACAGTGATTGTTCAAGCCAGGCGGCCAGCGACATACCGGTCGCGCGCTCCAGCACATCGCCCAGCAGCCATGCACCGCCGGAAGAGTAGGACCACTGCTCGCCTGCCGGGTGTTTACGCGACAGCGTCGACACAATTTTACGCACGCAATCATAGGCGCCGGGCTGAGCTTCACACTGGGTAAGGCGGGCGAAGTGCGACTGTGGGTTGGTGTAATCTTCATTCCATTCTACGCCGCTGGTATGTTGAATGAGCTGTTTGAGCGTTACGCCGTCCCAGGCGGTGCCTTTCAGTTCGGGTTCATAAACGGTAATCAGGTCGTCGAGGGAGTGGATTTTACCCTGTTGAATAGCGATGCCGACCAGCGTCGAGACGACCGATTTGCCCACCGAGCGCGAGGTCCACAACGTGGTGTCGGTATTACCTTCGGCGAGATATTTCCAGGCGACTTTACCGTCTTTCAGCACCAGCATACCGCTGACGTTTTCGCGCTTCAGGTAATCCTGCAAATTCCAGGTGTGGCCGTTGAGCGTATAGCGGGCATCGGTCAGTTGCTTTTCAGCGCGCTCCAGCGGGACCGAGGCGCCGTGGCGGAATACATCGCCAGCATAGTTGCGATAGTCATTACGAAAGCCAATCACGCGTGAAGTCTGATCCCAGGTGAGCATGTCTTTGGCCGCGGGTAGCGTTTGATCGTAAGGCGTGGGGCAGACATCCAGCGTCAGGCCGCCGCAGTTTTGCGCCATTGCCGCCGCCGGCAGCGCCGCCAAAATTAACGCCAGGGCCAGTGGTTTTCTTATCATTTTCATTTCCTCGTTTGCCATAGATTCGCATCGCAGTATATAAATCGGCGCGCGGCGGCTAAAATCACTACATGGGGGATTTTCCCCCGAAAGGGAGGGAAGGATGAAAACCCTGCAGTATTCATTTGCACAGATTGAAGCCTTCGCGACGATTGCTGAGACCGGTAGTCTGTCGCGGGCGGCGATCCGTTTAGGGAAAGACCGTACGACGCTTCGCGATCTGCTGGATTACCTGGAAGATGCGTTGGGCTACCGGCTATTCAGCCGTGCAGGGCGTAGCCTGACTTTAACCGCCGAGGGCGAGCAGCTTTTTCGCCAGGCGCACCTGTTGTTGCGTCAGGCGCAGGCTTTCGAGTCTTTTGCGCAAACGCTGCCGCAAACGGCCTGGCAGGAATTACGCCTGGTGTACGATTCTTTCGTGCCGCGTGAATTTCTCTGTTTGCTGGCCGATACGCTTGCCCGGCGGCAGATCCGTTTAAGCTGCTGGAGCGCTTCGCGTCGCGAAGCCGAGCAGGCGTTGAGCGATGGCGTCGCGGATATGGCCATTTGCCAGGCGAACAATCGTACGCTGGGTAGCGAAATGGAGTGGCGGGCGCTGGGTACCGTTGATTTACGCTTTTACGCCGCGCAGCGGTTGTTCGCTGGTACCGCAAGGCCGCTGACGTTGCTGAATTTATCGCTCACCCCGCAGTTAGTCATGCACCGGCGCAGCGACGATCAAATCGCCCGCCGGCTGCAGATATCCGGCCATACGCTGTATATGAATGAAATCACCATGTTGCGCCACGCAATGGAGCAGGGGCAGGGCTGGGGTTTTTTACCCGATCATTTACGGCCCGACGAGTGGCAGGGGGTTGCTGAAATTGCCACCGAGGTCGGTAATCAGGGGCTTAACGTTACCATGGTGATGCTGTGGTTGCCGGGAATGAATAAACACCGCGCGTTGGGAGAGATTGTTGACGACGCGCCAGGGTTATGGCGGCGCAGATAACAAAACGCCCCGGGTCAGAAGACACCAGGGCGTTTGCCATACAACTTGCTATCGGCGATTAAGCGCGAACGAAGTCGATGTGGGTCAGTTTCGGCTTGAACGCGTGACGCTGAACAGCCTGAACTTTAACTTTTTCTTCTTTGCCATCGACAACCAGGGTCAGAACTTCGCCGTAGAACTCAGCTTTGTCCTGCATGTTCCACAGTTTGTCGTGGTCCAGTTCGATAGCAACCGGAGCAGCTTCGCCACCGTAGATGATTGCCGGGAACTTGTTAGCTGCGCGCAGGCGGCGGCTCGCACCCTTACCCTGCTCTTTACGTACTTCTGCGTTGATAGTAAACATTGATGTCTCTCTATATATAAAGCCTGCAACAGGCGACCCAGCAGCAGGCAGATTATCTGCTTTGCGAATGCAAAAGCGGGCGGCATTATAGCCGCCTATCGGCACAGCGGCAATCAAAACCTCAGTTTTTGACGGATTAACGTAGCTCATTAGCGCGACGGAAACGGCCCTGATAATCGAACACTTTTTCCCGCACCTGCCAGTATTGCCCCTTCATCCGGGCGACGACAAAGTCCGGATGGCGCAGTAGCGCCTGCTGGGCAATGATATCCGCCGGGGTTATCCAGCGCAGCGGCACGCCCGGCGTACGGGTATGCGGGCGGATAAACAACTGCTCAAAGGCGGTACGCTGCGCGGGTGTTTGCAAACGGAAGCGCTCACTCACATCGGCGCCGTCCTCATCGTAATAGGTGATTTTTAGCCACGGGCCTTTTTCGTCGCCGCCATGCTGCAGCGCCATGCCGCTGCAGCGCAATACCAGCGCGTCTTTAAGCTTCAGCGCCGCCTTCAGCATGTCGTCCGGGTCGACCAGCACCGTATCGCACTCGCGACAGCGGCGGGCGGCAATGTCATTCTCGGCGTTGCACTGCGGGCAGTTTTTAAAACGAAAGCGGAAGTCGCACTGTTCGCGGTGGCCGTCGTCGTCTTCGAACCAGCCCTGGCAGCGGCGGCCAAAATGCTCAATCAACGTGCCGTCGGCGGTGGTTTTCCCCCAAAAAGTATTGGCGAAACCGCAGGCCGGACAGAAGACCTGTACCGGGACATTATCGCTTTTGCCTTTTGGCGTGCCGACTTCCGGCGCATACAGGTCGTGAGGGTTGCCGGCATAGTCGAGGATCAGACAGTCGGTTTTGCCCGGCGCCAGACGCAGGCCGCGGCCAACAATTTGTTGGTAAAGGCTTACCGACTCGGTTGGCCGAAGAATCGCGATAAGATCGACGTGCGGCGCGTCAAAGCCGGTGGTCAGTACCGCGACGTTCACCAGATAGCGATACTGCTGCGCCTTAAAGGCTTCGATGATGCGATCGCGCTCCGGCCCCGGCGTTTCGCCGGTAATCAGCGCCGCCTGCGCGGGCGGCAGCAGGCCGGTAATTTCCCGCGCGTGTTCGACGGTCGCGGCGAAGATCATCACGCCTTTACGGTTTTCGGCAAACTCAACGATTTGGCTAACGATATGCGGCGTGATGCGCTGCTGTTTTTTCAGCTCGTGGTTAAGGTCGGCTTCGCTGAACAGGCCATTGCTCTGCGCCTGCAGGCGGCTGAAATCGTACTGTACCACCGGCATATCGAGGCGCTCAGGCGGCGTCAGGTAGCCGTGCTTAATCATATAACGCAGCGGCAGCTCGTAGATGCAGTCGCGGAACAGCGCTTTCTCGTCGCCGCGTACCATACCGTGATAGTGGAACTGATAGATCCAACCCTTGCCCAGGCGGAAAGGGGTGGCGGTCAGGCCAAGCAGCCTGAGCTGTGGATTCACCTGCCGCAGGTGGCTGATGATTTGCTGATACTGGCTGTCGTCATCGTCGCTGATACGGTGGCACTCATCGACGATCAGTAAGGAGAATTCGCTTTGAAACTGCTCAAGATTACGCGCCACCGACTGCACGCTGCCGAAGACCACCTTGCCCTGGCTCTCCTTACGCTGCAGACCGGCGGCGAAAATATCCGCTTCCAGCCCAAGCGCACAGTATTTACTGTGATTCTGCGCCACCAGTTCTTTAACGTGGGCCAGAACCAGTACGCGTCCGCGCGCCAACCGCGCCAGTTCGGCGATCACCAGGCTTTTGCCGGCGCCGGTCGGCAGTACGATGGCGGCGGGCTCATGGTGACGGCGGAACCAGGCGAGCGTGGCGTCAACGGCCTCTTTTTGGTAGGGACGTAGTGTAAAAGTCATCAATTCTCGGGGGTTAATTAACTCGCAAATAGTATGCCATGAATCTTTTCCCTTGAGTGGTGTTAAGAGCCCGTTATACTAACCAATGGAATTCTTCTTTTTCGGGCGAGATGCCCGCTCCAGCATTATTACAGGCTAAAAAATCTCATGCGACTTGATAAGTTTATCGCTCAGCAGCTTGGCGTCAGCCGTGCTATTGCCGGGCGTGAAATCCGCGGCAGCCGCGTTACCGTGGACGGCGACATTGTGAAAGATGCCTCCTTTAAGCTCCAGCCAGAGCACGAGGTGGAATATGACGGCAATACGCTGACCCAGCAGCACGGCCCCCGTTACTTTATGCTCAACAAGCCGCAGGGTTATGTCTGTTCAACAGACGATCCCGATCATCCAACGGTGCTTTATTTTCTCGATGAGCCGGTTGCCCATAAGCTGCACGCCGCCGGGCGTCTGGATATCGACACCACCGGTCTGGTACTGATGACCGATGACGGTCAGTGGTCGCACCGCATCACTTCGCCGCGTCATCACTGCGAAAAAACCTATCTGGTGGAGCTGGAAAATCCGCTGGAAGAGGGCGTCGCCGAGCAGTTTGCCAAAGGCGTGCAGCTGCATAATGAAAAAGATCTCACCAAACCTGCAGTCCTCGAAGTTATCACTCCGACAGAAGTGCGCCTGACCATCAGCGAAGGCCGCTACCACCAGGTAAAACGCATGTTCGCGGCGGTGGGTAACCACGTCGTGGGATTACATCGCGAGCGTATCGGCGACATTACCCTCGATGCGTCGCTGGAACCCGGCGAATACCGCCCGCTGACGGAAGATGAAATCGCCAGCGTTGGCGCCCCACAAGCACGGAGTAAAACGTGACGACAAAGCAGAATTCTTCATTTGGGATTGTGTTTATTCTTGGCCTGTTGGCCATGTTAATGCCGCTGTCGATTGATATGTATCTGCCGGCGCTGCCGGTTATCTCGTCGCAGTTCAACGTGCCGGATGGCAGCGCGCAAATGACGCTCAGTACCTATATTCTGGGCTTTGCGCTGGGGCAGTTGCTGTACGGGCCGATGGCCGACAGCATTGGCCGTAAACCGGTGATCCTCGGTGGGACGCTGATATTCGCCGCGGCGGCGGTGGCCTGCGCGTTGTCGCAGACCATCGAGATGCTGATTACTATGCGTTTCTTCCACGGCCTGGCGGCCGCGGCGGCCAGCGTGGTGATCAACGCCCTGATGCGCGATATCTACCCGAAAGAGGAGTTCTCGCGCATGATGTCATTTGTCATGCTGGTCACCACCATTGCGCCGCTGGTGGCGCCGATGGTCGGCGGCGCGGTGCTGGTGTGGTTCAGCTGGCACGCGATTTTCTGGATCCTGGCGCTGGCGGCGCTGCTGGCATCGGCGATGATCGCTTTCTTTATTAGCGAGACGCTGCCGGTAGAACGGCGGCAGAAATTTCATATTCGCACCACGCTTGGCAACTTCGCCACCCTATTCCGCCACAAGCGGGTACTTAGCTATATGCTGGCCAGCGGCTTTAGTTTCGCCGGCATGTTTTCATTTCTCAGCGCGGGTCCATTTGTCTACATCAACATTAATCACGTGTCGCCGCAGCACTTTGGCTACTATTTTGCGCTGAATATCGTGTTCCTGTTCATCATGACCATCATTAACAGCCGCTTTGTTCGCCGGGTCGGCGCATTGAACATGTTCCGCGCCGGGCTGTGGATCCAGCTGGCGATGGCGGTGTGGATGGTGGTGTGTGCGCTGCTTGATGTTGGTTTCTGGTCGCTGGTGGTGGGCGTGGCGGCGTTCGTCGGCTGCGTATCGATGGTCTCCTCTAACGCCATGGCGGTGATCCTCGACGAGTTTCCGCATATGGCGGGAACCGCATCGTCGCTGGCCGGAACATTTCGCTTTGGGATTGGCGCGATTATCGGCGCATTGCTGTCGATGGCCACCTTTACCACCGCCTGGCCGATGCTGATTTCTATCGCATTTTGCGCCGTTAGCTCCATTCTCTTCTATCTGTACGCCAGCCGGCGACGAAAAGTCGCACATTAAGTCACATTTTCAGGGGCGATTTCCGCCCCTTTTTTGATACATGTCAACCGAAATCGGCTTCCCTGTTTATCTATATGTTTCTTTTATGTAAAATCAATTAGTGTAAAAAGTCGCAATGTTGCGATAAAAAAGTTGTTTTGGATCACAGAAACGGGTACATATAGCCGCGAACTGTTTCCGCAAGGCAACTATAAAGTTCTGGATAATAAGCTGTTAGCCCTGACCCCATGCGGGTGTAAGCGTTTTCTAAGCTGTTGCAGGACTATTTGTCAACAATGTGTTAATATTGATGTAAATTTATTGTGAAGCCTTTTGCTTCCGGGGAAACCAAGTGAATACACAGCAACTCTCTATCGTACACCGACTGCCGCAGAGCTATCGCTGGCTGGCCGGTTTTGCGGGTTCAAGAGTTGAACCGATTCCGCAAAACGGCGCTGAGGGCGAAAATAGCCTGGTGGCATTAAAACTGCTCAGCCCGGACGGCGAGAAAGCGTGGCCGGTGATGCGCACGCTGAGCCAGGCGCTGAGCGACATCGAAGTGGACTGTTCCATTCTTGAGTGTGAAGGCGAACCGTGCCTGTTCGTTAATATGCAGGATGAGTTTGCCGCTACCTGTCGTCTGAAAAATTTCGGCGTGGCCATTGCCGAGCCTTTCTCTGGCAACAACCCCTTCTGACCGTCAGCTTAACGCCAGCAGCTGGCGGGTGTACTCCTGAAGCGGTGCCGTAAATACGCGCTCGCATTCACCCTGCTCGACGACTTCTCCCTGCCGCAGCACTATCACCTGATGACAGAGCGTCCGTACAACACGTAAATCGTGGCTGATAAACAGATAGGCCAGCTGATGCTTTTGCTGTAGCGTCTTCAGTAGCGCCAGGATCTGCGCCTGTACGGTTTTATCCAGCGATGAGGTAGGTTCATCCAACACAATCAGCTGCGGTTTGACGATCAGCGCCCGGGCAATGGCAATACGCTGGCGCTGGCCGCCGGAGAATTCCGCCGGATAGCGCTGCCGCGTCGCGGGATCGAGCCCCACTTCCTGCATCACCTGAATCACCGCTTGTTCACGTTGCGCGGACGTCAACGTCGGCTGGTGAACGCGTAATCCTTCCTCGATAATCTGCAGGACGCTCAGGCGCGGGTTAAGGGATGAATTCGGATCCTGAAAGACCACCTGAATGCGTCGGCGCAGCGGCAGCATCTGGCGGCGATTTCGTCCCTGGATCGACTCGCCGGCAAACTGCATTTCTCCGCTGGAGTTAATCAGCCGCAGCAGCGCCAGCCCGGTAGTGCTTTTGCCAGAGCCGGATTCTCCCACCAGCCCCAGTGTTTCTCCGGCCCGCAGGGTAAAAGTCAGATGGTTGACCACTCGATTGTGATCGACCACCCGGCGCAGGATCCCTTTGCGGATTGGGAAGGCGACATTAAGATCGCGGGCCTGCAGTAGGATGGGCGCGTCGGCGGGGAGCGGCACCGGTTTGCCGGCCGGTTCGCTATCCAGCAGGCGGCGGGTATACGGGTGCGTTGGCGCCTGAAACAGCTCCCGGCAGCCGTTTTGTTCGACGCAGCGGCCGTTTTGCATCACCGCCACCCGGTCGGCAAGCTGGCGGACGATGCTCAGATTGTGGGTGATGAACAACATCCCCATGTTGAGCTCACGCTTCAGTTCGCGCAGCAGTTGCAGAATCTGCGCCTGTACCGAGACGTCCAGCGCGGTGGTCGGTTCATCGGCAATGAGCAGCTCCGGGCGCGTCAGCAGCGCCATGGCGATCATCACCCGTTGGCGTTCGCCGCCGGAAAGCTGGTGCGGATAGTCGGCAAGCCGTCGTGAGGCGTTGCGGATGCCAACCCGATCCAGACAGTCGAGGATTTCGCCGCGCGCCGCCTCTTTGCGCATGCCGCGGTGCAGCGAAAGCACCTCGTACAGTTGTTTCTCCAGATTATGCAGCGGATTGAGCGACACCATCGGCTCCTGGAAAATCATCGCGATGCGGTTGCCGCGGATCCCGCGCAGGGTTCGTTCATCGGCGTGCAGCAATGATTGACCGTGAAAGCGAATATCGCCGCTGGGGTAGCTGACCGGCGGAGAGGGCAGGAGGCGCAGTACCGACAGCGCGGAGACGCTCTTGCCGGAGCCTGATTCGCCGACCAACGCCAGCGTTTCACCTGCGGCAATCCGCAGCGTCAGGTTGCTGACGACCGTTTGGCTTGCCCCTTGCTGGCGGAAGGCGATAGAGAGGTCGTCAATGTCTAATAACGGCTGGCCCATGTTATACCGCCTTACCCGGATCGAAGGCGTCGCGGACCGCTTCGCCAATGAAAATTAGCAGCGTCAGCAGCACCGCCACCGACAAAAATGCCGCCATCCCCAGCCACGGCGCCTGCAGGTTATTTTTCCCCTGCAGTAGCAGTTCGCCCAGCGATGGCGAGCCTATCGGCAGGCCAAAGCCGAGAAAGTCGAGCGAGGTCAGGGTGGTTATCGAACTGCACAAAATAAACGGCAGGAAGGTGAGGGTAGCGACCATCGCATTCGGCAGCATATGGCGCAGGAGTATATGGCGATCGCTGACCCCCAGCGCCTGTGCGGCGCGAATATAATCGTAGTTACGGGTGCGCAGGAACTCGGCGCGAACCACCCCGACCAGCGTCATCCAGCCAAATAAAACGGTAATCGCCAGCAGCCACCAGAAATCAGGTTGCACCACGCTTGAGAGCAGAATAATTAAAAATAGCGTCGGCATGCCGGACCATACTTCAATAAAACGCTGCCCCCACAGGTCGAGCTTACCGCCGTAGTAGCCCTGCAGCGCCCCGGCAAGCACGCCAAGCACGCTGGAGAAGAACGTCAGCAGTAGGCCGAATAATAATGAGATCCGTGCGCCATAGAGGATCCGCGCGAATACATCGCCGCCGTTAGCGTCGGTACCCAGCCAGTTGTGCCGGGACGGCGGCGAAGGGAAGGGGCTGTCGGTGGCGAAATTGATGCTGGTGGCGCCGAAACGTACCGGCGCCCACAGCACCCAGCCGTTTTCCGTCAGCCGTTTTTGCAGCCAGGGATCCTGATAGTCGGCGGCGGTGGCAAAATCACCGCCAAAGGTTGTTTCGCTATAGGTTTTCAGCACCGGTACGTAGAGACTACCGCGATACTGCACCAGCAGTGGTTTATCGTTGGCGATAAGCTCGGCGCACAGGCTGCAAATAAATAGCGCAAGGAAGATCCACAGCGACCAGAAGCCGCGGCGGTTGTGGCGAAAACGCGCCCAGCGGGCCTGATTAACGGGGGAGAGAAATGACATTAGCGGCCCTCGAAATCGATACGCGGATCGACCAGCGTATAGCTGATGTCGCTGACAATGTTTAATAACAGGCCGATTAACGTGAAGATATACAGAGTGCCGAACATCACCGGGTAATCGCGCGACACGGTGGCTTCGTAGCCGAGCAGCCCAAGACCATTGAGCGAGAACATCACCTCAATCAGCAGCGAACCGGTAAAGAACATGCTGATAAAGGTGGCGGGAAAACCGGCAATCACCAGCAGCATGGCGTTGCGGAAAACATGTTTCCACAAGATCTGTTTTTCACCGACGCCTTTGGCGCGGGCCGTTACCACATATTGCTTGCGGATCTCATCAAGGAAACTGTTTTTAGTCAGCATCGTCAGGGCGGCGAAACCGCCGATCACCGTCGCCAGCACCGGTAAGGTGATATGCCAGAGATAGTCGACGATCTTCTGGTACCACGGCAGGCTATCAAAATTAGCGGAGACCAGGCCGCGCAGCGGAAAAAGATCGAAATAGCTGCCGCCGGCGAAGATCACGATCAGTAATATCGCGAACAGAAACGCCGGGATGGCGTAACCGATGATGATAAATGTGCTGCTCCAGACGTCGAAATGGCTGCCGTTACTGACGGCTTTACGGATCCCCAGCGGTATCGACACCAGGTAGATAATCAGCGTGCTCCACAGGCCGAGGGTAATAGATACCGGCAGGCTGTCTTTAATCAACTGCAGCACCGAAGCGCTGCGAAACAGGCTATCGCCAAAATCAAAACGCAGATAGTCGCCAAGCATCTTAAAGTAGCGTTCGTGAATGGGTTTATCGAAGCCGTAGCGGTGGGTGATTTCGGCAATCACTTCCGGATCGAGCCCACGTCCGCCGCGATAATGGCCTTCACTGATATTGCCAACGCCGGTACGCACATGGCTGGCGCCCATACCGCTATCTCCTGCGCCGGGCAACCCGCCGCGGTCGCCGAACTCCACGGCGGCGATCGCCTGATCGACCGGACCGCCTGGCGCAATCTGCACGATAAAAAAATTGATGGTGATGATGGCCCAGAGCGTCGGGATCACCAGTAATAGTCGGCGGAGCAGGTAGGCGCCCATCTTTAATCCTTAACGTCGGTCCGCAGGAAGCCTGGCGGCTTTGTTAACATCGTACCACCAGCCATCAAAGCCTGAGGAGTAGGTAGGGCGAGTTTGCGGGAAGGAAAATTTATTCCAGTAAGCCGTCCTGTCCTGCGCCATATACCACATCGGCAGCATGTAATAGTTCCAGGTCAGCACCCGGTCGAGCGCGCGGCCCAGCGGCAGAAGCTTCTGTTTGTTGCCCTGCCAGCGCACGATCTGCGCAATCAACGCGTCGACCGCCGGGTTCTGCACTCCCGGCGCGTTATAGCTGGAGTTAATATAGTCCGAGGCCCACGAAACCTGTAAGCCCGTATCTGGCCAGGCGGTGGCGCGCCACAGTGAGGGCATCATGTCGTAATCGCGGCTCCGCAGTCGGCTGTTGGCCTGGGAGTTATCCACCTGACGGATATCCATCGTCACGCCTAAACGCTGTAAATTATGCTGGAACGGTAGAACCCAACTGACGTTGCCGCCGGAGGCGAGCAGCAGCTCAAAGCGCAGCGGTTTGCCGGTTTTGGCATTAACGCGCTGACGGTTTTTTAGCACCCATCCCGCCTGGTTCAATAGGGCATCTGCTTTGAGTAAATTGGCGCGGTCAAAACCATCGCCGCTGGAAACTGGCGGCTGATAAATCCGGGTAAAGACCTCAGGCGGCAATTCTTTTTTCATCGGCGCCAGCAGGGCGAGCTCATCGGCCTTCGGGTAATCACGAGCGGCATATTCTGTGTTCTGAAAGTAGCTGTTTGGCCGACTGTAGGCGCCGTAAAACAGCGCCTTATTCATCCATTCGAAATCAAATGCAAGGGTGATGGCCTCACGTACCTGACGGTCGGCAAAGACCGGGCGCTGAATATTAAAAGCCAGCCAGCGGGTATCCTTTGCCGAGGTATTCGTTCGATCGTCTTTCACAATATAACCGTTGCTAAAGTTGCGCCCGATATAGCGCGTGGCCCAGTTTTTTGTTGAACTCTCCTCGCGCATATCTACCGCTCCGGCCTTGAAGGCTTCGAAAGCGACGTTATCGTCAAGATAGTAGTCGTAGCGAATCGTGTCGAAGTTCCAGCGCCCGCGGTTTACCGGCAGGTCGGCGGCCCAGTAGTTCTCGACTCGCGAATAGACAATATACTGCCCCATCCGCCAGCGGCTGATGCGATAGGGGCCGCTGGCGAGCGGCGGCGTTGAAAGCGGGTCACTCAGTTTATGATGGCGCCAGAATGACTCAGGCATTACCGGCAGCGACAGCAGGCTGAGCATATTTTCTTTGCCCGGCTTGGCCAGTTCGATGCGCACCGTCAGCGGGGCGATGGCTTTGACGGTCGTCCCTTTATAGATAAGACGGAACTGCGGTACCCCTTCGGTCATAAATTTGTGGAAGGTGAAAGCAACGTCGCTGGCGGTAATCGGGCTACCGTCATGAAAGCGGGCACGCGGGTTGATGGTAATTTCCATCCACGAGAAATCATCGGCAAAGCGCGCGCGATCGGCTATCAGCGGGTAGTAGCTGCCCGGTTCATCGTCCGAGGTGGTAAACAGGGTGTCATACAGCGCATCGGTGCGTACGCCGGGGTTACCGCGCAGGGCGTAGCGGTTAAAATTGTCAAAGGTGCCAATGGCGGCAAGCGTTATACTGCCGCCTTTAGGTGCGTCCGGATTGACGTAATCGAAGTGATGAAAGTCAACGGCATACTTTGGCTCGCCGATAATAGCGAACGCTTCGCTCTCTTTAATGGTTTGCGCCTGGCTACTCAGGCTAAATAAAGCCAGCAGCAGCAGGCCGATGCGCGCAAACATAGTTGGAATATCATCCTCTGACCATTAACCCCGGTGGTTTCGCATCATAAGCGACCCTCAGCGGCTTGTGAAATAATTTGCCGGTTCATCATGGGCGGCGACCAGTTTATCCAGCGGCAGCGGGCGGCTGAAGCAGTAACCTTGCAGATACTTCACGCCGTGAGCACGCAGCCATTCCGCCTGCTCCGGCGTTTCTACGCCTTCAGCCACGGTTTTCAACTGTAGACGGCGGCTTAGCGTTAGCACCGCATCCAGGACGGGAGAGGTGACGGTTTCGGTACCGATCGCCTGCACAAAACCACGATCGATCTTCAGATAATCAAAGTTATAGCGCTCCAGATAAATCAGCGCGCTATGGCCGGTACCAAAATCATCGATAGCAATTTCGAAGCCCTGCTGATGGAGCCACTCAAAAATGGCCATCGACTGGTTTTTATCGATCATCGAACGTTCGGTTATCTCCAGCACGACGTCGAAGTAGTTTGCGGGTAACGCGGCGGCAAAACGTTGCATATCTTGCTGAAATCCGGCGGCATGCAGGTGGGCAGGCGAGATATTCAGACCGAGCTTGGTACCGCGCGGCAAAATGCGCTGCAGAGTCGGCGCGTCGCGGGCAATCAACATTAACAGGTGATGGGTAAGCGGCACGATCATCTGCTGCGTCTCCGCCAGATTAATAAAGACGTCAGGCGGGATTTCACCTACCACCGGATGCCGCCAGCGCATCAGCACTTCAACGCCGCTAATCTGCAGGGTATCGGCCTTTACCACCGGCTGGTAGACCACGTAGAACTGGTTGTTTTTGATCCCCAGTTGGATCGATTTCCGCGGATCGGATTTGATCGTCAGGATGTAGTAGCTGAGCAAGCCGGCAAGCATGCCGCATACCACGCCGAGCAACAGGGCGAACTGGGTATTCTCGCCAAGCCAGCTGTTGGAAAAGAGATACACTTTTAGCGGTAGCCCCGGAACCTGAATCTGGCGTATCGGCTCATTGGGCAATGATAGCGGGTCGATAATTTTGCTGCTGAAGGTCGAAATTGCCGTATGGCCGATGGCCAGCGCAATGCCGCTGAAATCATTCTGTCGTGCGGTATAGAGGATATAAGGCGTCAGATTGGCATTGATGGATACAAAAATGCCGCTGTCTCGATCGCCGGGACGTTGTACCCACATTGCCAGCGCGGCGGTGTTCGGCATCATCGGCGTGCCCTGGAGGATGGCCATATCCAGAGGTTTATTGGTATCAAGCTGCGGTATCAATTGTTTAAACGGTGTGTCCATTGCGCCGGTGGCGGATGAGCAGAACGCTTTGCCGTTTTTCACCAGCAGGAAGGCGCGCACGTTGGGACTAAAGGCGGCGCTGGCGGCGAGGCCGGAGTCAATATGTTCGCAGGGCTGATCGAGCAGCGGCTGCAGGCCATCAATGGTTTTGCTTAAATCAGCGAAATAGCTATTAAGGTAGTGGCTGACGTTATTGATTATCTGATCGAAACGCTCAGAGCGGTTGTGGTAGATAACCATAAACTGGATGCTGCCGGCCAGTAGCGCGACGGCAACGCCGATACAAATACTGGTAAGCCAGATTTTACGTCGGGGTGAAAAGTAGCGGGTTAGCATAGGCCAGAATCTGTCCGTATTATTGAATCACGCCAATGGGATGCCTGAAGAGTATGGTTCCATTTCCTTTAAAAGACATAGCTTATAAAGACATAGCCTATTTTGCGGGGTTCACCGGCGGAGAAGCAAAAAAAAACACTGCCGGGGCAGTGTTCTTTTCATTTCTTACCGTCAGCCAAGGGATAACTCACGGTAAGAAGAACAATCAGGAACGACTCAGAACGCGACGCGCTTCGTTATAGCGCTTTTTCCAGTATGGCTCATCCAGGCTTGAGATGGTGACGCCGCTGCTGGTAGAGGCATGAACAAACTGGTTGTTGCCGATATAGATACCAACATGACGACCCGTAGAGCCAGCGCGGAACAGCACTAAATCGCCGGTACGCAGTTGAGTGCGCGAAATCGATTTGCCGGAATCCTGTTGCTCGGAAGTTGAGCGTGGCAGCTCCAGGCCAAATTGTTCACGGAAAGTACGCTGCACGAATGCCGAGCAATCGATCCCTTTCCGGGTGCTGCCGCCAAGGCGGTAACGCACGCCTTTCCAGCTAGCATACTGGTCCATCAAACGGGACTTCACGTCCAGGTTGCTGACCATTTTTTCAAATTCATCCTGAGAAGCTTGCAGTGATGATAAATCTCCACTACCCACAGCATGCGTCTCAGAATGCATATTCTTGGCGGTACTTGTTGAACTACACGCGGAAAGCAGAACCGCAACTGCAATCGCGGGGGCGACCCGCAAGATATATCTCAAAATCGGCTGAGATTTGACCATTATGTTTATTTTCCCTTGTTGTCCTTAACGACAATGTCGTTATAAAAAATGCCAAACGTGGTAGAGCCTAGATTCCAGAAAGCAATGAGACAATTCCTTAAGCCTAAAAATGTGGAGTACCGCACAAATTTATTTGGATGATGAATTGTGTTGCTTGGGAAGGCAAAACGAGAAAGAGATTACCCTATCAAACGTGGGATGGCGAGCGGTTTTGCGCGATTTCTTATAAGTATTTTTGCGACCAAAAGTGAATCATCGGCAAAGGGGAAAATAGCGCCTTTTTTGGCTGAAAAATATGCAATATCTTCATTTCAATGATGATTAATGTGACAGGAAGATGATGTCGCGAATAAATCATCAGCAAATATAAAAAAAGGGGTCAGAACGACCCCTTATGGATAATATTAATAAAATGTAAAAATGATCTTATTTTTTTGCTATTCCACCCGGAAGCGAACGGTCGAACCAGGCGATGGCCTTATCGGAAAGCGAGGTCATTAATACCCATGGCGCGCCAATCAGCACCGCGCTGAGTGAACCTACGGCAATATCGGTGAACCAATGGGCGCCGATCATCACTCGCGGGAAAGCAAAAACCACAAAAATAATCAGTGAAATGGTAAATGCCCGGCGGCCGAAATATCGCCACATAAACGAGGCGAAAATGAGCAACATCATGCCGTGGTCGCCCGGGAAGCTATCTTTTGAAGCGTCTTTGGTGGGCAATGAGACCACGTCGCTGACTTTCGTGATATCCGTAAAGAACAGCGAAGGGCTGGCGCGTTTTACCGGCATCAGATGCTGGGCAAGTTGATTGATAATTACCGCTGCGAGCAACATCACCAGCCCCATAAGGATAATACGACGGCGTTCAGCGCTCTGCGCTTTGATCCAGAAACTGAGCATCAGACAGCCCATCGCCAGCAGCGAGCAGGCGTCGAAAGCGCGATTGTTGATGATCGCTAACAGCCAGGCATACGCGTGGTTGGCGCTGACGCCCTGGTTAAAGAAGTGAAAAATAGCCGAGTCAAGCGGGAACCAGAAACCGTGATTTGCCGGTAGATACCAGGAACAAAATAAGGCTACGCCCGCGACGTTCAGCAGCAAGATAAGGGGAATACGGTTTTTAGTCATAACAGATGCGATTTTTTTAAACAGCGGCTAAAAATAGCCGCATTAACTTAAACGAAGCTTCAACAGCGAGGACTGCAGGGCATTCCAGTCAACGTCTGATTCACAAATCAGTTCGATGCGGCTATCCGGCGGCGGCGCATTTTGCGTTTCGATATGCAGATCGAGTCCCTGACGGTTGATACGCACCAATCCTTCAGCAATACGCATCACGCCTTTCACCCGGCCAACCGGCGCCAGACGCGCCCACTCCAGCAACCCAACGGTGTCAAATTGGGTATCAGCATCAAAAATCCAGCCGCAGGCATGGTATCCCTGGCCGCTGTTAACACTGCGACGCCAGCGTTGGTGCGCCGGTAGATTTAACGCCGCCAGACCCTGCTTTTGTCCGTGACTATGCACGTGGTCCGGGCTTGCCGGCAGCGGGGCGGTGTTACGGCGCGGCAGATCCAGCAGCGCGAGCTCGATATTTCCTTGGGTGGCGTTCACCTGCAGGCGCTCGCCGGCGTACTGTTGCCACCAGTTGGTAAAAGCGGCCTCGCTTTCCGGCGTCGCCCGATCGCTTTTATTGGCGACGATGACATCGGCTGCGGCCAGCTGATCGCGGAAATTATCATTGGCTACGATCTTCTCCTCCAACAGCTGGCGCGGATCGAGAATGCACAGCGTCGCGCGCAGATCGATCCACGGCTCGTAGACCGCAGCGGTGAGGGTATCAAGGATCTGCCTGGGATGACCCAGTCCGGTTGGTTCAATCAGCAGACGATCGGGCTTTCCCTGGCGCAGCAGCGTATTGAGCCCAACCTGCATTGGCAGACCGTTGACGCAGCACATGCAGCCGCCGGGGATCTCTTTTAGCAACGCGCCGCTTTCCGCCAGCAGGGCGCCGTCGATGCCGACTTCGCCGAACTCGTTGACCAGCACGGCCCATTTTTCATTTGCAGGCTTGTGGGCCAGTACATGAAGAATCGAGGTCGTTTTGCCGCTGCCGAGAAAGCCCGTGATCAGGTTAGTTTTGGTCACATCCCCTCCAGCATAGAAATGTAATGTTGTAACAGTTGCGACTATCCTGACGAAAAAAGGGGAAAAAGAGAAGGGTTACTGCGGACAGAAAAACATTCTGTCCGCTAAACAGCAGAAATTGTTAACTATGCAGAGCGTTAGCCACGGCCTGGCGGGAGCCGAATGTTGTCAGTTGCTGCCAGGCTGAAGTGATTTCAGCAACAAACTGCGGGTTGCCCGGCAGATCTTTGCCAAATATCTCTTCCAGGCCAAGCAGGGCGCTGACGCGTTCCTCTTGCTGGCTGGCGTCAACCAACCGTTTGATTTTGTCGACTAGCGGGTCGCGCACGTCAATGGCTTGCCCGGCGTCGTCGACGCCGCTTACGTAACGCATCCAGCCCGCCACGCCCAGCGCCAGCAGTGGCCAGCGGCTGTCGTTTGCCAGATGAACGCGTATACTATCGAGCATGCGCTGCGGCAGCTTTTGACTGCCGTCCATGGCGATTTGCCAGGTGCGATGCTTTAAGGCCGGATTGGCGAAGCGCGTTATCAGGCTGTCGGCATAGGCAACTAAATCCACGCCGGTAATCGATAGCGTTGGCGCTTGTTCATCAAGCATCAGGCGACGGGCGGCATGGCGGAAAACATCGTCCTGCATGCATTCGCTAACGTGCGCATGCCCCGCCAGGTAGCCCAGCCAGGCGAGGAAGGAGTGGCTACCGTTGAGCATGCGCAGTTTCATTTGTTCCCACGGCAGGACATCGTTGGTCATCTGTACGCCTGCCGTTTCCCAGGCCGGGCGCCCGGCGACAAAATTGTCTTCCACTACCCATTGAATAAACGGTTCGCAACTGATAGCGCAGGGATCGTCAACGCCCAGCACGGAGGCAATCTCAGCCAGAGATTCTTCGGTGGCGGCTGGCACGATGCGGTCAACCATGGTGCCGGGGAAGCTGACATGTTCAGCAATCCAGCTTGCCAACTCCTGGCTTCGTTTCTCAGCCATGCCGAGGACGGCGTTTTTCACGACGTGACCATTGTCGGGAATATTGTCGCAGGAGAGTACGGTAAAGGGTGCGAGTCCGCGTTCGCGGCGGCGATTGAGCGCTTCAACTAAAATACCGGGAGCCGACTGCGGCAGCGTCGGGTTTTCCAGATCGTGAACGATGCGCGGCTGGGCTGGATCCAGTTTACCGGTGGCCGGATCGATGCAATAACCTTTCTCAGTAATCGTCAGCGAAACGATAGCCACCTGCGGTTCGCAAAATTTTTCGATAATTGCTGCCAGCGAATCAAGTTTGGCGTTCAGGCATTCATGTACTGCGCCAACCACGATCGGTTGGTTACCCTCAGCGCCTTTTTCCAGCACCGTAAACAGGTGGTCTTGCGCACGCAGTTGGCTCATCAGCTTATCGCCGCTGAACAGGCTGATTTCACAAATTCCCCAGTCGCCGCCGCTGGCGTTAAGCACCCGGTCGGTTAGCAGCGCCTGATGCGCACGATGAAATGCGCCAAAACCAAGGTGCACGATACGCGAGCGCAATTGGCGGCGATCGTATTGCGGAAGTTGCACGCCTGCTGGCAGCGCGGCGGTAGCGATAGTTGTCATTTTTATACACCTGATTAACCAATGATTAACATGAGGTAGTGTAAAGTTATATGACAACAATTTAAATTGGTAAGCCGAATTTATCCGCTTAGTGTGAGCTGGATCAATCAATGCTACGGGGGAAATTGACCATTCAGCAGAAGCATGTATGGTAGTCGTCATGATGTTTCACATTATTGGTATAACAACTTAAAGAGGGCATTGCGATGGAGCAAACCTGGCGTTGGTATGGACCGAACGATCCGGTATCGCTTGATGATGTGCGCCAGGCGGGCGCCACGGGTGTCGTGACCGCGTTGCATCATATTCCGAATGGCCAGGTCTGGCCGGTAGAAGAGATCCAACAGCGTTTAGCGCTACTGGCGGAAAAAGGCCTGAGCTGGTCGGTTGTTGAGAGTATCCCGGTGCACGAGGATATCAAAACCCACAGCGGACAATATGAGAAGTGGATTGCCAACTATCAGCAGAGCATCCGCAATCTGGCGGCCTGCGGTATTGATACCGTGTGCTATAACTTCATGCCGATTCTGGACTGGACGCGTACCGATCTGGAATATCAGCTGGCTGATGGCTCCAAAGCGCTGCGTTTTGACCAGATTGCTTTCGCCGCTTTTGAACTGCACATCCTTAAACGCCCGGGCGCCGAAGCTGACTATAGCGCTGAAGAACAGCAGCAAGCGGACGTTTACTTTAAGGCGATGAGCGCGGCGGATATCGACAAGCTGACCCGCAATATCATCGCCGGCTTGCCGGGAGCGGAAGAGGGCTATACCCTCGATCAGTTCCGCGCACGTCTGGCGGAGTATGACCATATCGATAAAGCGCAATTGCGTGAGAACATGGCTTACTTCCTGCGGGCGATTGTGCCGGTGTGCGAAGAAGTCGGCGTGCGCCTGGCGGTTCACCCGGACGATCCGCCGCGTCCGATCCTCGGCCTGCCGCGTATCGTGTCGACTATCGAAGATATGCAGTGGTTGAAAGAGACGGTGGACAGCATTTATAACGGCTTTACCATGTGTACCGGATCCTATGGCGTTCGCGCCGATAACGATCTGGTGAAGATGGTGGAAACCTTCGGCGATCGTATCCACTTTACCCATTTGCGCTCTACCTGCCGTGAAGAGAATCCTAAAACCTTCCACGAGGCGGCGCACCTGAACGGTGACGTCAATATGGTGGCGGTGGTTGATGCGATTCTGAGCGAAGAGCTGCGTCGTAAGAAAGCAGGCGATCTGCGTCCCATCCCGTTCCGTCCGGATCATGGGCATCAAATGCTTGACGATCTGCGTAAGAAAACCAACCCCGGTTATTCGGCGATTGGCCGTCTGAAAGGCATGGCGGAAGTGCGCGGCGTTGAGCTGGCGCTGAAGATGACCAAATATCCTGAGTTGCTGTAATCGTGGCGTGAGGGAAAGCAAAAGGACAGCCAACGGCTGTCCTTTTTTGTGCCTGATATCGGCAGCGAGTAGCCTGGATAAGGCGCGCAGCGCCGCCATCCGGGACATTCCCCGGCCTGCGCGACGCTGGGCCGGGCAACCGTCAGAGGCGGGAGGTTAGTCCGCGCGGCCCATATAGCGGCACTCTTCGATATGAATGCGGATTTTCTCGCCGCTGGTCAGGTATTCCGGAACCTGAATCACCAGCCCGGTGCTCATGGTGGCCGGTTTGGTGCGCGAACTGGCGGAAGCGCCTTTGATTCCCGGCGCGGTTTCTACGATTTCCAGGTCAACGGTCTGCGGCAACTCCAGCGCCAGCAGCTGGCCATCCCAGGTCAGAACCTGCATATCCGGCATGCCGCCTTCCGGGATAAACTGCAGCTCTTCTTCGATCTGCTCTTTGGTGAAGGTATACGGGGTATAGTCTTCTTTATCCATGAACACGTATTCGTTGCCATCGACGTAGGAGAAGTCAACAAAACGACGGGTCAGGGTAACGGTATCAACGATGTCGTCGCCCTTAAAACGTTCTTCTACTTTCAGGCCGGTACGCACGTCGGAAAAACGCATTTTATACAGCGTTGCTGCGCCACGGGCGCTTGGCGACTGAATATCAATATTTTTAACAATCAGCAGTTTGCCGTTGTAATTCAGCACCATACCTTTTTTAATTTCATTCGCTCTTGGCATTGCAGTAATCCTGTCACTTAAAGGGTCAAAAATATCGCGTAAAACTACTCGCGCCGGGCCTTTCAGGCAAGCGGAATTCGCGACTTTTGCTATCTCCTGGCAAATCTTCGATCGGCGCTGCTGAAAAAGCCGTGTCGCCAGCTTCAGCTTTCCTGACGGGCGATATTTTGCTACTGTCCGCTTCCCACTCATTAAGGAGTCAGGTATGGAATGTCGCCCGGACTGCGGAGCCTGTTGCACCGCGCCGTCCATCTCAAGCCCCATTCCCGGAATGCCTGACGGCAAGCCGGCTAACACCCCATGCGTGCAGCTGGATGAACATCTGCGCTGCAAGATTTTTGCCTCGCCGCTGCGCCCTAAAGTCTGTGCAGGTTTACAGCCGGCCGCGGAAATGTGCGGCAGCACGCGTCAGCAGGCGATGGCTTATCTCATTCATCTCGAAGCGCTGACCGCGCCTTAAACGTCTTTAATCCGCCACAGGCAGCCCTGGGCGATAATTCCCATCGCCAGCGCAATCCAGAACACTGCGTGATAGCTCCAGATTTCCGCGACAACGCCCGCCAGCGAGCCGGCGATGATCCAGCCGACGCGCGTGGTATTGGTATACAGCGTAGTCGCCGCGCCCGCCTGGCCCGGCATCAGATCCTGAAAATAGAGCATACCGATACCGGCCAGGATCCCGATGTAAATCGCGTTCAGCGCCTGCATCGCCAGCAACAGGGCCGGGGTATGGACAGTCAGCATACCGACATAAAACAGCAGTCCGGCAAGCGCGGCAATGCGCATCAGCAAGCGCTTTCCAAAACGTTTCGCGTAATAACCGGCAATCAGCATGGTGGGGATTTCCAGCCCGGCGGCGGTCCCCATCATCAGCCCGGCCAGTTTCTCCGGCAGATGCAGTTCATTAATGATAAACAGCGGCATATTAATGATATAGAGGCTGTTGGTGCCCCACATTAACGTACAGATGCTGAACAGCAGCAGCGCATCGCGGCGGTTGGTACGCGGCGCTTCAAGATGACCACCGGCGGTTTTGCTCTCTTTACGCATGCTGGGCAGGAAGAACCAGACCATCAGCGCGCAGACGATAAACGCCACGGCGGCGCTGAGATACATCACGGTAAAACCAAAACCCATCGCCAGCGCGTAGGCCAGCGGCGGGCCGATCACCCACGCCAGCGAGACCTGCGCGCGCAGAATCGAGCTGAACATCACCGCCTCGCGGCCGGTTTTATCGGCATGCTCGCGGGCAAGGGCGAACATCTGCGGGTTGGCGGTAGAGCCAAAGCTGCTAAGGAAGACGCCGACGAACAGCAGAATAAAGTAGTTGCGGTTCCAGGCGAACAGCACGCAGGCCAGCACCCCCAGCAGGCAGCAGGCGACAATCAGCTGCTTGCGATCGCCTTTACGATCGGAACGCCCGGCAAGAAACTGACTTACCAGAATGCCGATGACCGCGCTGCCGGTAAAAAAGAAGCCGACCATTGCCGGGCGCACGTGCACCTCATTGGTCAAAAACAGGCTCAGGGTCGGGGTCTGTAAGGCCCCGGCGATCCCCGTCAGAAAGGCGACGATAAGAAAAGCGGAGGAGGTTAAGTCGAACCCGCGGCGGGGAAGGGCGGCGCTACTGTTTTGCATGCTGGAATATCATTGGTTTCAGGAGAGGCGAAGTTTACGTCGACACCCATAAAATGAATAGTGGTATGGCACGAAAAATTAAAAAGGCGTTTCAAATTATGTCGTTCAGCAAAATGCTGAAGCCAATGGCGCATTTCACCATTAGCTTCAGCAAAAATGTGCGGTATCTCTAAATTCTGTTATCAGCCTTCGGAGTTTACTTGCGCAGTGCGCAAGAAAGGTACAGACTCATTGAAACGTTTCAGCGTCATCAGAGTATTATCCAGTCATCGGGTGGCGTATTTTTTCTCATGTTAGCTGAAACGATTCAATTCAGCGGAGAGGAGAACTATGTTCCAGTTATCTGTACAGGATATCCATCCCGGCCAGCAGGCCGCGAATAAAGAAGAGGCAATACGTCAGATTGCTGGCGCGCTGGTTAGCGCGGGTAATGTGGCTGACGGCTACGTTAACGGTATGCTTGCCCGCGAGCAGCAGACCTCCACTTTCCTCGGCAATGGCATCGCTATTCCGCACGGCACCACCGATACCCGCGACCAGGTTCTGAAAACGGGCGTACAGGTGTATCAGTTCCCGCAGGGCGTGACCTGGGGAGAAGGACAAACCGCTTATGTGGCGATCGGTATTGCCGCCAGCTCCGACGAGCACCTCGGTCTGCTGCGTCAGTTGACGCACGTCCTGAGCGACGACTCGGTGGCTGAACAGTTGAGAACCGTCACCACCGCAGAAGAACTGCGCGCTCTGCTGATGGGCGAAAAGCAAAGCGAAGCGCTGAAGCTCGACAACGAAACGTTGAGCCTCGACGTGGTCGCCAACGATCTGCTGACGCTGCAGGCGCTGAACGCCGCGCGGCTGAAAGAGGCGGGGGCGGTAAACGCCGATTTCGTCAGCCGCACTATTAACGATGTGCCGCTTAACCTGGGCCAGGGGATCTGGTTGAACGACTGTGCGGAAGGCAACCTGCGCAGCGCTATCGCCGTGAGTCGCGCCGCCAATGCGTTTACCGCTGACGGGCAGCCGGTGGCGCTGCTGATCACCGTCGCGATGGCCGATGAGCAGCCGACCGCGGTGCTTAATCGCCTGAGCAATCTGCTTATTGATAAAAAAGCGGAGCATCTGCTGAAAGCCGACGCCGCCACGCTGCTGGCGCTGCTGACCAGCGACGACGCCATTGCTGAAGACGTGCTGAACGCCGAGTTTGTGGTACGCAACGAGCACGGGCTGCACGCACGTCCGGGCACGATGCTGGTTAATACGATTAAACAATTCTCCAGCGACATTACCGTTACCAACCTCGATGGTTCCGGCAAGCCGGCCAATGGCCGCAGCCTGATGAAGGTCGTGGCGCTGGGTGTGAAAAAAGGTCACCGTCTGCGTTTTACCGCGCAGGGTGAAGATGCGCAACAAGCGCTGGATGCGATTGGCGAAGCGATCGCCGCAGGCCTTGGGGAGGGCGCATAAATGAGCAGACGTGTAGCAACGATTACATTAAATCCGGCATACGACCTGGTGGGTTTCACCCCGGAAATCGAACGTGGCGAAGTGAACCTGGTGCGCACCACTGGCCTGCATGCGGCAGGCAAAGGTATCAACGTGGCGAAGGTGCTGAAAGATCTTGGCATCGACGTCACCGTCGGCGGCTTCCTCGGTAAAGATAACCAGGATGGCTTCCAGCAGCTGTTTAGCGAGCTGGGTATCGCCAACCGCTTCCAGGTGGTGCAGGGGCGTACCCGTATTAACGTCAAGCTGACGGAAAAAGATGGCGAAGTGACCGATTTCAACTTCTCCGGTTTCGAAGTAACCCCGGCGGATTGGGAGCGTTTCGTTAATGATTCTCTGAGCTGGCTGGGGCAGTTCGATATGGTTTGCGTCAGCGGCAGCCTGCCGTCCGGCGTGAGTCCGGAAGCCTTTACCGACTGGATGACGCGCCTGCGCAGCCAGTGCCCGTGCATTATTTTCGATAGCAGCCGCGAAGCGCTGGTTGCAGGGCTGAAAGCCGCGCCGTGGCTGGTAAAACCAAACCGCCGCGAGCTGGAAATCTGGGCTGGCCGCAAGTTGCCGGAGATGAAAGATGTTATCGACGCCGCCCATGCGCTGCGCGAGCAAGGTATCGCCCACGTGGTGATTTCGTTAGGCGAAGAGGGCGCGCTGTGGGTTAACGCCTCCGGCGAATGGATTGCCAAACCGCCTTCAGTAGAAGTCGTCAGCACCGTCGGCGCCGGTGATTCGATGGTCGGCGGCCTGATTTACGGCCTGCTGATGCGTGAATCCAGCGAGCATACCCTGCGCCTGGCGACCGCCGTCGCCGCCCTGGCCGTTAGCCAGAGCAACGTTGGCATTACCGATCGTACCCAGTTGGCCGCAATGATGGCGCGCGTCGACTTACAACCCTTTAATTGACAGCAGGAGAGGCATAATGAAAACGCTGCTGATTATTGATGCCGGGCTTGGCCAGGCTCGCGCCTACATGGCGAAGACCCTGCTCAGCGCCGCGGCGCAGAAAGCGCACCTTGAGCTGATTGATAACCCGAACGATGCCGAACTGGCCATCGTACTGGGGACCGCGCTGCCGGCCGATAGCTCGCTGAATGGTAAAAACGTCTTTCTGGGCGATATTAACCGTGCTGTCGCCCATCCGGAGCTGTTCCTGGGTGAAGCGAAAGATCACGCTAAGCCGTACGTTGCGCCAGCGGCGGTAGCCGTTCCGGCCGCCGCCCAGGGGCAGAAACGCATTGTCGCCGTTACCGCTTGTCCGACCGGTGTAGCTCATACCTTTATGGCGGCGGAAGCCATTGAAACCGAGGCTAAAAAACGCGGCTGGTGGGTGAAAGTAGAAACCCGTGGCTCAGTGGGGGCCGGTAATGCCATTACCCCGGAAGAGGTGGAGCAGGCGGATCTGGTGATCGTCGCCGCCGATATCGAAGTCGATCTGGCGAAGTTCGCTGGTAAACCGATGTATCGCACCACTACCGGACTGGCGCTGAAGAAAACCGCGCAGGAACTGGATAAAGCCGTTGCGGAAGCAAAACCGTACCAGCCATCCGGCAAACCGCAGGCGTCCGGCGAAGGTAAAAAAGAGTCGGCTGGCGCTTATCGTCACCTGCTGACCGGCGTCTCCTACATGCTGCCGATGGTGGTAGCAGGCGGTCTGTGTATCGCGCTGTCGTTCGCGTTCGGTATTAAAGCGTTTGAAGTGAAAGACACCATGGCGGCGGCGTTGATGCAAATCGGCGGCGGTTCAGCCTTTGCGCTGATGGTGCCGGTACTGGCTGGCTTTATCGCTTTCTCCATCGCTGACCGTCCGGGTCTGACGCCTGGCCTTATCGGCGGTATGCTGGCCGTCAGCGGCGGTTCCGGCTTTATCGGCGGTATTATCGCCGGTTTCCTTGCCGGTTATGTGGCGAAGTTAATCAGCACTAAGCTGAAACTGCCGCAGAGTATGGAAGCGTTGAAGCCGATTCTGATCATTCCACTGATTTCCAGCCTGATTGTTGGTCTGGCGATGATCTACCTGATCGGTAAACCGGTGGCGGGTATCCTGGCCTGGCTCACCCACTGGCTGCAAACCATGGGGACGGCGAACGCGGTGCTGCTCGGCGCGATCCTTGGCGGCATGATGTGTACCGATATGGGCGGCCCGGTGAACAAAGCGGCTTATGCTTTCGGTGTGGGTCTGTTGAGTACTCAAACCTATGCGCCGATGGCGGCGATTATGGCGGCCGGTATGGTGCCACCGCTGGCGCTTGGCCTGGCGACGCTGATTGCCCGCCACAAGTTCGATAAATCGCAGCGTGAAGGCGGTAAAGCGGCGCTGGTTCTGGGTCTGTGCTTCATTACCGAAGGGGCGATTCCATTCGCCGCACGTGACCCGATGCGCGTACTGCCTTGCTGTATCGTTGGCGGCGCGGTGACCGGCGCTATCTCGATGGCGGTAGGCGCGAAACTGATGGCGCCGCATGGCGGTCTGTTCGTTCTGCTGATCCCAGGCGCCATCACTCCGGTGCTGGGTTATCTGCTGGCGATTATTGCCGGTACGCTGGTTGCGGGTCTCTCTTACGCGGTGCTGAAGCGCCCGGAAGCGCCGGCGGCGGAAGCTGAAAAAGCGGCGTAATATAAGCGCAATAAAAAAGGGCCGATTTGTCGGCCCTTTTTTTGTGTCTGGATTCAGGCCACTTCGGCGGTCTGCTGCGCCCGCAGCCAGGTAATTTCTTCCGCCCAGATATCCGGGTTAATGGTTTCCAGAATCAGCGGGATACCATCGAAACGGTTATCCTGCATGATCCAACGAAAAGCATCATGGCCGATATTGCCTTCACCCAGGCTATGGTGACGGTCGACGCGGCTGCCAAAAGCGCTTTTGGCATCATTCAGGTGCATGCCGCGCAGATACCGGAAGCCGACGATCCGTTCGAATTCGGCGAAGGTCTTTTCACACTCCTCCGCGCTGCGTAGGTCATAGCCGGCGGCGAAAGCGTGGCAGGTATCAATGCAGACGCCAACGCGGGATTTGTCTTCAACGCCGTCAATGATGGCGGCAAGATGCTCAAATTTAAAACCGAGGTTACTGCCCTGACCGGCGGTATTTTCGATAACCGCGGTCACGCCTTCGGTTTTCGCCAGCGCGATGTTGATGGATTCAGCGATACGCGCCAGGCATTCATCTTCCGGGATCTGCTGCAGGTGGCTGCCCGGATGGAAGTTGAGCAGCGTTAATCCCAACTGCTGGCAGCGGGTTAATTCATCGATAAACGCCTCGCGGGATTTCTCCAGCGCTTCTTCGACCGGATGACCGAGGTTAATCAGGTAGCTGTCGTGCGGCAGGATTTGCCCCGGGCCGAAGTGATATTTTTCGCAGGCGGCTTTGAATTCGGCAATCGCTTCGTCGGTGAGCGGCGCGGCGCGCCATTGACGCTGATTTTTGGTGAACAGGGCGAAGGCGGTCGCTTCGATTTCGGCGGCGCGGATGGCGGCATTGGCCAGACCGCCGGAGGCGCTAACGTGCGCTCCAATATATTTCATAAAAAAACTCCAGTTAAGCCGCTGGGGGGAGGGTAATGATAGCGGCTTAACCGGAGAGTTACAGCAATGAATGAATATCGACGAGAAAACTTACTGCTTAGCCAATCAGGTGGTGGATAGCGAAGTTAATCGCGCCGCCGCCAACAATCAGCCAGACGAACAGCATCAGCGCCATCAGCAGCGGCTTCGCACCGGCTTTTTTCAGTGCGCTGACGTGGGTGGTTAAGCCCAGCGCGGCCATCGCCATCGCCAGCAGTACGGTATCGAGGGTGACCAGCATATCGACGACGGCTTTCGGCAGCAGGTGGAAGGAGTTAAATACCGCCACCAGAATAAACAGGATGGCAAACCACGGAATGGTGATTTTGCTCTTTTCGCCGTTACCGGCTGGCGCCAGTTGTTTCACACGAGCAGCGATGAACAGCAGGAACGGAGCCAGCATCATCACGCGCAGCATTTTGGCGATAACCGCCGCATTTTCGGCGTCCGGGCTAACCGCGTGACCGGCGGCGACCACCTGAGCGACTTCATGCATGGTGGAGCCCATATAGATGCCGTAGGCTTCCGGAGTGAACCAGTGCGCCAGCAGCGGGTACATCGCCGGGTAGAGGAAGATAGCGATAGTACCGAAGATAACCACTGTCGCCACGGCGACCGTCACTTTACTGGCTTCGGCTTTGATGACCGGCTCGGTGGCCAGGACCGCCGCGGCGCCGCAGATGCTGCTACCGGCGCCGATAAGCCAGCTGGTATGTTTATCGAGCCCGAAAACCTTCTGCCCGAGGAAACAGGCGATAAAGAAAGTGCTGGACAGCGTCAGTACGTCAATCAGGATCCCGCTGACGCCGACGTCAGCAATCTGGGCAAACGTCAGACGAAAACCATAAAGAATGATCCCCAGGCGCAGCAGATACTGCTTGGCGAAAATCACCCCGCCGTCGCAGGACTGCCAAATTTTAGGATAAACGGTATTACCGACCACCATGCCGAACAAAATAGCCAGCGTCAGCGCGCTGAAGCCCGCGCCGGCGATAGCAGGGAAACTGCCTGCCCACAGGGCGGCGCCGGTCAACGCGGCGGTCAGCGCCAGACCTGGGACGAAATGCCACAGGGTGCGATGTTTAGTGGGTAAAGTGAGTGCTGTCATAACCTTCTCCTTTGTCTGGGCAAAGAATACGACTGGCTGGTTTAAAAATAAAATTGATTATATATTTATAATCTATCGGAATAAGTGATAAACCCTTCATCCTTCGCGCTGCAGATGTGTTGGCTGCGTTTACTCACCCCAGTCACTTACTGATGTAAGCTCCTGGGGATTAATGAGGGACATCCTTGTCCCTCACCGGAGGCCAGCCTTTGACTGGTCAAATTCGTTCCTGACGAATTTGTCGCTCACTTGCCGCCTTTCTGCAGCACGAATGATTTTGGGTTATACCCTTCATCCTTCAGGCCACAGCCCTGCTGATTTATGTCAACATAGCGTTGACGGTTATCCAGCTTGGGCTAATACACAGGTGAGTTATGCATATCACGCTACGGCAACTGGAAGTTTTTGCTGAGGTTTTGAAAAGCGGGTCGACGACTCAGGCGTCACAGATGCTGGCGCTGTCGCAGTCGGCGGTGAGCGCGGCGCTGACCGATCTGGAGGGGCAACTCGGCGTTCAGCTTTTTGACCGCGTCGGTAAACGGCTGGTGGTCAACGAGCATGGCCGCTTGCTCTACCCGCGCGCGCTGGCCCTGCTGGAGCGCGCCGGAGAGATAGAACAGCTGTTTCGCGGCGATAATGGCGCTATCCGCGTTTATGCCAGTAGCACCATCGGCAACTATATTCTGCCGGAAATCATCGCCCGCTACCGCCGCGACTTCCCTGAACTGCCGCTGGAGCTGAGCGTTGGCAACAGCCAGGATGTGATTAATGCGGTCAGCGATTTGCGCGTCGATATTGGCCTGATCGAAGGGCCGTGCCACGCGGCGGATATTATCGCCGAGCCGTGGATTGAAGATGAACTGGTGGTGTTCGCCGCCCCTGATTCGCCATTCCTCGAAGGCGAATTGACGCTGCAACGGCTGGCGGAAGCGCAGTGGATCCTGCGCGAGCATGGCTCCGGCACGCGGGAGATCGTCGATTATGTGCTGTTGTCGCATCTGCCCGCGTTCCAGTTAGGCATGGAGCTTGGCAACTCAGAGGCGATTAAACATGCGGTGCGCCACGGACTAGGCATCAGCTGCCTGTCGAGGCGAGTCATTGCCGAACAGCTGGAGGCCGGAACGCTGGTGGAGCTCAAGCTGCCGCTGCCGCGCCTGACGCGCACGTTGTGGCGTATTCGCCATCGGCAAAAACACGTTTCCAAGGCGCTGCAGCGCTTTATCCGTTACTGCGAGGTGTAGCGGTATCCCTTATTGGCGCGTAGCCGTGCTGCACGCAGATCTCCGGGGTTCTGGCATAATGCCAGCTGCCCATGGGAACGGGTTCCCAGCAGCGAATGTAGCGCGGCGAGCCGTATACCGTAAAATGTAAGGTAAAAATGGCGCTGTTGATGACGATCAGCAGCGCCAGCGTAAATCCGGCGATAGCGGTCAGCAGGCGATTTTCATAACTTCCATCGACGGTTTTACCACGCAGCACTCTGCCCATCCGCCAGGCGAATGAAAAAAAGAGCAGCGCGGAGCCGGTAAAATTGGCCTTCAGTAAGGAAACGGAGGCGAAGTCCGGCCAACCGCGTAATTTCAGTAATGGCAGATAGTCGGTTGCTAAATAGAGCGCGTAAACCCCTAGCGCCGGAAAAATAAGCCATGCGTTTAGCTGTTGCCAGATTCGCTGTGCGCGAGTGGCCTGCGGTTCGGCGTTAGCAACTTTTGCTGGTTTCTTCACGGGGTATTCTCCCTATTAGCAATGGGGGAGGGGGTTTGCACCCTTTTGTCGAAATGGTCGCACCAGTCGCTATTCCACACGTACATATAAATGGTGTGTTTGCTGTATTGCTTGCATACGCCGTACTGCGGGTTATCCCGATAGTGGTCCATCGTGCGCCAGTCCAGCCAGGCGAAAGCCGCAATATAGATAAGAGAAAAGGCGCAGAAGACTTTGCATAGCCGAACCATCAGCCGCTTTTTCACTCCGACGCCCGCCAGTAGCCCCAGCAGCCCCGCAATCGCAAGAGGAAGCGCGCCGACAAGAAAAGTCTCCCTGTTATCGGTCAGGTAATTCGGCAGCCGCAACCAGTGTTCCAGCACCGTGATACTGGCGTACAGGCCAATAACGAATAGATACAGGCAGAAAATCGCCAGTAGCAGAAAGGCATCGGGGGCCAGGCTGCGACGAGTGGGGGAAACCATAAGCTGACTCCTTCAGCATTGTGACAATCCTCGCGTTATTTTGCCGTAAGCCGCGATTTTTTGTCTGTTTTTTTATGCGCCAATGCAGGATTACTGCTTTACTAATAATTTGTGTCAGATCATGAAGCTCTCTTATAACTTTGCATTTGTACCGGATGGATGGACGATCGTCTGCTACAATCGCGCCTCATTTTTTGGATGGATAGCATTTTCACATGGTTTCGGAAACTAAAACCACAGAAGCGCCCACGCTCCGCCGCGAGCTAAAAGCGCGCCACTTGACCATGATCGCTATTGGCGGTTCCATCGGTACAGGTCTTTTCGTTGCCTCTGGCGCAACAATTTCTCAGGCAGGCCCCGGCGGCGCGCTGCTTTCCTACATTCTGATCGGTCTGATGGTGTATTTCCTGATGACCAGCCTCGGCGAGCTGGCGGCGTTTATGCCGGTTTCAGGCTCTTTTGCGACCTACGGTCAGAACTATGTAGAAGAAGGCTTTGGTTTCGCGCTGGGCTGGAACTACTGGTACAACTGGGCGGTGACTATCGCCGTTGACCTCGTTGCTTCGCAGCTGGTGATGAGCTACTGGTTCCCGGATACACCCGGCTGGATCTGGAGCGCCTTATTCCTCGGCATCATGTTCCTGCTGAACTGGATCTCGGTACGCGGCTTCGGCGAAGCGGAGTACTGGTTCTCGCTGATTAAAGTTGCCACCGTGATTATCTTTATCATCGTCGGCATTATGATGATTTTTGGCATTTTCGAAGGCGCCAAGCCGGCGGGCTGGAGCAACTGGGGCATTGATGATGCGCCGTTTGCCGGCGGTTTTGCGGCGATGATCGGCGTGGCGATGATTGTCGGCTTCTCCTTCCAGGGTACCGAGCTCATCGGTATTGCCGCGGGCGAATCGGAAAATCCGGAGAAGAACATTCCGCGCGCGGTGCGTCAGGTGTTCTGGCGTATCCTGCTGTTCTATGTCTTCGCGATTTTGATTATCAGCCTGATCATCCCGTATACCGATCCGAGCCTGCTGCGCAACGACGTTAAAGACATTTCCGTTAGCCCGTTCACCCTGGTATTCGAGCACGCCGGTCTGCTCTCTGCGGCGGCGATCATGAACGCGGTTATCCTGACGGCGGTGCTGTCGGCGGGTAACTCCGGGATGTACGCCTCTACGCGTATGTTGTATACCCTGGCGTGCGACGGCAAAGCGCCGCGCATTTTCTCGAAGCTGTCGAGAGGCGGCGTACCGCGCAACGCGCTGTATGCGACTACCGTGATTGCGGCGCTGTGCTTCCTGACCTCGATGTTCGGCAACCAGACGGTTTACCTGTGGCTGCTGAATACCTCCGGGATGACTGGCTTTATCGCCTGGTTGGGTATTGCGATCAGCCACTACCGTTTCCGTCGTGGTTACGTGTTGCAGGGTAACGATATTAATAACCTGCCGTACCGTTCCGGGTTCTTCCCGCTGGGGCCGATCTTCGCCTTCGTACTGTGCCTTATCATCACCCTTGGCCAGAACTATGAAGCCTTCCTCAAGGACACCATTGATTGGGGCGGCGTGGCGGCGACCTACATCGGTATTCCGCTGTTCCTGGTTATCTGGTTTGGTTACAAGCTGGTGAAAGGTACCCGCTTCGTGCGCTACAGCGAAATGAAGTTCCCGGAACGCTTTAAAGGCTAATTCCACACTCTACCGCTTTCGATAAAGCCCTCTTTTAAAGAGGGCTTTTTTTATGCCCGCAAGGCTTACAAACGGACACACTTCTTCATAATTGTATTGATAATTGTAATCATTATCCTTATCATTTCGGAAGATTCCGGATGAAGCCAATCTCCATATCTTGCCGCTCAACTACGAAAGGCAAGGGGTGACCAGCCACATCGACTGTAAAAAAATTGCGCGCGGCCGCCAGAGCCGCGTGTCGACAGGATGTGCAAGCAGCACCCTTTGTTTGATTTGTAGTTGACCTCATGGAGATTTGGTATGTTCAGGTTAAACCCTTTTGCCCGGGCGGGACTGTGCGCGTCCGTCGTAGCATTGGCATTTCCGGCGCTGGCCGCAAATGATGACGAAACGCTGGTTGTCACCGCCGCGGCGACTGAACAGAGCGTCAAAGATGCCCCCGCCAGTATCAGCGTGATCACCCAACAGGACTTGCAGCGTAAGCCGGTGCAGAACCTGAAGGACGTGCTGCGCGATGTGCCTGGCGTTCAGCTCACCAACGAAGGGGATAACCGCAAGGGTGTCAGCATCCGCGGTCTGGATAGCAGCTATACGCTGATCCTGATCGATGGCAAACGCGTCAACTCGCGTAACGCCGTCTTCCGCCATAACGATTTCGATCTGAACTGGATCCCGGTGGACTCCATCGAGCGGATTGAGGTAGTGCGCGGCCCGATGTCTTCCCTGTACGGTTCCGACGCGCTCGGCGGCGTGGTCAATATCATTACCAAAAAAATCGGCCAGAAATGGACCGGTACCCTCAGCAGCGATGCCACCATTCAGGAACACCGCGATCGCGGTGACACTTATAACGGCCAGTTCTTCACCAGCGGCCCGCTGATTGACGGCGTGCTGGGGATGAAAGCCTACGGCAGCCTGGCGAAACGTAGTAAAGACGATCAACAACCTTCCAGCAACGCTGCGGGTGAAACGCCGCGCATTGAAGGTTTCACCAGCCGCGACGGTAACGTTGAGTTCGCCTGGACGCCAACGGAGAACCAGGACATTACCGCCGGCTACGGTTTCGATCGCCAGGATCGCGACTCAGACTCGCTTGATAAAAACCGCCTTGAACGCCAAAACTACTCTTTGACCCATAACGGGCGCTGGGATGTCGGCAATAGCGAAGTGAAATTCTACGGCGAGAAAGTGGATAACAAAAACCCGGGGCAGGCTGGGACCATTACCTCTGAAAGCAATGCTGTGGATGGTAAATATGTGATGCCGCTGGGGATGATCAACCAGATCGTCACCCTCGGCGGTGAATGGCGCCACGATAAACTCAAAGATCCGGTAAACCTGAGCAGCGGCGGCAAATCGACTTCCGCCAGCCAGTACGCGCTGTTCCTCGAAGATGAGTGGCGGATCTTTGAACCGCTGGCGCTGACCACCGGCATCCGTATGGACGATCATCAAACCTACGGCGATCACTGGAGCCCGCGTGCGTACCTGGTCTATAACGCCACCGATACCGTGACCGTGAAAGGCGGTTGGGCTACGGCCTTTAAAGCGCCGTCGCTGCTGCAATTGAACCCGGACTGGACCACCAACTCCTGTCGCGGTAGCTGCAGCATTATCGGTAACCCGAATCTGAAGCCGGAAACCAGCGAAAGCTTTGAGCTTGGTCTGTATTACAGCGGTGAAGAGGGCTGGCTGGAAGGTGTTGAAGGCAGCGTGACCGCCTTCCAGAACAACGTTGACGATATGATCGACATCCTGCGCACCTCCAGCGCCAGCGAGGCGCCGGGTTACCCGAACTTCGTCGGCTGGAAGACCGTGAACGGTAAGCGCGTGCCGGTGTTCCGCTACTTCAACGTCAACAAAGCGCGGATTAAAGGCGTAGAGACCGAAGTGAAGGTGCCGTTCGGCGAAGAGTGGAAACTGACGGTCAACTACACCTATAACGATGGTCGCGATCTGAGCAATGGCGGCAATAAACCGCTGCAGACGCTGCCGTTCCATACCGCTAACGGTACCCTCGACTGGAAACCGCTGGAGGATTGGTCTTTCTACGTCACGGCCAACTATACCGGCGAGCAGCGTGCGGTAAGCGCGACGGGTAAAACCCCAGGCGGTTATACCATGTTCGATATCGGCGCCGCGTGGCAGGTCAGCAAAAGCGTGAAACTGCGCTCCGGCGTACTTAACGTTGGCGATAAAGATCTGAGCCGCGACGATTACAGCTACACCGAAGATGGCCGTCGCTACTTTATGGCCGTCGATTACCGCTTCTGATAGCGATAAACTGTCTGCCGTCGCTGAAGTAACTTCAGTGGCGGCTGCCCCGATAAAACGTGTACGCCGCTATCCGCCAGGTATCAGCCGCTTGCCCCTTTCATCCACCACCTTTTCTCCATCCTCTTTGCTAAATGCGCCTTGCTGCGGGTCGGGCAGGATATCCAGTACCACTTCAGATGGCCGACATAAGCGGGTTCCCCGTTCAGTGACCACAATAGGGCGATTAATCAGGATGGGATGAGCGAGCATAAATTCTATTAACTGCTCGTCGGTGAACTTGTCCTCTGCGAGTCCCAACTGAGCATAAGGTTCAACATTCTCGCGTAGTAGAGTACGCACAGCGATCCCCATATCTGCAATAAGCTTAACCAGCTCATCGTGAGTCGGCGGTGTTTCAAGGTAATAAATAACGGTGGGCTCATTACCGCTGTTACGGATCATCTCCAGCGTATTCCGTGACGTACCGCAGGCCGGGTTGTGATAGATGGTGATATTACTCATATGAGTATCTCGTTATAGAGTGAGAGAGAGCCGCAGCGCCAGCGCGGCCAGAGTGACAAACAGCACAGGTAGCGTCATGATGATGCCTGTGCGGAAGTAATATCCCCAACTGATGGTCATGCTTTTCTGCGACAGTACGTGCAGCCACAGCAGGGTCGCCAGACTGCCTATTGGCGTGATTTTGGGGCCTAAATCGCACCCGATCACGTTGGCGTAGATCATCGCTTCTTTAATAACGCCAGAAGCGGTGCTTCCTTCAATCGACAGTGCGCCCACCAGGACCGTTGGCATATTGTTCATTACCGACGACAGGAAAGCGGTCAGGAAGCCCGTGCCAAACGTTGCCGCCAGCAGTCCCTTATCCGCCAGCATATTCAGCATACCCGATAGATATTCCGTTAAGCCCGCATTGCGCAGACCGTAGACCACCAGGTACATACCCAGCGAGAAAATAACGATCTGCCAGGGCGCGCCGCGCAATACTTTACCGGTATTGATGGCGTGACCTTTTTTCGCAACGGCAAACAGAACAGCGGCTCCGACAGCGGCGATGGCGCTAACGGGCAGCCCCAGCGGTTCAAGAACAAAGAAACCAACCAGCAACAAAAGCAAAACAACCCAGCCGGCTTTGAAGGTTGCGGGATCTTTAATCGCGCTGGCAGGTGTTTTCAGCAAAGTGACGTTGTAAGTTGCTGGAATATCCCGGCGGAAAAACAGATGCAGCATGCCCAGCGTGGCCGCTATGGCAGCAATATCAACAGGAACCATCACAGAGGCGTATTGCGTAAAACCAAGCCGGAAGAAATCAGCTGAGACAATATTGACCAGATTGGAAACGATAAGCGGCAGGCTGGCGGTATCGGCAATAAACCCGGCAGCCATGACAAAGGCTAATGTTGTCCTTTTGCTGAACCCCAGAGCGAGCAGCATGGCAATGACGATGGGCGTCAGAATGAGCGCTGCGCCATCGTTAGCAAACAGCGCCGCAACGGTCGCGCCTAACAGGATAATCCAGGTGAACAGCAGACGACCGCGCCCGTTGCCCCAGCGGGAGACATGCAGCGCAGCCCATTCAAAAAAGCCCGACTCATCGAGCAGCAGGCTGATGATAATCACCGCGATAAAAGTCGCTGTTGCGTTCCAGACGATATTCCAGACAACGGGAATATCACTGAGATGAATAACGCCGCTGGCCAGCGCCAGTATTGCGCCAATACTCGCGCTCCAGCCGATGCTGAGGCCCCTGGGCTGCCAGATAACCAACACCAGCGTGAATAAAAAGAGACTACCGGCCAACAACATTCTCTACTCCGATATATGCGTTTCTATATATGTATCAACAGGTGGCGCACGCTGTTTTCTTGCGCCATTCGTCAATATCTTCCCTCATGCTCTGCCTGGTCGTGGCAATGATCTCCGCCGTCCAGGCCGGCATATGGGGCGAGAGGCGATAGTGGACCCATTTCCCTTGCCGGCGGTCGAGTACCAGTTCAGATTCACGTAATATCGCCATATGGCGAGATATTTTCGGCTGGGATTGCCCGGTGGCGGCACACAGATCGCAGACGCACAGTTCGCCGGACTCACGCAGCAACATGATGATGGCTAAACGGGTTTCATCCCCCAGGATTTTAAACAGCTGGATAGGCTTTATCATGGTTGACCAGATTATCATGGAGGTACATATATGCTAAATCATATATGTTGTGTTTTAAATAACAAATTATCGCCCGTAGCGACAAGATAGTTCCTGACGAAGATATAAAGCCGGGCAAGCGGAGCATGCCCGGCGGAGGGAAATAGAGGGTTACTTAAACAGATGCTCCGCGTGGAAGCGCAGATGATCTTCTATAAAGGTGGCGATGAAATAGTAGCTGTGGTCGTAGCCGGGCTGGATACGCAGGCTCAGCGGCCACTGTTTCTGTCGCGCCGCCTCTGCAAGGACCGCGGGCTGCAACTGGGTACCGAGAAACTGGTCGGCGTCACCTTGATCAATTAATGTGGCAATGGCATCCCCGGCCTGGCTTGTCTGCATGAGTGCGCAGCTGTCCCACTCCTGCCAGTTCGCTTCATCATTGCCGAGATAGTTGCTGAACGCTTTTTGTCCCCATGGAACTTTGCATGGGTTAACGATCGGCGCGAAGGCCGAGACGCTGGTAAAGCGCCCTGGGTTTTTCAGCGCCATGATGAGCGCGCCGTGGCCGCCCATCGAGTGGCCGCTGATAGCGCAACGGTCGGCGACCTTAAATTGACGGTTAATCAACTGCGGTAGCTCATCGCGCAGGTAGTCGTACATGCGAAAATGCGCCGCCCACGGCGCCTGAGTGGCGTTGAGGTAAAAACCCGCGCCTTTACCGAGATCGTAACCTGCATCATCGGCGACGTCATCACCGCGCGGGCTGGTGTCGGGCATCACCAGCGCGATGCCAAGTTCGGCGGCGACACGCTGGGCGCCAGCCTTGTTGGTGAAGTTTTCGTCATTGCAGGTCAAACCGGATAGCCAGTACAGCACCGGCGGCGGGGCGGTTTCCGTCGTCGTCGGTAAAAAAATGCTGAACGTCATCGCACAATTCAAGGTACTGGAGTGATGACGCCAGCGCTGCTGCCGACCCTCGTAACAGCGATGTTCTTCAAGCAGTTCCATGCAGGGCTCCTCGGGTATCTATGTGTAATGCTTAATAATACAGATATTTCATTAACCGGTGAGTAACTTTCACTTTCCCGTCGCGCAAAGCTATTGCATCATTAATACAAGTTATAAAGAACGTCTCTGAACATCTACAGTACTTATGATTGCGCGCGGTAGCGGCGGGGCTCGCTGGCGTGGCGCATCGACAACGTCCAACCGCAGCGGTAAAAATGAAAGGTTGCGCCAATTTCAATAATTATCGTGACGGCTACTGGATTATGTGCGCCACCTCACGCACAATGAGTGCAAACTTTGCCCTCAGAAGAGCAAAGAGCGCCACACCTGCAGGAGAACCTAAATGTCATCATTGAGTAAAGAAGCCATACTCGTTCATGAAGCGCTGGTCGCTCGTGGGCTGGAGACGCCGCTGCGTCCGCCAGTACAAGAAATTGATAATGAAACGCGCAAGCGTCTGATCGCCGGGCACATGACTGAGATTATGCAGCTGCTGAATCTTGATCTCAGTGACGACAGCCTGATGGAGACTCCGCATCGCATCGCAAAAATGTACGTTGATGAGATTTTCTCCGGTCTGGATTATGCCAGATTCCCGAAAATCACCGTTATTGAAAACAAAATGAAAGTTGACGAGATGGTGACGGTCCGCGATATCACGCTGACCAGTACCTGTGAACATCACTTTGTGACGATTGACGGCAAAGCGACCGTTGCTTATATCCCGAAAGATTCGGTAATCGGCCTGTCGAAAATTAACCGCATCGTGCAGTTCTTTGCCCAGCGTCCGCAGGTGCAGGAGCGCCTGACGCAGCAGATCCTTACCGCGCTGCAGACTTTGCTCGGTACCAGCAACGTCGCGGTATCCATTGACGCGGTGCATTACTGCGTGAAAGCGCGCGGCATCCGCGATGCGACCAGCGCCACGACCACCACTTCGCTTGGCGGTCTGTTTAAATCCAGCCAGAATACCCGCCAGGAGTTCCTGCGCGCCGTACGTCACCACAATTAATTCGGAGCAGGGTGCATGGAGAGAAACGTCACGCTGGACTTCGTTCGCGGCGTCGCCATCCTCGGCATTCTGCTACTGAATATCACCGCCTTCGGCTTGCCGAAGGCGGCCTATCTGAATCCGGCCTGGGCCGGGAGTATTTCGCCGAGCGACGCCTGGAGCTGGGCCATCCTCGATCTGTTTGCGCAGGTAAAATTCCTCACCCTGTTTGCTCTGCTGTTCGGCGCCGGATTGCAAATGCTGCTGGTACGCGGTAAACGCTGGATCCAGTCGCGGCTAACGCTCCTTGCCCTGCTTGGTTTTATTCACGGTCTCTTTTTCTGGGACGGCGATATTCTGCTGGCCTATGCGCTGGTGGGGCTGATTGCCTGGCGCATGGTGCGCGATGCCCATCATGTCAAATCGCTATTTAATACCGGCGTCGTGCTTTATCTCATCGGTATTGCGGTGCTGGTATTGTTGGGTTTAATTTCCGGCAACGGCGCCAGCCGGTCATGGGTGCCCGATGCCGCGAATGTGCAGTATGAGCAGTTCTGGAAGCTCAAAGGCGGTCTGGAGGCGGTGAGCAATCGCGCGGATATGCTGTCCGATAACCTGGTGGCGCTTGGCGTGCAGTACGGCTGGCAGCTGGCGGGGATGATGCTAATGGGCGCGGCGCTAATGCGCTGCGGCTGGTTGAAAGGGCAGTTTAGCCTTAGCCATTATCGCCGCGTCGGGGCTGTGCTGATTATTGCCGGAATGATGGTAAATGTGCCGGCCATCGCCGCGCAGTGGTACTTGCAATGGGACTACCGCTGGTGCGGTTTTCTGCTGCAGGCGCCGCGTGAACTTGGCGCGCCGCTACAAACCATCGGCTATGCCGCGCTGGCGTGGGGATTCTGGCCACAATTATGCCGCTTTCGTCTGGTTGGGGCGATTGCCTGCGTTGGGCGGATGGCGCTCAGTAACTATTTACTGCAAACCCTGATCTGCACCACGCTGTTCTATCATCTGGGCCTGTTTATGAAATTTGACCGTTTACAGCTGCTGGCCTTTGTGCCGGCGGTGTGGGCCGTTAATCTCCTCTTCTCGCAGTTTTGGCTGCGTCATTTCCGCCAGGGGCCCGTTGAGTGGCTATGGCGTCAGTTAACCCTGAGAGCCTCAGGGACATCATCCAGAGATACATCTGTATAACGATCTCGATCACAATCATTAACAAAATGGATGTAACCGTTTCCAGCCGTGTGACCTCACTCACGTAGCGCGGTGCGCGTCGCTGCCAGAATAGCCACCTTGCTGAACACAGGAGGTGGGTGTGACGTATTGCAATGCGATAAAGGCGGGTATGTATGATCACCATTCGTGATGTCGCCCGTCAGGCGGGGGTTTCCGTGGCGACGGTTTCACGGGTTCTGAACAACAGCGCGCTGGTGAGCCCGGATACCCGGGAGGCAGTGATGAAGGCGGTCGCGCAACTGGGCTATCGGCCGAATGCCAATGCCCAGGCGCTGGCGACCCAGGTTAGCGATACCATTGGCGTGGTGGTGATGGATGTGTCAGACGCCTTTTTCGGCGCGCTGGTGAAAGCGGTGGATACCGTCGCGCAGCAGCATCAGAAATATGTGCTAATCGGCAACAGCTACCATGAAGCTGAAAAAGAGCGTAACGCCATTGAGGTGCTGATTCGCCAGCGCTGTTCTGCGCTTATCGTGCATTCGAAAGCGTTAAGCGATGCCGAACTTGGCGACTTTATGCAGCATATTCCAGGCATGGTGCTGATAAACCGCATTGTGCCTGGTTTTGCGCACCGCTGCGTGGGTCTCGATAACGTCAGCGGTGCGCTAATGGCTACGCGGATGCTGCTCAATAACGGCCATCAGCGGATTGGCTATCTCTCTTCCAACCACGGCATTGAAGATGATGAACTGCGCCGCGAAGGGTGGAGTAAAGCGCTGCAGGAGCAGGGCATTATCGCGCCGGATAGCTGGGTGGGCTCGGGTTCGCCGGATATGCAGGGCGGTGAAGCGGCGATGGTAGAACTGCTGGGGCGTAATTTAGGCCTGACCGCGGTGTTTGCCTATAACGACAGTATGGCTGCCGGGGCGTTAACCACTCTCAAGGATAACGGCATTGCCGTGCCGCAGCATCTCTCGCTGATTGGTTTTGATGACATTCCCATTTCCCGTTACACCGATCCGCAATTGACTACCGTGCGCTATCCCATTATGTCGATGGCGAAATTGGCTACCGAACTGGCGCTACAAGGGGCGGCAGGGAAACTCGATAGCGAGGCCAGCCACTGCTTTATGCCCACGCTGGTGCGGCGCCATTCGGTGACGCAAAAGCAAAGTGTGGGGCCGATCACTAACTGAATCTATTAGCTGATGTAACCGCTTTCAATCTGTGAGTAAATTCACAGTATATTAACATTCAGCTGTTTATGATGGCAGCGTTGACCAGTCCGAACCAGACTGTACAGGTGATGTTTTAAAATATCATCTTAAACAATAGGTTAGGCACTTGATGAAGCCGTTTTTCTGGAGCGTTACCCTACACGGAAGACAGAATTAACGTTGTGAATATCGTTGTGCGGTAACCCTAATGTAACAACTCCCGCCAGCTATCTTCACGCCAAAAAAAACGATGCAAAATAATAAAACCGGAGATTCCATGAATAAGAAGGTCTTAGCTCTGTCCGCCGTCATGGCTGGCATGCTTTTTGGCGCCGCAGCGCATGCCGCGGATACCCGTATCGGCGTTACGATCTACAAGTATGACGACAACTTCATGTCCGTTGTGCGTAAAGCGATCGAAAAAGACGGCAAATCTGCGCCGGACGTGCAACTGCTGATGAATGACTCGCAGAACGATCAGTCCAAACAGAACGATCAGATCGACGTGCTGCTGGCGAAAGGGGTGAAGGCGCTGGCCATCAACCTGGTTGACCCGGCGGCGGCGGGTACGGTTATCGACAAAGCGCGTGGGCAAAATGTGCCGGTGGTGTTCTTTAACAAAGAGCCGTCGCGCAAGGCGCTGGATAGCTACGATAAAGCCTATTATGTGGGTACCGACTCCAAAGAATCCGGGATTATCCAGGGCGATCTTATCGCCAAACACTGGAAAGCGAATCCAAACTGGGATCTGAACAAAGATGGTCAGATTCAGTTTGTTCTGTTGAAAGGCGAGCCGGGCCACCCGGATGCCGAAGCGCGTACTTCCTACGTTATCAAAGAGCTGAATGAAAAAGGTCTTAAAACTCAGCAACTGGCGTTAGATACCGCCATGTGGGATACCGCACAAGCGAAAGATAAAATGGACGCCTGGCTCTCCGGCCCGAACGCCAACAAAATCGAAGTGGTCATCGCGAACAACGATGCGATGGCGATGGGCGCGGTAGAAGCGCTGAAAGCGCATAACAAGAGCAGCATTCCGGTGTTCGGCGTTGATGCCCTGCCTGAAGCGCTGGCGCTGGTGAAATCCGGCGCGATGGCCGGTACCGTGCTGAACGACGCCAACAACCAGGCCAAAGCGACCTTCGATCTGGCGAAGAACCTGGCTGACGGCAAAGAGCCCGCTGCTGGCACCAACTGGAAAATTGAGAATAAGATTGTCCGCGTACCGTACGTAGGCGTAGATAAAGACAACCTCAGCCAGTTTATCGGTAAATAAGTTCTTCATGCATTGCGGGCGCGCTCAGCGCGCCCGATTATTCCTGATACCGAAGCCGATTTTGCTGCGATATAACTTATCGTCGCGGATCGTCACGAACGCAGCCAGGTATAACTATGGTCAGCAATAATAGCGTACAGTCGGGCGAATATTTGTTGGAAATGAGTGACATCAACAAATCTTTCCCCGGCGTTAAAGCTCTTGATAATGTCAATCTGAAGGTTCGTCCGCACTCTATCCATGCATTAATGGGGGAGAATGGCGCGGGCAAATCGACATTATTGAAATGCTTATTTGGAATCTATCAAAAAGATTCCGGCAGTATTCTTTTTCAGGGAAAAGAAATCGATTTCCATTCGGCGAAAGAAGCGCTGGAAAACGGTATTTCTATGGTGCACCAGGAATTAAACCTGGTACTTCAACGTTCGGTCATGGACAACATGTGGCTGGGACGTTACCCCACCAAAGGCATGTTTGTCGATCAGGATAAAATGTATCGCGATACCAAAGCGATATTTGATGAACTCGATATTGATATTGATCCGCGCGCTCGCGTGGGGACTTTATCGGTATCGCAGATGCAGATGATTGAAATTGCCAAAGCATTCTCCTATGACGCGAAAATCGTCATTATGGATGAGCCTACCTCATCGCTGACAGAAAAAGAGGTTAATCACCTGTTTAAAATAATCCGCAAGCTGAAAGAGCGTGGCTGCGGTATTGTTTATATCTCCCATAAAATGGAGGAGATATTTCAGCTATGCGATGAGATTACGATCCTGCGCGATGGTCAGTGGATTGCCACCCAGCCGCTGGAGGGGCTGGATATGGATAAGATCATCGCGATGATGGTTGGCCGTTCGCTGAACCAGCGTTTTCCGGATAAACAAAACAAACCGGGCGAAGTAATCCTTGAAGTTCGTAACCTGACCTCGCTGCGCCAGCCGTCGATCCGCGATGTCTCGTTCGATCTGCATAAAGGCGAAATTCTCGGCATTGCCGGACTGGTGGGCGCTAAACGTACCGATATTGTTGAAACGCTGTTTGGCATCCGCGAAAAGGCCAGCGGCACCATTACCCTGCATGGTAAAAAATTAATAACCATAGCGCTAATGAAGCGATTAACCACGGCTTTGCGCTGGTAACCGAAGAGCGTCGTTCGACGGGGATTTATGCTTATCTCGATATTGGTTTTAACTCGCTGATATCAAATATCAAGAAGTATAAAAACAAGGTCGGCCTGCTGGATAATTCACGGATGAAAAGCGATACCCAATGGGTTATCGATTCCATGCGGGTTAAAACCCCAGGCCATCAAACGCAAATCGGTTCGCTTTCCGGCGGGAATCAGCAGAAGGTTATTATCGGCCGTTGGTTATTAACCCAACCGGAAATATTAATGCTTGATGAACCGACCCGCGGAATTGACGTCGGCGCGAAATTTGAAATTTACCAGCTGATTGCCGAACTGGCTAAAAAAGATAAGGGCATCATTATTATCTCTTCTGAAATGCCGGAACTGCTGGGAATTACCGACCGTATTCTGGTTATGAGCAACGGGCTGGTTGCCGGAATTGTTGAGACCAAAACCACGACGCAAAATGAAATTCTGCGTCTTGCATCATTGCACCTTTGAGATCAGGGGCTTTCCATGAGTGCGTTAAATAAAAAGAGTTTCCTCACTTACCTGAAAGAGGGTGGGATTTACGTTGTACTTTTGGTCTTACTGGCCATTATTATTTTCCAGGACCCGACCTTCTTAAGTCTGTTGAACTTAAGTAACATCCTGACGCAATCCTCGGTACGTATTATCATCGCGCTCGGCGTCGCCGGGCTGATTGTCACCCAGGGGACCGACCTTTCCGCCGGACGTCAGGTGGGTCTGGCGGCGGTGGTGGCGGCCACCATGCTGCAGGCGGTGGATAACGCCAACAAGGTGTTCCCGGAGATGGCGACCATGCCGATTCCGTTGGTGATTCTGCTGGTCTGCGCGATCGGCGCGGTGATTGGCTTGATTAACGGGATCGTCATTGCCTATCTCAACGTGACGCCGTTTATCACTACCCTGGGTACGATGATCATCGTTTACGGTATCAACTCCCTGTACTACGACTTTGTCGGCGCGTCGCCGATTTCCGGTTTCGACAGCCACTTCTCACAGTTTGCCCAGGGCTTTGTCGCTTTAGGTTCATTCCGCCTGTCGTACATTACTTTCTACGCGCTGATCGCTATCTTCTTCGTGTGGATCCTGTGGAATAAAACCCGTTTCGGTAAAAACATCTTCGCTATCGGCGGCAACCCGGAAGCGGCGCGTGTCTCCGGCGTTAACGTGGCGCTGAACCTGCTGATGATTTATGCCCTGTCCGGGGTGTTTTACGCCTTCGGCGGGCTGCTGGAAGCCGGACGTATCGGTTCGGCGACCAACAACCTCGGCTTTATGTACGAACTGGATGCGATTGCCGCCTGCGTGGTGGGGGGCGTTTCCTTCAGCGGCGGCGTGGGTACGGTTTTCGGCGTGGTGACCGGGGTCATTATCTTTACCGTCATCAACTATGGTCTGACCTACATTGGCGTCAATCCATACTGGCAGTACATTATTAAAGGGGCGATTATCATCTTCGCCGTGGCGCTGGATTCACTGAAGTACGCGCGTAAGAAATAAGATTGAACGTATAAAAAACCCGCGCCTGGCGCGGGTTTTTTATGCCTGAAATTCGATAAAACGACGGCGGCTATTTTTCTTTCTGTAGCTCCAGTAACTGCTCGGGCGTGACCGCCGGGTAGGATTGCGCATCCTCCGGAACTTCATGCTGCTGCGCCGGAATGGGGATCAGCGGCCCGAGGAAACGCGGTTCGCGTTTGAAGATATAGAGATCCGCCAGCGCGCCAAATCGGGCGCCAAACTCGCGAAGACGTACGGTCCACATATCCTTCGGCGAAGGCACCGCATAGCACTGTGCCTGAATCCCCATATGCAGGGCGATAAACAGCGCGCGCTCGCAATGGAAGCGCTGGGTGATAATAATAAAATCATTGGTATCAAACACTTTGCGGGTGCGCACGATCGAATCGAGGGTGCGGAAACCGGCGTAGTCCAGCACGATATCTGCCGGATCGACGCCGGCTTTGATCAGATCCCGGCGCATGGTCATCGGTTCGTTATAGCTTTGCAGAGCGTTGTCACCGCTTAACAGCAGATAATTAACCTTACCGCTATTGTAGGCGTTGAGCGCGCCCTGGATCCGATAACGATAATACTGATTGATCACGCCGGTGCGATAATATTTGGCAGTGCCCAACACCACGCCCACCTGGCGGTAGGGGAGATCCTGCAGCTCATCGTAAATATAGGGCGCGGTTTTCCAGCTCATCCAGCGGTCAAGACCCAGCACGGTCAACAGCAGCAGGCCGAGCAGGACTAACAGGCTGTATAACACACGCTTTAACATGAACTTGACTCAATGGTGGACGAGGGAAGCTTCAGGCTACTTTACCCGCCGGGTAAGCGCAAGAAACCATCGTTTAATTGCGGGGATTTTCAGCAATATGGCAGATTACCGAATCCAGGCCGGAGAAGCCAAAGGCGCATCCGGCAATCTGCTCAGGCTATCAGGCTAATTAACCTAACAGCACGCGGTCGATATTCTGACAGCCCAACGCTTTCAGGGTCGCAACGGTCGCATCCCACTGGATAAGCGATGCATCGGCTTTCTCGGCCAACAGCGCGCGCTGGATATCCGGATAGTCGTAACCGTTAAGGCTCAGCAGGTTCAGCGCGCCCTGTAGCGGCGGTAGTGTTGGATTGAACGCCGCGTTTTCCGCGTAGCTGCCGCAGAAAATGGTGCCGTCTTTCAGCTCCAGCGCCACGCCGGAAGGGGAGTTGCTGTACGGCGCGTGGCAGCGGTTCGCCGCCTGAATAGCCGCCTGTGTGAGCGCATCGCCGCTGAGAGGGAAGCCGTGATCCTGCTCATCCATCAACAGAGTTTTGATTTCCAGGTCTTTCGGGCCAAAGGCGTCCGGCAGATAGTGCTGCAGGGAGTGCGCTTCGCGACCCGGCAGATGAATGCGCAGCGCCAGACCGCTGTTCAGTTCATTCATAAACTGGCGGCAGTGGCCGCAAGGCGTGTAGTTGACGGTAATGGCGCGCAGGGATTTTTCGCCGCGTAGCCAGGCGTGGCTGATGGCGCTCTGTTCCGCGTGGACGGTCTGTTGCATGGTGGCGCCGAGGAATTCCATGTTGCCGCCGAAGTACCAGCGACCGCTCACGCCGCGGGCGATAGCGCCAACGTTAAAGTGAGAAAGATCGGCGCGGGCGCAGGCGGCGGCAAGCGGCAGTAGCGCAAAGGCCAGCGCGTCTTCATCCAAACCTGTTGCTTGTTGTAGCGTCGCCACCTGATCGGCTTCGAGCAGCGCCGGGAAGTGCGGGTCTGCGAGCATCGGGGCGATGGCCGCCTGCAGGTCTGCCGCCAGATTAGTCAAAGCAGCTTGAAAACGAGAGTGCATAGCGTTGCCTCATAACAATGTAATGGGAAGCTAGTGTACGGGCCCGCACGGGACCCATATGTGACATAAGTCTCATTGTTTATGCAACGCTAATTTGTTGCATTTATAAATGTGATGCAAATCACAATTATCCGACAACAGCGACGATCACCGGGAACAGAAAAGGCGCGACCAGCGAGGTAATAATTCCGCACAGTACCAGCGCCAGCGAGCTAAACGCCCCTTCCTGGTAGTCCAGTTCGGCGCAACGCGCGGTGCCGAGGGCGTGCGAGGCGGTACCCATCGACAGGCCGCGGGATGCTTTGGTATGAATACGCATGGCGTTAAGCAGCGTATGGCCGAACACCGCGCCGAGGATCCCAACGAAAATGACGCACACGGCGCTAATCGCTGGAATACCGCCAATACTGCCGCTGACCGCCATGGCAATTGGCGTGGTGACGGATTTTGGCATGATGGAAGCGGCTATTTGCGGGGTGGCGCCCATCAGCAGAGCGACGGTGGTACCGGTGATCATCGCCACGCAGCTACCGATAAAGCAGATGGTGATGATGGATTTCCAACGCGCGCGGATCTGGTGCAGTTGTTCATATAGCGGAAAGGCCAGCGCAACCACCGCCGGCTGCAGCAGATCGTTAAGGATTTTGCTGCCGGCAAAATAGCGTTCATAAGAAATACCGGTGACCAGCAGAAAAGGAATAATGACCACCATGGCGACCAGCAGCGGGTTGAGCAGCGGAAATTTAAACCGCGCCGCCAGCTTGCGGGCAAGGAAAAAGACAATCAGCGTTAACGGTAGCGACCACCACATTTCATGGATCATTTTTTACTTCCTTTTTGTCCGATGATTTTGCGTTCACCGTGGACCAGATGCGAGCTCCAGCTCACCACCAAAAAGACTAATAAAGTACTGACGGCGCAGGACACCGCCACCGGTCCCAGCTGCGCGCGCAGTAAATCCCAGTACTGCATTACGCCAACGCCGATAGGCACGAACAGCAGCGCCATGTAGCGGATCAGAATGTTGCAGCCGGGGTTGACCCACTGCGGCGGCATAATTTGCAGCGCCAGCAGCACGAACAAAATCAGCATGCCGATAATGCTGCCGGGGATCGTGATGGGCAGCAGCCCGGCGATAAAAATGCCTGCATACAAGCAGGCGTAAATCAGGACGAAAGCTCGCACGTACTGCCAGATAATCTTCAGCGACTTACTCATGGTAATAACCCTTGATGAACTGCCATTCATCATACAATTAAACCCTGAAATGTGCTACCGATCACATCATGAATTCTAGGCATCGTCAGCATAGAAAATGGGAACAGCGGCCTTATTCTGCGAGGTAGTGCAGAAAACGAGTGAGCGCCAGCGATGGTACTTCGCTTTTGCGCCAGAACACCCCAACGCTACCTTTTTGTTCAATACGCGGCAAATTCAGAATCGTCAGCTGCCGATGTTCGGCGTAATGCTGCGCCAGCCGCAAAGAAAGAATAGAGATCATATCGCTGCTTTGCAGCAAATTGCTGGTGACATTCATCGAGGCTGACTCGATAGTATTCTCCGGCAGCATGACGCCGTTATCGACCAGCGCGTTATCAATGCTCTGACGAATGGGCGTGCCAGTAGGCCAGACTATCCAGCGCCAGGCGGCAAGATCCGCCCAGCTCAGACGCGGCATGCTAGCCAGCGGATGGTCGGGACGGGCGACGAAGCACACCGGTTCGGTATAGAGCACACGATAGTTGAGCGGCAGTTCCAGCGCGCGGCCACCAACACGTCCGACGACCACATCGACCACGCCGGAGAGCAGGTCGTGCAGCAGCGGGGTCATCACTTTTTCTTCGATATTCAGATGCAGGGTCGGCATCTCTTTAAGCAGGGAGAGGATCGCCTGCGCCACGCAGTCTGTCGCCACGGGAGAGCAGCCGATCATCAGGCTGCCGACCAGTCCACCTTGCTTAAAGCGCTCGATCTCGTACTGCGAGCGCGACATATCGTTGATTAGCCGCTGGGCGTGCTGAAGCAGCAGTTTGCCGCCTTCCGAAGGGCGCAGGCCCTTACTGTGGCGCTCAAAGAGCGGCATGCCGACTTCTTCTTCAAATTGCGTCAGCCACTTAGAGAGCGCGGGCTGGGTAATATTCATCATTTTCGCGACCTGCGTGAGATTGCCTTGCTCACCCAGCGCCACCAGCATTTTCAAATGCTGCAGCTTCAACTTTTGCGTCCAGTTCGCCATCAGCCGATAACCTCCAGGTTATGTCTATGCCCGAAAAGCCATTGTACATTTCATCGCCATGGTTACAAAATCGCAACATAAAAGAAATAAATACAACATCTACCCTGACCTGCACTGAGGCATCATTATGGCTCAACGACGTGAACTACAGACGTTACTTAACGCAGCGCCGGTTGGCGCCCTGCAGTGGCGTGTGATTATCTGCTGTTTTCTGGTGGTGATGCTTGATGGATTTGACACCGCCGCCATTGGCTTTATCGCTCCCGATATCCGCGTTCATTGGCAATTGAGCGCCAGCGACCTCGCGCCGCTGTTTGGCGCCGGACTATTGGGATTGACCGCCGGGGCGCTGCTCTGCGGCCCGCTTTCCGACCGTTTCGGTCGTAAACGGGTGATTGAGTTTTGCGTGGCGCTGTTTGGCCTGTTTAGTCTGCTCTCCGCATTCTCGACGAATCTAGAGATGCTGGTTTTTCTGCGTTTCCTCACCGGTCTGGGATTAGGCGGGGCGATGCCCAACACCATCACCATGACTTCGGAATATCTGCCCGCCCGCCGCCGCGGCGCGTTAGTTACCCTGATGTTCTGCGGCTTCACGCTCGGTTCGGCGCTGGGCGGCGTGGTGAGCGCCCAACTGGTGGCGCATATCGGCTGGCACGGCATTCTGGCCTTAGGCGGGATCCTGCCGCTGCTGCTGGCCGTCGCGCTGCTGTGGGCGCTGCCGGAATCGCCGCGCTGGCAGGTTCGTCGCGGGCTGCCGCAGGCGACCATCGCCAGAACCGTCAGCGCTATCACCGGCGAGCGCTATCCCGAGACCCATTTCTGGCTCGACGAACCGGCAGCCGGGCCGAAAGGCAGTATTAGCCAGCTGTTTGCCGGCCGACAACTGGCGATCACCTTAATGCTCTGGGTGGTGTTCTTTATGAGCCTGCTGATTATCTATTTGCTCTCCAGCTGGATGCCGACGCTGCTTAACCATCGTGGTATCGATTTACAGCACGCTTCGTGGGTGACCGCCGCGTTTCAGGTGGGCGGCACGCTCGGCGCACTGTTGCTCGGCATCCTGATGGACCGTTTCAATCCCTTCTTTGTACTGGCGCTAAGTTATTGCCTGGGCGCGTTGTGCATCGTGATGATCGGTTTAAGCGAAAACGGATTGTGGCTGATGGCGCTGGCGATTTTCGGCACTGGAATTGGCGTGAGTGGTTCGCAGGTGGGCCTGAATGCGCTGACCGCCACCCTTTACCCAACCCAGAGCCGCGCGACCGGGGTCAGCTGGTCCAACGCCATCGGCCGCTGCGGCGCCATCGTTGGTTCGCTCTCCGGCGGCATGATGATGGCGATGAATTTCTCTTTCGACACGCTGTTTTACGTTATAGCGGTACCGGCGGCGATCGGCGCGGTGATGCTCATCATGCTGATGCTGGCGGTTCGCCGTCCTGGATCTGTACCCGACGCGCTGCCCTCTGCGGGTGTCGCGAATAAATAAGGAGAACAATAATGACCCTATCTACTCCGCAATCGAACCGCGAACGCCAGCAGTTCTACCAGCATATTGCCGGGCAGAATCTGACCCCGCTGTGGGAATCCTTGCACTACCTGGTCCCGCAAACACCGAATGCCAACTGCGCCCCGGCGTACTGGAACTATCAGGAAATTCGCCCGCTGCTGCTGGAAAGCGGGCAGTTAATCGGCGCTAAAGAGGCGGTGCGTCGGGTACTGGTGCTGGAGAACCCGCAGCTGCGCGGCCAGTCGTCCATTACCGCGTCGCTGTATGCCGGCCTGCAGCTCATCATGCCGGGCGAGGTGGCGCCGAGCCACCGTCACAATCAGTCGGCGCTGCGCTTTATCGTGGAAGGCCACGGCGCGTTCACCGCCGTCGACGGCGAGCGCACGCCAATGCGCCCCGGCGATTTTATTCTGACTCCGCAGTGGCGCTGGCACGATCACGGCAATCCTGGCGATGAACCGGTGGTCTGGCTCGATGGTCTCGATTTACCGCTGGTCAACTATCTCGGCTGCGGATTTGCTGAAGATTATCCGCAGGAGCAGCAGCCGGTGACGCGTAAAGAGGGCGATTACCTGCCGCGCTATGCTGCCAATATGCTGCCGCTGCGCCATCAGGTGGGAAATTCCTCGCCGATTTTTAACTACCGCTACGACCGTAGCCGCGAGGCGCTGCACGACCTGACCCATCTTGGCGAGGCTGACGAATGGGACGGCTACAAGATGCGCTACGTCAACCCGGTCACCGGCGGCTATCCGATGCCCTCAATGGGCGCTTTCCTGCAACTGTTGCCGAAAGGGTTCCGGTCGCGGGTGGCGAAAACCACCGATAGCACCATCTACCACGTAGTAGAAGGTAGCGGCCAGGTGACGATTGGCGAACAAACCTTTGCATTCCAGGCGAAAGACATCTTCGTGGCGCCAACCTGGCACGGCGTATCGTTCAACGCCAGCGAAGAGTGCGTGTTATTCAGCTTCTCGGACCGTCCGGTACAGGAGGCCTTAGGCCTGTTCCGCGAAGCGCGTTATTAATAAGAAGGAAAACCATCATGACTCAATACGTTTTTGCTCCCCAGGCGCCGATTAGTATCCCGGTTGTTGGCAGCGATGAGCAGTTCCCGGTACGCCGCGTTTACTGCGTTGGCCGTAACTATGCCGCCCACGCTCGTGAAATGGGCTTCGATCCGGATCGCGAACCACCTTTCTTCTTTTGTAAACCGGCGGATGCGGTTGTGCCGGTGGCGGCTGGCGAAACGCTGGATCTGCCGTATCCGGCGCAGACCGACAACTATCACTACGAGATTGAGCTGGTGGTCGCCATCGGCAAGGCGGGACGCGACATCCCGCTGGAGCAGGCGCAGGAATATATCTGGGGCTATGCCACCGGACTCGATATGACCCGCCGCGACCGCCAGATGGAGATGCGCCAGATGGGGCGCCCGTGGGAGATAGGTAAAGCGTTCGATCTTTCCGCTCCTGTCGCGCCGCTGCATAAAGCCGCCGAGGCGCGCGAGGTGAATCAGGCCGGAATCTGGCTGCAGGTGAATGGTGAAGATCATCAGCGTAGCGATATACGCCACCTCATCTGGTCGGTAAATGAAACCATCAGCTATCTCTCGGGCTTTTTTGAACTACAGCCCGGCGATCTGATTTTCACCGGCACGCCGGAGGGCGTCGGCGCGGTGGTGAAGGGTGATGTGATTACCGGTAACGTAGACGGACTGACGCCTATCGCCGTGCGCGTGGTGTGAGGTGAACAATGAAGCTGTACAGTTTTTTTAATAGCTCTGCCTCATATCGGGTGCGCATCGCGCTGGCCCTCAAGGGCATCGATTATCAGAGCGTTGGGGTGAATATCCGCATCGGGGCGCAGAATGCGCTGGAGTACCGGCGGCTAAATCCGGTTGGGCTGGTGCCGACGCTTATCACCGATGACGGTGAATCGCTGGGTCAGTCGCTGGCGATTGTTGACTGGCTTGACCGCCACTACCCACAAATGCCGCTGCTGCCGCAGGAAGATCCCGCGCGGATGCGGGTGCTGGAGATGGTCTACGCCATCGCCTGCGATATTCATCCGATTAATAACATGCGGGTCTTGCGCTACCTTAGCGATGAGTTGAAGGTCAGCGAAGCGGACAAAAAACGCTGGTACGCCCACTGGATCCAGCAGGGACTGAGCGCGCTGGAGCAACTGCTGCGACAATCGAAATCCGGCGCTTTCTGCGTCGGCGATAGACCAACGCTCGCCGACTGTTGTCTGGTGCCGCAATGGGCCAACGCGCAGCGGATGGGGTGTGATTTGAGCCATTATCCGCGCTGCCAGGCGGTTTACGACGCCTGTACCCGGCTACCGGCGTTTATCGCCGCCGCGCCGGAAAATCAACAAGACAAAATTCCGGCCTAGGGAGGAGGGAAAATGGCGAAAGTGACGCGAGCAATTATCGTTGGCGGCGGCATTGGCGGCGCGGCGACGGCGCTCTCTCTGGCGCGCCAGGGGATCAAAGTGATGCTGCTGGAAAAGGCGCATGAAATCGGTGAAATCGGCGCCGGTATTCAGCTGGGGCCGAATGCGTTTTCAGCACTGGATAGCCTCGGCGTCGGCGAAGTGGCGCGCCAGCGCGCGGTGTTTACTGACCATATCACGATGATGGATGCGGTGAATGGGGAAGAGGTAGTGCGTATCGAGACCGGGCAGGCCTTCCGTGACCATTTCGGCGGCCCGTATGCGGTGATCCATCGGGTGGACATTCACGCCACCGTCTGGGAAGCCGCGCTGACCCATCCCGGCGTGGAATACCGGACTTCAACTCAGGTGGTGGATATCCGCCAGACCGCCGATGACGTGACGGTCTTTGATGACAAAGGTAACAGCTGGACCGCCGATATTCTGCTGGGCTGCGACGGCGTGAAGTCAGTGGTGCGCCAGAGTCTGCTCGGCGATGCGCCGCGGGTCACCGGCCACGTGGTGTACCGCGCGGTGATCGAGGCGGCCGACATGCCGGAAGACCTGCGTATTAACGCGCCGGTACTGTGGGCCGGGCCGCATTGTCATTTGGTGCATTATCCGCTGCGCGGCGGCAAACAGTACAACCTTGTGGTCACCTTCCATAGCCGCGAAAGCGAAGAGTGGGGCGTGCGCGACGGTAGTAAAGAAGAGGTGCTCTCTTACTTTAAAGGGATTCATCCGCGCCCGCGGCAGATGCTCGACAAGCCGACTTCCTGGCGCCGCTGGTCCACCGCCGACCGCGAGCCGGTTGCAAAGTGGGGCAACGATCGCATTACCCTGGTTGGGGATGCCGCCCATCCGGTAGCGCAATATATGGCGCAGGGCGCCTGCATGGCGCTGGAGGATGCGGTAACGATAGGCAAAGCGCTGCAGCAGTGCGACGGCGACGCCGCTCGCGCCTTCACGCTATACGAGTCGGTGCGTATTCCGCGTACCGCGCGAATTGTCTGGTCAACCCGTGAAATGGGGCGGATTTATCACGCGGCGGGGGTCGAACGTCAGGTACGTAATCTTCTCTGGAAGGGCAAAACGCAGGATGAATTTTACCGCGGTATCGAGTGGCTTTACGGCTGGAAAGAGGATAACTGCCTCGAACCACGCTAAGGTCTGGTATTGAGGTCTTTCAACCGACGCACAGAGGCGCTACCATAGCGCCTCTTTTTTTTCCGGGTAACGATATGCGTGTATTACTGGCGCCAATGGAAGGCGTGCTCGATTCGCTGGTGCGCGAGCTGCTGACCGAGGTTAACGATTACGATCTGTGCATCACCGAATTTCTGCGCGTGGTGGACCAACTGCTGCCGGTTAAATCGTTCTATAGACTGTGCCCGGAACTGCACCATCAAAGCCGTACTCCGTCCGGCACCCGCGTGCGCGTGCAATTGTTGGGGCAATACCCGCAATGGCTGGCGGAAAACGCCGCCCGCGCGGTGGAGCTTGGCTCTTGGGGCGTGGATTTAAACTGCGGCTGTCCATCGAAACTGGTGAACGGCAGCGGCGGCGGTGCGACGTTATTGAAAGATCCCGAGCTTATCTATCGCGGGGCGAAAGCCATGCGCGAAGCGGTTCCCGATCACCTGCCGGTGACGGTGAAAGTTCGCCTCGGCTGGGACAGCGGCGAACGGCGCTTTGAAATCGCCGACGCGGTACAGCAGGCGGGCGCCAGCGAGCTGGTGGTGCATGGCCGCACGAAAGAGGATGGTTACAAAGCTGAACGTATCAACTGGCAGGCCATCGGAGAAATCCGCCAGCGCCTGACTATTCCGGTGGTTGCTAACGGCGAAATCTGGGACTGGCAAAGCGCGCAGGAGTGCATGGCCGCTACCGGCTGTGATTCAGTGATGATTGGCCGCGGCGCGCTCAACGTGCCGAATCTCAGCCGGGTAATTAAATACAACGAACCGCGCATGCCGTGGCCGCAGGTGGTTGAGTTACTCAAAAAATATACCCAGCTGGAAAAGCAGGGGGATACCGGTTTATATCACGTGGCGCGCATTAAGCAGTGGCTGGGCTATTTACGCAAAGAATATAGTGAAGCGCTTGGCCTCTTTAATGAAATTCGCACCTTGCAAACCTCAGCAGAGATAGCGAACGCCATTGCACGTTATTAGATAAGGCGGTGTTATTCCGTACGCACTTTATTAATTAGCACTCATCCTTGCACGATGCGACGCGAGCTGTATCACGTTTTTATTCCTTCGCGCTTGAGTCGCCACAAGAAGTTGATACAGTGCAATAGTTGGATTGCTACTGCTTCGGCAGGCGAAACCTGATTACCTGGCATTTGTCGGGGGTCAGGTTTTTTTGTTTCTGGGGTTCATATGCTAATCGCCAAAGTACTTAATAATAACGTGGTGGTAGTGGTCAACGAGCAGCAGCGCGAACAGGTGGTGATGGGGCGAGGGCTGGCCTTTCAAAAGCGCGTGGGCGACTCGTTGGACGAAAGTAAAATTGAAAAAGTCTTCGCCTTACAAAGCGATGAACTGGTTGGCCGCTTAGGCGAATTACTCAGTCAGATACCGTTAGAAGTGATGACCACCTGCGATCGTATCATCGACCTGGCCCGCGGGCGGTTGGGAAAGTTACAGGAAAGTTTGTACATCACATTAACTGACCACTGTCACTTTGCCATCGAGCGGCAGAAAAACGGCGTCGCGATTCGCAACGTGCTGCTATGGGAGATTAAACGGCTGTATCCGAAGGAGTTCGAACTGGGTCAGGAGGCGAGGGCCATCATCGCCCGCCGGCTGGGCGTCGAGCTTGCCGAGGATGAAGCCGGGTTTATCGCTTTGCATCTGGTGACGGCGCAGCTCAACAGCGAAATGCCGGAAGTGATGCACGTGACGCGGGTGATGCAGGAGATCCTGCAACTGGTGAAGTATCAGCTGCAGCTTAACTATGACGAAGAGTCGCTCAGCTACCAGCGCTTTGTGACCCACCTGAAGTTTTTCGCCCAGCGCATGTTAACGCGAACGGTAGTGCAGGATGACGACGTCACGCTGCACAGCGCGGTGAAAGATAACTACGCCAAAGCGTGGAAGTGCGCGGAAACGGTGGCGAAGCACTTGCAAAAGAATTATCAACGGGCGCTGACCACCGAAGAGATTATGTTTCTTGCCATTCATATTGAACGGGTAAGAAAAGAGGGGCGTTAATTCCCCCACAAAACTGGATTGTTACTGCATGATGCAGGCAAAACCTGAGCGCGACGCCAACCGGCGTGGTTCTCGGGTTTTTTTATTTTTACTACTCAGTCGCCGGTTGTCTGCGGGCAGCGGCAGTAAGGAAAAGAGCATGGAATATAAAGCACTCGCGCAGGATATTCTTCACCGCGTCGGCGGCAAAGAGAATATTGTGAGTCTGGTTCACTGCGCGACACGTCTGCGTTTCAAATTGAAGGATAATGCGAAGGCCGATGCCGAAGGGCTGAAGGCGAACCCCGGTGTGATCATGGTGGTAGAAAGCGGCGGCCAGTTTCAGGTGGTCATCGGTAACCATGTTCACGATGTCTGGCTGGCAGTGCGCCAGCAGGCGGGGTTAAGCGACGACAGCGAACCGGTGCCGCAGGAGAAAGCGGCGAAAAGCTCGGTATTAAGTCAACTCATCGACATCATCTCCGGCATCTTTACCCCTTTTATTGGCGTGATGGCGGCGACGGGTCTGCTGAAAGGTCTGCTGGCGCTGGCGCTAACCTGCGGATGGCTCACGCCGCAGCAGGGGACCTATAAAATCTGGTTTGCCGCCAGCGATGCGCTGTTCTTTTTCTTCCCGCTGTTTCTTGGCTACACCGCCGGCAAAAAGTTTGGCGGCAACCCGTTTATCTCAATGGTGATCGGCGGGGCATTAACCCACCCGCTGATGATTCAGGCCTTTGAAGCCAGTCAGACGGGGGCGCCCGTGGAGCACTTCCTCGGTATACCGGTGACCTATATCAATTATAGCTCCTCGGTGATCCCGATTATCCTCGCCTCCTGGGTCTGCTGCTGGCTGGAACGGAAGAGTAACGCGGTGCTGCCGTCCGCGATGAAGAACTTTTTTACTCCGGCAATCTGCCTGGCGGTGGTAGTGCCGCTGACCTTTCTGGTGATAGGCCCGCTGGCGACCTGGCTGAGCCACATGATTGCCAATGGCTATCAGGTTATCTACGTTTTTGCCCCATGGCTGGCAGGCGCAGTGCTGGGCGCGCTATGGCAGGTATGCGTTATTTTCGGCCTGCACTGGGGGCTGATACCGTTGATGATCAATAACATGACCGTGTTGGGGCATGATTCTATGCTGCCAATTATTCTGCCGGCGGTGATAGCCCAGGTGGGCGCCGTGCTGGGGATACTGCTGGCCACGCGCGATTCGCGTCAGCGGATGCTGGCCGGTTCCGCGTTTTCCGCCGGGCTGTTTGGCATCACGGAGCCTGCCATTTATGGCCTGACGCTGCCGTTACGTCGCCCGTTTATCTTCGGGTGTATCGCCGGCGCGATTGGCGGCGCGATCACCGCCTTCAGTAATAGCTACGCCTATTCCTTTGGGGTGCCGAACATTTTCTTTCCGGCGCAGATGATCCCGCCCGGCGGTATTGATTTTAGCGTGTGGGGCGGATTAATCGGCACCGGGGTGGCTTTCATTCTCGCCTGCGTATTGACCTTCTTCGCCGGCTTACCGCGCAGCCAGGCGGAAGGCGCCGTCGTCGTCGCGCCTGCGGCGGAAAACGATATTCTGGCGCCGATGTCCGGCAGCGTGCTGGCCCTCGACCAAGTGCCGGATAGCACCTTCGCCAGCGGACTGCTGGGTAAAGGCGTGGCCATTATTCCGGCGGTGGGCAAGGTCATTGCCCCGTTTTCTGGCGAGGTCGCCTCGCTGTTTCAGACTAAACACGCCATCGGCCTGCTGAGCGACAGCGGCATTGAGTTACTGATCCATGTCGGCATTGATACCGTCAAACTCGACGGCGTACCGTTTACCGCCCATGTCAAAGAGGGGGATAAAGTTCAGGCCGGCGATTTGCTGCTGGAGTTCGACCGTCAGGCTATTCTGGACGCCGGTTACGACCTGGCGACCCCGATTATTATCAGCAACAGCGATGAATACCGTAGCGTTGAGATTGTATCCACGAGCGTCGTGGATGCCGGCCAGCCGCTGTTGTCCGTCAGCCATTAATTACAGGAGAGAGCGATGAAAACATTCCCACAGGGCTTTTTATGGGGCGGCGCCACCGCGGCAAATCAGGTCGAAGGGGCGTATCTGGAAGATGGCAAAGGTTTATCCACCTCCGACGTGCAGCCGCAGGGGGTATTCGGCGACGTCGTGGAGCGCGTTGCGGGCGACAGCGGTATTAAAGATGTGGCGATCGATTTTTACCATCGTTACCCGCAGGATATCGCGCTGTTCGCTGAGATGGGCTTCAACTGTCTGCGGGTATCGATCGCCTGGACGCGTATCTTCCCGAACGGTGATGACGCCGAGCCGAACGAAGCCGGGCTGGCCTTCTACGACAAGCTGTTTGCCGAGATGGCCGCGCATAATATCACTCCGCTGGTGACGCTATCGCACTATGAGATGCCGTGGGCGCTGGTAAAAAACTATGGCGGCTGGGGCAGTCGCAAGGTGATTGGCTTTTTCGAACGCTACGCCAAAACGGTATTCAGCCGCTATAAAAATCAGGTCAAACTGTGGCTCACCTTTAACGAAATTAATATGTCGCTACATGCGCCAATGACCGGCGTCGGGCTGCGGGCCGGTAGCAGTAAAGGCGAAGTCTATCAGGCTATCCACCACCAACTGGTGGCCAGCGCGCTGGCGGTCAAAGCCTGTCATGAACTGGTACCGCAAGGGAAAATTGGCAATATGCTGCTCGGCGGGTTGATGTATCCGCTGAGCTGCAAGCCGGAAGATGTCTTTGAAACGCTGCAGCAAAACCGCAGCTGGCAGTTCTTCGGCGATGTGCAGTGCCGTGGTGCCTATCCGGGATACATGCAGCGCTATTTCCGCGAAAACGATATTACGCTGACCATCACCGACGGCGACCGGGAAGCGCTGAAAGAGACCGTCGATTTTATCTCCTTTAGCTACTATATGACCGGCTGCGTCACCGCCGATGAAGCGCTGAACCAGCAGGCGCGCGGTAACATTCTCAGCATGGTGCCGAATCCGCATCTGGCAAGCTCGGAGTGGGGCTGGCAGATAGACCCGCTGGGGCTGCGTACCCTGTTGAACGTACTGTGGGACCGCTATCAGAAGCCGTTGTTTATCGTTGAAAATGGTCTGGGGGCGAAAGATAAAATCGAAGCCGACGGCAGCATCAACGATGACTATCGCATCAGCTATCTCAACGATCATCTGGTGCAGGCGCGCGAAGCCATTGCTGACGGCGTTGAACTGATGGGCTTTACCAGTTGGGGGCCAATCGATCTGGTTAGCGCGTCGAAGGCCGAGATGTCCAAGCGCTACGGTTTTATCTATGTCGATCGTGACGATCGCGGGCAGGGGACGCTTGAACGGCGTAAGAAGAAAAGCTTCGCCTGGTATCAGGCGGTGATTGCCAGTAACGGCGGTAGCCTGCAGGAATAAGCTGTTCGGCGGCCCGGTTGCTCCGGGCCGCATGCCGTTTAAGCCGGTTTACCGGCGCGCAGTAAAAAGATCATCGGACGCTCTTTCTCTTCCTCCAGCGCCGGTTGGGCGGCGATTTGCTCGGCGCTCGGGCCCCACTCATCAAGCTGCTCCAGCACAAAACCGGCGGCGATGAGCGCGTTAATCCAGCTTGAGAGTTTGCGATGCTGTTTAATCACCCCCTCGGCAAACCAGTTGCTGATACGTTCGCCTTCCTGCTGATAGTGGCTGACCGGCCAGCGTTTCTGCCCCTGTTCATCTACCTGCCAGCCCTGCTGCAGCGGCGCGGTATAGATGGGATGTTCGGCGGAGAAGACCAGCGTACCGCCGGGAACCAGCGCCTGATAGAGCGTGGCGAACAGCGGCGCGATATCCGGCAGATAGTGCAGCGCCAGCGAACTGTAGACCAGATCGCAGCTATCGGCGGGCAGCGTCAGGGTTTGCAGGTCGGCGCAGCGATATTCGATAGTTTCGCCGGTGGTCATCTCCCGCGCCCGCTCCAGCATCCGGCTGGAGAGATCGAAACCGATTATCTGTTTTGCCCCCTGTTGCTGCGCCCAGCGGCAAAACCAGCCGTATCCGCAGCCGAGATCGACTACTCGCAGGCCGTCTAGCTGTGGCAGCAGGCGCTGAATTGCCGGCCACTCCGGCGCGCCGTCAAGCCCCTTCACCGAACGATCAAGGGTGGCGTAACCGGCAAAGAAACCGGGATCGTCATAAATGTTCTGACTCATTGCAACTCCAATAATAACTTTGTTTATTTTTAGCTGACTCATTGTCAATGCACACGCTTTACTTAACGAACGTCATTCAATTAATTTATGATGACCAACCTTTATAAGTAACCCGACCTGAAGAATGAACCTTACACTGAGCAAAAGCGTGCTGGCGGCACTGCCACTGGCCATCGCGCTGGCTGGCTGCGCGCCATCCCATGACATTGGCGGCCCTTTAAAGCAGCAAACCCCGGCATCTCATGTTTCGATGGATCTTCCCGCCGCCGTAAAAAATGGCTGGCCGCACACCGACTGGTGGAAAGACTACCACGATGCCCAGCTGGATAATCTGATTCAGCGCGCGTTAGCCAATGCCCCGGACATGCAAATTGCCGCGCAGCGCATCAAACTGGCCGAAGCGCAGGCGCGAATGTCGCAGGCGAATCTTGGTCCGGAGATGGATTTCTCCGCCGATATCGAACGGCAGAAAATGTCCGCGGAAGGCCTGATGGGACCGTTCGCTACCGATACCGACGGCAACACCGGGCCCTGGTACACCAATGGTACCTTTGGCCTGACTGCCGGTTGGGATCTGGATCTGTGGGGGAAAAACCGTGCGTTGGTGAAAGCGCGTATCGGCGAAGTGAAAGCCCAGGTCGCCGAGCAGGCGCAGACCCGCGAGCTGCTGGCCAGCAGCGTGGCGCGCCTGTACTGGCAGTGGCAGACCGAAGCAGCGGTGAAAACGGTGCTGCAGCAGGTCAAAAGCGAACAGAATAATATTGTTAGCGTCGATACCGCGCTCTATCAGCGTGGCATCACCAACTCTGCCGAAGGGGCGGAGAACGACATTAACGTCAGCAAAACCGATCAGCAGCTGGCCGACGTGGCGGGTAATATGAAAGAGATTGAAGCGCGGCTGATGGCGTTAACCAACAGCCAGAGCCAGTCGCTCAATCTGCGAGCGGCGCCGCTGCCCGCAGTCAGCGCGCAAATGCCGAGCGAACTGGGCTATGAACTGCTGGCCCGCCGTCCGGATCTGCAGGAAGCCCACTGGTATATTGAATCCTCGCTAAGCGAAGTTGATGCGGCGAAAGCGGCGTTTTATCCGGATATCAACCTGATGGCGTTCCTGCAACAGGATGCGCTGCATTTAAGCGATCTGTTCCGCCATTCGGCGCAGCAGATGGGCGTCACCGCCGGGCTGACGCTGCCTATCTTTGATAGCGGCAGGTTGAACGCCAATCTCGACATCGCCAGCGCGCAGAACGGCCTGTCGATCGCTAAATACAACAAAGCCGTGGTCGATGCGGTGAACCAGGTAGCGAAAACCGCAAGCCAGGTAGAGACGCTGATGGAGAAAAACCAGCAGCAGCAGCAGGTGGAGAAAGACGCGCAGCGGGTGGTCAATCTCGCTCAGGCGCGGATGAACGCCGGTATCTTACCCGGCTCCCGGGTAAGCATGGCGAAGCTGCCTGCGCTACAGGAGCGAATTACCGCGCTGCGTCTGCACGGCCAGTGGCTGGACGCCAGCATTCAGCTGACTTCCGCGCTGGGCGGCGGTTATCACCAGACGACGAAATAACGGCATCAATAGCGGCGCGCAGCGCCGCTATTGATTATTATCCTCTGTATCTTCCTCTTTTCTTTTCGCTTCCCGGCGTTTCAGCCACAGATGAACCCCGACTACCAGCGCCACCACGAGGATCAGCCAGATCCAGTGTTTAACGTGTTGATCGAGATGGTGCAGCCACGGGCCGATCGCCTCGCCGCCAAGGTAGCCAAGGGTAGTAAAAATCAGCGCCCAAACGATGGCGCCAAAAATATTCAGCGGTAGAAATATTTTTGGCGGCAAGCGGCTGGCGCCGATCAAGACCGGGCCGATAACCCGAAAGCCGTACATAAAGCGGGTGCCGATAACGAACAGATAGGGATGGCGCTGAATCAGGCGCTGCGCTTTACGGATGCGCGCCTTCTGCCGCGAGAAGCGGCGCAGTAGTTTACCGCCGAACTGGCGCCCGAGGAAATACAACAGCTGATCGCCGATCATGCCGCCTAAGGCCACGGCGATGACCACCAAAGGAAACTTCAATAGACCCTGATGTGCCGCCACGCCGCCAAGGATGGTGATGGTTTCACCTTCTGCGATGCTGCCAATAACCAGCGCCGCGTAGCCGTATTGGGAAATCAGGTGATTGATATCCATATAAACATAAACTCCTACTATTACCAGTCCGTTAATCATACACCCTGATGATTAAAACGCGCTGAAGCGGATTTTTATCGCTGTACACAAAATAATCTACAGAGTGAATTATACTTGGATCAGTGCTGGACGAAGCCGTGACAAGGGGGACGCTATGAACCATGTCTGGGGACTCTTCGCTCATCCTAATCAAGAGATGAGCGTGATCAAGAGTGAAAATGAGACCGTTTCGCACCACTACACGCACCATGTGCTGGTGATGGCGGCGGTTCCGGTTATCTGCGCCTTTATCGGTACGACGCAGCTCGGCTGGAACTTCGGCGACGGTACGGTGATTAAGCTCTCGCTGATGACCGGGTTGGTATTAGCGGTACTGTTTTACGCCGTGATGTTAGCGGGGGTGGCGGTGATGGGGCGGGTGATCTGGTGGATGGCCAGAAGCTATCCGCAGCAGCCGTCGCTGAAACGCTGTATGGTCTTTGCCGGCTACGTCGCGACGCCGCTATTTTTAAGCGGGATCGTGGCGCTCTATCCGCTGGTATGGCTGTGCGCGCTGATAGGCACCATCGCGCTGTTTTACACCGGTTATCTGTTGTATCTGGGTATTCCGACCTTCCTGAGTATTAATAAGGAAGAGGGGCTCAGCTTCGCCAGCTCAACCCTGGCTATCGGGGTGCTGGTGCTGGAAGTGCTGCTGGCGATCACCGTCGTGCTGTGGGGCTACGGGTACCGACTCTTCTAATCAAATGCATTGCCGGCAGAAATGAATAATTATGTCGGCAATGCAGCATTTACTCACGATTCTTATTGGCCTCAGGGCGTTATGACGCGGTATGATGGCGTTTGCCAGCGGCGTAGCTCACTTTACGCCGCGGCGTACGTTCTATAACGTGCAAAAATACTTTTCAGAATGCCCATAATGCCGAATTTTCGAATTTCTTTGCTCAGCCTGACTTTGCTGCTGGCTGTGCCTTTTGCGCCCCAGGCGATAGCAAAAAACACTGCGGTAACCGCCGCTTCACAGCCGGATATCGCTTCCGGTAGCGCGATGATCGTCGATCTGGCGACCAAGAAAATCATTTACGCCAGCCAGCCCGATTTGGTGCGCCCGATGGCGTCTATTACCAAAGTGATGACCGCTATGGTAGTGCTGGATGCGCATTTACCGCTGGACGAAATGCTGACCGTTGATATCAGCCAGACGCCGGAGATGAAAGGTATCTATTCCCGCGTACGACTTAACAGCCAAATCAGCCGCCGCAATATGCTGCTGCTGGCGCTGATGTCTTCGGAAAACCGTGCCGCCGCCAGCCTGGCGCACCACTATCCTGGCGGTTATAACGCTTTTATCCGCGCGATGAACGCCAAAGCGCAGGCGCTGGGTATGACCCATACACGCTATGTTGAGCCGACCGGCCTGTCGGTGCATAACGTCTCCACGGCGCGCGATCTGACTAAGCTGCTGATCGCCAGCGAACAATATCCGCTGATCGGCCAGCTAAGCACCACCAAAGAAGATACCGCCACCTTTGCGCATCCGGCGTATACCTTGCCGTTCCGCAATACCAACCATCTGGTGTATCGCGATAACTGGAATATTCAGTTGACCAAAACCGGCTTTACCAACGCCGCCGGCCACTGTCTGATTATGCGTACGGTGATTAATCAACGCCCGGTAGCGTTGGTGGTAATGGACGCGTTTGGCAAATATACCCACTTCGCCGACGCCAGCCGGTTACGGACCTGGATTGAAACCGGTAAGGTGATGCCGGTTCCGGCGTCAGCATTGAGCTATAAAAAGCAGCGTGAAGCGCAGATGGCGGAAGCGATGCTGAAAGGCGGCACGCAGACCGCGCAGAACGATTAATTTGTCCTTCCCCCGGATTGCGCCGCAATCCGGGAATTTTGATATCACTCCGGTAACGTCCAGTCGCCGTCGCCAAGCTGGCGCTGCATGATTAGGGTATCGCGCCAGTCGCCCATCTTATAGCCGACGCTGCGCAGCTGTCCGGTAACGGTAAAGCCAAATTTCTTATGAATGGCAATCGAGGCGGCGTTATTGTGGCCGTCGCCGATAATCGCCAGCATCTGCCGCCACGGCCCCTGTTCACATTGCGCGATGAGGCGCGTCAGCAGCGCGCTGCCGATGCCGCGCCCGCCCATGCCGGACTCAACGTAAATCGACTCCTCCAGCGTATAGCGGTACGCCGGGCGAGGGCGGTAAAAGGTGGCGTAGCAGTAGCCGACAATGGTGCCGCGCCACAGCGCGACCAGCCACGGAAGCCCGTTATCGCGCACGGTTTTGATTCGCTTGCGCATTTCGTCGACGGTAGGCGGGATCTCTTCAAATGAGGCGCGGCCGTTAAGCACGTGCCAGACGTACAGCGCGGCAATCGCATGCGCGTCATCAGGCAACGCTTCGCGGATCTCTAAGTCGGCGTCTTGTAACTTATCCTTGGCGGACATGGGGGCTCCTCAAGCTAATTGGCCGGAGAGTCTTTTTCTCCGGCGTGCAGCGTAATACAGAAGCCCCGCGGCTGAACAGTCCTGGTTGACGATTATTGTGCTTCCGTCGGCTTCTGCGCCTCGCCCCAGTATTTTTGTTTGCTGGTTTTGCCGATCCCCGGATTCATGCTGTTGGTGGGATCGTTCTGGCGATAGAAGCGTTTTAAACTCTCCGCCGCTTCATACAGATGGCCGACGTTGTGCTCCGCCGGGTACTGCGCGCCGCGCGCTTTCAACAGATCCAGCATTTTTTCCTTCAGTTCGTGCGCGTCTACCCCTTTCTTCACGATGTAATCCTGGTGGAAGACGTGGCACATAAAGTGGCCATAGTAAAGCTTGTACACCAGCTGGCTGTCGATTTCCGCCGGCAGATGTTCGAACCATTCGGTGTCATTGCGGCGCAGGGCGATGTCCAGCGCCAGAATATCTTCCACTTCGTCGGCATGTACCGCCTGATAGCGGATCGCCGCGCCGGCGGCGGCGAAGCGGTGCAGGAATGCCTTACTGCCTTCTTCCGCGGTACAGACAAAGAAATCGCCTTCGGCCTGCTGGAAATACTCCGTAAGCCACTTCTGCGCTTCTTCGATGCCGTCGCCGGCCATTTTCAGCAGCAGATGATGTTCGTACTTATCGCGCCAGGTTTTCATGCGCTCCGGCAGGTGCGCCGGGAAGGCGTGACCGAGCTTCTGCATAAAGCGGTCGGTGAAGTGCGGCTTGAACAGGGAGACTTTTTCCAGCATCGCGTCGGTGCGCCCCTTCATGGTGAAGAAGAACGGCATTTTGTCGGTGCCGAGCTTATCGATCATCAGGAAAGTGTCTTTGCCATATTTTTCGGCGATATCGTAAATATCGCGGTGCATATATTCACCGGCCACCGGCAGATTATTGAATTCAGCGAGGATGTGGCGGCGGATTTCGGTGAGCACTTCCGGCTGATTGGTGCCGATATAGAACACCTGCTGGCGTTTTTCCGCCGGAAAAGTATCGAGACGGACGGCGAAGACCGCCAGCTTGCCGGCGCAGCCGGAGGATTCGAACAGGCGGTCCGGGTCGGCGTTATAGCGAGCCGGGGTATCGGCGTTGACGTCGCGCACGCGGGTGACGTAATCGTGATCGTGGGCGTGGCGGCCATCGTGCTGCACGTCGGCATCGTTGATACGGTCATCGTCGAGGCGGCTCAGGATTTGCTCCGGCGTTGCGCCAAGATCGATTCCCAGATGGTTGACTAATTTCAGTTTGCCGTCGGCGTCAATCTGCGCGAACAGCGACATTTCGGTATAGGCCGGTCCGCGTTGCACCAGCGATCCGCCGGAGTTGTTACAGATACCGCCGATGACGGATGCGCCGATGCAGGAAGAGCCGATCACCGAGTGCGGTTCGCGGCCCAGCGGTTTTAGCGCTTTTTCCAGTGAATAGAGAGTGGTGCCAGGGTAGGCCAGCACCTGCTCACCCTTATCCAGCAGGTGCAGCTTATCCAGACGCAGCGTGCTGATAATGACGATTTCGCGATCGTAATCATTGCCGCTCGGGGTGGAGCCTTCGGTGAGGCCGGTATTCGCCGCCTGCATCAGGATAATTTTGTCAGCCTGGACGCAGGCGCTGAGCACCCGCCATAGTTCAAGCAGGGTACCGGGGAACACCACCGCCAGCGCATCGCCGTGGCCGGAGCGGAAACCTTTCCGGTAACGCTGGGTTTTCGCCGGATCGGTTAACAGATGCGAGGAGCCAACCAGCCGCGCCAGTTCCGCCAAAAAGGGAGGGTTATTTATTGTTGTTGCAGATGACATGATTCACTCCTTGTGGGCACAGAAAAGCTATATCGCTGTTAGCATACCGCTTTGTATGACAATTTGGTGTATGAATGTTTCTATAAATCAGATAAGAACCTTAGCATTCTACGGGCGCGTTGTTTATATATATGGCAAACTGCGGTTTTTGCTGCGTTTTCGCTGGGCTATTAGCACCGAATCAAAGAGGGATACATAATAATGAAATGGTTGTGTACTGTTGGCGTCGCCGTGAGCCTGGCGCTGCAACCCGCGCTGGCGGATGAACTGTTTGGTAACCATCCGCTGACGCCTGAGGCGCGAGATGCGTTTGTTAGCGAACTGCTGAAAAAAATGACGGTCGATGAAAAAATCGGTCAGCTGCGCCTAATCAGCGTCGGTCCGGATAACCCGAAAGAGGCGATCCGGGAAATGATCAAAGACGGTCAGGTAGGGGCGATTTTTAATACCGTGACCCGGCCTGATATCCGCGTGATGCAGGATCAGGTGATGCAGCTAAGCCGCCTGAAGATCCCGCTGTTTTTCGCCTACGATGTGCTGCACGGCCAGCGTACCGTCTTTCCGATAAGCCTCGGCCTGGCCTCCTCTTTTAATCTCGACGCGGTGAATACCGTCGGGCGTATCTCGGCCTACGAAGCGGCTGACGATGGTCTCAATATGACCTGGGCGCCGATGGTCGACGTCTCTCGCGACCCGCGCTGGGGCCGCGCCTCCGAAGGTTTTGGCGAGGATACTTACCTGACCACCGTGATGGGTAAAGCGATGGTGGAGTCGATGCAGGGTAAGAGCCCGGCAGACCGCTATTCGGTGATGACCAGTGTTAAACACTTCGCCGCCTACGGCGCAGTTGAAGGCGGCAAAGAGTACAACACCGTCGATATGAGCCCGCAGCGCCTGTTCAACGACTACATGCCGCCGTATAAAGCCGGTCTCGATGCCGGCAGCGGCGCGGTGATGGTGGCGCTAAACTCGCTCAACGGTACCCCGGCCACTTCCGATTCCTGGCTGCTGAAAGACGTCCTGCGCGACCAGTGGGGCTTTAAAGGCATCACCGTTTCCGACCATGGCGCCATCAAAGAGCTGATTAAACACGGTGTCGCCTCCGACCCGGAAGACGCGGTGCGCGTCGCGCTGAAGTCCGGTATCAACATGAGCATGAGCGATGAGTACTACAGCAAATATCTGCCGGGGCTGGTGAAATCCGGTAAGGTGACGATGGCCGAACTGGATGACGCTACCCGCCACGTGCTCAACGTCAAGTATGATATGGGGCTGTTCAACGATCCGTACAGCCATCTGGGGCCGAAAGCATCCGACCCACAGGACACCAACGCCGAAAGCCGTCTGCATCGTAAAGAGGCGCGTGAAGTGGCGCGAGAAAGCCTGGTGCTGCTGAAAAATCGTCTCGATACGCTGCCGCTGAAAAAATCCGGCACGATCGCCGTAGTAGGCGCGCTGGCGGATAGCAAGCGCGACATGATGGGCAGCTGGTCGGCGGCGGGCGTGGCCGATCAGTCGGTCACCGTGCTGACCGGCATTAAAGAAGCGCTGGGCGATAAAGGCAAAGTGATTTATGCCAAAGGCGCTAACGTTACCGACGATAAAGGCATTGTCGATTTCCTTAACCTGTATGAGAAAGCGGTGCAGGTCGATCCGCGCTCGCCGCAGGAGATGATCGATGAAGCCGTGGCGGCGGCGAAACAGTCCGACGTGGTTGTTGCGGTAGTGGGTGAAGCGCAGGGCATGGCGCATGAGGCTTCCAGCCGGACCGATATCACCCTGCCGCAAAGCCAACGCGATCTGATTAGCGCGCTGAAAGCGACCGGTAAGCCGCTGGTGCTGGTGCTGATGAACGGGCGTCCGCTGGCGCTGGTGAAAGAGGATCAGCAGGCGGATGCGCTGCTGGAGACCTGGTTTGCCGGTACTGAAGGCGGCCATGCAATCGCCGATGTGCTGTTTGGCGATTACAACCCTTCCGGTAAGCTGCCGATGTCTTTCCCACGTTCGGTGGGGCAGATCCCGACCTACTACAGCCATCTGAATACCGGCCGTCCGTATAATCCGGAAAAGCCCAATAAATACACCTCGCGTTATTTTGATCAAGCGAATGGCCCGCTGTATCCATTTGGTTATGGCCTGAGCTACACCACCTTCAGCGTTTCGGATGTTAAAATGTCGGCGCCAACGATGCCGCGCGACGGCAGCGTGACCGCCAGCGTGCAGGTGACCAACACCGGCAAGCGCGAAGGGGCGACGGTGATCCAGCTTTATTTGCAGGACGTGACCGCGTCGATGAGCCGCCCGGTGAAAATGCTGCGCGGCTTTAAGAAGGTGAATCTCAAGCCGGGCGAGACGCAAACCGTCAGCTTCCCGATTGATGTTGAAGCGCTGAAATTCTGGAACCAGCAGATGAAATACGTTGCTGAACCGGGCAAATTCAACGTCTTTATTGGGGTGGATTCCGCCCGCGTTAAGCAGAGCGAATTTGAGTTGCTGTAATCGATAGCCCTGTGAAAGGGGATAAACCGGGTATTACTCCTGAAAGGCCGATTAATCGGCCTTTTTTTTTCGTTCGCCGGCCAAATGGACTACGCTTTTCTCTTAAGCTTCTGTAAACGGAGCGCAAAAGAAGAGAAGGAAGCAGGATGATGGCAACGAAATGGTCAGGCGCGTTGGCGCTAGTGGCGCTGGTCAGCCTGCCGCTGCAGGCGGCGGAACCGGTGAAAGTGGGTTCGAAAATCGATACGGAAGGGGCGCTGCTCGGCAATATCATTTTGCAGGTACTGGAAAGCCACGGCGTGAAAACGGTCAATAAAGTCCAGCTTGGCACCACGCCGGTGGTTCGCGGAGCGATTACCGCCGGTGAGCTGGATATCTATCCGGAATACACCGGCAACGGGGCTTTCTTCTTTAAAGATGAAAATGACCCGGCGTGGAAAAACGCCAAACAGGGCTATGAAAAAGTTAAAAAGCTGGACGCGGAAAAAAACAAGCTGATCTGGCTGACCCCAGCTCCCGCCAATAATACCTGGACTATCGCGGTGCGACAGGAAGTGGCGGAGCAAAATCATCTTGCTTCATTGGCCGATCTTAGCGCCTATCTACAGAAGGGCGGCGATTTTAAACTGGCGGCTTCCGCGGAGTTTATCGAGCGCGCCGATGCTCTCCCGGCGTTCGAAAAAGCCTATGGCTTTAAGCTCAATCAGAATCAGCTGTTGTCGCTGGCGGGCGGCGATACCGCGGTGACCATTAAAGCGGCGGCGCAGCAAACCTCCGGCGTAAACGCGGCGATGGCCTATGGCACCGATGGCCCGGTAGCGGCTTTGGGGCTGCAAACCCTGAGCGATCCAAAAGGCGTACAGCCTATTTACGCCCCGACGCCGGTTGTGCGTGAAGCGGTGCTGAAGGCGTATCCGCAGATGGCGCAGTGGCTGGAACCGGTGTTTGCCAGCCTCGATGAAAAAACGTTGCAGAAATTAAACGCCAGCATTGCCGTTGAAGGGCGAGACGCGAAGAGCGTAGCCGCCGATTACCTGCAACAAAAAGGGCTGCTGAAGTAAATACGAGTGACTATTCGTTGTTATAACCGCGTGGCGCTGCTGCTCACGCTACTGCTGTTGGCCGTGACGGCGCTGCCATTCGTCACTTATGCCCCTAATCGTCTGCTTTCCGGTGAAGCGCGCTGGCTATGGACGCAGATGCCGTGGCTGGCGGCGGCGCAGCTGGCGGGCGCGCTGCTGCTGTTGTTATTGTGCTGGATCCCAGGCCGTCTGGCGCTGCTCGGTAGCCTGCTTATTGCCGATTTGCTCCTGCCACTACTAATGTGGGGCGCCGGAGACATCGCGCTACAGCTGGTGCAACAGGGCTCCCCGCTGGCGCGTACCTCTCCCGGAAGCGGATTATGGCTTTCGCTGGCGCTATGTCTGCTACTCGCCAGCGATACTATCCGCCGCCTGACTCCGCACGCTTTATGGCGTTGGCTACTGAATGCGCAGCTTTGGCTGCTACCGTGCCTGCTGCTGTGGCATGGGGCGCTCGATCAACTCTCTTTGCTGAAAGAATATGCTAACCGTGAGGATGTCTTTAATGACGCGCTGCGTCAGCACCTGTGGTTGTTGTTCGGGACGTTGCTGCCCGGATTATTATTGGGTCTATCGATAGGCTTCGCCCTCTGGCGGCGACCGCACTGGCAGGCGCCAGTATTTACCTTCCTTAATGTGATTCAAACTATTCCTTCGGTGGCGCTCTTCGGTTTGTTGATCGCGCCGTTGGCCGGGTTGACGCGCCATTTTCCGCTACTGGGCAAAATTGGCATTTCCGGAACCGGCCTGGCGCCGGCGCTAATCGCACTGGTGCTATATGCGTTATTGCCGCTGGTACGCGGGGTGGTGACCGGGCTGCAACAGGTACCACGCGAGGCGCTGGAAAGCGCAACCGCAATGGGAATGAACGGCTCCCAGCGTTTTCGCCAGGTTCAGTTACCGTTGGCGCTGCCGGTCCTGTTGCGCAGCCTGCGGGTGGTCAGCGTACAGACTGTCGGTATGGCGGTGGTAGCGGCGTTGATAGGCGCGGGCGGCTTCGGCGCTTTGGTGTTTCAGGGGCTCCTCAGCAGCGCGCTGGATTTGGTGCTGCTGGGCGTCATTCCGACGATTGCGTTGGCGGTAGTCGTGGATGCCGTGTTTGCACTGTGGAGCGCGTTACTAAAAGGAGAAACGCATGATTGAGTTCGACGGGGTGAATAAAGCCTTTGCCGGGCAACCCGCGGTGAAAGATCTCAACCTGCATCTGCGCGAGGGGGCGTTTTCGGTGCTGATTGGTACTTCCGGCTCCGGAAAATCAACCACCCTGAAGATGATTAACCAACTGGTGGAACAGGATAGCGGAGTGATACGCTTCGCCGGCGAGGATATCCGTCGACAGCCATTGCTGGCGCTGCGCCGCCGTATGGGGTACGCCATTCAGTCAATTGGCCTGTTTCCACACTGGACGGTGGCGCAAAATATCGCCACCGTGCCGCAGTTGCAAAAGTGGCCGCGCGCAAAAATTACCGAGCGGGTTGATGAATTGATGGCGTTATTAGGCCTGGAGCCTCTACTACGCGATCGCTACCCGCATCAGCTTTCCGGGGGCCAGCAGCAGCGCGTCGGCGTGGCGCGGGCGCTGGCGGCCAACCCGGAGGTGCTGTTAATGGATGAGCCGTTCGGCGCGCTGGATCCGGTGACCCGCGAAGCGCTGCAGCAGGAGATGTTGCGCATTCATCGTCTGTTTGGGCGCACGATTGTGCTCGTCACCCATGATATCGATGAAGCGCTACGCCTGGCGGATCATCTGGTGCTGATGGACGGCGGCGAAGTGGTGCAGCAGGGAGAGCCGTTACAGATGTTGCTGGAGCCAAAGAACGCCTTTGTCGAAACCTTCTTTGGCCGCAGTGAACTAGGGGTGCGGCTGCTCTCGCTACGCGGCGTCGGGGATTATTTACGCCGGGATGAGCGGCTGGCGGGCGATGCGCTAAACGTCTCAATGACGTTGCGCGAGGCGTTGTCGCAGTTTGTCGCTCACCGTCGCGACGTTTTGCCGGTGGTTGATGAACAGGGCGAAGCGTGCGGTACGTTGCACTTTGCTGATTTGTTACGTGATGGAGGTGGGGCGTGAAGGCGCTTCGCGATCCGCTGCTGTGGTTGGTGGCGCTGTTTATCGCGCTGCTGCTGGTGTTGCCCCATAGCGCGCCGCTGTTTAGCTGGCTATTTCCGGAACTGCCGCGCCCGGTTTATCAGCAGGAGAGTTTTCTGGCGCTGACGCTGGCGCATTTTTGGCTGGTGGCGTTATCAAGCCTTGTCGCAACGGTTATCGGTATCGGGGCCGGGGTTATCGTCACCCGGCCCGCCGGACGAGAGTTTCGTCCACTGGTGGAGACCATTGCCGCCATGGGACAGACATTTCCGCCGGTGGCGGTACTGGCGATTGCGGTACCGGTGATGGGCTTCGGCTGGCAACCGGCGCTTATCGCGCTGGCGCTGTACGGAATATTGCCCGTGCTGCAGGGGACGTTGGCTGGATTAAGTTCGATATCGCCTGGGGTATTGAACATTGCCGAGGGGATGGGGATGAGCGGCTGGCAGCGGTTGTGCAAAGTGGAGCTGCCGCTGGCGGCCCCGGTCATGCTGGCCGGGATCCGCACTTCGGCCATCGTCAATATTGGTACGGCAACCATTGCCTCAACGGTGGGCGCCAACACGCTCGGCACGCCAATTATTATCGGCCTCAGCGGCTTTAATACCGCTTACGTGCTGCAGGGGGCGCTGCTGGTGGCGCTGGCGGCGATCATCATCGATCGCTTTTTCGAACGGCTAAACCAGTGGGTCAGCCGACACCACCGCGAACAATAAACGAGTAACCCGCTAGCATCACGCCGCCGATCCCGCCGATGGCCATGCATAAGAAGAGGGTAATGACCGCGATTTTCGCAGGCTTCATGATAGGCTCCTTTTGTTAACGGAGGGATTATACGGTGAAGCGCTGGTGTTAACGAAACATTAATTGCTATTTAGCCAGATCAGGTTTTCCCGCTGTTCCCAATCGCGAAGCTGTGCTGCCTGTGGACTACCTGGCGGTGTGGGGCACCACACCAGTAGGGTGCTGTCGGGAAACAGTTGCGGACGGATCTGGTTCAGGGAATGTGCGACAACGTCGACCCGCCAACCTTGCTCGCAGGCTTTCCAGCCCTCCAGCCACAGTCGGGTGGTGTCATCGGTATTCCAGCCAACCACCACCGCGTGATGGCCGGGGCGTTTCCAGGCATGGGCGAGACATTGGGCGATATGATTGATCAAGATGCCGTCGAGCAGGCTGCGCAGCGCCAGTAGCGTTGGCTGCGGGCTTAACAGGCGGTGGCGGAGCGGATTAATCAGGTAATGGACCAGCGTTTGCGCGGAATAGCTGTGGCTGCGCTCTTTTAGCCATAGGCGCAAGCGTTGGTAATGACCTTCTTGTAGAAAACCGAGCAATATCTCCTGCTGTTCGCGCCAGCCGTCTTCAGCATCCTCTTCGCGGTCAGGCAACAGATTTTTTACCTTGCTGACCTGTACGCCGGCATCAATCCAGCGCTTAATTTCGCGAATACGCTCAATTTCATTGTCATTGAATAATCGATGACCGCCATCGGTGCGCTGCGGTTTAATAAGTTCATAACGTCGCTGCCAGGCTCGCAGCGTCACGGGATTGATATCACAAAGCTGAGCCACTTCGCCTATCGTATACAGCGCCATTTTCCCCTCCCGCCGTGTTCTCCTGATTTAACCGTAGAAGGGGTTTATCAATTGTTCATTTTTTGTTCTTTTTGGCCGCGACGAGACGGTGAGAAGTGTGATCGTCGCCGTGATTTAGCATTTTCTTGTATCGCTTCAAAGAAAGTTATCGGCGGTCAGTGTATGTTACGCGCTTTCAAAGGTTGTGTGGTTTGCGGGTATGTACGAGTTCGATCTGGTATTGCTGCTGCTCCAGCAGATGTGCGTGTTTTTGGTCATCGCCTGGCTGATGAGTAAAACGCGGCTGTTCATTCCCCTGATGCAGGTCACCGTGCGTTTGCCGCATAAGTTGCTGTGCTATGTCACCTTCTCGATTTTTTGCATTATGGGGACCTATTTCGGTCTGCATATCGAAGATTCTATTGCAAATACCCGCGCTATTGGCGCAGTGATGGGCGGCCTGCTCGGCGGTCCGGTGGTCGGCGGGTTGGTCGGCCTGACCGGGGGCTTGCATCGTTATTCGCTGGGCGGTATGACGGCGTTAAGCTGTATGGTGTCGACCATTGTCGAAGGTCTGCTCGGTGGCCTGGTGCACAGTATCTTAATTAGGCGCGGTCGCCCGGATAAAGTGTTCAGCCCGCTTACCGCCGGGGCGATTACCTTTTTCGCTGAACTGGTACAGATGCTGATAATCCTGCTCATTGCGCGACCCTTTCAGGATGCGCTGCACCTGGTACAGAGTATCGCCGCGCCGATGATGGTCACTAACACCGTCGGCGCCGCGCTGTTTATGCGTATTCTGCTGGATAAGCGGGCGATGTTTGAAAAATACACCTCGGCTTTTTCTGCCACCGCGCTGAAAGTGGCGGCCTCTACCGAGGGGATCCTGCGTCAGGGATTCAACGAAGAGAATAGTATGAAGGTGGCTCAGGTGCTGATTCAGGAACTGGATATCGGCGCTGTAGCCATTACCGACCGCGAGCGGCTGCTGGCGTTTACCGGCATCGGCGATGACCACCATCTACCAGGTAAGCCGATCTCATCATCCTATACGCAAAGGGCGATTGATACCGGCGAAGTGGTTTATGCCGACGGCAACGAGGTGCCGTACCGCTGTTCAATTCACCCTGGATGCAAACTGGGCTCGACGCTGGTCATTCCGCTGCGCGGTGAGAATCAACGGGTTATTGGCACCATTAAGCTATATGAAGCGAAAAACCGCTTGTTCAGCTCGATTAACCGTACGCTGGGGGAGGGGATCGCCCAGCTACTGTCGGCGCAGATCCTTGCCGGTCAGTATGAACGGCAGAAGGCGTTACTGACCCAGTCGGAAATTAAGCTGCTACATGCCCAGGTCAACCCGCACTTTTTGTTCAACGCCCTGAACACGCTGAAGGCAGTGATTCGCCGCGATAGCGATCAGGCCGGACAACTGGTGCAGTATCTATCAACCTTCTTTCGCAAAAATCTGAAGCGACCAACGGAGATCGTCACCCTGGCGGACGAAATTGAACATGTGAATGCCTATCTGCAAATTGAGAAGGCGCGATTCCAGGATAATTTACAGATACGTATGCAGGTTCCTGCATCGCTTGAACATCTGCAGTTACCGGCGTTTACGTTACAGCCGATAGTCGAAAACGCGATCAAACACGGCACTTCTCAGCATCTTGGCGTGGGTGAAATTACCATTCGCGCCAGTCAGCATGAGCGTTGGTTACAGCTGGATGTGGAAGATAATGCCGGACTTTACCGGGATAACCCCAATGCCAGCGGGCTCGGAATGAGCCTGGTGGACAGAAGACTGCGTACGCGCTTTGGCGCCGACTGCGGAATTAGCGTCGCTTGCGAAGCGGAGCATTTTACCCGCATTACGCTGCGACTGCCTGTGGAGGAGAATGCATGCTAAAAGTTTTAATCGTCGATGATGAGCCGCTGGCGCGGGAAAACCTGCGTATTCTGCTGGAGGCGCAAAGCGATATTGATATCGTCGGCGAATGCGGCAACGCCGTCGAGGCGATTGGCGCGGTGCATAAGCTGCGTCCCGACGTGCTGTTTCTGGACATTCAAATGCCGCGCATCAGTGGGTTGGAGATGGTTGGCATGCTCGATCCAGAGCATCGCCCCTATATCGTCTTTTTAACCGCCTTCGATGAATATGCGGTGAAGGCCTTTGAAGAGCACGCCTTTGATTATCTGCTCAAGCCGATCGAAAACGCCCGGCTGGAGAAAACCCTGAGCCGCCTGCGCCAGGAGCGCAGCCTGCAGGATGTATCCCTGTTGGATGATGCCCGGCAGGCGCTGAAGTACATTCCCTGCACCGGTCACAGCCGCATCTGGTTGCTGCAGATGGAAGATGTGGCTTTTGTGAGTAGCCGGATGAGCGGGATTTACGTCACCGATAGCGAAGGCAAAGAAGGGTTTACCGAACTGACTTTGCGTACGCTGGAAAGCCGTACGCCGCTGTTGCGCTGCCACCGTCAATATCTCGTTAACATGGCGCATTTGAAGGAGATCCGCCTTGAGGAGAATGGGCAGGCGGAATTGTTAATGCGCGCCGGGCAAACGGTGCCGGTCAGCCGCCGCTATCTGAAAAGCCTGAAGGAGGCGATTGGGCTGTAAAAACGTGGAATCATGGTAGACTTAGCGCCAGCATTTTTCATCATGAAGGCATTATGATCAGTAACGATATTTTACGTAGCCTGCGCTACACCCTGAAAACGAATAATAACGGTCTGGTACGCATCTTTGCGCTGGCGGATGCGCCGGTGAGTGCGGAACAACTGGTACCCTGGCTGAAAAAAGAAGACGAAGAAGGGTTTGCGCGCTGCCCGGATGTCGTGCTGTCGAATTTTCTCAATGGCCTGATTTACGACAAACGCGGCAAAGACGAATCGGCGCCGCCGCTGGCGGTTGAACGCCGGGTGAATAACAATATCGTACTGAAAAAATTGCGTATCGCTTTCTCGCTGAAGACCGACGATATTCTGGCGATCCTGACTCAGCAAAAATTCCGCGTGTCGATGCCGGAAATCACGGCCATGATGCGCGCGCCGGACCACAAAAACTACCGCGAATGCGGCGATCAGTTTTTGCGCTATTTCCTGCGCGGTCTTACCGAACGCGAGCACGCCAAAGGCTAAGCGCCTGACTTGACCCGGGCCTGCGCCCGGGCCCTGCACCTCTTTACTTCTTCACCTCTTTAAAACCCTGCGATTCCAGCAATTTAGTTGACACCGATAGTGAAACAAACTGCTGTGAGCAGTCGGTGAACATCGAGCCCGGCAGTTTGCACAGCTCGCTGATTTTCGCTTTGCTAAAATCCACGGTCAGATGCTCAAGCGCATAGGAATCTTTATAGTCGATGGTCTGTTCTACGCCCTGTAGATTACGATACACGCTGCTAATCGGCTCAATAATGGCCCGCGCCTGTTCTTTATTTTCGGCGCCGATCGATTTATAGGGAATGGTGTTGTCGGCATCCTGACGCAATACTTTGTCGCCGTCATAGTGGTAGGTAAAGCTGAGTTCGACGCCGTTGGTATTCAGCGCAAAGGTTTTACTCTCTTCTTTTTTATTATCGCAGCCGGCGAGGGCCGCCAGCAGAACAGATACGGCCAGCACGCCAGCCATCTTGCGGTTAAATTTCATCACGATTCCCTATGTTGAGTGGTATTGCGCGTCCAGAGAGGAGCAGACAGTAATGATTATTATGGCTATTGCGCGTTGTCGCAACAGAAGGCGTGAAGGGAATAAAAAAGCGCTGCCGGAGCAGCGCTTTTACGGAGGTTATTTAACCTGCTGACCCGGCTGTGCGCCGCTGTCAGGGCTTAACAGGAAGATATCTTTCCCGCCAGGGCCGGCGGCCATCACCATCCCTTCGGAGATGCCGAAGCGCATTTTACGCGGCGCCAGGTTGGCGACCATCACCGTCAGGCGGCCAATGAGCGCCTGCGGGTCCGGGTAGGCGGAGCGGATGCCGGAGAAGACGTTACGCTTCTCGCCGCCGAGATCGAGAGTCAAGCGCAGCAGCTTATCGGAACCGTCGACGAACTCGGCGTTTTCAATCAGCGCGATACGCATATCCACCTTGGCGAAATCGTCAAAGGCGATAGTTTCCTGGATCGGATCATCGGCCAGCGGGCCAGTCACCGGCGCGGCGGCGGCTTTCACTTCTTCTTTAGAGGCTTCAACCAGCGCTTCGACCTGTTTCATCTCAATGCGGTTGTACAGCGCTTTGAAGGCGTTAACCTTGTGCGCCAGCAGCGGCTGCTGGATGGCGTCCCAGCTCAGCTCGGTGTTGAGGAACGCTTCAGCACGCGCGCTCAGCCCCGGCAGAACCGGCTTCAGCCAGGTCATCAGCACGCGGAACATGTTCAGCCCCATGGTGCAGATTGCCTGCAGGTCGGCGTCGCGGCCTTCCTGTTTTGCCACCACCCACGGCGCCTGCTCGTCAACATAGCGGTTAGCGACGTCGGCCAGCGCCATAATTTCGCGGATGGCTTTACCGAACTCGCGGCTTTCCCACGCTTCGCCGATAGCGGCAGCCGCATCGGTGAAGGTTTTATATAGCGCCGGGTCAGCCAGTTCGGCGGAGAGCATACCGTCGAAGCGCTTATTGATAAAGCCGGCGTTACGCGAAGCCAGGTTCACCACTTTGTTAACGATATCGGCGTTAACGCGCTGGATAAAGTCTTCCAGGTTCAGGTCGATATCATCAATGCGCGAAGAGAGCTTAGCGGTGTAGTAGTAGCGCAGGCTGTCGGCGTCGAAATGGTTCAGCCAGGTGCTGGCTTTGATAAAGGTACCGCGTGATTTAGACATCTTGGCGCCGTTTACCGTGACATAGCCGTGAACGAACAGGTTGGTCGGCTTACGGAAGTTGCTGCCTTCCAGCATGGCCGGCCAGAACAGGCTGTGGAAGTACACGATATCTTTACCGATGAAGTGATACAGCTCGGCACTGGAATCTTTCTTCCAGTATTCATCGAAGCTGGTGGTGTCGCCGCGTTTGTCGCACAGATTCTTAAAGGAACCCATGTAACCGATCGGCGCATCCAGCCAGACGTAGAAGTATTTGCCCGGCGCGTTGGGAATTTCAAAGCCAAAGTACGGCGCGTCACGGGAAATATCCCACTGTTGCAGGCCGGATTCGAACCACTCCTGCATTTTGTTCGCCACCTGCTCCTGCAGCGCACCGCTGCGGGTCCACGCCTGCAGCATTTCGCTAAAGGACGGCAGGTCGAAGAAGAAGTGCTCAGATTCACGCATCACCGGCGTCGCGCCGGACACCACGGATTTCGGGTCGATGAGTTCAGTCGGGCTGTAGGTGGCGCCGCAGACTTCGCAGTTATCGCCATACTGGTCCGGAGATTTACACTTCGGACAGGTGCCTTTGACGAAACGGTCCGGCAGGAACATGCCCTTTTCCGGGTCGTAGAGTTGAGAGATGGTGCGGTTTTTAATAAAACCGTTTTCTTTCAGACGGGTATAGATAAGCTCCGACAGCTCGCGGTTCTCGTCGCTGTGCGTCGAGTGGTAGTTGTCGTAGCTGATATCGAAACCGGCAAAATCGGTCTGATGCTCCTGACTCATTTCGCCAATCATCTGCTCCGGAGTGATGCCAAGCTGCTGCGCTTTCAGCATAATCGGGGTGCCGTGAGCGTCGTCGGCGCAGATGAAGTTGACTTCGTGGCCGCGCATTCGCTGGTAACGGACCCAGACATCAGCCTGGATGTGCTCCAGCATGTGGCCGAGGTGGATAGAGCCGTTGGCGTACGGCAGCGCGCACGTTACCAGAATTTTTTTCGCGACTTGAGTCATAGTGGGCATTACATCTTCTGTTGTAAAAAGGGCTTTTGATGTTACCTGAAAGGCAATAATTTGGTAAGCCCAAAGCTTATTGTGGGGGAATTATTCCCTTTCAGGTAAACTTAACGGACAAGAATCAACTCACAATAACAAAGGAGTCGGGATGAGTTCGCAATCCCAGGCCAAATCCCCCGAACGTCTACGCGCGATGGTCGCCGGGACTCTGGCTAATTTCCAGCACCCAACCCTGAAACATAACCTCACCACGCTAAAGGCGCTGCACCATGTCGCCTGGCTTGACGATACCGTGCATATCGAGATCCAAATGCCGTTCGTCTGGACCCGCGCGTTTGAGGCGTTGAAGGAGCAATGCAGCGCCGAGCTGCTGCGTATCACCGGCGCGAAAGCCATCGACTGGAAGCTCTCTCACAGTATCGCCACCCTGAAGCGGGTGAAAAACCAGCCGGGTATTAATGGCGTGAAAAACATCATCGCCGTCAGTTCCGGTAAAGGCGGGGTGGGAAAATCCTCTACCGCCGTCAACCTCGCGCTGGCGCTGGCGGCGGAAGGGGCCAAAGTGGGTATCCTTGATGCCGACATCTATGGCCCGTCGATTCCGACCATGCTTGGTGCGGAAGACAGCCGCCCGACATCGCCGGACGGCACTCATATGGCGCCGATTATGAAGTATGGCCTGGCGACGAACTCCATCGGATATCTGGTGACCGATGACAACGCCATGGTGTGGCGCGGCCCGATGGCCAGCAAGGCGCTGATGCAGATGCTGCAGGAGACGCTGTGGCCGGATCTGGATTACCTGGTGCTGGATATGCCGCCGGGAACGGGCGACATCCAGCTGACCCTGGCGCAGAACATTCCGGTAACCGGCGCGGTGGTGGTGACGACGCCGCAGGACATCGCGCTGATCGACGCCAAAAAAGGCATCGTGATGTTTGAGAAAGTAGAAGTGCCGGTCGTAGGCATCGTGGAAAACATGAGCATGCATATCTGCAGCAACTGTGGCCACCACGAACCTATCTTTGGCACTGGCGGCGCCGAGAAGCTGGCGGCGAAGTACCACACTCAGTTGCTAGGCCAGTTGCCATTGCATATCACGCTGCGTGAAGATCTGGATAAAGGTACACCGACGGTTATTGCGCGTCCGGAAAGCGAGTTTACCGATATCTATCGCCAGCTGGCGGGACGCGTGGCGGCGCAGATGTACTGGCAGGGCGAGGTTATCCCGAGCGAGATCGCCTTCCGCGCCGTTTAAGGCTGGGTGTAACGCATCAGCCAATAATCTCCGTCAGGAGACGCGCCCTGGGCTTCGAGTTTCCAGCCGTGATGCTGGTAGAAGCGCAGGGCGTTTTCATTTCGCGACAGACACTTCAGCGTACCACTGCGCTTGAATGAGCGCTGAACCTGTTCCAGCAGCAGGCTACCGACGCCTTTTCCCTGCCACTGCGGATCCACAAACAGGTTATGCAGGAAGTTGTCGATAACCCACACCGAGGCGAATCCTGCCAGCACATCGCCGCATTCGGCGACCCATAGCTGTTCGTCTTGCACCACGGCATCAAAATCTTCCAGCCGCCATTGATCGCCGTTAAGCCATGTCCATGAGGCAAGACGCGCGTCAAGAAACAGCTGACGCAGGCGAGGGTAGTCGCTGGCGCGACCGGGGCGAATGCGCAATTGCGCCTGCGTCGAGGACTTAGCGATGATAGAAGATCTCGCCGTCATACACTTTCAGGATCTTGCCTTCGGTGTCGGTGATCAGAACGTAGTTGCCGCCCATATAGGTCCAGTGACTGCCGGCATCCGGCGCGGGCAGGTTACGCAATTGCCACTGTTTGATGTTGTACTCTGGAGTGAGGTACATCGCCGGCACGGTATCGCCAATATGAAATTGGGTAAAATCAGCGGTGAATTCTTTCATCGCATACTGTTCAATCCCGGAGGCCGGCGCCGCCCAGCTTGCGCTGGCGCTGGCAAGAAGTACGCCCAGAAGCATCATTTTTGTTTTACGCATATTTTCCTCAATATTACCTGGACTCAAAATAGCAGCCTCGTATCATTCCTGAAGCGCTGCTGAAATGGCAAGCACTGGTTTTTTAAAAAGTGTAAGCAAAACACGGCTGAAGTCTTGACCCGCTTGCGTTGTTAGGCGGTAAATCGCTATTTTGGGAGCATTCTGAAGCAGGGGAGACTTGGCATGTTCAGGCTGGAAGATCTGACCTTATTTGTCCGCGCGGCGGCGTTAGGCAGTTTTAGCGAGGCGGCACGAGAAGCGGGGCAGCAGCCAGCGCAGGTCAGCGCGGCGATAAAACGCCTGGAGACGACGCTCAACATTCGCCTTTTTGCTCGTTCGACCCGTAGCCTGCGCCTGACCCCGGAGGGCGAAACCTGGCTGCCCTACGCCACCCAGATGCTTGATACCCTACAGGCCGGGTTACAGAAAATTCAGGCGCCGGGGGATGAAGTCCGCGGCACGCTGCAAATCGCCGTGCCATCCGATCTTGGACGTAACCTGCTGCTCAAGGTGTTTTGCGCTTTTCGCGAACGTCACCCGGCGTTGCGCCTGCGGCTGCACTTTTCCGATCATCTGACCGACGTGTTTAAAGATCCGGTGGATGTCGCTTTTCGCTACGGCTACCACGAAGACGCTTCGTTTATCTCGCTGCCCGTCGCGCCGGAAAACCGTCGGGTGTTGGTGGCTTCACCGCAGTGGGTTGCCCGCCACGGTCAAATCAGTAGTCTGGAGGAGTTATCCCGGCACAGCGCGCTGTTGTACGTATTACGCGGCCGCCCTTTTGACCGCTGGCCGCTGATTTCAGGTAATGAAGTGCATACCGTGGAGATGAACGGCGCGATTATGAGCGATGATGCGGAGGTGATCCGTCGGCTGGCGGTAGCCGGGGAGGGGATCGCTTATAAATCGTTTCTTGATGTCAGCGACGACCTGCGGGAAGGGCGTCTGGTGCGGTTGCTGCCGGACTTTCAGGGCGATTTAACGCCGCTGAACATGATTTGTCCGCACCGCAAACAGCTCTCTGCCGCGGTGCGTTTGTTATATCAAGAGGTGAAATCACATTGTGAAGCGCTTAGTGCTTAACTAAGGTCGCGAAGTAATAGATTAGCGGGATCGCCAGCACCCACAGGCCAATCGGAATTTCACGCCACTTGCCGGCGATCGCTTTGATGACAATGTAAAACAGCAGTCCGCCGGCAATACCGGTGCCGAAGCTGTTGGCGATTAGCGTAATCATCACCATCATTAACACCGGCAGTCCGTCGGTAAAGTTCCCCAGATCGACTTTGCGCAGGCCGCTAAACATGTTCAGGCCTATCAAAATTAACGCCGGCGCGGTGGCCTCTTTAGGGATCATGAGCGCCACCGGCGTAAACAGCAACATCAGCAGGAACATCACCGCCGCCGCCAGCGCGGTGAGGCCGGTCTTGCCGCCGGCTTCCGCTGCCGCGGATGATTCAATCAGCGCCGTAGCCGCCGGAATACCGACCCACGGGCCCAGCGCGGCGGCAATCGAATCGACCATAAACGGGCGATTAATCTGCGGCATGTTGCCTTCTTCATCCAGTAAGCCCGCCTCGCCGCCGACCGCCAGGGTCGTACCCATGGTCGAGAAAAACTCGGACGCGAAAAAGACGAACAGGAACGGCAGGAAGGCGATATTTAATGCCCCCAACAGATCGATTTGCCCGAACACCGGAGCCAGCGAGTGAGGAACATCAATAAAGCTGTCCGGTAGCTTTGTCACGCCGAATGGAATACCCACCAGGGTGGCGAAAAGAATAGCCCACAATATCGCGCCTGGCACTTTACGCGCCTGTAGCGCTATTGCCAGAAACAGGCCGCACAGCGCCACCAGCGCGCCGGGGGCAAGAAAATCACCGAGCATCAGGGCGTTGGTTTTGGCATTCGCCAGCACCAGCCCGGCATTGCGAAAGCCGAGAACCGCGACGAATAACCCGATCGAGGCCGTCAGCCCCAGCTTAATTGATTGCGGTACCGAGCGGGTGACCACTTCGCGCAGGCCGAATTGGGTCAACAGGAAGAAGAGGATCCCCGACCAGCAGGCAATCCCGAGGCCAATCTGCCAGCCGATACCTTCGCTGCCCGCCAGCGTCACCCCCACCAGTACCGAGCCGCCAATGCCCGGACCGACGATAAACGGCAGGTTGGCATAAAACGCCATTAATAACGAACCAGCGACAAAGACCAGGATGGTGCCGGTGGTGGCGGCGCCTTTATCCATTCCGCCAATCGCCAGCAGCCCTGGAATGACCACCAGTAAATAGGCGGCGGCGAGAAAGCCGGTGATCCCGGCCAGGCATTCGGTGCGTAGCGAACCGCCCCGTGAGTGCAGCGCAAAGCGGCGCTCCAGCCAGTGGCTACGGGCAGAAGTATGAAGTGTGTTATCGGCCATGCTCAGGCTCCCTGAGGATTATTGTTGTGATGAGTGGGCGCCGGAGTCTCCCGGCAGGCTATCAACGGGTCAACTATCTGGCGACTGCCGCCGTCGGTGAGACCCAAATCGGTTAGATGCGGCCCGGCATTACAGGCGAGGCAGGTGCCTTCAATCGCTTTAAATACCCGGTATGGCGGCTCCCAGTCGGCGACTTTACTGCTTAAATCTCGCAGCTCGCGGAACTGCCGCGCCAGCTCGGCGGCGGGAAGATCGGAGAGCATGCCGGCAATCGGCATCGCCACATGGGCCAGGATCTCGCCCTGTTGCGCCAGCGCCATTCCGCCGCCGGAAGCGATCAACTGATTTGCCGCCAGCGCCATATCATTCGCAGCGCGCCCGAGCACCACCAGGTTATGTGAGTCATGCGAGTAGCTGGTGGCAATGGCGCCGCGCAGCTCGCCCCAGCCTTCGAGCAGGGCGATTTGCGGCGATGCCTGATGGCGGCCATGGCGGTGTTTCACCCAAATCAGGCTAAAGCCCGCGGGCAGTTGTACTTCGCCGTCGCGGATCTGTACTTCTACTTCACCCCATTTCGTGAAGCGCGCGCCGCTGATGTGGCGCAGGCGGGCGACGCCATGGCGAATGCCCTTAATTCGCAGAACAAAATCTTCTGCATCGAGGGGGGCTAACTGCAAGGTATCACGCGGTGGCGTCACGCCGGGCGCGGCGGCAATGGGGGTTAGCAGGCGGCCGTTACGAGCGATAAGTTTGCCGCCGACATAGACCTCCTGAGCCTCGAGTTTCTCCAGCGAATCAAACACCACCAAATCCGCGCGTCGCCCCGCGGCAATTAGCCCAAGATCGTTGCGCTGCAGGCGAATAGCGGCATTGAGGGTGGCGAAACGCAGCACATCGACCGTTGGCAAACCGTGTGCAATCAGCAGGTTGAGCAGGGCGATAACGCCGCCTTTCTCCAGCAGCATATCCGGCGGTACGTCATCGGTGCAGACGGTGATTTGCGAAGAGAGATGCGGCAGCGTTTTTAACGCCGCAACGATGTCGGGCAGCAGGTAGGGGTGCGAGCCGCGAATTTCGATAGTCAGCCCGGCGCGCAGTTTTTCCAGCGCATCGGCCGCTGAAGTCAGTTCGTGATCGGAGGTGACGCCGGCGGCGAGATACGCCTGTAAATCGGCGCCGCTGAGCCCACGGGCATGGCCCTCAATCAGTTTGCCGCTGTTAAGCCCGGCCTGGACAATCTCCTGCATCCGTTCGCTGCCGTTCAGCACGCCATGCATGTCCATCACTTCCGCCACACCGCGTACTTCCGGCCAGCCGAGCATGGTTTCCATTTCAGCGCCGGCGAAATCAGCGCCGGACATTTCGAGACCTGGCGTAGAGGGGACGCTGGATGGCGCGGCCACCATCACCTGTAGCGGCAGGTGGCGGCTGGCATCAACCGCGTAGCGCACGCCATCGACGCCGAGCACGTTGGCCAGTTCATGCGGGTCCCAGAACACCGCGGTGGTACCCTGCGTCAGGACGATTTCGGCGTAGCGCTCGGGCGGTAGATGCGAACTTTCAAGGTGTACGTGGGTGTCCATCAAGCCAGGCGACAGATAGCCGCCCTGCAGCGAGCGCACTTCATGGGCGTCGGTGCGGCTGCCGCGCGGATGCACGCTGGCAATCATTTCCCCAACGATGCCGACGTCAGCGTCGCGGATTTCGCCAGTGGCCATATCGACGATCTGCGCATCGACGAGCAACAAATCAAACGGGGATTCGCCGCGTGCGGCCTGCACGGCGCGACGACGGACTTCAGCATTGCTGGACATAACAACTCCACCACAAGGATAATGCGGATACTCTATGGGCACAGCAAACGTTTGCCCAGATGAATAAATTTATCGCCCGATAAGCTCGGGTTATTCTGTAAGACCATTGGTAGCGAACCTGACAATGAACGAACCCTGGCAACGTTTGCCCGCGCTCTCACTGAAGCAACTGCAGTATTTTGTGACCCTGGCTCAGTTGCGCCATTTTACCGATACCGCCAATCTGCTGGCGATTAGCCAACCGGCGCTCAGCAGCGCGCTGCGGCAGATTGAAAGTGTGATCGGCGGCAAGCTGGTCAATCGTACCGCTTCGGCGGTCACCCTGACGGAACTGGGGGCGGCGATTTTACCCCATGCCCAGCGGATACTGAGCGTGGCCCAGGCATCTTTTTTTGATATGCAACAGATCGTGGAAGCGGGCGGCGATGGCACGGTGCGTATCGGGCTGGTGCCGTCGGTGAGCTCACTGCTGTTTCCGCTGCTGCCGCAAACCCTGGCGCAGGCCTTTCCGCGTCTGCGCATCGAATTTCATGACCAGACCAACGATGCGTTAATGCGGGCGCTGCAAAGCGGTGAGATTGATTTTGGTATCGGCGCGATCGACAGTTCGCTACCAGCTGAGCTACTGGTTTATCCGCTACGCGAGGATCCGTTCGTGGTGGTACTGCACCGCGACGATCCGCTCGCTGCGCAGCCAAATTTACCGTGGAAGCAGTTGGTAGGCCGTGATATTGCCGTTTTCTCAAAGGGGAATATTCAGCGGCTGGTGGCGGCGCTGGTGGAAAGCCAGCGTTTGACCTTAACGACGCGTTACCAGGTAGACTATATCGAAACCCTTTATGGGCTGGTACGTTCGCGGCTGGCGGTGGCCATTCTCCCGGCGCTGTATACGACCTATTTGCACGATCCGGCGTTAAAGGTGGCGCAACTGCAGCAGCCGGCGCTCACGCGGACGGTGGCCCTGATGCGTGGGCCGCAGGCGCTTGCACCGTTAATCGAAGAGTGTTTTTCTCTGTTACAGTCCGCATTGCGCTAGGGCAGGTGTTTTATCAGTACGTCCACCGTCAAATGGTTGATGTACTCCAGCGAGTGCGAGGACAGCACCCCCAGCAGCCGGTTATGGTGTCCGGCGATAATTAAATCGATATGGCGTTGTTGTACGCACTCTTCGACATCAGCAAAACGGCGGGTCGTCACCAGCGATAGCGTCTGTACCGGCAGGGCGACGGTCGTCGCCAGCTCGTTGAGCAGGGCTTTGGCCTGAATGACCTCTTGCGATACTTCATCATTCTGCAGGCTGTCGGACACGTAATTAAGCGCCCGGTAGTCGGTGCTGATGTGGGCGATGGTAATCCGCATCCCGTTTTCCTGCGCCATCCTGGCGGCGTGTTGTAGCAACGGAACACCATCAAGGCTGCTATTAATCAGTACCAGCGCATGGTGATAAACGGTCATATATACCTCCGCGCAATAAAACAGTCCTGAACTCATTTTGGGCCTGCGGCGAGGGGAACGCAAATCAGAACATGCGAGGCGAATGGATAAAAAAATCCCCCGCGGCCAGAAAGGGCGCGAGGGAGATTCAGCGATTATCGCTTACGGGGTGACAATGTTGAACCAGAATTCAAATTTGTCCATGTAGCTCAGCATTTCATCGAGCTTAGCGCCATTGCCGCTAATCTTGACGTCGCCCTTATCTTCAGCCTGCTTCAGCGTTTCCTGTTTCAAAATGATCTTGTTCAGGGTATCGCGGTTCAGAGTAATACTGGCGTCAGCGTTGTCTGCTACCGCATTAGCGGTGTGGTTAAGCACGCCATTTTCCAGCTCCAGCTTGTACTTACCGCCATCTTTACCAAGATCGATGTTGAAGACCGCTTTTGCCGCGCCGGCTTTCTGGCCGTTGATATGTACGCCCAGGTAGTCGAAGAACATCTCCGGAGTCATTGCACGAACGGTATCCGGGCTGGCGGTGTTAGGCGTCGGGAGCTTCTGTACGCCGTTACGCAGTTCCTGCGCGCCGGTCAGGTAGAAGTTGCGCCAGGTACCGGCTTCCGCCTGGTAGCCTAACTGCTCCAGGGCATCCGCTTCGAGGTTACGCGCATCGGCATTCTGCGGGTCGGCGAAGACGATTTTACTGGTCACCTGCGCCACCCAGCGGTAGTTCCCCTGCTGATAGTCGGCTTTGGCTTTCTGCATGATGGCATCGGCGCCGCCCATGTATTCAACGAACTTCTTCGCAGCCTGTTGCGGCGGCAGCTCGTCGAGGGTCGCCGGGTTGCCATCGAACCAGCCGAGGTAGTAAACGTACGTCGCTTTCACATCGTGGCTGACGGAGCCGTAATAACCGCGGCTCGACCACTGTTTTTCCAGCGATTCCGGTAGCTTGAAGTTAGCGGCGATTTCATCGCGGGTCAGGCCTTCGTTGGCCATACGCAGGGTCTGGTCGTTGATGTAGCGATACATGTCGCGCTGACCTTTCATCAGCTTGATAATGTTGTCATTACCCCAGGTTGGCCAGTGGTGCTGAGCGATAATGACTTCAGCATCGTTGCCCCAGCGGTCGATAGCGGCGTTAATATATTTTGACCAGGCCAGCGGATCGCGGATCTTCGCGCCGCGTAGCGAGTAAGTGTTGTGCAGGGTATGGGTAACATCCTCTGCCGCTTCAATCATTTTCTTCTCTTTGACATACCACAGCATTTCCGACGGTGCTTCGGAACCTGGTGCCATCATGAAGTCGTAGGTCAGGCCATCAATCACTTCCTGCTGGCCGGTTTTAGTGATGTAGTTGGTCGGCTGGAGCAGCGTCACGGTACCCGCAGAGGTGGTGGTGCCAAGACCAGCGCCGACCTGGCCTTTGGCGTCAGGCTTCAGCAGGTTGCCGTACATATAGCTGGCGCGACGACTCATCGCGGTACCGGCCATAATGTTCTCGGAAACCGCTTCTTCCATGAATCCGGCCGGGGCGTAGATTTTTACTTTGCCAGCCTTCACGTCGGCTTCATCAACCACGCCGCGGATGCCGCCGTAGTGGTCAACATGGCTGTGGGTGAACAGGACGGCGACAACCGGCTTTTTACCGCGGTTGGCGTAGTAGAGATCCATCGCTTCTTTCGCCGGCTCGGCGCTCAGCAGCGGGTCGATAACGGTGATCCCTTTCTCGCCTTCGATGATGGTCATGTTGGAGAGATCGAGATTACGGATCTGATAAACACCGTCGGTGACTTTAAACAGGCCGCCGATATTAATCAGCTGTGACTGGCGCCACAGGCTCGGGTTAACGGTATCCGGGGCTTTTTCACCTTCTTTGACGAAGTCATATTTTGCCGGGTTCCAGATAACGTTGCCTTGCTCGCCTTTAATCATGGTCTGCGGCAGCGCGGCGATAAAACCTTTATGCGCGTTATCGAAATCAGTTTTATCGGCAAACGGCAGTTTGTTGTACAGCGCGTTATTTGCCTGCTGAGTTGCCGGGGTGGCGTCCTGCTGCTGGGCGGCAGCGAAGGCGGAAAGCGACAGCGAAGTTAAAACACCGGCCAGAGCCAGATGTTTAGCGATCTGATTTAATTTCATTGCATGGCCTCTTAGATTATTTGTTCCGCTATCAATGTTTAATATCAGCGGATAATTCAAATGCGGACTAATTACTGGCCATTTTAAAGCGAATACTTTGCGTTGATAGTCCCATATGGGACTGGTCATTATCAAAGAAATAATCACCCTCGAATCTGCTATCACTTCGCTGCTATACTCGATACCACAGCAGACTGCGCAGCAAGGGGCATAGCGTGAATTTTCAGGATATCCATAGCTATTATCAGCAACTCAACATTGATGCCTTTTTTCCGCAAATAATTGCGCAAGGGGAAGCCCTGACGGTTGCGGCTAATAAAAAATTAGCAATTCAGCCAGGATATATTTATTTTTGCACTGAAGGTTCGCTGTCAATATTAATGCCGGATAGTGGCCTTCATATTGGTAATTCCATTGAGTATATGCCGATAGGGCTTATGGAAAGGTACTGCCCGCTGGCGAAGTTTGAATATATCGGTAGCGCAGCGGTGAAGCTGGTTAAAGTCACTTATGATGTCTTTGACCAAATCTTTTTACACGGCGGCCCTGAACGCGTGCAGGAGCTGGCGACCATTCTGACCTATATGTCGATCTTTACTATCGATCTTCATAACGAACGCCGACAGATGACCAGCTATCAGACCATCAGGCCGATGCTGTTTCGTTATCTTTATCGCCAGAGTACCCATCAGGGGGAAAACGAAGGCCTGGCGCTGTTTATTATTAAGCGTACTAATCTGTCGCGCACGCATGTTTTTCGGGTGCTGGCGGATCTGAAAGCCGGGGGCTATATCACGATGAAGCGCGGCAAACTGGTTTCTATCGACCGACCATTGCCGGAAGCCTACTAGCAGAGAGGGAAAACTCCCGCGACCGGGCGCCGCGGGAGCAGGACATTATGGCGTAACGATGTTGAACCAGAATTCGAACTTGTCCATATAGCCCAGCATTTCATTGAGCTTATCGGCGTTACCGGTGATTTTCGCATCGCCGTTATCAACGGCCTGCTTCAGCGTCTCCTCTTTGAGGATGATCTTATTCAGGGTGGCGCGGTTGAGGGCGATAGTGGTATCGGCATCTTTCGCTTCCGCATTAGCGGTATGGTTCAGTACGCCGTTTTCCAGCTCCAGCTTATACTTGCCGCCGTCGCTGCCGAGATCGATATTAAAGACCGATTTCGCGTTACCCGCTTTCTCGCCGTTGATGTGCACCGCCAGATAGTCGAAGAACATTTCTGGTGTCATTGCGCGCACGGTATCCGGGCTGGCGGTGTTCGGGGTAGGACCTTTCACCACGCCGTTACGCAGTTCCTGCGCGCCGGTGAGGTAGAAGTTACGCCACGGGCCGGATTCTGCCTGGTAGCCTAACTGTTCAAGGGCATCAGCTTCCAGATTACGCGCATCCTGGTTTTTCGGATCGGCGAAGACGATTTTACTGACCACCTGAGCTACCCAACGATAGTTACCCTGGTCGTAATCCTCTTTCGCTTTCTTCATGATGGCATCGGCGCCGCCCATGTAATCGACGAATTTCTTCGCCGCTTCTTCCGGCGGCAGTTCGTCGAGGGTGGCCGGGTTGCCGTCGAACCAGCCGAGATACAGCACGTAGGTGGCTTTCACGTCGTGGCTAACAGAGCCGTAGTAACCGCGGTTGGCCCAGGTGTTGGCAAGGCTATCCGGCAGTTTGAATTTAGCGGCAATTTCATCGCGAGTCAGCCCTTCGTTAGCCATGCGCAGGGTCTGGTCGTTAATGTAACGGTACAGGTCACGCTGGCTCTTCAGCAGGTTGACCACGTTGTCGTTGCCCCAGGTCGGCCAGTGGTGCTGAGCCATAATAATCTCGGCCTTGTCGCCCCAGCGTACGATCGCTTCGTTGATGTACTTCGACCACGGTAGCGGTTCGCGGATTTTCGCGCCGCGCAGCGAATAGGTGTTGTGCAGGGTGTGTGTTACGTCTTCCGCGGATTCAATCAGTTTTTTCTCTTCGATGAACCACAGCATTTCCGATGGCGCTTCTGAACCTGGCGCCAGCATAAAGTCATAGGTCAAACCGTCAATGACTTCTTTCTGGCCGTCTTTTTCAATGATATTGGTTGGGGCAATCAGGGTAACGGTACCCGCCGAGGTGGTGGTGCCCAGACCGGCGCCGACCTGTCCGGTGGCCGATGGTTTCAGCAGGTTGCCGTACATGTAGCTGGCGCGGCGGCTCATGACGTTACCGGCCATGATGTTTTCAGCCACCGCCGCTTCCATAAAGCCGGACGGCGCGTAAATTTTCACTTTGCCGGATTTCACATCCGCTTCATCTACTACGCCGCGCACCCCGCCGTAGTGGTCAACGTGGCTGTGGGTATAGATAACGGCGACGACCGGTTTCTTACCGCGGTTTTTGTAATACAGATCCATGCCCACTTTGGCGGTTTCTGCCGACACCAGCGGATCCACGACGGTAATGCCTTCTTTACCTTCGATGATGGTCATGTTGGAAAGATCCAGATTGCGGATCTGGTAGACGCCGTCGGTCACCTCAAACAGGCCGCTGATGTTAATCAGCTGCGACTGCCGCCACAGGCTCGGGTTGACGGAATCCGGGGCTTTTTCACCTTCTTTGATGAAAGAGTACTGTTGCGGATCCCATACTACGTTACCTTGTTCTCCTTTAATGATCTCGGTGGGCAGGGCGGCAATAAACCCTTTATGGGCGTTGGTGAAATCGGTGTTATCAGAGAAGGGGAGTTGGTTATAGAGAGCGTCGTTGGCTTGTTTGGTGGCAGCGGTCGCTTCTTTTGCGGCGACTTCCGCCCATGCTGACAAGCTGATCGATGACAGCAAGCCGGCAATGGCTAATCCTTTCACTATGGGGGTCAATTTCATTGGAATCCTCTTACCTTAATGGCGATTCACTCGTTAATTCCGATCTGACGTGGTGTTACAATTTGTAACGCTTTCTTGAACTATAACCAATTGTTTACATTGAGCAAGTTTGTGATTACAAAAAAAATACATTAATTAAAAAACTACTCTCTCGTAGGTAAAATGAGATTTATCCAATGGGATTAATGTCGCTTATTTAGCTCGGCGTTTAACGTGTCGGCTACTGCGGAGAAGGGAAAAAGCGGCCCTTAGGCCGCTTTTAAATTAACAATGAAGCGGCGCTATTTGGCGTAGCCTAAAAATTTACCGTCCTGCATGACGGCAATTTTTCCTGATTGGTAGATAATAAAAACGTATAAACCCTGAGAATAGGTTTTCGCGTCAGCATTGCTTTCGTCTAAGGCCGCGGGTTTGCCATCAACTGTCAGCCCGGTTGAGTTTGTGACCAGCTTCATACCATTGAAGATCTTCACTTTTTTGCTGGATTGCGCTTTCTGCACGGGATATAAAGCCTGTGCATTTTCCAGCGCCTGTTTCTCCGTTGCGGCATTCACCGTAGCCTGTTTGTTTTGTTCCGCAATATAACAGGCATCTTTACTGATCCCCTGTGCTTCGCACTCGGCCATACGCTGCGCTGGTGAACTGCAACCAATCGCGATGGCTGCGCTGAGTGCCAGCAGCAGCATAGAAACGTGTTTCACTTTCATCATTAACGACCTTAGTGTCGAAATTATTTTTAACATGTTATGCAAACTAACGGCAGCGGCGACTACTGCGGTTACTGTGTTCGCTTAGTTAGTAACGCGTAGTAACTATGTCTTATGGTTATTAAGTGAATTGTGATCTAAATCAACCGCCGCACGGATAGCTAAAATTTTGTGTAATCGCTTACATGGCGCAGGAAAAAGTGGCGTCTCTGTGGCAAACGTACAAGGATGATACAACGACGCGTAATGACGGTATGCAAATCAGCCATTATGATGGCGCTTTCTACAAGGATCATAAGGGATTATGAAGTGGATACTGTTGAACAAATTAGTGGGTACTTCTATAAAGGATACTGGAATCTGAAACCAGAGGAGTTATTCCTGTTGATTCTCATCGATGCGATGAGTCAGCATCTTGAAATTGAGGCAACAGCCGCAACTGCTATCTTAACCGGACAACCCTGGATACCGACGCGAACAAAACCAGGTACAGCAATTAAAGGAACGAGTATTGCTTCCATAATGTCTCGTAAGCTACTCAGTAATGTACGTTTGCCGGTTGGTATCTCGTTAATCACTCCTATGGGTAAAAGTCTGAAAGACTTTCATTGGTCGAAAACTAACAAGCTAGGCGCGGTTATAGGCCGCTACATACCATGGATAGGGTGGGCAATGGCATTTTATTATGCTAGAGCAATACTAATTGATACTGGTGAAACTTTTAATAAGATGGTTAAACCAGAACATAAAGTTGCATGGGCATATTTCTAATGAGCATTGAACAAGAAATTATTGATTATATATATACTCATCATAGCCATAAGAAATACTGTTTTTTTGGCGAACGTCCAGAAGTCACGTTAGATACTGAATTAACAAAGGGGGGGCTGAATATCATCTGGGAAGATGCAGAAGATACTTTAGATTACTATTTCAAACAATGGAATGTAAAAATGAATGGCTTCGAAATTATCTATTACTTTGAACCTGAGTTTTTAGGTTCCATGCCTCCAGAGAAGCCGCTTAAACCGCTAACAGTACAAATGTTGGTTGAGTCCGCAAAAGCAGGTGAATGGCTGTACGATTAAGGGACATATCGCCGGGAGACATACCGCTTTTACCGTTTACAAGACTTATCGCTGGCATTACTATCTTGGTAAGAGATTAACGGAACGTTAGTCGCCATTTTGTACCAAATGACTCGGGGTGCCCTTCTTTGTGAAGGCTGAGAAATACCCGTACCACCTGATCTGGATAATGCCAGCGTAGGGAAGTCAGAGACCGCATGGTCTGCGCTGCTTCCTCATCTGGCGGGAGCAAACCATGCATGAACCGCTAAATCCGGCGCATATCGCGCACCTGCAGCAGCTTTTCCGCACCTCTTCGCCGCTTGTTCACTGTATGACCAACGATGTGGTCCAGACTTTCACCGCTAACGTCCTGCTGGCTATTGGCGCCTCGCCGGCGATGGTGATTGATCCTACGGAAGCCACGCAGTTTGCCGCCATTGCCGATGCGCTATTGATTAATGTCGGGACCTTAACCGCTGAGCGCGCCAACGCGATGCGCGCGGCGGCGCAGAGCGCCCGCCAGGCGGGAAAACCCTGGACTCTGGATCCGGTTGCCGTCGGCGCGCTGACGCTACGCACTGATTTTTGTCGCGAATTACTGGAACTGCGGCCTGCGGCGATTCGCGGCAATGCCTCGGAAATCATGGCGCTGGCGGGGAGCAGCGGCGGCGGGCGCGGCGTGGACACGACCGATAGCGTAGCTGCGGCGTTACCCGCAGCCCAGGTGCTGGCGCGCAAGCTCAATACCGTGGTCGCGGTGACGGGCGAGGTGGATTACATCAGCGATGGTGAGCGCACGCTTGCCGTGAGCGGCGGTGATGTCCTGATGACGCGGGTGGTCGGGACCGGCTGCGCGTTATCCGCGGTGGTGGCGACAAGCGCCGCGATGCCCGGCGATAGGCTGCAAAACGTGGCAGCCGCCTGCGGCCTGATGAAAATGGCGGGAAGTGAAGCGGCGCGACACGGCGGCCCCGGCAGTTTTATCCCGGCATTCCTCGACGCGTTATACGCGGAGGTGCCGGCATGAAGCGGATTAACGCCTTAACCATCGCCGGCACCGATCCCAGCGGCGGCGCCGGGATCCAGGCCGACCTCAAAACATTCTCCGCACTCGGCGCTTACGGCTGCTCGGTGATCACCGCGCTGGTGGCGCAGAATACCCGCGGCGTGCAGTCGGTATACCGCATTGAGCCGGACTTCGTGGCGGCGCAGTTGGATTCGGTGTTTAGCGACGTGCGAATCGATACTACGAAAATCGGCATGCTGGCGGAAACCGATATCGTTGAAGCGGTGGCGGAACGTCTTGCTCGCTATCAAATTGCCAACGTGGTGCTGGATACCGTAATGCTGGCGAAAAGCGGCGATCCGCTGTTATCCCACTCGGCAATTGCGACGCTGCGCCAGCGCCTGCTGCCGCACGTTTCACTGATCACCCCGAATTTGCCGGAGGCCGCGGCGCTGCTCGATGCGCCGCATGCGCAAAGCGAGCGCGAGATGCTGGAACAGGGCAGGGCGCTGTTAGCGCTAGGCTGCGGGGCGGTATTAATGAAGGGCGGACATCTGGACGACGCCGAAAGCCCGGACTGGCTGTTTACCCGCGAAGGCGAACAGCGCTTTACCGCGCCGCGCGTGCAGACCAAAAATACCCACGGTACCGGCTGTACGTTATCTGCCGCGCTGGCGGCGCTGCGTCCGCGCTATGCCGATTGGGGACAAACGGTCGCCGAAGCGAAGGGCTGGCTGTCGGCGGCGCTGGCGCAGGCCGATTCGCTGGAAGTGGGGCACGGTATCGGCCCGGTACATCATTTCCACGCCTGGTGGTAAATGGCAGTGAAACGAGACAGCAGAATCTACTGAAAAAACGCGCTCCCGGCTGGAAAATATGCTAACTCGGTACCAGGCTTAACCTGCCCAAAATTTTTGGGTTGGGATAAAACATGCTGGCTGCGGCCAGCACTTACGGGAGATAGCTATGACTGATATTACGCAGTTGCTTGGCAAAGATGCCGACAGCCTTTTACAGCACCGTTGTATGACTATTCCAGCCGATCAACTCTATTTACCGGGAGCGGATTACGTCGACCGGGTGATGGTGGATAACAACCGCCCGCCTGCGGTGCTGCGTAATATGCAGACCCTCTACAACACCGGGCGTCTGGCGGGAACGGGGTACCTGTCCATTCTGCCGGTCGACCAGGGCGTAGAGCACTCGGCGGGCGCGTCGTTCGCCGCCAACCCGCTCTACTTCGATCCGAAGAATATCGTGGAACTCGCCATCGAAGCCGGCTGTAACTGCGTGGCTTCTACCTATGGCGTACTGGCCTCGGTATCGCGCCGCTACGCGCACCGCATTCCATTCCTCGTTAAGCTCAACCATAACGAAACGTTGAGCTACCCGACCGAGTATGACCAGACCCTGTACGCCAGCGTCGAACAGGCGTTCAACATGGGCGCGGTTGCGGTTGGCGCGACGATCTATTTCGGCTCCGAACAGTCGCGTCGGCAGATTGAAGAGATATCCGCCGCCTTTGAACGCGCGCACGAGCTCGGCCTGGTCACCGTGCTGTGGGCCTATCTGCGCAACCCGGCATTCAAAAAAGATGGCGTCGATTACCACGTTTCCGCTGACCTGACCGGCCAGGCCAACCATCTGGCAGCCACCATTGGCGCTGATATCGTGAAGCAGAAAATGGCCGAGAATAACGGCGGCTATAAAGCGGTGAATTTTGGTTATACCGACGATCGCGTCTACAGCAAGCTGACCAGCGATAACCCGATCGATCTGGTGCGCTATCAGCTGGCGAACTGCTACATGGGCCGCGCCGGGTTGATTAACTCCGGCGGGGCGGCGGGCGGCGAAACCGATCTTGCCGATGCGGTGCGCACGGCGGTGATTAATAAACGCGCCGGCGGCATGGGGCTGATCCTCGGTCGTAAAGCCTTTAAGAAATCGATGAGCGAAGGCGTGAAGCTGATCAATGCGGTGCAGGATGTCTATCTGGACGGCAAAGTCACCATCGCGTAAGGCAAAAATCCGGGCACGAGGCCCGGATTGACTATTTTACTTACCCCGGTCTCCGGGGTTTTTTTATGATTTTACTGTGCTGACGTTCAGCTGTTCAGCCGCTTCGCTGGTAGCAAAAACGGGCTGCTCAACGCGAATAAACGGGCACAGACAAAACGCCAGCAGATAGAGCGCGGTATAGGCCACCACCACGCCGATGGTGCTGAAGTGCGGCAGCAGCACCACCGCAATCGCCGGTGCGAGGAAGTTCGACAGCCCGGCCGACAGGTTGTAGACCGAAATCGCCGCCCCTTTATGCTCTGGCTCCAGCGCCGGAAACACCGCCGCCATCGGCACAAACGCCGCGACAAAAATCCCCAGCGCAATTGCCGGCACCAGCGCCATGGCGAAGTTATGGCCGAAGTGCTGCGGCAGGTAGTAAAACGCCAGGCTCGACAGCGCCATGCCGATACAGCCGAACCAGCGCACCACTTTCATCCAGCCCAGTTTCTCCGCCACAATCCCCCAGAAGACGTTGGAGAAGATGGTGGTGAAGAAGAACGCCGCCCACACCTGCAGCCATTCGGAAGTGGTGAAGCCAAGCTCATCGACGAACATCATCGGCATGACCACCGCAAAGCCGAACAGCGACAGGGTGTTGATAATGCGCACGATGCTGGAGAGCATAATGCTGCGGTTGGTGTAGATAAGGGTCACCGCGCGCCCCAGCTCGGAGAACTTCTCGCGGGTGGTAAGATTCTGCATATGGCGCGGGGTTTCGGTGTTGCGCAGCGCCGCCAGGGCAATCAGCCCGCCGGTGACGCAGAACGCCAGCGCCAGCCACAGGGTGCCCATCTCGCCAATGTGCGGAATGGTGAAGCTCGGAATATAGCTGCCGAACACGCCGATGCCGACGGAGTAGACCGCCCAGAACCAGCCCAGGGCCGAGCTGGAGCTGTCGCTGCGGACGTTATGAATAATGGCGACGATAAACGAATAGAGGAACAGCGGATAGGCCAGGCCGCGGATACCGTAAAACAGCAGGATTAAGGCATAGTTGGCGCGACCGAGGCCGAAGACGAGGAACAGGACGTGGAACACGCACCACAGCACGAAACCGATAAACATGGTTTTACGCGGGGTGATAATTTCCGCGACCACGCCGGAGACCCAGGCCGAGAGGGCGGCGGCGAGGCCGTAGAGGGTGAAGGCGAAAGAGGCCTGCGCCGGGCTGAAGCCCAGCTCCTTGATGTAGTGCGAGAGAAAGGCGAGTTCAAAACCATCGCCGGTCATAAACACGGCGATGGCGACGTATCCCCAGATAAGATTCAGCGGCAGACCGAACCACTGTTGGTTATTAACGGACATGTTAACCTCGATTTCAGGATGCAGAGGAGCGGCTCCGCTGCACAACAGCGGAGCATTATTGTTATTAAATTAAAGAGGTATGTTATTCGCGGATTAGCCGACCGGCCTGTTGTAGCGCTTTGTAGGCCTCATACCTGCGTTGATGTAGCGAGCTAAACGCCGTTTCGCTACGATAGGTTTTATCCACTCTGGTGAACCGCTTCATGGCGTCCGGTAGCGAGGCGGCGACGTTGCCCGCGACGGCGCCGAGGATGGCGGAACCCAGCAATACGGGTTCGCTACTGGCTGTGCTGACCACTGTCACGCCGCAGGCGTCGGCCAACAGCTGGCGTACCAGCGGGTGCTGACCCGCGCCGCCGCTAATAACGATATTTTCGTTCTCAATACCACAGGCGCGTTGGGCATCGAGGATCTGCCGCAGGCCGTAGCCAATTCCGCATAATCCGGCGACGTACAGCGCGGTCAGATTATCAAGATCCCGCTCCATCCCCAGCCCGGCAATCAGCGCTTTCGCGTGGGGGTCGGCAAGCGGCGCGCGATTGCCGAGAAACTCCGGCACGACATGCAGTCCATCAGCCAGCTGCACCGCCTCCGACGGCGAGGCAACCTGCGCCAGCACGCGATCCGCCAGCCAGACCGGCAGCGGAACGGCGGCGGCTTTGGCCTGTTCACGCGCTTCTGCCGCTGCCGGATGGAAGCTCAGTAACTGGTCGATAGCCGCGCCGGCGGCGCTTTGTCCACCTTCGTTCAGCCAGTAACCCGGCACCATCGCCGAATAGTAAGGCCCCCAGACCCCAGGGACGAACACCGCTTTCTCGGTGGTGGTCATGGTGCAGGAGGAGGTGCCGAAGACGTAGGCCATATTATTCACCGCGCCGTTGAGTACGCCAACGGTGCCAATGCCGCCGGCATGGGCGTCGATCATCCCGACCGCCACCGGCGTACCGACAGGCAGACCCATCTCTTCGGCCGCCGCCGCGGTTAACCCATCACCACAGGGCGTTCCCGGATCGACAATACGCTGGCCGATACGGGCGAAGTCTTCTTCCGCCAGCTCTGCGAGGCCAATCTGGCGGAAGTAGTCGGCATCCCAGCGCTTTTCATGGGCCAGATAGGTCCATTTACAGGTGACGGTACAGACGGAGCGGGCCAGATCGCCGGTCGCGCGCCAGGTGAGATAGTCGGCCAGGTCGAAGAAATGGCGCGCGGCGGCAAAAATCTGCGGACGGTTTTCTTTCAGCCATAGCAGCTTCGGCGTCTCCATCTCCGGGGAGATAGTCCCGCCGACGTACTGCAGCACCGGATGGCGGGTGGCATTGATGCGTTCCGCCTGTTCGGTGGCGCGGTGATCCATCCAGACGATGATATTGCGATCCGCCTCTTCGCAGGGGCCGACGGCCAGCGGCGCGTCATTCTCACCGATTACCACCAACGAGCAGGTAGCGTCGAAGCCGATACCGGCAACCGAGTGCGGAGAGACGGCGGATTTTTCGACCGCGTGTTTAATGCAGTCGCAAACCGCCTGCCAAATTTCGCGGCTGGATTGTTCCACCACGCTGCCGGCGCTGCGGAAGAGGGTGATCTCCCGGGTGGCGTGGGCCAGTAGTTCGCCGCTGAGGTTAAATACCCCGGCGCGCACGCTGCCGGAGCCGACATCGACGCCGATAATGGTTTGAGTCTCGCCATTCATAAAATCGTCCTTTTAGTCACCGATACCGGGGGTTATAAATCAACGCTGTTAGGCAAAATAACCAGGTCGCGTACGGTGACGTTTTTCGAACGGGTGACCATAAACAGTACCGATTCGGCAACTTCGATAGGCTGCATCAGGCTACCGTTGGCCAGCGCTTCTTCCATTTTCTCTTTCGGCCAGTCATCGAGCAGGGCGGTGACCACCGGGCCAGGCAGTACCGCGCCGACGCGGACACCGTGTTGGGAAACCTGGCGGCGGGTGGTATGAACAAACGCCTGTACGGCGAATTTTGACGCGGTATAGATAGGTTCCCAGATAACCGGCACCACGCCGGCGATGGAGCTGGTGAAAATAATATCGCCGGATTTTTGCGCGATCATATGCGGCAGCACGCTACGCACGCAGCGGAAGGCGGCGTTAGTATTGAGGTGCAGCACGCGATCCCAGACGTCCGGGTCGCCCTCAGCGACCGGGCCGCCGATGTAAGCGCCGGCGTTGGCGTGGAAGATATCGAGACGTCCGGCAAGTTGCAGGATGCCGTCAATGATCTTATCCACCTGATCGCCCTGCATCAGATCGACCTGTAAAGCAAAAGCGTTTTCGCCAAGCTCTGCCACAATCTTGTTGAGCTTTTCGCCTTCACGGTCGATCAGAACCACCTTCGCGCCCGCGCCAAGCATGGTTTTCGCGCATTCAAGACCAATGCCGGAAGCGGCGCCGGTGACCGCGGCGACTTTGCCGCTAAGAGAAGTATTCATAGAGGATACGGAGTGGTTCATTTTATAATCCTTCATGTTGTCTGTTTTGCTCTTCAAGCTGGTCTCGACGAGCTTGAGGAGCGGTTACCTGCTACAACAATCTGGCCTGTCAGAGCAGGAGTAACTAAGTTAAGCTATTGAATATCAGCACCATTTATTTCAATTTGCTGATGTCTGAATGATTATTGAGTGTATACGCTAGCGAGCGTCATGGTTGCTCAATCGATGAAGCTAATGTTGCGCCAGCTTCATCGATTGAGCAAGTGGGGAAATTAACAGCGAAATGAATTTGTGACGCAAGTTGGGAAAATGAAAAAAATCACTATCTACGATCTGGCGGAATTATCCGGCGTTTCGGCAAGCGCGGTGAGCGCGATCCTCAATGGCAACTGGAAAAAACGCCGTATCAGCGCCAAACTTGCGGAAAAAGTGACGCGGATTGCGCAAGAGCAGGGCTACGCGATTAATCGCCAGGCCAGCATGTTGCGCAGTAAAAAATCGCATGTCATCGGGATGATTGTCCCCAAATACGACAACCGCTATTTTGGTTCCGTGGCGGAAGGCTTTGAAGAGATGGCGCGTGAGCGCGGCCTGCTGCCGATTATTACCTGTACTCGCCGTCGTCCAGAACTGGAAATCGAAGCGGTGAAGGCGATGCTCTCCTGGCAGGTAGACTGGGTGGTGGCGACCGGGGCGACTAATCCGGATAAAATTACCGAGCTATGTCAGCAGGCGGGGGTGCCGACGGTCAACCTTGACCTACCGGGCTCCACCGCACCGTCGGTGCTCTCCGACAACTACGCGGGCGCCCGCGCGTTGACCGATAAAATTCTTGATAACAGTCTCAATCGCCACGGCAAACTGGCGCCGCTGTTTTTTGTCGGCGGGCGCAGCAGCGACCACAACACCCTGGAGCGTTTGCGCGGATTTCGCGATGCTCATGAGGCGCGCGGCATGAGCGTGCCGGAAGAGAATATTCTTTCTCCGGGCTATTCAAAAGGCAAAGTGGAAGCCTGCATGCAGGCGCGTTTCAAAAGCGCCGATGAACATCTGCAGGGGTTCTTCGTTAACTCGACCATCTCGCTGGAAGGGGTGGTGAGATGGCTGGCGCAGTTGGGGCTGACCGGCGTCGAGCAGCCGCCGATGGGCTGTTTTGACTGGGACCCATTTGTTTATCTATTGGGTCACGATATTGACATGGTGCAGCAGAACGTCCCGGCGATGCTGGAAGCGGTATTCAATATCATCGACGCAGGTGAAGCCAGCCAGCAGCGGGTAGAGATCCCGCCGCTGCTGATTAGCAGCCGCGAGCATCTGGCGTGAAAAGCCGCTGGCGCTAGCGCGTCAGCAGCCAGCGGGCGGTATGTTCATCGGTCACCAGGCCGTTAATCCAGCCACCTTTTAACGCCGCGAGGATCGCCGGGCGCTTGTTCTCGCCACAGGCGACGGCTATTCGCGGGCACTGGTTTTGGCGGATATCGTAGCTGGTGATCAGCCGATTAATTTCGCTGTCGACGACGCCGCCGTCGGCATCGATAAAGCGGCCGAGGATCTCGCCGATGCCGCCGCGCGCCGTCAGTTCATCCAGTTGGACTTTATTAATAAACCCGTCTTTGAAGATCGGGCTTTGGGTACCCAATGGGCCGATACCGACGAAAATAACGTCCGCCTGCTGCGCTGCGGCAGAAACATTGCTGAACAGGCGGCTGCCGCACCACATCTCATGTTCCTGACGGGTTTGCGCATAGCGCGGCGCGGGCCACTGATAGTAGTTGGCCTGAATTTTCCGCGCCAGCAGCAACGGCACATCATCGTAGTAGTTGCATTTCCCCTCATCGTTCATTGCGCTAATCAGCGCCACGCAGCGGCTGTTTGGGCTATCGAAATCAATGCGCTGGATGGTTTTTTTCAGCGTTAATCCAGAACCAATGCCGATTATTTTGGCGTTATCGCTCTGCAGGTAGCGGGCCATCAGCTGATAACAGCCGAAAGAAACGCTATCCAGCGTGCTCTCTTCGTTGTAGGTCGGCACGATATTGCACTCGATGAGTTGATACTTTTCCTGCAACAACTGCGCATAATCGAGGCAGTTCGCCACAGGATGATGCAAGCCAATCGACACAATACCTTCTTCCTTCGCCGCGGCGATCAGGCGCTGGACCACCGGCCTTGAGGTGCCAAGGTGGCTGGCGATTTCGCTCTGATTCTGACCGGCAATGTAGTACATCCATGCGGCGCGGACCTTCTGATCCAGCCTGATGTCGTCTTCTTTACTCACGGTGTCCTGCCTTAAATACGCGGGCGCAGTAGCGCAGATACCCGCATTTTGGCTGCGGTTTTCCAAACAGGCAAGCTTTTGCTCCGTTTTGGTCATTTGTAATTTAAATGGGTAATTGCTCTTTTGTGATCCGTAGCTCTTATTTGATTCAAATGATCATCTACAGTGAGCCGCATCACCTCAAGGAGAGCAGAACATGAATACGCAATTCACATGGCTTCACATCGGTCTCGGTTCTTTTCATCGCGCCCATCAGGCGTGGTACCTGCATCGACTGCGGGTTTCCGGCGATTCGCGCTGGCATATCGCGGCGGGAAATATTCGTAACGACGCCGAGCACGTGGTGCAGGCGCTGGCGGAGCAGAGAGGGCGCTACGTCCTCGAGACGGTGAGCCCGGAAGGGGAGCGCGAATATGAAGAGATCGCCTCAATTCAAAAATTACTGCCGTGGCAGGTGGGACTGCAGCCGCTGATTGATGAAGGCGCGAACCCGCAGACTAAAGTCATTGCTTTCACGGTGACGGAAGGGGGTTATTACCTCAATACGCAGCATCGCCTGGAAACCAGCAACGCCGATCTGCAGGCCGATTTGCAGGGAGATTGCAAAACCATTTATGGCACCATCACCCGGATTCTTGAAAAACGCATCGCCGACGATGCGGGTCCGCTGACGCTGCTCAACTGTGACAACGTGCGCCACAACGGCGAACGTTTCCATGATGGGCTGGTGGAGTTTCTGCAACTGACCGGTAAACAGCAGGTTATTGACTGGCTGGCGGCGAACGCGACCTGCCCAAACACCATGGTCGATCGTATTACGCCGCGCCCGGCCGCCGATCTGGCGCCACGTATCAAAGCGCAAACCGGCATCGATGATAAAGCGCCGGTGATGGGCGAAACCTTTATTCAATGGGTAGTCGAAGATAATTTCCGCGCTGAGCGCCCGGCGCTTGAGACGGTGGGCGTGGAGATGGTGGCGTCGGTTATCCCCTATGAAGAGGCGAAGATTCGCATTCTTAACGCGTCACATAGCTGTATTGCCTGGGCGGGAACCCTGTTGGGCCAGCAATATATTCACGAGAGTACGCTTACCGATGCCATCTACGCCATTGCTGACCGTTACGTCAGCGAAGATGTGATCCCGTGTCTGGGTGATAACGGCATCGACCTGGCAACCTATCGCGACGTGGTACTCAAGCGTTTTACCAACCCCTATATCCAGGACACCAACCAGCGGGTGGCAGCCGATGGATTCTCAAAAATCCCAGCGATGATTGCCCCAACCCTGCAGGAGTGCTACCAGCGCGGCGTGCGCCCGCAGGCTACCGCTATGTTGCCGGCGCTGTTCTTTGTCTTTATGCAGCAGTGGCATAAAGGGGCTTTACCGTATCAGTACCAGGACGGAATTCTTGATGAATCGGCGGTACACGCCATGTTTAATTCGCCTGATCCGATCGCCCGGTACGCTGCTGATAAAGCCTTATTTGGCGAGCTGGCGGAATCGGCGGATTTTCAGGCGCTGCTGCGTGAGCAAATCGCCGCCGTCTACGCGTTGACCCAGCAGGAGGCGCTATGTATTTAGGTATCGATCTCGGCACTTCGGAAGTTAAAGCGCTGGTGCTGGATGAAAATAATACGGTCGTCGCCAGTCATAGCGCGCCGTTGACCATTCAACGGCCGCATCCGCAGTGGTCCGAACAATCGCCGCAGGCGTGGTGGGAAGCGACGGAATATCTGATTGCCACTCTGCGCGAGAAGTGCGCGAGCCATTGGTCGGCAATTAAAGCCATCGGCCTTTCCGGACAGATGCACGGCGCCGTACTGCTGGATGCCAGCGGCGAAGTGATTCGCCCGGCGATTTTATGGAATGATACCCGCTGCGCGCAGGAGTGCGCCGAGCTTGAAGAGATGGCGCCGGAGCTGCATCAGGTGGCCGGTAATCTGGCAATGCCGGGGTTTACCGCGCCGAAACTGCTGTGGGTGCGGCGTCACGAACCGCAGCATTTCGCCCGTACCGCCTGCGTGCTGTTGCCGAAGGATTTTCTGCGCTACAAGATGACCGGCAAAAAAGTCTCCGATATGTCGGATGCCGCCGGGACGCTGTGGCTGGATGTTGCGCGGCGGGACTGGTCCGACGCGCTGCTGCAGAAGTGCGGCCTGACGCGGCAACAAATGCCGGAACTGGTGGAAGGATGCGACGTTTCCGCCACGCTGGCGGCAGACATTGCCGAACGCTGGGGGCTTAATCCTTCGGTGCTGGTGGCGGGGGGCGGCGGCGATAATGCGGTCAGCGCGATTGGCGTTGGCGCGGTGTCGCCGGGAGACGCTTTTATCTCGCTGGGGACCTCCGGCGTACTGTTTGTCGTCACCGATCGCTATCGTCCGGCGCCGCAGTCGGCGGTGCATGCTTTCTGTCATGTGCTGCCGAACCTGTGGCACCAGATGAGCGTGATGCTCAGCGCCGCCAGCTGTCTGCAGTGGTTCTGTCGTCTGACCGGCACCACCGAAGTGGCGCTGCTGGAGGAGGTCGCCCAGTTAAGCGAAGACGAAAAAGCCAATGCGCCATACTTCCTGCCTTATCTTTCCGGCGAGCGTACCCCGCATAACGATCCTCTGGCGCGCGGTATGTTCTGGGGAATGACCCATGCCAGCCTGCGCGCTCAACTGGGATATGCGGTGCTGGAGGGAGTGAGCTTCGGTATTGCTGACGGCCTGCGCGTGTTGCAGGAGAGCGGAACCCGTATCGGCCAGTGCTCACTGGTTGGCGGCGGCGCCCGCAGTCCGTTCTGGGCGCAACTGCTGGCGGATATACTGGCGATGCCGGTGGTGACGCATAAAGGCGGGGAAACCGGCGGCGCGCTCGGAGCGGCGCGTCTGGCCTGCCTGGCGGCGGGCAAACCGCTGGCCAGCGTTTGTCATAAGCCGGAAATCTGGCAAACCTGGCAGGCGGATCCGCAGCGTCATCAGACGCTGATGCCGCGTTACGCCCATTTCCAGTCTCTGTACCTCAACGACCGACATTTTCGACAGCAATAAGACATATGACGCTCCGGCGAAACTGCCGGAGTGATTCTCCTGCACCCTACAACAACGAGGTCACCATGTCCGTTAATCACAAACAGTGGCTCGGTCTGCCGCTGAACCTTATCTGGGGATACGTCGCCATCGCCGTGTTTATGACCGGCGACGGTTTTGAACTCGCCTTCCTCTCACACTACATCAAGGAGCTGGGCTTCAGCCCGGCGCAGGCCTCTTTCGCCTTCACCCTCTACGGCCTCGCCGCCGCCCTCTCGGCCTGGGTCTCCGGCGTGGTCGCGGAAATCATCACCCCGCGTAAAACCATGTTTATCGGTTTTGTGCTGTGGTGCGTGTTCCACGTCCTGTTCCTCGTCTTCGGTCTCGGCCGCGCCAACTATGCCTTAATTCTGCTGTTTTACGGTATCCGCGGTCTGGCCTATCCGCTGTTCCTCTATTCGTTCATCGTCGCCATTATCCATAACGTCCGCAGCGACAGCTCCAGCTCGGCGCTGGGCTGGTTCTGGGCGGTCTACTCCGTCGGCATCGGCGTGTTCGGCAGCTATATCCCGAGCTTCACCATCCCGCACATCGGCGAGATGGGCACCCTGTGGCTGGCGCTGGCGTTCTGCGTCACCGGCGGGCTGATTGCCCTGGCGGCGCTGCGCAACACCGAAACCCCGCGCCATATGCAGAACCTCACCACCCGCGAGAAGTTCTCCGAGCTGGGGCGCGCGGTGACCCTTATCTACACCAACCGCAGCATTATGCTCTCCAGCATCGTGCGCATTATCAACACCTTGTCGCTGTTCGGCTTCGCGGTGGTCATGCCGATGATGTTCGTCGATGAGCTCGGTTTCACCACTTCCGAATGGCTGCAGGTGTGGGCGGCGTTCTTCTTCACCACCATTTTCTCCAACGTCTTCTGGGGGATTGTGGCGGAGAAACTGGGCTGGATGAAAGTGGTGCGCTGGTTCGGCTGCATCGGCATGGCGCTGTCGAGCCTGGCGTTTTACTACCTGCCGCAGCACTTCGGGCATAACTTCGCCATGGCGCTGGTGCCGGCGATTGCGCTGGGGATTTTCGTCGCGGCGTTCGTGCCGATGGCGGCGGTGTTCCCGGCGCTGGAGCCAGAGCATAAAGGGGCGGCGATTTCGGTCTACAACCTGTCGGCCGGGCTGTCGAACTTCCTCGCGCCGGCAATTGCGGTGGTGCTGCTGCCGCACTTCAGCACCATCGGCGTGGTGGTGGCCTATACCGCGCTCTATCTGCTGGCGTTTTGTCTGTGCCCGTTTATTCGCGTCGATCAGCCGGGCTTTGCCCGTAAGGCAAGCGGCGTCAGGGAAGGGGTAGAATATTCATAACGTTATCAGGGCGGGTATATCCCGCCCTGATGTTTTAACGCAGTAACATACAGTCCGGCGGCAGACGGCAGCGTAGCGCCTCGCCGAGGATTTCCATCCGGAAGGATTTGCCGCTCAGCGGTTCGCCATCCAGGTTGAAGGTCATTTCATGGGCGGCGGTGACTTCAAACCACGGCGATACGCCGTCGATCAGATTTGGCGAATTATCGGGATTAGCGAGGGTGCTAAACAGCGCAGGCAGCAACTCTTCGCCGGTAAAAATACGCAGATGCAGTAGCCCGTCGTTAATTAATGCTTCAGGACACAGCTGCTGACCGCCGCCGGCCTGGCGGCCATTGCCGATGCCGATAACCAGCGCGTCGCCCTGCCAGTGAAAGTTCTCGCCGCGAATTTCGCAGCGGTCCGGCTTTAGGGTATCCATGCGCGTCAGGCCGTGAATCAGATAGGAGACGCCGCCGAGCGCGGCTTTTAGTTTTTCCGGCGTTTCGGTGGTGATACGGGTACCAAAGCCGCCGGTGGCCATATTGATAAATCCGGCCTCGTTATTCACGCGAACCACATCAATAGGGACGTCGCGCCCGGCTATCGCCAGCTTCAGCGCGCTGGCTAAATCCTGCGGGATGCCGACGCTGGTGGCGAAATCATTGGCTGTGCCGAGGGGGAGTATTCCCAGCGCCATGTTGCTGCCGCGCTGGACCAGCGCGGTGGCGACTTCATTAATCGTGCCATCGCCGCCGCCGGCAATCACCGTCGCCACCCTGAGCGTTTCGGCTTCCTCGACAAAACGAATCGCATCGCCTTTCTCCCAGGTCACGCGGACGTGTATCTCGATACCTTCTTCGCGCAGGAGATTAACGGCTTCGCGCAGTTGGGGCTCATTCGCGCCTTTACCGTTGAGAATTAATAAGCTGGCTGGAAATTGGGTCATCCTTTATCGCCTCATTCTTAGTCGTCATCCTCAGTGTATCGCATGAATGGCGTCATGGAATAAGAAAGTCGGGAAAATAGGATGCATAAAAAATAAGCCCGCGTAAGGGAGATTACGCAGGCTAAGGAGGTGGTTCCTGGTACAGCTAGCATTTATGGGTTATGTTTTTCAGCGAAATGGATGATACCTGCTTCGAACGAAACGGTATGTGATCCGATTCTAATATCCATACATAATGAAAAAATAACGCCAATAAACTAATTTTTATGCGGATTGCGCGTCGACTCGCCGTTAAAATTACGCATCAGCAACCCATACTCCAGCGCCATATCCTCCGGCAGTGGCAGCCAGACGATATAACCGTCTCCCGGCGCGACCGGCATTGCTTCGCCTTTGGCGTTCTCTATATGTTCGAGCGTAAAGTTGACGTTACCTTGCGGAGTCATGACCTCCAGGCTGTCGCCGACCGAGAACTTATTTTTCACCGCCACTTCGGCCAGATGACCATGACGCTTGCCGGTGAATTCGCCGACAAACTGCTGGCGTTCGGAAACCGAATAGCCGTATTCATAATTCTGATAGTCGTCGTGGGTGTGGCGGCGCAGGAAGCCTTCGGTATAGCCGCGGTGGGCCAGACCTTCCAGCGTCTCCAGCAGACTGGTGTCGAACGGTTTACCGGCGGCGGCGTCGTCGATCGCTTTACGGTACACCTGGGCGGTGCGCGCGCAGTAGTAGAAGGATTTGGTGCGGCCTTCAATCTTCAGCGAATGAACGCCCATCTGGGTCAGACGCTCAACGTGGGCAATAGCGCGCAGATCTTTGGAGTTCATGATGTAAGTGCCATGCTCATCCTCAAAGGCGGTCATATACTCGCCCGGACGTTTGGCTTCCTCAATCATAAATACCTGGTCGGTTGGCGCGCCGATACCGAGAGTCGGTTCAACGTTCTGCACCGGGATAGGTTCATGCTTGTGGACGATATTACCCACGTCATCTTCTTTGCCTTCCTGCACGTTGTACTCCCAGCGGCAGGCGTTGGTACAGGTGCCCTGGTTAGGGTCACGTTTATTGATATAGCCGGAGAGCAGGCAGCGGCCGGAGTAGGCCATGCACAGCGCGCCGTGGACGAAAATCTCGATTTCCATCTCCGGCACCTGGCTGCGAATTTCGGCGATCTCGTCCAGCGACAGTTCGCGGGAGAGGATCACGCGGGTCAACCCCATTTGCTGCCAGAATTTCACCGTCGCCCAGTTGACGGCGTTGGCCTGTACCGACAGGTGGATCGGCATATCAGGGAAGTTTTCCCGCACCAGCATGATTAAACCAGGATCGGACATAATCAGCGCGTCCGGGCCCATTTCCACTACCGGTTTGAGATCGCGAATGAACGTTTTCAGCTTGGCGTTATGCGGCGCGATGTTAACCACCACATAGAATTTTTTCCCCAGCTCATGGGCCTCATTGATGCCGAGCTGCAGGTTTTCGTGGTTGAATTCGTTGTTGCGTACGCGCAGTGAGTAACGCGGCTGGCCGGCGTAGACCGCATCGGCGCCATAAGCGAAAGCGTAACGCATATTTTTCAGCGTTCCCGCCGGGGAAAGAAGTTCCGGTTTAAACATGATTTTCTCGTTCTGATGACAGGTCAGACTCGCCGCACCAGGTACGGCGATTCGGGGGAGTGTCCCCACATTAAGGGCGGGCATTGTAGCTCTGTGGAAAGAGGGAGTAAACCTTCGCGCCTCTCTGCGCTAAGAGGCGCGATGTTCAAGCCATTCTACAGGCGTCGGCTTCCCAGCGATAGCCAACGCCGTAGACGGCGCGAATAAACGACTGCTCCGCGTCCAGCGATTCCAGCTTACGGCGCAGGTTTTTAATATGGCTGTCGATGGTACGGTCGGTAACTACGCGATAATCGTCGTACAGATGATTGAGCAGTTGTTCGCGGGAGAAGACTTTACCCGGCTCCTGCGACAGCGTTTTTAATAGCCGAAACTCGGCGGGAGTCAGGTCCAGCATTTTTTCGCGCCACGAGGCCTGGAAGCGACTTTCGTCAACAATTAGCGGACTTTGCGCATCCAGAGCCTGCAGGTCGCGCTGTGGTTTACAGCGACGCAGGATCGTCTTCACGCGGGCCACGACTTCACGCGGGCTGTACGGTTTGCAGATATAGTCATCGGCGCCGATTTCCAGCCCCAGCAGGCGATCGATCTCCTCGATTTTGGCAGTGACCATCACAATCGGTATCTCGGAAAATCGGCGGATCTCGCGGCACAGGGTCAGGCCGTCGGTGCCCGGTAGCATTAAATCCAGCAGGATCAAATGCGGGGGCGTCTGGCGGACGTAGGGCAGTACCTGATCGCCATGCGCAATGAGCGTTGGCGCATAGCTCGCAGCTTGCAAATAGTCGATCAACAACTGACCGAGTTTGGGCTCGTCTTCCACGATTAAAATGCGCGGCGTGTTTTCATCAATAGGTAATTCGCTCATACATCCCTCGATAAATCCTGTTCCAGAGGTAACTCTACTTTAATGCTAACCCCGCCAAAAGGCGAATGACCGGCGTTCAGGCTGCCACCGTGGGCGGCGACGATATTCATACAGATTGCCAGCCCAAGACCGGATCCACCGCTGGCCCGGTTGCGTGAGCCCTCGGTGCGATAAAAACGCTCGCAGAGCCGCGCCAGCTGCTCGTCGCTAACGCCGGGGCCGCTATCGGCGAAATCGAGCGTCAACATGCGACCATTTTGTTTGGCGTCAATCTGCAGGCGGCCGCCGCTGTCGGTATAGCGTAGGCTGTTTTCCAGCAGGTTATTGAACAGCTGCATCAGACGATCGCGATCGCCGAAAACGATAGCGTTATCCGGCAGCGAGACGCCGATGGTCAAGCCGCGGCTGGCGAAACGTTCGCGGAACGCCCCTGCGGCGACCTCCAGCAGCGCAATTAAGTCCACCGACTCTTTCTGGTAGGCTAACGCGCCTTCATCGGACATCGACAACTGATGCAGATCGTCCACCAGCTTGGTAAGCGTGCCGACTTCCGCCTGCAGCGAAGAGATCGAATCCGGGGTGAATTTACGCACTCCGTCCTGAATAGCCTCCAGCTCGCCGCGCAGGACCGCTAGCGGCGTGCGGAGTTCATGCGAAATATCGGCCATTAAATCGCGGCGCATCTGTTGGTTACGCTCAAGCGTACTGGCAAGCTGGTTAAAATCCTGCGCCAGACGGCCCAGTTCATCCCCGCCGGTGACCGTGACGCGGGTGGAGAAATCGCCCGCCGCCAGCTTATGGGTGCCTTCCACCAGCCGTTTGACCGGCGCCAGCAGCCCGCGGGCCAGCGGGAAGGTGGCCAGCGCGGCGAGGAGGGTGGCAAGGGCGACAATCAGCCAACTGGTGCGTTTTTGCTGGCGGTCGAAATTAATATCCGTGTTGCGCGTGAGCCGTTCAACCGGCGAGGCGATCACCGCCCCGACGGTCACGCCGTCGACGACAATGTTACGGCGGGTACCGTCCTGCGGGACCGGCGCCCGCGGGCCTACCAGCACGCGCCCTTGTTGATCGACAACCCAAAATTGCGTGCGCCAGCCGTGCGGCGGCATATCGGGCCGCGGGCCAGGGCCGGGCATTGGCCCTGGCTCGCCATGCGGACCCGGCCCACCCGGTGGACGTTCGTCGTTATCGCGCTCGAAGGTGCGCAGTAACTGGAAGATAAAACGATCGTTGTTGCGCAAAAATTTCCAGTCGCCGTGCTGCTCGTACTGTTCACTCAGCGCGTCGCCGAGCATCGTTAGTCGTTGTTCATTACCGCGTTTAATATAGTCGATAAAGCCGCGCTCAAAGCTGATGCGCACTGCCCAATGCATGCTAATCAGCAGCACGATACAGGTGGCGAAAATAGCCAGGAACAGCTTACCGGTGATACCCGGGCGCCAAAGTTTCACGATTCACTCCTTTTGCGTCGGCGGATGACGGTGTTGCTGCCGACATCGTTCGGTACACGGGAAAAGATGAGCGCCGGGAGGGCGATAATCACCGCCATGCTCAGATAGGTGTAGAGGAAAACTTGATGAACGGCTGGGGCATCGGCGCTGATATGCTGCTGGCCGTACATGCCGAGCAGTAGCCCGGCGATGGTCACGCCGATACTCATCGAGAGCTGCATAACCATCGAGAGCAGGCTGTTACCGCTACTGGCCAACTCATCAGGCAGGTCTTTTAGCGTCAGAGTATTCATCGACGAGAAACGGCTGGAGTTAATCATGCCCTGCAGGAACAGCACTAGCGGCAGCAGCCAGTACCAGCCGGCCAGTGCGACGGCCATGAACAGCAAACTCACCAGCGCCAGGCCGAGCGTCGCGAAAACCAGCACGCGGCGATAGCCAAAGCGATTCACTACCTGCACCACGATGCGTTTCATCCCCATGCTGCCCAGCACCATGGGGATCATCATCAGCCCGGCGTGGAACGGCGAGAAGCCGAGGCCAATTTGCAGGAATACCGGGGTCATAAACGGTAACATCCCGCTGCCGATACGCCCGGCGAAGCTGCCGCCAAGACCGAGCGAGAAGGTTTTATTGCGAAACAGTTTGAGGCTAAACAATGCGTTAACGTTGTCACGGGCGTGCCACAAATAAAAAACTATCGCCATCAGGCCGCCGACGACCAGCGCGGCGAGCAGCAGCGGCGAGATACCCAGCCCTTTTTTGCCGTCAAGCGCCAGCGTCAGGGCGGCCATTCCTGTCGCCAGCAGAATAAAACCAAGGATATCAAAGCGCCGGGTCTGCAGGGTGTTGTTCGGCATCAGGCATAATGTGGCGATAGCGCCGATGATGCCAACCGGGATGTTAATCAAGAATATCCAGTGCCAGGAAGCATATTCGACCAGTACCCCGCCAAGCGCCGGGCCGAGCAGTGGTCCAACCTGGCCGGGCAGGGTGACGAAGGTCATCGCCGCCATATACTGATCGCGCGGAACGATTTTCATCACCGTTAGCCGCCCGACCGGCACCATCATCGCACCGCCGACGCCTTGCAGTACGCGGGACATCACTAACTGATCGAGAGTGCTGGCCTGGGCGCAGAACAGCGAACCGGCGGTAAACAACACAATGGCGCTGAAAAAGATATTGCGCACGCCGACCCGGTCCGCCAGCCAGCCGCTGGCCGGCAGCATGACCGCCACCGTAAGCACATACGAGACCACTACCATATGCATGTGCAGCGGGCTCTCCCCAAGGCTATTGGCCATCGAGGGCAGGGCGGTGTTGACGATGGTGGTATCCAGCGACTGCATAAAGAAGCCGAAGGCCACAATCCATAACTGCCAGCGTACGCTGGCGGGCAGATCTGTCATCTTATTCGCTTACCGGTTGAGCAGGCTTGCGCGTAAAACGCAGCCGCAAACGATCAAAGAACAAATAGACCACCGGGGTGGTGTACAGCGTCAGCAGCTGGCTCATGACCAGACCACCGACAATGGTGATCCCCAACGGCTGCCGCAGTTCGGACCCGTCGCCGCCCGATAGCACCAGCGGCAGCGCGCCGAATAGCGCCGCCAGGGTGGTCATCATGATCGGGCGAAAACGCAGCAAACAGGCCTGGAATATCGCTTCTTCCGGCGGAAGATTGCCGGTACGCTGCGCTTCAAGGGCGAAATCGACCATCATGATGGCGTTTTTCTTTACGATGCCAATTAATAGCATGATCCCTATCAGGGCGATTAGGCTGAATGGGGCGCCAAATAATTCCAGCGCCAGCAGCGCGCCAACCCCCGCTGACGGCAGGGTTGAGAGAATGGTTAACGGATGCACGTAGCTTTCGTAGAGGATCCCCAGCACGATATACACCGTGGCGATGGCGGCGATAATCAGGATCACCTGTGAGTTCATCGTCTGCTGGAATACCTGTGCGGTGCCGGCAAACGATCCTCGCACGCTCGACGGCACGCCAAGCTGGGTCATCGCCCGGTCAATGGCGTCGCTGGCTTCCGACAGCGATTTGCCGGTCGGCAGGTTGAAGGAGATGGTCGAGGCGGCCGATAGCCCCTGGTGGTTGACCGAAAGCGGTGCGTTCGCCGGTTGCCATTTGGCGAAGTATGACAGCGGGATGGGTTTACCGTCGTTACTAATGACAAACATTTGCTCCAGCGCGCTAACGTCCTGGGTATAAAGCGGATCGACTTCCATCACCACTTTGTACTGGTTCAAAGGTTGATAGATGGTCGAGATCTGCCGCTGGCCGAAAGCGTTGTTTAACAGGCTGTTGGCATCCTGCACGCTGACGCCCAGGCGTGACATGGTGTCGCGGTCGTAGACCAGATCCATCTCCGCGCCGTTATCTTGCTGATCCGAGTTAACGTCGGCCAGTTCCGGCAGTGCCGCCAGCGCCTTGCGGATTTTTGGCTCCCATTCACGCAGCGCCGACAGATCGTCCGATAACAGGGTGTACTGATAGCTGGCGTTCGACTGACGTCCGCCAACGCGGATATCCTGCACCGCCATCAGGAACAGATTAGCGCCGGGCTCTTTCGCCAGTTTTTTCCGCAGCCGGTCGATGATTTGCTGCGCCGTTTCGTGGCGTTGGTCGCGCGGTTTCAGGGTGATAAACATCATACCGCTATTCACCCGCGAGCCGCCGGTAAAACCGGTTACGTTATCGACCGCCGGATCCTCGCGGATGATCTTCATAAAGTCCTGCAGTTTGCCGCGCATCGCCTGGAACGAAATACTCTGATCCGCCTGAATGCCGCCCATCAGCACCCCGGTGTCCTGCTCCGGGAAGAAGGTTTTCGGAATGGCGATATACAGCCACACGCTGAGCGCCATCGTACCGAGCAGCACCAGGCCAGTCAGGCGACTATGCTTCAGCACCCATTTTAACGATTTGCCATAGCCGCCCTGAATAGTGACCAGCAGGCGGCCAAAGCCACGCTTGCGCGTTGGTTCATGAGGTTTGCCGCTTCTCAGCAGCCAGCCGCACATCATTGGCGTCAGCGTGAGCGACACGGCGAGCGAAATACCGATCGCTACTGATAGCGTGACGGCGAACTCGCGCAGCAGACGACCCGGCAGGCCGCCCATCAGCAGCAGCGGTAAGAACACCGCCACCAGCGACAGGCTCATCGACAGCACGGTAAAGCCGACTTCACGGCTGCCCTGTAACGCGGCCTGCAGCGGTTTCATTCCCGCCTCAAGATGGCGGGAAATATTCTCCAGCACCACGATGGCGTCATCGACAACGAAACCGGTGGCGATGGTCAGCGCCATTAACGACAGATTATTGAGGCTGAAGTCGCACAAATACATCGCGGCAAAGGTACCGATTAACGATACCGGCACGGCGACGGCCGGGATAAGCGTTGCGCGCCCGGAGCGCAAAAACAGAAAGACCACCAGAATCACCAGCGCGACCGAAATCACCAGCGTTTGTTCGACCTCTTCCAGCGAAGCGCGGATGGTGGGCGAACGATCCTGCGCAATCTGTAAATCAATGGCGGCGGGGATGGTACGCTGTAGTTCCGGCAGGCGGGCGCGAATGCTATCAACCGTCTGAATGATGTTGGCTTCCGGCAGCTTGCGGATCATCAACAGGATCGCCGGTTTGGCGTTGGTCATCCCGGCGTTACGCACATCCTGCACTGAATCCGTCACTTTTGCTACGTCGCCAAGGCGTACCGCCGCGCCGTTATTGTAGTGGACGATCACCGGCAAATATTCCGCCGCGGTTTTCAATTCATCGTTGGTCTGCACCTGCCAGCGGTGGGTCTTATCTTCCAGCGCGCCCTGCGGGCGACGCACGTTGGCGTTATCAATGGCGCTGCGCACGGCATCCAGTGAGACGCCCTGGTTAAATAGCGCCTGCGGGTTAAGGTCGACGCGCACCGCCGGCAGTGAGCTGCCGCCGACGTCGACATCGCCGACGCCGTCAATCTGCGCGATGGTTTGCGCCAGCTGGGTTGACGCGAAATCGTACAACTCGCCTTGCGAATAGGTATCCGAGGTGAGCGTCAGGATCATGATCGGCGCATCGGACGGGTTAGCTTTGCGATACGTGGGGCGGCTGGGCATCCCGCTCGGCAGCAGACTTTGCGCGGCATTAATCGCTGCCTGCACGTCGCGGGCGGCGCCGTTAATATCGCGATCGAAATTAAACTCCATGATGATGCGGGTACTGCCAAGCGAGCTCGACGAGGTCATTTCATTGACCCCGGCAATGCGCCCCAGCGAGCGTTCCAGCGGTGTTGCCACCGACGAGGCCATGGTTTCCGGCGAGGCGCCGGGCAGCGAGGCGCTAATCATGATCACCGGGAAATCCACCTGCGGCAGCGGTGCGACCGGCAGCAGCCGGAATCCGAGGATCCCGCATAGGGTAATCGCCAACGAGATAAGAATCGTCGCCACCGGCCGATAAATGAAGAGAGCGAAGAACTTCACTTACGCCTCCTCTTCACGGCGCGGGAAGCGGCTCTTCATATACAGCGATAGCCGGTCGAACAGCAGATAAATCACCGGCGTGGTGAATAACGTCAGTACCTGGCTGAGCATCAGACCGCCAACCATACCAATCCCCAATGGGCGGCGCAGCTCGGCGCCGACGCCGGTACTGAGCATCAAGGGCAGAGCGCCGAGCAGGGCGGCGAGGGTGGTCATCAGAATCGGACGGAAGCGCAGCAGGCAGGCCTGATAAATGGCTTCGCGCGGCGGCATTCCCTGCTCGCGCTCGGCGGCGAGGGCAAAGTCAATCATCATGATGGCGTTTTTCTTCACGATACCAATCAGCAGAATGATGCCGATGATGGCAATCACATCCAGCTCGCTACCGGCCAGCCATAGCGCCAGCAGCGCCCCGACGCCAGCGGTCGGCAGGGTAGAAAGAATGGTGATGGGATGAATGAAGCTTTCGTACAGCACGCCGAGGACGATATACATGGCGACGACCGCCGCGACGACCAGCCAGACGGTGCTACCGAGCGCCGACTGGAATGCGAGGGAACTGCCCTGGAACTGGGTGCGGATGTCGCTTGGGAAATCCAGCGACTGCTCGGCTGACAAAATAGCCTCTACCGCTTCGCCGAGGGAGTAGTTACCCGGCACGTTGAATGAAATGGTGGTCACCGGGAACTGATCGAGATGGTTCACCGACAGCGGGGTAAAACGCTGCTCGACGCTGGCGATGGATTTCAGCGGCACGATACCGCCATCGTTGCTGGTGAGGCGGATATTATCCAGCGCCGCCAGCCCCGGCGTCGCCTGGGTGTCGTGCTCCAGTACCACACGATATTGGTTGGCCTGGGTATAAATTGTCGAGATCAGCCTTTGGCCAAAGGCGTTATACAGCGCGTTATCGACATCCGCCATGGAAATACCCAGCCGGCTGGCGCTATCGCGATCGACATTAATATAAGCCGCGAGCCCTTTATCCTGCCAGTCGCTGCTGACGTCGGCAAGCTGGGGTAAGGATTGCAGGCGCGACAGCAATTGCGGCACCCAGTTGCTCAGCGCATCAAGCGAGTTAGCCTGCAGGGTAAACTGATACTGAGTGCGACTGACGGTGGTATCGATAGTCAGATCCTGCGTTGGCTGGAGATAAAGCTCAATACCCGGTACGCTAGCCACCGATTGCTGCAGACGGCTGATGACCGTTTGCACGCGATCGTCGCGTTCATCCAGTGGTTTGAGGTTAATCTGCAGACGCGCGCTGTTCAGCGCTGGATTGGTGCCATCAACGCCGACGAACGACGTCAGGCTTTCAACCGCCGGATCTTTCAGAATCAGATCGGATACCTGCTGCTGGCGTTGCGCCATACTGGCGAACGACACCGACTGCGGGGCCTGTAACGTGCCCTGAATAATGCCGTTATCCTGGATTGGGAAGAAGCCTTTCGGGATAAAGACCCACAGCAGAATCGATAACGCCAGGGTGCTTAACGCCACGCTCAACGTTAGCCATGGGTGGTTTAGTACCCGGCTTAGCCAGCGGCCATAGACGGCAATCACCCGCTCGAAGAAACGCTCGCTGGCCCGCGAAAAGCGGTTTTGTTTGCGCAGCGATTCGTGGCTTAACATCCGCGCGCACATCATCGGCGTCAGGGTCAGCGAGACCACCGCCGAAATCAGAATCGCCACCGCCAGGGTAATGGCGAATTCACGGAACAATCGCCCAACGATATCACCCATAAACAGCAGCGGAATCAGTACGGCAATCAGCGAGAAGGTTAATGAAATAATCGTGAAGCCGATTTCCCCCGCGCCTTTCAGCGCGGCGGCAAGCGGTTTCTCACCTTTTTCAATGTAGCGGGAGATGTTTTCGATGACTACGATGGCGTCATCGACCACGAAGCCGGTGGCGATGGTCAGCGCCATTAGCGTCAGGTTATTAATTGAAAAATCAAGGAACACCATAACCGCGAAGGTGCCGACCAGCGACAGCGGCACGGCGACGCCGGGGATGATAGTCGCCGGGACATTGCGTAAGAAGAGATAAATGATCATCACCACCAGCGCGATGGCGAGCAGCAATTCGAACTGGGTATCGCTGACCGACGCGCGAATATTGGTGGTGCGGTCAGAAAGCACCTGTACCTTAACGGATTTAGGCAAGCTCTCGGTCAGTTGCGGTAGCATCTGGCGGATGCTGTCGGCAGTGGCGATGATGTTCGCTCCCGGCTGGCGTTGGACGTTCATCACGATCGCCCGCTGCTTATTGGCCCACGCCCCCAGCCATGCGTTCTCGGCGCCCTGTTCGATGGTCGCGATATCGCCAAGACGGATCGGCGCGCCGTTCTGATAGGCGATAATCAGCCGACGGTAATCTTCCGCCGACTGCATCTGATCGTTGGCGGAAAGGGTGACCGCGCGGGCCGGGCCGTCAAGGCTACCTTTTGCTGAATTCACGTTGGCGCTGGTAATGGCGGTACGCACGGTTTCGCTGGTCAAACCTAACGCGGCGATCGCCTGGGCATTGAGCTTAACGCGCACCGCAGGACGTTGGCCGCCGGCCAGCGTCACCAGGCCGACCCCGGAAACCTGAGATATCTTCTGCGCTACCCGAGTTTCCACCATATCTTCAACCTGCGTCATCGGCATCGCGCTGGAGGTCACGGCCAGGGTCATGATCGGCGGATCCGCCGGGTTCACTTTGCTGTAAACCGGCGGGTTGGGTAAATCAGACGGCAGCAGGTTGGTCGCGGCGTTGATGGCCGCCTGCACTTCCTGTTCGGCGACATCCAGCGCCAGGGTCAGTTGGAACTGCAGAGTAATGACCGACGCGCCGCCCGAGCTTTGTGAGGACATCTGCTTAAGGCCGGACATCTGACCAAACTGGCGTTCCAGCGGTGCGGTAATCGATGACGTCACCACATCCGGGCTGGCGCCGGGGTAGAGCGTTACTACCTGAATGGTCGGGTAGTCAACTTCCGGCAGCGCGGAGACCGGCAGGAAGCGATAGCCGATGATACCGGCCAGCAGAATGGCGACCATCAATAGCGTTGTCGCCACCGGACGCATAATAAACAGCCGGGAAGGGCCGCCCGTACTGCTTGGGGGTAATACTTGCATCAGGCGCCCGCTCCGTTTTTACCACTCGGGCGGGTGGTAGGTTGTTCCTGCACGGCGCTGTGAGCTTCGACGACTTCGACCTTAGCGCCTTCCGTCAGGCGATCGATACCATCGGTTACCACCCGGTCGCCCGCTGACAGCCCGGCGTTAATCACCACTTTTTGGCTATCCTGAATACCCGGCGTGACCGTATGTTTACTGACTTTATTCTCACTGTTCAGCACCCACACGAAGTGCCCCTCGTTGCCCATTTGTAGCGCGGCGGTGGGGATCACTACTGCATCCTGCTCGGTATCCACCAGCATTCTGGCATTGACGAACTGATTCGGGAACAGCGCGTCATCGAGGTTATTAAAGCGCGCTTTAAGCTTAATGGTGCCGGTGGTGGCATCGATTTGGTTATCGAGGCTCAGCAGGCTGCCTGTACTGATCTTCTGTTTATTGGTTCGGTCCCAGGCCTCGACGCTCAGCGTTTTACCGGCTTTCTGCGCCTGTACCACGGTGGCGATATCGCTTTCCGGCAGGGTAAAGACCAAATCGATAGGGTGGGTTTGCGTGAGTACGACAATGCCGGTGGTGTCGCCACTGGAGATTTGGTTGCCGATGTCGACCTGTTTCAGGCCCACGCGGCCGTCAATCGGTGCGGTGATGCGGGTCCAGTCCAGCTGCAGTTGCGCACTGGCGACGGCGGCCTGATCGGCTTTAACCGTACCGGCGGATTCGACCACCAGCGACTGCTGGGTATCCAGCTCCTGACGGGAGATAAGATTGGTTTTCACCAGTTGTTGATAGCGAGCGAGATCGCGGCGCGCGTTTGCGAGGGTAGCGTTATCTTTGGCAAGCTGCCCCTGCGCCTGGGCCAGCGCGACCTTGAACTGGCTGGGATCGATTTGCGCCAGCAGATCGCCGGCTTTTACCTGCTGACCTTCCTGGAAATGGATACTCAGTAACTGGCCGTCAACCCGACTGCGCACGGTCACGGTGTTCGCCGCGGCGATAGTCCCCAGGCCAGTAAGGTAGCGGGGGACGGATTCGCTGGTGGCGGTTGCCGCCTGCACCGGGGCCAGCGTGGCCCCAAAACGCCCATGACGCGCCCCGGCAGGCGCCTTTGCTCCTTGCTGACTCGCGCCAGCAGCGCCTGCGGTTGTCTCTTCGGCGCGATCGTACCAGAACCAATAGGCGGCTCCCGCCGCCAAAATTACCGTCAGGACTATTCCCCAACGAAGTGTGTTACTGCTTTTCATTATTTTGCTATCTCATTCTGAAGCTTTCGCTGAATGATACTAGTTTAGTAACGGAACGCCCCGCAAAAATGGAGGAATTATGAAAAGCGCGTATGGAAAGGTCTGAATTGGCGGGCTTTCACGAGGAGGCTCGCAAAGCCGAACGCTGAAAAGAAATGTGTCAGACGCGGCATGGTAACGTCAGCTTGATTTAGCGGAGGCTAAATACAGGAAAGCCCCTCCTGAGGAAGGGGCCTTAAATAAGGAAAGGGTTATGATGAATCTACTCATCATACTGATAGTGCTGTTACTGATAAGTTTCCCGACTTACTAACAGTGTATCAGGGGGAGGAGAAATCCTCCCTTACCCTTCATCCTGCAAGTTAGGACGAAAAAGCGGCAAAGTCAACTCAGGTTACCGGATGGCGCTCGCGTTTCAGGCAAAAACCACCTGCGCCCAGCGGGCAAGCCCGGCGGTAACGGAACCAAAATCATCGCCGCCGGCGATCGGTATTCCCGGCAGCTGTGCGGCCAGCGCCTTTTTAATTAACGGCGATCGTGCGCTACCGCCGGTGAGATAGATAACGTCCGGGGTTTCATGGCTGCTTTCCAGCGCTAACTTTACCTGCTCCATGATGCGAGCCAGCGGTTGATTGAGCGCCTCTTCCAGCCCCTGCTGGCTGATAGTGGTAGCCAGCTCATCGCTAATAAACGGCAGTTCGGCGTTGAAATCCGGCTGAGCGGAAAGGGCGATTTTGCTCTCTTCCGCGCTGCGTACCAGGCGATAGCTCAGGCGCTGACGCCAGACTTTAAGCAGCAGTGCGACCTTGTCGGCATCGCGAGCGTCGCGCAGCAGGTCATTGAGCATACGTCCGTTGGCGGCGCTGTAAAAATCGCTCTGCGCCGGGACGTCGTTAATCGCCACCGCATTCCACCAGGGCAGTACCGGCAGCGCAATGCCTTTTTCCGTTTCACCGCCCATGCCGAGTAACGGCATCAGGCATTTGAAGGCCAGGGCGATATCCAAATCGTTACCGCCGATACGGCAGCCGCTGTGGCCCAGCAGGCTATCCTGACGGTCGGCTTTCTGCCGCCATTGCGGCCCCATCAACAGCAGTGAGCAGTCGGTGGTGCCGCCGCCGATATCGACGACAAGCACGCGTTTTTCATCATTGAGCGTGGCTTCAAAATCTAACCCCGCCGCAACGGGTTCAAACTGAAACACGACATCGTTGAATCCTGCTCGCGTCGCCGCGCGTTCGAGAATACCCTGTGCCTGAGCGTTAGCGTCATCGCCGCCAAGACCCTGGAAGTTAATTGGTCGACCAATAACCGCCTGGGTAATCTGTTCACTAAGCTGAGACTGCGCCTGCTGTTTGATATGTAGCATCATCGCGCAGACCAGATCTTCAAATAACGCGACCTGCTGGGGTTTCAGGCCATTGGCGCCAAGAAACGATTTTGGCGACTTAACGAAGTAGACCTCTTCCGGATCGTCAACGTATTGATGCAATGAGGCGAGGCCGAACTGGACGCTGTTGCCCAGGACTTCGATATCTTCATCACGGTTATAATTAATGGCGCGTCGTAGTAGCGCCTGATTTTCTGCGCCGTCGGCCGGGACATTATGATGGCGGTATAGCCATTCGCTGACCGCTTCGCGCGTCGGGGCGCAAAGCATTGATGGCAGCAGCGGGCTACCGTTTTCCAGCGTTAAAAGCCGTGGCGCATTATCCTGCATGACGGCGACCGAACAGTTGGCGGTACCATAGTCAAAACCAATAAACATGACCTGAAAAATCCCCATGCCAGTGAAGAAGGGGGGCGACTTTAGCGGATTGCCGCCATGCCGACAACTGGAATTTAAAAGCAAGGCGCAGCAGGCTTAGAGCATCTATGCTTGTCGCGATTAATAAGGAGAGTGCATGACATTATTATCCTGGAGAGCGCCCTATGACTGGCAATGGATGTTCGCGTTTCTCAGCGCGCGTGCGGTGGCGGGAATTGAAACCTTCCATGAAGATCAATATACCCGCAGCTTCAGTTTAGATGGGCATCGTGGATTGATTACCGTTAAACCGGATGAACGCAGCCAGGGGTTCCAGGTTACGCTTTCTCATGGGCTGTTACCGGTAGCAGACCAGTGCCTGGCGCGTGTAGCGCAACTGTTTGATTTAGCATGCGATCCATTTGAGGTCACGCAAACCTTAGGCAAACTGGCGCAGCCGCGACCAGGACTTCGCTTGCCGGGGGCGCTGGATGCGTTTGAACAGGCGGTGCGCGCGGTATTGGGGCAACTGGTGAGCGTAGCGATGGCGGCGAAGCTGACGGCGAAAGTGGCCGCGGTCTATGGGGAAGCGTTAAGCGAAGCGCCTGGTTATGTTATTTTCCCGTACCGCAGAAACTGGCGCAAGCCGACCCTTTGGCGCTTAAGGCGTTAGGGATGCCGCTTCGCCGCGCGGAAGCGTTAATTCACCTTGGCAAAGCGGCATTGAGCGGAGAATTGCCGTTGACGGCGCCTGCTGATATGGCAACCGGCATGAAACAATTGCAGAGTCTGCCGGGCATCGGTCGCTGGACGGCGAATTACTATGCGCTGCGCGGTTGGCAGGCAAAAGATATTTTTCTGCCCGATGACTATCTGATTAAACAGCGTTTTCCCGGAATGACGCCTGCGCGTATTGCGCGTTATGCCAGCCGCTGGCAACCCTGGCGCTCCTATGCTTTGTTGCATATCTGGTACACCGAAGGCTGGGCGCCGGACGAGGAATAGGCGTACAGGGCGCATATCACTGGTATCGCCGCCCTGAAATCCCTATAATTGCCGCGTTTGACGGTCAACCGTCACCCTCCATCTACATCCAGGTTAATCAGGTCGCAAAAATTTATGACTGATACGTCTCATCAGTGCGTCATTGTAGGCATCGCCGGCGCATCGGCTTCGGGCAAAAGCCTTATCGCCAGCACACTTTATCGTGAATTACGTGAACAAGTTGGCGATGAGCATATTGGCGTTATTCCAGAAGACAGCTATTACAAAGATCAAAGCCATCTGTCGATGGAAGAGCGTGTAAAAACCAACTATGACCATCCAAGCTCAATGGATCATAGCTTGCTGTTCCAGCATTTACAGACGCTGAAAAGCGGCCAGCCAATTGAATTGCCCGTGTATAGCTACGTTGAACATACGCGTATGCCGGAAACTATTCATATTCAACCGAAGAAAGTGATCATTCTCGAAGGGATCCTGCTGTTGACGGATGCCAGACTGCGCAATGAATTAAACTTCTCTATTTTCGTCGATACCCCGCTGGATATCTGTCTGATGCGCCGCATCAAGCGTGATGTTAACGAGCGTGGCCGTTCCATGGACTCGGTGATGGCGCAGTATCAGAAGACGGTGCGGCCAATGTTCCTGCAATTTATTGAACCTTCCAAGCAATATGCTGACATCATTGTCCCGCGCGGCGGTAAAAACCGTATTGCCATCGATATTCTGAAGGCCAAAATCAGTCAGTTCTTTGAATAACACGTACTAATTGTGTAACGTGCAAAGAGAATCCCAATTGCCCTTATTCCCGGAAAGCGTAAGGGCTAGATGCCTTAAAGGAGAAAGCTCATGCGTCTGTGTGACCGAGATATAGAAGCCTGGTTGGATGAAGGGCGCCTGGCAATCAGCCCGCGCCCGCCGGTGGATCGAATTAACGGCGCCACCGTTGACGTTCGCTTAGGCAATAAATTCCGTACCTTCCGCGGTCATACGGCGCCGTTTATTGACCTGAGCGGCCCGAAGGCGGAAGTGAGCGCGGCGCTGGACCGGGTAATGAGCGAAGAGATCGTACTGCCGGAAGGCGAGGCTTTCTATCTTCATCCTGGAGAATTAGCGCTGGCTGTGACTTATGAGTCAGTAACGCTTCCGGCTGACCTCGTCGGCTGGCTTGATGGCCGTTCGTCACTGGCGCGCCTGGGGCTGATGGTACACGTCACTGCGCACCGTATTGATCCGGGCTGGTCTGGCTGCATCGTGCTGGAATTCTATAATTCCGGCAAGCTGCCGTTGGCGTTGCGCCCGGGAATGCCCATTGGCGCGCTGAGCTTTGAGCCGCTTTCGGGCCCGGCGGCGCGGCCATATAACCGCCGTGAAGATGCCAAATATCGCGACCAGCAGGGCGCGGTAGCGAGTCGAATCGACAAGGATTGATAAAGTTAGCGGCTTATCGAGGATGCCATGAGACGAATTCTGACCACGCTGATGATCTTGTTGACCGTCATTGTTGCGGGGCTCGCTGCGCTGGTGCTGCTGGTCAACCCTAATGACTTCCGCAACTATATGGTGCAGGAAGTGGCGGAGCGTAGCGGCTATCAACTGAAGCTTGACGGGCCGCTGCGTTGGCATGTTTGGCCGCAGCTGAGTATTCTCTCCGGTCGTATGGCGCTGACGGCGCCAGGCGCTTCCGAACCGGTGGTGCGTGCCGATAACATGCGGCTGGATGTTGCGCTGATGCCGCTACTTTCTCACCAACTGCAGGTGAAGCAGGTGATGTTGAAAGGCGCGGTCATTCAGCTTACCGCGAAAACGGAAGCGGTGCGTAACCAGAACGCGCCGGTGGTGCCACATGACAATACGTTGCCGCAGGCGCCGCAAGATCGCGGATGGTCCTACGATGTCCGTAAACTGCAGGTGGCCGATAGCGTCCTGTTCTTCCAGCATGAAAATGGCGAACAGGTTACCGTGCGCGATATACGCTTACAGATGGAGCAGGATGACAACCATCTGGCGACGGTAGATTTCTCCGGCAGGGTCAATCGCGATCAACGTGACTTAACGTTGTCCTTTACCGCCCAGGTTCAGGGCGGCGATTACCCTCACTCTTTGAAAGCGGATTTTTCGCAGCTCAACTGGCAGGTCCGTGGGGCGGAGTTGCCGCCGGACGGCCTGAGCGGGCAGGGAAGTCTGCAAGCCAGCTGGATCGAAGAAGCGAAAAAACTCGATTTCAACAATCTCAATCTCACTGCTAATGGCAGCGCAATTACCGGCAGCGGTAGCGTTGTGCTGGGGGATAAACCTGACTGGGCGCTAAACCTGCAGGCGACCACCTTGAATCTGGATAGTTTGCTTGCACAAAGCGCGGCGGCTAATGAAGGGAATGTCGATCAGCGTGGACAAAGCCAGCCGAGACAGCTACGCCCTGTGATTGCTGATAGCGATATTCAACAGGATTATCATAGTTTGCTTGGCTTTAACGGCCAACTGGCGCTGTCGGCGGACCAGGTGCAGTGGCGTGGTATGCGATTCAGCCAGGTGAAGAGTGATATCACTAACCAGCAGGGGCTGCTGACGGTGAAACAGCTGGAGGGTAGTCTGGGAGAGGGACGTCTCTCGTTACCTGGGATGCTGGATGTCAGAGGCAACACTTCGCATGCCGCTTTCCAGCCACAACTGGATAATGTGGAAATCGGTACCATTTTGCAGGCGTTTAACTACCCGATTAACCTGACGGGGAAATTATCTCTGAAAGGTGATTTCTCGGGGCCGCGCATTGATGCAGAAGACTTCCGTCGCAACTGGCAGGGACAGGCACAGCTGCAGATGAAGGATACGCGTACCGAAGGGCTCAACTTCCAGCAGTTAGTACAACAGGCTGTAGCGAGGAGCACTAATGTACAGGCGCAGGAAAACTTCGATAACGCGACCCAGCTCGACGCATTAAGCAGTGATTTGACCCTGAATAATGGCCAAATCACGCTTAACGGCTTGCAGGGACAGTCGGCAATGATGGCGTTGACCGGGCAAGGTAATCTGAATCTGCAAGCAGAGGATTGCGACATGCATTTCAACGTGCGGGTGTTAGGTGGTTGGAAAGGCGAAAGCAAGCTTATTGATCGTCTCAAGCAGACGGCAATCCCGCTACGTATCTATGGCAAGTGGCAGTCGCTAAGCTATAGCCTACAGGTAGATCAGATCCTGCGTAAGCAGTTGCAGGATGAAGCCAGACAGCGTTTGAATGAGTGGGCGGAACGCAACAGTAATAGCCAGAACGGCAAAGATGTGAAGAAACTGCTTGATAAGCTGTAATTATTAAGCCGCCGCGAGCAACTCGCGGCGGCTTAACCCTCAACTTCATTCACACTTCATAATCTAATTCATCTTCTACTTCAACCGGCGGGATAATCTGTACTTTCTGCACCCTGTGGCTTTCCACTTCCAGAGTACGCAGCGTATAACCGCCGATTTTCACTTCTTCGCCAGCGGCAGGAATGTGCTGCAAATATTCCATCAATAATCCGGCTATTGTGTGATATTCACGTTTATCATCCAACGGCAGCGGAACGTACTGAACCAGATCTTCCAGCGGCATATGGCCGTTAGCGGTCCAGCTGCCATCGGCGTTTTTGTGAATGTCATGACGAGCATCGATCTCCTCGACTTCATTAGGCAGATTACCCGCAATGGTTTCCATAACATCGCTGATGGTTACCAGGCCTTCAACGGAGCCAAATTCGTCAACCACAAAAGCAAAGTGCGTCCGCGCCTGGCGAAACTGCTCCAGCGCCGGGAGCAACGGCAAGGTTTCTGGAAAAATAAGCGGTTGGCGTAGCAGAACGTGTAAATCCAGTGGCTCATTGCGTAATGACTGTTGTAGCAGGTCGATAACATGAACAACCCCCAACAGATCTTCGTTATCGTTGCCGCCGGTGACGACAATACGGGTATGCTGGTTTTTCTCCAGCAGCGCGCGAACTTCCTCTTCAGGCGCGCTTAAGTCGATGTGCTCAATATCATGACGTGAAGTCATAATGCTGCTGACGGTACGTTGATTCAGATTCAGTACGCGCTCAATCATTAAGCGTTCCTGCGGATTAAACAACGGACTTTCGCCCTGGTCGGCGACCATGGTTGCCGTCTCGGTATCAAGCTCAGCATTCTCTTTGCGCCCGCTTAGCAGATTCATCACCGCTTCGGTCGTCCGCTGTCGCATGGTCAGATTGGCCGAGAGGAAACGGCGGCGATTGAAGATGGCCAACTGGTTGAACGATTCGATCATCACCGAGAAACCGATGGCGGCATACAGATAGCCTTTCGGGATTGGGAAGCCAAATCCTTCGGCAATCAGGCTAAAACCGATCATCAGCAGGAAACTCAGGCACAGAATGACGATCGTAGGGTGGCTGTTGACAAAGCGTGTGAGAGCTTTGCTGGCCATCAGCATCAGCGTAATGGCAATGATGACCGCTGCCATCATCACCGCCAGGTGATCAACCATACCCACGGCGGTAATGACCGAATCCAGCGAGAAAATAGCATCAAGTACGACTATTTGCGCCACCACGCCCCAGAACTTCGCGCCTTTACGCTGTGTGGGGTTATTACTGTCTTTTCCTTCCAGCCGCTCATTAAGCTCAACGGTTGCTTTAAACAGCAGGAACAGTCCACCAAATAACATGATCAAATCGCGGGCGCTGAAGCTTAAGTCATGCCAGTTGAAGAGCGGTGTCGTGAGGGTGACTAACCAGGAAATTGACGCCAGCAGTACCAGACGCATCACCATTGCCAATAGCAGGCCGGTAACGCGAGCGCGATCGCGCTGTGCCGGGGGAAGCTTTTCAGCAAGGATCGCAATAAATACCAGGTTATCTATCCCCAGAACCAGTTCGATAACCACCAGTGTAATGAGACCAGCCCAGATCGAGGGATCGGCAATCCATTCCATAATCACTTAGAACCTTTACAACATAATCGTATGATCTATCGATCATGGATAAGCGCCAGGTAAAATGCAACGATTTATCGCGGCAACGCGCACCAATCTGGCATATCAAACGAAAGCGGTAACGTAATTAACCACCGCTAAATATCGGGTGTTTAAGATCGATCTGGGCTGATTTGGAATTAATTAGAAATCCCTGTAATTACTGTGCGGTAATAGAGGGATAAGGAGGGATTATTAACAGCGGGTAAAGTCAAAATATTGTCGTATTTTTCACCAAAATGTTATTAAGGGGAATATTCCTACTGAATTCCGTAGCTTGTCAGGACCTGCGTTTAATAAGACCCTTAACGTGGCTCAATGTTGCATAAAATCAGCAGTATCAGCGATGGTCAAGGGGTTAATCCACGGGTAAGAAGGTTAGTTAGCGAAGCTTTTGTCCAAAGTTTAGACGATTTTGCTGATTGCTATCGCCAAATTGCTCGTTCGCATGGGATTTGACTTTTTCTGTAGTGGCTTACCACGGTGATTTTTAAGAAAGAAGGTGTTAAATCTGCAAAGTAAGTAGCTTATCGCCAGGAACATTGATCAATTATTATTATTTAATAACAATGGATTAAGCGTTTTTCTTGCTCTGTTTATTCGAAGGCCGATTGACCAGGACAAACGCGTGAGAATTTTCTTAAAGCGACCTGTCAGCTAGCATTTTTTGCGTGTATTCTTGGACTAAGAGAGTAATTTAGGATTTTGGTTAAAGTCGTGCGCGACACGATGCTGTACCATCACAAACAAATGCCAGTGACATCAACGTTCTGACAAAAATTCGAAAGTTTATAACCATATAGGTGGATGAAATAATGGTGAGTTTGAAAGCAATTATTCCGGTAGCAGGGTTAGGGATGCATATGTTGCCTGCCACCAAAGCGATACCGAAAGAGATGCTGCCAATCGTTGATAAGCCGATGGTTCAGTATATCGTCGATGAGATTGTCGCCGCCGGAATCAAAGAAATTGTGCTGGTCACCCATTCATCTAAGAATGCTGTAGAAAACCATTTTGATACCTCCTATGAGCTGGAAGCGCTACTCGAGCAGCGTGTTAAGCGTCAACTATTAGCCGAAGTTCAGGCGATTTGTCCGCCAGGCGTAACGATAATGAACGTTCGTCAGGGCCAGCAACTGGGCCTGGGGCATTCTATCCTCTGTGCGCGCCCGGCCGTTGGCAATAATCCGTTTGTTGTGGTGTTACCGGATATCATTCTTGATGGCGCAAGCGCCGATCCGCTACGTTACAACCTGGCGGCAATGGTCGCGCGTTTCAATGAAACCGGGCGCAGCCAGGTTCTGGCCAAACGAATGCCTGGCGATCTCTCAGAATATTCCGTCATTCAAACCAAAGATGGCTTGAAAGTGGAAGGAGAGATTGGCCGTATTGTTGAATTTATTGAAAAACCAGACGAGCCGCAAACGCTCGACTCTGACTTGATGGCCGTAGGGCGTTATGTGCTGTCTGCTGATATCTGGGAAGAACTCGAGCGTACTGAACCTGGCGCCTGGGGTCGTATTCAATTAACGGACGCTATTGCGGCACTGGCAAAGAAACAGTCTGTCGATGCCATGTTGATGACCGGTGAGAGCTACGACTGCGGCAAAAAAATGGGTTACATGCAGGCTTTTGTGAGTTACGGCTTACGTAACCATAAAGAAGGGACCAAATTCCGCGAGAGCATCAAGAAGCTGCTGGCGTGAAACTGAGCGCTTAATTCGAGCGAGAGCTGGCGTGCAGATAACAGCAAGATGTTTGGTGTCGCGCCAGCGTAACAAGATCCAACTGAAATGAAACCGTGGTTATTAGTCATTCGGTGCAGTAAATGCAATGAGATTTTCATCTCAGTTGAATCTTATCAGGTCTGTGGATTTGATGGCTTATCGATGATTGGCGCGGCGTGAGCCGGGCATTTGGTCAGATGAGTCAGAATAATGCTTAGCTGATAGTTGCTTAGTGTGAGCTTCCTTAACGTAATGTACGTAACAGAAGCTAGCGATGCGAAATAAAACTTGACTGAGATCATGTTTACCCATTAAACAACGGTGATACATGCTTAAAAACGTAATGTTAATGGATGAATATGCCCATAGGGAGATTATGGACAAGATACAGGGAAAAAGGGATGTATCGTCAGAGGATGAAGCGTAAATGAACTGGCAATTAGTCTCTTTTTTTGGCGATAGTACCGTGCTGCTGCCTAGCGCAGTGGTGCTGTTTGCGGTGCTGGCGCTGCGTAAAGCATCCCGGACGCTGGCCTGGCAATGGGCGTTGCTTTTTGGCATTACGGGTACTGTCGTGTGCATTTCAAAACTGGCATTTATGGGCTGGGGCGTTGGCATACGGGAAATCGATTTTACCGGTTTCAGCGGACATACCGCACTTTCTACCGCTTTTTGGCCAATCCTTTTATGGCTGTTAACCTCACGGGCGCCTTTCTCCGTCCGCTGTAGCGCCGTATTCGTAGGTTATGCCCTTGCTGTCATAGTTGGCTATTCCCGTTTGATGATTCATGCACATTCGGTATCGGAAGTGGTGAGTGGATTTATCCTCGGAGCCTGCGGGAGTTTGATTTTTCTGCTGTTGCAATGGCGTACGCATTCATCGTGCACTGCACAGATCTCATGGGCAGGAGCGCTGAGCATGGTAATCATTCCCCTCGTGCTGTTAAACACCGGGGCTAAAGCGCCAACACAATCGCTGCTGGGGGAAGTTGCAACCATGATCGGCCCATTTGACAAACCGTTCACCAGAGCCGATCTGCATAAGCATATATATTAATCATGCAATTCAGCAAAGCTGTACATTATCAGCCTGGGGTGATTGGTATGATAAAATGCCAGACTGCGGACAATTAAGGGATAATAGAATCGTGGCTTTCATAAAGATGAAACATAATAATGTTAACAGAATACTTGAAAGCACGAACTATCATGATATTGCGGCTAGGATGATTCTTAAATCAAAACGGAATTTCGGAAATCAGAGTTATCTTTCTGGAACCCATAAACGAAGTGGGTAATGATGGCTATCATATTTTGTAGTTGACTGTTCTATAGTTGTTTTTTTGCATTAAACATGCGGATTATTTTATTTTCTTTATAATCATGTGGTTATGTATCCATACTGTTGCGGTGGTAATATCATGCCGGATGGGGAAAGAATCCATCAAATAATCTTATTAACGGATGAAATCCTGCCGGGGAAAATGAAAAATATCATCTTAACAGATCTGTGTGGTTAAATTTATACTGCCATTTGCAGGAAGAATCTCGTAAACTCGGGGCGGTAAAAATAATAGTTGTGGTTAATTAACCAACAACAGGACGTAAAGAAAATTGCTGGATAAGAGGTACAGTGCGTTGGTAGCTGTTAAGCCAAGGGCGGTAGCGTATCCAGTTCCCCGGTCCTCCTCGTATTGAAAAGGCCTGAGTAAATCAGCCCTACGCCGAGCTACGTCATCGACATCTGATCATGTGCACATTATTGAGGCCGTGAAAGTAGCCTTGGCAACCAATATCGCTTACATTATGAATGCGTTAAGTTCACATCCGTTTACAGCAAACCGCTCGTACTTTGAGGATGTTGTCTATCGAGGCAATGGATCGCTGTTGTAAAAAATAGGCTTGTCGAACTCATAAGCTCCTGATTCTTAAAAATCCCCATTGCCGTACCCACCTGGTGGGAAGGGACTCGTAAATGGAACTTGAACAATGATGAAAATTGCTCGTATCGCACTTGCTTTGGGTCTGGTTGCATCAGTTAGCTCACAGGTATATGCAGCTGGATTGGTGCAAAATGATAATGAACTGCGTAACGATCTGGCATGGCTTTCCGATCGTGGGGTCATTCATCTCAGTCTTTCCACCTGGCCGCTCAGTCAGGAAGAAATCACTCGAGCGTTGAAAAAAGCAAAACCTTCATATTCCTCTGAACAAGTCGTACTGGCGCGCATCAATCAGCGGCTTTCTAATCTGAAGGCGGATTTTCGCGTTAGCGGCTATACGTCGACTGACCAACCAGGTACGCCACAGGGCTTTGGCCAAAGCCAGCCGGCAGATAACTCGCTCTCTCTCGCTTTTAATAACAGCGGTGAGTGGTGGGATGTGCATCTGCAGGGCAATGTTGAAGGTGGCGAACGTATTAGCAACGGTTCACGTTTTAATGCCAATGGCGCATATGGTGCCGTCAAATTCTGGAACCAGTGGTTATCATTTGGTCAGGTGCCGCAATGGTGGGGGCCTGGTTATGAAGGCAGCCTGATCCGCGGAGATGCAGCCAGACCGATGACCGGTTTTTTAATGCAGCGCGCAGAGCAAGCTGCTCCGGAGACATGGTGGCTGCGCTGGATTGGCCCGTGGCAGTATCAAATTTCCGCCAGCCAGATGAACCAGTATACGGCTGTGCCGCATACCAAAATCATCGGTGGTCGTTTGACCTTCTCACCATTCCAGTCGCTGGAACTTGGTGCCTCACGCATTATGCAGTGGGGTGGGGAGGGGCGCCCGCAGTCATTTAGCAGTTTCTGGGACGGGTTTACCGGACAGGATAATACCGGTACCGATAATGAACCTGGTAACCAACTTGCAGGCTTCGACTTTAAATTTAAGCTTGAACCTACATTAGGGTGGCCTGTCAGCTTCTATGGCCAGATGATTGGTGAGGATGAAGCAGGTGGTTTACCTTCGGCAAATATGTACCTGGGTGGTATCGAAGGTCATCATGGCTGGGGGAAAAATGCGGTTAACTGGTATGTGGAAGCGCATGATACTCGTACGAATATGGATCGTACGGGTTACAGTTATACCCATCACATCTATAAAGATGGTTACTACCAGCAGGGTTATCCTCTCGGTGATGCAATGGGTGGCGATGGCCAGTTATTTGCCGGTAAGATTGAACTGGTAACAGAGGATAATCAGCGCTGGAGCACCCGTTTGGTGTACGCAAAGGTCAACCCCAAAGACCAATCTATTAATGAAGCATTCCCTCATTCGGATACCTTGAAGGGTGTTCAATTGGGTTGGAGTGGAGATGTTTACAAGTCAGTTCGCTTGAACACTAATCTTTGGTACACCGATGCCGATAACAGCGATAGCGATGATGTTGGTGCCAGCGCCGGGATTGAAATTCCATTTAGTTTATAAAATTAACGCTGTGCAATGAGTATAAAAATGGCTGATGTGATTGCTATGTACTTTCGACCAGTCATGACTTAGCACAGCGACTCAGAAATTGGCAAATTTTGGTTTATTAATGATGTGACATTATGAAGAAAATAATTGTTAGGGTTTCAGCAGTGGCGGTGGCAATCAGTTTTTTGGCAGGTTGTACAATAGTTCCGGGTCAGGGGCTTAATAGTCTGCGCAAAAATGTAGTTGAGCTTCCGGATAGTGATTATGATCTGGATAAGTTGGTCAATGTGTATCCGATGACACCTGGATTAGTCGAGCAGCTTAAACCATCACCAGTGATAGCTCGTTCTAACCCGCAGTTGGATAATCTCTTAAAAAGTTATGAATATCATATTGGTATTGGTGATGTCCTTATGGTAACAGTCTGGGATCATCCCGAACTGACTACACCAGCTGGTCAGTATCGTAGTGCCAGTGATACAGGTAACTGGGTTAATTCAGACGGAACAATTTTTTATCCTTACATAGGTAAAGTACAAGTCGCAGGGAAAACGCTAAGTCAGGTAAGACAAGAAATAACAAATCGACTTACCACTTATATTGAAAGTCCGCAGGTTGATGTTAGCGTCGCAGCATTCCGCTCACAAAAAGTTTATGTAACTGGAGAGGTGGCTAACTCTGGTAAGCAGTCTATAACAAATATACCGCTGACTGTAATGGATGCTATCAATGCCGCGGGTGGGCTGGCAGCTGATGCTGATTGGCGTAATGTTATTCTTACGCATAATGGTAAAGATACAAAAATATCACTGTATGCATTAATGCAGAAAGGTGATTTATCGCAAAACCACCTATTATATCCAGGTGACATATTATTTGTCCCACGAAATGATGATTTGAAAGTCTTTGTTATGGGTGAGGTCGGTAAACAAACGACATTAAAAATGGATCGTAGTGGCATGACTCTTGCCGAAGCACTTGGCAACGCCGATGGTATTTCGCAGAATTCAAGTGATGCTACAGGTATTTTTGTTATCCGGCAGTTGAAGGGTGATAAAAATGGCAAGATTGCGAACATATATCAATTAAATGCACAAGATGCATCTTCAATGATATTAGGTACAGAATTCCAATTAGAGCCGTATGATATTGTTTATGTTACGACAACACCGATTGTACGTTGGAATAGAGTTATCTCTCAGCTCATACCAACGATCACTGGTGTATACAATATAACTGAGACGGCTCGTTATATTAAGAGATGGCCTAATTAATGTTTAATTCAATACTTGTAGTTTGCACAGGAAATATTTGCCGCTCGCCAATTGGTGAGCGCTATTTACGGTTAGCTCTACCAAATTTGCGTATTGACTCTGCTGGAACTGGAGCCTTAGTAGATCATGAGGCTGACAGTACCGCGAGCAAAATTGCATCAATGCATGGCATTTCGCTTGAAGGACATAAAGGCCGACAGTTCACGTCATCAATTGGGAGACAATATGATTTAATCCTTGCCATGGAAAAAAGTCATATTGAGCAAATTGGCCGTATAGCTCCTGAGGCTAGAGGAAAAACCATGCTTTTTGGGCACTGGATTCAACAACGGGATATACCAGACCCATATCGCAAGAGCGAAGATGCATTTTCAGCTGTCTATACTTTAATAGATCAAGCCGGTCAGCTCTGGATCAAAAAGCTAGGCGCAAAATAATCAGGAAATAGGCCATGCCATCAGCAATCAAGAAACCTAATACTGTAGATACTAATGATATTGATTTAGGTCGACTCATTGGTGAATTAATCGATCATCGTAAATTAATTATTGCCATTACATCTTTATTTACCCTTATCGCGTTGGTGTATGTTTTATTTGCAACACCGATTTATCAAGCTGATGCTATGATACAGGTGGAGAAGAAACAAGCAAATGCGATACTTAGTAATTTAAGCGATATTCTTCCGAATGGGCAACCACAATCCGCACCGGAGATTGCCTTATTACAGTCAAGGATGATTATAGGGAAAACGGTTGATGATCTAAATTTACAAGCCGTAATATCCAGAAAATATTTTCCAATATTTGGTCGAGGATGGTCGCGCTTAATGGGAAATAGTGATGGTGACATCAATATTTCGCAATTTAGTATCGAAGGTAGTACAGAAAGTTTGCCATTGAATTTCAATATTGAAGTAATAGATAGCTCGCATTATAAGTTCAGTGGCGATGGTATTGAATTTGAAGGCGTTGTCGGACAACTGAAGCAAAGCTCAGGGGTTTCGATAAAAGTCAATTCTATTGATGCAAACCCAGGGAATGAATTTACATTAACATATATATCCCGACTGCAAGCAATTACGAATTTGCAAAATAACTTCATTGTAATGGATGAAGGTAAAGATTCTGGCATATTGACATTGACTTTAACAGGTGATAATCCTGTGCAAGTTAAGAAAATCATCGACCACATTAGCTATAACTATCTAGCCCAGAATATATCAAGAGAAGCGGCGCAAGATGCGAAGAGCCTTGAATTTTTGAATCAGCAGCTGCCTCAAGTAAGAAATGATTTGGACAATGCTGAAGACAAGTTAAATGCGTATAGACGTCAAAATGATTCAGTAGACTTGTCGCTAGAAGCAAAATCTATACTTGACCAAATAGTTAACGTTGATAACCAGTTAAACACTTTAACATTCCGAGAAGCTGAAGTTTCTCAGTTATATACAAAAGAGCATCCTACTTATAAGGCATTGCTTGAGAAAAGAAAAACGCTGCAGGAAGAAAAAGGAAAGCTAAATAAAAAAGTAGCTGAAATGCCGAAAACGCAGCAAGAAATATTAAGGCTAAATCGAGACGTTGATTCCGGGCGAGCAATATATATGCAATTGCTTAATCGTCAACAAGAACTCAATATTGCAAAATCGAGTGCTATAGGCAATGTGAGAATAATTGATGATGGCATCACGCAACCAAAACCTGTAAAACCTAATAAGATCTTGGTTGTGCTGCTAGGGATTATTCTCGGCGGTATGGTTTCAGTAGCCATTGTACTAATCCGGGTGTTCTTACGACGTGGTATTGAAACTCCAGAGCAGTTGGAAGAGCTTGGCATTAATGTATATGCAAGTATTCCTGTCGCAGAAAGGAATATTAAAAGCGCCAGATACAATAAAGGGATTTTCGACGGCAAGCATCAAATTCAGGATCTGCTAGCTATCGATAACCCTGCAGATTTGGCAATTGAAGCTATTAGAGGACTTCGTACAAGTTTGCATTTTGCCATGATGGAGTCTCGAAATAATGTACTGATGATTTCTGGTGCTAGCCCAAATGCCGGTAAAACATTTGTAAGTTCAAACTTAGCAGCTATAATCGCGCAAACTGGCCAAAAAGTACTATTTATTGATGCCGATTTACGCAAAGGTTATTCCCATAAACTATTTAAAGTTGATAATGAAAAGGGGTTATCCGACTTCTTATCAGGGCAAGTTAAAAGCGAAAACATCATCAAATCGGTAACTTCTGTTGGATTCGATTTTATTCCTCGAGGTATGGTGCCGCCAAATCCTGCGGAGCTTTTAATGCATAAAAAGTTTGGTGAGTTAATTGGTTGGGCTAATGAACATTATGACTTAGTCATTGTGGATACACCGCCAATACTGGCAGTCACTGATGCCGCGATAATTGGAAACTATGTAGGCACCACTCTACTCGTAACACGCTTTGAGCAGAATACAGCAAAAGAAATAGAAGTCAGTATTAAAAGGTTTGAGCAGAGCGGTATCTTGGTTAAAGGTTGTATATTAAATGGTGTAGTTAAAAAAGCCAGCAGTTATTATGGATACGGGTATAATCATTATGGTTACTCGTATACAGACGACAAATAATATCCTATTGCGGCCAGTCTAAGATTGGCCGCTGATTAAAATTCGAATTATTTCTAGAGTTAATATCTAAATCATACCTCACTAAATAAAATATTGAGAGGGAATCATGACGCTTCTCGTCAGAAATTTGACAGTCAGTCTTGCATTGGCATTATCTGATTTTTTAGGTTTTGTTATATCACCATGGTTGGCTATAGTTATTCTTTCCGGAGTTATGGACGACGTAGACCTAACTGCAATGAGTAATCTGGATGGCTGGATTGCATTACACTGGGTTTTAGCATTTTGTTGCATTGGATGGTTTTCAGTTCGATTAAGACATTACTTCTATAGAAAGACATTTTGGTTTGAACTAAAAGAAATTTTGCGGACACTGACTATTTTTGCAATCATCGAAATAGCTGTAATGGCGTTTACGACATGGTCATTTTCACGCTTTTTATGGGTATTAAGTTGGTTTTTTGTCCTTCTTTTAGTTCCTGTATTCAGAATGTTAACAAAACGTATTCTGGACGCTGTAGGCTTTTGGCGACGCGATACCTGGATTATAGGAAGTGGTACAAATGCTCACGATGCTTATAAAGCAATCAGCAGCGAAAGAAACTTAGGCTTAATCATTGTCGGTTTTATCAGCAGTACAGGTAAAGTCTCAGGGGGGGAAAATATTGATGGAATCCGAGTCCTGGAAAACGACATAGATTGGTTGAATACTATTGATAAAAAAACACAATTTATAGTTGCTGTCGAATCGGACCAAGGTGAGGTAAGAAACACTTGGCTTAGAAACTTCATGATTAGAGGATACCGATACGTATCTGTCATTCCTACGCTCCGCGGGATGCCATTAGATAGTACAGATATGTCATTTATTTTTAGTCATGAGGTCATGATTTTTCGAGTACAACAGAACCTGGCTAAATTATCCTCAAGAATATTAAAAAGAGTCTTTGATATTATTGGTTCCCTCGCGATTATCACCTTGCTTTCACCTGTCCTTATATACATAAGTCAGAAAGTGAAAAAAGATGGTGGGCCAGCTATTTATGGACATGAAAGAATTGGCAAAGACGGAAAACCATTCAAGTGTTTAAAATTCAGGTCTATGGTGATTAACTCCAAAGAAGTGTTACAGGAATTACTTGAAAATGATCCCGCTGCAAGAGAAGAATGGGATGCAACTTTTAAATTGAAGAATGACCCTCGTATTACAAAAATTGGTGGTTTTCTAAGACGTACAAGTCTAGATGAGTTGCCTCAATTATTTAATGTATTGAAGGGGGAAATGAGTTTAGTAGGGCCGTGACCAATTATTACGGCTGAACTTGAAAGATATAATGATGAAGTTGATTATTATTTATTAAGCAAACCAGGAATGACTGGCCTTTGGCAGGTAAGCGGGCGCAGTGATGTGGATTATGAAACCAGAGTTTATTTAGACGCCTGGTACGTTAAAAATTGGTCTATGTGGAACGATATTGCTATTTTGTTCAAAACCATTAGTGTTGTATTAAAAAAGGATGGCGCATACTAATTGCATCATTATGGTATGTCAGATAGGAAATTAATATGAAATATTATATAGCAATACCAACATACAATGGTGGCGAACTTTGGCAACAGGTTGTCGATAACCTTAGAAAAAATGCCCCTGAAAATTTATTAGTGCAAGTAATTGATTCAAGTAGTAAAGATAATACGCCACAAATTGCGGAAGAAGCGGGATTTGATTTACTTACTATTGCAGGCCATGATTTCAACCATGGCGGAACAAGAAATCTTGCGGTAGAAAGAGTAAATAATCAGTATGATGTGGTAATTTTTCTCACTCAGGATGCGATTCCACAACCAGGATTCATAGAGAATATTGTTTCTGTATTTAATGACGATAGAGTTGCTTGCGCATACGGCAGGCAACTCCCGCATGATAATGCTAATCCTTTAGCAACACATGCCAGAATGTTCAATTATCCTTCCAAAGGATATGTTTGTAGTGCAGAAGATATACCTGAGATGGGATTGAAGACAGTTTTCATGTCTAATTCCTTTTCAGCATATAGATTATCAATTTTTAATTCGCTGGGAGGTTTTCCTTCCGACACAATCCTTTGTGAAGATATGTATTTTACAGCAAAAGCTATTCTGAATGGATACAGAGTTGCCTATGTAGCAAATGCGATAGTTAAACACTCTCACAATTACAATGCGATTGAAGAGTTTAAACGCTATTTTGATATAGGCGTGTTTCATAAGGATGAAGCATGGATAAGAAATAAAATAGGCGGCGCTGGGGGCGAGGGTAAAAAATTTATTTTATCTGAGTTTTCGTTTTTATTGAAAAAAGCCCCTTTGTGGATTCCGATAGCTTGCATTAATAACTTAATGAAAATAATAGGTTATAAAATTGGCTTGCAGTATACTCGGTTGCCGAAAAATCTAATCAAGTCCCTCAGTATGCATAAACGTTACTGGGGGTAATAAGTATTCAACAATTGGCGTGAGATGAAATGCCATCTGGAAATTAGAATCGCTAAGCGCGTCATCGTTGCTGTTTCACGAATCTATTCATTAACGCTGCAAGGTGAGGTCTCAGGTTCGTTCGTCAATTTAAGAGAGAGTGTAAAATGCATAGCAGAACGCCACTGGTAAGTGTTTATATAACAACCTGTAACCGCCTGGAAAAACTAAAACGCGCACTTCGTTCGGTTAAAGACCAAAGTTATCAAAACATTGAGATAATCATTTGCGATGATGCTTCTGCTGATGGTACCCAAGCATATGTAGAAGGACTGATTCGAGAAGACGCTCGTATTCACTATTTCCGCAACGACACAAGTAAAGGTGCTTGTGCTGCGAGGAATCTAGGTATTTTTCACGCGCAAGGTGAGTATATTACCGGCTTAGATGATGATGATGAGTTTTTGCCTGAGCGTATATCTCAGTTTATTGAAGCTTGGGATAACAAGTATTCATTCATCTGTTGTGACTTTATTGAACGATTTTCTGATGGGAAAACCAAAAAATATTATAACACGAACAGTGTTGAAAAATTAACATATGTCGATATGTTATTCGATAATGTCGCATCAAACCAGATATTCACATTAACAGAAAGATTGAAAGCTATAGGTGGATTTGACATTAGAGCTAGAAGGCTGCAGGATTGGGATACTTGGCTAAGGCTTTCGCATAAATTTGGTGAGTTTATTCGGTTGCCAATAGCAACATATATAATGCACCATGATCATGGTATAGATGAAAAAAGAGTCTCCAAAAGTTACCCCTTGAGTTCATCGCTTATTGATTTAAGAGATCGAAATAAAGATATATATATTGATGAACATTTGAAATTTATGAACTTTATAATTTCAACCGAGGAGAAAAAGGCAAAGCCTATCGATTCTATTATATGGAGTATTAAAAGAAGAACACCTAAGTATATGATTAAGTATGCGCTTCAGTCTTTTTCTGGTAATAAATAATTAAAGTATCTGCTCAAGGGAAGCCTTAAATGTCTCACTCATGTGTCGTAATCATTGTTACATATAATAGCCAAAAGCATATACAGTGGGCTCTTGATGGGCTTGAAACATCAATAAATAAACTCTTAGTAAGAATAGTTGATTCTGGCTCTACTGATACTTCTTATTTAGATGCTTTAAAGACAAAACATGAACTGATCATAGAGAAACATGATAATGTAGGGTTTGTAGCAGGCAATAACTTAGCGATTGAAAGATCAGGAAACTCTGAATGGATATTGCTATTGAATCCTGATGCAAGAATTGAAGGGTCTGATTTAGATAAATTACTCGACATTGCAGGCGATAAACGAAATAAAGAAGTCGCATTATTTTCCGTGCCCTTGGTTCGATTTGATATAAATACAATGAAATCATTATCTGTTTATGATTCATTGGGTATACGATGCAATTCCTACGGTAAGTGGTACGATATTGGCACTAATGAAACTATCAAATCTCCCCCATCGGAGTTGCACAGTAACAATATCGATGCCATTTGTGGTGCTTTTATGCTTTTACGTACTAAGGCTCTTATCCAATGTACTGACAAACAGGGAAATGTTGGCTTTGAAAGTAGCTACTTCATGTATAAAGAAGATATTGAGTTATCTATGCGTTTACAAAAGAACAACTGGGGTATTAAGCTCATAGACAACTTAAATGCATATCATTGTCGAGGTTGGAATCCTTCAAGAAGTAAAATACCTTATTGGGCTCGATATCATTCAGCCATAAATGATCTCGATCTCTCAATAAGATATAAAAAAAGAGCCTTTCCTTATGCGCTAACTAAATACTTATGGGTCAAATTCATCGAGAATAAGTAAAATATTTGAGGAAATGGTTATGAAAGTAATAGATAAAAAATGCTCATCATATCTTTCAATTCTTACCTTTTTGTATTGCATACCTACGTTTGCTTATGCTGATGTAAATGCTGACCATAAAACTTATCAAATTGAAATATTAAAAACACGAGAAGAAGTTTCAGCGAAAGAAGCTGATTATGTATATAAAAAATTAATGCAACGAAATTTGCAGCAGCAGATAGCGAATCGGGATGATAATACTCAATTTGGATTGCATGGAATGGAAATTCCAGCAGTAAATGCCAATGGGGATCTGACAAAAATAAATCAGGCATATTCTTTACTCGCGCGGGCAGGCGTGGATTCTTTACGTAGTTTTGAGACAGCATGGCATCGCGTGAGTGATTCTTCTGGGAATCCAACAAATTTCACGCAACTTGATTTTCAGTTGAAAGAAGCAAAAAAGTACAATATGTCGCATCTATTTGTTTTTGGTTATCCGCCAGCCAAATATACAGTGGCAAATAATAAGCTATCAGCTGTACAATCAAAATATTATGATAAATATAAAGATTATCTCCATGTAACCTTGTCCAGACTTAAAGGTTATAATGTTAAATATGCAGAATTAGCTAATGAAGTTGATGCACCGAGCGTATGGTGGATGAAATCCACGCCTGAGCAATATGTTCAGGAAATGAAAATGTTAAAAGAATCTATTGCTGCATTGGGGTTGCCAATAAAGACAGTTGCTTTTGCTGCAACATATTCAAGAAATAGTCTATTAGGTGGAATCACAGGCGGAAGAAGATTTATTGATAAAAGCTTCCAACTGGGAATTGATCAGTACAGCGATGCATATTCTATTCATCATTTCTCCTATGGGAATGATGATTTACCCGGTTATATGAGAAGTGTACAAGCAAAACATCACTTATCTAATAAAGAAATACTTGATACAGAGCAGCTGGATACAGCATCAACAGGTAGATTTCAGTCAAACCCTTACGATCTCATCAAGTTATTTGCAAGAGGGTTTTATTATTATGACATGAAACGAGTTGATTATTTTATAGCTAAAGATAGATATTTAAATAATAAACTTTACTACTTTGGTCTGTTCGACATTGATTGGAACCCGAAGTTAAGATTATTAGCATATGCTATGGCGGTAGATTCAATGAAAGGTCGAACTCTTATCGGCATTTATCAACCTTCGAAAGGAGTTGAGGCATATGTATTAAAATCAAAAGAAGACTCGCCGACTAAATACTCCATAATAGCATGGTTGAATGATACTGGGACTCAGTCAAATAAAAGTGTACTCCTGGAAGGGTTGTCCGGGAACGCTGATATTGAGCATTGGAACTTGGATATAGCTAAAAATATTGATTTGACCAAAGGTGTTCAAATTGATAATCGACCTATCGCGATTTATACGAATCAGTTACCTTCGTGGGTTAATAATAATAAAATGAAGAATGCACTTTACGCTGACGAAAGTCGGGCACTTAAAAGTCATGCTCCTATGCCTACTGATAAATGATTGTTTCAACTTTTTCAACCTCATTGTTGGATTTATAAGTGGGATTAAACTTCAATGAAAATAAAAAAAACACTTTTTATAAAAATATTTATATATTTAATGGCATTGCGAAGTCCATTAATACTTGTCAGCATGTTTTGCTACATGATCTCTACCCGCGATTTGATTAAAAAATTTGTTATTAATGCACTTCCTTTTTGTTTGTTTTTAGTTGCTGCGATCCTATATTCCTTAGGGAATTTAAACGCAGTTGATAATGTTCTTGGTGAGTCGAGGGATATTCTCTTATCTGTGTTTGTTGCTGTTTTCTTATTATCCTGCTGTGATGTTTCAGATGATAATAGAAAACTTATCTACAAAACTTTGAAAGCGACATTTGTTTTTATCGCAATTGTAAAAGTTTTGATATTGATATTTTCCGTGGTCACTGGTGTCCCAATGCCATTAATCATATCGTGGATTCGTGACTCCTGGAATATACAAATGATGTCTTTGGGGGTCGAAGGGACATTTCTGGCTCGCTTACAAATCCCATTAGATTCAGCGGTTCCTTTTTTCTTGTATTTTGTTACTAAAGAATTAATTTTTACCACTGAAAAAAAATACCGCGTGATAACGGCATTTGTTTTTCTATTAATATCAATGTTACTTACGCTATCACGAGCTTTTTGGGCTGAGACAATTTTATTTGTTGGACTGGCTATTCTTTTTGAAGCAGGTATAATTCGGGCATTTAGAATAGCATTAGTGTCTGTTATTACAACTACATTATTACTGCTGCTGACACCGCTTGGCTCATTAATCTTTAAGCTAATTGATACCAGGTTTGGCAAGACAAGCATGGCAAACTCAGCTTCTGACTTAGAACGAGTTTGGCAAAACCAAATGTTATATAATTCCTTTATTGATTCGCCTGTCTTTGGTCATGGTTTAGGATATTTTATACCAAATGCAATGCGTTCTATAACTACGCCATATTTATATGAGAGTCAGTCGTTATCAATGCTTATGACATTAGGCGTGCTAGGAACGCTAGTGTTATTCCTGTTATATGTCTTTCTCTGTTTTAAAACTATCTACAATGATAATAATGGACGTTTGAAAATTATAGTGCCTGCTATTTTTCTAGTTATGTGGGTTTTTTCTGGCTCCGTTAACCCCTTATTATTCGGTGCTTCAGGTGGTGTGATAATATTTTTAACAGCAAAAACATCATCTTTATACAAAAGAGACGATGCCCAAGATCTCTGATTATATTAGATATCAAAAAAACTTTCGTAGCGCTTTACTTGGTTTGATTATCATGTGCTAATTTTAATGATAATTGTAGGATTGGTATTGCTGTGTAACCTTTAGGATTGTAGTTTTATTTGGTTACATAAGAGACAAGTGCTAAAGAATGAATTTATTCTAGATATCTGGAAGGATCTTAAGCTAGTATAACCATCAGAATTTAAGCTGCGAACGTGTCGCAGTGACTAGACCTGACAGGAGTATGTAATGTCCAAGCAACAGATCGGGGTTGTCGGTATGGCAGTGATGGGCCGCAATCTTGCGCTTAACATCGAAAGCCGCGGTTATACCGTCTCCGTATTCAACCGCTCGCGTGATAAAACCGAGGAAGTCATCGCCGAAAATCCAGGCAAAAAATTGGTTCCTTATTATACAGTTAAAGAGTTTGTTGAATCGCTCGAAACGCCGCGCCGTATTCTGTTGATGGTGAAAGCAGGCGCAGGTACCGATAGCGCAATTGACTCCCTTAAGCCCTATCTTGATAAAGGTGATATCATCATTGATGGTGGTAACACGTTCTTCCAGGACACAATTCGCCGCAACCGAGAATTGTCCGCGGAAGGGTTTAATTTCATCGGAACAGGCGTATCTGGCGGAGAAGAGGGTGCTCTTAAAGGTCCATCAATCATGCCGGGTGGCCAAAAAGAAGCGTATGAAATGGTTGCCCCTATCCTCGAGAAGATTGCAGCTCGCGCAGAAGATGGTGAACCTTGCGTGACGTATATTGGAGCTGATGGCGCCGGTCATTATGTTAAGATGGTACACAATGGCATCGAATATGGTGATATGCAGTTGATTGCCGAAGCCTACGCTCTGCTTAAAGGGGGGCTGTCACTTACGAATGAGGAACTGGCGGAAACCTTTACTGAGTGGAATAAAGGCGAGCTGAATAGCTACTTGATCGATATTACTAAAGACATTTTTACCAAGAAAGATGAGGCCGGTCACTACCTTATCGATGTTATTCTTGATGAAGCTGCTAACAAAGGTACAGGGAAATGGACCAGCCAGAGTTCTCTGGACCTTGGCGAACCGTTATCCTTGATTACCGAATCAGTTTTCGCTCGCTATATTTCTTCTTTGAAAGAACAGCGCGTTGCTGCGTCAAAAGTATTGACTGGACCGCAACCTCATTCTGCTGGTGACAAAACTGAGTTTGTGGAAAAAGTACGCCGCGCTCTTTATTTAGGCAAGATTGTTTCATATGCTCAAGGTTTTTCCCAATTACGTGCTGCTTCTGACGAGTACAATTGGGATCTTAACTATGGTGAGATTGCGAAGATCTTCCGTGCGGGTTGTATCATTCGTGCTCAATTCCTGCAGAAAATCACGGATGCTTACGAGCAAAATACGGAAATTGCTAATCTGTTAATGGCTCCATACTTCAAGAAGATTGCAGATGAATATCAACAAGCGCTGCGAGATGTTGTTGCGTATGCGGTGCAAAATGGTATTCCAGTTCCGACGTTCTCAGCTGCCATCGCTTATTATGATAGCTACCGTTCAGCAGTCCTACCAGCTAACTTGATTCAGGCGCAACGCGACTATTTTGGTGCTCATACCTATAAACGCACTGATAAAGAAGGTGTGTTCCATACCGAATGGATGAATTGATTTAACGTAGTTTTCCTAAATGAGCCTCAGCATGTTGGGGCTCATTATATCAATATACTTATTTATATCATCAAGTTTTATTAAACATACATATCTTGCCACTCTGCCATTTAAATCCATATCATCAGATCTAAACGCCGTATTTTCATAAATAATAAAGGTGTTTTCATTTCTTTAAATTCTGATTTTATGCATACATAACTTTATAAATAAATATCAAAATTAAACAATCAACCCAACTTAAATCATTAATAGTTTATCTAAAGAGTACTTATGAGTTTACGAGAAAAAACAGTTAATGGCGCAAAGTGGTCAGCAATTGCGACAGTGGCAAGTATAGGAATATCTTTTTTACAAATCACACTTTTAGCTCATATTATTGCACCACATCAATTTGGGTTGTTAACCATATCGATGCTAGTAATAATGATCGCGGATACGATCTCCGATTTTGGCATTTCGAATTCAATCATCCAGCGGAAAGAAATCTCTGAGGTTGAGTTATCCACACTATATTGGATAAATGTCTTAATTGGACTAACTGTTTTTTCCTTGGTGTTCATATTCAGCAGTACGATTGCGCAGTTGCTTAATCAACCGGACATTAAACCGCTTATTCAAACTTTGTCATTTGCATTCATTATAATTCCTCATGGTCAACAATTTAGAGCATTATTGCAAAAAGAACTTGAGTTTTCGAAAATAGGATTAATAGAAACATCTTCTATTATAATCGGTTTTGTAATTACTATTTGTTCAGCTCTCTATTATCCGTTTGCGATTACAGCGATATGGGGTTATTTGACCATGTCAATTTGCAAAACTTTGATGTTCGCTTCAGTTGGCAGGAAAATTTATAAGCCGAGTTTACAATTTGAATTCAAATCCATATCTTCAAATATCAAATTTGGTGCCTATTTGACAGCGGATGCACTGGTTAATCAATTAAATTCTAATATTGCTACAGTGATTCTTTCAAGGACGTTAGGGGCCGTAGTCGCTGGCGGGTATAACTTGGCATATAATGTTGCTGTCCTTCCTCCATCGAGATTGAATCCGATACTGACAAGAGTTTTGTTTCCTGCATTTGCCAAAATTCAGGATGATAAGGAAAAATTGAGACAAAATTTCTATAAGTTACTATCCTTTGTTGGTTTGATAAACTTTCCTGTTTTATTAGGTTTGCTGGTTGTATCAAATAATTTTGTCATAACCATTTTTGGTCAAAAGTGGTTGTTTATTACACCAATTCTTCAAATTCTATGTGTCGTTGGTTTACTTCGTTCTATTGGTAATCCGATTGGCTCTCTTTTAATGGCTAAGGCTCGGGTAGACATTAGTTTTAAATTCAATGTATTTAAGCTATTTTTGTTTATTCCGTCAATCTGGGTTGGGGCGAGTTTTTTCGGTGGAATTGGTGCCGCGTTAGGATTCCTCGTTGTTCAAGTAATAAATACCTATTTGAGTTACTTTGTGTTAATTAAACCTGTATTAGGAAGTAGTTATCGAGAATATATTCAAAGTATAACACTGCCTTTAGCGCTGACAATTCCAACAATAATAGTGGCTTGGTTAGTCGGTACCATAGATATGTCTCCGATACCAGTCATTATGCTTCTAGTTCAAGTGCTTTCTGGTGTTGCTACATTCGCGATAACAATAGTGTTTAGTCGGAACAAATTTGTCCGTGAAATTAAGCAACAAGTAGTTAAAAATCCAAAAATCCGTCGACTTTTAAGGGCTTAATAAAAATATGCATCATATGGATTCATTAAAGAAAAACTTATCTGTTATTGATAGTGTGGTACCTCGTGGAAGTCGTATAGTCTATTTGGATATTCCTTTGCATTTGAATGTAGGTGATCTGCTTATATACAAGGGGACAGAGCAATTTTTTAAGGAGCGAGAATATAAAGTTTTAGCAAGGCGTACAGACAGGACCAGTTTGAAGTTTGTGCAAAATACTAAGCATCTCCCCTCTGATGTCATTATTTTGTTACATGGTGGAGGTAATTTTGGTGATTTATATCCTCATCATCAAATCCTAAGAGAAACTGTTGTTCAAAAGTTTCCAAACAATAAAATTGTTTATATGCCGCAGACAGTACATTTTAAAAGTGCTGAAAAAATGGAGCATTCTGCGAGCATCATCAGACAGCATAAGAATTTGACAATCTTTTGCCGTGATACGAGAAGTCATCAGATTTTGCGCGAAAATTTTTGTGATAATGTTATTATGTGTCCAGATATGGCTCATTCTCTTTGGGGAGTGTTCCCGACACAGAAGAAAAATGATATTAAACGTGATACTCTTTGGATGATCAGAAAAGACATTGAGGAGACCAATGTCGGTACTCTTTCTGGTATTCCTGACCCCTCTAAGTATGAGGATTGGGAAGATATTTGTACCGATAAGGACCGAGCTTATATGAACTTGTTGTTTAAATTTGAACGCATCAATAACTTGCTTGGAAGTAACATTATTCCGACAGTTAATATGTGGGCAAAACATACTGACAAACTTGTTGATAGAGTTAATAATTACTTTATGGCACATGAGCAGGTCGTAACATCTCGTATGCATGGGCATATATTATGCTGTTTGCTCTCGGTCAAAACTAAATTATTGGATAATTCGTACGGGAAGAATTCAACATACTTCGATGCATGGACGAAAGGTGTTCCAAATTGCGAGTTGGTAAAGATATGAATAAAAAGACAGACAGAACCATATCTGTAATTATTCCTGTTTATAATGTTAGTCAGTATGTATTGCAAGCGGTTAATTCAGTTTTAGAGCAAACTTTTCAGGCATTCGAAGTCATTATTGTCAATGATGGCTCAACAGATAATTCTGGAGAGTTACTTGAGCAACATTATAGTAAGATATCTAATGTAACTATTATTCATACTGAGAATCAAGGCCTGGGGGAGGCTCGTAATGTTGGCACCAGAGCAGCTACTGGCGACTACATTTATTATTTCGATTCCGATGATGTATTAGAAAGAAATCTTCTTGAGGATTTTAATACTTCGTTGGATAAATACGGGGATGTAGATATTTTCGCATTCTCTGCAGAATCATTTGTCGATGATATTAATGTTTCTGATAGTAAGCCAAAAAAACTCCCCCAGTATTGGCGCAATGAAAATGTTCTTTATCCTAACGGTATTTCCGCCTATACAGGTCTCTCCAAGAATGGTGCTTTTTTCCCAAATGCTTGGATCTATATTTATAAAAGAGAATTACAAGTTAGTAATCAACTTTATTTTAAGCCTATTATCCATGAAGATGAGGAATTCACTCCACGGCTATTCTTTGTCGCAGGTAAAACCGTAGTTACGGACCGAGTCTATTTTCGGCGTAGGATGAGACTTGGTTCAATTATGCATACAAAGCGTACTGAAAAAAATGCTATTGGCTATTTAGAAAGTATTCACGCTCTTGAGTCACTGGTGGGCAAAGCTGACGGAGTTGCCTCGAATTATCTTCGTGCCAGGATAGTAAGTCATCTAATTAGTATTCAGATGATAAAGATGAATAATTCGTTAGTTTTTTCTCAGTCAGTAGAGGCTGAGTTCGAGCGTCTTTACCAAACTTATTACAACTTTTTTTTGATGTTGGCCAAAAAAAATCTCTTTGCTTACAAAATTTGCCGATACTTTGTTCGACGCTTAGGATACAAAGCGCTGCTTTAAAGTTACCCTACAAGATGGTGTGTCACATATTCGCTGATAATGTGTTTTTATCTGGAGTGAATATTGAGAATGCACTGATTGGCCATTCTTCAATAAATCTATAAGCTAGCAGTATATGTTTTTACTTCACCGAGGTTGAGTTTTACTACTGGGTTAAATAGTAATGATTCTTTCTTTTGTATCACTTTTTACTGCGCATGATTTATCTATGATGGTTTTAATTAAGTGACTACTGACTAGAAAGAACCCCCGTGTCTCAGCTATATTTTTAATCTTTTTAAAACGAGAGAATATATGAAGATCCTTGTTACCGGTGGCGCTGGTTTTATCGGTTCTGCTGTTGTTCGTCATATCATTGAAAATACCCGGGATGAAGTCCTTGTCATGGACTGCCTGACCTACGCCGGTAACCTCGAGTCTCTGGCGCCGGTGGCTGGCAACGAACGCTACTCTTTCACCCAGACCGATATTACTGATTCGGCTGCTGTTACGGCGCAGTTTAATGCCTTCCAGCCGGACATCGTGATGCACCTGGCGGCCGAAAGCCACGTCGACCGCTCTATTGATGGACCGGCCGCGTTTATCCAGACCAACCTGATCGGTACTTTCACACTGCTCGAAGCCGCCCGTCAGCATTATATGTCGCTTTCTGATGAGCAGAAGCAGGCTTTCCGCTTCCATCACATTTCCACCGACGAAGTGTATGGCGATCTGCATGGCACCGATGATCTGTTCACCGAAACGACTCCTTACGCGCCAAGCAGCCCGTATTCCGCCTCCAAGGCCGGCAGCGACCATCTGGTCCGCGCCTGGAACCGTACCTATGGCCTGCCGGTGGTGGTGACCAACTGCTCCAATAACTACGGTCCGTACCACTTCCCGGAAAAACTGATCCCCCTGACCATCCTCAACGCCCTGGCGGGTAAACCGCTGCCGGTTTACGGCAACGGCGAGCAGATCCGCGACTGGTTGTATGTTGAGGACCATGCGCGCGCGCTCTATAAAGTGGCGACAGAAGGGCGGAGTGGTGAAACTTACAATATTGGCGGCCACAACGAACGTAAGAATATCGATGTTGTCCGCACTATCTGCGCCATTCTGGACCGCGTGGTGACGGAGAAACCCGGCAATATTAATCAGTTTGCTGACCTTATCACGTTCGTTACCGACCGTCCGGGACATGACCTGCGCTATGCCATTGATGCGGCGAAAATACAACGCGATCTGGGATGGGTGCCGGAAGAGACCTTTGAAAGCGGGATTGAGAAAACGGTCCACTGGTATCTGAACAACCAGACCTGGTGGCAGCGTGTGCTGGATGGCTCCTATGCCGGCGAACGTCTTGGGCTGAATAAATAAACAAGGAACTGAAAATGAAAGGTATTGTTCTGGCCGGAGGCTCCGGTACCCGTCTTTATCCAATCACGCAGGGTGTCTCCAAACAGCTGTTGCCAATTTACGATAAGCCGATGATTTTCTATCCGGTGTCGGTGCTGATGCTGGCGGGGATCCGCGATATCCTGATTATTACCACGCCGGACGATATGCCGGCATTCCAGCGTCTGCTGGGTGACGGTTCACAGTTCGGGGTGAACTTCAGCTATGCTATCCAGCCGTCGCCGGATGGTCTGGCGCAGGCCTTTATCATTGGCGAGAAGTTTATCGGCAATGATGCCTGTGCGTTAGTGCTGGGTGACAATATCTATTTTGGCCAGAGCTTCGGTAAGAAGCTGGAAGCGGCGGCGGCGAAGACGTCGGGAGCGACGGTCTTCGGGTACCAAGTACTGGATCCGGAACGTTTTGGGGTGGTGGAGTTTGACGAGAACTTCAGGGCATTGTCGATCGAAGAGAAGCCGCTGAAGCCGAAATCCGACTGGGCGGTGACCGGGCTCTATTTTTACGACAACAACGTGGTGGAAATGGCCAAAGAGGTTCGCCCGTCCGAGCGTGGTGAACTGGAGATCACCACCCTGAACCAGATGTATCTGGAGCGCGGGGATTTGCAGGTGGAGCTGCTGGGCCGGGGATTTGCCTGGCTCGACACGGGGACGCATGACAGTCTGATTGAAGCTTCACAGTTTATTCATACCATTGAGAAGCGCCAGGGGATGAAAGTGGCCTGCCTGGAAGAGATTGCATACCGGAATAAATGGCTGTCGGCGGAAGGTGTGGCTACGCAGGCCGAGCGGCTCAAGAAGACGGAATATGGCGCCTATCTGAAGCGTTTGCTGAGCGAGAGCTAAACCCGGCTGGCCTCAAAAGGAAGAAAACAAGATGAAGATTTTACTGATTGGCAAAAACGGCCAGGTGGGGTGGGAGCTACAACGTTCGCTGTCCACTCTCGGTGAGGTGGTCGCGGTGGACTACTTTGATAAAGAACTGTGCGGCGACCTGACGAATCTCGAAGGTATCGCTGAGACCGTGCGTACCGTCCGCCCAGACGTAGTGGTGAATGCCGCCGCGCATACGGCTGTGGACAAGGCAGAAAGTGAGCGTGAGCTTTCGGATCTCCTGAATGAGAAAGGAGTGGCGGTTCTGGCTGAAGAATCGGCTAAGCTGGGTGCTCTGATGGTGCATTACTCCACTGATTACGTCTTTAATGGCGAAGGCAGTCACTATCGCCTGGAGGATGAGCCGACGGGGCCGCTGAATGTCTACGGCGAAACCAAGCGAGCGGGTGAAATTGCGCTTGAGAAAGCTAATCCCCGTCATCTGATTTTCCGTACCAGTTGGGTGTATGCCACCCGCGGCGCCAATTTTGCCAAGACCATGCTCCGCCTGGCAGGGGAGAAAGAGACTCTCTCCATCATTGACGACCAGCACGGGGCACCCACCGGGGCAGAATTGCTGGCAGACTGTACAGCGATAGCCATCCGCGAAGAAATGCGTAATAAGTCGGTAGCCGGAACTTATCACCTGGTGGCCAGCGGTGAAACCAGCTGGCGTGACTACGCATGTTTTGTTTTTGATGTGGCGAGGAAGCATGGCGCAGAGTTAGCTATCCAGGAAGTGAAGGGCATTCCGACAACCGCTTATCCGACACCGGCAAAACGGCCTTTAAATTCACGATTGTCGAATGAGAAATTCCAGCAGGTGTTTGGTGTGAGGCTCCCGGACTGGCGTCAGGGTGTTGAGCGTGTAGTGACCGAAGTGTTGGGTAAGTAAGCGAGTAAAAGATGAATATTATTAAGACCGACATTCCTGACGTACTGATTTTTGAACCGCGGGTCTTTGGCGATGCGCGAGGATATTTTTTTGAAAGCTTCAGCAGTAAGGTTTTTGATGAAGCTGTCGGACGTAAAGTCGAGTTCGTGCAGGACAATCACTCCCAGTCGCAGAAAGGGGTGTTACGTGGCCTGCATTACCAGCTGGATCCGCATGCGCAGGGCAAACTGGTGCGTTGTGTTGAAGGTGAGGTGTTTGACGTGGCGGTAGATATTCGCCGCAGTTCGCCGACCTTTGGTAAATGGGTCGGGGTGGTGCTCAGCGCAGAAAACAAACGCCAGTTGTGGATCCCGGAAGGCTTTGCGCATGGCTTTATGGCGTTGAGCGATACCGTGCAGTTTGTCTACAAAGCGACAAACTACTATGCGCCGCAGTCAGAGCGGAGCATTATCTGGAACGATCCCGAGATTGGAATTCAGTGGCCAGAATTGTCGAATGGGGTTCCTTCTCTGTCAGAAAAGGATCTACAGGCATTTACCTTGTCAACTGCAGAAGTGTATAAGTAGTCATTTTGTCATTAAAAGGCCCTTTTCAGGGCCTTTTAATTAATCAATGAAATTTAAATGCGGTAAATTGCTCTGCTTGACATCGTTCGCTCCAGGGAGTACAACCGCTTAAATTATTGATTTAATTTTTAGCCTTTACGGCATCATCCCGTTAACTGATTAAAGTGTAATCGAATGAAAATTACTATTTCCGGTACAGGATATGTAGGATTATCCAATGGGGTACTGATCGCTCAACACCACGAAGTGGTTGCGTTAGATATCGTACAAGCTAAAGTTGATATGCTTAACCAGAAGATCTCTCCGATTGTTGATAAAGAAATCCAAGAGTATCTTACAGATAAACCACTTAACTTCCGTGCCACTACGGATAAGCATGATGCATATCGTGATGCTGATTATGTCATTATCGCTACCCCGACTGACTATGATCCAAAAACTAATTATTTCAATACGTCTACTGTCGAAGCCGTAATTCGCGATGTCACTGAAATCAATCCTCAAGCGGTAATGATTATAAAGTCAACAATACCTGTTGGTTTTACTCGCGACATCAAGGAGCGTTTTGGTATCGACAACGTCATTTTTTCTCCGGAGTTTTTACGGGAGGGGAGGGCTCTATATGACAACCTGCATCCGTCGCGCATTGTTATCGGTGAGCGCTCTGCACGGGCCGAGCGTTTCGCTGAACTCTTAAAAGAAGGGGCGATCAAGCAGGAAATTCCTACTCTGTTCACCGACTCCACGGAAGCGGAAGCGATCAAGCTGTTCGCTAATACCTACCTGGCGCTGCGGGTGGCCTATTTCAATGAGCTGGACAGCTATGCTGAAAGTCAGGGGCTGAATAGCAAACAGATCATTGAAGGGGTTTGCTTGGATCCACGTATCGGTAACCACTACAACAATCCGTCTTTTGGCTATGGCGGTTACTGTTTACCGAAAGATACCAAGCAACTGCTGGCGAACTATGAGTCCGTACCGAACAATATTATTTCTGCTATTGTCGATGCCAACCGAACTCGTAAAGATTTCATTGCTGATTCTATTCTGTCACGCAAACCAAAAGTGGTTGGTGTATACCGCTTAATTATGAAGAGTGGTTCTGATAACTTCCGGGCATCTTCCATTCAGGGAATCATGAAACGAATTAAAGCGAAAGGAATCCCTGTTATTATCTACGAACCTGTAATGAAGGAAGATGATTTCTTTAACTCGCGGGTAGTTCGCGATTTGAATGCTTTCAAACAAGAAGCTGACGTTATCATCTCTAACCGGATGGCAGATGAGTTAGCGGATGTACAAGACAAAGTGTATACACGTGATCTCTTTGGTAATGACTGATTAACTCCCCTTAAAATGGCAGAACGCCAAATGATACAATTTAGCGTTCTGCCATCACATCTTTATGACCCTTCCCGTGTCCTCTTAATTAAATTCTGAACTGTATACAGAAAAGAGCTGTACTGATTTATCTCTTTGAATAAATAACTGGTAATTGGTTGAACTTGCACCTGTTCTTGCAAGAAATATCATCAGGTGCATTCCAGATTAATTATTCAGGTCAAATATTGAAAGTGTAATTATTTTTTCCTGGTAAAAGTAAGTATGTTTGTTCTTCTATCTTTAATATAAGAAATTAGATAAAAGATAGCGACAGCTAAGAGTATGGCAGTGATAACTAAGAAAAATAAATTTCCCATAAGCTCCACCAGATGTGAATGTTAATATGCATCATTATGGTGAACATAATGAACGATTGCACTTCGTATTCCTGTCATCAACAATATACTCTGATTTTTTTTGGGGGGCTATAAGCGAATAGTTGTTATTATAATGGCGAGATATTCTTTTCAGTGGCGATCCGATAGCATTATCTGTGATGCTCTGACTATAAAATAGATAATAATCAACATGTTTGCTATTTGGGTGGAGTTTAATTACAAAGAAGGACTATGAAGACCAAATGAATATAATATGAATTATAGTTATGTAACAAAGCCGCTATTTTTATAAAGCGGCTCTGTTATAGGGCGGTCATCAGGACTTATAGTACGCTTTATACCACTCCACGAAGTTCTTCACTCCTTGCTTGACCGGAGTTTGCGGTCTGAAACCAACAAGGTTATACAGCGGTCGGGTTTCAGCACTTGTCTCCAGAACATCACCAGGCTGCATCGGCATCATGTTTTTCTTCGCTTCCATCCCCATAGCTTCTTCAAGAGCGGTGATGTAGTCCATTAGTTCAACCGGTGAGCTATTGCCAATGTTATATACCCGATACGGAGCGGAACTGGTTGCTGGTGAACCGGCTTCAACAGTCCATTCCGGATCCGGTTGTGGAATAGTCTCCTGAACACGAACAACTGCTTCGACAATATCATCAATATAAGTGAAGTCACGTTTCATCTTACCGTAGTTGTATACGTCGATACTTTTACCTTCGAGCATGGCTTTCGTAAATTTGAAAAGTGCCATATCCGGACGTCCCCATGGACCGTAGACGGTAAAGAAACGCAGGCCAGTCGTCGGGATGCCATAAAGATGTGCATAGGTATGCGCCATCAACTCGTTGGCTTTTTTGGTTGCTGCATAAAGAGATACCGGATGATCTACCGAATCATCGGTTGAAAATGGCATCTTACGGTTTAAGCCATAAACCGAACTGGATGAGGCATAGACTAAATGTTGAACGTTAGTATGACGACAGCCTTCGAGGATATTCAAAAAACCCATCAGGTTGGCATCGGCATAGGCGTGTGGGTTTTCCAGCGAATAACGCACACCTGCTTGCGCTGCAAGGTGTATGACGCGGTCAAACTTTTCATCAGCAAAAAGTTTTTCCATCCCTACACGGTCGGCAATATCCAGCCTGGAGAAGCTGAATAATGGGGAGTCCAGAAGTTCCAGACGAGCTTGCTTCAGGTTTACATCGTAGTAGTCATTCATGTTGTCGATGCCGACTACGGTATGGCCAGCTGCAAGAAGGCGTTGGCTGACATGGAAACCGATGAAGCCTGCAGCTCCAGTGACCAAAAATTTCATTCTTTCCTCCGGGATTGTGTTCCCCGCTTTACATAAATGTCGATTTTACACTGGCTTGCTATTTGGATCATCCGCTTTGCTTTCGTGAAGGGGGCGGGGAACATAGCGATCTGCCTGCTATGATGTTAAATTAATTTATAAATAGAAATGAAAATTACTATCGTTTTTTTATTAAGTGTTTGTTTATAAAGGTTTTGTTTTTCTCTGGCGATGTGGGTGATTTTTTATGTCGGGCATTAATTATGTCACGCTATCAAATAGTGTGAATTCCTGGATGATTACTCTACCGAATTAAATTTTCGACTTTATAAATGTTAGTAATCTATCATTTGTAAATCAGAATATTATTAACCATATGATTATAAAGGAGAAAAAATATAATTTTTTTTGGTCGATATTACGGCGACATGCATTTTCATTTTTATTCTTGGTGAGCGGGGTTATAATACTAGGTCGTTTAGCTTATCATGCTCGGTGTAGATGATCTTTTTATTCAACGTTTTGAAATGTATGAAAAAATGAGTAACAATTCAGTGTCCTTGAGTTGTTACTATCCGAGCTAGATCTCACGGTTTCATAATGAGACGTTGATTGAGAAAGTCCTGATAGTAAAAATGGGGTGAAAACTGGACAGTAGCGTGGCCCAAGGACAATAAAAGTGGCCCCTTAATTCGCCTTCCGCCGTTTCTGCTGTGGGTTGGGGGATGAAAGGCGCTCGGTCACACATGCTATCTGTTTGGCGTTCTGAGTATTAGTTGACCAGATATCATCCGAACACAACAAAATAAATCATGACGCATTTTGGTTGCGACAGCCAATGGCGGTAGCGTGCCTGTCATTTATTATGATGGCGCCGGGGAATGTGTTTAACTAATTGAAAATTGAGATAAAGCATGAAGATCCTTGTTACCGGTGGCGCTGGTTTTATCGGTTCTGCTGTTGTTCGTCATATCATTGAAAATACCCGGGATGAAGTCCTTGTCATGGACTGCCTGACCTATGCCGGTAACCTCGAGTCTCTGGCGCCGGTAGCCGGCAACGAACGCTACTCTTTCACCCAGACCGATATTACTGACTCGGCTGCTGTTACGGCGCAGTTCAATGCCTTCCAGCCGGATATCGTGATGCACCTGGCGGCCGAAAGCCACGTCGACCGCTCTATTGATGGCCCGGCCGCGTTTATCCAGACCAACCTGATCGGTACTTTCACACTGCTCGAAGCCGCCCGCCAGCATTATATGTCGCTTTCTGATGAGCAGAAGCAGGCTTTCCGCTTCCATCACATTTCCACCGACGAAGTGTATGGCGATTTGCATGGCACCGATGATCTGTTCACCGAAACGACTCCTTACGCGCCAAGCAGTCCGTATTCCGCCTCCAAGGCCGACAGCGACCATCTGGTCCGCGCCTGGAACCGTACCTATGGCCTGCCGGTGGTGGTGACTAACTGCTCCAATAACTACGGTCCGTACCACTTCCCGGAAAAACTGATCCCCCTGACCATCCTCAACGCCCTGGCGGGTAAACCGCTGCCGGTTTACGGCAACGGCGAGCAGATCCGCGACTGGTTGTATGTTGAGGACCATGCGCGCGCGCTCTATAAAGTGGCGACAGAAGGGCGGAGTGGCGAAACTTACAATATTGGCGGCCACAACGAACGTAAGAATATCGATGTTGTCCGCACTATCTGCGCCATTCTGGACCGCGTGGTGACAGAGAAACCCGGCAATATTAATCATTTTGCTGACCTTATCACGTTCGTTACCGACCGTCCGGGACATGACCTGCGCTATGCCATTGATGCGGCGAAAATACAACGCGATCTGGGATGGGTGCCGGAAGAGACCTTTGAAAGCGGGATTGAGAAAACGGTCCACTGGTATCTGAACAACCAGACCTGGTGGCAGCGCGTGCTGGATGGCTCCTATGCCGGCGAACGTCTTGGGCTGAATAAATAAACAAGGAACTGAAAATGAAAGGTATTGTTCTGGCCGGAGGCTCCGGTACCCGTCTTTATCCAATCACGCAGGGTGTTTCCAAACAGCTGTTGCCGATTTACGATAAGCCGATGATTTTCTATCCGGTGTCGGTGCTGATGCTGGCGGGGATCCGCGATATCCTGATTATTACCACGCCGGACGATATGCCGGCATTCCAGCGGCTGCTGGGAGACGGTTCCCGGTTTGGCGTTAACTTCAGCTATGCCATCCAGCCGTCACCGGATGGTCTGGCGCAGGCCTTCATTATTGGTGAGAAGTTTATCGGCAATGATGCCTGTGCGTTAGTGCTGGGTGACAATATCTATTTCGGCCAGAGTTTCGGTAAGAAGCTGGAAGCGGCGGCGGCGAAGACGTCGGGAGCGACGGTCTTTGGGTACCAGGTACTGGATCCGGAACGTTTTGGGGTGGTGGAGTTTGATGAAAACTTCAGGGCGTTGTCGATCGAAGAGAAGCCGCTGAAGCCGAAATCCGACTGGGCGGTGACCGGGCTCTATTTTTACGACAACAACGTGGTGGAGATGGCCAAAGAGGTTCGCCCGTCCGAGCGTGGTGAACTGGAGATCACCACCCTGAACCAGATGTATCTGGAGCGCGGGGATTTGCAGGTCGAACTTTTGGGGCGTGGATTTGCCTGGCTCGACACGGGTACGCATGACAGTCTGATCGAAGCTTCACAGTTTATTCATACCATTGAGAAGCGCCAGGGGATGAAAGTGGCCTGCCTGGAAGAGATTGCATACCGGAATAAATGGCTGTCGGCGGAAGGCGTGGCTACACAGGCCGAGCGGCTCAAGAAGACGGAATATGGCGCCTATCTTAAGCGTTTGCTGAATGGAGATTAATACTTCTCCATCAATAAGTTAATACAGATAATTAACATATTACATTTGTTATCAATAGATGTTTTTCTCTGTCAACTAAAAAGATATGAGAAGCATCACCAACTGGCAGTACCTGGCAAATGTTTTCTGTTTCTGGCATTGCGTTATGCATTGTACCGAAGAATCTACTACTTAAGAGTCATGGGTGAAATTAATTACCGTCGTTGTTATGGCGGCAAGAAGATTCAATGTGATTAGTTTACGAGAGAAATCATGAGTGCGATTAAAATATTATCTATTTTCGGAACCCGACCTGAAGCAATTAAAATGGCCCCGGTAGTTGAGAATCTTAAAGGCGATAACCGATTCGAAAGCAAGGTATGTGTTACCGCGCAGCATCGCGAGATGCTCGATCAGGTCCTGCAGTTATTCAATATTACTCCTGATTATGACCTTAATATTATGAAATCAGGTCAGGATCTCACTGATATAACATCTTCTATTCTTTTAGGGTTGCGCTCAGTTCTTCAGGAATTTAAACCTGATTATGTTTTGGTTCATGGTGACACAGCCACTACCTTGTCTGCAACTCTTGCAAGCTATTATCAGCAAATCAAAGTCGGACATGTTGAAGCTGGTTTAAGAACCAATGATATTTATTCTCCATGGCCAGAAGAGGGTAACAGAAAGTTAACTGGCGCACTGGCTAACTTGCATTTTGCACCTACGTCGACTTCCGCTGACAACTTACGTCGGGAGAATGTGCCACAGGAGCGCATTATTATTACTGGTAATACGGTGATTGATGCTCTTCTTATGGTTAAAGATAAGTTAGCGCAAGATCCTGTTCTGGCAGGTGAGTTAAAGGCCAAGTTTGATTTTATTGATGATGACCGTAAAATTGTATTAATTACCGGACATCGTCGTGAAAGTTTTGGCGGTGGCTTTGAAAGAATCTGTAATGCGGTTCTAAAATTAGCTAAAACATTCCCGGATGTCGATTTCGTCTATCCTGTACACTTAAATCCTAACGTCCGTGGCGTGGTAAACTCCGTACTGCGTGGACAGGATAATATTTATCTCATTGAACCACTTGATTACCTCCCCTTCGTCTTCTTGATGAATGCATCAAGCATTATTCTGACTGATTCCGGCGGTATCCAGGAAGAAGCCCCATCACTCGGCAAGCCTGTCCTGGTAATGCGTGATACAACAGAAAGACCGGAAGCGGTTGATGCGGGTACCGTGAAACTGGTGGGTACCGATGAGAAGTGTATATTTGATGCCGTTGCCGAACTTTTGACGAATAAATCTGAGTATGAAGCAATGAGCTTTGCACACAATCCGTATGGAGATGGCAAAGCATCATCGCGAATTGCTGATGCTATAGCTCATTCTCTTAACGTTTAATCGCAGGAATGATAGTTCAGGTAACTGATTAGATATTAAGATAGCGTACCTGAAGTAGATTTTTGGATATTAACACCCCCTTTACGTACATCCTGCATGTTAAGCCGGTACATAGAGGGGGGATTTTTTGCCCTTCTGCAAATATCAACATCTTCAAAATACATAAAATATCTGGTATAGAATAGATTAATAGTGAAGGTATTTTATTCATACACTTCGACAGTATCTCGAATATCCCTGGATATGATTAGCCATGCCGATCGATTATCCGGGATTGGTTCTTGTCAGGTGAAAGACCTGCTAAGATCGAGACATTATTGTCATGTTTTATGTTTGTGTTGGAAAAATTAGTAAGGTGCTATGTGAATATACTAGCTTCACTTGTTCTTTATAAGCATTCTCTTCAAGAAATTGAGCTTACACTCAATTCATTATTGAATGAAAAGAGTATCAGTAAACTTGTTATTGTAGATAATGGCTCTTTTTGTCATTGGTTGAATGATTATAAGCATGATAAAGTTGATGTAATAAAGCTCTCTAATAATCAGGGTTTTGGCGCAGGGCATAACAAGGTTTTTGAAACCTATAAAAACCAATGTGACTATTTTTTGATCTGCAATCCTGATATTTATTATGCACAAGGTGAAGTCGATAAGTTCTTTGCTTTTTGTAAGGAAAGATCTGTAGATCTTTCTGTGCCAAAGATTACATATCCAAATGGTGCATTGCAGTACGCGACTAAATTACTACCTGCGCCATTCCAGCTTTTTGGAAGACGTTTTCTTTCGTCATTTTTCCCTGATATCAACAATGATTATGAGCTTCGTCATGCCAATTTTAATACGGCATTCTACGCGCCATCAATGTCAGGTTGTTTTATGTTGGTGAGCAATAACGCCATTCGACAAGTTCAGGGATTTGATCTTCGCTTCTTTATGTATTTAGAAGATGTTGATTTCTCGCGACGTATCAGCGCGGGTAATTTTAATGTTGTGTATTGTCCGGATTCCACCGTCGTTCATTTATCACAAAGAAAGTCCTACCACAGCCTAAAATTTCTTTTTTATCATATGAGTTCAGCGATAAAATATTTCAATAAGTGGGGATGGTTTTTTGATAAAGGACGTCGGCAACTTAACAAACGTTGTCTGTCATCACTGCCCACAAAATCTGAATAGGTATTTACTTGATATAATAAAAGGGCAGGTTTTGTCACCAAATCTGCCCTTTTATGTTTATGGCCAAGGGGGATGTATTACTTATGTCTCGCCCTTAAATTATCAATCACTTCCCCTAAATTCAGCCCCTGGTCCTGCAGCAGCACCAGCAGGTGATACATCAGATCCGACGCTTCATTCTTCAATTCAAACTTGTCATTTACCGTCGCGGCCAGCGCGGTCTCCACGCCTTCTTCCCCAACTTTCTGCGCAATACGTTTGGTGCCGCTGGCATACAGTTTCGCAGTGTAGGAACTTTCCGGGTCAGCATGTTTGCGCTCGGCCAGCAGTTGTTCCAGTTGATAGAGGAACAGCCACTGGTGTCCGGTTTCTCCAAAGCAGCTTGACGTCCCTTTGTGGCAGGTTGGGCCTATCGGGTTGACCAACACTAACAAGGTATCGTTATCGCAATCCGGGGTGATGCTGACCACATTAAGAAAGTTGCCGGAGGTTTCACCCTTTGTCCACAGGCGCTGTTTGGTGCGCGAGTAGAAGGTCACTTTGCCGCTTTCTTGCGTTTTCGCCAGCGCGTCCTCATTCATATATCCCAGCATTAACACTTCGCCAGATTCAGCGTGCTGTATGATGGCCGGCATCATGCCGTCGGTTTTTTGCCAATCCAGCTGTTCACTCAACATACCCTGATCTCCACGCCCTGGGCTGCCAGGAACGTTTTTAATTCGCCAATATTAATAATCTGTTTATGGAACACGGAAGCGGCGAGGGCGCCGTCGACGTTGGCGTCGCGGAAGGCCTCAAGGAAGTGCTCCATGGTTCCGGCGCCGCCGGAGGCAATCAACGGAACGTTACACACTTCACGGACCTTTCTGAGCTGTTCCAGATCATAACCGTTGCGCACACCGTCCTGGTTCATCATGTTGAGGACGATTTCTCCCGCTCCGCGCTTTTGTACTTCCTGCACCCAATCCAGCGTCTCCCATTGGGTGACGCGAGTCCGGCTCTCATCGCCGGTGTACTGATTAACGTGATATTTACCGGTTTGTTCATCAAACCAGGTATCGATACCTACCACGATGCACTGCACGCCAAAGCGATCGGCGAGACGGGTGATTAACGTCGGATCCGCAAGCGCAGGCGAGTTAATTGAAATTTTGTCGGCGCCGAAGGAGAGGATCTGTGCCGCGTCTTCCAGCGACTTAATTCCACCCGCGACGCAGAATGGAATATCAATCACTTCCGCCACGCGCGAAACCCAACTTTTATCGACTACCCGGCCATCGCTGGAGGCGGTGATATCGTAGAACACCAGTTCATCCGCGCCTTCATCGGCATAGCGTTTTGCCAGCGGCACAATATCACCGATAATTTCGTGATTGCGGAACTGTACGCCTTTCACTACCTGGCCGTCGCGGACGTCAAGGCAGGGGATTATCCGTTTTGCCAGCATTGGATAGCCTCCGTTACGTTGAATTTACCTTCCAGCAGCGCGCGGCCGACGATCACGCCGCGAACGCCGGTTCCGCGCAGCGCGGCGATATCGTTGAGACCGCCGATCCCGCCGGAAGACTGGAACGCCACCTGCGGATAACGCGCGCAGACTTCTTCATACAGTGAGACGTTGGAACCCGTGAGAGTGCCATCGCGGGAGATATCGGTACACAGCACATGTTGCAAGCCGACCGGCAGATAGCTTTCCACCAGCTCTTCCAGAGTGACGCCAGAGTTTTCCTGCCAGCCGCTCACCGCCACCTGTTTATTGCCATCGGCATCAATGCGTACGTCCAGCGCCAGTACCAGATGTTCGGGGCCAAAGCGTTTAAACCAGGCTTTGACCACCTCCGGCGATTTTACCGCCGTTGAACCGACCACCACGCGCGCCACGCCGGCGTCAAGCAGTGCGGCAACGTCTTCTTCCGTACGTACGCCGCCGCCGACTTGTACCGGTACCGTAACGCCGGCGACTAAGGTCTTAAGCAGCGGAATCTGGCGTTTTGCCGGATCTTTTGCTCCGGTCAGATCGACCAGGTGCAATACTTCCGCGCCCTGGTCTGCATAGGATTGCAGGCGTGGTAACGGATCGTTGCCATAGTCGCGTTGCTGGCCGTAGTCGCCCTGATGCAGGCGCACCACGGTACCGTCAATTAAATCTAAAGCTGGAATGATCATTACATCTCCAGGAAATTTTTCAGCAGCTGCGCACCGGCGCTACCTGAGCGCTCAGGGTGGAACTGTACGCCAAAGAAGTTATCTTTCTGTACCGCCGCGGTGAAGGCCTCGCCGTAGTTGCATTGCGCGATAGTGTACGGGTTGACCGGCATGGCGTAGCTATGGACGAAATAGAAATAAGCGCCTTCTTCAATGCCGCGGAACAGGCGATCGCCGGCTTTGGCATACACCCGGTTCCATCCCATATGCGGCAGTGGCAGTCCGTGATCGGTCATTTTCGGCACCTCTTCATCAATAATGCCCAGCAGCTCGACGCCGTTTGTCTCTTCGCTACGGCTCCCGAGTAACTGCATGCCAAGACAGATCCCCAGCACCGGCTGGGTACAAGCTTTAATAAGATCAATGAGCTCACGTTCGCGCAGCTGATCCATCGCAGCCTGCGCGGTGCCGACGCCGGGCAGAAAAAGTTTATCGGCGCGTAGAACAACATCCGGCTCGCGGCTGACCACTGGCTCATAGCCGTGGCGGCTCACCGCAGATTTCACCGAGTTGAGGTTGGCGCACCCGGTATCGAGGATCACCACGTTCATCACAATACCCCTTTTGACGATGGCAACGTGTCGCCCTGGACCCGAATGGCCTGGCGCAGCGTACGACCGAAGGCTTTGAACAGGCTCTCGACGCGGTGATGATCGTTTTTACCTTTGGTTTTCAGGTGCAGCGTCACCGCCATGGTATAGGAGAGCGAGCGGAAGAAGTGTTCGACCATCTCGGTGCTCAGGTCGCCAACGCGCTGATAGGTGAAGTCAGCTTTATATTCGAGGTGCGGACGGCCAGAGATATCCAGCGCGCAGCGCGCCAGGCACTCATCCATCGGCAGCACAAAGCCAAAGCGGTTAATGCCGCGCTTATCACCTAGCGCCAGCTTCAACGCTTCGCCTAACGCCAGGCCGGTATCTTCTACGGTGTGGTGATCGTCGATGTAAAGATCGCCGCCGACGTTAATTTCCAGGCGAAAGCCGCCGTGGGTGGCAATCTGATCGAGCATGTGATCGAAGAAACCAACGCCGGTGTGGATCTTGCTGCTGCCTTCACGGTCCAGCCAGACTTTAACGTCAACCTGGGTCTCTTTGGTGATGCGCTCAACGTGAGCATAGCGGTCGCGACGGGTCAGCTGTTCGCATATGGCCGGCCAGTTCAGCGTTTCACTGTTATAGCGCAGGCCGGTGATACCCATGTTATCCGCCAACTCGATATCGGTGGCGCGGTCGCCGATGACGTAACTGTGGGCTTTATCCATCACGCCGTCTTCCAGCCACGGCAATACCATCTGGGTCTTCGGCTTGCGGCAGTCACAGTTATCACCAGGCATGTGCGGGCAGATCAGGACGGATTCAAAGTTAACGCCCTGCGAGGAGAAGACCTGCATCATCAGGTTGTGCGGGCCGTCGAATTCCTCCTGCGGCAGGCTTTCGGTACCAAGGCCGTCCTGGTTGGTGATCATCACCAGCTTGTAACCTTCCTGCTGCAGCTTAAGCAGCGCCGGGATCACCTGCGGCTCGAAGGCCAGTTTTTCAAACCGGTCTACCTGAAAATCAACTGGCGGTTCAGAGATAAGCGTACCGTCACGGTCAATAAAGAGAAACTTCTGGGTCATACATTCTCCGCAGTCAAAGCGTCAATCACGCGCTGGCTCTCTGCACGGGTACCGATAGTGATACGCAAACAGCCGCTTAATGAGGGTTGTTTATTTTGGTCACGTAAGATAATGCCCTGATCCCACAAAGATTTAAACACCGCGCTGGAGGCGGTTATCCGCGCCAGCAGGTAGTTGGTCTCGGAATCGAACACCTGTTCGACGCAGGCGATCTCGCGCAGCGCATCGACCAGGTATGCGCGTTCATCCAGGATCTGCGCCACGCGTGCGCGCATAGCGGCAATTCCTGCCGGGCTCAACGCCTGGGCGGCGATATCGGCGACCGGCGTCGAGAGCGGATAAGGTGCGATGACTTTTAGCAGTACATTAATTACCTCTGCGTTAGCCAGCGTAAAACCGCAGCGCAACCCCGCCAGCGCAAAGGCTTTCGATAAGGTGCGCAGGATAACCAGGTGCGGGTATTCATTTAGCCAACCAGCGAGCGACGCCTGCGGGCAGAACTCAATATAGGCTTCATCCGCTACCACGATCGCTTTACCGCGCGTCATTTCCAGCAGGGCGCGGAAATCTTGCGGGTTGATAATCTGCCCGGTCGGATTATTTGGGCTGCAGACAAACACCACTTTCACGCCGGTGAGATTCGCTTCGATACCCGGTAAATCGAGCTGCCAGTCGGCGAGCGTCGGCACCGTGCGGCACTCAACGCCGATAGTTTCGGCGCTGACGCTATACATACCGTAGGTAGGCGGGCAATAAAGGACCGCGTCCTCGCCGGGTTCGCAAAAAGCGCGGATCAATAACTCGATACCTTCGTCAGCCCCACGGCTCACCAGTACCTGCTCTGGTGTTACGCCAGCATAGTGCGCGTAGTTTTCGATAACCGCTTTCGGCTGCGGCTCCGGATAGCGGTTCAGCGTCTGTTCGGTTAGCTGGAATTCCACGGCCGTGGGGAATTCGTTGGCGTTCAACCACACGTCGCCTTTTCCCCCAAGACGGCGGGCGGATTGATACGGCGTCAGCGCGCGGATATTGGCGCGGGCTAAGTCTTCAATGCTCATGCTTGCTCCTTAAGGGCGGCTACGCGTAGCGTCACGGCGTTTTTGTGGGCGGTCAGCAGTTCGGCTGCGGCCAGGATCTCGATAGTTGGGGCGAGGGCGGCGAAGCCTTCACGCGTCAGCTCCTGTACGGTCATGCGCTTTTGGAAATCCGCCAGACCGAGGCTGGAACAGGTGGCAGTGTAGCCGTAGGTCGGCAGCACGTGGTTGGTGCCGGAGGCGTAATCACCTGCCGATTCTGGCGACCAGTCGCCGAGGAATACCGAACCAGCGCTGGTAATGCCGTCAACCAGTTCACGGGCGTTGCGGGTCTGGATAATCAGGTGCTCCGGTCCGTACTGATTTGAGATCTCTACACATTGCGCGAGATCGCGAGCGACAATGATACGGCTGGCGGAAAGCGCTTCACGCGCGGTTTCGGCACGCGGCAGGGCCGCTAGCTGACGTTCAACCGCAGCGGCGACCCGGGAGCCCATGTCGGCGTCGGGGGTCAGCAGGATAACCTGGGAATCCGGGCCATGTTCCGCCTGGGAGAGTAAATCGGAGGCGACGAAATCCGGCGTCGCGCCGCCGTCGGCAATCACCAGTACTTCAGACGGGCCGGCAGGCATGTCGATAGCCGCGCCGTCAAGGCGCTGGCTGACCTGGCGCTTGGCCTCGGTGACGAAGGCGTTGCCAGGGCCAAAGATTTTAGCGACTTTCGCCACCGATTCGGTGCCGAAGGCCATTGCCGCGATAGCCTGCGCGCCGCCGACGTTAAAGATATTACGCACGCCGCACAGCTGCGCCGCATAAAGAATTTCATCGGCAATCGGCGGCGGCGAACACAACACCACTTCCTGACAGCCGGCAATGCGTGCTGGCGTTGCCAGCATCAGCACCGTTGAAAACAGCGGCGCCGAGCCGCCCGGAATATATAAGCCGACGGAGGCGATAGGGCGGGTAAGCTGCTGGCAGCGTACGCCGGGCTGGGTTTCAACATCGACAACCTGCAACTGCTGCGCGTTGTGAAAGGTCTCGATATTGTTGACCGCTACCGCCATCGCTTGTTTGAGTTCGTCGCTGAGACGCGCGCCGGCAGCGGCAATTTCTTCGTCAGATACTTTCAGCGCCGTGACGGTGGTTTTATCGAATTTGGCGCTATATTCGCGTAAAGCGGCATCGCCATTCTCTTTAACGTTAGCGAGGATCCCGGCTACCGTTTTGCTGATGCTCTCGGAAGCTGAAATCGCCGGGCGCATTAAGAGTTGTTGCTGTTGTGCGGCGCTGCAGCTATTCCAGTCGATAATGGTATTGAAGCTCATGGTCATTTCCCCTGTTTGTCCCGTATGCGGATAGCTGGATTACTCCATCATCTTCTCGATCGGCAGCACCAGGATGGAGCTGGCGCCAAGCGCTTTCAGTTTTTCCATGGTTTCCCAGAACAGGGTTTCGCTGCTGACCATGTGCATCGCTACCCGCTGTTTATCGCCCGCCAGCGGCAGAATAGTTGGTCGTTCGGCGCCCGGCAGCAGCGCCACCACTTCCTCCAGCCGTTCGGTCGGCGCGTGCATCATGATGTATTTCGATTCGCGGGCCTGGATAACCCCCTGAATGCGGGTCAGCAGACGGTCGATCAGCTGCTGTTTCGCCTCGTCCATCTCGCCGTCACGCTGGATCAGGCAGGCTTTGGAACGATAAATAACTTCAACTTCGCGCAGGCCGTTAGCTTCAAGGGTTGCGCCGGTAGAAACGAGATCGCAGATGGCGTCGGCAAGGCCAGCGCGCGGGGCGACTTCGACAGAACCGTTTAGCAGACAGGATTTAAAGGAGATACCTTTCTGATCGAGATAGCGTTTTAACAGGTGCGGGTAAGAGGTGGCGATGCGTTTGCCGTCCAGCGCCGCCGGGCCATTCCAGTTTTCATCCACCGGTGTCGCCAGCGACAGACGGCATCCGCCAAAATCGAGACGGCGCAGGGTGAAATAGCGCGGGTCTTCGCCCTGCGCGCGGCGGCTCAGCAGCTCTTCTTCCAGCACGTTCTCGCCGATAATGCCAAGGTCGACAACGCCGTCCATCACCAGCCCCGGAATATCGTCATCGCGAACGCGCAGAATATCGATCGGCATGTTTTCCGCAAGGGCGATCAGACGCTGGGTGTGCAGGTTGACTTTAATGCCGCAGCGGCCAAGCAGTTCGCGTGAATCTTCACTCAAACGGCCGGATTTCTGAATAGCTATGCGTAAACGGGTGTTGTCTAACATTGTTGTTTTCCTCTGAATACCTGTCTGAATCTGTCCGAATTCGGTCCAAAAAAAAGCCCCCGGAAGTGAATCTTCCGGGGGCTCTCTTTGCGTTCATGCACCACTGGAAGATCCAAACGTCTTCCAGCACACATCGCCTGAAAGACTAGTCAGGATGATGGTGATGATGGTGGTTTTTAAATTGAACGCTGTTCATAAAATTCTCTTTGAATGACTATGCATTTGATGTCTTTTAACCTAAACCAGTTCCGGCGCATAAAGCAAGCCCTTTTTTCCATCATTAATTCATTTCATATTCGTCGAACAAATTGTCAGGTCTCGCGGGCTAGCGTAGCCTAGTATCAGCACAGCGAATGAGTCAGGAGCCAGGGTATGAAAAAGGTCGCGATTGTCGGGTTAGGGTGGCTGGGCATGCCGCTTGCGTTGTCATTGCGCGCGCGCGGTTGGCATGTCACCGGCAGTAAAACGACGCAGGACGGCGTGGAGGCGGCGCGGATGTGCGGTATTGAAGGATATCCGCTGCGTCTTGAACCCCAGCTGATCTGTGAGGCTGAGGATCTGGACGCGATGATGAACGTCGATGCGCTGGTTATCACGTTACCTGCGCGGCGCACGGGCCCCGGGGAAGATTTTTATCTACAGGCGGTGCAGGAGATTGTTGATACCGCGCTCTCGCGGCATATTCCACGCATTATTTTTACCAGTTCGACCTCGGTTTATGGCAATACTGAAGGGACGATGAAGGAAAATTCGCCGCGCAATCCACAAACCGCCAGCGGCAGGGTACTGAAAGAGCTGGAAGACTGGCTGCATGCGTTGCCGGGCACCTCGGTGGATATTCTGCGTCTCGCCGGGTTGGTTGGGCCATCGCGCCATCCGGGCCGTTTCTTTGCCGGTAAATCGGCACCGGATGGCCAGCACGGGGTCAACCTGGTGCATCTGCAGGACGTTATTGCCGCGATTGAGCTATTGCTTCAGGCCCCGAAAGGCGGACACATCTATAATATATGTGCGCCGCAGCATCCGGCGCGCGGCGTCTTTTATCCGCAGATGGCCCGTGAACTTGGGCTGCCGTTACCGGTATTTACCGATAACCCGGAGGGGGGTAAAGGCAAAATCATTGATGGCAACCGGATATGCTATGAGCTTGGCTTTGAATACCAGTACCCCGATCCGCTGGTGATGCCAATGGAGTAATCGCCAGCAGACGATCGCGTACCGTAAGGGGGGGCGATGAAACCACTGCTGGATGTTCTCGTTATTCTTGATGCCTTAGAAAAAGAGGGGAGCTTTGCCGCGGCTTCGGCAAAGCTCTATAAAACCCCCTCGGCGCTGAGCTATACCATCCATAAATTAGAAAGCGATCTGAATATCCAACTGCTGGATCGCAGCGGTCATCGGGCGCGCTTTACTGGCACCGGGCAGATGCTGCTGGAGAAAGGACGTGAGCTACTCCATACCGCTCGCGAACTTGAGCTGCAGGCCATCAGGCTACATCAGGGCTGGGAAAATACCCTGACCATCAGTGTCGATATGACTTTTCCTTTCTCTCTTTTAACTTCACTGATGGAACAGTTTTATCAACAACGCAACGTGACCCGTTTGCAGTTCACTAGCGCTGGTGGTTGGGATGCTCTGGCGGCAGGCGAGGTCGACATGGTGCTGGGCGCGCTTAACGAGCCGCCAACGCTGTTGGGTTATGGTTTTAGTCTGCTTGGCGATGTGGATCTGTGTTTTGTGGTCGCGATTAATCATCCGCTGGCGCAGGCTAAGGAACCGTTGAATTTGCGGGTGTTACAGCGATATCGGGCGATTATTTGCAATGCCGGGTTGCTGCAAAGCGAAAAGCAGGAGAGTGTGACGGTTTATGATATGAATAGCCTGCTGGAGCTGGTTTGCGCCGGGCTGGGCTGGGCTTACCTGCCGCGCTATCTGGCAGAGGCCTGGCTGGAGAAGGGAAAAGTGGTCGAGAAACGTATTAGCACACCCGCGCGGCTGCATCGGGCATGGATTGGCTGGAATGAAGACGTTTTTGGCCTTGCCGCGCAATGGTGGTTACAAGCGATATTAGCAAATAGTGCTATTCGTCAGATCTACAATACTAAAATAGTATGAATATTAGGCGGTTAGAATTCTTAGCCTATTAATAAACCTTTCAACATCTTGTCATTAAGCCAGAAGTTGTTGCAAAATACGCAGCCTGAAAACCAGAGACTAGCCGACGCTTTTTTTAAAGTGTCGGTTATTTTTTTGGTCGAAAGACACATCATTCAATACCAAGAGGCCGGGCTTCGTACCGGATAGATATTTACTAAAAACCGACAGTCGTTGTCGCTGAGGAATAGAAAGAAATGGGGCAATTTTTTGCTTACGCGCTGGCCTTCGCCGTAAAAGGGGATAACTATGTCGCATAACGCTACTCCAAATACCTCTCGCGTGGAATTACGTAAAACCCTTACGTTAGTTCCGGTTGTAATGATGGGCTTGGCCTATATGCAGCCGATGACGCTGTTCGATACGTTTGGTATCGTCTCTGGTATGACCGACGGTCACGTGCCGACGGCCTACGCCTTTGCGTTAATCGCTATTCTTTTTACTGCGCTGAGCTACGGGAAGCTGGTTCGCCGTTATCCTTCCGCGGGTTCCGCGTATACCTACGCCCAGAAATCCATTAGCCCGACCGTAGGCTTCATGGTGGGTTGGTCCTCTCTGCTCGACTACCTGTTCGCGCCGATGATCAACATCCTGCTGGCGAAAATCTACTTTGAAGCGCTGGTGCCTTCGATTCCATCGTGGGTGTTTGTTATCGCGCTGGTCGCGTTCATGACCGCCTTTAACCTGCGCAGCATCAAGTCCGTCGCCAACTTCAACACCGTTATCGTGGTGCTGCAGGTGGTACTGATTGCCGTGATCCTCGGCATGGTGGTGTATGGCGTATTTGAAGGCGAGGGCGCCGGTACGCTGGCCAGCAGTCGTCCGTTCTGGTCCGGCGATGCGCACGTTATCCCGATGATTACCGGGGCGACGATTCTCTGCTTCTCATTTACCGGCTTTGACGGCATCAGCAATCTGTCTGAAGAGACCAAAGATGCAGAACGCGTTATTCCGCGCGCTATCTTCCTGACTGCGCTGATTGGCGGCCTGATCTTCATTTTTGCCACCTACTTCCTGCAGCTGTACTTCCCGGATATCTCGCGCTTTAAGGATCCGGATGCCTCACAGCCTGAAATTATGCTGTATGTGGCAGGTAAAGCCTTCCAGGTAGGCGCGCTGATCTTCTCCACCATCACCGTGCTGGCTTCCGGTATGGCGGCGCATGCTGGCGTTGCGCGTCTGATGTACGTGATGGGCCGTGATGGCGTATTCCCGAAAAGCTTCTTCGGCTACGTGCATCCGACCTGGCGCACCCCGGCGATGAACATCATCCTGGTTGGCGCGATCGCGCTGCTGGCGATTAACTTTGACCTGGTGATGGCGACTGCGCTGATTAACTTCGGTGCGCTGGTGGCGTTCACCTTCGTTAACCTGTCGGTTATCTCGCAGTTCTGGATCCGCGAGAAACGCAACAAGACGCTGAAAGACCACTTCCAGTATCTGTTCCTGCCGATGTGCGGCGCCCTGACCGTTGGCGCGCTGTGGGTTAACCTGGAAGAGAGCTCGATGATCCTGGGTCTGATCTGGGCCGGTATCGGTCTGATTTACCTGGCGTGCGTAACCAAAAGCTTCCGCAACCCGGTACCGCAGTACGAAGACGTTGCGTAATTACGCTTTATGATAAGAAAAGCCGGAGGGAAACCTCCGGCTTTTTTGTTTCTGGCGTCCGCTGCTTTTCCCCGCTGGCGACTGTCGCTTTGCCGGGGGCACAGGGATGGCTTACTTCTCCTGTCGCATCACATTAAGCAGCGTATCCAACAGCCCTGGAAAACGGGCATCCAAATCGTCGCGGCGAAGCGAAATGAGATTTTCCCGCCCCTGAGGACGTTGCCAGATCACGCCGCTGTCGCGCAGCACCCGCCAGTGGTGAGTCATGGTGGATTTCGCGATATCTTCTTTGCGCAATGCGTTACAACTCTGCTCGCTGCCGTCGGAGAGCGTGCGAATGATTTCCAGCCGCAAGGGGTTGCCCAGGGCAAAAAGAACATTTTCGAGGCGAATTTGTTCACGTTCGGGGTGATTGGCGATCATAATATTCCTGTGTCGGCGGTTGTGCTGTTCACGCGAACAGCAACCCGTATCGGCGGCTGGCGGCTACTATACCCAAACTCCTTTTCTTGCGCCACGCGCGCCGTCGCAAGCTGACCGATAGCAGTGATAGTAAAAATAGTTCGAGTGTACTCGTACAGTTGTACTATTATAGATGCCGTAAACCTAACCGCGGCAGATTTAGCCGCTCATTGACAGTCAAAATGACTAAGGACGCATCATGCCCCGACCCATCCCCCTCGAACGTTATCGCAACATCGGTATCTCCGCGCATATCGATGCCGGCAAAACCACCACCACTGAGCGCATTCTGTTTTACACCGGGATGAGCCATAAGCTGGGTGAAGTACACGATGGCGCGGCAACTACCGACTGGATGGCGCAGGAGCAGGAGCGTGGGATTACCATTACTTCCGCAGCGGTAAGCTGCTTCTGGCCCGGGATGGACCGCAGCTTTGAGCCCCATCGTATCAATATCATTGATACCCCGGGGCACGTGGACTTTACCATCGAAGTAGAACGTTCGATGCGCGTGCTGGACGGCGCGGTGATGGTCTATGACTCGGTCGGCGGCGTGCAGCCGCAGTCGGAGACCGTCTGGCGGCAGGCTAACAAGTATCACGTCCCGCGGTTGGCTTTCGTTAACAAAATGGACCGCCCGGGCGCCGATTTCTTCCGCGTGGTGCAAATGATGATCGATCGCCTGAAGGCCAATCCGGTGCCGATTGTTATCCCCATTGGCGCCGAAGAGCATTTCACCGGCGTCGTCGACCTGATAAAGATGCGGGCCATTCTGTGGGATGATGCAACGCAGGGGATGACGTTCAGCTATGCGCCTGTGCCTGATGACCTGCTGCCGACGGCTCAGGAGTGGCGGGAAAAAATGGTTTCGGCCGCGGCGGAAGCCAGTGATGAGCTGATGGATAAATATCTCGAAAGCGGCGAACTGAGCGAAGCGGAAATTGTGGCCGGGCTACGTAAACGCACGGTCGGCGGCGAAATCCAGCCGGTGCTCTGCGGCAGCGCCTTTAAAAATAAAGGCGTGCAGCGGATGCTCGATGCGGTCGTTGAGTTAATGCCGTCGCCGCTGGATATTCCGGCGATTCAGGGCATTGATGACAAGGGGCAACCGGCGGAGCGTCACCCGAGTGACGATGAGCCGCTGTCGGCGCTGGCGTTTAAACTCATGACCGATCCCTACGTCGGCCAGTTGACCTTTATTCGCGTCTATTCCGGGACGTTGAAAAAAGGCGATGCGGTCTTTAACCCGGTGAAGGGCAAGAAAGAGCGTATCGGGCGCATCGTGCTGATGCATGCCAACGATCGCCACGAAGTCGACGAGCTGCATGCCGGTGATATTGCCGCCTGTGTTGGTCTAAAAGATGTCACGACGGGCGATACGCTGTGCGATCCGGATGCGGTCATTACTCTTGAGCGTATGGAGTTCCCGGAACCGGTCATTTCGCTGGCGATTGAACCGAAGACCAAGGCCGACCAGGAGAAAATGGGCAGTGCGCTACAGCGGTTGGCTTCCGAAGATCCGTCGTTCCGCTTGCATACCGATGAAGAGTCCGGGCAGACGATTATCTCCGGGATGGGGGAGTTGCATCTGGAGATTATCGTCGACCGTATGAAACGCGAGTTCGGCGTTGAGGCGAATATTGGCCGTCCGCAGGTTACCTATCGGGAAACGATCCGTAAAACGGTGAAGGATGTGGAAGGCAAATTTGTGCGTCAGTCCGGCGGTAAGGGGCAGTATGGGCACGTCGTGCTGACCCTGGAGCCATTGGCGGCGGGGAGCGGCTTTGTGTTTGAAGATGCCACCAAAGGCGGGGTCGTACCGCGTGAATACATCCCTTCTGTGGAAAAAGGGCTGCGTGAAGCGATGGGCACCGGCGTGCTGGCGGGCTATCCGGTTGTCGACGTTAAAGCGACCCTGACGTTTGGTTCGTATCATGATGTCGACTCCTCCGAAATGGCGTTCCGTATGGCGGCGATTTTCGGCTTTAAGGAAGGGGCGCGAAAAGCGGACCCGGTGATCCTGGAGCCGGTGATGCACGTCGAGGTGGAGACGCCGGAAGAGTACGCCGGCAATATTATGGGCGATCTCTCTTCCCGTCGCGGAATGGTGCAGGGGATGGAGGAGCGTTTCGGTAGCCAGATTATTCGTGCCGATGTGCCGCTGGCCGAAATGTTCGGTTATTCCACCACGCTGCGCTCGATGTCGCAGGGTCGCGCGACCTATAGCATGGAGTTCCATCATTACGCAGAAGCGCCGCGTAACGTGGCCGACGATATCATCGCCAGCCGCGCGAAAAGTTAAGTTAGTACTCCCGGGCTACGGTGACGGCCTGGCCCGGGTTAAACGATTTCCTGCGCATATTGCCACAGCGCTTTCAACAGGGCTTGTTTTTCACTATCGTCAGCATACTGTTGATACATCACCTGCAGTTCATCGGCATAGGCCTGCAAAAACTCTGGCGTAAAGACGTTACGGCGGTGCTCTAACCAGCGCTGCTGTTCGTTTTCATCAAGCGTACCGGGGAAGTTTCGCGCGCGGTAGTTAAACAGCAGGCGTTCAATGCGTTTATCCGCAAACGTAATATCCAGCGCAGGCAGGTTTCGCGGTTCGGTTTCCAGCACTATCTTCATCGCCGCGCGATCGGCATCGCTAAAGAATCCGTTGTACAGTTGGGCGTCAACATTATCCGATGGCACGAACGGTTCGGCTTCGGCATACAGGGCCACCACTTTCTCACGTACCTGCGGATTTGCGCGCAGCAGTTGGGCGTTCTCCAGACAGCGCTGAGTATTGATACCTAAACGGTCGGCATCCTGCGGGCGCAACGTATTGGCCTGCGCCAGCACCGGGCATTTGTTTAAATGCACCAGCTTAATTGGCGCTGCCGGTAAATAGCCGAGTTCGTCTCGCGGAGTATACAGGCGCTCGCGCAATGTATCGGCGTCGAGCTCCAACAACGGCGACATATCCCCCGCCAGGTCAACCATAATCACCGCATTGCGGTTATCCGGATGCCAGGCCAGCGGCGCGACCAGGCTAGTGTTGCCGCGGGCGGCGCCGAACATACCGGAAACGTGGACCAGTGGTTTCAACTGCGGCACGTCGATTAACGTCGCCAGCTTGCGTTTATTTCGATGACTGTACAGATAGTCAAACAGGCGCGGCTGATGGGTCTTCACCAGTTTCGCCATCGCGATAGTGGCGTACACATCGGCCATCGCATCGTGGGCATTGCTATGCTCTATGCCATTCGCGACGGTCAGATGCTCAAGGCGGAAGCTTGGCAGACCGTCTTCATTTTGCGGCCAGTTGATACCTTCCGGGCGCAGGGCATAGCAGGCGCGCATCACATCCAGCAGGTCCCAGCGCGAATTATCATGCTGCCAGCTCCAGGCGTACGGATCGTAAAAGTTGCGGTAAAAAATATTACGGCTGACTTCATCATCAAAGCGGACATTGTTGTAGCCGACGATACAGGTTTTCGGCACCGTGAACAGATCGTTGATGCGGCGGGCGAAAGCGGCCTCGTTGTCGCCTTTGGCCAGCGCTTCCTGTGGCGTAATTCCGGTAATCATCACCGCCTGTGGTTGCGGCAGGTAGTCGTCCGCAGGCTTGCAGTAGAAGACTTCCGGTTCGCCAATGACATTCAGATCGCTATCGGTACGGATGGCGGCGAACTGCGCCGGCCGGTCGAGCGAAGGGCTGGTACCGAAGGTTTCGTAGTCGTGGAAGAGGAAGGATTGTTGTTCGCCATTTTTCATTGTCAAAACTAGTCTCTTTGTGTCGGTTAATTCTTTGTTTTTTAAACGATAAACAACAATTTTTGAATGAAGTGTTGCTTCAAATCGCAAGCTTACCTTTACACTGAAAACAATAATCAAAGCATATTTTATATCTGGCGCCATTAAAGGCTGGGATAGATATCAGAAGCCATGAGTGACGTGTCGAACATGGTAAATCATATGCCGGCGAATCGAAGCGCCTCTATTCACGTTGATATTTAAACATTAATTTAAATTTATATCGAGACTCAGGTGGTGGATGATGCGCCAAGTTTAGTCGATGCTATTGCCTTACTCCCCATGTCACGGTACATGCTCGTGATAAAACACTGCCAAACACCGTATTATTAGAATTAAGTTATTACATAAATATGACATAAAAATAAGCTATGTTAATTTTAGTCATGCAATGTAATGTTTTGTTGATGATATGTTGCAAATTCTGCTATAGTTTATTGGGTTTAATTTTATTTTTATATATGTATCAATAGGTTATGGTGAAATGGCAAAAGGTAGCGTGTTAACATACAGGCCGGATGTTGACGGACTTAGAGCAATAGCAGTTATGTCAGTACTCTTATATCACGCATTTCCAACTATTTTTCGAAGTGGATATATAGGCGTTGATATTTTTTTTGTTATCTCGGGTTTTTTAATTACAACGATAATTCGCAAAGAAGTAATTTCAGGTAATTTTTCATTATTGCCATTTTATCAGAAAAGAATTCGCAGAATTTACCCAGCATTAATTATAACATTAATTGGGATATTGTTTTTATCGTGGTTTTTATTATCCACAGATGAATACGTAGTGACTCTAAAGCATGTGATTTTTTCCAGTATATTTACGGAGAATTTCCTGCTATGGAGCGAGGATGGTTACTTTGATAAGGCTTCAATATTTAAACCTACTCTTCACATCTGGAGTCTATCCATAGAAGAACAGTTTTATATATTCTGGCCATTGATTATTACATTGCTGGTTAAGAAGAAATGCGAAGTTAAAGGGATACTGATATTTATCCTGGTTTCTTTTTTGGTGAATATCTATGATATATCCAATCATCCTGCAGCAGCCTATTACTCGCCGCTTGGTCGTTCATGGGAACTAATGGTCGGTAGTTTGTTTTCCGTAATCTACACGGATATAAAAAACAAAAACACCAACTTTAAAGGAAATTCTGCACTGGCAGTATCGGGGTTGGTATTAGTTATACTGTCCATTTTTCTCATACCCACTCAAAAATACTTCCCCGGATTTTCAGCCATCCCGGTAGTACTCGGTTCTGCGCTAATTATTCTCTATGGTGAGAATACGATAGTAAGCAGAATTTTATCAATGCGAAAAGTTGTATATGTAGGCCTGATTAGTTATCCGTTGTATTTGGTACATTGGCCACTAATGAGTTTTTCCTCAATTATTATTGGCCACGAGTCGAATAAAGCAAACGCAATATGTCTGGTCATCTCGTTTGTGTTGGCTATGCTGATATATGTTATTGTCGAGAAACCAATAAGCAAACAAAAATTAAGTATATCATATTCACTCTTTACTGTCATGGTTGTCATTCCGATATCATCCTTTATGCTAATGGGAACCCCTTCACGTATCAATCAGATAAAATTAGCTACAGAAACTGAATGGACATTTTTAAAAAATAATCATAAAGAATTCGGACTCAATGAGTTTAATAACAATGGAACCGGTATCTATACCATTAATGGAAATGGTAGCGAGACATACTTGTTTTTAGGGGACTCTCACGTGGCTAACATAGCTGAATATATTTACGGGCAAGCTCATGATATGAAAAACGCACCATCAATAATTCTGGCGGCTGGTGGAGGGTGTATTCCTGTTCCGAATGTGTATACCGATGATAAACGTCGTGATAGTTGCTGGGATATGCGTAAAACGGTTTTGGAAAAAATAAAGCAAGGCAATATTCAGAATGTTGTTATCGGTGGTGCCTGGTACATGTACTTCTATAGCAAGAAAGACTATTTTTATGCGGATGGGAAGGGACGCTATTCAATAAATAGTCGGGAAGGTAAGGATTTGGCCCTCGATAGTATTATGGAAACAATTAAACAACTCACTGCTGCAGGGAAAAATGTGTACTTCATAAAAGATGCGCCGTATATAATTGATGTCACCCCAGGGATATATAAAGTAAGACTACAGCCAATTCTATCTTATAATGATCATGAAAATATAAATATTAAGATAGATAAAGAACAGGTGTCTTTCATTTCCTTGTTAGCCCAGAAGGCTCAACAGGCTGGGGCCAAAATAATTAATATCTATGATAAAGTTTGTAAGGATGAGAAATGTAAGCTCAAAGTTGATGGCGAGTATGTTTATGCCGATCCGGGGCACTTTAATCCATCATGGCTGAGAAAAAACAAAGACGTTTTAAGTGATATCCATCTGTGATTTTTGAGCCCTGGTAAGCCAGGGCTTTTTATTTTTCGGAGGCAATGCTGCATATTACAAGCTTTATGGCTTATTACCAGTTATATCTTTTAGGCAACAAAGGGTATATTAGGCCATTTCCTTCTCTTTATTACTATGTTGACTGATAAGCTTACGCCCTATGGCGATACCCGATCGCTCAATGTATTTGTACAAGTTAGCCCCTATAATATAAGTGACAGGAGTGATTATTGCTGTGGGTATAACAAACCGCAATGTTGCCGATAAGTTTTCAAAATCAGTATATTGGATAAGCACACCGATGACTGGAATCACAATCATCAGATGAAGTAGGTATACGGAATAGGATACATCACCTAAAAACTGGCTTACAGGAAGCGAGAGCAGATTTCTTACAGCATCGACTATCCTCTTTAACGGGGAGCTGGCTTTGTGCTCGATGAGTAATGTCATCATTCCCAGTATTAGCATCTCTTCAATAATAAGCTGCTTATAAGAAATGCTTAATTTTATGACTAATGCAATAAACGGAGCAATCATCGCAATCAGTATATATATTTTTTTATGCTCGGATACTGCTTTGTATATCAGCATTCCTGCTATAAATAATGGAAGTTTGAAGAGTATCATTGACGGCATGGGAAACGCACTAAAGTACTCAGGGAGTACATAAGCGGCTACGGCACATAATAACATCAGAATGAGTGATATAGTGGCGAATCCCAGTCTCATAGTTAATAACATAATGAATGGAAATAAAGCATAATACTGCATTTCTAAGCCGATACTCCAATCGGGAAGTACGGTGCGGAATGAATAATAAGGTAATAAACCAAAAGTAAACGAGATATGAGTGATGATATTGATTATCGAACTATCTCTATAACGTGCGGTTTCTGTTTGAGTGACGGGCCATACAGTAGCAATAACATCGCGGAAGTGACCGATGTTTTCCCCGAACAGGAAGGCAACTATAAGTAAAATATAATAAAGAGGCGCAATCCGGAAAAAACGCCTTGCCCAGAATGAAAATATCGTTCTGGATGAAGCCCATGGTTCTTTATGCTGTCTTTCTATATAATTCTTGGTCATTAAATACCCAGACAATAGAATAAAAAGATCAACACCTAGTCCCGGGTTACTTAAAATAGGGATGTTACATTGCGTCAATATACATATATGACCGAGAAGTACCCATAGCGAAGCGAATCCCCTTAGCCCATCAAGTTCCGGGGACCAGTTTTTATTGTGATGCATTTATTCACCATCTGAATCTATGTAAACGATTCGTTAACGAATAATATAAAAAGGGGACATGTGTCTATTGCTATTACCCTCCGGAGTAATAATTAGGATTTAACTCACGCATGTGATGTTTTAGTTAACGAAAAAAATATTTAATTGCGTGATATTTGAGTTTTTTCCTGGTGAAATATTATTTATATGTGCTACAAACTTGTTAAGTGCCATGTTTTGTGTGGTTATTTGTCTTCAATATTCTTACTTTTGATTAGCATTAATTTTTGATTGTTATATTTTTGTTCATCATCGAGCGACGCTTGTGTCATATTTTCTTGCAATTTAGCCCTGATCTCTCAGGCGAACTTCCGTAAAAAGGACGGCGAATCTGTAAATCTTGAGGATATGCCGTTGAAAGGCCGTTTTTTATTTGCTGTAACTTTGCTCGCTTCGAGCGTTTCCTGCGCATTTGCTGCCGCTGATTTGCCCGTCACCGTGACGCCGCCATCGATCCAGGCCGGCTCCTGGGTGCTGATGGACTACACTACCGGTCAAATCCTGACCGCCGGTAATGAACACCAACAGCGTAACCCCGCCAGCCTGACCAAACTGATGACCGGTTACGTTGTCGACCGCGCCATCGACAGTCATCGCATTACCTTTGATGATATGGTCACCGTCGGTAAGGATGCCTGGGCCAAGGGCAATCCGGTGTTTAACGGTTCTTCGCTGATGTTCCTTAAAGCGGGCGATCGGGTTAGCGTTCGCGATCTTAGCCGCGGGCTGATCGTCGATTCCGGTAATGACGCCTGCGTCGCGCTCGCTGACTATGTCGCCGGCAGCCAACCGCAATTTGTCGCGTTGATGAATAGCTACGTTGAAAAATTGCATTTGAAAGACACCCATTTTGAAACCGTCCACGGACTCGACGCGCCTGGCCAGCATAGCTCCGCCTATGATTTAGCGGTGTTGTCGCGGGCGATTATTCACGGCGAGCCGGATGTCTATCACATGTATAGCGAAAAAAGCCTGACGTGGAACGGTATCACCCAGCAGAACCGTAACGGTTTGCTGTGGGACAAAACCATGAATGTCGATGGCCTGAAAACCGGCCATACCTCAGGAGCGGGCTTCAATCTTATTGCCTCGGCGGTCGATGGCCAGCGCCGTTTGATTGCCGTGGTGATGGGGGCCGATAGTCCAAAAGGGCGAGAAGAGCAGGCGGCTAAGCTGCTGCACTGGGGTCAACAGAACTTTGACACCGTGCAGGTGCTGCAAAAAGGTAAGCAGGTCGGCGTCGAACATATCTGGTATGGTGACAAAGAGCAGATCAAGCTCGGCACCGATCAGGACTTCTGGCTCGCGATCCCGAAATCAGAAGTTCCACGTATCAAAGCAAAATATGTGCTGGATACCAAGGATCTGGAAGCGCCGATCGCCGCTAACCAACGCGTGGGCGAAATCTCGCTTTACGATGGCGACAAAGTGGTCGGGCATTGGCCGCTGGTGACCCTGGAAAGCGTTGGCAAGGGCGGGATGTTTTCCCGCCTGAGCGATTATCTGCATCACGGCATTTAATCTTGTTACCCTCTGGCCCGCCGCACTCTGCGGCGGGCTTTATTCATTTCGCGTTTGTGGCGACTCTGTGAATCCGCGCACATACTGTTGTTCATCCGGCTGCTAAATTTAGTGTATATTTATACAGTATTTTATCAACACTGGAGGCGCTATGAACTACAGCATTAAATCTCTCGATGCCCGCAAGATTGCCGGGTTTCATATGGTTGGCCCCTGGGAGCAGACCGTAAAGCAGGGGTTTGAACAACTGGCGGCGTGGGTCAGTCACCACCAGGTGCCTGCGCAGGAGTGGGTCGCGGTTTATTATGATAATCCGCAGCAGGTACCGGCGGAAAAACTGCGTTGTGACACCGTTGTTACCGTGGCGGATGATTACGTCATCCCGCCGAATAGTGAAGGGGTCATCCTCACCGCAATTGCCGGTGGCGATTACGCCTGCGCCAGCGCGCGGGTCATTAACCATGACTTCTCCACGCCGTGGCTGCAGTTCTTTGACAGCCTGCTGCAGAGCAGCGAGTTCGAAATCGCGGATAAGCCCTGTTTTGAAATTTATCTTAACGATGGCAACCAGGATGGTCACTGGGATATTGAGATGTATGTGGCGGTGAACCGTATCGGCTCGTAAGTCGTTATCCCTTATCTTGACAAGGTTTTTTACATTAGCGCAGTGCGCTCGTGAAAAAAGCGGCTACAATTGGCCTTTTCTGTTTGCCGGAGCAGGCCGTGCGCGCTGATAAATCACTTAAGCCATTTGAGATCCGTCTGTATCGTCATTACCGAATTGTACACGGTATCCGCATCGCGCTGGCTTTTGTCCTGACCTTCCTGCTGGTGCGTCTGCTGAACGTGCCGGAGGGCACCTGGCCTCTGATCACCCTGGTAGTGGTGATGGGGCCTATCTCTTTCTGGGGCAATGTGGTGCCGCGGGCCTTCGAACGTATTGGCGGCACTATCCTCGGTTCGGTACTGGGGCTGGTGGCGCTCAAACTCGAGCTTATCTCACTGCCAATCATGGTGCTGTGGTGCGCGGTGGCGATGTTCCTTTGCGGCTGGTTGGCGCTCGGCAAGCGGCCCTATCAGGCGCTGCTGATTGGCATTACGCTGGCGGTGGTGGTGGGCGCGCCGCCGGGCGATATGAACACCGCGCTGTGGCGAAGCGGCGATGTTATCTTTGGTTCACTGTTGGCGATGCTGTTTACCGGTATCTGGCCGCAGCGGGCGTTTTTGCACTGGCGCATCCAGATGGCGAATTATGTCACAACGTTTAATCGGCTGTATCAGGCCGGTTTTTCGCCAAATCTGGTTGAGCGCCCGCGGCTGGAAAAACATCTTCAGAAAGCGCTCAATGACGTGGTGAAAATGCGCGGGTTGATAACCCCGGCCAGCAAAGAAACGCATATTCAGAAAGCAATCTTCGAAGCCATTCAGACCGTCAGCCGTAATCTGGTATGCATGCTGGAACTGCAGATCAACGCTTATTGGGCCTCTCGTCAGGGCCATTTTGTGATGCTCAACGCCCAGACTTTACGTGAAACCCAACAGATGACCCAGCAAACGTTGCTGACTATCGCCCATGCCCTGTATGAGGGAAACCCGCAGCCGGTACGCGCCAACACCGAGAAGCTCAACGAGATCGTGGTCGAGTTGCGGCAGCTTATCAAAGAGCATCAGGACGATAATCTGTCGGAAACGCCGATTCACGGCTATGTTTGGCTGACCATTGAGCTGGCGCGCCAGCTTGAGCTGCTGTCGCACCTTATTTGCCGCGCGCTGCGCAAATAAAAGGCAGATACGTGCGCGAAGTGAACAGGTTGCTTCGATTCAGCAGCATTTAGGGTTATGATAAACGCAAAGGAAAAAACATTGTCATCAGCGACTGCTAGCAGTTATGTTAGCCCTATAGGGCAGTCGCTTTAGCGAATCCGAATCTCAAATATTAGGGGTGTAAAAATGGAAACAACTAAGCCTTCTTTCCAGGACGTTCTGGAGTTTGTTCGTCTGTTCCGTCGTAAGAACAAGCTGCAGCGTGAAATTCAGGACGTTGAGAAAAAGATCCGTGATAACCAGAAGCGTGTCCTGCTGCTGGACAACCTCAGCGACTACATCAAGCCGGGTATGAGCGTTGAAGCCATTCAGGGTATCATCGCCAGCATGAAAACCGATTATGAAGACCGCGTTGACGATTACATCATCAAAAACGCCGAGTTGTCGAAAGAACGTCGCGACATCTCCAAAAAACTCAAAGTGATGGGTGAAGCCAAAGTCGGCGAATAAACCTCTCATTAGTTCCGGCGGCAATGCTTGCCGCCGGGCTCCTCCATCTTCCTGCCGTTAAACCTCCGTATAAGCATCGCCCTTTAAGCCGACAGTTTGTTATACTGCCGCCGTGAACTTATTGATACCGGAAGGGTTTATCACATGCTGTCCCAGCTACAGGTACCGCCGCGATGATACTGATTACCGGCGGCGCGCGTAGCGGCAAAAGCCGTCACGCCGAATCTTTACTCCAATCCTTCGCGTCGGTGCTCTATATCGCCACTTCAGCCGCTATTGACTATGAAATGGCCGCACGCATTCAACATCACCGCAATAGCCGCCCGCCGCATTGGCGTACTGCAGAGCGCAGCCGTGATCTAACGCCACTCATTACCCCCGATAATGAACCCGATGAAGCCATTTTGCTTGAGTGCGTCACTACACTGGTCACCAATATTCTGTTCGCTGAAGGTGGGGAAACGGATCCTGAAGAATGGGATTACGCTGCGATGGAAAAGGCAGTCACGCAAGAAATCACTCAGCTGATTGCTGCCTGCCGCGCCTGCCCATCGCCGGTGCTGTTGGTTACCAATGAGGTGGGGCTGGGAATCGTGCCGGACAACCGGCTGGCGCGGCATTTTCGTGATATTGCCGGGCGCGTGAATCAGATGCTGGCCGCGGCTGCCGATGAGGTGTGGCTGGTTGTTTCAGGGATAGGAGTCAAAATCAAATGATTAAATCGTTCTTTGCCACGCTTTCTTTTATGAGCCGCTTGCCGGTTCCGGCCCGCTGGTCGCAGGGGCTGGAAATCGATCAATATGAGCGCGGGATTGTTACTTTTCCACTGGTGGGGTTACTACTCGGCGCGATTGCCGGGCTGGTGATGCTGGCGCTTCATGCCTGGTGCGGCCTGCCGTTGGCCGCGCTGTTTGCCGTACTGGCGCTGGCGCTGCTGACCGGCGGTTTTCATCTTGATGGCCTGGCGGATACCTGCGATGGGATCTTTTCCGCCCGCCGCCGCGAGCGGATGCTGGAGATCATGCGCGATAGTCGGCTCGGGACGCACGGCGGGCTGGCGCTGATCTTTGTGCTGGTGGCGAAGGTATTCGTCATTAGCGAACTGGCGCTGCGCGGTACCTCGATGCTGGCGGCGTTGGCTGCCGCCTGCGCTGTGGCGCGTGGGATGTCGGTGTTGCTAATGTACCGCCAGCGTTATGCCCGGGAGCAGGGGCTTGGTAACGTATTTATTGGCAAGGTGACTTTCCGTCAGACCGTCATTACCCTGGCGCTATCCTTGGCGCTGGCAACGCTGCTGCTGGGCGTGCATGGCCTGCTGGCTGCGGTTATAACGCTGCTGGTGGTATCGGCGCTTGGCCAGGCGCTGAAGCGCACGCTGGGCGGGCAGACCGGCGATACGCTTGGGGCGGCCATTGAACTGGGCGAAGTTATCTTTTTACTGGCGTTGCTATAGAGCACACACCGCGCTGACAGGAAGCATATGAATACAATAACTGAATGGTTAGCGGCCATCCCGCGACCGGACGAAAGCGCGATGTCGCGGGCTCGTGAGCATATTGACGGCTTGTTGAAACCTCCCGGCAGCCTGGGGCGTCTGGAATCGCTGGCGATTCAGTTAGCCGGTATGCCGGGGCTACAGGGCGGGCTACATTTTGCACGCAAAACTATTGTGGTTATGTGCGCCGACCACGGCGTCTGGCATGAAGGTGTTACCGTCTCGCCACAAACGGTGACCGCTATCCAGGCGGCCAATATGACCCGTAAGAATACCGGCGTTTGCGTGCTGGCAGCGCAGGCCGGGGCTGATGTTCAGGTAGTTGACATCGGTATTGACGCCGAACCGATCCCTGGGCTGGTAAATATGAAAGTGGCGCGCGGCAGCGGCAATATTGCCTGTACCGCGGCGATGAGTCGCGAGCAGGCTGAAACGCTGCTACTGGCGAGCATGCGCTACACCCGCCAGCTTGCGGAGCAGGGCGTGCGTCTGTTCGGCGTGGGCGAGCTGGGGATGGCGAACACCACGCCTGCTGCGGCCGTGGTCAGCGTGCTGACCGGCCATGATGCCGGCGATGTTGTGGGCATCGGCGCGAACCTTCCAGTATCGCAGCTGGCGCATAAGGCGGAAGTGGTACGCCGGGCGATAGCGGTCAATCAACCTTCATCAGGCGATGGCCTTGATGTGCTGGCAAAAGTGGGCGGTTTTGATTTGCTCGGGATGGCTGGGGTCATGCTGGGCGCCGCTTCCTGCGGATTGCCGGTGATACTCGATGGCTTTTTATCGTACGCTTCAGCACTGGCGGCCTGCCGGATCGCGCCACAGTTGCATCCGTACCTGATACCGTCGCATCTGTCGGCGGAGAAGGGGGCACGTATTGCGCTGGAACACCTGCAGTTGCAACCTTATCTGGAGATGGGCATGCGCTTAGGCGAGGGCAGCGGCGCGGCGTTAGCCATGCATCTGGTCGAGGCGGCAGGGGCAATGTTCAACAATATGGGGACGCTGGCTGAGAGCAATATCGTGCTGCCGGAAACCCGTTAAGCGGCTTCGGGGCGCCGACCGGCCCCCCGAAACAGTGCTTACAGCGCCTGCTGCCACACGCTTTGCGGCAGCAGATAAACATCCGCTTTAGCCTGCATGCCATCGGTAACGATATGACGAATGCCGCTGGCCATCACCGCAAGGGTGACATCAAACGCATTCAGGCTATCGCCAAAACCGGCGGTAAGGTTGAGCATTGAGCCATCGGCCATTAGATAGATTGTTTTCCCCGGCATCCGATAAGCGTTGATATAGGGCATAACCTCTTCATGCGGGAACTGGCGCAGGTGTTCGCAGTCAATCTCTTCCGCCACGTGGCCGACGTTGAGAATAAATACGCCATCTTTAGCGCTGTCCAGCGCCAGGCTGTTGACCACTTTTTTGCCGCCGGTGGCGGTAGCGACGACGTCGGCTGATGCGATGGCATCCTGTAAATCCACGACATGCCAGCCGTCATAAGCGGCCTGTAAACGGCGCGCGGGATCGATTTCCGCCACCATAACCTGGCCGCCGAAGGCTTTTGCCGCGGCGGCGACGCCTTGCCCGACCAGGCCGTAGCCGATCACCAGCACTTTTTTCTCATGTAGGGTCAGGTGAGTAGTCTGGAAGAATGTGTGCCAGGCCGTCAGGCCAACCATATGGCGGTTATGTAGCCCTTCTTTGACCGGCAGATCATCCCAGTTAAAGATAGGGTAGCCGGGGCGAATATCACCGAGGCGATTGACGCCGGAGCCGGTGGCTTCAAGGCCGGCGACGACATTGCCGAACTCGCCGCGCTGGTGGAGCAGGGTGGTAATATCCGCACCCATTTCACAAAGGTGAGTTGGCCCCCAGGCGATGGCTTTTTCCCATGATTGTTGCCAGTCAGCGTCGCTCATATTGCGCCAGGCGCAGGCTTCCGCGCCGCGCTCCACCAGCCAGGAGACAACCTCATCCTGCACGGTGGTTGGATTACAGGTGGTCAAAAAGACTTTCGCCCCTTTCTCAAGGAGCCCCTGCACCAGCGGGATCATTTTCATATCCAGATGCATACAGCAGGCCAGGCGCACTTCGCTGAGGTCAGGAAGGGCCGCCACCTGACGCAGGGTACGCGGCATATTCTGGCTGGCCCATGCCACTTCTTTCGTTAAATTTGTCTTATTATTCACCGTATTGTGACCTTTAATCCGTAGAGTGGGTTTAACCCCGGTGGGGAAGATGATTCTAACGCAGGGTGTAAAAATCACATAACCCACACTGCCCGGTAAAGTTGCAAATAATAGGCATCATAAATACATGGTTGTTAATGAATGGTTAAATAAAGACAATGAAACATCATTTATTCCTATGATGTGAGCGATTCGTTCGATGTTACGCGTTTTACAGCGCCCGCTATTTTCTCGCGCGCGTATTTTTCTTGGCCGTTTAAAACCTCATGCCTTACCCGTTGCTAAAAAGCATATTGTGCTGGGATCGATCGGTGCGGGGACCGGACTGGCGGTGACCAGTATGTTCAGCCACTGGCTGTTGGGTGAGGTGAATCTGTGGTTTATTGCGCCGATGGGGGCCTCGGCGGTATTGCTATTTGGCGTACCCAGCAGCCCGCTTGCTCAGCCCTGGTCTATCGTTGGCGGCAACGTGCTTTCGGCGCTGATCGGCGTCACCGTCGGACTACTGGTGCCGGATACGGCAATCGCCTGCGGCCTGGCGGCGGCGCTGGCGATCGCTGGAATGTACTTTTTGCGTTGTCTGCATCCGCCTGGCGGCGCGGTGGCGCTCACGGCCATACTTGGCGGCGCCGGCGTACACAGTGAAGGCTACCAGTTTGTGCTGACGCCGGTATTATTGAACTCCATGATGTTGGCGCTGCTGGCGATCGTCTTCAACAATCTGGTCGGGCGCCGCTATCCGCATCCGCTGGCGGCGGAAGAGGTGAAGCCGAATGTAGTGCCGATGGGGATTGCAGTCACTCGCGAAGATATTCACGCCGCGCTGATGGAAGGGCAGTTCCTTGATATCGGCGAGGACGATGTGCAGGAACTACTGGAGAATATCGAACAGCAGGCTCGGCTGCGTCTCGCCGCCGGTCAAAAAGCGCGCCAGTGATGCTATTAAGACACCCGTTGCAATGCCTTAGCTAGCGCCAGCCTGAATCGCTCGATGAGGTCGGGTTCACCGGGCAATAATTCGGCGAGCGTAATCGTTTTGTCCGCGCGGTAGACCTTACCGCTGCCGAGCAGCGCCTCGATATCATTGGCCGCCTGATGCGCGGCCTGCAGATCGGCATCCAGTAATATCACGGCGTGAGCCAGGACAATGTGACCCTGGCTTTCGGCTATGGGCCGCCAGTATTGAGCGGTACCGGCAATCTTGCGCGCGTTTTCTCCCTCACCGCAGGCCAGATTATAGCGGCCGTCGCAAAAAGAACCGCTGACGGCCTGAAAATGGCTTTCGACGCCAAGAGTCGAAAGCGTGCGTTGCAATATTCCACATAACAACAGATAGATGGGTTCGGCGGCTTCGCCTAATGGCTGGATTACCGGCCAGGCAAGACTCAGGTTGAGGATCCCGGGCCCCTGCGGCACCAGCCCGCCTCCGGATCGACGCATCCACACCGGCCAGCCACGGGCGGCAAAGGATTCACTGACGGTGGCCAGATTGGCGAATTTCCGGTAACTGCCAGGAACCACGAACCCTTGCGGCGCCTGCCAGAGTTGAGCGACGGCTTCGCCGCGGCGCGCGCGCTCGAACAGAGGCTGTTCGGCGAGCGTGGGATCATCGCATTGGACAATCGGTAATCCGCCGATATTGAAGCGGATGGGCAAACAGCCTGCGTTATGTGGTTCGCGCATAAAGCCTCCCTTTTTATGCCGGATGGAGGGTTTTCATCAACATCGCCGTAACGGCGGAGAGCAGGCAGCCGACCGTCAGATAAATCGCCACGCTATGCCATGACCCGCCAGAGAAGGTGACCAGCGCGGCGGCGATAAATGGCGTAAAACCGCCGCCGACCACGCTGGCCACCTGGTAGCCGACGCCTGCGCCGCTGTAACGATAGCTGGCGCCAAACATTTCGGTAAACATCGGCTGCTGTACGCAGACCACCATATCATGGGCGATGTTGGCCAGCATCAGGGCAAAAAACAGGATCCAGAACAGCGAGTGCTGCTCCAGCGCCATAAAGAAGGGGAAGCCGCTTAATGTTCCGATCAGCGCCCCGGTAATATAGATACGACGGCGGCCAAACCTATCCGCCAGCCACGCAAAGCAGGGAATGGTAATACAGCTAATACCGCCCACCAGCAACCCAACATTGAGGAACAGTTCACGCGGCAGGCCGAGATTTTGTGTCGAGTAGTTGAGGGCGAAGGCGGTCACGATGTACATCGTTAACAGTTCACACAGGCGCAGGGCGGTGATCAATAAGAAGGCGCCGGGATGGCGCGCCAACGCTTCCAGTACCGGCAGGCGTTTTTTCTTCGCGGCTGGCGTTTTCTGCAACTGCTGTTCAAATTCTGCCGACTCGCTCATGCCGTTGCGGATCCACAATGCCCCCAGTACCAGCACTACGCTAAACAGGAATGGCAGGCGCCAGCCCCAGCTAAGGAACTGCTCATCGGTGGTGAAACTGCTGATAAGCGATACCAGCCCAGTGGAGAGTAAAAGACCGACGCCATAACCCACCTGCACGCCGCTGCTATAGAACGCCTTTTTGTTTTTTGGCGCGCTTTCAACCGACAGCAATGCCGCGCCGCCCCATTCACCGCCGACGGCGAAGCCCTGCACTGCGCGTAAAATAACCAACAAAACCGGGGCCCACCAGCCAATCTGGTTAAAGGAAGGCAGTAGGCCGATGCAGGCGGTGGCGATCCCCATCATCCACACGGTCATCATCAGCATGCGCTTACGGCCTAAACGGTCGCCGAAATGGCCGAAGATAATGCCGCCGAGCGGGCGGAAGAGGAAGCCGACGCCGAAGGTCGCGAAGGCTGCGAGCGTGCCCATCGCCGGGCCAATTTGTGGGAAAAATTCGCGGTTGAACACCAGTGCGGCGGTAATGCCGTACAACAGAAAATCGTACCAGTCGACGACGGCGCCGGCAAAGCTTCCCCATGCCGCACGACGAGCGCGATGAAGAGAAGCAACCCCCTTGCCGGAGTCGGGAGAAATAAGCGTTGAGTCCATGCCTGTCCTGTTTGTTGTTAACTTGTTATTATTTGAATGAGACGCTTTCTTATCTTCGCGCCGTTAACGAGATTACCGCGCATAAGCGCAGCTGAAAAGTTTTTTACCAGCATGAAAGACAATAAAGTAAAAAATGTCTAAATCGAACATTTAATTTCCACCACTGGCGTGGGTTAACTGTTGACCATAACTGCTATTTTATTTTTGTGGTCCTACTGGGACAGCTTTTAAGAATTCACGTAAATGGTTTACAATTACTATCTCCAACGCTGGATATGGTGGGTGATATGCGTCTAATTTTTGCAGTTTTATTTTATGTTTTGGTTTTACCCAATGCTTTCGCAGAAAAACTGCCTGCGCCAACAGGCAAACCCGTTTTAACCATTTCAGGAAAGATTACCAATACAAACGAAGGTGATACCGCCGTATTTGACATTGCCGCGCTAGAAAAATTGGGCAATGAGACAGTGATCACCACCACTCCGTGGTATTCAGGGAAAGTGCGCTTTGATGGTATTTCACTTAGCAAACTTATGGACTTAGTGGGCGCGCAAGGTAAGACGGCGAAGGTGATGGCCCTTAACGATTATACCACTGAGGTACCAGTGGAGGATTTTCATAAATTCCCGGTGATTCTGGCGCTGAAGATGAATGGTGAATATATGCGCATTCGTGATAAAGGGCCCCTTTTTATTGTTTATCCCTACGATAGTAGCGCGGAGTTACAAAACCAAATCTATTATTCCCGCTCAGCATGGCAGGTTTCAAAGATTATAATTGAGTAAGGCTCTGATCTTGAATCGAATACTCACTGCCATTATTTTGTCGCTTTTTATCGTCACCGGATACATTACCTATCTGGTGCATGAGCGGCAGAGTGAGCTGCAAAAATTAACCCGTTATACCGACTCGTGGTCTGTGTCTCAGATGGTCTCCGAATACATGCGTCTCGAGGCTCGTTTAAGCGCCCTGGCGCTGAACGTGAAGGGGACCGACCGCGATGAGGTACGCCTGCGCCTGGAAATAATGATGAGTCAGATCGAGCTGCTGCAACAGGGCGATCTTGGCCAGTTCATCAGAAAAAGCGAGCAGCGGCAGGCAACGGTGACCAGTCTGATTCAGATCCTCGATCAACTCGATCGGCAACTGGACACCATGACGCCTGAGCAGATGGTGACTCTGCTGCATACCATGAGTAAGTTAGATGGTCCGATGACCTCACTGGCCTCCATGACCCTGGCGCAGGACTTTGATGTCGTTAATCTTACGCACGATAAGATTCAGCATCTCTATTACATCTATTCGGTGATTTCAATCTTGCTGATTACGATGTGTATCACTCTTGGTCTATTGATGCTTCGGCAAAATAACAACTTGCGCCGCGCTCATGTGCGCATGAAATTGCTCGCGAATGATTTGCAGCTGTCAAAAGAGAAACTGCAGGTACAGAACCGCCGGTTGCAATATGATGCTTATCACGATTCGTTAACAGGAATGCCTAATCGTCTCTCTTTCTGGCAGAGGCTACAGGAAGTGGTTAATCACGTGAAACCTTATCATGGTTGCGCTGTGGTTATGCTGTTCGACCTGGATAATTTTAAAGATGTGAATGATACGCTGGGACATGATGCCGGTGACAAACTGCTGCAGGAGCTCGCCAGCCGCCTGTCGTTTTTCCGTAAAACATCAGAGACGCTGTACCGGCTTGGCGGCGACGAATTTGCCCTGGTATCGCAGGATCTGAGCGAAGAAATGGCGCTGGAGCGGGCGGATGTGATCCGCGAGAAAATCAGCCAGCCGTACCAGATCTACGATTCATTAATTAACATCGGGGCTTGCATTGGCATCGTAATCTCCGATGCTGAAAGTCGCACCGATTACTTATACAAATGTGCCGATCTGGCGTTGTATGAAGCGAAAAAATCCGGTGCGGGACATGTGGAGATTTTCCGTCCCGGCATGTTGCAACGTTTACAGGACAACAAATCCTTTGAGGACGATCTGCTGCATGCGCTGGAAAATGACCAGTTCAAGGTTTACTACCAGCCGATCGCCGACACGGTGTCGCGTGAAATTTATGGTTACGAAGCGCTGGTTCGCTGGTTTCATCCGCTGCGGGGCATGGTACCGCCTACGGAATTTATCCCGGTGGCGGAGAAAACCGGCCTGATTAACCAACTTGGCGAGTGGGTGCTGAAGACCGCCTGCGAGGAAGCGGCCCGCTGGGAGCAACCACTGAAAGTTTCGGTTAACGTCTCACCGATTCAACTTATCAATACCTCACTCACAGACACGGTGGTTGCGGTGCTAAAGAAGACGGGCCTCGACCCGCGGCGCCTTGATCTTGAGATTACGGAATCTGATGTATTTAACGAAAATACGCGCTCGCTGGAGATCCTCAGCCAGTTACGCGAGCAGGGGATTCAGATTTCGATTGACGATTTTGGCACCGGGTATTCGTCATTGTCACGGTTAAGTTATTTCCCCTTTGATAAGATCAAAATTGATCGCTCGTTTGTGGTCAATATACCTATGCAAAAAGATGACCTCGATATTGTGCGCCTGATCATCAGTATGGGGAAAAGCTTACATATGCGCATTGTCGCCGAAGGTGTTGAAACCGAGGAACAATTAACCTCGCTGCAACAATTGGGTTGCGATCTCGTTCAGGGCTATTTAATTGGCAAGCCGGGGCAGTTAAATAACAACTGAAACAAGATAATCCTCAGTCTTTAAACTGGCGCCGGTGAACTATCACTGGCGCTTTTTTATATTTTAAATAACGATAATCCGTAATGGGTATAAATAGTGGTAGGTAAAATAGATTCGAAAAAATAATACCCTTAGCAATTGAAAGGGGTATATGATATGCAATATATCGTTCCATTCGCGGCGCTATTTCACGGCGCGGAAAGAGAGGCAAATCATGCAACGAATCATTATACCTACCCATTATGTTCAGACCCGTTCCACCCCCATGTGGACCAAAGAGACCGCGCCCGCGTCCATCTGGAAGCGCCATCTTGATGCCGGTACGCGACAGGGCGTCTACCCGCGTTTATCGGTGATGCAGGGCGCAATACGCTATTATGGTTATGCCGATGAAACGAGCCCAGACCCTGTTGAAACGATGACTATTGAAGCGGGGCAGTTTGGTGTCTTTCCTCCGGAAAAATGGCACTGCATTGAGGCATTAACTGACGATACTGTATTTAATGTCGATTTTTACGTCGACCCTAAAATTCTGATTGAGGGATAAGTTGAGTCTATGAACAGTGAAAATAAAGGTTACTCATTAGCGATAGTCAATAACAACAATAATGAAAAACGAGAGAAAACTTATCTCAAGCCGATGGCGCTTTATGTCCCTGATATCGCGGTTCAGGCAGTAGCGGAATTGCTTCAGGATCTTTCAACCGATAACGCACAGGGAAAAGGGTTCAGCCTGATGGTGACGAACAATAATAACGGTGTATCGGTAGATAAAGATTTTGCTGCAATCGAGGCGCTTCAGGATCCACTGCATGCCGCTGATGCGGTGAAAGAGCTCATCAATATTGTGCGCGGTTATGAATCTGACGAAGAGACTAACGTCTGCGGTTGGTAAAAATTCAGTCAGGCAGATATCGTCCGATATCTGCCTCTTTCTCTGGTTTCAACTCATCGCTATCTGCTGCAGTAGCCAGTCCCGCAAGGCGCTGATATCGGCGCGCTGGGCTAGCTCTTGTGTCGCCACCAGATAATAGTTTGCTCCCGGTAAGAACATTTCAAATGGTGCCGTTAATACCCCGCGTTGCAACAGATCGTGCGCCAGCAGTTCGCTGGCAATCACCACGCCTTGTCCCGCCACCGCCGCCTGTAGCGCATGCGTCTCGTCGCTGAAGGTTAACCCTGCGTCGATATTCAGCTGCGGGGGTCCGTAGCGGCGTTGCCAGTTCTCCCAGCCCGGCGAATCTGCCGGAACGTGACGATGTTCAACGTGGAACAGGGTCGCGTGACGCAAATCCTCCAGCCGTGTAATACCTAGCGCGGGGCTGGCGACGACGATAAATCGGTCTTCATGTAGCAAGGTACAGTGCAGTCCGCGCTCCGGCGTCTCACGATAGCGAATCGCGACATCCACGCTGCGCTGGTTGAGATCCACCCGTTCGACGCTGGTATGTAGCCGCAGGTCAATGGCGGGGAATTCCGCTTTAAATGCTGCCAGTCTCGGTACCAGCCAGTGAGTCAGAAAGTTGGAAGTCGTGGTGACGGTGAGCGACGGCGGCTGGTGTGAGCGAACAATTTGCGCGGTAGCCTCTTCCAGCGCGCTAAAGGCGCGCTGGGTGCCGACATAGAGAATTTCGCCGCTTTCGGTAAGGCTGACGCCAAGGGCATTGCGTTCACAGACCCGGCACTCCAGCACAGATTCCAGCAGCTTGATTTGATGACTTACTGCGGTAGCGCTCACCCCGAGCATATCGGCGGCGCGTTTAAAACTGCGGCAGCGGGCAACGGCATGAAAGGCGCGTAGCGCGCCCAGCGGGGGTAGACGGTTTTTTCTCATGGCTGAGTTTTTCTCATCTATGGCTGAAATCTATGCGTTTGTGTGGGTAATTATACAGGCGCTAGTCTACTGAGATGTGAAAAAAGCGGTGAATTTAATTCACCATCGCTTGAGAATGTCAGGAGTGAAAAATGAGTATTTTCCCGTCCCCGCGTGCTGTGGTAGCGACATCCTGTGCTGAACCGCGTGCGCAAGCTATCGCGCTAAGCAGCCTATTCGCGGCAGGCGCGCTGTTATTGAGCATTTCCGCCATTATCGGCGCTATCGCCAGTTTGGCGTTGCTATTGGCGCTGGCGGGAGCTTTTGCTGTTGGCTATGCAATCGGGCGTTGGCAGCCGTGGCCAGCGCATTATTGCGTGACAATATCGTGTTATGCCTTTGTGCTGTCCGCTATAGGTTGGTTGCTGGTTCTGGTGATATGGAATAGCGAACACGGTTGGCTGGAGCTCATTCCGGGAATCGTCTTTGGTGGATTAGGGCTGGGCATTGTCTGGCAAACCCATGCGGCAGAAAGAGTTTTGTTGGGGATGATGCCGAACATCCCGACGATAGCGAGTATCGTTTTTATTACCCTGGCGATTCTGCTAACCAATCACTATGCCGATTCAGGAAAGGGAGGCTTTGTCTACGCTCTGGCGGTGCTGGCAGATCTGGCGTTGCTGGGTGCGTTGCTGGTGAAAATCAGGCTGCAGGATGAGCACAGCATCAAATACGAATGATCGAACGCGTAGATAATTTCTGAATAGAGATAGATTGAAAGTATTGCGATAAGAAAGCAAAAAGCCTGCTCGTAAGCAGGCTTTTCTGAATCTGGCTCCTCTGACTGGACTCGAACCAGTGACATACGGATTAACAGTCCGCCGTTCTACCGACTGAACTACAGAGGAATCGTGTGAACGGGGCGAATATTAGCGACCACGCTCAGCCATGTCAAAGATGTTTTTTATAATGGTGTTCGTTTGCCGATTTATTCTTCACTTCGTCTAAAAAGTAACACTTATCCAGTATATTCATGACTTTTCTTCCAGCCGAGCCTTTAATCGCGGGTACTTCCACAACCAACGCCCGGTGATCATCCGGCGATAGAACAACAGGCCACGCACCGCCCAGTCGAGCACCATACCCAGCCAGACGCCGATGACGCCCATGCCCAGCATAATCCCCAGCGTATAGCCAGCTACCACCCGGCAGCCCCACATACCCAGCATCGACACCCACATGGTGTAACGCACGTCGCGCGCGCCTTTAAAGGCGCAGGGCAAGGTCCAGGAGAGCGACCAAATTGGCATAAACAGGGCATTGAGCCACAATAACTCTTTAACCACCACTTTTACGTCTTCTTCGCTGGTGTAGAACGAAGCGATCAGGCCAGCGAAAGGCGCGGTGCCCCAGGCAATAAGCGTCAGAATAATAGTCGACAGCCAGAACACGAACCAGGCCTGACGTTCCGCCTGACCAACCTGCCCTTTCCCCAACCGTTTACCGGTAATAATGGTAGAAGCCGATCCCAGCGCGTTACCCGGCAGGTTAATTAACGAAGCCACCGAGAAGGCAATAAAGTTCCCGGCGATGACGTTGGTCCCCATACCGGCAACAAACATCTGCGTCAGCAGCTTGCCGCCGTTAAACAGTACCGATTCGATGCTCGCCGGGATACCAATACCCATCACCTCCCAGATAATGGCAAAGTTAAACGGCTTAAAGTAACTCTTCAGCGAAATACGCAGCGCCGGGTTAAAACCTGTCATCAATACCCAAATGGTTGCCAACGCGCCAATATAGCGGGCAATAGTCAACCCCAACCCGGCGCCGACAAAGCCGAGCCCCTGCCAGGAGAAGATGCCGTAAATCAGGATACTGCTGATAATAATATTGAGAATATTCATCCCGCCGTTAATTAACAGCGGTATTTTGGTGGTCCCCGCGCCGCGAAGCGCGCCGCTACCAATTAAGGCAATGGCCGCCGCCGGATAGCTCAGCACGGTCAGTTCGAGATAGGTTAGGGCCAGCGCTTTAACCTGAACCGTGGCGTCGCCGGCAACGATATCGATAATCTGCTGGCCAAAGGCGTGAATAACCGCCGCCAGCACGATCGAGAACAAGGTCATGATCGCCAGCGATTGCCGCGCAGCCGCCCTCGCCCGTTTTCTGTCGCGCTTGCCGAGGCTGAAGGCCACTACCACTGTGGTGCCAAGATCAATCGCGGCAAAGAACGACATGATGACCATATTAAAGCTGTCGGCTAACCCCACCCCGGCCATTGCTTCTTTACCGAGCCAGCTTACAAGGAAAGTACTCAGCACGCCCATCAATAATACGCAGGCGTTTTCCAGCAGGATCGGTACGGCAAGGGGACTGATTTCACGCCAGTAGAGCACACGATAGCTCTTGCGCTTTTTAAACCAGGACGTGCGCGCTACGGCCTGGCGTACTGCTGAAGTGACGTTCAAGGGAGACCTTAGTGAGAAGAGTTGAAACAACATTTCAAATGATGATTGAGAAATGCTAATCCTGCAAAGTATTTTTCCTGGTAAATTGTCGGCAAATACGACAAATTGTTGATAGATGCGGCAGGCGTGACGCTGCAGTTGAATTGATGTTTGACAAAAATTTTTTCGCCGCTAAGATACCACTCCACACGATTCCTCTGTAGTTCAGTCGGTAGAACGGCGGACTGTTAATCCGTATGTCACTGGTTCGAGTCCAGTCAGAGGAGCCAAATTCAGTACTTCATGAAGTCACGCTTCGTGAAGTTATCAAAAAGCCTGATGATGCTAATGTATCATCAGGCTTTTTTGTTTTACTGGTCAGATGGGGTCAGCCTAAGGTATTGAGACAAACCACATAGTCAGGTTTGTCTCAGCAAGGGATTAGGGTTTTAGTAACCGGGTAACCAGCGCGGCAACTTTATCATTGTGGCTATGGGCGATATTAAAGCGCATATAGCGTAGCCCTTCTGCTTTTTGACAAAACAGCGTACCTGGCGCCAGAGCCAGACCCTGCGCTAATGCTCTTTCAGCCAGCGTTTCACTATCGATATGTTCAGGCAATTCAGCCCATAAAAACAACCCGTAAGAATGGACGACCGGGAAACGACAACCTGCTTCCTGAAGCCAGCTTTTTACCCGCGAGGAGACGTCACTCAAATTACCAATAAGCCGGCGCTGATGGCGATTATAGCTACCGTCACGGAAGAATTGATGTAATGTCTGCTCGGTAAATTCACAGGTGACGCCGCCAGTCTGCTGTTTTAGCTGTACTAATTTTTCAGCCAGCAATGGGTTCGTTGCAATATAGGCAACCCGCATATTGGCGCTCAGCAATTTTGAGAAGCCGGATATATAACTGGCATTAGTGAGCCCGGCAAGCGCCGACATTGGCTTGGTTGCCGGTTCCATCAGGTCATGATACAGGTCATCTTCAATGAGATGACAATCGTAGCGGTTTAATACGGTGATTAAAGCAAACATCTCTTCCAGACTATAACTTTGCCCGGTGGGGTTATGCATTAGTCCGGAGGTGAGATAAGCCCTGGGCCTGGACTCTTTTAATAAGGTTTCAAGCTCATCAATATCAACCCCTGTATGGCCGCGAGGGATAAAGACAACATTGGCCTGATGCTGACTCAGGCTGGCGCGAAAATTGAAATAGCAAGGGTCGTCAATCAGCACGGTATCGCCAGGTTTGATCAGAATACGGAACAGCATGTCGATGGCATTCATGGTGCTATTCGCCATAATAATCTGCTCAACCGGTACGCTAATTCCCGCCTCATTCATTTTCATCTGCAGTGTTTTTCTCAATGGCAGGTATCCTCGTGGATTACCGTACTCAGAAAATTTTAGCTGCGGTTTGCGGATAATTTGGCGTAGCGCTTTACGGAAAAACTCAGTATCCAACCACTCTTCAGGCAAAAAACCGCATCCAGGACGAAGAATATCGCTACTTTTTGCAAAAGCGTGTTTCAGTCTTGAATGCAGATCGGGGCTGACTAACGAAAGAGGCTTGTCGGCGTCAATCTCAGTCGTTTGCCGTGCATGGCTGACAAAATATCCTCTTCCCTGAATAGAGGTGAGCAGTCCTCTGGCACGCAAACGTTCCAGTGCTTCCACAACGGTAAATTTACTGGTTTCAACCTGGTCGCAGAATTCCCTCAGGGAAGGTAAACGACTGCCTGGTAATAATTGGCCGCCGATGATTGCCGCGCTGATAAAATCAACAATCTGGGTGACTTTGGCAGTGCCATTCACCAGTTGTAGTTGGGATAAGCTAAAAATGGGGCTACCTCTGATACTTGCCTTGACTCTTCGAACTGTACCGGAGATTTTACCTGTAAGGAAAGCGAATATTTCGCTAAACATTCTATGAACAGTACTACTCTAACGCGATATATCTTTAGCCCATCAATTGTGGTTCTGAAGATGAGTGTATGACAGCGGCAAAAAATAACTTTTATTTATTATTTATCAAAAGGTTGGGAACGTCTTCCGCCCAGCTATTGTTACTACGGATGGTCTCTGCAATTGCCCTGTTTTCCCTGCTCGGGCAGGCCAATGTTTGGTTAGACACGACCAGTAATGCCTTACTGGCTTTTGGTTATCGGTTTCTGTTGATATTGACCCCATTGACGCTAGGTCTGTTTGGTCAACGTGCATTAATAGTTACTCTGTCGGTGTCGCTGCTGGGAATAGTATTATTAGCACTAAATGTTGCAACGGGCGTCAATTGGCTGGCGGTGGTCCTCTTTAGCTATGGTGTCGCCGTGCTGGGTTATATCGTGAAGAATGATGCGGCCAGAACCCCGGCAGGAGCGGCTAATAATAAAATTATGCTTAATCTCGGCAGTCTGTGTGCTGGGTTATTATTACTCTATCCGCACTGGAGTCCATTATTATTTTATATTGTAATTGCTGCTTTATTGCTCGTTTGTTTACCAACCGCACGCCATTTTAGTTTATCAAGTGACCTGACGGCGCAGACGCTACTGACGAAGAACTTTGCCAAATCTGGAAAGTTGAAATGGGTATTAGCAGGGATTGTTACTGGGGTTAAATTATTTGCGGTATTCTCTATCCTGCCGCAGGAAATTCTGGTTCATCGACAGACTCTACCAGCCTGGTATGGCATGATGATCATCTTTAACAGCGCAATTGTTGCATTAATACAGATACCATTAATGGCGCTTATTAATCGCAGTGGCGATAAAGCAATGCTGATGTCGATAGTGATTATACTTCTTGGTTTGATCGTTTTGGCAGTACCTGGCATTTTCCATGTTTATACTTTTTGGGGAGCAGCGGTATGGCTAACAATACTATCAATTGCTGAATGTGCATTGAGTTATATTGACTATTGTGCAGCGCAAGAAAATTCTCTGTTAATAAAAGAGTTGTCCGTCAGTCTTGGCGCAGGATTAACGGTTCTGGTTATGCGTTATTTTCCGGTGGCGATTAACACAGAAGTGCTTTCTTTAATTTCTATTGTCGAGTTATTACTTTGGCTGTGGAAATATAAGTACTCATCAAATAAATTCTATAAGGAAAATATAGATGCCGTCAGTGATGTTTGTGAAAAGTGAAACTGAATTCACTTTCAGGGATGTGGTGAGCCTTTTAGAATGCATGGAGAACATGAGGTTTGGTTGTAAAACTGGAAACTGTGGGTTGTGTCGAGTCAAGGTATTATCAGGGATGGAGAATATCACGGGCAAGACTTTAAAAGAGAAACGTTTATTCAAATTGCTTGGTATAGAAGATCAAACGGTGCGGCTGGCGTGCCAGTGCAAAATCAGGATGTCTCCTCGCGCGGCACAATTTCTTACTCACCGACAACCTCGCCATTGAGTGGTGTGGTCTTTGGCGAGCAAACGAAAATCGCAAGAGTCATTGAGTCAATTTTTAATACCTGCACAGTGGAAGCCTTATCATGAATACGCCATGCTTTATTGTCGTTGGATATAATAACGTCAGAATTTATGATGTTGCTAAAATTCGCGTTGAGGCACAAAAATATTTTGACGCCAAAGTTGTATTAATTACTGAGAAAAAAACAGCAAGCGATGAGCAATTTGCTGATCTGGTGATTGAAACAACGCTTGAAGTTACACAACTCCCGGCCTCAGCGGATGTCGTTCATCAATATCTGGCAACCGAATCACTTTCTCCCATCGGTATTTTACCATTTTCCGATCGAGGTGTTCCTTTGGGGGCGCTGCTGGCGCAAAAGAACAGACTACCCGGCGCGCTGCCAGAACAAGCAAAAGCAGGGCTGGATAAGCAAATATTCCGTCAACTGGATGCCAGGGCTTCATTCCATCCCGCCGGTTATCGGACGGTAACCAGCCAGCCGGTAACATCATTGAATGAACTTAAAGATCTGGTCGATTCGTTAGGCGGTAAGGCGTTTATCAAGCCAGCGAAGGAGGGCAATAGCCGCGGGTGCCAGGTGATTGAGTATATTGAGCAATGCGAGTCTATCTGGGCTTCACTGGCGCCTTATCGCGAAGCAGGGATCCTGGTGGAATCTCTTATCGAAAATGCGAAAGAATTTAGTTGGGATAGTGTGGCGGGTAAGCAGTGGATCACGGAAAAGCATACTACTGAAGGCCACTACCGTGCGGAGTATCAACAGGTGGTGCCTGCCTGTTTGACCCCGGCGGATGAAATACTGCTGCGTTCTGCAGGCGAACATATGCGTGAACTGGTGTCGTCGTCGAATGGCGCCTGGCATAACGAAATATTTTTACTTCCCGGCGCGACGGCCGCTGTTGAAACCAATATGCGCCCTGCCGGTATGCATATTTGGGATCTGGCGATGTTGAGCTTTGAAAATTTCAATCCATGGCTGCTGTGGCTATGTTGGGCTGCGGAGGGTAAATATACGGCTGAGCCGCTCAAACAGAACTATTACTCTGGTATCCGCATGCTTCGGGCCCGCGTATCAGGAACCTTGCAGGCATTACCAGATGTTGAGCAATTGGCATTGCAGGCGGGTATTACGCTTCATGAAGCCAGCTTTTCAGCCAAAATCGGCGACATCCTTAATGGCGAAATTAAGACGAATGCCGATTTTATTGGCCATATCATTTTGCGCGATAGTAGCCATGAGCAGTTACTCAATTCATTAGAGACGCTGGCGACGGCTATTGAGTCTGCCGCTGAAATTAGCTAAGCGCGTGGAGCACAAATGAAATCCTCTTTTATCTGGCACGATAAACGTAGTCTTAACTATTTGCTGTCGTTGTTCATATTCAGCCTCGGCAGCTTTATTATCAATCCTTACTATGCCATTTATGTGTCAGATAATTTAGGTTATGGCGTGGCATTTGCCGGTGTGTTGGTCTCAATTAAAGTCATTTCACAGCGCGTTTTCGCTTTATTTGGCGGCAGCATGGCTGATATTTTTCCTGCCGTTTATGCCGCCCTTGCCGGGGTGGGGGGGCGCGCGCTGTCGTTTGCGCTTCTGGCTCTGAATGCGAATCATGAGATCCTGCTCGTTTCTGCGGTGATGAATGGTATTGGCGGGGCGCCGGTCGCTGATAGTCGAGCTCTCGGCTAGCCTGTTTAATCCAGCGTTATTCCCCGTTTTTGCCCTGCAATTTTTCTTTATGTATTTTTACTCTCATATTGAGTACCTGTTGCCAATATTTATCACCCACCAGTATAGCGAGTATTTTGTTAGCGTGGTTTTCTTCGTTAATACCTTGTTCGTTATTTTCGCACAGACGGTATTTAGGCGTATTTTAATGAATTGCGTGTCGGTATTGCATGGGGCGCGATGGCGCTATTTCACTGGTGGCGGCTGGCGGGTTATTTGCGGCCAACGCCATCAACAGCGTCATACTCGAGTACTTTAACTTTGCAGCTGTCTGGCTGGTGAATTCGGTAATTGCCGCAGCCCTGGGGGGCTTCTCATTGTATCGATATTATTTATCCCGAACGCTGGCTTATTCTCGCTAGATTTGCGGTATACCCGCTTTGCATGATGCCATACAAAGCGGGTGGGCGGATTAACGGAACGGCGGTTCGTTGAAGGTACGCAGCTTGCGGGAGTGCATGTGGTCGCCCTCGGCGCGCAGCAGATCGATGGCGCGGATCCCTATCTGCAGATGCTCGGAAATCGCCCCTTCGTAGAAGCGGTTCGCTTGTCCCGGTAGCTTAATCTCGCCATGCAGCGGCTTATCGGAGACGCACAGCAGCGTGCCGTAAGGTACGCGGAAACGGTAGCCCTGCGCGGCGATGGTGGCGCTTTCCATATCGATGGCTACCGCCCGGCTGAGGTTAAAGCGCAGCGCCGAGGCGGAATAACGCAATTCCCAGTTGCGATCATCGGTGGTCACCACCGTACCGGTACGCAGACGTTGTTTGACCTCTTCCCCCGGCATGCCGCTAACCTGTTTAGTGGCGTCATACAGCGCGCGCTGCACTTCGGCGATACTCGGGATGGGAATATCCGGCGGCAGCACCGCATCCAGTACGTGGTCGTCACGTAAATAGGCATGCGCCAGTACATAGTCGCCTATCGACTGGCTCTCACGCAGACCGCCACAGTGACCAATCATCAGCCAGACGTCAGGGCGCAGCACCGCGAGATGATCGCAAATATTTTTGGCATTGGCCGGGCCGACGCCGATGTTGATCAATGTAATTCCCTGACCGTCGTTAGTGATCAGGTGCCAGGCCGGCATCTGGTGTTTTTTCCATGCCAGATCGGAAATCGCCTCTTCCGGTGCCTCCGTGTCGGCGGTGATCCAAATCCCGCCCGCACAGGAGAGGGCAATGTACGGGCTATCCGGATCGAGGATCTGGCTACAGCCCCAACTGACGAATTCATCGACGTAACGCGTGTAGTTGGTAAACAAGACATACGGCTGGAAGTGCTCAACCGGCGTGCCGGTGTAGTGCTTCAGGCGTGCCAGTGAAAAATCGACGCGGCGGGCGTCAAAATGCGACAGCGGATAATACTCGGTGGCGTGGAACAGACCATCGGCGGTTTCATCGCCAATCTGCGACAGTTCGGTGGTCGGAAAATAACGCGTTAATCCGGCGCTCATCGAGCGATCCAGCGTCAGCGCAGAGCCATCAATCACGTAAGGGAAGGGAATTTCGTGCTGCGAATTGCCGACGCTAATATGCGCGCCATAGTCCTGATACAGCAGAGTTAATTGTTCCAGCAGATAAGCGCGAAAGAGTTTTGGATTGGTAATGGTGGTGGTGTAGCAGCCTGCATGGGTGAATCGCCCCCAGGCTCGGGTTTTTAAGGCTTTGTGCTCGGCGCCATCCCACGAGACAGACAATTGAGGATAGACGAATAAGCCTTCAGCACGGGCTATTTCATCAGGAAGAATATTGTGGTGAATGTACTCGCCAATGGCCTTACGCAACGCGTTAACCGCTCTTTCATACTGCGCTTCCAACTGGGAAAGCGCCTGCTCCGGGGTCAGACTGACGGCCTTCTGGTTCATCATTCGCTCCTTGTTTCAGGTCTGCTGATACTGACGATAGTATGCTACAGCGTGAAAATGGCGAAGGAAAATTACTGTCCCGGATAAATATTCAAACTCGTTGATAATAAAAGCTTAGCCACCCAGGATCAGGCTGTCTGTGCCCAACGTTCGGCGCTAAAATTACTTGCGCTTATCACTCTTAATGTCGCCGCGCCGTTATTGTTGATGTAATAAAGCGCATTAGGACCAGGCGTTAACTTATCGCCTTCCTGCAGTCTGCATCGGCTTTCGATTTCAGCAATCACCATGAACTGACCGCTCTGTAGAACCACGCAAGTCGTTGCTGTAGAGGAATTTTTCCGTACTTTCTTTACCCACCACTCCATGTTTTCACCCAAGCTTGTTACACTCAGAATGATAATTGCCGTGTTATCGTTTTAAAGACAACTGAAACTACCCATTGGTTTAATTTACGTTTAGCTGACGTTGTTAAATCTTAACTCGGCGATGCAGCGGGACAGGCAAATAACACCTATGGCTTTGATGCGATTTAACAAGCTTCTGAATCAATCTGGATTAAGGATAGTCTCGCTGGCGAAAAAAGCGCTGGTCGCCGCCGCTATTGTTGTGGTGGTGTTTTTCATCGGACGAATCTATGAATCGGAACGCGGGCCCGCGTTGCAGCGCTGGCATACCTGGTCTGGGGATGAGATGACCGCCGGTGAAATCGATCGCGCCAGCTTTGCCAGCTATCTCAAGCGGGAAGATGAAATATTTGCTGATTTGCGGCGTGAGGTCAGTGACCAGCTATCAGCCGCTGACAAAACGCCGCTAAATCGCTTTTATCGCGACAGCCTGGTCTACCCACAACGCTTTACGCCAGACTGGAATCGCTCCTTTATCCTACTGCCATCCGGCAAACCGCGTGGGGCGGTGGTGTTGCTGCATGGATTAACCGACTCTCCCTACAGCGTGCGCTATCTGGCGGAAGAGTATCAACGGCAAGGTTTTGTCGCGGTGGCGCCGCGCTTACCCGGCCACGGTACCGCGCCTGGCGCATTAACCCACGTTGATTGGCAACAGTGGCTAGCGACAACTCGCCTGGCGGTACGAGAAGCGACGCGACTTGCCGGTGGGGATGTGCCGCTGCATCTGGTGGGATATTCTAACGGCGGCGCGCTGGCGTTGAAGTATGCGCTTGATGAACTGACCGATAAATCGCTGGTCAGGCCGCAGCAGGTTATTCTACTTTCGCCGATGATTGGCGTCACCGCTTTCGCCCGTTTCGCCGGGCTGGCTGGCCTGCCTTCGGTGTTTCCCGCCTTTGCGCGCGCGGCGTGGCTAAACGTCATTCCGGAGTTTAACCCTTATAAGTACAATTCATTTCCGGTAAAGGCAGCGCGCCAGTCGTGGCTGCTGACCCAGGCCTTACAAAAACAGATTATCCAGGCGGCGCAGAGCCAGCGGCTAACTTCTATCGCGCCGGTGTTAACCTTTCAGTCGGTGATTGATTCTACGGTCAGTACTCGGGCAGTGGTTGATTCGTTATACCGCTATTTGCCGGACAACGGCAGCGAACTGGTGATTTTCGATATTAATCAGGCGGCGAACCTGCGGGCGCTGTTTCGCCCGGCGACTTATTCGGCGGTGAATACCTTGTTACCTCCGGCGCCGCGTCCGTACTCCACGACGATCGTGACGAATGCGACTCAGCACACCCTCGATACCGTCGCGCGCCTGACGCTGGCGGGGCAAACCGCCGAGAGAACCCAGGCGCTGCATCTGGCCTGGCCGCAGGATATGTACTCGCTTTCGCATATCGCGGTGCCGTTCCCCATCACCGATTCGCTGTATGGCCGCGAGCCGACGGAGAAAAATCTTAGCGGTATTAGTCTTGGCACCATTTCGCTACGCGGCGAGACCGCGACGCTGAGCGTCGGTCTTGATACGTTAATGCGCGCCACCTCTAACCCGTTTTTCCCCTACCTGCTGCAGCGGATCAACCAGCGTCTGCCGTCGTTCTCAGAACACCAGGATGTGCAATACCGTCCGCAGCGCAATACCGATGAGGGCGGCAGGGGCGACGAAGCGGAAAAGACGCACAAATCTTGAGCTGACGCCAAGGAAAATGCCGATGCCGGGTAGGTCGAAGGTCTGGATGAGCAGCCCCGCGGAGGCGTTAATCTGGCTGAGCGTCACTTTTCCCTGCTGCGCCAGCTCGGAGATAACCCCAAAATAGGCGGTACCGCCCGCCACACATTTCACCAGCGCGGGCAGAACGAAGTTTTCCGGGATATGTAGCCATTGCAGCAGCGGCATCAGCACGCGCTGCAGCATTTCGATGACGCCAGCCGCCTGCATCAGGCCGACGATGGTCAAAGATAAAATCAGCATCGGCACGGCGCCAAGCGCCAGGCGGATAGCGTCGGCGCCGGCGCTATTGATCACCGCAATCAGCCCGTGATTATTTTGTTCGCTTTCCGGGAGCACTTCTGCCCGGCTGCTCTCGACAATGGATAACTTACGCCCGGTGGCGTACCAGCAGAGCGCTGCGGCGCAGAGTCCACCGACAATAGAAATGGTGATTGCGGCCAGCCAGTGCAGGCCGAACGGCGTTAAGGGGTAGAAAACGTTGCCCTGGCCCATGGCGAACACCATCGCCAGGGTGGCGGCCATTTGTCGGTCGGAAACACCACGTTTATCCATAATCGCCAGCGTGGCGAGCGGGGCGGCAAAACTCACAAAATTTATCTGAATCAGCGCGAAGGCGCTCATGCCGGTCAACCCAAAGGGTTTTAGCAGCGGCGCCAGCCAGCGCACGATGATGTCGAGAATTCCGCGGACTTCGAGATATTTCATTATGATCAGCATGACGACCATAATGGGTAATAAGGTATAAAGCGCTACGTCGACGGAGGATTTCCCCGCTGACATAATGATGCCGATGACATCCATTTATCTATCACTGTATGCAGGTCAAATAGTTAGCGCCATCATAATCCCGACGGGGCGAAATGAACAGCTAGCACAGGCAGGTAAGAACGGAGCCTTCACTGAAGTGATATTCGCCGCTGAACTGGCTACCTGCGGCAAAGGCGTCGCTGAGCGTTTTATTGAGGCGTAACGTGAAACGCTGTTTTGCCGGGTCGAGTGCGACTATGGCGGCGGCATCAAAATCAAACATCTGCTGTACGCGCGGATATAGCGCTTTGAACAGGCTCTCTTTGGCTGAGAAAGCCAGCAGCAGTGCCCACTCCATATCCAGCCCACAACAGGAAAGCAGCGTCTGTTCCGTTCTCGAGACAAACATATCGGCGCTTTCCAGCATGACCCCCGGTTGCAGATGCTCGATATCGACCCCGGGATACCGGCCGTCGGCCTCTGCGGCAACCACCGCGATGGCGATATCTTCGCTATGCGAGACGCTTCCTCGCCAGCCTGCCGGCCAAACTGGCGCGCGATCGGCGGCGCTTAACACCGGCTCTAAGCAGCCGGCTTGTCGCAGTAAATAGTGCGCACAGTAGCGCCCGGCCAGATATTCGGCTTTACGTTTTACGACGGCGCCCGCAAGAGAAGAAGGGAACGGGACGGCGTATTGGTTGAAAAGTGCGTCCTGTAATTGTGTCCTGGCGAAACGTACCCGACAAAATTTTAACGCCGGGTCAGCGCGAAGATAGCCGCACTCGGCATGCTGAATAAAAGGTAAATCGCGGAAGGTGTCGGTAACGATAAACATGCAGGATCATCTGGTGAAACGAACGATGACGCTACCTTAACGCAAGTGATAATCAAAGCAGAAGGTGTATAAAGCAAATAAAAGCAAAAAGCCTGCTCGAAAGCAGGCTTTTCTAAATTTGGCTCCTCTGACTGGACTCGAACCAGTGACATACGGATTAACAGTCCGCCGTTCTACCGACTGAACTACAGAGGAATCGTGTGAACGGGGCGCATATTATCGATGACTTAGGGTGTTGTCAAAGGCTGAATCGCCATAAAGCGTTCGACTGCTGACAATTTCAACAATCAAAACCCTTTTAGAGTAAACCCCGGCGGAAATGCACCAAAATGGTGCATTTATACCCCTAATGGGGCATATCATGCGCTCATGGAAGCCAGCAGTATTATCACTAACCCTTATTTTACCGCGCCAGCAGGGCGGTGAGCGGCTACGTAAAACCTGGCAAGCATCTTGCAAAATCCCTGTAACTTAATGGCCAGTAGTGGCATTCCCTTACAGGAGGCAAAATGAACTTAAGACGACTGAAGTATTTTGTGAAAATCGTCGATATCGGCAGTCTGACCCAGGCCGCTGAAGTCTTGCATATCGCACAACCGGCGCTGAGTCAGCAGGTAGCGACCCTGGAAGGTGAACTGGAGCAGAAACTGCTGATCCGCACCAAACGAGGCGTTACGCCAACCGAAGCGGGGAAAATTCTCTATACCCACGCGCGAACCATTTTGCGTCAGTGTGAACAGGCGCATCTGGCGGTACATAACGTGGGCCAGACGCTGAGCGGGCAGGTGGCGATTGGCCTAGCACCGGGAACGGCGGCTTCGGCGATCACCATGCCGTTGCTGCAGACCGTGCGTAATGAGCTTCCCGAGGTCAACGTCTATCTGCAGGAATGTAGCGGCAGCGTTTTAAATGACAAGCTGCTTGGCGGCCAACTGGATATGGCGGTGTTGTACGAACGTTCACCGGTAGCTGGAGTGGTCAGCCAGCCGTTGCTAAAAGAGGATTTGTATCTGGTCGGCACGCAAAACTGTCCGGGACAAAGCGTTGATCTCTCGGCGGTGGCGGAGATGAGTCTGTTTTTACCGCGTGACTATAGCGCTGTCTGTGCCAGGGTGACGGAAGCCTTTACATTACGCCGCCTGTCGGCAAAAGTGATCGGCGAGATCGAATCCATCACTACATTAACTGCCGCTATCGCCAGTGGAATGGGCGTTACCGTACTGCCGGAATCGGCGGCGCGCTCGCTGTGTGCTACGGCAAATGGCTGGATGGCGCGCATCAGCACGCCGTCGATGAGCCTGTCGCTCTCACTGAATACCTCGGCGCGCGGCGGTTTATCTCCTCAGGCTCAGGCGGTCAAAGATATCCTGCTGTCGCTGGTCAGCCGTCCTTCGTTGGAGAATCGTGAATTACAGCTGGTCAGTTAGGTTATATTCTTTTAAGGAATAAGTTGCTGGTTTTTATTATTTGTTTGCCGGGTAAACAGACTTTAACAATAGACATCATGTTATGTCTGAAGACCTGGGGGAAAAGGTGAATTTCCAGCAACTAAAAATTATTCGCGAGGCGGCCCGTCGGGATTACAACCTGACGGAAGTCGCTAATATGCTGTACACCTCGCAATCTGGCGTCAGCCGCCATATTCGTGAGCTGGAAGAAGAGCTGGGGATAGAAATCTTTATCCGCCGCGGTAAGCGTCTTCTGGGGATGACCGAACCCGGTAAAGCGCTGCTTTCCATTGCCGAAAGGATCCTCAACGAGGCCAGCAATGTTCGCCGGCTGGCCGATCTTTTTACCAATGACGCTTCAGGCGTATTAACTATTGCCACCACGCATACTCAGGCGCGTTATAGCCTACCGCCGGTAATTAAAGCTTTTCGCGAACTTTTCCCCGAGGTGCGTTTGGAACTGGTGCAAGGGACGCCGCAGGAAATCGAGGCGTTGTTGCACAACGGCGGGGCGGATATTGGTATCGCCAGCGAGCGCTTAAGTAACGACCCGACGCTGGTGGCATTCCCCTGGTTTCGCTGGCACCACAGTCTGTTAGTGCCAAAAGATCATCCACTGATTGAGGTTACGCCGCTCACGCTCGAGGCTATTGCGCGCTGGCCGTTAATTACCTACCGTCAGGGGATCACCGGACGCTCGCGTATTGATGAAGCTTTCACCCGTAAAGGGCTGATGCCGGATATCGTCCTCAGCGCCCAGGATTCGGATGTGATCAAAACTTACGTGGAGCTGGGCTTGGGCGTGGGGCTGGTGGCGGAGCAATCCGGCGATGCTCGCGAAGCGGATACCTTTACCCGGCTGGAAACACGCCATCTCTTTGATGCCAATACCGTTTGGTTGGGGCTCAAACGCGGTCAGTTACAACGTAACTACGTCTGGCGCTTCATTGAACTGTGCAATGCTGGACTATCGCTGGATGAGATTAAGCGCCAGGCGATGGAGCCGGAGGAAGTGGCGATCGATTATCAAATCTGAGTGCGGCCAGCGGGCAAGCGGGAGGCGACAAAGCAGCTATAATTCATTCACGTGAGTCGCGACTGAGGAAGGGAAAATGATGGTGCGGCGTATGAAGTTGCTTTGCTCTCTGGTGATGATGTTGGCCAGCCACAGCGCATTGGCGGTAAGTTATCCGTTGCCGCCGGAAGGGAGTCGTCTGGTTGGCAGCCCGATGAAAATTAACGTGCCCGAGCGTAATACCCAACCGCTGGAAACCTTTGCCGCGCAGTACGGGCAGGGGCTGAGCAATATGCTGGAGGCTAACCCCGGCGTCGATGTCTATCTGCCCAAATCGGGAAGCTCGTTGATTATCCCACAGCAATTGATCCTGCCTGCTACTGTACGTAGCGGTATCGTGATAAACGTCGCCGAGATGCGGCTTTATTATTATCCGCCTGAGGGCACTACCGTCGAGGTGTTACCGATCGGTATCGGTCAGGCGGGGCGCGAGACGCCGCGTAATTGGGTGACGGCGGTGGAACGTAAGCAGGAAGGGCCTACCTGGGTGCCGACGGCGAATACCCGTCGCGAGTATGCCAAAGAAGGTAAAACCCTGCCGGCGATGGTGCCCGCCGGGCCAGATAATCCGATGGGGCTGTATGCTATCTATATTGGCAGGTTGTATGCCATTCATGGAACGAATGCCAATTTTGGCATTGGCCTGCGGGTGAGCCAGGGCTGTATTCGCCTGCGCAACGATGACATCAAATACCTGTTCGATAATGTGCCCGTTGGCACGCGAGTACAGATTATCGATCAGCCGGTAAAATACACGACTGAACCGGACGGTAGCCGCTGGCTGGAAGTGCATGAACCGTTATCGCGTAATCGCGCTGAATTTCAGTCAGACCGTAAAGTACCGCTGCCATATACCCCGGCAATCCGTGAGTTTGTACAGGGCGCGGGCGTGAATGTCGGGCGCGCGGATTCAGCGTTACAGAGGCGCTCCGGGATGCCGGTGAATATTAGTCGTTCAGCGGTAGAAAGCAGTTTTTAACTGGCGTGGATGTTAAAAAGCAAAAAGCCTGCTCGAAAGCAGGCTTTTTAAATTTGGCTCCTCTGACTGGACTCGAACCAGTGACATACGGATTAACAGTCCGCCGTTCTACCGACTGAACTACAGAGGAATCGTGTGAACGAGGCGCATAGTAATGGCCTCGCATTTTAGTGTCAACACTAAATTTAACCAGCTGATTCAATTGGCGATATTTAGTTCAAAGCGGGCTTTTAATGAACAACGCGCGCGTCGTCTTCATCCAGTAGATCGTTTTCCCGTAAACGCTGTTGCGGATCCTGACGATAGAACTGGCAGAACCGCTGCCATAGCGCCGGGAAGCGAGGAGCGAATAGCTCCGGTGCGCTAAAGAAATATTCTGAGAGCACCGCAAAGCACTCAGCCGGATCGGTTGCCGCATAGGCATCAATGCTGGCGGCGCTTTCGCCGACCAGATCGATTTCATCCTGAATGTTGTTCATCGCTGCATGCAGGTCGTGTTCCCAACCAGCGACTTCACGCAAGGGAATAAAAGGGACGCCGCTGGCACGATCGCCGTTACGTGAATCCAGTTTGTGCGCGACCTCGTGCACCACCAGGTTAAAACCTGAGGCATCGAAAGAGTCCTGAATATCTAACCAGTTAAGGATAATGGGACCCTGTTGCCAGCTTTGCCCGGATTGCACAACGCGTTGATTATGCACCAGGCCGATGTCATCTTCCCATTCGTCATCGACGACAAAGGGGGCAGGGTAGATCAGAACCTCGTGGAAACCATCTAACCACTCAAGGCCAAGCTCCAGCACCGGCAGACAAAAAAGTAGTGCGATACGTGCGCTGTGTAGTGGGGTTAACTCAAATCCCTGTAACGGCACCAGACGTTTTTGCTGTAAAAAACGAGCTGCCATTTGGCACAGCTGCTGCTGTTCCTGTTGAGTGAGGTTTGCTAAAACCGGAATGGCAACCGCTTGTTCCCACGGGATTTCGCCATTACCTGTCTGTTCTTCTGCTTTCCACGGCCATTTAAACATCATATCGCTCGCAAAGTCGTCACTTGAACTCAATATAAGGGACTGGAGCTATTAAAATGCCAAAGAACCTGGCATTATAGCAACCTCAACAGCGGAGAGATGCCGGAGCGGCTGAACGGACCGGTCTCGAAAACCGGAGTAGGGGCAACTCTACCGGGGGTTCAAATCCCCCTCTCTCCGCCACTATTCAATCACTTACGCTAATTCCCTTCAACGACATCCATCACACTTGGTATAGTGTTGGTATACTCTCAGGGTATATTTTCCTCAATAATCATTCTCTGATTTCTCGATTATCGGTAGATATCGGCTCGAGGACACGGTCAGTTCAGATCTAGAATGGCTATTTAGAGTTTACGGTCTAACTTTTCCGCCGCCGCGGCGGGGTAATCTCTGCGTATGTTGCAAGGCTCGTTAGCAGCAAGGGGCCTCTTTGGCCCCAGTCATCGCTTCGCTTGAAAAACGACTTATCAAAATGTCAGGAAATGTCCACCTTCAATGACTGATGAAGACTTCAGAGAATCGTCCACTCCATCTTGGAATGTCGTTTGATTTTTGCGGTGAAGGGAAGACGAGCGTGTTCTCAGGTATGGTGATGTCTAATGTTATTCCTGAATTGCTGGCTTCCCCCTGATGATGCCATAGCATCTCGCCAAACGGCGTGGACAGAATGGTTTTCCCAGCCAGTCTGTATTCGTAAAACTTCACTGGGTCGACATATTTAGTAATATCATTCTGCACAAATGGAATGATCACATAGTTAAACGTGGATATCTTCTCCATCACCTTGGGATGCGGAATAGGCGGTTCGAGGACGATATTTTCCGGTAAATTTTCCGGAACTCTTGTCTTTTTTGGCCCCACTAGATTTACGATCGCTTCCGGGTTTTTAGTTGCTAAATCAATCACCCAGTTCCAGTCAAACCAACTCGCGATTGTGCCAATATAGCCAAACGTGACTTTTTCATTCGACGGTTGGGGAAGATTGCTTTTCTGTATGTCATCAGAACAAGCATTAAGTACTAGCATGGTTTTGTGGGGAGCGATAAACGAAAATTTCTCGATTAAGGCATGACTTGAGCAGAATATACGGTCAACCTGTAGGGCGATTTCTTTTTCAAGATGAGCCGTATTTTTCTTTGAAATGCCAGAATAAAATGAAGGGAAATCGTCCATGGCGTCATACCACACTTGTCGCCATTTAAATTGCTTAATAAGCATGTTGGCTAACAGGCAGGGTTTGCCGATAACCAGAATAGTATCTTCGGATATAAAATTGGTTATATCGTCAATGAGTTGTTTTATTTTTCTATGGTTAAGCAGTTTAAAAAGCGAGGGGATAGGTTCCACGGGGGCAACAAAACCCAATCGAGTTAGTTGTAGGCCCTCTATTAAATCCAACCCTGCCGGTTCCGGGGCATGTCGACCAGGGGTCAGATCAGTGAGGGTAGGAAAACGACTAGGATAAGGCTCAATCCACAAAAGTTCCTGAGTGGCATGGGTCAGGGCGTATTTGGCGAAAAAATGAGGGCGCTGACTTATACTCAACCAGGGAACCGCTGAAAGATATACGATTTTCATTGGCATTGTTCAGTAAATAAATTGCGGACAATACATGACCGGAACCACCGTCGCCGTTAAGGGCGCTGCCATGGTCATTAAATGATAGGTTCAGGGCTTAAAGGGCGATAGGCAACTGCGCTGACCCGTTTAATTCCTGAGTAACCTTTCAATAGACAGTCCGTGACCTGGCGTACGTTCGGGCTGAGGTGGATGAAGAAAAGTATATCGGTATCAATATACTTTTTAATAAAGTGCCTGACGGCATTGTCAATGTCAGCGATAGCTTGTTCGGCGACCTCCCCCATACTGGCAGCGAAAGCCAGTATGGGGGAGCTAAAGGCTATTCGGTTCTGCGAAGCAACTCGTCCCAATCATTCATAAATGCATGGGCGGAAAATTTGTCTTTTAACGCTGCGAGTGATGCCTTGGATTGCGCATAATTGTCAGAAATAGAACCTATTTTTTCTGCCAATTGGCGAGCATCATGTAACGAGTAAGTGAATTCGTTTTCACGCGAGGCAACCAAATAATTATGTGCTTCGATATTAGACAAGACAACGGGTACGTCTGCGCAAATCGCTTCAGAAGCCGATAGGCCAAATGACTCTCCAGTTGATGGCGACACAAAAATCCCGTTGGAGCGAGAGATCGCTAACAGCAGTTTGTCCACATTTAAGAATGGCACTGGCGGTAAGGATATCGCGTCGCCAACCAGATTCCTGCACTCCAGTTCAGCGTTAATGTTGATTTCTGAAGACTGCGGGCCGCAAAGTACGAGCATGTATTTTCCCGGATGGCGCTCTTTTAAAATAACGAATGCGTCCAGTAATTCAGTCGGATTCTTTAGCTTGTCCATTCGTCCCAGGAAGAGAATAGGTCTTCTCGACCATGCCGGGAGCGTAGGGATAGTATGCGGCTCATGGGTGATATGATCCCAGGGCACAAAATTGCGCAGTAATAACAGCGGACTGGTATTTTTGTGCAATTCTGGCTCAAGCTGCTTCATAAATAATATGGATGGACACAGTACTGCCAAACAACTGTGCGGAACATTATTTAAATAAGCTCTGTTTTCTTTATAGGGAGTATGGCATTCCGCAAAATACTTCAATTTATGTGTATGACAAAATGTCAGGGCTGCAGGGAAATCGATGCAAAATATGAGACTGTAATCCTGGGTCAGCAAATAATCGAAGTTGACAATTTTGACATTAACATTTTTACAATCCGAAAGTGCGGTTGTGATCGCTTTCGCTGCACCGGAATCATGAGTGAAAAGAAGGTCAACCTGATACTTTCCGGTATCATTTAACAGTCTGGCGCGGGTGAGCATGACCTTTTCTACACCACCATGCGTTGCCCAAGGATAGAAAAATGCTATTTTACGAAGCATATAATTCCCTTATTCCCCTTTTATTCAGGATGTTCAACTCTATTTCCTCAAATCGTGCTGCCCACGTAGTTTCATGCAGGAAAACTTCCAGTTCGGCAGAGTGACGTTCGCTTTTGATTGTTTTTTCAAACAAGTCGACAATATCGCTGCCGTCAGAGAAATAGGTCATTGGATAGCGTTTAATATGCTCAATCCCGGTCACCAACGTTGGCAAGCCAAAATAAAGGTACTCGTAAATTTTGATAGGGTCGACGGCTTGAGCTAGTTTGCCATTTTTGAATGGAATGAGACCGATTGACCATTCTTTGACGTATTGATGAAGATCTTGTGGCATCACTTTGCCGACGAGGGTGATGTTCGCAATACTTTTTGCTTTCTCGACCACCCACTCAGGCTCACCATAACCAATAATCTCGAAGTGATATTGTGGGAATTCTTCCGCTAATTTAAATACGATATCCCAGTCGAACCATGAGTCGGTCAGGTGACCAAAATAGCCTACTTTATTGCCGTCGTCTTTCGCAATATTGCGTGTATCGCCGAGAACCTTTTCGGAATAGCCGTTACCAATCACATCAATATCGCTGCGCAGATAAGCAAATTTGTCACGCAGTGAAGGGGCTACGCTACAGACGTAATCACTCTGCAGAATAAAGGTTTCTTCTATTTCTTTCTGATACCAGGGTGCCTGTCCAACCTCATTGAAGCATTCCCATTCATCCATAATGTCATAGACGATGTTGCAGCCTTGCGATCTAAATTCATAGAGCGGGCTGAGGAAGATTTTCGCTGGCATGGTGATGATAAAGGACGTGGTTTTGTCATGTAGCTGGCATTGACGGGTATTTTTCACAAACTCATACTGTGGAACCTGATAAACATTATTCCAGACTTGCGAGCAACCTTTCGATAGTGTTTCCTGCGGTGTCCACTGCCAGGCAATAAAAATAACCTGATACCCTTTCTCCGCGAAATATTTGGCCGCGTTGATTGGCCGTTGGTTTACTAGTTCATCGAATTCGAAGCTGCACGGAATGAAGACGACTTTTTCTGATCGGTTTACCGCTTCGACCCAGGCTGGAACCTCTTCAGGTATGGAGGTATCTTTTTTGTCACTATTGCAAGCATGCTCGAAGTGTTTTTGCACGTATCGGTAGCGTTGAGTTTGTAGTTTTAACCTGACAGACTCGGGCAGTTTCCAGTAAATGGTTTTGGCCAGCTCATAGCGTTTATCCGCTTTGGTCAGCGATTTAATTGCGAGCTGGACCAAATAGCGAAGTTTTTGCCCTGTGCCCGATGTACCTATCCGAGGTAAAGTATTAAAATAGTCTTCCTGCTTTGCCACTACTGATGTCAAAATTTGCACTAACGATTTAACATCATTCTGTAAAGCCTGATTTTGCTCTTCTAAAGCAGTTAATTTGGCCATGATATCGTTCCCTGAATTGGCTACATTGTTTGGGCGCTCCTGGGGAACCTGACTCACTTTACCTTCCATTTTGACGGTCTCTTTCATGCTATAATCGTGAGCTTTAATCTCGATATTGTTAGCGATCAGTTGGTTCGCTAACGTTTTAAATATGGCGGCAGTAAATGCATCCGCGATCAAATAACTTTCATTTTCTCTTGAGGGGGGCGCCTCACATAGTTGCCGGTAGAGCTGCAAAGAATCGAGATTGTCGTATCGCTCCTTGTTCGGGAGATAAACGCTCTCGATGATCTGGCTCCAACGACCAGCGCTTTGGTAACCACTGAGCAAATCTGGGGACAGGGGATGCGCGGCGGCAAATTGCTCCTGAAGTACCGTTTCCTCGATATTTGCCAGATTTCTGCCGGAAAAATTGCAGTAAGCAGCAAGTTTAAAGGTTTCATCGTTCAGAATACCTTTAATCCCATCGTAGCCAACCAGACACACCGGCAGTTGACTCATGCCGGCTTCCAGTACTCCGCGCCCCATGCCGGCAAAGCCAGCATATTGCGGCATGACCGCGGGGATGTTACCAAGCACGCCTTTAAAACTTACCCACTGGCTGAAGTTATTATCGTTAACGTAGGTTCTGATGACGTCTTCGCTACTGCCGGTACCGTAAATATCAATACCATGAATCATTTGGCAACGGCTGGCGAAGTCAATGAACTTTATAATCCCAGCAGCCTTATCCTCATCCAGCCTGCTGGCGATAAGCCATCTTTTGTCAACGCTCTTATCCGTAAGAGCGAGCTGCGTCTGGGGGGGATCTATTAGGTTAGGAACAATCATGACCGATGGGTGGTCTATGATCTGCGCTAACTGATCCGCAGTTTCCTGTGAAACGCAGAAAATAGTATGCAGAGTTTTAAGGAAATAAATGGCCAACGCCTGATTATAAATATTCCGCGTAAAATGCTGGAGCGACAATGGACCGTGTAAAGTTAATAACGACGGTATTTTTTCGCAGTCTGCGGCGATCACCGCAGGGAAAATGCAGTCAAAAGGATGGACGTGAACGACATCAATACCCTCCTCTTTGATAACTTGTCGAATCAGGTCTACGCACTGAACGAGTTGTTCAATAGAACCGTTGCTTAAGTGAATATTTGTATGGCACGAACTCAGCCCGTCAGGCAGTAATGATGGGTCTGCGATAACGGAGTACATGAGATGAACCTGGTAGCCATGAGCGACCAGATCCTTTACCTGGGTATTGATATAGGTTTCCAGGCCGCCTACTGAATAATACTGAGTGATAATAAGTATTGATTTATTCATGCTCTCCTGACCACCTTTCGAGTGATAAAGAAACAGGCAATGCGGCAATACCTGACATTGTCGTGCGAGGTTCTATGATCTTGAGGACGATGACATCGGTTTTTTTATCAAGATAGGACATATCGGCGTGGCTGATAGCGTTGGCTATAGCCAAAGAAATAAAATAGTTGCCTTCGCATAACGCCAGATCCAGTTCAAACGTTGCCCTTAGTGTATCGCCGCCTTTAGCATTATGTATATTCTTCTTATGGTATAAGGTGCTGGTGCCAAATACAGTAATGCCTTCAACTGTCTTGATGACAAAGCCTGCTTGTAATTCTTCTATCGGCCCAAATACGCTGATATCAAAATTGATGATGGCTTTCTCACCCACGCGGAACAAATCGCAAGGCTGATCGTGGGCATCTTTAATGATCCAACTTTCAATAAGGGCGCCGCTGGTCAGTTCGTTTTCTGCCTGTGCCTCCACTTGTTCCACGATAGGACCTTCCTTGGGGACGATACCATCCCGGCTCTCTTCTGCTGGTGGAACGATGGATTTATTAGTGCTTTTAGCAATGTTATTCAGATAGCGCAGGTAAGTTTTTTCATCTGAGTACAGCAGGGCATGATATTGATCGATGATTTCTTTGGCGCTACCGATGGCCTCTACACGGCCTTTTCGCAACAAAATTGCTCGCTGGCAAAACTTCTCTACGGTCGAAGTGGAATGCGTCACCAGGATGATTGAACACCCTTGCAAGCGCAGCGATTCGATATAATCGAAGCATTTGCGTTGGAATTTCTCATCACCAACCGACAGCGCTTCATCTATGATTAGAACTTCGGGCTTAATACAAGCCTGAACAGCGAAGGCCAGACGCACATACATCCCGCTGGAGTATGTTTTGACCGGTTGATCGATATGCTCACCGATGTCGGCGAACGCTTCGATCTCTGGGAATTTCTGCTCCATTTCACTGTGCGTCATACCAAGAATGATGCCACTCAGATAAACGTTTTCACGGCCAGTAAACTCAGGGTTGAAACCCGCGCCGAGTTCCAGCAAAGCAGCCAGTTTGCCATTGACCTCAACGCTGCCTGAAGTGGCCGTTAACGTGCCGGCAATAATCTGCAGTAGGGTACTTTTTCCTTCACCGTTACGGCCCAAAATGCCGAGCGTTTCGCCGCGTTTAACGTCAAAAGAAACGCCGTTCAGCGCCCAGAACTCTTTAAAGTATGTACGACGACCGAGAGAAAGCATTTGGTATAAACGATGCTTCGGATTTGCATACATTTCAAAGCGTTTCGAAATATTTTTGACTGAAATTGCGAATTCAGATGACATCAGCAAATCCTTTACGCGTGAACATAAACCAACCATAACCTAACAGCATGATAACGAAAGAGATTAGAGTATAAATACCCCAACTATCCCAAGCGATACTTTTGCCCAACATCATGCAATCTCTTGCTTGCTCAATAACATAAGTCATCGGACTGAGTTGCATAAAGATGTGATATGCGTCAGGCAACATGGAAATGGGATAGAAGATTGGCGAAAGATACATCAGAATCATGGTAATCACGCCTATAACCTGAGCGATATCTTTCAGGTAAACGCCGAGCGAAGAGAGGAACCAGGATACGCCCAGGGCCATCATAAGGAACGGCGCGACGATGACAGGTAGCCATAGGATGTGCCATGTAGGGAGGCCTACGATCGCCACATAGAACAACAACCAAACAACGAAGTTAATCGCCATTTGGAATAAAGCTGTGCAGAGCGCAACAATAGGCAGTGTTTCCACCGGAAATACAACCTTTTTGACGTAGTTGACGTTATTGACGATTAAATAAGGCGCTCGGTTAATACATTCGGAAAAGAGCCCGAAGAAAATCAAACCAATGAACAATGCTAACGCAAATTCTCCTTTGGAATCGACGCCCGCACCCCAGCGAATTTTGAATACGACGCTGAAAACGAAGGTATAAATTACCATCATCAACACTGGGTTGATAAATGACCAAAGAAGCCCGATAAATGAGCCTTTATATTTACTGCCGATTTCCCGTTTAGTCAGCGAAATCACAAGATTTTTATTTGTGGCAAGTGTATGAATACACCGATAAAAAGTCTTAGCAAGAATAGAGAAAATATTCATTTAACACCTAAATAGCTGCGCATAATTGTAGATCACTTGATAGAACTCAACTTGGTTTGCACGATCGGACCAATCATGAAAGATCACAATCTCCAACCGAACTAAGCGAAACCGATCATAGCACCAATACTCCATGTCGAAAGAAGCCTGATGCAGAAAACTATACATAAAATACGCGACAAGAACCCTATCCGTAGGATAACCGGTGTGCTGATGTAGCACCGGAGATGTCGAGTTAGTGAAATGAGCAGCACACTGTGCTGAGCTCGTTCATTGTTGGCCTGCTGAAAACATTTGTATTGTGTTACCGCACCTTATTCAGTTACCCCTGAAATTAAGCTCTCCATGCTCCCGCGAGAGTCGTGAGCTAAACTAAGCTATAGAGTAATTATGAGAAGCTACGTAGACTATTAATTAACTTTTTTGACATCATGATTTAACTTTCTTTTCAATATAAGCCGGTGGAACGGAGACGTTATCGATATAAAGGAGGGAGTAGCGATAGGGAAAACACCCCTCGCCGAATGATTCCCCAGACAAGATAGGTTGAACTTTCGCCTGGAGATTTTCATATCGTAAACGGAGCCTTTTACTCCTTTATAACCTGCATGGCATTCTTTCTGACTATTTATTACTAAATGTGTTTCTGCCTTACAGTGTGCTTATGGGATATCCAATGATAGATAAACATTCTTTCTTTTCGCTGTAACCGCTTCAGGAAAAAAAACATCAGATTTCTCGATGAAATGGAAGTGGTAACTGAAGTTTTCGTGAATTAATTGCCTAAATTTTAGGCTAAATGCTGCGCTAAGTAAGAGATTAAGGCCTAAAAAAGCACGCTACCGCCCTTGGTAAGCGAGAACCAATAGTGAGAAGGTTTTGTTCGTTTTCATTTATGTGGTTGTACTATTTTCAGCAAAAACAAGCCGAAAAACGGCGGTTATCCTACCATCAAATCACTTGCAATGTCTCTGGATTTTCAGGGTTTCAGTTTGTTCTGAGTAACCATTAATGACCTGTCCAAACGAGGTGTATGCAATTGGTCAAAAATGTAGGGTTACAGGCCAAAAGGTTAGCGCGGTATGTGTTGAGTTGTTAACAGAATGGTCTGGTCCAGCCAGATGTTAAAACTGACGCAGCGAGCGTTGAGGAGCCTGGCAAAATCGGGCGCTGTATTATTGGGTTAAAGCATTTGATGAACCACTGAAAAATGGCGCGAATCCCGCACTTTCGCGTAAACTTTTGTGGTGGTGGCACTCCGCGTGGTCTCTTACATTATTCGGATGATGGGGTAGGTATTGACCATCCTTAGTGCGATGCTCCTGCTTTGTGCGCAAAAAAGCCTGCGCGTGGCAGGCTTTGGTCATGAGGGGATCTTAGAACTGGTAGACCAGACCCAGCGCGACAACGTCATCGGTGGCGATGCCGTTTGCGCGGTAGAAGTAGTCATCTTCGTCCAGCAGGTTGATTTTGTAATCAACATAGGTGGACATGTTTTTGTTGAAGTAGTAAGTCATACCCACATCAACGTATTTAACCAGGTCTTTGTCGCCGCTGTTGTACAGGTCTTTACCTTTAGACTGCAGATATGCAACGGATGGGCGCAGCGGTAAACCGTAATCATCGAACTGATACTGGGCAACGACTTCGAAGTTCTGCGTCTTGTTGGCAATACCGCCGCCGAGATAGCTGGTGGATTTACCGAAGGAGGTCATGTTGCGGGTTTCCGCGTACATCGCTGCCAGGTAGATGTTGTTAGCATCGTATTTCGCGCCCACGGTCCAGGCATCGGCTTTATCGCCGCCGGCGTATGCGCTGCTGGCAGAGGCAGCCACTTGATTGTTGGTACGATCGGAAGAAGCATATGCCGCGCCGAAGCTGATGCCCATACCGAAATCGTAGGAAGTAGAGATACCGAAGCCGTCGCCATTTTCACGCGCCAGTTTACGATCGCCACCGTTATTGGTGCCTTCGCCAGAACCCGCGTTTTCGTTATTACCCTGATACTGCAGGGCAAAGTTCAGACCATCTACCAGGCCGAAGAAATCGCTGTTGCGGTAGGTCGCCACGCCGTTGGTACGGCCGAGCATGAAGACGTCAGTCTGGGTGTAGGTATCGCCGCCGAATTCCGGCAGCACATCGGTCCAGGCTTCAACATCATAAATAACGCCGTAGTTGCGGCCGTAGTCCAGTGAACCGTAATCAGCAAATTTCAGACCCGCGAAACCCAGACGGGTCCAGGAGTTAGCGCCTTCACCTTCAGTGGTGTTAGCCTGAATATTGTATTCCCACTGGCCGTAGCCGGTCAGCTGATCGTTGATCTGCGTTTCGCCTTTCAGGCCGAAACGTACGTAGGTTTGGTCGCCATCTTCAGAAGCATCGTCAGTGAAATAGTGCAGGCCGTCAACTTTTCCGTAGAGGTCCAGTTTATTGCCGTTTTTATTATAAATTTCCGCAGAGTGCGCCGCGCCTGCTGCTAATAACGCTGGCAGCATAATAGCCAATACTTTTCTTTTCATTATGTATTCCCTTTAATCATAATTAATATGAATTGTCTAATTCCCTGTGGAATGACAAATCGATACTAGCCGCTTAAGTTCATTTTTAATTAAATAAAAAATGTAATAAAAGTATATTAAAATATTTCAAAATATTTATTTTATATTCAATATATGTATTTTCTATTCTTTGGGGGGTGAATATTTTTGTGGCTTATTAGTGACTTATTATGGTTGTTGATAGTAAAGGTTTTTAATTTTTTATAATAATGATATGTGTATTGTAAATGGCGTAATAATATTATCGGTTATAAAGTGATAAGTCATCATTTGAAATAATTTTGTTTGATAACGAACATCGCTGAATTTCAGCAAATCGTCTTATTTAAAAGCATGAACACAGCCGTAATATATAGGGGAGTACCGCTCTTGCGTCCGTGGATGGCTAAAAGCGTTCAGTACCTTCTTATGCTTCCAGATAAGCACGATAATTGTATAATGTGATTTGCGTCACAAATGTGTGGTAGACGATGATGCGTTGTGGTTGATGTATGGAGAAGGATTTAATGGACACGAAAGCGAAACGGGGGCCCGTTGGAAAGCTGGCGTTATGGGCTTTTTACGCTTTTTGCGCTTACTTTGTGTGGGCGATGGTACGGTACTGGTGGATAGTGGGGCGGATTCAAAGCGTTCCCGGCGCCAGCATTGATGGTGAATGGGGATCAACGGCGGGCAAATGGATTGGCGCGCTGCTGGGTTTTTTGGTGCTGGGGGCAGTGGGGTTAATCCTTGGGGCGATAGCCTGGTACACGCGTCCCCCTATTCAGGTACATGAACAGCGCGATTAAAGTTGCTATGCTCGTGGCTAGTCCCAGGCATCAGGAAACGCTCATGTTATTAGCTGAATGGCAACAACGATTTGAAAACTGGTTAAATACGCATCATGCACAGGAAGATGCGGCGCATGACATTTCGCACTTTCGCCGCGTCTGGAGTACCGCGCAGCAACTGGTCGGCGAGAGTGGCGCTGACGAGTTGGTTATCCTGACGGCCTGCTACTTTCACGATATTGTCAGCCTGGCTAAAAACCATCCTCAACGTCATCACTCTTCACGGATGGCGGCGCAGAAAACGCGGTCTATCCTGCAAAGCGCTTTCCCCGACTTTCCAGCCGACCGTTATCCTGCTGTTATGCATGCCATTGAAGCACATAGCTTTAGTGCGGCTATACTGCCACAAAGCGTAGAGGCAAAAATTGTCCAGGATGCAGATCGTCTGGAAGCTTTAGGCGCAATTGGCCTGGCGCGTGTCTTTGCTGTTTCCGGCGCGCTAAACACGATTTTGTTTGATGCTAACGACCCCTTTGCTGACCAGCGCGATCTTGATGACAAGAAATATGCTCTCGACCATTTCCAGAGCAAATTGCTCCGTCTGCCTGAGACCATGCAAACGGAGCAGGGAAGAGCTTTGGCGTCGCATAACGCTCAATTTCTGGTGCAATTTATGGCGAAGCTGAGCGCCGAACTGCGTGGCGACCCGTTGTCGTTGGATGAAGCGGTTTTGCGCCGCTTTGCGCCTGCGGTTTAAATCCGTTGCGACTATTTGTGGTACTCTCTGCAAAAATTGTCCGTGCTGGTTGAGGTTATGCCGCAAAATTTATCCCAAGAAAACCTCCTGTCTTTACCGTCAGGGGAACACGCGCAGGCGTTATTGCGCCAGCTGATGACGATATATGATGTCAAAACCCTGGTCGCACAGCTGGTCGCGGTTGGCGACCAGCACTGGAGCCCGGCGATACTCAAACGGGTGGCGACGGTGAGCCGTGCGGCAAGTAGATTGACTAACGCGGAGTGCGCTCATCTGGCGAGCCTGTTACCGGCTCCGCCGCGCCATCATCCAGACTATGCCTTTCGTTTTATCGATCTCTTCGCCGGCATCGGCGGCATTCGTCACGGCTTTGAAGCTATTGGTGGGCAGTGCGTATTTACCAGCGAGTGGAATAAACACGCCGTACGTACCTATAAAGCTAACTGGTATTGCGATCCGCAAGAGCACAGCTTTAACGCCGATATCCGCGAAATCACTCTCAGCCAGCGCGCCGATATCAGTGATGAAGAGGCGGCAAAGTCTATCCGTGAGGCGATCCCGCAACATGATGTACTGCTCGCGGGCTTCCCCTGCCAGCCTTTTTCCCTCGCCGGAGTATCCAAGAAAAATGCCATGGGGCGCGCTCATGGTTTTGCCTGTGAAACTCAGGGAACGCTGTTTTTTGATGTCGTCAGAATTATTGCCGCCCGCCGTCCGCCGATCTTTGTGCTGGAAAACGTCAAGAATCTGAAGAGCCACGATCAAGGAAGAACCTTCCGTATTATCATGCAGACGCTGGATGAGCTAGGCTATGAGGTGGCGGATGCCGATCATGCGGGCGTCGATGATCCAAAAGTGATCGATGGGCGTCATTTCTTACCCCAACACCGTGAGCGTATCGTGCTGGTGGGTTTCCGTCGCGATTTACAATTGCATGAAGGATTTACGCTGCGCGATATCGCCAGCCTGTACCCGCCGCAGCGGCCGACCTTTGGCGAGTTATTGGATCCCACCGTCGATGCTAAATTCATCCTGACGCCGGTTTTATGGAAGTACCTCTACCGTTACGCGCGTAAACACCAGGCGCGTGGCAACGGTTTTGGCTACGGTCTGGTCGACCCGACCAATCCAGGCAGCGTTGCGCGAACGCTTTCGGCGCGCTACTACAAAGATGGCGCTGAGATTCTGGTCGATCGAGGTTGGGATAAGCCATTGGGCGAAAAGCACTTTGACGATCCACAAAATCAACAGCGCCGCCCGCGGCGTTTAACGCCGCGTGAATGCGCACGGTTGATGGGGTTCGAAGCCCCGGGAGAATACCGTTTTCGTATTCCGGTTTCCGATACCCAGGCCTATCGCCAGTTCGGCAACTCGGTGATTGTTCCGGTGTTTGCCGCGGTAGCGAAGCTGCTGGCGCCGCGAATTTCCGAGGCGGTAAAGCGGCGCGTTGCAGGAGATAGCGATGGCGGACGTTCATGATAAGGCCACACGTAGTAAAAATATGCGCGCTATCGCGACCCGCGATACGGCAATTGAGAAGCGGCTGGCGGCGCTGCTAACGCAGGCCGGATTCACTTTTCGCGTTCAGGAGGCATCGCTACCGGGGCGGCCTGATTTTCTGCTGTCTGACTACCGCTGCGTTATTTTCACCCATGGCTGCTTTTGGCATCATCATCACTGTTATCTGTTTAAAGTACCGGCGACCCGTACCGATTTCTGGCTGAAAAAGATTGGCGCTAACGTGCAGCGCGATCGCCGCGACCTGGCGATGTTGTTAGCACAAGGTTGGCGGGTGCTTATTGTCTGGGAGTGCGCGCTCCGCGGGCGGCAGAAATTAAGCGATGATGCTTTATGCGATCGTCTGGAGGAGTGGATCTGCGGCGGTGGAAATTGCGCGCAGATCGACACTCAGGGCATTGGTTTTATCGATCCGATTGACAAGGCGTAACGGTGGAGCGGGCAGGGAAGAGATATTTACCCAGCGTCACCAACACGACCGCGAAAATAATCACCGCCAGCGCCAGCCATTCGATAAATGAGAGACTTTCGCCGCCAAATCCGGTCCCCAGCAGCACGGCGACAACCGGATTGACATAGGCATAGCTGGTAGCAACCGCCGGCGTTACGTTACGTATCAAATACATATAGGCATTGATGGCGATAAGCGAGCCAAAAATGGCCAGATACGCAACGGCAAATATTCCAGACCAGGAGGGCATTTGAGCGAGTTTTTCGCCTGAGAACCAGGATGCCGCGGAAAGCACTATCCCTGCCGCCAGCATTTCAATCGCGCCCGCCATCATCCCGGTTGGTAATTCAATACGGGAACCGTAAACCGAGCCAAACGCCCAGCTCAGGGAACCGATTAGAATCAGCAATGCGCCCCAGGGGTTGCCGCTGAGGTTGCCGCCGCTATTGAGCATCACTATTCCCGCCAGGCCAATCGCGATACCGAACCATTCCAGCTTGCGCGTGGCAATGCCAAAAAAACGGCTGAAACAGAGCGTAAACAGCGGTACGGTGGCGACCATCACCGCTGCGATGCCTGATGGTACATGCTGATGTTCTGCAAGGGTGACGAAGCCATTGCCGACGGCAAGCAACAGGATGCCTATCAGGGCCGCATTAAGTAGCGGCCGGCGGGCCGGGAGTTTATGGCCGGTGGCCAGTAAATAGATAAGCAACACGCCGCCGGCAGAGAGAAAGCGGATCCCGGCCATCATCAACGGCGGCCAGCTGGCAACGCCAATAGCGATAGCAAAATAGGTTGAACCCCAAATGATATACAGCGCAAACAGCGCGCCGATAAGGGGTAACAGCTGACGGGTAGACATACTTCCTCGCGACGAAAAGAGATAGAAAGGGAACATATAGTTAACGTGAAAACTAACGTGCTGGCGAGCGCTTTCAATGTGCTTTTTTTGTTATATTTTTGTTGACTAATGACATCTCTGGGCGAGAGGGCGCTTTTGCCTCATACTCTATGTTTCATAAACAGAAATTGAAGGAAGCACATTTTGGCGGGAAGTAGTCTTTTAACCTTATTGGACGATATTGCCACGCTGCTGGACGATATCTCCGTCATGGGAAAACTGGCGGCCAAGAAAACGGCTGGCGTACTGGGCGATGATCTTTCTCTCAATGCGCAGCAGGTCACAGGCGTAAGAGCCAACCGCGAGCTCCCGGTGGTATGGGGAGTGGCAAAAGGCTCGTTCCTGAATAAAGTGATTCTGGTGCCGCTGGCGTTACTCATCAGCGCCTTTATTCCCTGGGCCATTACGCCGCTATTGATGCTGGGCGGCGCATTTCTCTGCTTTGAAGGCTTTGAAAAAGTGCTGCATAACCTGCACGCGCGCAAGAATAAGGAGGATCCGAAATTGCGCCAGCAGCGGCTGGAAACGCTTGCAGCCCAGGATCCGCAGGCCTTTGAGCGCGATAAAGTAAAAGGGGCGATCCGTACCGACTTTATCCTTTCAGCCGAAATCGTCGCGATTACCCTGGGTATTGTAGCTGATGCGCCATTGCTTAATCAGATCCTGATTTTATCCGGCATCGCCATTCTCGTGACCGTTGGGGTTTATGGCCTGGTGGGCGTCATTGTTAAGCTCGATGACATGGGATATTGGCTGGCGGAGAAGAAAAGCGCACTGGCGCAGTGGGTTGGAAAAGCGCTCCTGGCCATCGCGCCGCGATTGATGAAAATTCTGACTTTCGTCGGTACCCTGGCGATGTTTCTGGTTGGCGGCGGTATCGTGGTTCACGGCGTAGCGCCGCTGCATCATTTCATCGAGAATTTTGCCCATGGGCTAAGCGGAATGCTGGCATCCACATTGCCTGTGGCCGCTAATCTGGTGCTAGGATTTATCATTGGCGCTATCGTCTTTGGTGTCGTTAAAGCTATCACCGCGTTACGCGGTAAAGCGAAATAAATCCCTGCGCCGGCTACGCAAAATGGGCCGGGGTCGTCTAAGGTGAAACAGTTTCTTCCTGATACCGGAGGCAAAAATGGTCTTGTTGGTCAGTGATGAAGTCAGACGAAAAAACGGCGGGCCGCGGATGGTGGTCACCGGCATTGCCGACGATATGGTCGAGTGCCGGTGGTATGACGGACAGGTCGTACAGCGTGAAGCCTTCCGTGAAGATGAGTTGGTCCGCGGCGAAGGGCAACATTCGCAGCATAATTAGATGTGCAGCGCCCGCTGGTGCGGGCGCTTTTAATATTGATTACGTTCGGACAAGGAGCGTTGATGTTGTTGGTTTCTTTGACCGTACTGCGAGTAAATAATGGATAAGCCGCTCTGGCCAAAAAAGTTTCATCGCCTCTTCAATCCGGGGCGAGTGGTCAATATCTGTTTCATCGTGGTGCTGTTCTTTTCAACGTTGCTCATCTGGCGAGAAATCCGCGTACTGGAAGAAGCCTACGTCGCCAACCAACGTAATAATCTTGAGAACGTGGCCCATGAAATGGATGGGCTGTTGCAATTTAATCTCAATCGTCTGCTCTTTTTTCGCAACAGCATGCAATCAGCACTGGAGAATCCGCTGGATTTCGCCATTCTGCGCCGGGCCGAACAGGAGTACATCAGTAAACGTCATGATCCCATCTGGTCAGTCGAGCTAAACAACCGGCGTACTCTGACGGTATACGGCGTTTCAGATTCTTTTGTCGACGCTGATGATCTGTTGTCGCGTAATAATCCTCAGGCCAGCAATGAACTGATGGCTACCCTTGAGCTGGGCTATCTTCTGCGTTTGACCAATAACAACAGAATTTTCAGCGAGCGCATGTCCTACGTTTCTCGCAGCGGGTTTTATACCACAACCGATGCCCCGCGCAGTTCCAGCCAGGTGCTGGCGCAGTTCTCGCGAGATACGGGGTCAGCATGGTTTATGCGGCAAACCCAGCGTGATAATCCAGGGCGAGGGATCCTCTGGCAAACGACTCAACAAGAAGACGGGTATACGCAACCGCAGGTGGTTACGGCCTCGATTCCTCTTGATTATGAGCACTACTGGCTGGGGGTGCTGGCGATGGATTTTTCCATCCGCGACCTGCAGAATTTTCTGGTCAGTGCGGTAAAAGGAGGGCAAATGGGCGAGTATCAACTGTATGACAAGCAGCTCAATTTGCTCGCCTCTTCGGCGCCGGATGATGTCCTGACGCCGCTCTCGCCAAAGGAACAAGAACAACTTCGTTATGCGTTGACCAATGATAACCATGGCGGCATACGTCAGTTAACTCGCTATATCAGTTGGGAAAAGATCCGCAACTTTGACGGCGTACTGTTGCATATTCATACTTTGAAGGAAGGAGTGCGTGGTGATTTCGGGACCATTTCCATCGCACTGACCCTGATGTGGTTAATGTTTACCCTCATGTTGATTGTGTCGTGGGGGGTTATTCGCCGTATGGTCATCAACATGAGCGTGTTGCAGGCGTCCCTTGAGTGGCAGGCCTGGCATGACGCATTAACGCGGCTGCTAAATCGCGGCGCTCTGTTTGAACGGGCGATCGCGGCGGCCCGAAGCTGCCGGCGGAATAATCAACCGATATCCGTCATACAGCTGGATCTGGATTATTTTAAAGGCATCAATGATAAACATGGTCACCAGGCAGGGGACCGTGTTTTGACGTTGGTTGGCAGTACTATTATGGGACAGATTCGCGAGCAGGATATTGCCGGACGCGTTGGTGGTGAAGAGTTCTGTATCGTTCTACCCAATACCCAACTGCCGCAAGCGCGTGCGATTGCTGAGCGTATTCGTCTGCGTATCCATAGCCGGGAGATATTGTTGCACAATAGCGTTAGTTTGCGGATCAGCGCCTCACTGGGGATAAGTAGTAGCGAGACATCAGATGAGTTTAACTTTGAGGAGCTGCAGTCGATTGCCGATCATCGCCTGTATCTGGCAAAGCAGAATGGACGTAATCGGGTTTGTTCGGCTGGGTAGGGCCTGGTAATGTGAGGATGCTCACCTTTATTGCCGCGTTGTTGCTCTTCGGTATGGGAAAATTCTTAAAAAATGCATGGCGCAAGCATACCGTTCGTAAAAGAACGATAACAGGCAAGCCTTGTCGCGCCTGGGTTATTAAATAGGTTGTACATATAAGCCGCATTTCTCAATAATTCTCATCATGAATACTTCTTGTCATGCAAAATAATTGAGGATAATGTCTTCCATGCATCGGATTTCCCGGTGTAACGAATTTTCAAGTGCTTCTTGCATTAGCAAGTTTGATCCCGACTCCTGCGAGTCGGGATTTTTTTCACCTGAGCTTAGCGATTGGCTTCAGTAACGCTAAAGTCATGAATATCAAGCTCAAAGGCTTCGGCCAGCTCGCGCCATGTGTGTTCATCACGGCCATTGATACTGACATGATGCGGATCATCTTCACTACGATGTACTTCGCTTTCGCTAATCTCATTGATCGCCGCCAGCAGGGCATCGACATTAACGTCAATCCCGTCGGTATTCATCACACCGTGGTCTTTAGCGGATTTCATCATCACTACCTCGCTCGGCTCTGAAAGGGCCTCTTTAAGTATAGACGGTCTATTAAAACGTCAGTTGCGCTGGCTGAACGCTGCGTGAAGTCAGCTTTTGTTCTACACTGGCTCAAAACGAGAGGAGGCGAGTTATGCAGGTAAACGATCGTGTCACGGTAAAGACCGACGGTGGCCCACGTCGATCGGGGGTAGTACTGGCAATTGAGTCGTTTAGTGAAGGAACTATGTATCTTGTGGCGCTGGAAGATTATCCGCTGGGGATCTGGTTTTTTAATGAAGTGGGGCACCCGGACGGTATCTTTGTTGAGAAAGCAGAGTAGGCCCCATTCAGAAACTGGCGGTAATCGCCGCCAGTTTGCCATCAGCGCATATTGACGTAAATGCCGGAAGTAATGTTTTCAGCCAACCGAACAATGTGGTAAATCACCTGTTTATTGTGCGTCTGGATTTTTTTCTTAATATTACCTTTATGTGACGAAACGGTTTTTGCTTTGATATTCATCTGCCTGGAAATATGTGAAGTAGCGTGGCCGGCCATCCACATTTGCAGCATATTCGATTCGGCCTGACTGAGCGATAGAGTGGGAATGCGGGTGCGTAATTGGTTTAGATTATTGGCGCTATCGGTCTGCAGATAATTACCCAGTATGTTATCAAGGTCTTTCGGCGTAAGGGATTTTGAGCTGATAAGTAAATTCTTGCGTACAAGTAAATAGTGATCAAAATGGATGTTGGCCAGCGACATAAAAATAACAAATAGAGTATCGGGGTAGGTGGTAATGATGTCGCGGATAAGTTGATTGCTCTCTTCGTGATGTATAAAACAGTCTTCGTTGAGAAACACAACCGCCGGACGCAGCGATTCGCAGCGCTCTTTCAAACTCTGTGCGCTACGCACCTCAATGATATCGCGCTTCTTTATTCCCCGGCTTGCCAGATATCCGGTTAAACCTAGCCGGGTATAGCTGCACAAATCCATGATAATCGTTGACATGACCCATCCTCAATCAACACGTAACGATAATTCATCTGGCCCAGGCCGTGTGATGAAGTCCATTTTTGTAACACCTGACTTTATGCGGAAAGCATTAGCCAAGCTAAACTATTTGCTAATAATACTCATAATTTGCCAGGAATATTCTCAAAGTAAAGCCATAGAAAAAGAATAAACAGACCCTGACAGTAATAATGCCCGGTGTCGCGGCATATCGTCGCCAGAATTGTAATTTATTTTCGGATTATCCTTATGGAGGGGCAGCCTATTAAATTGGCGCTGGCTATATTCTATTCAAAAAATGCATTTGTCATTCAGGTTTCATACAACTAATAATAATCGGTAAGAATAAACGCTGAGATTGACGGCGAAGCTAAGCAACGGGAGCATCGCGCAGGGGTGGCGGCCTTAACGCTTTAATGCCACAATACTTTTTTATCGGTTTGTGGGATGGATGATGAAAAAGATTGTTATGGCTGGCGCGCTGCTTACCCTGGCCGGATGCGTTCAGGTTGATACCTATGAGGCGGTGGTCAAAGCGCCGGCGCCGGCAGGGCTGGAAGGGTTCTGGCAATCGAAGGGACCGCAGAGCGCAATGGTAAGTCCTGAGGCGATTGCGACGTTTATCGTTACCAAAGACGGAGATACTCTCGATTGCCGTCAGTGGCAGCGGGTAATTGCTGAGCCGGGAAAATTAATGAACCGCGACAATCAGGTTTATAATGTGACCAGCAGCCTCGATATTTATCCTATTGAACGTACTGGAAACACGCTGGAATACGATCGAATGACGTTAACCCGTGTTGAACGCTTAACGCCGGAATGCGAGCAGGCCTGGAAAAAGAACCAGACGGCGAGTACGACCGCGCAGTAATCGATGTTGGCGGACCGGCTATAAAGCCAGCCCGCTGACCTCAAAGCACCTCTTCAATCACCCACACGCTTACGCTGCCTGCATTACAGGTGAATACGGCATTGCCCTCGTCATCAGTCTCAATAACCTCTTGTCGATTATTGAGAAAATCCTTCCAGCGTTTATTGGCATAATTCTCGCCAAGCGGTAACGTTTTCTCGCCATCGTCGCCGTTGGAGAGCACCACTACGCAGCCAGGATGTTCATCGGTGCCGCTGCGGCTGAAGGCGATACAGTTAGGATGATCGAACCACAGCGTTTGTACGCCGTGGGCGAAACGCTGACGCGCATCGATGAGTTCGTGAAGCTGCTCGATAACCGGCATCTCGATGGAGTATGTCTGGCCATCTCCGCCGGTATCTTCATAACTTGCGCCGAACAGGTCGGCGTAAAATACCGAGGGAACACCGTTTTCACGCAGTAAAATCAGCGCATAGGCTAACGGCTTAAACCAGGCCTCGACCGGCGCTTCCAGCGCCTGAAGCGGTTGGGTGTCATGATTTGTGACCAACGTGACCGCATGGAATGGGTCGGCTTCCACCAGCGTCCCGGTGAAGATTTGACTCATGTCGTAATCGCGGCCCTGACGCGAGGCTTCATGGAATTTCATCTGCAGCGGCGCATCAAACAGCATGGTATTACCGTCAACAAGGTCGATGTACTGCTGTAGCTTATCCACCTCGTGTGACCAGTATTCGGCAACAATAAATAGCGGTTTATCGGTGGCCCCCTGCACATGCTCAATCCACTCTTTATAAAACCATGCCGGAATATGTTTGACGGCATCCAGGCGGAAACCATCGCAGCCGGTCTGTTCAATGACCCAGCGGGCCCAATATTTTATCTCTTCGGTCACGGCATGGTTACGGAAATCGATATTTTCGCCCATGAGATAATCGAAGTTGCCCATTTCATCGTCGACCTGATCGTTCCAGCCATCGCCGGTGTAGTCATTAACAACTTTGAATACGCCATCTTCATCGGGATTTTCGATATGGTCGATACCGCTAAAACATTTATAGTCCCAGATAAATTGTGAATATTTGCCACCGCGGCCCGGAAAGGTATAGCGGGTCCAGGCTTCACATTCGATGATTTCTTCCGCGATTTGCGTGCGGTCCTGTTCATCAACGCGTTGTACGCGGATGCGTTCTTTCTCATCGGCGCCCATCTTGTGGTTTACGACGACATCAAGAAGTACGGCAATTTGATGTTCTTTTAGCGCATTAATCGCCGCTAACAGCTGAGCTTTATCGCCGTATTTGGTGGCAACCGATCCTTTCTGATCGAATTCACCGAGGTCGAAAAGATCGTAACTATCGTAGCCAACTGAATAACCGCCGGAAGCGCCCTTATAGGCGGGCGGCAACCAAATCATATTAATGCCAATTTCATTGAGATTTGGCGCAAGGGCTTCTACTTCCCGCCATAACTCGCCACCTTCCGGGTAATACCAGTGAAAACATTGCAACAACGTGGGATTTTTCATCTTCCATGCTCCTGGCGTCATCAAGCTGACCTTTGCAGTATGGGAGATAACTGGCAAATATGAATAATTTCGTTGCTTTTTCGCTATACCCTAAATAGCCGCATATATAATAAATTGGCATAAGATGTAGCGGATAGATGTTGGTAGGCTGCTGCTAAACGCCTTACACTACACGAAAATCTCATTATATTCGGGGTATCTATGAAATTAGCACTTCTGGGTCGTCAGGCGCTGATGGGCGCAATGGCCGTAGCATTGATGGCTGGTGTAAGCGTGAAAACCTTCGCCGCTGAAAATCTGCTTAATCAGGTCAAAGAGCGCGGCACGCTACGCGTTGGCCTGGAAGGTACATACCCGCCGTTTAGTTATCAAGGCGATGATGGCAAATTGACCGGTTTTGAAGTTGAGTTTGCCAATGAACTGGCGAAACACATCGGGGTGAAAGCCGATCTCAAACCCACCAAATGGGACGGCATGCTGGCTTCTCTCGATTCTAAACGTATTGATGTGGTGATTAACCAGGTCACTATTTCCGACCAGCGCAAGAAAAAATACGACTTCTCCACCCCTTATACTATTTCTGGTGTTCAGGCGCTGGTGAAAAAGGGTAACGAAGGCGTGATTAAAACCGCGGCGGACCTGAAAGGTAAAAAAGTCGGCGTTGGTCTGGGTACCAATTATGAAGAGTGGTTGCGCCAGAACGTACAGGGCGTTGATATCCGCACCTATGACGATGACCCGACAAAATATCAGGACCTGCGCGTAGGCCGTATTGACGCCATTTTGGTTGACCGTCTGGCAGCGTTGGATTTGGTCAAGAAAACGAACAACACTCTGGCTGTAACCGGTGAAGCATTCTCCCGTCAGGAGTCCGGGGTGGCGTTACGTAAAGGAAATGAAGATCTGCTGAAAGCGGTGGACACCGCTATTGCAGATATGCAGAAAGATGGCAGCCTGAAGGCGCTTTCAGAAAAATGGTTTGGTGCTGACGTCACTAAGTAACGTCTGAAGATGAAAAAAGGCGCTGATAACGGCGCCTTTTTTTATTTCGCCAGCAACTGCGTGCATAATAAGGATAACTGAGTCTGGAGGTGCCATGTCACTACAAAATTTAACGCGTTTTCCGCGCCTGGAATTTATTGGCGCGCCGACGCCGCTGGAATATCTACCACGCCTGTCCGATCATCTCGGACGGGATATTTTTATAAAACGCGATGATGTCACCCCCATGGCGATGGGAGGAAATAAACTGCGTAAGCTGGAGTTCCTCGCCGCCGATGCGCTGCGCGAGGGAGCTGATACGCTGATCACCGCAGGGGCGATTCAATCGAACCATGTGCGCCAGACGGCAGCCGTGGCTGCGAAACTGGGACTGCACTGCGTCGCGTTGTTGGAAAATCCGATAGGCACGCGTGCTGAAAATTATCTGACCAACGGTAATCGCCTGCTGCTGGATCTGTTCAATACTCAGGTTGAGATGTGTGATGCATTGACCGATCCCAACGCGCAGCTTGAAGAGCTGGCGACACGTATTGAAGCTCAGGGATACCGTCCATATGTCATTCCGGTCGGCGGATCTAACGCCCTGGGCGCGTTAGGTTATGTCGAAAGCGCACTGGAAATCGCCCAGCAATGTGAAGGCGCGGTGGAGATCTCTTCGGTAGTGGTTGCCTCCGGTAGCGCGGGTACTCATGCCGGGTTGGCGGTAGGCCTGGAACAGCTGATGCCAAATGCAGAATTAATAGGGGTGACCGTGTCACGTAGCGTTGCCGACCAGTTGCCTAAGGTGGTGACGCTGCAGCAGGCCGTTGCCAACAGTCTTGAGCTGCAGGCCAAAGCGGAGATTACCTTGTGGGATGATTATTTTGCTCCCGGATACGGTACGCCCAATGAAGAAGGCATGGAAGCGGTGAAACTGCTGGCGCAGCTGGAAGGTATCCTGCTGGATCCGGTTTATACCGGAAAGGCCATGGCCGGGCTGATTGATGGCATTAATCAGAACCGCTTTAAGGATGAGGGGCCGATTCTGTTTATCCATACCGGTGGCGCGCCCGCGCTGTTTGCTTATCATCCGCACGTCTAATGCAGAATAAATCGAATGCAAGAAAGTATCCAACTGGTCATTGACTCCGCGCCTTACCTGTTAAAGGGCGCAGTTTTTACGTTACAACTGAGCATCGGTGGTATGTTCTTCGGCCTGCTGCTGGGATTTATCCTCGCACTGATGCGCATGTCGTCAATCTGGCCGGTCAGATGGCTGGCGCGGATGTATATCTCTATTTTCCGCGGCACCCCGCTGATTGCCCAACTGTTCATGATCTATTACGGTTTGCCGCAGTTCGGCATTGAGCTGGATCCGATTCCGGCGGCGATGATTGGCCTGTCATTGAATACAGCGGCCTATGCGGCGGAAACGCTGCGCGCGGCGATTGCCTCTATAGACAAAGGGCAGTGGGAAGCCGCCGCCAGTATCGGCATGACGCCGTGGCAGACTTTGCGTCGGGCTATTTTACCGCAGGCTGCCCGCGTGGCGCTGCCGCCGCTCTCTAACAGCTTTATCAGCCTTGTCAAAGATACTTCGCTGGCGGCGACGATTCAGGTACCGGAACTGTTCCGCCAGGCACAGTTAATTACCTCACGTACGCTGGAAGTATTTACGATGTATCTGGCGGCATCACTGATCTATTGGGTGATGGCGACGGTGTTATCGACGTTGCAGAATTATTTTGAAAATCAGCTGAATCGCCAGGAGCGTGATCCAAAATGAATGCGATTGAAGTCAAAAAACTGGTGAAGAAATTCCACGGGCAGACCGTGCTGCACGGTATCGATCTCGAGGTTCAGGAAGGGGAGGTCGTGGCGATTATCGGCCCGAGCGGCTCTGGTAAAACCACGCTGTTGCGCAGCATTAACCTGCTTGAATACCCCGAAAGCGGTACCATTCGCGTAGGCGATGTGACTATCGATACTTCGCGTAGTATTGGCCAGCAAAAAGGGTTGATCCGCCGTCTGCGACAGCATGTTGGCTTTGTGTTCCAGAACTTCAATCTTTTCCCGCATCGTACGGTGCTGGAAAATATTATTGAAGGGCCGGTTATCGTAAAAGGCGAAGATAAGAACGAGGCCATTTCTCTGGCGCGTGAACTGCTGGCAAAGGTAGGGTTGTCGGGAAAAGAGAATAGCTATCCGCGTCGTTTATCCGGCGGGCAGCAGCAGCGTGTGGCGATTGCCCGCGCGTTAGCAATGCGCCCGGATGTTATTCTTTTTGATGAGCCAACTTCTGCATTGGATCCAGAGTTAGTGGGCGAGGTACTCAACACCATCCGTCAACTGGCGCAGGAAAAGCGCACCATGGTTATTGTCACCCATGAGATGAGTTTCGCTCGCGATGTCGCCGACCGCGCCATTTTCATGGATCAGGGGCGTATCGTCGAACAAGGTAAGGCCAGAGAGCTATTTGCTAACCCGCAGCAACCTCGTACGCGCCAGTTCCTCGAAAAATTTCTCATGCAGTAACACTTCTCTCTCATCGTGGTCCTCACAATTGGCTGGGGGCCGCGATCGGACAACCTGCCAATCACCGCCGTTGCTGGCGAGGCAGAACATATTTTCTTCCTTAGTTCGATAAATAATCGTCAGCGAAAATCGAATAATGCGATGGCTACGTTATTTTATACATATAAATAAGATTTATGTGTTAGTTTTATGTATTTATAATAATGATTATCAATCAGGGGTTATTTGGTAGGCTATGAGGGACATTGATTTTTTCAGCTGGCGGCGGGAAATGCTGCAACAATTCCAGTCAACTCATGATGGGGATTCGGTTTATAACCTTCTCCAACAGCAAACAGAAGAACTGGAATACGACTACTACGCACTCTGTGTGCGCCATCCGGTGCCTTTTACACGCCCGAAACTGACGCTGCAATCAACTTATCCTCAGGCCTGGATGTCACATTATCAGGCGGAGAATTATTTTGCTATTGATCCGGTATTACGCAGAGAAAATTTTCTTCGTGGACATCTACCATGGAATGACCAGCTTTTTTGCGAGACCCCAGAATTGTGGAATGGCGCGCGCGATCATGGTTTAAATAAAGGCGTGACGCAGTGTCTGACCTTGCCAAATCATGCGTTGGGCTTCTTATCGGTTTCTGCTAAAAATGCGCAGCCGGGTCCGTATCACGAGGACGAATTAGAGTTACGTCTAAGAACGCTGACCGAGCTTAGCCTGCTGGCGTTGCTGCGGCTGGAGGATGAAATGGTTATGCCGCCGGAGATGAAGTTTAGCCGGCGCGAGCTGGAGATCCTAAAATGGACCGCAGAAGGAAAGACCTCGGCAGAGGTGGCGATGATATTGTCTATTTCAGAAAATACGGTCAATTTTCATCAGAAGAATATGCAGCGGAAATTTAACGCCCCCAACAAAACGCAAATTGCCTGTTATGCCGTCGCAACAGGATTAATTTGAGCGAATCGCTCGTTCTGCGTGTCAGACGTGAAACCGGCTGTCAGCGATCGCTTTCAGCCGGTCCTTTCTTACTGACGGTAAGCTTGTTTAATTTGCTTAACGGTGCTGGAGAATACGGCAGCCTGAGCCTCATCTTCCATCTGCGCGATTTGCTTTTCCATTTTAATAATCACGCGGCCAGCATCTGCCTGACCCATAGCCTGAAGCATTAGCGTCAGCAGGGCTTTCAGGCAGGAGACTTCCTGCGCCAACTGTTGATTATTTTCTGCAGTGGAAAAATCTGGTGTGCTCATCGATATCCTCGTTTGCTATTAGCGCTGTCGCGCAATACTAAATGTTAAGGCGGCGCAGTATACCACAAGCGGTAGAAAAAAAAGGAGCGCGTGATTTGTGTTGCTGATGTTGCGCGCTGAGCGGTTAAATTTACTGAATAATATCTGTTCATCTAAGTGCTCATCGTTAATATTTTCCGCCGCTTTTGGCGGAAGTTAATTATTGTTACATCTTTCGAATCCTATTAATCCGCAACCCGTTCTGTTGCTTTTTTTGCGCCTTCTGTAGGGTGAATGTTAAAAAAGAAACATAATCCAACTATATGTTCTGTATAGGTTTCCACCTGGTGTGGAGACAAATTGCCATAAATGGGAGGGAAATCTTCTTCAGGACACTTTTTGGGCTTTTAAAGTTACGATAAAACCCGGTAATATATGGGAGATAAACTATCAGTAGCGTTATCCCTAATTCTGGAGATTATTCCTTTGATCAACGTACTTCTTGTTGATGACCACGAACTAGTGCGCGCAGGGATACGACGCATTCTGGAAGATATAAAAGGGATTAAAGTTGTCGGTGAGGCCTGCTGCGGCGAGGATGCCGTTAAGTGGTGCCGTGCGAATCCTGTGGACGTCGTCCTGATGGATATGAACATGCCTGGTATTGGGGGGCTTGAAGCGACGCGAAAAATCGCGCGCTCCATTGTCGATACCAAAGTGATCATGTTGACCGTGCATACTGAAAATCCGCTGCCTGCGAAGGTCATGCAGGCTGGCGCCGCCGGTTACTTAAGTAAAGGTGCTGCCCCGCAGGAAGTGGTAAATGCGATTCGTTGTGTTGCTTCGGGTCAACGTTATATCGCTTCCGATATCGCCCAACAGATGGCGCTCAGTCAGATTGAACCGGAAAAAACGGAATCACCGTTTGCCAGTTTGTCTGAACGTGAGTTGCAGATTATGCTGATGATCACTAAGGGCCAAAAGGTCAATGAGATCTCAGAACAGTTAAATCTGAGTCCCAAGACGGTGAATAGCTATCGTTATCGAATGTTCAGCAAATTAAACATTCATGGCGATGTGGAGCTAACTCACCTGGCAATTCGCCATGGCCTGTGCAATGCGGAGTCGTTAGCAAGTCAGTGAGTGATGTTTTTGACGCAAAAGCTTTCCTCAAGACGGTGACCAGCCAACCGGGCGTCTATCGTATGTATGATGCTGGTGGTACCGTCATTTATGTTGGCAAAGCAAAAGATCTGAAAAAGCGCCTTAGCAGCTATTTTCGCAGCAACCTGGCTTCGCGTAAAACCGAGGCTCTGGTGGCGTTGATCGCGCAAATTGACGTGACCGTTACCCATACCGAAACGGAAGCGCTGCTGCTTGAGCATAACTACATCAAGCTGTATCAACCGCGTTATAACGTGCTGCTGCGTGACGATAAATCCTATCCCTTTATTTTCCTCAGCGGCGATACCCATCCACGACTGGCGATGCACCGTGGCGCTAAACACGCCAAAGGCGAATATTTTGGCCCATTCCCTAACGGCTATGCCGTTCGCGAAACACTCGCGCTGCTGCAAAAAATTTTCCCCATTCGCCAATGTGAAAATAGCGTCTACCGCAATCGCTCTCGTCCCTGTCTGCAATATCAAATTGGCCGTTGTTTAGGACCGTGCGTCGCCGGACTGGTAAGTGAAGAAGAGTACCAGCAGCAGGTAGAATACGTGCGGCTGTTTCTCGCCGGGAAAGACGATCAGGTATTGACGCAACTGATTGCCCGGATGGAAAAGGCCAGCCAGGCGCTTGAATTTGAAGAAGCCGCCCGCATCCGCGATCAGATCCAGGCGGTACGTCGGGTGACGGAGAAACAGTTCGTTTCCAATAATGGTGACGATCTGGATGTTATCGGCGTGGCTTTTGATGCCGGAATGGCCTGCGTGCATGTGCTGTTTATTCGCCAGGGTAAGGTTCTCGGTAGCCGCAGTTATTTCCCGAAAGTTCCGGGTGGCACTGAGTTGGGTGAGGTAGTGGAAACCTTTGTGGGGCAGTTCTATCTACAGGGCAGCCAGATGCGAACCTTACCGGGGGAAATTTTACTCGATTTCAACTTGAGCGATAAAACCCTGCTTGCGGATTCGTTGTCCGAGCTGGCCGGTCGTCGGGTGAATGTGCAGACTAAACCCCGCGGAGACCGCGCGCGTTATCTGAAGCTGGCGCGCACCAACGCCGCCGTTGCGCTTACTACCAAACTGTCGCAACAATCAACGGTCAGCCAACGTCTGCAGGCTCTGGCGACACTACTTAAGCTGCCGGCGGTGACGCGGATGGAGTGCTTTGATATCAGCCATACCATGGGGGAGCAAACCGTCGCATCCTGCGTGGTGTTCGATAGCAATGGTCCGCTACGGGCGGAATACCGTCGCTACAATATTACCGGTATTACCCCTGGTGATGATTACGCGGCCATGAATCAGGTATTACGACGCCGGTACGGTAAAGCAATTGAAGAGAATAAAATCCCGGACGTTATCCTGATAGACGGCGGTAAGGGCCAGCTTGGTCAGGCCAAAGCCGTGTTTGCCGAACTGGATGTGCCATGGGATAAAAATCATCCGCTACTGCTGGGGGTGGCGAAGGGGAGCGATCGTAAAGCCGGGTTGGAGACGTTATTCTTTGAGCCAGAAGGTGAGGGCTTTAGTCTGCCGCCGGATTCTCCTGCTCTGCATGTTATCCAGCACATTCGCGACGAATCCCACGATCACGCTATCTCTGGGCATCGTAAAAAACGGGCGAAGGTGAAAAGTACCAGTACACTTGAGACGATTGAAGGTGTTGGCCCGAAACGCCGACAAATGTTGTTGAAATATATGGGCGGCCTGCAGGGGTTGCAGAAAGCTAGCGTAGAGGAAATTGCGCAAGTACCGGGTATATCTCACGGACTGGCAGAAAAGATCTACTACTCGTTGAAACATTAGGGGCTCTGTAGCACCATAGGGCTAATTAACACTTACAACATACAGTTACCCGTTACCATGCAATTTAATATTCCGACGTTGCTCACTCTGTTTCGCGTTATTCTGATACCGTTTTTCGTGCTGGCGTTCTATCTGCCTTTTAGCTGGGCGCCTTTTGTCTGCGCGTTGATTTTCTTTGTTGCCGCTGTTACCGATTGGTTTGATGGCTATCTGGCGCGTCGCTGGAACCAGAGCACTCGCTTTGGCGCCTTCCTTGATCCGGTTGCCGATAAGGTGATGGTGGCTATTGCCATGGTGCTGGTTGCAGAACACTATCATACCTGGTGGGTGACTTTGCCGGCAGCGACAATGATCGCGCGTGAAATTATTATTTCTGCTCTGCGCGAGTGGATGGCTGAGCTGGGTAAACGCAGCAGCGTAGCCGTATCATGGATTGGTAAAGTGAAAACGACGGCCCAGATGGCGGCGCTGGTCTGGATGCTGTGGCGGCCTAATGTGTGGGTGGAGTGGGCTGGTATCGTTCTGTTCATGGTTGCTGCGGTGTTGACGCTGTGGTCAATGTTACAATATTTGAACGCTGCGCGCGGCGATTTGCTTGAACAGTGATCGTTTCGACGCAAATTTCAGCAAACGACACGAAGTTGCGAAAAATACCGTTGACTCACCGCGTGAGATAAGTAGAATGCAACGCATCGAACGGCGGCACAGTCTTCCAGACGATAACAAAATCAAGTGATTAGCTAATCTACTTGATGATGCGGGAATAGCTCAGTTGGTAGAGCACGACCTTGCCAAGGTCGGGGTCGCGAGTTCGAGTCTCGTTTCCCGCTCCAAATTAAAAGCATCGGCAGTAGCGGGTGTTTAGGTATTAAAGGCGCGTTAGCAAAGCGGTTATGTAGCGGATTGCAAATCCGTCTAGTCCGGTTCGACTCCGGAACGCGCCTCCACTTTATATCCCGAGCCCGGATGGTGGAATCGGTAGACACAAGGGATTTAAAATCCCTCGGCGTTCGCGCTGTGTGGGTTCAAGTCCCACTCCGGGTACCATTGGGATAAAGTAGAATAATCAAAGCAATAAGCAGTGTCGTGAAACCACCTCCGGGTGGTTTTTTCATTTCTGAAACGTCATTTCCTGACATCATTCCTAACATACTCCACCTGCAGAGATAGACTCTGAGCGCTATAAACGTTATTTGTCCTATGACAAAACCTCCGGTGCTTGCTACGCTTAACGTGATTTTCGAACCAGGCAACAGGAGTAGGGGAAATATGTTTACCGGATTGTGTGCTTTTCCGCTGACGCCACTGCGCAATAATGAGGTGGATAGCCGCGCGCTAATAAAAATCATCGATCGTCTGGTCTCGGCGCGAGTTGATTCGCTGGGCATTCTGGGCTCAACCGGCAGCTACGCCTATTTGAGCCGCGAGCAACGCAAAATGGTGGTCCTGGCGGCAAAACAACATGCGCAAGGGGTCCCGATGATGGTCGGGATAGGCGCGATGGCGACGGATATGATTCTACGTCTTGCTGAGGATGCTCAGCAGGCGGGTGCGGATGCTGTGCTGCTACCGGTGCTGAACTACCAGCCTCTGACGGATGATGAGGTGTTTACACTGTTCCAGACGGTTAACCGCCATGTGTCGGTACCTATTTGTATCTATGATAACCCGCGCACCACCCACAGAGCCTTTTCTGATGCGCTTGTTAAGCGTATTGCTTCGTTATCCAATATCGCATCAATCAAGATCCCCGGTTTGCCGGCCGACCAGGCTGGCGTCAGAGTGGCGACGCTTCGTCAGCGATTGCCGCAGCGAGTGAGTATTGGCGTCAGCGGCGACGCTTTTGCCGCGGCAGGGTTAAACGGCGGCTGTAATCTGTGGTATTCCGTTTGCGCCGGTCTGTTCCCGCAAATTGCCCAAAATATTACCGCAGCAGCGTTAAGTGGCGAGCGGCAGCAGGCATCGGCACTAAGCGAACGGCTGGAGCCATTATGGGCATTGTTCAGACAGCACGGTAGTCTCAAAGTGATTGCCGCTGCCGCCTCTATTCTTGAACTAGCCGAAGTAGAGTGTTTACCGCGACCGTTGGCCCCGCTCTCCGCGGAGGCCATTAACGATGTCAAATCGGTCATGGATAAGCTGGATCTACGCTGAAGTTTACCGCCTTTCCCTTACCTATGTTTATCAGGTAATTCGCCAGCCATTTAAGGTAATATATCACTGGCGTTAATGTTAACGCTGTATTGATATTCTTTGGGTATGTGATGCCTTTATGGCAATGATAACTATATATGAGGGATCTTATGGCCACGTTGCTTGAAAGCTACGGGAACTGTTTTCGAAAATATGCCACTTTCCGCGGCCGATCCGCGCGCCAGGAATATGTGGTTTTTACCATTGCTAACTTTATATTGTCCGCGATCCTGGGATTGATCCCCGTCGTTGGCGGTATCTTCGGGTTAATTATTATCATTCCGGGGATCGCGGTTGCGGTGCGTCGTTTGCACGATCTCAACAAATCCGGCTGGTGGTTGCTGGCGCCCTACGGCATTATGCTGATCGGTCTGATTGGTATTGCCGCTACCGTCGAAGAGGGTAGAGCCGCAGTATGGGTATGGGTGATCGCGCTGGGCGGCCTGGCCGCGTTGGTAATGTCGATTTGGATGATTTTTACCCGTGGTACCGTAGGCAGCAACCGCTTTGGTGATGAACAGAACGATGACAACAGCGGCGGTAATACGATGGGCAAGAGTTCTGCCGCGGATGATGTCAGAGAGCGCCTGGCACAGGCTAAGAAAATGCTTGATGACGGCGTTATTAGCGCAAGTGAATACGAAGTGATGCGTGCTAATATCATTAAAGATATGTAGCTGATTCGCCGCCGGGCCTGCCCGGCGTTAATAAATTCACCTGCGTTAGCGAGAGCGGGTGGTTTTCTCCTCCCATTTTCGCTACTGTAAGCGCCATTTTTCTACCATCATGAGCCTGTTAATGAAAACCGGACCCCTGAACGAAAGCGAACTTGAATGGCTGGACGAGATCCTGTCGAAATATGCCACTGAGGGCGCCATCCTTGATGTCTCCGAACTTGATGGTCTGCTGACGGCTATCCTATCCGGGCCGAGCGAAATCGAACCAGCGCAGTGGCTGCTTGCTATCTGGGGCGGGGCGGATAATGTACCGCGCTGGGCTAACGATCGCGAGCGCGACCGTTTCGTTAACCTGACGCTGCAGCATATGAGCGACATCGCCGAACGCCTGGCTGACTATCCGGAGCAGTTTGATCCGCTGTTTGGCACTCGCGAGTTTGAAGGCCAGGAACTGACCATTGTTGAAGAGTGGTGCTTCGGCTATATGCGTGGCGTTGCCCTCTGCGACTGGTCGACGTTACCTGCGGAACTGCAGCCACAGCTTGATGCCATTGCGTTACACGGAACTGAAGAACGTTTCGAAGCGCTCGATACGCTGACCGCGGATGAATTTGTCGAAAGCGTTGATAGCATAAAGCCCGCCGCGCTGGCTTTATATAATTACTGGATGGAGAACGCTCAGCCGACGGCCGTGCAGCAACCGGTAAGAAATGAGACCAAGGTGGGGCGTAATGATCCTTGCCCCTGCGGCAGCGGCAAAAAGTATAAGCAGTGTTGCTTAGCTAAATAAAAAAAGGGGCCAAATGGCCCCTTTTTTTATCCCACAGCGGGTAATAATCCCGCCACAATGCAGAATTGAATGGCCACTATCGCCACTCCACAGCCCAATACCAGCCAGAGCGCAATCGAGCTGCCCGGAACACGCCAGGTTGCCTGTGGGTGCAGTTTTCGGCTTTTCATTACTAATAATGATGGCAACATCAGCGCCAGTACGGCGAGCGCCACGCCAGCGTAGCCCAGCGCCATCACGAAACCTCGCGGATAAAACAGGGCGAAGGCCAGCGGCGGCAGGAAAGTGATGACGCCGCTCTGTATACGTCCGGCAGGGGTGTTTTTACGCTGAAACAAATCTGCCAGGTAATCAAACAAACCTAATGCGACGCCGAGAAAAGACGTCGCCAGAGCGAAGTCGGCGAACAGATGTACCGCCACCTCTACATGCGGCGAGGCGACAACGTCGCGGATTGCTGCCAGCAGGCCGTTCAGGCCGGAATTCTGCGCTAGCACGGCGGTAAAGGCCGGAGAGTCGATGCTGCCAAGCGTGGCGAGTTGCCAGAAAATATAGGCGACCAGCGGAATAAAGCTACCGATGATAAAGACGCGGCGCAGCTTACGAATATCGCCATTCAGATAGCTAACGATGCTGGGAATACTACCGTGAAAACCAAACGAGGTGAAAATCACCGGAATAGCGGACAGCGCCAGGCCCTGCTGTAGCGGCAGAGTCAGGAGATTTATCTGGTGAATATGCGGCAGCAGCAGCACCAGCATCACCGCGAGGAAGATAATTTTGGCGCTGAATAAAAAGCGGTTAAACAGATCGACCAGAGAAGTCCCTATGCACACCACCGCGCCGCCAATGCCGGTAAAGAGCAATACGCCGGCAGAAGGCGGCAGGCTCCAGTTCAGCCACTGATTAAGGCTGGAGGCAAGCAGCTCCCCAGCACCGCTGATGTAGGCCGCCGTAAGCGCATACATCAGAAATAGCATACAGAAACCGGTAATCCATTGGCCGTAGCGGCCGAGATAGCGCGCCGCCAGTGAGCCTAATCCCATATCCGCAGGGACATGTTGATAAACTTCCAGCAGAAGCAGGGCGGTATAGCACATCAGCGCCCACAGCGAGATCAGTAATACCAGGGTGACGCCAAAACCGACTCCCGCCGAAGCGAGCGGCATCGCCAACATACCGGCGCCAATGGTGGTGCCGGCAACGATTAAAATACTACCCAGAGTGCGGTTCTTCACGCTTTTCTCTATCTATGAAGGAAGGAACGAATAATTATGTCGCGCAGAGTATGTGAAATGAGTGATTTCGTCAAATGATGGTTACAAGTGGTGTAATTATATCTTTACGTCTCTGGAGGGCAGAAAAGACTGCGTTGGCGCAAAGCCGCCAGGCGCATGCTGATATATGCTGCCTGCTTTACAGGAGGAGTTATGTCATCTATTCACGGTCATGAAGTATTACAGATGATGATCGCATCGGGCGAGTCGTACAGCGTTGCCAGTCTCGAAGCGGCCATTAAGAGGCAATTTGGCGAAGATGCTCGCTTTCACACCTGTTCGGCGCAGGATCTGGACGCGGCGCAGCTGGTGGCGTTTTTGCAGCAGAAAGGTAAATTCATTGCAGTGGAAGAGGGTTTCAATACCAGCGAGAGTAAAATTTGCCGTCATTGAGCGCGCGGCGGCCAGGGCGGCCGCCGCTGTGGGAATTAGTTTTGCGTGTCGAGGGTTGCCAGTTCTTTATCGATAAAGTAAAGGCCTTCACCGCTTTTACCGGCAAGGGTCAGTTTATCAATAACAGATTTGAATAATTTCTCTTCTTCATGCTGTTCTGCTACGTACCATTGCAGGAAATTAAAGGTCGGGTAATCCTGATTGGTCATCGCGGCATGCGCCAGTTCATTGATTTTTTGCGTAATTAACTGTTCATGTTCATAGGTCTGGCGGAACAGTTCATCAAGTGAAGCATATTCGGCAAACGGCGAGCTAATGGCGTTAATACGCGGCAGGCTGCCGGTATCGGTCAAATAGTCGAACAGGCGCTGCATGTGCGTCATTTCTTCCTGCGCGTGGCGGCGGAGAAAGGCGGCTGCACCTTCAAAGCTATGGTAGCTGCACCATGCGCTCATCTGCTGATAAAGCAAAGAAGAATAAAGCTCAAGATTCATTTGCTCATTAAGTTTTTCGATCATTTCTGCTTTCAGCATGGCGTCCACTCCGGAAATAAAGATTAAATCATAATGTGCCGTCACTATAATTTGTTAGTAATTTATTTGCAAAAAGTAAATTAAAAAATTAATTATTAAAAATGCAAATGGGAATAAAACGCATTGGCAATATAATAATAAATGAGAATGGTTTTAATTTGATATTTATTTCGTAAATTATCGCGTGAAGCGAAACGACGAATATTTAATGTTCTGAACCTGAAAGGGGAAAACTGGGCTGAGGGAGGCTCAAAATGTGACGCGCTAAGATTTTTGTAAAACAGCTTTTCATAAAGTTTGAAAACGCATTTATGAAGTAGTAGAGTCCTGTTAACGCTAACGAACTATCGGGCCGTGCCCGCAGAGCATTCAGGAGAGTGAAGCATGAAAATCGCACTGATGATGGAAAACAGCCAGGCCAGCAAAAATGCCATCATCCTCAACGAGTTAAACGCCGTTGCCGATGAAAAAGGCTTCCCGGTTTACAACGTAGGAATGAGCGATGAGCACGATCATCATCTCACCTATATCCATCTGGGAATCATGGCCAGCATCCTGCTGAATTCTAAAGCGGTCGATTTCGTGGTGACCGGTTGCGGCACTGGCCAGGGGGCGCTGATGTCATTGAATATCCATCCGGGAGTGGTCTGTGGTTATTGTATTGACCCTGCGGATGCCTTCCTGTTTGCCCAAATCAACAACGGTAACGCGTTGTCTCTGCCTTTTGCTAAAGGCTTTGGCTGGGGGGCGGAATTGAACGTGCGCTTTATTTTTGAGAAGGCGTTCACCGGCCGTAATGGGGAGGGGTATCCGCCGGAACGTAAAGAGCCGCAGGTCCGCAATGCCGGGATCCTGAATAAAGTGAAAGCGGCGGTGGTGAAAGAAAATTATCTTGATACCTTACGAGCTATCGATCCGGAACTGGTAAAAACCGCCGTTTCCGGGCCGCGGTTCCAGCAATGCTTCTTCGAAAACTGCCAGGATAAAGAAATCGAAGCTTTCGTACGCCAGATTATAGGCTAATAGGGCTTTTCAAACAGGCCTGCATCACTACGCGGGCCTGTTTGTTATGGTCGTGTTTTACTGGATACCGTGCTGCCGGCATCTCGCGTAAGATGTAGCGTATCAATCATCCCTACCAAACAAATCAGCGCAATAAAGACAAACGCCAAGCGGAAGCTAATTCCCGGTAGAGTCGTCAGATTCAACCACTCGCTCAACTGTTCACCGATGCGGATGCCGATGGCGCCGAGAGTGATACCGAGCCCAACCGCCAGCTGTGAAGCGGTGCTGAACAGCGTATTGGCATAACTCATCTGCGCGGAAGGAACGTCGGCAAAAGCGAGCGTACTGACGCCGGTAAATTGGATGGAACGGAACACCCCGCCAAGATAGAGGATCAACATTATCAGCCATACCGGCGTTTGCGGCGTTAACAGCGCGCAGGCAAGTAGCGAGGCGACATTCAGCGCACCGTTAATCAGCAATAAGCGGCGAAACCCCAACCAGCGGATGAGCGGCGTGGTTGCAGGCTTGATAGTGAGATTGCCGACAAAAACGGCCAGCACCAGCAGTCCAGAATGAAAAGGATCCATGCCGAAACCCACCTGGAATAGCAATGGAAGCAGGAATGGGACGGCGCTTATCGACGCGCGAAACAGTGAACCGCCGTACATGGTTACCCGGAATGTAGGAACCTGCAAAGCGTCCAACCGTACCATTGGCCAGGCGGCGCGGCGGAAATGGCGTAGAGAGAAAAACATACAGCCGATACCTGTCGCCATGAGCGCCAGTGTTTGCCAGCTCTGTGGCTGTCGGTCGCCGAGTCGTTCCATCGCTGCCACCAGGCTTATCATCGCCAGTGACGTCGTCAGAAAACCGGGTAGATCGAAGGGGCGGCGTTCTTCTTCACGGATATTGGGAATGATGCGTAGCGAGAGCGCCATCGCCAGTAGTCCGAGCGGCACGTTAATAAAAAAGATCCAGTGCCAGCTGGCGTAACTGGTAATAAAGCCCCCGAGCGGCGGGCCGATTATCGGTGCGACCAACGCCGGCCAGGTCAGCGTGGCTATTGCCTTGATGAGCTGATCTTTGGGAGTGGTGCGCAATACCGCCAGGCGCCCGACGGGGACCATCAGCGCGCCGCCGACGCCCTGTAGAATGCGCATTGTCACAAAGCTTTCGATGTTGCGCGATAAACCGCAGAAAACGGAGGCGAGGGTAAAAATGGCGAGGGCCAGAGTAAACACTTTCCGCGCGCCGAAGCGGTCGGCGATCCAGCCGCTGGCGGGGATCAGTACCGCGAGGGTGATCAGGTAGGCGCTGATGCCAATATTGAGCGCGACCGCCGCTACGCCAAAATCCTTCGCCATATCAGGCAGGGCGGTAGCGATGACCGTGCCATCGAGAAATTCCATAAAGAAAGCGCCAGCCACCAATAATGCCGGGGCGGAAAAAGCGCCTGTTTTTGGCGTAATTGTTGTTGTACCCATTGCGTCGTTGCCATAGCAAAATGAATAAGTATCTTTGCGGTACGTTTTCTTTTCGCCGCTCCCGCACATGTTTTTTTATCTGGTGCGATTTAGGTTACTATTACGCTCCTGAAAATAGGAGTAAAAAATGTCTCAACCTTTCACTGAACAAGATGAGTTGGTTTCCGATGTCGTCGCATGCCAGCTGGTCATCAAACAGATCCTTGATGTGATTGACGTTATCGCCCCGGTCGAAGTGCGCGAAAAAATGGCGACGCAGTTAAAAGCGATTGATTTTGCGAGTAACCCTGCTTCGGCGGATCCGGTGACGCTGCGCGCAGTACAAAAAGCAATTGCACTGATTGAACTGAAATTTACCCCGCAGGGTGAAGCGCACTAGATTTATCTCTGAGAAGTTGATTGCCTGGCCGTTCCAGTCAGGAACGGCCAAATTCAATTAGTGCTGTTGTGGCGAGATGAGATTGAGTAGTCGACGGTCTGTCTGCTCCATACCGAGCCCGGCTTTATCAGCAGTACGTATTTCTTCAAGAACGGTTTGCAGTAACAGCCCATCTTGCTGCTGCTCTCTCTCCAGCAGGGTCAAAAAACGCCACGTCGTGTCATCGCGCTGCGCTTTTGCTTCCTGCGCCAGGTCGGATAGCATGCTGCTACGTTGCTGATACTCTTCGAGAGTTTTGGCAAACACTTCTTCAAGCGTTGTGCATTGTGGTGGATAGCTTTCGTCGGCTTTGACAATTGGCCAGGCGCCGGCCTTTTTCATATAGTCAAAAACCTGCATCATTAACGTCACGCTGGATTGCGCACGGGTGCGCAAGAAGGTTGCTGTGCCGTTGAGGCGCTGCTGCGCGCACCATTCGCCTAAATGTAGATAAACATTTGATGCGTGAAACTCAAGATTAATCTGGGTATTTAATTTCTGAACCATTCCTGGAACTGCCATAACAATATCCTTATTTATCCGCAAGGGAAGTATGACGCGCTACCATCGCCTCGCACAGGCGAGTTTTGCAAGCGCAACGCAATAGGCAGGAAATAAACACGGTGCATTCCATTTGCACGTGACTATTTATTTATATCTGCCGATACATCAAGAATACCCTTATGTGCCGAATAAGAAAACTCTCAACATGCGTTATTTACGATTTGTTACAACATCAGTTTTACTGCTTGTTTTAATTGTCTTTTTTTGTGGTTTTAAATCGTAATACATTGAATTTAAATGGTTATATTTAAGGGTTCGTAGGGCTAGTAAATTTGTATTAATGAAGTTGATTTAACGGTAAATTCATATATCGATCATAGCTTATTCATTATTCGAAAATAGCGAGAGGATAATGAACTTGTGATAGATCATCTTTTGTTAGAAGTGGAAGAATAACATATAAGCTGGCGAAAAATAGCAGGACAGAGTAGCCCGGGATGGCGTTAGCGAACCTACAAGGATAAGTCTGCTGGTGATATGGATTATTGTGCCACGCATAACGCTAATTGTCTGACAATTAGCGTTTTTTTTATGTCATTTTTTGCTGAATTTATGTACGCAACTACTGTAATTCTGCGGTGTGATGACGCTCTCGTATGGATAAATAATTTCCAGTTAAAACTATTTTAACAACGGCAATGTTGATTGCGATTTTTCTAATGCCTTGTTTTAAGACCGATAAAAAATTTAAGTCCGATTTTCCCCTACCGAAAAGCGAATTAAAGCTGGAGTTTACCATGCACAAATTTACTAAAGCGCTGGCGGCCATTGGCCTCGCGGCGGTTATGTCACAATCAGCTATGGCTGAAAACCTCAAGCTCGGTTTCCTGGTGAAGCAACCGGAGGAGCCCTGGTTCCAGACCGAGTGGAAATTTGCTGATAAAGCCGGCAAGGATTTGGGCTTTGAGGTGATTAAAATCGCGGTGCCAGATGGTGAAAAGACGCTTAATGCGATCGACAGTCTCGCCGCCAGCGGCGCGAAGGGATTTGTCATCTGCACGCCGGACCCAAAACTGGGGTCGGCGATTGTTGCGAAGGCTCGCGGCTATGACATGAAAGTTATCACCGTTGACGATCAGTTTGTTAATGCCAAAGGTAAGCCGATGGAGAGCGTGCCGCTGGTCATGATGGCCGCCAGCGAAATCGGCGCTCGTCAGGGGCAGGAATTGTATAAAGAGATGCAAAAACGCGGCTGGGACGTGAAAGATACCGGCGTAATGGCGATTACCGCCGATGAACTGGATACCGCCCGTCGCCGTACTACCGGTTCGATCGACGCGCTGAAAGCGGCGGGTTTCCCGGAAAAACAGATCTATCGTGTACCGACCAAATCTAACGACATTCCAGGAGCGTTCGATGCCGGTAACTCCATGTTGGTGCAGCATCCACAGGTTAAGCATTGGTTAATCGTGGGTATGAACGATAACACCGTGCTGGGCGGCGTACGTGCGACTGAAGGCCAGGGCTTTAAAGCGCCGGATGTTATCGGCATCGGTATTAACGGTGTCGACGCGGTGAACGAGCTTTCGAAAGCCCAGCCGACGGGGTTCTATGGATCTCTGCTGCCAAGCCCGGATATCCATGGCTATAAAACCAGTGAGATGCTCTACAACTGGGTGACCAAAGGCACCGAGCCGCCGAAATTTACCGCTGTGACTGACGTGGTGCTGATTACCCGCGACAACTTTAAACAAGAGTTGGCGAAGAAAGGGCTGTAAGGCCGGGTTCATTCTGCCTCCCGCTCTGGCGGGAGGTTATGCGTAGAAGAGCGGAGTCGTTATGCAACAATCTATCCCTTATCTCTCATTTCGCGGTATCACCATGACGTTCCCGGGCGTTAAAGCACTGTCTGACATCAGCTTTGACTGCTATCGCGGGCAGATCCACGCATTGATGGGTGAAAACGGCGCCGGGAAGTCCACCCTCTTAAAAATTCTCAGCGGTAACTACATTCCAACTGCCGGGCATCTGCAAATTGATGGTCAGCAAATGGCATTTACGAATACTACCGCTGCGCTAAATGCTGGCGTAGCGATTATTTATCAGGAACTTCATCTGATCCCGGAAATGACCGTTGCCGAGAATATCTATCTTGGTCAGTTGCCGCATAAAGGCGGCATTGTGAATCGGTCTTTATTGAATTATGAAGCGCGGCTGCAGCTGGAACATCTGGGACTGGATATCGACCCGGAAACGCCGCTGAAGTATTTGTCGATCGGCCAGTGGCAGATGGTGGAGATCGCCAAGGCGCTGGCGCGTAACGCGAAGATTATTGCGTTTGATGAACCAACCAGCTCACTCTCTGCGCGCGAAATCGACAACCTTTTTCGCGTGATTCGCGAGCTGCGTGAAGAAGGGCGAGTGATTATTTACGTCTCGCACCGTATGGAGGAAATTTTCGCCCTCAGCGATGCCATTACCGTGTTTAAAGATGGCCGCTACGTGCGGACCTTTGACGACATGCGGCTGGTGGATCACCATGCCCTCGTGCAGGCGATGGTGGGGCGTAATCTTGGCGATATCTATGGCTGGAAAGCGCGTGAATATGGCAGCGAGCGGCTGCGACTGGATCAGGTTAAAGCGCCAGGTGTCAGAATGCCAATCAGTTTATCGGTACGCAGCGGTGAAATTGTCGGCCTGTTTGGTCTGGTCGGCGCCGGGCGCAGCGAACTAATGAAGGGGCTGTTTGGCGGCAGCAGAATTACCAGCGGTCAGGTCTATATTGATGGTCAGGCGATAAGTATTCGCAAACCGGCGCAGGCGATTCAGGCGGGCATGATGCTGTGTCCGGAGGATCGTAAAGCCGAGGGCATCATTCCGGTACATTCGGTGCGTGACAACATCAATATCAGCGCGCGGCGTAAGCATATTCATGCCGGCTGCCTGATTAACAATGCCTGGGAAGCGAGTAATGCCGAACAACATATCAAATCGCTCAATATCAAAACCCCGGGAGCTGAGCAGTTAATTATGAATCTCTCCGGTGGTAATCAGCAAAAAGCCATTCTGGGCCGCTGGTTGTCGGAAGAGATGAGGGTGATTCTGCTTGATGAACCGACCCGCGGCATTGATGTCGGCGCAAAGCATGAAATCTACAACGTTATCTATGCGCTGGCCGCTTCTGGCGTGGCGGTTGTTTTTGCCTCCAGCGACCTGCCAGAGGTGCTCGGCGTCGCCGACCGCATCGTGGTGATGCGCGAAGGTGAAGTGGCCGGTGAATTGCTGCATGAAGATGCGAATGAACAGCAGGCGCTGAGCCTTGCGATGCCTAAAGTCAGCCAGGCCGTAGCCTGAGTAAGGAGTGAATGATGTCATCTGTAACTACGCCGAGCGCCGCACGATCCTCCTTCAGCTTCGGTCGAATCTGGGATCAGTTTGGTATGCTGGTGGTCTTCGCAGTGTTGTTCATCGGCTGTGTGATCTTTGTTCCCAACTTTGCCTCTTTCGTCAATATGAAAGGGCTGGGGCTGGCGATTTCCATGTCGGGAATGGTGGCCTGCGGCATGTTGTTCTGCCTGGCCTCCGGGGATTTTGATTTGTCAGTCGCTTCGGTCATTGCCTGCGCTGGTGTGACGACGGCGGTAGTGATTAACCTTACCGAAAGCTTATGGATTGGCATTGCCGCCGGGCTTTTGCTGGGTGCTGTCAGCGGGTTGGTAAATGGTTTTGTTATTGCGCGTTTGAAGATCAACGCGCTGATCACAACTCTGGCTACCATGCAAATCGTCCGTGGGCTGGCCTATATTATTTCCGATGGTAAAGCGGTTGGCATTGAGGATGAACGTTTCTTCACTCTGGGTTATGCCAACTGGTTGGGGCTGCCGGCGCCAATCTGGCTGACGGTTGCCTGCCTGATCGTCTTTGGACTGCTGCTGAATAAAACCACCTTTGGTCGCAATACGCTGGCCATAGGGGGCAATGAGGAGGCGGCGCGACTTGCAGGGGTGCCGGTTGTTCGTACCAAGATCATCATCTTTGTTCTTTCAGGTCTGGTATCGGCGGCGGCGGGGATTATCCTGGCTTCGCGCATGACCAGTGGCCAGCCTATGACCTCAATTGGTTATGAACTGATTGTGATCTCGGCATGTGTCCTGGGCGGCGTATCGCTAAAAGGCGGGATCGGTAAGATCTCTTATGTGGTGGCCGGGATCCTAATCCTGGGTACCGTGGAGAATGCGATGAACCTGCTGAATATTTCGCCATTCTCACAATATGTAGTCCGCGGGGTGATATTGCTGGCAGCGGTTATCTTCGACCGATACAAGCAAAAAGCGAAACGTGCGGTTTAATTGCGCGCAACTTTTAAGTCTACATCATAATGTGCCGCCGGCGCCCGCTGCGCTGGCGGTGACTATCAAAAATGGCGAGGCTGGTCACACTGTCTATACTTACATGGCTAACAATTAGTTAACAACCAGCGTAATGCTGGCCATGATAAGGAGGAATACAGGGTGGCTGACCAGATATCTGTACCGCCTGAGCTAACCGGAAACCACGCATTTTTTCTGGATCTTGACGGCACGCTTGCCGATATCAAACCTCATCCCGATCAGGTTGTTATCCCCGAAGACGTCCTTCAGATGTTGCGATTACTGGCACAGCGACAACATGATGCTGTGGCATTGATTTCAGGGCGCTCACTAACAGAGCTTGATGAACTAACCCGTCACTGGAGACTGCCGCTTGCCGGCGTCCACGGGGCTGAACGCCGCGATATCAATGGAAAAAGACACGATGTATCACTGCCGCCGGCGTTGAGCCGTGAGGTCGGCGAAGCATTAACTTCGGCGCTACAGGCGCTGCCTGGCAGTGAACTGGAGGATAAAGGCATCGCTTTTGCGCTGCATTACCGTCAGGCGCCACAGCACCAGAGCGCCATCCTGGCGCTGGCGCAGGATATCGTGCAGCGTTATCCGATTCTGGCCATTCAGCAAGGGAAGTGTGTCGTTGAGATCAAGCCACGTGGCATTAACAAAGGTGAAGCAATCGCCGCGTTTATGCGGGAAGCGCCTTTTGCGGGACGAAAGCCGGTATTTATCGGCGATGACCTGACTGATGAGGCGGGTTTTACTATGGTTAATCAATTAGGCGGAGTATCGATTAAAGTTGGACAAGGCGACACACAGGCGCGCTGGCGGCTGGCGAATGTTGCCGCCGTACATCAGTGGTTACGCCATGTTGTCGGCAATATGCAAAGCCTGGATGTATTCACTAACGGGAGGGATGACCATGAGTCGTTTAGTCGTAGTATCTAACCGTATTGCAACGCCAAATGATAAAAAGGCCAGCGCAGGCGGCCTGGCGGTGGGTATTTTAGGTGCGCTGAAAGCGAGCGGCGGCACGTGGTTTGGTTGGAGTGGGGAAATCGGTGATGATAGCCAGCCGTTGAAGAAGGTGAGTAAAGGGGATATTTCGTGGGCCTCATTCAACCTTAGCGAAGAAGATCACGAGCTCTACTACAATCAGTTTTCCAATGCGGTGCTATGGCCCGCATTTCACTATCGTCTCGACTTAGTCAATTTTCAGCGTCCGGCGTGGGAGGGGTATCTGCGGGTTAATGCCGCCGTGGCGCAAAAGCTGCTGCCGCTGCTAGCCGATGACGATATGGTATGGGTTCATGATTATCATCTGTTGCCATTTGCCAGCGAATTACGCAAAAACGGTGTGAAGAACCGCATTGGTTTCTTCTTACATATTCCGTTTCCAACACCTGAAATATTCAATGCGTTGCCCCCGCATGCCGAACTACTTGAGCAGCTGTGTGATTATGACCTTTTGGGCTTTCAAACCGAAAACGACCGGCAGGCGTTTGTTGACTGCGTTGCCCAGCAAACCACATTAAGTGAAGTGGGCCACCAACAATATCGCGCCTGGGGCAAGACGTTCCGTACTGCCGTCTACCCGATTAGCATCGAACCTCAGGAAGTCGCGCGCAGCGCCAGTGGGCCGCTGCCGCCGAAGCTGGCTCAGTTGAAAGCTGAACTGAAAGGGGTGAAGAATATTTTTTCCGTTGAGCGCCTGGATTACTCCAAGGGGCTGCCGGAGCGTTTTCAGGCTTACGAAGCGCTGCTGGAAAACTACCCCCAGCATCGTGGGAAAATTCGCTATACCCAGATAGCGCCCACTTCGCGGGGGGATGTACAGGCTTATCAGGATATCCGCCACCAACTGGAAACCGCCGCGGGACGCATCAACGGCCACTATGGTCAATTGGGGTGGACGCCGCTGTATTATCTGAATCAGCACTTCGATCGCAAACTGCTCATGAAGGTATTTCGTTATTCCGACGTGGGCCTGGTCACACCGCTGCGCGATGGCATGAACCTCGTGGCCAAGGAGTTTGTCGCCGCGCAGGACCCTGAGAACCCTGGGGTGTTGGTGCTATCGCAGTTCGCTGGCGCGGCGAATGAACTGACTTCCGCGCTCATCGTCAACCCCTACGATCGCGATGAAGTGGCGGCGGCGCTGGATCGCGCGCTAACGATGCCGCTTGCCGAGCGAATTATTCGCCATGGCAAAATGCTCAAGGCGATCGAGAGTAATGATATTGATAACTGGCAGGCACAGTTCGTTGCCGATCTAAAGCGGGTAAAGTCGCCTGAAGATAGCTGCCAGCAGCCAACCGTAGTTACTCCCTCCGCGTAGTCAAAACGGCTGATGCTTCGGCATCAGCTTATTCCAGGGATACCAACAGAACATCGACGCCGCTGCTGCCGACGATATTCTTCGCTGAACAGGTAGCGCGGGAAAACAGGCTCTGGTTATGGTTGCCGCAGATGACCAGGTCGACGTGATGCTGAAGGCAAAAATCCTTCACGTGGTGGCAAAGTTCGCCGCTGGCGATGGTCATTTTGCTGATAGGGTAGTCCGCCTGGGCGGCGAGTTCATTAAGAAAACTACGGGTCTCCTCCTGCATTATCTCTCGCAAATTTTCCATCATCGGCGCGGCGAACTGATTATACATTTCCGGATCTGTCGCCAGCGTAATCAGGCTGACCTGCGCATTGGACGGACGTGCGATAGACACCGCTTTATTGACCAACATGCGGCTTTCCGGCGTTGGGGCGACGGCGACTAACAGATGAGAGTAGGGCATCTAGCCTCCTTGAGATACGCAACGGGACCTTTCTTCCTTCTTTACTCCTAATTCCATTTTTCCACAAGGGTTATTCGCGCGGTTAAAAACGCCTTTCTCCGACCGTGTGGTATCAGATTCTGGCAGCCGACTCGCAAAAATGATTCTCTCTTTTGCTTTAAAAGAAACGCTGTTTTATAAATCGGTGACGCATGTTGCCCGCCCCTTTGTTTTTTTGCCACTGAATGATTGGTACTGGCAAAAACGCAAAGGTAAGCCGGTTTTCATGATCTTACTGTAGCCATGTATCCGCAAAACTTCGGTATAGCCCGTGGTAAGGCCGAAGTTATCTAATAAAAAGAGACAGGATTTACGGCGATGAAAACACGAAAAATCGGTTTGGCTAATTATCTCGCCTATGGTTCCGGCGATTTTCTCGGCGCGGGAACCACCGCGCTGACCGCAGCATGGCTACTCTATTTTTACACCACCTTCTGCGGGCTATCGCCCATTGAGGCGACGCTCATTTTCGCCACCGCGCGCGTGCTCGACGCAGTCGTCAGCCCGCTGATGGGCTTCTTAACCGATAACTTTGGCTCTACCTGGCTGGGTAAGCGGTTCGGCAGACGCAAATTTTTTATTTTGCTCGGTATTCCCTGCGTTTTTAGCTACTCAATGATGTGGGTAGGCGATATGGGGTTCTGGTACTACCTCGCAACTTATCTGCTGTTTGATATTGTCTATACCATGATTCTGGTGCCCTACGAGACGCTGGTACCGGAGATGACCGATGATTTCAAACAGAAGACCAAATTTTCCGGCGCGCGTATTTCCATGGCGCAAATGTCGGCGATATTAGCCTCGTTTTTACCGGGGATCCTGCTCACCCAACTGGGTAAAGATAACGCCAGCTCATTTTTTTACGCGAGCCTGGTCTTTTCGGTCCTGTGCGCGCTTATGCTGACCTTCGTCTGGTTTTTCACCTGGGAACGTCCGCGGGAAGCGTGGTCTGAAGCAGCGTTACGCGCGGAAGAAGAAAAGCGCAACTTAACGCTCGCGCAGAGTCTTAATCGCCTGTTTATTGAGCTCAGCTCTACGCTGCGAATTAAAATCTTCCGTCAGCATCTTGGTATGTATCTGGGCGGTTATATCGCTCAGGACGTGTTCAACGCCGTGTTTACCTATTACGTGGTCTTTGTGCTGATGCAGGACGCTTCTGTCGCCTCTAACTTACTCGGCACGATGGCTATCTTCCAGTTCATCGCGGTTATCGCCATGATCCCGCTCTGCATTCGCTTTGGCCCGGCGCCTTCATATCGCATGGTAGTGGTGCTGTTTGGTTTGAGCTCTCTCTCTTATGCGGTGCTCTATTACGCGGGGCTAAGCGACGTCTATTCATTATTACTGCTCATTTCCGCTATCGCGGGTCTGGGACGCGGCGGCATTAACTACGTGCCGTGGAATACTTACACCTATATTGCCGACGTCGACGAAGTCATTACCGGCCAGCGTCGGGAGGGCATTTTCGCCGGTATTATGACGCTGACCCGCAAAGCATCGCAGGCGGGGGCGGTGATGCTGGTTGGTATCATCATGCAATTATCGGGCTTTGTTTCCGGGCAAAAAATTCAGCCGGCAGGCGTCAGTCATACCATTCTGTTGATCCTTAGCGTCGGTACGTTGGTGGTGCTGGCCTGCGGCTTCCTGGTCTCCCTGCGCTTTAAACTCAATCTGCATACGCACAGCGTGCTCCGCGCCGAGACGATGGTGATGCGTGATATCGGTTACGCACAGCCCGAGCGGGCGACTGCCGAAAACCGCGCGGTGGTTGAGCTGCTGGCGGGGATGCCTTACGACTGCCTGTGGGGTAATAACAACATTGGCTACCTGAATCGCAATAAACCTGCCGCCCCGGCGCTGAATCAGGGCGGCACTTTGAATTCGACATATACCAGAGGTTAAGAACATGAAAGTTTGGCCGGTCAAACATAGCCCATTACTGCGTCAGCCTGAGCGCTTTATCGCTCGCAGCGAGCTGCAGGCATTGATCCGTAATGTGACGCAAAACCTGGTGAATATTAAGGATGACAACGGGCAGTTTTTACTTCGGCTGGACGATGGGCGAGTCATCGATACTAAAGGTTGGGCCGGTTGGGAGTGGACCCACGGCGTTGGGCTGTACGGCATCTACCAGTATTATCAACAAACCGGCGATACCGCGATGCGCGATATCATTGACGGCTGGTTCGCCGATCGCTTCGCCGAAGGTGCAACCACCAAAAACGTCAATACCATGGCGCCGTTTCTGACGCTGGCTTACCGCTATGAAGAGACCGGGCGCCAGGAGTATCTACCGTGGCTCGATAGCTGGGCTGAGTGGGCGATGCATGAGATGCCGCGCACCGAGCAGGGGGGCATGCAGCACATTACCCTGGCGGAAGAGAACCATCAGCAGATGTGGGATGACACGCTGATGATGACGGTGCTGCCGCTAGCCAAAATCGGTAAATTACTAAACCGTCCGCACTACATTGAAGAAGCAACCTATCAGTTCTTGCTGCATGTACAGAACCTGATGGACAAAGAGACAGGTCTGTGGTTCCACGGCTGGAGTTATGACGGCCGACACAACTTTGCGCGTGCGCGCTGGGCGCGAGGTAACAGCTGGCTCACCATCGTGATCCCGGACTTCCTTGAGCTGGTGGATTTGCCAGAGGGGAGTGCGGTGCGCCGCTATCTGCTACAGGTACTGAATGCGCAAATTGCCGCGTTAGCGAAATGTCAGGATGAGAGTGGGCTCTGGCATACCCTGCTCGACGATCCGCATTCCTATCTTGAAGCGTCGGCGACGGCGGGCTTCGCTTACGGCATCCTGAAAGCGATACGTAAGCGTTATGTCGGGGCGGAGTACACCGAGGTTGCCGAAAAGGCGATACGCGGGATTGTGCGAAATATTTCACCAGAGGGGGAACTGCTGCAAACCTCGTTTGGTACTGGGATGGGCTCCGATCTCGATTTTTACCGGCAAATTCCGCTCACCTCGATGCCGTACGGCCAGGCGATGGCGATTCTTTGTCTGACGGAGTATCTGCGCAAATATTTCTGATAGCGGCATAGATTCCCCGGCCGCGTTGCGCGTACCGGGGCGACTAATAAAACAAACCCGGCTTTCACCGGGTTTGTTTTTTACATCCGCTCTACGGTCTCAATGCCCAGAGTATCGAGGCCCAACTTCAGCGTCTTCGCCGTCAGCAACGCCAGTTTCAGGCGGCTATTACGGGCCTCTTCGCTTTCGGCGCTGAGGATCGGGCAGTGTTCGTAGAAACCAGAGAACAGACCGGCCAGATCGTACAGGTAGGCGCACATTACGTGCGGAGTACCTTCACGGGCGACGACGGCCAGCGTTTCTTCGAACTGCAGCAGGCGGGCAGCCAACTGCGCTTCGCGATCTTCACTAATAACTACCGGCGCGGCAGCCAGCGCGCTTTCGTCGATACCGGCTTTACGGAACACCGACAGCACACGGGTATAGGCATACTGCATGTAAGGCGCGGTATTACCTTCGAACGCCAGCATGTTGTCCCAGTCGAAAATGTAATCGGTAGTGCGGTTTTTCGACAGATCGGCATATTTCACCGCGCCGATACCCACCGCATTGGCCAGTTTTTCCAGCTCATCGGCCGGCATATCCGGGTTCTTCTCAGCCACCAGGCGGCGTGCGCGCTCCAGCGCTTCGTCCAGCAGATCGGCCAGTTTGACGGTACCGCCGGCGCGTGTTTTGAACGGTTTACCGTCTTTACCGAGCATCATGCCGAACATGTGATGTTCCAGCGGTACGGATTCCGGTACATAGCCGGCTTTACGGACGATAGTCCACGCCTGCATCAGATGCTGATGCTGACGAGAGTCGATGTAGTAGAGCACGCGGTCGGCATGCAGCGTTTCATAACGGTATTTTGCGCAGGCGATATCGGTAGTCGTGTAGAGGTAGCCGCCATCCTTTTTCTGGATGATGACGCCCATCGGTTCGCCTTCTTTGTTTTTGTATTCATCAAGGAAGACCACGGTCGCGCCTTCGCTCTCGACGGCCATGCCTTTTGCTTTAAGATCGGCAACGATCCCCGGCAGCATCGGGTTGTACAGGCTTTCACCCATCACATCATCGCGGGTCAGGGTGACATTCAGGCGATCGTAGGTGATCTGGTTTTGCGACATGGTGATGTCGACCAGTTTGCGCCACATCTGCAGGAAGTACTCGTCGCCACCCTGCAGCTTAACCACGTAGCTACGCGCGCGCTCGGCGAACGCTTCGTCTTCGTCATAGTGTTTTTTCGCTTCGCGGTAGAAACCTTCGAGGTCGGCCAGCGCCATTTCGCCGGCGTTTTCCTGCTGCTGCTTTTCCAGATAAGCGATCAGCATCCCGAACTGGGTACCCCAGTCACCGACGTGGTTGGCGCGGATAACGCGATGGCCGAGGAATTCCAGAGTACGTACCGAGGCATCGCCGATGATGGTTGAACGCAGATGGCCGACGTGCATCTCTTTCGCCACGTTCGGCGCGGAGTAGTCAACAACGATGGTCTGCGGCTGTGGTTTCGCCACGCCCAGGCGCTCGGACTGCAGCGCGAGATTGACGTTGTCCGCCAGGAAGGCTGGATCGAGGAAAATATTGATAAAGCCCGGTCCGGCGATTTCGACTTTATTGGCAATGCCGTTCAGCTCGAGATGAGACAGTACCTGCTCTGCAAGTTGTCGCGGCGCCATGCCCAGTTTTTTGGCCACCGCCATCACGCCATTGGCCTGATAGTCGCCGAACTGAACTTTTGCTGACTGGCGGACCTGAGGTTCGCAATCGGCAGGCGCGCCTGCCGCGATCAGGGCCTGGCTGACTTTTTCTGAGAGAAGAGCCTGAATATTCACCGGAATACCTTACTTTTAAGGCGCGAGAACCCCTGTGGGGCGGCGCCGGAACATGGACAAATTAAGGCGGGAGTATACTGCATTTGCGCCCCGTCGTCAGCACCACACGCAAGTTGCCGGGCAGCACGCTTAATCAATAACCATTCGTTGTTTCGGCGCGCGGATTGGCGGTTGGTCGGGGCGGCGAAACAGGATAAATTAGCCTTTTTAGCGATCACCGAGGCGCAAGATGGCGAACTGGCAGCAAATTGATGAACTGAATGATATTTCGGCGGATTTACCGCGTTTTAGCGATGCGCTGCAAGCGCTGGCCGAACGGTTGGGATTGGAGCTTGCGCCGCTGGACGCCGACCATATTTCGCTGCGTTGTCATCAAAATACGACGGCGGAGCGCTGGCGGCAGGGGCTGGAGCGTTGCGGCACGTTACTATCGGAAAATATCATTAATGGCCGCCCCATTTGCTTATTTAAGCTTGCCGAACCTATCTGTGTCGCCCACTGGCGCTTTACGGTTGTGGAGTTGCCCTGGCCGGGTGAAAAACGTTACCCGCACGAAGGCTGGGAACATATCGAAATCGTTCTGCCGGGTGACCCGGAAACCCTCAACGCTCGCGCCCTGGCCTTGCTTTCCGATGATGGACTCAGCCAGCCGGGGATTTTCGTGAAAACCAGTTCGCCGAAAGGGGAGCGTGAACGTTTGCCGAACCCGACGCTGGCGGTCACGGACGGCAAAGTGACCATTAAATTCCACCCCTGGTCGATCGAGCAAATCGTCGCCAGCGAGCGATCCGATACTTAACAGTGTGAAGCCGCGCGGCGTCTGCGGGGAAAAATCGTGACATGCTGTGTTGCCCGTGATGAAAATGGAGAAGGAATCGATGTTACTGGAAGTTTGCTGCTATAGCATGGAATGCGCGCTGGAGGCGCAGCGTTGCGGCGCCGATCGCATTGAACTTTGCGCCGCGCCGCAGGAGGGCGGGTTAACGCCGTCGTTGGGCGTGCTGCGTTCGGTGCGAAACAATATCTCGATTCCGGTTCATCCGATTATCCGTCCGCGCGGCGGCGATTTTTGTTACACCGACGGCGAGTTTGCCGCCATGCTGGATGATGTAGCGACGGTCAGAGATCTGGGTTTTGCTGGTCTGGTGATCGGCGTACTCGATGCTGACGGCCAGGTGGATATCCCCCGCATGCAAAAAATTATGGCGGCGGCGGGGCCGCTGGCGGTGACCTTCCACCGGGCCTTTGATATGTGCGCCGACCCGCGTCAGGCATGGCATTCGCTTGCTGAACTGGGGGTTGCGCGTATCCTCACTTCTGGACAACGGCCAACGGCGGAGCAAGGTCTTGCAAAAATTATGGAACTAATTGCGCTGGGCGATACTCCAATCATTATGGCCGGAGCGGGAGTGCGGGCTGCCAATCTGCAAAAGTTTCTGCAGGCAGGCCTCAAAGAGGTGCATAGCTCAGCGGGGCAGTGGTTGCCATCGCCGATGCGCTTTCGTAATCCGGGGTTATCGATGTCCACCGACGCAGATGCCGATGAATATTGCCGCTATGCCGTTAACGGCGAGGCGGTGGCGGAAATGAAACAAATTATTTCTGCCGCGCGGGATTAGCCCGCGAAGCTAACCGTTTTTTGCTGCACATCATGTCGCCCAATATGATGATTGCCCGTACCAGGCCCCTGCAATTTCAACAGGGGCCTTTTTTTATCCCGCGAGCGTCAGTAGTCGCTCGAGGTCAATTACGCTCTGGCCGCGGCTGCTTTTTTCGCCAGTGACTGCTGCGTCTCTGGTTTAGTGGCGACGATCACCGCGCGCAGCGGCGCGGGATAACCTTCCAGCGTTTTGCTGCTGTCATGTGGATCGAGGAAGTCGGCGAGTGATTCCGTCGTCATCCATTCGGTGCGGCGCTGCTCTTCGCTGGTGGTGACGCAGGTATCAACAATGCGCACATCGATGAATCCGCACTTCTCCAGCCACTGTTTTAGCGCGGCGGCGGAAGGAATGAAATAAACGTTACGCATTTGCGCGTAGCGGTCGCCGGGCACCAGCACGGTGTTCTCATCACCTTCAATGACCAGCGTCTCCAGTACCAGCTCGCCGCCGGGGGCTAACTGATCTTTGAGCTGCCACAGATGATCCAGCGGGGAACGGCGGTGATAGAGCACACCCATCGAAAAGACGGTATCAAAGGCTTCCAGCGCCGGCAGTTGTTCGATGCCGAGCGGCAGCAGATGCGCGCGCTGATCGTTGCCGATGAGTTTGCGTACCGCTTCAAACTGGCATAAGAACAGCTGCGTTGGGTCGATACCGACCGCCAGATGCGCGCCGGCGCCAATCATCCGCCACATGTGATAACCACTGCCGCAGCCGACATCGAGGATAGTACGACCGGTGAGATCGGAAAGATGCGGCAGCACGCGTTCCCATTTCAGGTCGGAACGCCATTCGGTATCGATATTAATGCCATACAGCGAATAAGGGCCTTTACGCCACGGCATCAGGTTTCGCAGCAGATTCTCAATTCGCAGCTGGTGGCCTTCGCTGAGTGGCGTTTCGCTTTCCGCTGTGACGCTATGCAATAGATCGAGACGCCAGGGCGCCAGCTCGGGCAGAAACTCAACGGCGCGTTCCCATTCGCGAAACTTGCCGTGCAGCGCTTCGCGTTGCCAGGCCGCGACCTGAGCGGGCAGCGTTTCCAGCCAGTGGGAGAGCGGTCCTTTCGCGATCAACTGATAAAAATTACTGAAGTCGATCATGCCCGTTCCTCGGATTTAACCGCCACCAATGAACCAAAATTAAAGCACTGGAACCACAGTTCGGCATGTTCAAACCCCGCCTGGCGCAGTCGTGCTTTGTGGGTTTCCACTGAATCCGTCAGCATGACGTTTTCCAGCATGCTGCGCTTCTGGCTGATTTCCAGTTCGCTATAGCCATTGGCGCGTTTGAAGTCATGGTGCATGTTAAACAGCAGTTCGCCGACGTTGGCATCTTCAAAGCTGAATTTTTCGGAAAGCACCAGCGCGCCGCCCGGATTGAGCCCTTGATAGACTTTATCCAGGATCGCCTGACGTTCGCTCGGCTCGAGGAACTGAATAGTGAAGTTCAGCACGACCATAGAAGCATTTTCAATGGCGATATGGCGAATATCGCCCTCAATAACCTCAACCGGCGTCGGCGCTTTATAGGCATCAATATGACGACGGCAGCGTTCCACCATCGCCGGGGAGTTATCAATGGCGATAATTTTGCATCCCGGATGCGCGATATTGCGACGCACGGAAAGCGTCGCGGCGCCAAGCGAGCAGCCGAGATCGTAAACCTGAGTATTTGGCTGAACAAAACGCTCAGCCAGCATGCCGATCATCGAAATAATATTGGAGTAACCAGGAACAGAGCGCTGGATCATATCCGGGAAGACTTCGGCTACCCGTTCATCAAAGGTCCAGTCGCCGAGACTGGCGATCGGCGCGGAAAAAAGCGTGTCGCGGTGAGACATAACGTTAAACCCGAAAAAACGAAAACGGCGTATTGTGCGCTAACGCAGGGAGAAAACCAACTCCCAGGGCATATACCACAGGTTAGCCAGCACCATCAGCAACAGCGAGCACCAGGTGGCGCTCATTCCGGAACGCCGCCAGCGGAACAGGCGATGATGGAAACCGTACGAGTGCATCAGGCGTCCGGCAATCAGCAAAATACCGCAAACGTGCACCATCCAGGTTAGCGCGCCGTTCATTTCCATGAACAACAGCAGAATGAGCCCAATGGGGACGTATTCCACCGCATTGCCATGAACGCGAATAGCGACCTGTAGTTCGCTAAAACCACCGTCGCCATAGCCGACGCGATACTGCATGCGCAGACGTACCACGTCGAAGGAAAACTTGATTAACAATAACGCACCCAAAACCGCATACAGCGCGCTGACCATACCCAAAACTCCCTTTAATTATGTCAGGTGGCTCCGACTATCATAGCAGGATATCAGAAAAGCGAGGATTGCTGCGGAATTGACGGCGCGGCGCCGACGCCCGGCAGCACCGCACGTAAATCTTCCCATAGCGTATCCACCAGTTCAGGCGCCTGGGCGATATCCGGGGTATGTAGAAACAGCCATGGCGTGGCTGACTGATGCCACTTTGGCAGCGTCTGTAACCAGACGCGAAATAATTCGCGATTCTGCGCCATATCGTCGCTGCCGATAAAACGCACCATCGGCTGCTCCGCGGTCATGACCGCGTGAACCGGAACTTTGGGTTTCTTTTTTTGCGCGTCAATCATCGCCGGGTTGCGCGCGACGGCGCTATGTACCGGGCGGCTATCGAGGATCACGCGGTTGGCGTTGCGCTGGTGCAAGCCTCGATTAAGCTGCTGTTCGGCATCGCCTTTGGCGAAAAACTCGGGATGGCGAACTTCAACGCCGTAGGTGAAGTTTTTCGGTAGCGTATCGAGAAACTGCCACAGGGCAGGGAGGTCTCGTGGCCCGAAGGTGGCGGGCAACTGAAGCCAGTACTGGCCGATGCGCGATTCCAGCGGCGCCAGACGAGTAAAAAATTCGTGGCTTAAGTCGTCGCAGTCGCGCAGCGCCGCCTGATGCGAAATCGTGGCCGGGAATTTAAAACAGAACCGAAAATCATCGTGAGTTTGTTGAAACCAGCGATCGACTATCTCGGCCTTTGGTAAGGCATACAGGGTGGTATTACCCTCCACGCAGTTAAAATGGCGGGCATACTCTTCAAGGCCGGTGATGCCAAGGCGCACCCATTTAGGGTGCGACCATTGCGGGAGCCCGATATAAATCATAAGGCGGCGAGAATGTCCTCAGTGCTGCGCACGCGGGCGATGCGCGGGAAGATATGGGTCATACTGCCCTGATGCTGTTCGGCGGAGGCGGCGCTGCATGCATCCTCGGCGATGACCAGACTGAAACCCAATTCCCAGGCATTGCGGGCGGTGGATTCCACGCCGATATTGGTGGAGATGCCGCACAGAATAATGGTGTCGATACCACGGCGGCGAAGCTGCAGTTCAAGATCGGTGCCGTAGAACGCGCCCCACTGGCGTTTCGTGACTTCGATATCGCTATCCTGTTTGCCGAGCGCCGGCGGATAGACCCACCAGTTTTCAGGTAATTTTACGGCGCCAGTCTGGGCATCTACCGGCTGTTTTAACGCTTCGGCGAAATCGGCGGACCAGCCCACTCGAACCATGATGACGGGCGAACCCTGTTGACGACATTTTTCAGCCAGCTTTGCCGCGCGCGTCACCACCTCGTCGGCGCGGTGCGGACCGCCGGCAAAAGGTAAAATGCCTTCTTGCAGGTCAATAATGACCAGCGCGGTTTTTTTCGCATTGAGTTCTAACATGGTATCCCCGTATCTTGTTCTCTTGTCAGGCCGCTACAATACCGTTGCTAATTCAGCTCAAGGGTAACAAATTTTGTTAATTTATGTGAGCACAAGCAATAAGCGCGCAGCAAAGCAGCGTACAAACTGCGTCGGGCTTATCGTCAGACAGAATTTCCAGTATAATAGCCGCCTTTTTTCATTCAGTAGTGACATTCAGCAAAGCTGCGACCTCGTCGCCTGCATGGCAGGCAACATCCGCCTGCGGCTAAGTTAAGGGATATCTCATGCGTACAGAATATTGCGGACAGCTACGTCAGTCCCACGTGGGGCAGCAAGTGACCCTGTGTGGTTGGGTCAACCGTCGTCGTGATCTCGGTAGCCTTATCTTCATCGATATGCGCGACCGTGAAGGCATCGTGCAGGTGTTTTTCGATCCGGATCGTGCGGATGCATTAAAACTGGCTTCCGAACTGCGTAATGAGTTCTGCATCCAAATCACCGGCACCGTGCGTGCGCGTGAAGAGCGCAACGTCAACCGCGAGATGGCCACCGGCGAAATCGAAGTGCTGGCGTCTGACCTGACCATCATCAACCGCGCGGAAGCGCTGCCGCTGGACTCCAACCACGTCAACACCGAAGAAGCGCGCCTGAAATACCGCTATCTGGACCTGCGTCGTCCGGAAATGGCTCAGCGCCTGAAAACCCGCGCCAAAATCACCAGCTTCGTGCGCCGCTTCATGGACGATCACGGGTTCCTTGATATCGAAACCCCGATGCTGACTAAAGCCACGCCGGAAGGCGCGCGTGACTACCTCGTGCCGTCGCGCGTACATAAAGGTAAATTCTACGCGCTGCCGCAATCTCCGCAGCTGTTCAAACAGCTACTAATGATGTCCGGTTTCGATCGTTACTATCAGATAGTCAAATGCTTCCGCGACGAAGACCTGCGTGCCGACCGTCAGCCTGAATTTACTCAGATTGATGTTGAAACCTCGTTCATGACCGCGCCGCAGGTGCGTGAAGTGATGGAAGAGCTGGTTCGTAAGCTGTGGCAGGACGTGAAGGGCGTAGACCTCGGTCAATTCCCGGTGATGACCTTTGCCGAAGCGGAACGTCGTTACGGTTCTGATAAACCGGACCTGCGTAACCCGATTGAGCTGGTAGACGTAGCCGATCTGGTGAAAGCGGTCGAATTCGCCGTCTTCTCCGGCCCGGCTAACGACGCCAAAGGCCGCGTTGCTGCCTTACGCGTACCGGGCGGTGCGGCGCTGACCCGTAAACAGATTGATGAATACGGCAAATTCGTGCAGATCTACGGTGCGAAAGGGTTGGCCTATATTAAAGTAACCGAGCGTGCGAAGGGCCTTGAAGGCATCAATAGCCCGGTGGCGAAATTCCTCAACGCCGAAATCGTGGAAGCTATCCTTGAGCGTACCGGCGCGCAGGACGGCGACATGATCTTCTTCGGCGCTGACAACAAGAAAGTGGTTGCTGATGCCCTCGGCGCGCTGCGTCTGAAGCTGGGCAAAGACCTGAATCTCACCGACGAGACCAAATGGGCGCCGCTGTGGGTTATCGACTTCCCAATGTTCGAAGACGACGGTGAAGGCGGCCTGACCGCGATGCACCACCCGTTCACCTCGCCGAAAGATATGACCGCCGCTGAGCTGAAAGCCGCGCCGGAAGACGCTGTGGCTAACGCCTACGACATGGTCATCAATGGCTACGAAGTCGGTGGTGGTTCGGTGCGTATCCACAGCGGTGAAATGCAGCAAACCGTGTTTGGTATTCTGGGCATTAACGAACAAGAACAGCGTGAAAAATTCGGCTTCCTGCTGGATGCGCTGAAATACGGTACCCCGCCGCACGCCGGCCTGGCGTTTGGCCTCGATCGCCTGACCATGCTGCTGACCGGTACCGATAACATCCGTGACGTTATCGCCTTCCCGAAAACCACGGCTGCCGCGTGCCTGATGACCGAAGCGCCGAGCTTCGCGAATCCTGCCGCGTTAGGCGAACTGGGGATTCAGGTTGTGGCGAAAGAGGCAAAAGAGTCTCCGGAGAACAACTAAGATGTCATTCAAGCTGCCCGTCTCCGTTCTGGTGGTGATTTACGCCGAAGATACGAAGCGGGTGCTGATGTTGCAGCGACGCGACGATCCCGCTTTCTGGCAGTCGGTTACCGGCAGCCTGGAAGAGGGGGAAACCGCGTTGCAGGCCGCCGCGCGCGAAGTAAAGGAAGAGGTCGCCATTGACGTTGCTCGCGAGCAACTGGCCTTAATTGACTGTCAGCGTACGGTGGAGTTCGAGATATTTTCTCACTTACGTCATCGCTATGCGCCGGGCGTCGAGCGCAATACGGAATTCTGGTTCCGTCTTGCGCTGCCCCATGAGCGCCAGATTGTTTTCACTGAACATCTGGATTACCGCTGGGTTAGCGCGTCGGATGCCGCCGCGCTAACTAAATCGTGGAGCAACCGGCAGGCGATTGAAGAATTTGTAATTAACGCCGGGTAACTTCCCGCGGCGTTTGCCGCGGAAAGACGGCTTTTTTGGAGAGTTTTTTATGGCAGGTCATAGTAAATGGGCCAACACCAAACACCGCAAAGCGGCGCAAGATGCCAAGCGCGGTAAGATCTTTACTAAAATCATTCGCGAGCTGGTCACCGCTGCGCGTCTGGGCGGCGGCGATCCGGCATCCAACCCGCGTCTGCGCGCGGCGGTAGATAAAGCGCTGTCCAACAACATGACTCGCGACACCCTGAACCGCGCCATCGCGCGCGGCGTCGGCGGTGATGAAGACGCGAACATGGAAACCATCATTTATGAAGGTTACGGCCCGGGCGGCACCGCGGTAATGGTTGAATGTCTGAGCGACAACCGTAACCGTACCGTAGCCGAAGTGCGCCACGCCTTTACCAAAACCGGTGGTAACCTCGGAACCGACGGTTCTGTGGCCTACCTGTTCAGCAAAAAAGGCGTGATCTCCTTCGAGAAAGGCGACGAAGACACCATCATGGAAGCCGCGCTGGAAGCGGGTGCTGAAGACGTTGTCACCTATGATGACGGCGCCATTGACGTTTACACCGCCTGGGAAGAGATGGGCGCGGTACGTGATGCGCTGGAAGCCGCAGGCCTGAAAGCCGATGCTGCTGAAGTCTCAATGATCCCGTCGACTAAAGCGGATATGGATGCGGAAACCGCGCCGAAGCTGCTGCGTCTTATTGATATGCTGGAAGACTGCGACGACGTGCAGGAAGTGTATCATAACGGCGAAATCTCTGATGAGGTTGCCGCAACGCTGTGATGCCGGTAGCCGGTATTGCGGGTGAGTTATTACTGGAGGCGCGTGATGGCCATTATTCTCGGCATTGACCCGGGGTCACGCGTGACCGGTTATGGCGTGATTCGCCAGGTCGGACGGCAGTTGAGCTACCTTGGCAGCGGATGTATCCGCACCAAAGTAGACGATTTGCCGTCGCGGCTGAAGCTGATTTACGCCGGCGTCACCGAAATTATTACCCAGTTCCAGCCTGACTATTTCGCTATCGAGCAGGTCTTTATGGCGAAAAATGCCGATTCGGCGTTGAAGCTTGGGCAGGCGCGCGGAGTGGCGATTGTCGCGGCGACGAACCAGGACCTGCCGGTCTTTGAGTACGCCGCCCGCCAGGTTAAGCAAACCGTCGTCGGCATTGGTAGCGCGGAAAAGAGCCAGGTACAGCATATGGTGCGTACCTTGCTGAAACTTCCGGCAAATCCGCAGGCGGATGCGGCGGATGCGCTGGCCATCGCCATCACCCATTGCCACCTCAGCCAGAACCTGGCTCAAATTAGCGAGACCCGGCTCAATCTGGCGCGAGGGCGGTTACGATAATCACAAATCAGGCTGGATATTCATCCAGCCTTTTTTTATGATAACGCATTAAACTTTCGGCCCTTTATTCAGGAGCGCTACGTGATAGGCAGACTCAGAGGCATCATTCTCGAAAAGCAACCCCCGCTGGTATTACTGGAAACCGGGGGCGTAGGTTATGAAGTCCATATGCCGATGACCTGCTTCTACGAGCTACCGGAAGCCGGGCAGGAAGCCATCGTCTTCACCCATTTTGTGGTACGCGAAGACGCGCAGCTGCTGTACGGCTTTAACAACAAGCAGGAACGCACCCTGTTTAAAGAGCTTATCAAAACCAACGGCGTCGGGCCGAAGCTGGCGCTGGCTATCCTTTCCGGCATGTCGGCGCAGCAGTTTGTGAACGCGGTTGAGCGTGAAGAAGTCGCCTCGCTGGTGAAACTGCCGGGTATCGGCAAGAAAACCGCCGAGCGTTTAATCGTCGAGATGAAAGATCGCTTCAAAGGCCTGCATGGCGACCTGTTTACTCCGGCCGCCGATCTGGTGCTGACCACGCCTGCCGGCCCAACTGCCGACGACGCGGAGCAAGAAGCGGTTGCCGCGCTGGTGGCGCTGGGCTATAAACCACAAGAGGCCAGCCGGATGGTGAGCAAAATCGCCCGTCCGGATGCTAACAGTGAAACGCTAATCCGCGAAGCGCTGCGCGCGGCGTTGTGAGGTAAGGGATGATTGAAGCAGATCGGCTGGTATCAGGCGACAGCATTGGTTTCGAAGAGGCCGCTGACCGCGCTATCCGCCCCAAATTGCTCGCAGAGTACGTCGGCCAGCCGCAGGTGCGTTCGCAGATGGAGATCTTTATCCAGGCGGCGAAACTGCGCGGCGATGCGCTCGATCACCTGTTAATTTTTGGCCCGCCAGGGTTGGGGAAAACCACGCTTGCCAATATCGTCGCCAACGAAATGGGCGTGAACCTGCGTACCACCTCCGGCCCGGTGCTGGAAAAGGCTGGCGACCTGGCGGCAATGCTGACCAACCTTGAGCCGCATGATGTCCTGTTTATTGATGAAATCCACCGCCTTTCACCGGTAGTGGAAGAGGTGCTATATCCGGCGATGGAAGATTACCAGCTGGATATCATGATTGGCGAAGGCCCGGCCGCGCGCTCGATTAAAATCGATCTGCCGCCGTTTACCCTGATTGGCGCCACCACCCGCGCCGGCTCATTGACTTCGCCGCTGCGCGACCGCTTCGGTATCGTACAGCGCCTCGAGTTTTATCAGGTGCCTGACCTGCAGCATATCGTTGGTCGCAGCGCCCGTCATATGGGGCTGGAGATGAGCGAGGAAGGGGCGCTGGAAGTCGCCCGCCGCGCACGCGGTACGCCGCGTATCGCCAACCGCCTGCTGCGCCGGGTGCGCGACTTTGCCGAAGTGCGCCACGATGGCTCTATCTCGGCGGAAATCGCCGCTCAGGCGCTGGATATGCTCAACGTGGATGCCGAAGGGTTTGATTATATGGATCGCAAGCTGCTATTGGCGGTGATCGATAAATTCTTTGGTGGTCCGGTCGGCCTCGATAACCTCGCGGCGGCTATTGGCGAGGAGCGGGAAACCATTGAAGACGTGCTGGAGCCGTACTTAATTCAGCAGGGGTTCCTGCAGCGTACGCCGCGTGGCCGAATGGCGACGGTGCGCGCCTGGAATCACTTCGGTATTACCCCGCCGGAAATGCCCTGATGAAACCCGGTAGCTTTGCGCTACCGGGTAGCCTTTCAATCAACTCGCCGTTTTCTTCATCATACTCAGAACAAACAGCGCCGCAGCGCACAGCACAACCGAAGGCCCTGCTGGGGTATCGTAGAACGCCGAGAAGGTTAATCCCCCGGTTACCGCCAGCATACCCACGCCAACGGCTACCGCGGCCATCTGTTCCGGCGTGCGGGCAAAGCGGCGGGCGGTAGCGGCCGGGATTATCAACAGCGAAGTGATGATCAGCGCGCCGACGAATTTCATTGCCACGCCGATAGTCAATGCCGTCACCAGCATCAGCAGCAGCTTAACCCGCTGTAACTTCACGCCGTCAACAAACGCTAAATCAGGGCTGATGGTCATCGCCAGCAGGTTACGCCACTGCCAGAGCAATATCGCGACCACCACCACTACGCCTAATGCAATGGAGATTAAATCCTGTGGGGTAACGGCTAACAGATCGCCAAACAGATAGGCCATCAGGTCGACGCGAACGTTCGACATCAGGCTCACCACCACCAGACCGAGCGACAGCGCGCTGTGGGCCATAATACCCAGCAGGGTATCGACCGCCAGGTGAGGGCGTTTTTCCAGCCACACCAGGCCGCCCGCCAGCAGCAGCGTGACCACGATAACCGCATAAAACGGATTCACGTTGAGCAGCAGCCCAAACGCCACCCCAAGTAGCGAAGCATGCGCCAGCGTATCGCCAAAGTAGGACATTCTCCGCCAGACCACGAACGAACCCAGGGGGCCCGCCGCGCAGGCAAGCATCATGCCGGCTAACCAGCCGGGTAACAGTAATTCAATCATTAGCGGCCATTTCCCCGACGCAGTACAATCCGCCCCTGCAGGTCGTGGCGGTGATTATGTTGGTGACGATAAATCCCCAGCTGTTCCGCGCCGCGCGGGCCGAACATGGAGATAAATTCCGGGTGCATCGAGACCACTTCCGGAGTTCCGGAGCAGCAAATATGCTGGTTCAGGCACAGCACTTCATCGGTTTTGGCCATCACCAGGTGGAGATCGTGGGAAACCATTAAGACCGCGCAGTTCAGCTCCTGACGCAGTTGATTAATTAAATCATACAGCGCTACCTGCCCATTAACGTCGACGCCCTGGGTCGGTTCATCCAGCACCAGCAGTTGTGGTTGATTCAGCAGGGCGCGCGCCAGCAACACGCGCTGGGTTTCGCCGCCGGAGAGTTTTTGCATTGGCGCATCGATAAGATGCCCGGCCTGCACGCGCTGCAGCGCCGGCATAATATCCTGCTTGCGCGTACCTGGACGCAGGCGCATAAAGCGGCTGACCGTCAGCGGCATAGTAGCATCAAGATGCAGTTTTTGTGGTACGTAGCCGATACGCAGATTTTTCTCGCGCTGGATAGCACCTTCGGTCGGCGTCACCAGGCCGAGCACTACGCGTACCAGCGTCGATTTCCCGGCGCCGTTCGGGCCAAGAAGCGTTAAAATTTTGCCTGGTTTTAGCGTTAGCGAAATGTCAGACAACACGCGCCGCTGGCCGTAGACGACCGCGACTTTTTCCAGCGTTACAAGATTCGTCATGTCAAATTAGGGGTTGCACTAGCGATTGAATGTTATAATATCACATCACTTTCGCTCATTACGATGATTAGTCGCATTATGTTACATAAAAATACGCTTCTTTGCGCTGGACTTAGCGCCGCTTTTTTGTTCGCTCATGCCCCGGTAGCTAATGCCGCCGTCGTCGCTTCCATGAAACCCCTTGGCTTTATCGCTTCCGCTATCGCCGATGGCGTGACGGAGACTCAGGTGTTATTGCCTGACGGGGCTTCCGAGCATGATTATTCACTACGCCCGTCTGATGTAAAACGCTTACAGAACGCAGACTTAGTGGTATGGATTGGTCCAGAAATGGAAGCATTCATGGACAAGTCAACGCAAAGCATTGCGGAGCAGAAAAAGGTCACCATCGCCCAGTTGGATGGGGTGAAACCGTTGCTCATCAAAGGGACGGATGATGACGATGACGAACATGGTCACGAACATGCTAATGGCGAAAAAAGTGACGGCGATCACCATCACGGCATTTACAATATGCATCTGTGGCTCTCCCCAGAGATAGCGCGGCTCTCAGCGGTTGCAATCCACGATAAATTATTGGAACTTATGCCGCAGAGTCGAGCCAAACTTGACGCCAACCTGAAGGAATTTGAGGCAAAATTAGCCGCAACCGACAAACAGGTGAGTAACGAGCTGGCGCCGGTGAAAGGTAAGGGGTATTTCGTTTTTCATGATGCCTATGGCTACTACGAAAAACATTACGGTTTGACCTCATTGGGGCATTTTACCGTCAACCCTGAAATCCAGCCTGGTGCGCAGCGTTTACACGAAATAAGAACACAGTTGGTTGAGCAAAAAGCGACGTGCGTTTTTGCTGAGCCACAATTCAGGCCAGCGGTCATCGAAGCTGTTGCCAGGGGGACCTCCGTGCGCATGGGAACCCTGGATCCACTTGGAATCGGAATTAAGCTGGGTAAAGACAGTTACCCTCAGTTCCTGAGCCAGTTGGGGCATCAGTATTCAAGCTGCCTGAAAGGAGATTAACGAGGAAGTGAATACGTGCAACAGATAGCCCGCGCTGTCACTCAGGCATTCAACAATCTGCCGCGACCCCATCGCGTTATGCTGGGGTCGTTGAGCGTTCTAACGTTAGCGGTCGCCGTCTGGCGGCCCTACATCTACCACCCGGAATCAGCCCCGATAGTCAGAACGATTGAGCTGGAAAAAAGCGAAATCCGCTCTCTGCTGCCGGAAGCTTCCGAACCCATCGATCAGGCGCCGCAGGAAGAAGAAGCTATCCCGCAGGATGAGCTCGATGACAAATCCGATAGCGACTCCGGCGGCCATGAATATGTGGTTTCTACCGGCGATACGCTGAGCAGTATTCTTAATCAGTACGGTATTGATATGGGCGATATCGCTCAACTCTCCTCTGCTGATAAAGAGCTGCGTAATCTTAAAATTGGTCAACAGCTCTCCTGGACGCTAACCGCTGATGGCGATCTACAAAGCTTGACGTGGGAGATGTCGCGCCGTGAGACGCGTACTTATAACCGCGTCGCCAATGGTTTTAAAATGAGCAGCGAGCTGCAGAAAGGGGATTGGGTCAACAACGTCCTGAAAGGCACCGTTGGCGGCAGCTTCGTCTCCAGCGCCCGTGATGCTGGCCTTACCAGCTCGGAAATCAGCGCGGTCATCAAAGCGATGCAGTGGCAGATGGACTTCCGTAAGCTGAAAAAAGGCGATGAATTCTCTGTCCTGATGTCGCGTGAAATGCTTGATGGCAAGCGCGAGCAGAGCCAGCTGTTAGGCGTGCGTTTACGTTCCGATGGCAAAGACTATTACGCGATCCGCGCCGAAGATGGCAAATTCTACGATCGCAACGGTACGGGCCTGGCGAAGGGCTTCCTGCGCTTCCCGACCTCGCGTCAGTTCCGCGTGTCGTCTAACTTCAACCCGCGTCGCCTGAATCCAGTGACCGGGCGCGTCGCGCCGCATCGCGGCGTTGACTTCGCTATGCCGCAGGGCACGCCGGTGCTTTCCGTCGGCGATGGTGAAGTGGTGGTGGCGAAACGCAGCGGCGCGGCAGGCTACTATGTTGCCGTGCGTCATGGCCGAACCTATACCACCCGCTATATGCACCTGCGCAAGCTGCTGGTGAAACCGGGGCAGAAAGTGAAACGCGGCGATCGTATCGCTCTGTCGGGCAATACCGGGCGTTCTACTGGCCCGCACCTGCACTATGAAGTCTGGATTAACCAGCAGGCGGTTAACCCGCTGACGGCGAAACTGCCGCGTACCGAAGGCTTAACCGGTTCCGATCGTACCGATTATCTGGCGCAGGCCAAAGAGGTTATCCCGCAACTGCGCTTTGATTAGCCTGAATAATCATTACAGAAAGCCGGCGCCCGTAATGCGCCGGCTTTTTCTTTTGTGCGATGAGTGACGTATCGCTAAACTAAGCCATTATCTTTATTGATTGAGCAGACCTTCTGCGGACCGGGCATGGAAACGAAAAAAATAACATTGAGTTTATCCCCAAATTTGAGAAATCTTTTTTACTGCCGCGCTATTGGGGCGCGTGGTTGGGCGTTTTCGCCTTCGCCGGTATTGCGCTGACCCCTCCCTCTTTCCGCGATCCTATTCTCGGCAAACTGGGGCGTTTCGTTGGGCGTCTGGCAAAGAGCTCGCGTCGTCGGGCGCAGATTAACCTGTTGTACTGCTTCCCGGAAAAAAGCGAGCAAGAGCGTGAAGCGATCATCGATGCAATGTATATGTCGGCTCCGCAGGCAATGGTGATGATGGCCGAACTCGGTATGCGCGATCCGCAGCGCGTGATGTCTCGCGTTGACTGGCAAGGGAAAGAGATCATCGACGAGCTGCAGCGTAATAATGAAAAGGTCATCTTTTTAGTGCCGCACGCCTGGGGCGTGGATATTCCGGCGATGCTGATGGCTTCGGGTGGGCAAAAAATGGCGGCGATGTTCCATAATCAGGGGAATCCGGTATTTGACTATGTCTGGAACACCGTGCGCCGTCGTTTCGGCGGGCGGATGCACGCGCGTAACGATGGTATCAAGCCATTTATTCAATCGGTGCGCCAGGGATACTGGGGCTATTATCTGCCCGACCAGGATCACGGCGCCGAGCATAGCGAATTTGTCGATTTCTTCGCGACTTATAAAGCGACTCTTCCGGCGATTGGTCGTTTGATGAAAGTCTGCCGCGCGCGTGTAGTGCCGCTGTTCCCGGTGTATGACGGTAAAACGCATCGCCTGACGGTGCTGGTGCGCCCGCCGATGGACGATCTGCTGGAAGCTGATGATACGACGATTGCGCGCCGTATGAACGAAGAGGTTGAGATTTTCGTCAGGCCGCATCCTGAGCAGTATACCTGGATCCTTAAACTGCTGAAGACGCGTAAGCCGGGCGAAACCGAGCCTTACAAGCGCAACGAACTGTTTCCGAAGAAGTAAGCTGTATGCTGCGCTGAGCAGGGCTACGGCGCCTGCATTTACCAGGATAACAAGCATAAAAAAGCCTCCGTAAGGAGGCTTTCCCATCACTGAAGGCGATTACTCAACGGTCAGGATACGGGTGGTGTTGGTGCTGCCGATGGTGCTCATCACGTCGCCCTGGGTGACGACCACCAGGTCGCCGGAGACCAGATAGCCTTTATCACGCAGCAGGTTAACCGCGTCGTGCGCGGCGGCAACGCCGTCGTTATGGCTGTCGAAATGCACCGGCGTTACGCCACGATAGAGCGCCGTCAGGTTCAGAGTACGCTCGTGACGGGAGAGGGCGAAAATTGGCAGTCCGGAGCTGATACGTGAAGTCATCAACGCGGTGCGGCCGGACTCGGTCATGGTGATAATCGCGGTAATGCCTTTCAGGTGGTTGGCCGCATACATTGCCGACATGGCAATCGCTTCTTCGACATTGTCGAACTGGACGTCAAGACGGTGTTTGGAAACGTTGAGACTTGGGATCTTCTCCGCGCCCAGGCACACCCGCGCCATCGCGGCGACGGTTTCAGACGGATACTGGCCGGCAGCGGTTTCCGCGGAGAGCATCACGGCATCGGTACCGTCCAGTACGGCGTTCGCCACGTCCATGACTTCCGCGCGGGTCGGCATCGGATTGGTAATCATTGATTCCATCATCTGCGTGGCGGTGATGACCGAGCGGTTAAGCTGGCGAGCGCGGCGGATCAGCGCCTTCTGGATACCCACCAATTCCGGATCGCCGATTTCCACACCGAGATCGCCTCGAGCTACCATCACCACATCGGAGGCGAGAATAACGTCGTCCATGGCATCCTGGTCGCAGACCGCTTCCGCACGCTCGACTTTAGCGACGATTTTTGCATCGCAGCCAGCGTCACGGGCCAGACGGCGAGCGTAGTTCAGGTCTTCGCCGCAGCGCGGGAAGGAGACCGCCAGGTAATCAACGCCAATTTTTGCGGCGGTAACGATGTCGGCTTTGTCTTTATCGGTTAACGCTTCTGCAGACAGCCCGCCGCCGAGTTTGTTGATACCTTTATTGTTAGATAGCGGGCCACCAACGGTAACTTCGGTGAAAACTTTCATCCCCTGTACTTCCAGAACCTTCAACTGCACGCGTCCATCGTCGAGCAGCAGGATATCGCCTGGAACGACGTCCGCCGGCAGGCCTTTATAGTCGATGCCGACTTTTTCTTTATCGCCTTCGCCTTTACCCAGGTTGGCGTCGAGCAGGAATTTGTCGCCAATGTTGAGGAAAATTTTGCCTTCTTTGAAGGTAGAGACGCGGATTTTCGGCCCCTGCAGGTCGCCGAGAATCGCAACGTGACGGCCCAGTTTTGCTGCAATTTCACGGACTTTGTCTGCGCGGAGTTGGTGATCTTCCGGGGTACCGTGAGAGAAGTTCATGCGTACGACGTTAGCGCCCGCGGCGATAACTTTTTCGAGGTTGTTATCGCGGTCAGTTGCTGGGCCTAAGGTCGTTACGATTTTGGTTCTGCGAAGCCTTCTGGACATGTAATACTCCGTTGACTGAAACAACTTTGGTGTTGCGTGAACATGGATTCGGTAGCGCCAAATCCGCTAACGGGCGGAACTGCTACGCTACCGGGACATAATTGGTCTCTGACTTATAATGACTATTATTGTTTATCACTACTAATGAGTAGTTCTTTATCAAAGCGCGATTCCTTCAGCGCTTCCTTGACCCTCTTCAAGTTATCTCTGAATTTTGCTCCACGGCGCAGGGTAAAGCCGGTCGCCAGCACATCAATCACCGTGAGCTGGGCCAGGCGCGACACCATCGGCATATAAATATCGGTGTCTTCCGGAACATCCAGGGTAATGGCCAGCGTCGACTCCCGCGCCAGCGGGGTCCCGGCCGAAGTGATGGCAATGACCATGGCATCGTTTTCACGCGCTAACTGCGCCAGTTCAACCAGGCTTTTGGTGCGTCCGGTATGTGAAATGATGACCACCACGTCATCATCGTTACAATTCATACAGCTCATGCGCTGCAGGACAATATCGTCGGAGTAGATGACCGGGACGTTAAAACGGAAAAATTTATTCATCGCGTCATGCGCGACGGCTGCTGAAGACCCCAGGCCGAAGAAGGAAATTTTCTTCGCCTGGGTAAGCAGATCGACTGCCCGGTTGACCGCGGACATATCCAGCGCATGATGTACCTGATCGAGGCTGGCCATCGCCGATTCGAAAATTTTCGCCGTATAGGATTCGACGCTGTCGTCTTCATCGACATTACGGTTAACATAGAGGGTACCGTGTGCCAGACTTTGCGCCAGGTGCAGTTTAAAATCGGGGAACCCCCGGGTTTCCAGGCTGCGACAAAATCGGTTTACGGTCGGCTCGCTGACGCCGGCTTCCAGCGCGAGGGCCGCTATGCTTGAGTGAATGGCCTGCGCCGGTGTGGCAAGAATGACTTCCGCCACTTTGCGTTCAGATTTGCTAAGGTTTTCCAGTCGGGACTGGATTTTTTCCAGCATGTTCATTGTTTACAGGCGCTCATCAATGGAAACGATTTCATTAATGGGTGAAATCATCAGGCGTTTTAGCAAGAATATACCCCTCCGCAATCAGAAGCGGTGAGGAATGACGAGAAAAAATGTCGTTTTTTTTCATTACATGATCAGAGTCGTATTTTACTAACTGAAAACCAGACGAAACAACGAACATTCTTAGCCTGATGCCCAATTTGTCGGCGAACGCTTTTCCTCTATGTGCGGTAACCTCGGGAAAGCACCGCCAAGGGTTTCAGGAAATTCGTAAACACAGTACAGTGCAGCGTAAGAAAATTACAAATTTAGCCTGGCATAAGCACCAGACTATCAACTGAGGAGAATGACATGGCGGTAACGCAAACGGCCCAGGCATGCGATCTGGTCATTTTCGGCGCGAAAGGTGACCTCGCGCGCCGTAAACTGTTGCCTTCCCTGTATCAGCTTGAAAAAGCTGGCCAGATAAACCCTGAAACCCGCATCATCGGCGTCGGTCGCGCTGATTGGGATAAAGACGCTTACACCAAAGTTGTGCGTGAAGCGTTAGAAACCTTCATGAAAGAGAAAATCGACGAAGGTTTATGGGATACCCTGAGCGGTCGTCTGGACTTCTGTAATCTTGATGTCAACGATACCAGCGGTTTTACGCGTCTGGGCGATATGCTGGATCAGGAAAACCGCGTCACCATTAACTACTTCGCGATGCCGCCAAGCACGTTCGGCGCTATCTGCAAAGGCCTGGGCGAAGCGAAGCTGAATGCCAAGCCCGCGCGGGTGGTGATGGAAAAACCGCTCGGTACCTCGCTGGAAACCTCCCGGGAAATTAATGACCAGGTGGGCGAGTATTTCGAAGAGTGCCAGGTTTACCGTATCGACCATTATTTGGGTAAAGAGACGGTACTGAACCTGCTGGCGCTGCGCTTTGCTAACTCTTTGTTTGTTAATAACTGGGACTGCCGCACCATTGACCACGTTGAAATCACCGTGGCGGAAGAAGTGGGTATTGAAGGCCGCTGGGGTTATTTCGATCAAGCCGGGCAGATGCGCGACATGATCCAGAACCATTTGCTGCAGATCCTGTGCATGATCGCCATGTCGCCGCCGTCGGATCTGACTGCCGACAGCATCCGCGATGAAAAAGTGAAAGTGCTGAAATCGCTGCGCCGTATCGATCGCTCGAACGTGCGTGAGAAAACCGTCCGCGGTCAGTACACCGCCGGGTTCGCGCAAGGTAAAAAAGTACCGGGCTATCTGGAAGAAGAGGGCGCTAACAAATCCAGCAACACGGAGACCTTCGTAGCCATTCGCGTGGATATCGATAACTGGCGTTGGGCTGGGGTGCCGTTCTACCTGCGTACCGGTAAACGCCTGCCGACGAAATGCTCCGAAGTGGTGGTGTACTTCAAAACGCCGGAACTGAACCTGTTCAAAGAGACCTGGCAGGAGCTGCCGCAGAATAAATTGACCATTCGTCTGCAGCCGGATGAAGGTGTGGATATTCAGGTGCTTAACAAAGTTCCAGGCCTCGATCACAAGCATAATCTGCAGATCACCAAGCTGGATCTGAGCTACTCCGAAACCTTCAATCAGACGCACTTAGCGGATGCCTATGAACGCCTGCTGCTGGAAACCATGCGCGGTATTCAGGCGCTGTTCGTGCGTCGCGATGAAGTGGAAGAAGCGTGGAAGTGGGTTGACTCCATTACCGGCGCATGGGCGGCCGACGGCGATGCGCCGAAGCCTTACCAGGCAGGTACCTGGGGACCGGTGGCGTCGGTGGCGATGATCACTCGCGATGGCCGTTCCTGGAACGAATTCGAGTAAGACTAGCGTTAATCCGGGAGAGTTATTTTACCGGTAACATGATCTGGCGCAGTCTGGCGCATAATTTTTAATCTTTTAAGCCCCGGGAGGATTCACCCCCGGGGCTTTTTTTATTACACTGCCTGTAGACATTTTGCCCCTGAGCCCCAGTGGTGGTGCCATTTACACCATTTTTCGTCGTCATCGCGCGGTGGCCGGACAGATAAATTTTGAGGAGCCTCTATGAATTCGACAATGTTACGGGTAACAAATCGCATTATCGAACGGTCACGCGAAACCCGCTCAGCCTACCTCGCACGAATTAATCAAGCCAAAAGCGATACCGTCCATCGTTCGCAGTTGGCCTGCGGTAACCTGGCGCACGGTTTTGCCGCCTGTCAGGCAGATGATAAAGCGTCGCTGAAGAGCATGTTGCGCAACAACATCGCTATTATCACCTCCTATAACGATATGTTGTCCGCTCACCAGCCTTATGAACATTATCCGGATATCATCCGTAAAGCCTTGCACTCCGCCAATGCGGTAGGGCAAGTGGCTGGTGGCGTGCCGGCAATGTGTGACGGCGTGACGCAGGGCCAGGATGGCATGGAGCTGTCGCTGCTGAGCCGCGAAGTGATTGCCATGTCTGCCGCCATCGGCCTGTCGCACAATATGTTCGACGGCGCGTTGTATCTTGGCGTATGCGATAAAATTGTTCCCGGACTGACCATGGCGGCGCTCTCCTTCGGCCATCTGCCGTCGGTGTTTATTCCGTCTGGTCCGATGGCCAGCGGCCTGCCGAACAAAGAAAAAGTGCGCATTCGTCAGCTGTACGCCGAAGGTAAAGTTGACCGTATGGCGCTGCTTGAATCCGAAGCCGCCTCTTATCATGCCCCGGGCACCTGTACCTTCTACGGTACCGCCAACACCAACCAGATGGTGGTTGAGTTTATGGGCATGCAGCTGCCAGGTTCCTCGTTTGTTCATCCGGACGCCCCGTTGCGCGAAGCGCTGACCAGCGCCGCAGCTCGTCAGGTGACGCGCATGACCGGCAACGGCAATGAGTGGATGCCGCTGGGTAAAATGATTGACGAAAAAGTGGTGGTCAACGGTATCGTTGCGCTGCTGGCGACCGGCGGCTCCACCAACCATACGATGCACCTGGTGGCGATGGCGCGCGCGGCGGGCATTATCATTAACTGGGATGATTTCTCCGATCTTTCCGATGTGGTGCCGCTGCTGGCGCGTCTGTATCCAAACGGTCCGGCGGACATTAACCACTTCCAAGCGGCAGGCGGCGTGCCGGTACTGGTGCGCGAGCTGCTGAAAGGCGGATTGCTGCATGAAGATGTCAATACCGTCGCCGGCTTCGGCTTGTCGCGTTACACCATGGAACCCTGGCTGAATAACGGTGAGCTGGACTGGCGTGAAGGGGCGACCGCGCCGCTTGACGATCAGGTCATCGCTACCTTCGAGAAACCATTCTCCCGCCATGGCGGTACCAAAGTGCTGAGCGGTAACCTCGGTCGTGCGGTCATGAAGACCTCCGCGGTGCCGGTTGAGAACCAGATTATCGAAGCGCCAGCGGTCGTCTTTGAGAGCCAGCACGACGTACTGCCGGCGTTTGAAGCGGGACTGCTGGATAAAGATTGCGTAGTCGTTGTACGCCATCAGGGGCCGAAAGCGAACGGCATGCCAGAATTACATAAACTTATGCCGCCACTTGGTGTATTATTGGACCGCCGTTTCAAAATTGCGCTGGTCACCGATGGCCGACTTTCCGGCGCATCAGGCAAGGTACCGTCAGCCATCCATGTTACTCCTGAAGCCTACGATGGCGGGCTGCTGGCGAAAGTGCGCGATGGCGACATGATTCGCGTTAACGGGCAGACCGGCGAGTTGACCCTGCTGGTAGATGAAGCTGAACTGGCCGCACGCCAGCCGCATATTCCTGACCTGAGCAGCTCGCGGGTCGGAACCGGCCGCGAGATGTTCGGCGCGCTGCGTGAGAAGCTCTCCGGAGCCGAGCAGGGCGCAACCTGCATTACTTTTTAAGACGATTCGATTTGTAGATCTGGCGAGAGAAAACTCTGATGAAAAACTGGAAAACAACTGCAGAAGCAATCCTCACTAACGGCCCGGTCGTACCGGTTATCGTGGTGAAAAAGCTGGAACACGCGGTGCCAATGGCGAAAGCGCTGGTTGCCGGTGGTGTACGCGTTCTGGAAGTTACGCTGCGCACCGAATGCGCGCTGGAAGCTATCCGCGCTATCGCCAAAGAAGTGCCGGAGGCGATTGTCGGCGCCGGGACCGTGACCAACGTTGAGCAGCTGAAAGCCGTTACTGAAGCAGGCGCGCAGTTCGCTATCAGCCCGGGCCTGACCGAATCCCTGCTGAAAGCGGCGACCGGCGAAGGCACCATCCCGCTGATCCCGGGTATTAGCACCGTATCCGAGCTGATGCTGGGCATGCAGTATGGCCTGAAAGAGTTCAAATTCTTCCCGGCGGAAGCGAACGGCGGCGTGAAAGCGTTGCAGGCGATTGCCGGTCCATTCGGCCACATTCGTTTTTGCCCGACCGGCGGCATCTCTCCGGCGAATTACCGCGACTATCTGGCGCTGAACAGCGTGCTGTGCATCGGCGGCTCCTGGCTGGTTCCGGCCGACGCGCTGGAAAACGGCGACTACGATCGCATCACCAAACTGGCCCGCGAAGCGGTAGAAGGCGCGAAATAATTTCTGCGCCTGTAATGACAGAAGCCCGGTCCGCGTGAGCGACCGGGCTTTTTTTTATCCCTTCACGACGACCGCGGCGGCAGCGGTTTTGGCGCGGCTGATGGCTTCATCGACGTTGTCAGCAACCGCCAGGGTAACCCCCAGGCGACGCGCGCCGGCGATCTCCGGTTTACCGAACAGACGCAACTGCAGACTCGCGCCGACGGCGGCCTGTAGATTGCTAAAGGTCACGTTCTCACTGGTTAGCTGCGGTAAAATCACCGCCGATGCCGCCGGTCCATACTGGCGGATGGCGCCGATCGGCAGGCCGAGGAAGGCGCGAACGTGCAGGGCGAATTCCGAAAGATCCTGCGAGATCAGAGTGACCATACCGGTATCGTGCGGGCGAGGGGAGACTTCGCTGAAGATCACTTCATCGCCGCAAACGAACAATTCAACGCCGAACAGTCCATATCCCCCCAGCGCCAGCACCACTTTGCGGGCGATCTCCTGCGCGCGTTGCAGCGCGAGATCGCTCATCTGCTGCGGCTGCCAGGATTCACGGTAGTCGCCATCTTCCTGACGATGGCCTACCGGGGCGCAAAAGTGGACGCCGTCGACGGCGCTGACGGTGAGCAGCGTAATTTCAAAATCAAAATTTACCACCCCTTCGACGATGACGCGTCCGGCGCCTGCTCGCCCGCCTTGTTGGGCGTATTGCCAGGCGGCGCTGAGCTGGTCAGCCGAGCGGATAAAGCTCTGGCCTTTACCGGAGGAGCTCATCACCGGCTTAATGATACAAGGCAAACCAATTTCGTCGACGGCAGCGCGGAACCCCTCTTCACTGTCGGCAAAACGATAGGCAGAGGTGGGAATTTGCAGCTCTTCGGCCGCGAGGCGGCGAATGCCTTCGCGATTCATGGTGAGTTTTGCGGCTCTCGCCGTCGGCACTACTTTTTGCCCGGCCAGCTCCAGCTCAACAAGCGTGTCGGTAGCAATGGCTTCGATCTCCGGCACGATATAATCCGGCTTTTCTAAGGCGATCAGTTCACGCAGCGCGTCGCCGTGCAGCATATTGATGACGTGCGAACGATGGGCCACCTGCATCGCCGGCGCATCGGGATAGCGGTCGACGGCGATGGTTTCAATACCCAACCGCTGGCACTCAATGGCGACTTCTTTTCCGAGCTCGCCGGAACCTAACAACATTACCTTCGTGGCCGCGGGGCGCAGCGCGGTGCCTAATAAAGTCATAACCTACTCTCAGCGTAAACAGAACATGGCGCGCATTATAAACGAAAACGTTTGCGTCTGTCTTTACACGCGTAAGTTGAGAACAGCGGCGAAATTTGATATACTGTATATAAATACAGTATAAAGAGGCTGCACAATGGCGGTTGAAATCAAATACGTCGTGATCCGTGAAGGTGAGGAAAAAATGTCTTTTGCCAGCAAAAAAGAGGCCGATGCTTACGACAAAATGCTCGATTTGGCAGAGGTGCTCAATGACTGGCTGGTCACGTGCCCGCTGGAATTGGATGAAGCTCAGCGTGACAATATGTCGATGTGGCTGGCCGAGCGCAAAGACGCCTTACACCACATTCTGAAGTCAGGGAAATTGCCGGAAGCAGAAGAGCATGCTGAGGCGGCGGCAGAAATGCCGGAGTCTGCGCCTACAGAGGATGAAGCTCAGCCTGGTGCCGCCGAAGAAGGCGCCGCGAAAAAGCCGCGCAAAGCAAAGGCCGCCTGATAACCGGCGAAGCGGAAATTTTCGCATCTTTAGCCAGTCATAACATTTCCTGACGTCTTGTCGTTTAGGCTGATGGCATTGCATCTCGCGCTATGAGGAATGTTATGGCTAACTGGCTTAATCAACTCCAGTCCCTGCTGGGCCAGCAGGGCAATCCCGTCTCCGCTGAAAAATCTTCATCCGCTAAAAACCTGCTGCCCGGCGCCTTGGGCGGCCTTGCTGGCTTGTTGGTCGCCAGCAAATCATCGCGTAAGCTGCTGGCGAAATATGGCACCGGCGCGCTGCTGGTTGGCGGTGGCGCGGTGGCCGGCAGCGTGCTGTGGAATAAGTATCAGCAAAAAATGCGCGGCCAGCAGGCAGATATCGCGACACAGACATCAACAGCGTCTACCCAGGAACCGGTTGTGCTCGATGCGCGCAGCGAGCGGCTGATTACCGCGTTAGTCTTCGCCGCCAAAAGCGACGGTCATATTGACGAGCGTGAACGTCAGCATATAGAAGAGCAGTTGCGAGCGGCGAACATCGACGTGCAGGGCCGGGTGTTGATCGACAGGGTTTTAACCCAGCCGCTCGACCCGCAACGGCTGGCGCAAAGCGTGCGCGATGGGCAAGAAGCGCTGGAAATTTACTACCTCAGCTGCGCGGTAATTGATATCGACCATTTTATGGAGCGCAGCTACCTGGATGCGCTCGGTGACGCGCTTAAACTGCCTGAAGATGTCCGCGAAGAGATAGAACGCGATGTTCAGGCGCAAAAGCAGGCGCTTGATTCTTAAAAGAGAGCGTTCCGCTTGCATCGCTGGCCACTTTTGCCACCCTTATAGACACGACATCGTTCAGGGCGCACGATGCCCTGAGTGATTTTGTGATTCCATAATAAGACGCAGAAGAATAACGCATGCTACCGAAAGCTAAACGGATCCCCCACGCCATGACGCTACATGGCGACACTCGCATCGATAATTACTACTGGCTGCGCGATGACGAACGCGCGCGCCCGGAAGTGCTGGACTATCTCCATCAGGAAAATGACTACGGTAAAAAGGTGATGGACTCGCAAAGCAGCCTGCAGGAGCGGGTGCTGAAGGAAATCATCGATCGCATTCCGCAGCGGGAGGTCTCCGCTCCCTATAGCAAAAATGGCTACCGCTATCGCCAGGTTTATGAACCGGGCTGTGAATATGCGATCTACCAACGTCAGTCAGTGCTCAAAGAAGAGTGGGATGAATGGGAGATTTTGCTTGATGCCAACCAACGGGCGGCGAAAAGCGAATTTTACACCCTCGGCGGATTAGGCGTCGCGCCGAACAATCAACTGATGGCGGTGGCGGAAGATTACCTTTCACGACGTCAGTATGGCTTACGTTTTAAGGATCTGAGCAGCGGCGAATGGTCGGCGGAGATCCTGGAAAACGTCACGCCAGGATTCGCCTGGAGCAACGACTCGCGCTTCTTGTGGTACGTGCGCAAACACCCGACGACGCTGCTGCCGTATCAGGTCTGGCGACATGCCGTTGGTACCACCGCAGATAACGATGTACTGGTCTACGAAGAGAAAGACGACACGTTTTATGTCAGCGTGCATAAGACCACCTCCCAGCAGTTTGTGGTGATTTACCTTGCCAGCGCCACTACCAGCGAAGTGTTATTACTTAACCCGGAGCTTCCCGATGCGGAGCCGGTGTGTTTTTTGCCACGACGCAAGGATCATGAATATAGCCTCGATCATTATCAGCACGCGTTTTATCTGCGTTCTAATCGCGAGGGCAAAAACTTCGGGCTTTACCGCACCGTGCTCCGCGACGAAGACCAGTGGCAGACGCTGATCCCGGCGCGTCCCGATGTGATGCTCGAAGGTTTTACTCTATTCACCGACTGGCTGGTGGTCGAGGAGCGTCAGCGGGGCTTGACCAGCCTGCGGCAGATCAACCGTAAAACGCGGGAAGTGGTTGGCATTGCCTTTGACGATCCCGCTTACGTCACCTGGCTTGCCTATAATCCCGAACCGGAAACGTCAAGGCTGCGCTACGGTTATTCATCGATGACCACCCCGGATACGCTATTTGAGCTGGATATGGATACCGGCGAGCGGCGGGTTATCAAGCAACAGGAAGTGCAGGGCTTTGACGCCGCCTGTTATCGCAGCGAACACCTGTGGGTGAAAGCGCGTGATGGCGTGGAGGTGCCGGTATCGCTGGTTTATCACCGCGAACACTTTCGCAAAGGGGCCAACCCGTTACTGGTGTACGGCTATGGATCTTACGGCGCCAGCATGGACGCTGATTTTAGCGCCAGCCGTTTGAGCCTGCTGGATCGAGGTTTTGTCTTTGCAATAGCCCATATTCGCGGCGGCGGCGAACTTGGACAGCAGTGGTATGAAGACGGCAAATTCCTCAACAAGAAGAATACCTTTAACGATTATCTGGACGTCTGCGATGCGCTGCTGGCGCAGGGATATGGCGACCCTAAATTATGTTATGGCATGGGCGGCAGCGCCGGCGGCATGTTGATGGGCGTGGCGATTAACCAACGACCGGATTTGTTCCACGGCGTGGTGGCGCAGGTGCCGTTTGTTGACGTACTGACCACCATGCTCGACGAATCTATTCCGCTCACGACCGGTGAGTTTGAGGAGTGGGGGAATCCGCAGGACGAAACCTATTATCACTATATGAAGAGCTATAGCCCCTATGATGGCGTCTCAGCCCAGGCTTATCCGCATATGTTAGTGACCACCGGGCTGCATGATTCGCAGGTGCAATATTGGGAGCCCGCGAAGTGGGTGGCGAAGCTACGCGAGCTGAAAACCGACGACAATCTGCTGCTGTTATGTACCGATATGGATTCCGGACATGGCGGTAAGTCGGGACGGTTTAAAAGCTACGAGGGCGTGGCCCTGGAGTACGCCTTTTTAATCGCCCTCGCGCAAGGGACTTTGCCCGGCAAGGTGGAAGTGTAGCGTTATTCGCCGAGATAGTGTTTGAGGGTCAGACGCAGTTCCGGGCTCATCCGGTCCAGGTTATTGAACAGCCAACGTAAATAACCTGGATCGTTTTCCGCCACTTCCGACACCGCTTTGCCGCGATATTTGCCGAAGGTAAAGGTAGTCAGCAGCGCCGGGCGGCCGGTTATGTCGGCCATTTCATCCGGCGACCAGCCGGAAACCTGCATGATATCCAACAGTAGGGCGGCGGTGATATAGCAGTCGTACAGCGCGCGGTGGTGATGCAAACCCGGCGGTGTGGCTACGCTCAGCTTGCGCGACTTATACAACCCCATATTGCTGTACTTAATCCCCGGCCACAGGCGGCGCGCCAGCTTCATAGTACAAATCCACTCGCCGTTCATTTCCGGTAATACCCGGCGATCAAAGCTGGCGTTATGGGCGACATACCATGGGCTGCCCTGGTAGTGCGGCACGATTTCTTCAATCCAGGGCTTATCGGCCACCATCTCTTCAGTGATGCGATGGATTGCCATTGCCTGCGGGCTGATTGGGCGGTCAGGGCGCACCAGATGACTCATGGGATTGGTTATCCGGCCGTCGATGATATCGACGGAGGCAATTTCAACAATGCCGCCCTGCAAACCGCAGGTTTCGGTATCGATTACGCGCAGCATGGCTTACTCCTCGCCAAAAACCCCAGCGTAATAGAATGTGCGGCGGTTGCCAATGGGGGGATCCTCAAGGAATGAGCAATCATTTCGCTTTCGGTTCATACGGCAGGCGGGAAAGTGACACGGATGCCAGACGGTGCGCGATCAATCGTTCACGAAACCAGTCGCGCAGGTGAGCCGGTTGCTCTCGCTCGACGAGATCGGCAACGACGGGCATATTGTAGCGTTCTTTAAAGGCGACGCCGGCCGCTGCGAGGTCAACGTTGACCTTGTCCATTTCATCTTGCGAAATTTTTGCCAGATTATTTGCCATCAGTACCTCCTTCATTACGGCGCAAAAGTTACTAAGCGTGACGCTGAAAGGCAAGTCCCGGATGCTTAGCTCGACTCTGCTATTATACAGGGTTATTCTCTGTCCAACATACATAACAAAAAGGAATGATGTTTATGCGAACCATCGCCGGACGCGCGCTAAGTGCCGCCGTATTTCTCAGCGCTATGTTAACCACCGCCAGCGTTTTTGCTCATGCTCATCTGCAACAACAAATCCCGGCGGCCGATTCGACGGTCTCCGTTTCGCCGCAGGCGCTCACGTTAACGTTTAGTGAAGGCGTCGAGCTCTCCTTCAGCGGCGTGACCCTCAGCGGCCCGCAGAATAAACCTGTCGCTACCGGCAAACTGGCCCGCAGCGACGGTAATAAAGCGCAATTAACGCTGCCGCTGAATGAACCGCTGGCGGCGGGCGAGTACACCGTAGAGTGGCATGTGGTCTCCGTTGACGGCCATAAGACCAAAGGGCAATACCACTTCAGCGTGAAGTAATCCATGCTGTCGGGAGTGTATGTCGGCCTGCGGTTTGTCCACTTCATCTCATTGATGACGGCCTTCGGTTGCGCGCTGTACGGCGCATGGTGGGCGCCAGTCTCGCTGCGTCGCCTGTTGATGCAGCGCTTTTATCCACTGCTGCGCTACCTGCTAATGATTAGCGCTATTTCAGCTACCTTGATGCTGATGGCGCAGGGCGGGTTGATGGGCGATGGCTGGAATGATGTCTGGCAACCCACAATCTGGCGCGCTGTTATCGGGACGCAGTTTGGCGGCGTTTGGCTGTGGCAGGTGGTGCTGGCGTGGATTGCGCTGGCGGTCGCGTGGATCAAACCCCGTCGCCCGGCGCGTCTATTGTTACTGCTATTTTGCGCGCAGTTGTTGTTGATGGCTGGCGTGGGGCATGCGGCGATGCATGATGGTTGGGTTGGCGCATTACAGCGCACCAATCACGCGTTACATCTGTTTTGCGTCTCGGCGTGGGCCGGCGGGCTGTTGCCATTTGTCTACTGCCTGCGACTGGCGCGCGGGCGCTGGCGTCAGGTAGCGATAACCGCCATGATGCGTTTTTCACGCTATGGGCATCTGGCCGTGGCTGGCGCGATTGCCAGCGGGATTGGCAATACGCTGTTGATACAGGGACAGCTGATTGGCGACTCACCGTGGGGAACGGTGTTGTTGTTCAAATGTGCGCTGGTCGCCGGGATGGTAGCAATTGCGCTGGTGAACAGGTATGTTCTGGTACCGCGAATGTCAGGTAACGGCTCGCGGGCGGAACGAACTATTTTACGCACTACACAGCTGGAAATGGCGCTTGCCGCGCTGGCGATACTTGCCGTCAGCCTGTTCGCGACCTGGCAACCTAATTGAATTAACTGGCTAAATGATGAAAAAAATCGTTCTGACAATGTTATTACTGGCAAGCTCAGGCGCCGCGCTGGCGGCGCCGCAGGTGATTACCGTGAGCCGTTTTGAAGTGGGTAAGGACAACTGGGCGTTCACCCGTGAAGAAGTCATGTTAACCTGCCGCCCGGGTAATGCGCTGTACGCCATCAACCCGAGCACCCTGGTGCAGTATCCGCTGAATGATGTCGCCGAGCAGGAAGTGAAGGCCGGCAAGACCAGCGCTCAGCCGATTTCTGTCATCCAGGCCGACGACCCGCAGCATCCGGGACAAAAAATGAGCCTGGCGCCGTTTATCGAACGTGCGCAAAAGCTCTGCTGATAATTACCTATATCACTTTGTTTTAAAGATAAAAAACCGCCGGCGTCCAGTAAGAAAACGCGGCGGTTTTTTGTTGGCGCAACGGATGTTGTCAGCAATTTTTCAACCGCTTTTGTCGCGGACTGGAAAACCTGTCACAGTCAACTATTCTTATAAGGCAAGGCGACTTAGCCTGCATTAATGCCAACTTTTAGCGCACGGCTCTCTCCCAAGAGCCATTTCCCTGGACCGAATACAGGAATCGTGTTCGGTCTCTTTTTATCTATTATTCAGCGAGTTATACACATCCATTGTTAATGCTCATCCGGCTGAACGCTGAGCTTTTTCCCTTATATCACAACAAAGTTATTCTTAACATTCCCTTTACAAAAAAACGTGACAATATAATCAATAGCTCACGGTAACCAATACCGTATCACTGTACACGCCAGCAGGTTGATTGCTCTGTGAGGCGTTCACCCGAGCTTTGAAGTTTGTTTGCTGTGCGTTGCCATTTCCCACCAGGCTGACATCTGCTGTTGGCGTCCAGGCGCTACCGTCGGTTTTATAAAGCTGATATTGCAGGTAATAATTTGTCGAATTAATCGTTTGGCTCATTTGCCGCCAACTGCCGTTAAGGGCGTTGATGCTGGAAAGGTTAATGCTGTATGCCGCATTCTGCGTGCAGCGGATAGTTAACTGCCCGCTGACCTCGCTAAAAGCGGCTACCAGAGCCGCTGTGGAGAAGGCGACATCGGGCGCGTCATCAATATAGCAATAGTTAGTCACGTTCATAGTTATAAGAACTTGTGAAGTTAACGTGCCATCGTCCGGTACGCAGATCCCCAGCGCGCCTATCAGGCAATAGTGATATTTCCATTCAATGGTCAAGGTGTCGTTATAGGTTCCCGCAGGGATATTACTTCCTGCTATTGTCTGGAAATAAAGCGGAATGGTTCCGTCACTGGTATTAAATAAGCCTAATAGATCAACCAACGCGTTAATGGTCCAGGGGATTGCACCATCAATTTGATACGACGGGTTACAGCCGGCATCTTTACAAACTCGATAGGGGATCCAGGCGTTGTTAGCGCTGTTATAAAGTCGAGGGATTTTGCCACTTTTATTTGCCGAATCTTTGAGCGTTGCGGTAATGGTGCTGGTTGAAAAAAGCGATAGTATGTTGGTACAGCTAAAGCCTGCACCGGCGCTTACCCCTTGCGGAGTTGCCGCCACATCAAACGATCTCACTGAGCCAAAATTAGGCGAGCTAGGCTTAATCTTGCAATCTGCGTGTATCAAGCCGCTGTAGCCTGAAATAACGAGTAATGAACATAACCAAAGAATCGCTTTCAAAGTCATCTCCGTTCATTCTTAGCCACAGCTTAGTGGGCCGATACGTTGTGGCACCGGCGTAGATTCCGGCAGCGTGAATAAAGCCCGGCATTCGCCGTTAGCCGTGTGAATAACTAATTGGTTTTGCTGGTTTAGATGGGTAAACCACACCAGACCGTCATAACCGACCACGCCAGACTGCTGGCTGGTAAGTTCCTCAACGGCCGTTCCCAGCGGCAAAGGATGTCCCGTTTTATCAACCAGGGTAATGGAGGCTGAACGCACGCGTGTAACCGGGAAATCAACCAGCGCGCCGCTGGCTTCCCGCACCGCAATGCGTTTCTCGACGACTTTAGCCTCAACGTCGGTTGGCAGCGGCAGAGTGTCGAGGGTCACTTTGCCCGGATACCAGGCGGCGGCCCACGGGATCAGCAGGTGCCCGCTATCGTCGGTAGTGCCGACTTTTCGATTTTCATAATTGACCGCGACGTCCGGATAGCCGGCGGTCGAGACGACGATAAATGAATCGCTGATTCGTCGCGCGAAGAACAGGCTGCTATCCATCATTACCACCGAGCCTGCTGCTTCAAACCAGCCCTGATTATCATGCTGCGAACCGTAATAACCGCCGCTCAAGGTTGAAACATCATTCACCCAGGTCAGATCCGCCTGGCTGTAGCGATCTCCACTGATGGAGTGGGCTAAATTCCAGCCGAAACCGCCTTCCGCAGGGGCGGAACGATTGTAGGCGACGTTTTGCCCCCACTCGCCGGAGTTGGCGCGCTGGCTGCTTAACTGCAGTGAACCGAAACTGTCGAAGGGAATGGTTATCTGCATCATGCTGGAGTAGGTGTCTGCCTGCAAATCGCGGTTGATGCTCAGGTTAAAGCTGCTGTTCCGCCACAGGCTGCGGCTCCAGGAAAAGTTCATCAGCCGGGTGCGGCTGTTGTCCTGGGCCTGGATATCGAAATATCCGAGGCTAAATGCGCCAAGCACTTTTCCCCATGGGCTGAGACTTAATGTCGCCTGGTCTGACTGACGGCTGAGGGTTGTCGTTGAGCGATAGCTGGAGAGATTGGCGAAATTCTCGCTGCGTTGAATATGCTGATAGTTAATCCCCCAGATATTGCCGTAGTACGAATAGCCCGCGGAATACTGGTTGCCCTGCTTATCACCCTGGCTCGCACTGGCAGACAGGCTCAAGGTGCCAATCGTGCCAATAGTGATGTCGCTGCCGATACCGCCGTTGGTTAATCCTTGCCGGTCTTCAGTATGCGTTGACACCGTCAGCCAATTGGTCAAGCCATAGCGATAGATCGCGCTGACGGCGCCGGCACCGTAGTCGGCGTTTTTAGTGCCGTAATTATTACGCAACGCGCCGAGGGTAAAATCGAAATCGCTGAGTCCCTGGCGTAGCAGAGTGTTGGAGACATAAAAAGGCACGCTAGTGGAGACCTGGCGGCCAAGCGCATCGGTTGTGACGATAGTCGCTTCGCCGGCGCCGCTGATGTAGGGTACGTTGGTGAGAGTATAAGGGCCGCCGTTAATTTGCGTTGAGCTGGCTTTGTAGCCGTTGATAAAGAGATCGACACTGGAGGGGACCGCCGCGCTACCGGAAAGATTGAGCAAAGGGTAGGTGATAAGATCCGGGCGTACCGCAAAGTTACGGCTGAGACGAAGACCGCCAACACGTACTGAACTACTCCAGGTTAAAGCATTACTTACCACATCCCCCGCCTGATAGCTGAGCAGACTTTCCGGGTCGCTATATTTCCACAGCGAATCGTAGCGAATATAGCCTTGTTGGCTATCGTCGTGACGAGATGACCAGTTCTGTCTGATCACCGCATTGTTTGAAAACACCCCGGCTGGGCCGAAAAGGCGAAATTCCGTCGAGGTGCTGGTGGTTCGCTCGCCGCCAGTAGAAGCCAGGCTATAGGAATCGTAGTTAAACAACAGCCCAGGGGTACTGATCGCCTGCAGATACTCCTGCTCGCGACTATTACCAATATGCTGCTCCGGCAGCCAATTATCCGGAACGGTTAATTTCAGCATTTGCCCGGGCTGGTCGTAAACGACCTTGACCTCCGCTATCTCTCCTACGTCAACCAGCGTTTTGCCGTCGGGAACAGGGATCCACATCTGCTTGAGTACCGCAGCGGAGATCCAATAACGATCATTAATCACTTTCACCGGCACGGTACCCACAGGCGTGTTGCCGTTGACGGAAATACCGAGATACAGCACGTACTCCTGCTGTGTGCCTGGCGTGGCCGCAGGTGCGGGTAACGAATCATAGGTAGCCGCCCAGGCCGTTGCCGAAGCAATTGCCAGCAGACCACCGGTTCCGATGAGAAGCCTCATGGTTAACGCGCTGCCGGAATTTCCACCGCCTGACTATTATCAGTCAATTTCGCAAACAGGCGCATCCCGGATGCGTTCGCCGCGCGGCCTGATGTCGGGAAACAGACGCGACGTTTAGCCAGCACATACCCCAGTAAACCCTGAGTTTGTTCGACCTGCGGCTTTCCTGCTGATGTTGACCAGTAGACATTACTCAACCTGGCGTGTTGATTCCCGGCATTGTTAATACACAGATTCTGACCGCTAAGCGACCAGCTTAGCGCGGTTCGTATTGGTTCGACGCTGCTTTCCAGCTTCAGCGGTTGCGCGCCTTGCCCGTAGATAAACAAAGGCAGTACATAGCGCATGCGCATATTCAGGCCGGCGGAACTCTTGTCAGTCTGTTTTGTCGGCTGCGCCGCGGGAATTTCATCAATCACGATTCGATATGATTTTTCCTGGCCGCTGGCGACCGGAGACACACGCATCAGGCGAATAAGTTGACGTTGTCCTGGCTGAACATTGGCGAACGGGGGGCTGGAGACCACATCGTTTTGATCGGCATAAAGATCTTTAGATTCTTTTTGATCCCAACCGAAAATGCGTAGTTGTAAATTTACCGCCGTCGCGCCGCGATTTTCCAGCCACAGTTCAGAGCCTTTATCGCTGGCGCTGATGGTTTGAAAAATAGGCCACACCAGCACCGAGCTGGCGGCCCAGGCGTTAAGACTTATTGATGAACCCAGCAAAACAACAATACAACGATGAATCATATTCAACCTGTCTTATTTTAATAGGTCAGCGTGACCGTAACGGTATCAGTGTATGAACCTTGCGCCGGGAAGCCATTCGTGGCAAAAAGGCGGCCATAAACCGTATAAGTTTGTGTCGTGTTGGGGAATGAGGCGACGCTGTAGGCTTGAGCGCCAGTCCCCCAAACGGTAGAGCGGTTAGCATCCTGAAAAAGCTGGTAAGCCAGCGTACTGCCGGTGGCGTTGGACATATAGCGTTGAGCCGCAGAGCCGCCGTTGACGCCATAGTCAAGCGCCAGCGAGATCGCCATCCCCGGCGTACACGCGACAACGATAGAGCCCGCGCCAGCGGAGCTGGCGACATCAACATTGCTATAAAGCGATGACATGGAGCCAAAATTTAAGGTGCCAAAATCAGCGCCAGGGGTCCCTGTTCCGTTGCCAAGCAGGCAGCCGGTCGTGATCTGCGCGGTCACTTTGAAGGTTTTCTGCGCACTGTCAGCCCAGACGGCTGTGGTCGAAAAAAAGAATATGAGTAGCCAAATTGCGCGCAACATGACATCCGTTTCTCCACAGCGTTACCAGGTTAATGTTGCAGTGACCACGTCCTGGTAGAAACCCTCAGCAGGGGCGGTTACGCCGCCTTGATCTGCCGGCAACACCCGGGCATAAATCGGGATTTCCTGAGCGCTACCCGTCCCCGTGATACCGATACCGGCACTGGTAAATTCAGCCTGACGGGTGCTATTTGAGTAAAGCCGGTAGGCAATTTGATCGCCGTCGGCGCTTTGCATTTGGCGCAGTCCGGTTGTCCCTACATGCTGACCGTTATTCAATGTCAGCGTTGCGGGAAGGTTATTGCTACAGATGATTGAGACCGCGCTGGCGCCGCCGCTGCCAATCAGATTGCTATCTATGGCGTTAACCAAATCGCTATAGGTGCCGAAATCAATAGTACCCCAGCTGTTTACCCCGCTTGCGCTGGAACCATTGGTGACGGTACAGCCCGAGCCGATAGTCAACTGCACCCCGACCTGACCCGTTAATGTACCGGTGGTTAGCCCAGCTGCAGCGACCCATGGCGCCTGAACGAGAAGCGCTGTTGTGATAAAGATACCAGGCAAAGTGCGCGAAAAAGTGTGGACGTTCATGATGAACCTCTGGATTGAAAGCCGCTAAGTAAAACCCTGTTTTTGTGAAGATGAGATTAATCCCATTAATCAACATATAATCGCTGTCTGGAAAAATGCTTATTTTTTTATATTTGTCTGTTTTATTGTTATTATTGGTGTTTTGAGCTGGTTTCTTGTTTTTATATGGTTTTAACTTCTTGTTTATGATTGTTTTTCTGTGGTTTGCTCTGAATTTTATGAGTAGCAGAACGGAGGGCTTAGTATAATTTTTGCAATTGTCGTGTTAGCGCATATTTTTGGCGAAATGCCAGGGAAGAAGTTAGTAGGGGGGAGAGTAAAAAAACAACAGAAAGAAGACACCTGCACGCAACCAGACCCATAGTGCAGGTGAAAGGTGGGTCTACATCGGAAGCCGCTAGTATACATATTTGTATGATAAATAAAATAAGGCAATGATGGAATGCTATACCATTAATGCGGTTTGCGTGTTGAGCGATGGAGTTATTCTGGGGTGATTAACGTTGGATAGAGTGAAGTTTCCAGATAGCTGACCAATACCCATATCTCGTCACTGAAAATAAACCACAGGGCACTGCCTAAAATAAGCAGGATAATCAGTAGCAGGAAAATTTCAGTTTTACTCATGGTGTCAATGGCCAACTTAAACCGATTATCAACAGGCCACGATATTAACCAAAGTATCTGCAAATGAAAACGCCGTTATTTAAAACGGCGAAATTTTTTCGTAATAAGCGATGAATATTTATTTTACGCGTAGCAGATTAGCCACCTGTACGGCCATATCATCCATTAACTGGAAACGGCGGCGATATTCGGCGCGTTTTTTGCTGGCGATACTTTCCAGCGATTTCCTTTCCAGCTTCAGCGGCAAGCGCCAGCGGTAACTATCGTCACGCACACCTTCAATTGATTGCCAGAACTCATCGTAGCTGGCATGGAAGTGCCGACCTTTGCTCAAACGATAGCGCAGAGCGCGGAATACGTGGCCATTATCGCTGACGGCGTAAATAGCCTGAATATTGCTTTGGCCGGCCAACAGCCAGATGAATTCCAGCAGCAGACGTTTGGGGAACAGGCCGTAGCAGGCGCGGGTCGCGTGTTTAATTGCGTCATGAGAGACATTGCGGCGCGGTCCCTGCAGGCCGCCGATGACCAGTTGCCACTCTCCTTGATGGTGAATCACGCTAAACGTAGCGCTGGCTAACAGTTGCTGCTGGCTATCGCGAAGCCAAAGAGTCGTTTCACCTTCTCGTTCGGCTTTGCCGGCTGACGAGGCAAAGAGCGTGAAGGCCGCATCATCTTTAGCGGACAGGGTCAGTAACGGTCGTTCTGACGGCGATATCATGGCCGTTGCCAATCGGTTCTCGCCCAGCGAGTCGACGTACTGATAGTGGCTAATGATAGCCTGGGAACGCTGACGGGCGTTAAGGTCGCGCACTAAATACTGGCGATGTACTTTACCTGGCAGCGTAGCCTGCGCCGCCAGCAGTTGGCGGAAATCACCACGCGCAGAAAGGGTGTCCAGCATCTCGCGGGTCGGCTGATAGAACAGCGCCGTACGCAGCAAAAATTTAAGCCGATAGTTGCGCTTTTGCCAGATAGGCGCGGGCGTGATACGCCCCATTACCAGATCGGCAATCAAATTTGAGCGTTGCTGAAGTGTGCATGATGAATGCAGGCTATTGTCCGTCACGATGTCATACCTCGTCATTATTTGAGCTTTATTTTAAGGATCTCATCGGACAACCTTAATGGCTCGCCAGACTATATTTGCGCCTTGTTTAACGTTGATTGACGTATGAATTTTCAACATCGCTTTCAGTCATATTTTGTATAATTAAGTGAGGGGGTGAAATATGTATCAGCGAGAAGATGGTTGCGCCTGGCGTAATATTTGGCTGGTGGGCGATCTACATGGTTGTTTTGATTTATTAATGTCTCAGTTGCGCAAGCTGAAATTTGACCCTGGGAAGGATCTTCTGATTTCCGTTGGCGATCTGATTGACCGTGGGCCGCAAAGCGTGGAATGTCTGGGTTTGCTTCGTTGCCAGTGGTTCAGAGCAGTGCGTGGTAACCATGAGCAGATGGCGCTTGATGCGCGGGCGAGCGGGGAGATGGCGCTGTGGACGATGAACGGTGGCGACTGGTATCAAACGGCCTCACAAGAACAGATACGGTTGGCTGATTTGTTGTTTACCCGTTGCCGGGATTTGCCGCTGATCATTGAACTTCGCTGCCAGGATACCACCCACGTGATTGCCCATGCCGACTATCCAGCCAGCGTCTACCGTTGGCAGTTGCCCGTGGCGGAGCATCAGGTACTCTGGAGCCGCCAGCGTTTGACCGATCATCTGGCGGGGCGGCACGGTGAGATCGCCGGGGCCGATCACTTTTGGTTTGGCCATACGCCGCTTAAACATCGTTACGATAGCGATAACCAACACTACATTGATACCGGCGCGGTATTTGGCGGCGAGTTAACGCTGGTGCAACTGCAGTCGGCTGTTTAAAAGTCGCTATATTCCGTCGCTGGACGCCAGAAGCCGTCGATAAAATCTTCTACCGGGAAACAGCCGCCCTGGCGAATTCGCTGATCGTCCATCGCGACGAGGCATTGTCGCTCGCTATTGTAAACATCAACCACGATGTCTTCGCACCCGCCGTCCAGATAGCAAATGAATAATACTAAGGCGAACATCCAGCCCTCATAAGCGAATAAACATAAGGTAAGTGTAGGGGAAGTTAGCGCAGCGGGGGAGGGATATAAATAACCCGTCTCAGACGACGGGTTTATTTGAGTCAGGCAAGGCGCATGACCCAGGCATCGGATTGGCGATCGTAATGTTTACGGTAGAGTACAGAATGTTCGCCATTGAGAATGGCGGGAACGCTGGTCTCGGCATCCCAGGCGTCCAGTTGCATGCATAAGTCAGGATCGGATTTACAAGGAATGCTTAACGTTCGCTCACCCTGTGATTCGCCGTGCAGCTCGGCGTCGTCGATTTCAAACGCGCCGATTCGTACGTTAGTTTTACTCATCATTCACCCCGTTTGTCTGCTGAGTTGTGGTACGACCAGTTAGGCCGTCATTTTTCAGCGTAGACAACGGGGAGTAAATCGCCAGTCAAAAAGTGCGCTTTTTAGCGCGCGGTCACGACTTTCCGGCGAAGAGTTTGCCGTCGCGCACCAGTTCGCGGGGATAACTATTTTTCAGACGTGCCCCTACGCGTTTAGCGAGCCCTAATGGCATTCCCTGGAAAGTGACGATGACATCGTCCTGCTGCGGCGGCGCTTCGGGATAGACATCGCGTCCACGGTACCACTCCTCCGCTTCCGTTAAGGTGAGCTCAAAAGGAGCCTCTGGCGTGGCCAGTGAGATCACCGCTTCATGTTGCCAGCGGTAGCCTTTGTTATGTGTTTCAGCGAGACGAATCCCAATGCGAGAAAAACGAACCCTGCCGATTAACGCTTCCAGTTCTTGTGGGAACAGCCAGATTTCTTTATCGCGTTGCCATAAACGAAGATGCTCTGGCCATTGCAGGCCAACAGCATTAGCGGCGGCGGCGACTGCGGCGGCTTCCCGCCCCTTCATCGGTGTGAAGGGGAACTTGCCTACTTTATAGCCAGGCGCAGGCAGCGGATCGATAGAGGCGGTTTTACGCAGGCGGGCAACGAAAAAACCTTCACAATCAAAAATCTGCGGGAATACGTGCAGGAAACCTTCGTCGGTGAGCGCTTCGCGAGCCTGCGGGAAGAGTGAATCCAGCGTCAGGACTTCAACCGCCTGCGGGTAGGTTTGCAGCAGCCAGTTAACCACTTCCTCGTTTTCTTCACGGTTCAGCGTACAGGTGGAGTAGACGAGGGTGCCGCCAGGACGCAGAGCATGAAAGGCGCTGTCAATGAGCTCACGTTGGGTGGCGGCAATCTCCTGATTACTTTCCGGCGACCAGTTTTTCAGCGCGTCGGGATCTTTACGCACTACTCCTTCGCCCGAGCAGGGGGCGTCGAGCAAAATGGCATCAAAGCATTCAGGCAGCGCGGCGCCGAAGACGCGCCCGTCGAAGTGGGTGAGGGCAACGTTATTAATGCCGCAGCGGCTGATATTGGCGTGCAGCACTTTCACCCGGCTGGCAGAAAATTCGTTCGCCAGGATCGCTCCGTGGTTGCTCATCCGGGCGGCTATCTGCGTGGTCTTGGAACCCGGCGCAGCGGCGACGTCCATCACTCGCTCGGGCATTTCACCATCGGCGAACAGCGCCGCCACCGGCAGCATCGAGCTCGCTTCCTGAATATAAAATAGTCCGCTCAGATGCTCGGCGGTGCTGCCCAGCGGTAGTACATCGTCATCATCACGCTCGATCCAGAAACCCTCGGCACACCACGGAACCGGCGTTAACTGCCAGCCGTAAGGGGCGACCAGTTGCAGAAAATCCGCGACCGTTATCTTCAACGTATTGACGCGAATGCTGCGGCGCAGCGGACGCTGGCAGGCGGCGATAAAGTCATCGAAAGAGAGATGCGTTGGCATAGCCGCACGCATTTGAGCGAGGAAGGGTTCCGGAAGATAGACAGCGTTTTGAGCCACGAGCAGCGCACCACAAGAAAAAAGGGTGCGCAGTTTATCATAAACGCCCCGGCGCGGGACACCGGGGCGTTTATGAGGCATTGGGAATTAATTAGGCAGTGCCGTTCCCCAATCGCGCCACTCTTTCGGCTCGCTTTCCAGCAGCAGGAAGTGTTTGCCATCCTGCGCTTTTGGCGCCAGTGGCGTTCCCGGCGGGGTGGCAAAGGCGATACCGCCGCGGATAAACTGGTTAAAGGTACCCGTCTTCACCACTCCGCCAATCAGGCCGAAGTCGAGGCTATAGCCGGAAGCCAGCCAGAACACCGAGTTATTGCGCACTAAGTACTGGTAACGCTTACTGATACGCAGCTTAACCATTACGCGGTCGGACATCGAGCCCAGCGTCAGCCCGGTCACGGTACCCACTTCCAGGCCGCGGAACAGCACCGGCGTACCAATATCAAGCGAACCGGCTTCCGGCACTTCGACGATAATACTCAGGCCGTCGATGTAGCGCGAATCGGTGATGGTGGTGTCCTGAATCTCGAAGTCGCGGCGCGGCGAACCACGGCCAGGTTCAACGTTGATATATGACTGGAAGATCGTGTCCAGATGTTCAACGCCGGCGGCAGAGATCTGCGGCGTAATCACCGAGAAGCGGGTACCGGCACGGGCAAAGGTGCCGACATATTCCGGATAAAGCACCGCTTTCGCCTGAACTTCATTTTTTGCCGTAATCAACTCCAGCGACTGGATCTGGCCGATGTCGATACCGAGGTAGCGAATCGGCATGCCTGCCGCCATTTTACCGGCATCGAAAGCGTGCAGCGTGATCTGGCCACCCACCGCGCGGGCGGCGGTTTCGGAGGCGTACAGGACACGCTTATTGTTCAAGCGCGCGTTGGCGCTGCTGCCGTTGAGGTTATCAAAGCTGATCGCGCCTTTCAGCGCGCGCGCCAGCGGCGACGCCTGCACGGTTAGCCCATTACCGTCGAGTTTTACCTTCGCGCCGCCTTCGGCCCAGAAGACGCTGTTATTGGTCAGCAGGTGGCGATATTCCGGTTTGATATGCAGATCGATATCGAAAGCATTACTACGAGGTTTCACCGAGATGATCTCACCGACGGCGAATTTGCGATACAACACCACGGAGCCTGCCTGCACATCGGGCAGCGTTTCCGCGGAAAGACTCAGCGTGGTGGTCGGGATTTCACTGAGGCTATTTTCCTGCGCTTTTTCCAGGTTGGCATACAGCGGATAGCGACTCTGCATTTCCCCTTTTTCGCCGGGGATGATGCGGATCCCGCCATCGACCCATTCGCTGGCGCTGGCGCCAAGCACCTGCACGCCATCCAGCCCAACTTTCACATCAAGGCGGCTGTTGACGACAAATTTGCTATCGCCGCGTACCAGATTGCGATACTCCGGCGCAATGGCGACCTGGAAAGTGACACCCTCTGCGGTTAGCTTGCGTTCCAGTACCTGGCCGACTTTAACGCCGTGCAGCATCAGCGGTTGGCCGGCGGAAACGCCATAGCTTTCCGGCGCCGATAAAGTAACGGTGGCGACGTTCGGTTCTTCCAGTAGCGCTTTATCGGCTGGCATCACCATAAAGTGATTGCGCGGCTCGCCGTCACCAGGGACCAGTTCAAAAGTATTGCCGGTGAGCAGGGCGCTAACGCTTGGGTTATCCAGTGAGATTTTCGGCTTCTTCATTTGAATCAGCGTCTTATCCCGAAGCAGGGTGACCACACTCGGGTCGACGGTCATCTCACCGGTAACTTTACCGCCGGGATTGAGATTGAGTTTGGTTAACTGGCCCACCTCCAGCCCCTGGTACATCAGCGGCGTAGAACCTGCTTTCAACCCATCGCCGTCGGGTAGCTCCAACGTCACCAGCACCCCGCGCTGGCTGTGCGCCAGATCTTCGTACAGATTGTACTCGTCGTTTTGCGCCGCCGCTTTGGAGTCGTCAGGCGAGTCAAAGGCGATGGCGCCGTTAACTAACGCGGAGAGGTTTTCCAGCTGGACTTTGGCGCCGCTCAGGCTGACGTCGGCTTTAATCCCGGAGACGTTCCAGAACCGGCTGCCTTTTTTCACCAGATTAGTGAAGCGACGTTCGATTAATACATCAATCGTCACCCCCTGATTGTTGGCGTTGAGCGTGTAGTCATACACCCGGCCAACCGGGATTTTACGGAAATAGACCAGCGATCCGCTGTTCAGCGAACCGAGATCCGGCGCCTGCAGATGAATCATCAGTTCGCCGTTGTTGATGCGGTATTTCGGCTGAGTATCCAGAGCGACGAAATGATCTTCCGGTTCGCCTTTGCCCGGCATCATACCGATATAGTTACCGCCGACCAGCGCATCCAGCCCGGAAACGCCGGCCAGAGAGGCTTTTGGCGTCACCAGCCAGAACTGGGTATCTTTGCGCAGCGCGTCTTTCATATCGCTCTTCACGCTGGCGGAAACTTCAATCTTGCTGAGGTCCTTACTCAAAGAGATATCCTGTACCGTACCAACCTCTACCCCTTGATAGCGGATAGGGGTACGTCCCGGAACAATCCCGTTTGCGGACTGGAAATCGATGGTAATCGTCGTTCCCCGACCTTCAAAGCTGGTCCAGATGAGCCATCCGGCAATCATCAGCGCGATGACCGGCAACAGCCAGAATGGCGAGATACGGCGTTTGGTTTTTATTTTGGCTTCAGTCGGCGAAGCGGGCGTTTCCTGACTCATGAGCGTCCCAAAGTAAGCGGCTGTCCAGCCATTCAACTGCAAGGATAGTTAAAATCACCGCGCCGCCGAAATAGACCGCCGCCGGCCCCATGGTAAAGGCCAGGAGCTGATCGCGGTTTATCAACGACATGGTTAATGAGATAACAAACAGATCCAACATCGACCAGCGGCCGATCCAGGTAATCAGCCGCAGCAGCAGGATACGCGTACGTAGCCCCTGTTCGCACTTGAATTGTATGCTGACCAGCAGGGTAAATAACACTATAACTTTGGTGAATGGTACCAAAATACTGGCGATGAACACTACGCCGGCGATTGCGATGTTGCTGTTGGCGAGTGAAATGATCCCCGAAAGAATCGTATCTTCCTGGCGCGCGCCATTGACGTAGATTATCGAAATCGGCAGCAGGTTGGCCGGCAGCAGGAAAACCAGCGACGCAATCAAAGCCGCCCAACTGCGCTGCAGGCTTTGCGGCCGGCGATGATGCAGTGAGGTATGGCACCGGCGGCAGCGGCCGCGGGAGTCGCGATAACCGGTATAGTGACAGCCGGTGCAAACCTGAAGATTGGTGTCGTAGCGCATGGCCGGACGTTCGGGATAAAAACGCTCCCACAACTCTTCAACGTTCATGTGGATGAGCGTCAGGATGCTGAGTAGGGTCAGCGCGATAAAGGCGATCAGGCCGATGCCGGGCTGCAGGAAAGCATAGTCCTGGACCTTAATGGAGGCGACGCCGATACCGACCAGATAAATGTCCAGCATCACCCACTCTTTCAGTTTGCCGAGCATCAGCAGCACCGGACGTAGGTTCATCCCCAGCACGTTGCCAAGCCAAAGGTAGGCGATGGAGACCACCAGCAGGACGGGCGCAACCACCGCGCAGAAGAGCACCATCGCAGCGGTAATGGGATCGCCCTGGTTGGTCATCTGCCAGATCCCCTGCAGGACGTTGGCGTCAATGCGCACGCCGAGCAGATGCAAACGCAGTAGCGGCTCGCTCCAGGCGAACGGCATCAGCAACATCATTGTAAACGCCATACTGGCGAGCCGGGAAAGGGACCAATCGCGGCCGTCGCGTACCTTCGCATTGCACCGCGGACACCAGGCGCATTGATTTCTTTTCACAACCGGTATGCGGAACAGCATGTCGCACTGCGTACAGCGCTGATAGTGCGCATGCGGCGTTGGCGAACTGACCGAATGAACGGTAATCTTCTTCGTCGGCGTGATTGAGGGTGTTTTTATCAGCATTTATTACGTTCGGGAATGAATGTATCCCACTATATTAACCCAGGAATGAATTCATCTTGAGCCCGAAGGCATTTAATGCTTATTTTAGTAGGCATCTGCAGATGAGATAGTAAGACAACTAAGTGATTAAAAAATGAACAAAACAGAATTCTACGCGGATCTGAACCGCGATTTTCAGGCGCTTATGGCAGGAGAAACCAGTTTTTTGGCAATGATCTCAAATACCAGCGCGTTACTGTTTGAACGCCTGGAAGAGGTCAACTGGGCCGGTTTTTATCTCCTGGAAGGCGATACGCTGGTGCTGGGGCCGTTCCAGGGTAAGCTGGCCTGTGTACGTATTCCGGTTGGTCGTGGTGTTTGTGGTTCCGCCGTGGCGCAGAACCGCGTCCAGCGCGTGGAAGATGTCCATGCGTTTGACGGCCATATCGCCTGTGATGCCGCCAGCAATTCGGAAATCGTCTTTCCGTTGCAGGTGAATAATCAGATTATCGGCGTACTGGATATCGATAGCACGGCGTATTCCCGCTTCACCGCAGAAGACGAACAGGGGCTTGCAGAGCTGGTCTCGCGCCTCGAAACGCTGATTGCGGCGACCGATTATCAAAAAATCTTTGCCCACGTCGCAGGATAATCAACGGATAACGTAGCATTTAGCGATGACGTCATTATAATGACGCCTGTTCATGCCTGCGGCTTGTTGGCTACGTCCGTTGTAATCAGGAAATTTCATGGAAAATCAACCTAAGTTGAATAGCAGTAAAGAAGTAATCGCGTTTCTGGCCGAACGTTTTCCTCAGTGTTTCAGCGCTGAAGGCGAAGCGCGCCCCCTGAAAATCGGTATTTTTCAGGATCTTGTAGAGCGAGTTGGCGGCGAGATGAATCTCAGCAAAACCCAACTGCGCGCTGCCTTACGTCTTTATACTTCGAGCTGGCGTTATCTGTACGGCGTGAAAGCGGGAGCGATTCGCGTCGATCTCGACGGCAACCCGTGCGGTGAACTGGAAGAGCAACACGTTGCTCACGCCCGTCAGCAGCTCGAAGAAGCCAAAGCTCGCGTTCAGGCGCAGCGCGCCAGCCAGCAGGCTAAAAAGCGCGAAGCCGCTGCCGCGGCAGGCCAGCAGGAAGAAGGTGCACGCCGCGAGCGTAAACCGCGTCCTCAGCCGCAGGCTCGCCGTAAAGAAGGTAGTGAACAGCGTAAGCCGCGTCCTGCAGCTGCCAAAGCACCGCGTGAAGAGCAACGTCTTACCCCGGTGTCTGACGTCTCTGTATTGAGCGTCGGTCAGGCTCTGAAGGTGAAAGCAGGCAACAACGCAATGGACGCCACCGTTGTGGAAATCACCAAAGATGGCGTTCGTGTACAGCTGACTTCTGGTATGTCAATGATTGTACGCGCAGAACACCTGGTGTTCTGAAACGGAGGCCGGGCCAGGCATGAACAAACTTTTTAAGCTCACCGCGCTTGCGGGCCTGCTAGCAATAGCAGGCCATGCCTTCGCCGTGGACGATATCACCCGAGTCGATCAAATTCCCGTGCTGAAAGAAGAGCCGCAGCACGCGACGGTGAGCGAGCGCGTTACCTCGCGCTTTACCCGCTCCCATTATCGGCAGTTTGATCTCGACAACGCCTTTTCGGCAAAGATTTTCGACCGCTATCTGAATCTGCTGGATTACAGCCATAACGTGCTGTTGGCCAGCGATGTTTCTCAGTTTGCGGCGCAAAAAAATAAAATCGGTGATGAACTGCGCAGCGGCAAACTGGACGTTTTCTACGACCTGTACAACCTCGCGCAGAAGCGTCGCTTTGAGCGTTACCAGTACGCCCTGAAGGTACTGGATCGTCCGATGAATTTTACCGGCAACGACAACTTCAACCTCGATCGCAGCAAGGCGCCGTGGCCGAAGGATGAAGCCGAGCTTAACGCGTTGTGGGACGCCAAGGTGAAGTTCGATGAACTGAGCCTGAAGCTAGCGGGTAAAGACGATAAAGAAATTCGTGAAACCCTGACCCGGCGTTATAAGTTTGCGATTCGTCGCCTGGCCCAAACCAACAGCGAAGACGTCTTCTCGCTGGCGATGACCGCTTTCGCCCGCGAAATCGACCCGCATACCAACTATCTCTCCCCGCGTAACACCGAACAGTTTAATACTGAAATGAGCCTGTCTCTGGAAGGTATTGGCGCGGTGCTGCAGATGGACGACGACTACACGGTGATCAATTCACTGGTTGCCGGCGGCCCGGCGGCGAAGAGCAAAGCGATTAGCGTTGGCGACCGTATCGTCGGCGTTGGTCAGCCGGGTAAGAGCATGGTTGATGTTATCGGCTGGCGGCTGGACGATGTTGTCGCGCTGATCAAAGGGCCGAAGGGCAGCAAAGTTCGCCTGGAGGTTCTGCCGGCTGGCAAAGGGGCGAAAACCCGTATTGTTACTCTGACCCGCGAGCGTATTCGTCTTGAAGATCGCGCGGTTAAGATGTCGGTCAAAACCGTCGGTAAAGAAAAAGTCGGCGTGCTGGATATCCCGGGTTTCTACGTTGGCCTGACTGATGATGTCAAAGTGCAACTGCAGAAGCTGGAAAAACAGAACGTCAGCAGTATCGTCATCGATTTGCGCAGTAACGGCGGTGGGGCGCTGACGGAGGCGGTTTCGCTTTCTGGTCTGTTTATCCCATCCGGCCCGGTAGTACAGGTGCGTGATAACAACGGTAAGGTCCGCGAAGATAGCGATACCGACGGTGTGGTTTACTATAAAGGCCCGCTGGTGGTCTTAGTCGATCGCTTCAGCGCTTCAGCATCGGAAATTTTTGCTGCCGCGATGCAGGACTATGGCCGTGCGCTGATCGTCGGCGAGCAGACCTTCGGTAAAGGCACCGTTCAGCAGTATCGTTCGCTGAACCGTATCTACGATCAGATGCTGCGCCCGGAATGGCCGGCATTAGGTTCCGTGCAGTACACCATCCAGAAGTTCTACCGCATTAACGGCGGCAGCACTCAGCGTAAAGGGGTTACTCCGGACATCATGATGCCAACCGGTAAAGAAGATCGCGATACCGGCGAGCAGTATGAAGATAACGCGCTGCCGTGGGATAGCATCGATCCGGCGACCTACGTGAAGTCCGGCGATATGAAACCGTTCGAACCTGAACTGCTTAAGCGCCATGAAGACCGTATCGCAAAAGATCCGGAATTCCAGTACATCATGAAGGATATTGCGCGCTTTAACGCCATGAAAGATAAGCGCAATATCGTTTCTCTGAACTACGCGCAGCGTGAGAAAGAGAATGAAGAAGATGATGCGATTCGTCTGGCGCGGGTAAACGATCGCCTTAAGCGCGAAGGCAAGCCGCTTCTCAAAAAGATAGACGATCTGCCGAAGGATTATCAGGAGCCGGATCCGTATCTTGATGAAACCGTGCATATCGCGATTGACCTGGCGCAACAGGAAAAAGCGCAGCCTCCGGTAGAACCGCCGGTTAGCAAATAACTCCTCAACGGGCACAGGTGATTGTGCCCGTTTCTTTTTCTGTCCTCATCCGGCTGTCGACTTTATTCAACAAAATTGTCAACACTCGCCTGGGGTGTCAGCGATATGCTACAAAATGTAAAGTTGTGTCTTTCTCGTGACTTAGCGGGGTCTGATCGTTGAAAATTAGTATCTGACCCATACGATATGGGGTATCGCATAGTGCGTTTTGTTAAATCGAGGTAAAAAGAATATTATGATGCGAATCGCGCTTTTCCTGCTGACTAACCTGGCAGTCATGGTGGTGTTTGGCCTGGTGCTTAGCCTGACGGGGATCCAGTCGAGCAGCATGACCGGCCTGCTAATCATGGCGCTGCTGTTTGGTTTTGGCGGCTCGATCGTTTCGCTGTTGATGTCGAAATGGATGGCGCTGAAGTCGGTTGGTGGGGAAGTTATCGAACAGCCGCGTAACGAAACTGAGCGTTGGTTGATGAACACCGTCGCACAGCAGGCGCAGCAGGCAGGCATCGCCATGCCGCAGGTGGCGATTTATCACGCCCCTGACATCAACGCCTTCGCCACCGGCGCGCGCCGCGACGCTTCTCTGGTCGCCGTGAGTACCGGTCTGCTGCAGAATATGAGCCGTGACGAAGCGGAAGCCGTTATCGCTCACGAAATCAGCCATATTGCTAATGGCGACATGGTCACCATGACGCTGATTCAGGGGGTGGTGAACACCTTCGTTATCTTTATTTCCCGCGTTATCGCGCAGATTGCGGCCGGTTTCCTTGGCGGCAACCGTGAAGATGAAGGTGAAAGCAGTAACGGTAACCCGCTTATCTACTTTGCGGTCGCTACCGTACTGGAACTGGTATTCGGTATTCTCGCCAGCATCATCACCATGTGGTTCTCACGCTATCGTGAATTCCATGCCGATGCAGGTTCGGCCAAACTGGTCGGTCGTGAGAAAATGATTGCTGCATTACAGCGTTTGAAAACCAGCTATGAACCGCAGGAAGCCAGCAGCATGATGGCGTTCTGTATCAACGGTAAAGCGAAATCGATGAGCGAATTGTTCATGACCCACCCGCCGTTGGACAAACGTATTGAAGCGCTGCGTAGCGGAGAATACCTGAAATAATCTGCCGTGCAGACGCTGAAAATAAAAATCCGCAGCTTTCCGGCTGCGGATTTTTTTTGGCCGCTCGTTATCAGGCGGCGCGCGGCTGAGTTACGCGTAGCCCGCTGATGGCGGCGGCAATGACCGCCAGGGAGCCGGCCAGCAGAAGCGCAGTGTGGGTGCCGCTATTGCCTGCCAGGTTAAACAGCAGGGCGACCAGCGCGGCGCCGCTACTTTGCCCCAGTAAGCGTGCGGTACCCAGCATACCGCTGGCGCCGCCGCTGCGATGGCCTGGCGCAGAGGAGACAATGGTATGGTTATTTGGCGACTGAAACAGTCCGAAACCTGCGCCGCACAACGCCATCCGCCAGATAATATCGAGATCGGAAGGTGAAGAGGGTAATAGCGCAAGGCCAAACAGGCCGCAGGCCATGATCAGCAGTCCCATTGCCCCCAACAGCCCGGCATGAACCTTCTCGATCAAATAACCCGCCAGAGGGGCCATCACCATGGTCGCCAACGGCCACGGCGTTAACAGTAACCCGGTCTCTACTTCGCTGCGTCCGATAACGGTTTGCAGGAAAAAGGGCAGGGAAACCATCGCCAGCATCTGCGCGCAAAAAGAGCAGATCGAGGTGCAGATAGAGAGCGAAAAGATTGGAATGCGCAGTAAATCAACCGGCAGCAGTGGGACCGGCATGCGCAACTGCCGACGAACAAAGAAGAAGCCGATAATCAGCATAGCAATGACCTCGGCCAATACCAGGTAACCAGATTGTCCCTGGGCAAAGCCGCCCAGCGCCGTGATGAGCAACCCGAAGGTAAGGGCGTTCATCATCGCGCTCGGCAGATCGAAACGGGTAATCTTGCTGGCGCTGCTGTTGGGCGGTAAAAAGCGCATGGCGAGGAAGATGGAAATAATCCCCAGCGGTACGTTGATTAAAAACAGCCATTGCCAGGAAGCAAGCGAGAGGATAGCGGCGGCAATGGTAGGCCCCGCGGCGGAGGAGACGGCAACGACGAAAGAGTTGATGCCCATTCCGCGACCTAGCTGCCTCTTAGGATAGATAAGGCGAATCAGCGCCGTGTTGACGCTCATCAGCGCCGCGCCGCCCAGCCCCTGGGCCACACGCGCCAGCGTTAACATCTCGAGACTTCGGGAGAGGGCGCAAATCAGCGAGGTGATGGTAAACACTACCAGACCAATTTTATAGATTCGTCGATAGCCAACCATATCGCCAAGAAACGAGAGTGGCAGCAGGGCGATGACGATAGCGATTTGATAGGCGTTGACTATCCAGATTGAAGATGCCGGCGAGGCATTCAGGTCGGTGGCGATAGTCGGCAGGGCGACGTTGGCGATAGCGCCGTCGAGTACGGCCATCGTCAGGCCTAATACAATCGTCAGAATGGCGCCGTAACGCTGCGGAACCGGCAGGCCATCCAAAAGTTTTTTTTCCATGTGAAGTTTAAGTCTTAGAGGAAACTATTTTCTGATTAATGATTTTAGCATTGATTATTCAACCATAAGTCGCAGATTTGTAACCAACTCGCAGAACAACGATTGCGACGGTCATAATGTGAATTTATAATAAAAAACAGTTCTGAATTTTATAAAACAGTTACGATGAGGTGAACAATGGCAGCTGCTGATATGGATAAACAGCCAGATTCTGTCTCTTCAGTATTAAAAGTTTTTGGCATCCTGCAGGCTTTGGGCGAAGAGCGTGAGATTGGTATCACCGAATTGTCACAGCGTGTGATGATGTCTAAAAGCACGGTGTATCGTTTTTTACAGACTATGAAGTCACTGGGCTATGTCGCACAGGAAGGCGAGTCTGAGAAATATTCTTTAACGTTGAAGTTGTTCGAGCTTGGCGCGCGGGCGTTGCAGAACGTTGACCTGATCCGCAGCGCGGATATCCAGATGCGTGAAATTTCTCGCCTGACCAAAGAGACGATTCACCTCGGCGCGCTGGATGAAGACAGCATCGTTTACATCCACAAAATTGATTCCATGTACAACCTGCGGATGTATTCGCGTATCGGCCGACGTAATCCGCTGTACAGCACCGCCATTGGCAAAGTGCTGCTGGCGTGGCGCGACCGGGAGGAAGTCGAGCAAATCATGGACGGCGTCGAGTACAAACGTAGCACCGAGCGAACCATTACTGATACCAGCGCGCTATTGAAAGTGCTGGACCAGGTGCGCGAGCAGGGCTATGGCGAAGACAATGAGGAGCAGGAAGAAGGATTACGCTGTATTGCGGTGCCGGTCTTCGATCGCTTCGGCGTGGTGATTGCCGGACTGAGTATCTCCTTCCCGACGCTGCGTTTCTCTGAAGAACGTTTGCACGAATATGTGGCGATGTTGCACGCTGCGGCGCGTAAGATTTCCGAGCAGATGGGTTATAACCGTTACCCGTTTTGACAGTGAATGATGAGCTACAGCGTAATACCTTACCCTGTAGCTCCTGTCATTTTAACCCTGGTCGATAACCTTCACGCTTTTGCGCAGAATAGGGCAGTTGGTAATACCGATAATACCGCTATCAGAATGAACATATTGTGCGGTGGTGATACCCTGCGCTGTCAGGTATTTGCATTGCAGTCCCAGCCCGCCAGCATTCTGATTGCTGCCAATTAACACGCCATAACCGCTTAATAATACGCCAATCCAGACAATCGCCAGTATGACAATAGAGCGAATGATCAATCGCATTTTTGCCTCGTTATTTGTATGATCCTGCCGTGTATTCTGGCACGAACACTATTTGATACAAGTCTATGATTCCTAAACTTGCCTTTCGTATTACAGTTAGCCGCGGTTTAAGAAGGCCATGTTATCCTGGCAACATCTGATTATGGTGCGGAGAGTGGAGTGAAAAAATTACGCTGGGTTTTGCTGATCGTTGTCATAGCGGGTTGTTTGCTGCTGTGGACTCAGATGCTTAACGTAATGTGCGATCAGGATGTGCAATTTTTCAGCGGTATTTGCGCTATTAACAAGTTCATCCCCTGGTAAGACATTTTTGTGCCGACGGATTTTCTTCTGCCGCGCGGGTGGTAGAATGAACGCCTTCTCTTTGAGGTGGTGAAATGAGTGAGTTATTGAATCCTGGGATTGTAAGTCTGGCGTCTCTGGCGCTTTCCGTTGTACTGCTGTTGGTGGGGCTGCTGTTATGGTTCTTTGTGAATCGCGCCAGTTCACGTAGCAATGAGCAAATCGAACTGCTGCAGTCGCTGCTGGATCAACAAAAGCGGCAAAATGCGCTGCTGCGCCGTCTCTGTGAAGCCAATGCGCCGCACAAAGAAGAGGTTGCTGAACCTTCAGCGGATGAGAAGGAGAAAAACGACGACGATTTCATTCGTCTCGTTGCCGAACGTTAAGTTTGAAGAACAGGTGTGCACATCGCGTGCGCGCCTGTGAGTGCTACAAAATTTTGCTATAACTTATTCTTATGTAATTCCCCATTTCGCGGCCGGTCGTTACCGTTTAATGAATTAAACATCCACGCTCTATTTCACATATTGAATAATCTTTTGAGCTAATCAAAAAAAGTAATAACGAAACGTTTCTATTGCCTGACGGCAATACTTTGTCATTAATATTTCATTATTAAGGGCTATTTTAGCGGATATTTGGGCTGTAACGAGTTAGGGGTTTAATTAACACTACTACGCGGCGAGTTAAGGCGATTTCCTCTTGTTCTTTAAAGTTATTTGCGCATCATTATGCACATGATGCCGCAACGCCCCCTCAAATATGGCAGTTCGTATACGTACGTACCTGGACGAACAGAAGTTGTTGAGCTATGGTAAAAAAGTTGCATTTATCAGGCATACGTTATTGTGTGTTTGGTAACGATGCAAAGATAAGCCAGGCGCGGCAAAGACGCATAAATGTGCAGGCGATCAAATGATTTCCTGATAATTTGTGCGAACGATCGTGACACGTTTAAAAATGGCTTGCCATTATTTACGTTGTGTGTGATAACACGTTTCGGGTTAAACGAGGTACAGTTCTGTTTATGTGTGGCATTTTCAGTAAAGAAGTCCTGAGTAAACACGTTGTCGTTGAATACCGCTTCTCTGCCGAACCTTATATTAGTGCCTCATGCAGTTATGTGTCAGTTTTATCTATGTAAGCACCTGCGGGTGAAGAAAACAGTTTAAGGAATTTTGCAAATGGCAAAGATTAAAGGTCAAGTTAAGTGGTTCAACGAGTCTAAAGGTTTTGGCTTCATTACTCCGGCTGATGGCAGCAAAGACGTGTTCGTACACTTCTCTGCAATCCAGGGTAACGGCTTCAAAACTCTGGCTGAAGGCCAGAACGTTGAGTTCGAAATTCAGGACGGCCAGAAAGGTCCGGCTGCAGTTAACGTAACTGCTATCTGATTCAAGACCACTCATCTTGTAAGAAAGCCTCGCTATAGCGGGGCTTTTTAGCATCTGTTGCAAAGTATTTCCAATATTTCCCCTCCGACGCGCTTTGTTGCAAAACATCACCCTTATTAGCACTGTTTAGCAGTCTGTTTTACCAATTTTCTGTTAAATCAGGTGGTTGCAAAATAATGCTGGAGCTACGGTGCAAAAGAATAAAAGTAAGTCCGCCACAAATTTTCTCCCTATCCGTTTTGGGTTGCTGTGTGTGGCGATTTTGGGATGTCTTGGATTTCTGCTGGCGAGGGTAGGTTGGCTGCAAATCGTCTCTCCGGATAATCTGGTTAAACAAGAGGATATGCGTTCACTGCGTGAAGAACCCATCGACGTGATGCGCGGAACCATTAGCGATCGTGAAGGACGCCCGCTGGCGGTGAGCGTGCCTGTAAGCGCTATCTGGATAGATCCGCAGACCATGCTGGAAAAGGGCGGCGTCGGCTATGGCCCGCGCTGGCAGGCAATGGCGGAAGCGTTGCATATTGATCTTATTGACCTCTCTCATCGGGTGCAGTCACATCCGCATGCCCGATTCCTCTATCTCGCGCGTCAGGTTAATCCGGAACAGGCGGAGTGGATCGATAAATTACACCTGCCGGGCGTTTATCTGCGCGATGAATCACGCCGCTTCTATCCCGCCGGGCACGTCGCGGCGAACCTGCTGGGTTTTACCAACGTGGATAATCAGGGGATCGAGGGGGTTGAAAAAAGCTTTAACAAACAGCTCATGGGAACGCCGGGGCGTCGGCTGGTGCGTAAGGACCGCCATGGCCACGTGATTGAGAATATTACCGAGCAGGCCGCTGTGCCGGCGCATAACCTGCAGCTCAGTATTGACGAGCGCCTGCAGACGGTGACGGAAGATGCGTTGGATAATGCCGTACGGTGGAATAAGGCGGAATCCGGCGCGGCGGTATTAATCAAGATTGATACCGGCGAAATCCTGTCGATGGCCAGTTACCCGGACTTCAACCCTAATAACCGCGACAGCGCCCAGCTCGATGATTTTCGAAATCGCGCTATCAGCGATACCTTTGAGCCGGGTTCAACGGTCAAACCGCTGGTGATTATGACCGCGCTGCAGCAGGGGATTGTGCAGCCGGATAGCGTGGTTGATACCCATCCCTTTACCCTTGATGGTCATCGCATTCGCGATGTGGGTTATTATCCTGAGTTGACGCTCACCGGTATTTTGCAAAAATCGAGCGATACCGGGGTTTCGCACCTCTCACTGGCAATGCCGGTGCAACACTTGATCGACACTTATAAGGCCTTTGGCTTTGGCGACCCGACCGGGCTTGGCTTGACCGGCGAAAGCTCCGGGTTAATGCCGCATCGCCGTTATTGGGGTGAGCTGGATCGCGCCACCTTCGCCTTTGGCTATGGACTGATGGTAACCCCGCTGCAGCTGGCGCATGTCTATGCGACGATCGGCGGCTACGGCATTGAACGCCCACTGTCGATAACCCGTATCGATCCGCCGGTTATCGGTACGCGAGTTATGCCGCAGGAGATCGTGCATGAAGTGGAACATATGATGGAGAGCGTGGCGCTGCCGGGTGGGGGCGGGACGAAAGCGGCGGTACGCGATTATCGTATCGCGGTGAAAACCGGCACAGCGAAGAAAATTGGCCCCGACGGGAAATACATCGATAAATACGTCGCCTACACCGCCGGCGTGGCGCCGGCCAGTCAGCCGAAGTTTGCGCTGGTGGTGGTGATAAACGACCCCAGCAACGGTAAATACTATGGCGGGGCGGTATCCGCGCCGGTGTTCAGCCAGATCATGGGCGATGTGTTGCGTCTGGAAAACGTAATGCCCGACGGTATGCCGCAGGGCTCTGAGAATCTTATCGTCATGCATAACCGCGAGGGTTCGGTTCCCGCGCTGTAACAGTGGTCTGCGAGGGCGAATAGCGCTACACTTTCGCCCTTTCAGCGCCACCGGAGTTATCATGTCTTATACCTGTCCACTATGCCACGCGCCGCTTAGCCGCAGCGAAAATAGCTATATTTGCCCGCAGCGGCACCAGTTCGATCTGGCAAAGGAAGGGTATGTCAATTTACTGCCGGTGCAGTTCAAACGTTCGCGCGACCCGGGCGATAGCGCTGAGATGATGCAGGCGCGCCGCGCCTTCCTCGATGGCGGATATTATCAGCCGTTGCGTGAGGCGATTTGCAGCTATCTGCGGGCTTTCGCGCCGGGCGAGTTGCTGGATATTGGCTGCGGAGAGGGATACTACACGCATGCTTTCGCCGCCATTGCCGCACGCAGTTTCGGCCTCGATGTCTCAAAATCGGCGATCCGCGCCGCCGCTAAACGTTACCCGCAGGTCGAATTCTGCGTTGCTTCCAGCCAACGGTTGCCTTTTGCCGATCGGTCTCTGGATGCGGTAGTGCGTATTTATGCGCCCTGTAACGCGGACGAATTAGCGCGTGTAGTGAAAGGCGGCGGTTGGGTGATTACCGCTACGCCGGGACCGCGCCATCTGATGGAGCTGAAAGGGCTGATCTACGATGAAGTTCGTTTGCATGAACTGAACCGGGAAGCGATGCCGGGCTTTACGCTGCGTCATGAGCAGCAGTTAGCCTATCCGATGCAGTTGAGCGGCACGCAGGCGGAAGCGTTACTGCAGATGACGCCGTTTGCCTGGCGAGCGAAACCGGAGGTACGAGAATTACTGCGCCAGCAGGAGACCTTTGGCTGCCAGACCGATTTCATGATTCACTGCTGGCAGCGCGAGGCGTAAGGGCTACGGCGCGAAATGGCCCCACAGAATCTGCGCGCCGATACCGATTAGCACGATACCGCCGAGAATTTCGGCCCGTTTGCCGAGCAGCGGGCCGATAAAGCGGCCAACCATAATTCCCAGCGTTGACATGGTAAAGGTGGCGCAGCCGATAGCCAGCGCGGTGGCGATAATATTGACCTGCAGGAAAGCAAGCCCCACGCCAACGGCCATCGCGTCAAGACTGGTAGCGAATGCGGTAGTCACCAGCAACCAGAAGCCGTGGCGACGCGGCGCTTCACATTCATCGTCATCGCCGCCGCGAAAACCTTCAATCACCATACGCCCGCCGAGAAACACCAGCAGCACGAAAGCGATCCAGTGGTTCCATTCCAGTACAAACTGGCTGGCCAACATGCCCAGCCCCCAGCCGACCAGCGGCGTCAGGGTTTCGATCGCGCCGAAAATAAGACCGGTGCGCAGCGCTTCGGAGAATTTAGGTTTATGCAGGGTGGCGCCTTTACCGATAGAAGCGGCGAACGCGTCCATCGACATACCAAAGGCAAGAAGGATAGTGGCAGAAATATTCATGAGCGTGTCCTGACCGGGGAATATCCATATGACACATCGCTGCCCCCAGTAAACATACGCGGAGCCTGAGCATAACGTACAGCAGTGATGTATCTATGGTCTCGCCTGATTGAACGACCGCTCAACCCGTACGTGCCACGTTTTGCAACGAGTATGTTGACACGTACATTTTCCACCTGCGGAAAATCGGCTACTCCCCAACGACGGGCGCAACCTTAACATATTTTGAGAAGGTAAAACAATCACAGAAAAATAATATTAGCCACAATAAATGATAACGATTTTCATTTAAAATCTTAAGTGAAGGATTGGTTAAATAATATAACGAGGTGAGGCGGGTAAATATAGCCATGGCTATATATTCCCACAGTAATGAAAGGCGGGAATATAGCGCAGGCTATATCTGTAACTTATTGACTGGTAACGAGTAGTTTGTATATTTTTTCCAGATCGTCGATATTTCGTACGCGAATAAGCAGGCGCCGCTGCTCTAATTGCATCACCAGTACGCCATCTTCTGACAAATTCATCGCTTTAATCCGCGGATATTCAATCCACACGTTGGCAAAGAAAAAACCGCTCTTTTTAAACAGAATTCGCGGCGTACGGATCCAGAACAGATATAACCCCATTAATGCCAGCGCAGATAATAACCACGTGGTGATTATTTCGCCATGGCTGGCAATATTGTTGTAAATGAGAATCGCCGTCAGGCCGACGAAAATCATCCCGTCGACGCGTCCACGACGCAGCAGGGGGATTGACAGCAGGGTGGGGCCATTGCGGCGCGGCATGATAAATTGGTCGTAGATAGCGAAAGCCACCAGGGCGACGATAAACAGAATGAGCACCAGCTCCGTGATTGCCATTGATCCTCCAGCCAGCGTGGACCTGCATACAGGTACACGTTTTAACGCTAAAAAAAAGCCGGGGACAAAGCCGTCCCCGGCCTACAACGTGATGATTATTGACCCAGCAGGCCGACCGCGTAGCCGGCGATACCGATGACGAAGAAGCCAACGATGATCCACAGCGGGTTGACTTTCTTACGCAGCAGCCACATACAGGCGAAGGTCAGCAGCAGCGGTACCAGTCCCGGCATCAGCTGGTCAAGGATGGTCTGCACGGTGGTCACGCGAGTCTGACCATCCTGACCGGTGATCGTGGAAACCACCAGCGGGATATTAACGTGCGTCCATTTGTTAACCAGGGCCCCCATGACAAACAGGCCGAGGATTGACGCCCCCTCGGTCAGTTTCTGCAGGAAGCCGCCGCCCATATCCTTAACGATGTCCACGCCTTTACGATAGCCGTATGCTACGCCGTAGTAGCGGGTCAGCAGACGCACGGCATTGAACAGGATGAAGAACAGTAGCGGACCAAGCAGGCTACCGCTCATCGCGATACCGGCGCCGAGCGCGGCGAATACCGGACGCACGGTACCCCAGAAGATCGGGTCGCCGACGCCTGCCAGCGGCCCCATCAAACCGACTTTGATACCGTTGATTGCGCCATCGTCGATTTCCGCGCCGTTAGCACGCTGCTCTTCCATCGCCAGCGTTACGCCGAGTACCGGCGCCGCGACGTACGGATGGGTGTTGAAGAACTCAAGGTGACGCTTAATAGCCTGCTTACGCGCATCGTTGTTCTCCGGGTACAGGCGACGGATTGCCGGAACCATAGAGAAGCAGAAGCCCAGCGCCTGCATACGTTCGAAGTTCCATGAACCCTGGAACAGGTTAGAACGAATGAACACGCCACGAATATCACTCTGAGTGAGTTTTTTCTCGGTGGTATTTTTAGTCATATCAACCATTTCGCTCACCTGTTAGTCCAGTTCGTTATCGAGATCGTTGTTACCAGCCGCCTGAGCCGGGGCACCCGCTACGCGGTTATATTTCGGGCTCAGCTGAATGTAGAGAATGGCCATAACGGCACCAATCACACCCAGCGCAACCAGGTTGAAATTGGTGAAGGCCGCGGTGACGAAACCGAGATAGAAGAACGGCATCAGGTAGCCCGCGCGCATCATGTTGATGACCATCGCGTAACCGACGACGACGATCATGCCGCCCGCGATATTCAGACCGCCAGTCACGACTTCCGGAATGGCATTCAGTAGACCCTGAACTTCGCTGGTACCGACAGAGATGGCTACGATAACCGCCGGGATGGCGATACGCATTGCCTGCAGGAACAGCGAGGAAACGTGCAGCCAGGAGATGGCCGTCAGGTTACCGTTTTCAGCGGCTTTATCCGCCGCGTGCTGGAAGGCAACGGTGATGGTACGAACGATAATGGTCAGAACCTGGCCTGCCGCCGCCAGCGGGATAGCCAGAGCGATACCGGCGCCAATGCTTTGGTGACCGGCGATAACCAGTACGGTAGAAATAATGGATGCCAGCGCGGCATCAGGCGCAACTGCCGCACCGATGTTCATCCAGCCCAGAGCGATCATTTCCAGCGTACCGCCGATGATGATACCGGTTTTCATGTCACCGAGAACGGCGCCAATTAACGTACAGGCGACCAGAGGACGGTGGAACTGAAATTCATCAAGTACCGACTCCATACCCGCAATACACGCGACGATGAACACCAGCACAATCTGAAGAAGGGTAATCTCCATTGTACTTCTCCTGTTGATTAAGTCTTAAAGTGAAGGTTGGCTCGCGAGCGCCGGGTTAATTACCCACCTTGGCGATCAAATCCATCATTTTCAGTTTCTGGTCGGTGGAAACTTTACGCGCTTCCAGTTCAATACCGCGGGCATTCAACTTCTTGAATGCTTCGATATCTGTCGCATCGACCGAAATCGCGTTATTGACCTGCGTTTTACCCTGGCGGAAAGCCATACCGCCGATGTTGACGCTGGTAATTTTCACGCCGCCTTCAACAATACGTTCAACGTCCGTTGGGTTAGTGAACAGCAGCATGACACGCTCGCCGGCGTATTTCGGGTTGTTGTAGACGCGAATCATCTTCGCGACATCAACAACGTGAGCGGTCACGCCCGGAGGAGCCACCTGGGTCAGCAGCGTTTTGCGCACCGTGTCGGCGGCAACTTCATCGCTGACCACGATAATGCGGGTGACGTTAGTCTCTTTGGTCCAGCGGGTCGCAACCTGGCCGTGGATAAGACGGTCATCGATACGCGCCAGGCCAATCACCATGTAATCATTTGGACCCATCGGTTTAGCGGGCGTTGCCGCTTTCGGCGCGGCAGCCTGAACCGGCGCCGCTTTTTCAACCGGTTTGGCTTTCAGCGCTTTCACGCCTTCGCTACCGGTTTCCACCGCCAGCGCCACCAGCTCATCAAACGACGGATCGTCATCGCGAGCCATGAAGGTTTCAACCAGCATCGGGACGTTGACGCCAGCGATCACTTCATAGTTTTCTTTATCAACAACAATGCGGCTTGCCGCGTTAAATGGACTACCGCCCCACGTATCAACGAGGAACAGCACGCCTTTTGTGGTATCCAGTTTTGCCAGCTGTGCATTGTACTTTTCGATCAGCGTTTCGGCATTTTCGCCAGGAACGAAATCGATCCAGCCAACGTTTTCCTGCTCGCCCAACAGCATTTCTGCGGTTTTCAGCAGTTGTTCTGCAGCCCAACCATGTGTGCCTATTACAATAGCAATCGTCACTTGCTACCTCCGTTATTATGGTGAATGCATCATCTGGTCTGATACATCCTGAATCACTCTTGTGGAAAAATCGATTCAGTAAGGGTGTAAGATCTAAATTAATTACTACCGCGAATTATTTTAGATAGTGAAAAAATAATTAATGTGATGGAGCTCCGTAAATTACGCTTCAATAATCAATAATTTCGCAGCGCAAAAAATAGCCTTAGCTATTGCAAAGACAGGTAAATTTTTGCCAATTCTGCGCTATATTTTGCTATGTTTAGCTTCCGTTTAATTACTCAGGAGTATAGGGCATAGCCCGCCGTATGGACCGTCATCGACGTCTTTTCACCCTCAGGCACTCGTCTGCCGTCTCAACCACACACGCTTTTTTACCAGCAACCATTGTTTCGCCGGTGCATGACATCGCGATGACTACCGCTGTCGTTAACGGGAGCCGCTCATGGAATTCTTAATGGATCCCACCATCTGGGCTGGCCTGCTGACGCTGGTAGTCCTCGAAATTGTTCTGGGTATCGATAACCTGGTCTTTATCGCCATCCTTGCCGATAAACTGCCGCCAAAACAGCGTGATAAGGCACGTATAATCGGCCTGTCGCTGGCGCTGATTATGCGCCTGGGGCTGCTCTCGGTTATCTCGTGGATGGTCACGTTGACCAAGCCTTTGATAAGCATAGGCGATTTTTCGTTCTCCGGGCGCGATCTGATCATGCTGGTCGGCGGTATCTTCCTGCTATTCAAGGCGACGACAGAGCTTCATGAACGACTGGAAAACCGCCAGCATGATGCCGGTCACGGCAAAGGCTATGCCAGCTTCTGGGTCGTCGTGTTACAAATTGTGGTGCTGGATGCCGTCTTCTCGCTTGATGCGGTGATTACCGCCGTTGGCATGGTAAACCATTTGCCGGTGATGATGGCTGCGGTCGTGATCGCGATGATCCTGATGCTGCTGGCCTCGAAGCCGTTAACCCGCTTCGTGAACCAACATCCGACGGTTGTCGTGCTGTGTCTGAGCTTCCTGCTGATGATTGGTCTGAGTCTGGTGGCAGAAGGCTTTGGCTTCCATATTCCGAAGGGTTACCTGTACGCGGCGATTGGCTTCTCGATTACCATTGAATTCTTTAACCAGGTGGCGCGGCGTAACTTTATCCGCCACCAGTCGACGTTGCCGCTGCGCGCGCGTACCGCTGATGCGATTCTGCGCTTGATGGGCGGTCGCAAACAGGCGACCGTGGCGCACGATAGCGATAGCCCGGCGGCAGTGCCGGTGCCGGAAGGGGCGTTTGCTGAAGAAGAACGCTATATGATTAACGGCGTGCTGACCCTGGCGCAGCGCTCATTGCGCAGTATCATGACTCCGCGAGGCGAAATTAGCTGGGTGGATGCTGAGCAGAGCGAAGACGAAATTCGTCGCCAGCTGCTTTCTTCCCCGCACAGCATGTTCCCGGTTTGCCGCGGCGAACTTGATGAAATCATTGGTATTGTACGCGCCAAAGAGATGCTGGTGGCGCTGGAAGCGGGCGAGAACGTTGCCGCGATGGCATCCGCTTCCCCGGCGATTGTGGTGCCGGAAACGCTGGATCCGATCAATCTGCTGGGCGTGCTGCGCCGGGCGCGCGGCAGTTTTGTCATCGTCACCAACGAATTTGGCGTGGTGCAGGGTCTGGTGACGCCGCTGGACGTCCTGGAAGCCATCGCTGGTGAGTTCCCGGACGCCGACGAAACGCCGGAAATTGTGCTGGATGGCGAGGGTTGGCTAATCAAAGGGTCAACCGACCTCCACGCGCTGCAGCAGGCGCTGGGGCTGGACGACCTGGTCAACGAAGACGATGATATCGCGACCGTTGCCGGGCTGGTTATCTCCGCGAACGGTCATATCCCGCGGATAGGCGATGTTGTCGAACTGCCGCCGCTGCAGTTCACCATCGTTGAAGCCAATGATTATCGCGTCGATCTGGTACGGGTCATTAAAACCGTCCACGATAACGACGAAGAAGAGTAATGCCGAACCCGCCGGGCTAAACTTGCCCGGCGGGTTGTTTTTTACCCCCAGTCGCCGCCAGACGGTGCTTCTCTTCCGCCAGCCAGCGCGGAAAATCCTCCACCGGCAACGGGCGGGCATAATAATATCCCTGTAGTAAATCCACGCCGTGGCTACGCATGTAAATCTTCTGTTCCTGAGTTTCGACGCCTTCGGCAATGGTGACGATTTTGAGCCGGTGCGCCAGGGCGATAATCATATCGGTCACCGTCGCGTTGACCCCATCAATGCCAATGGCGCCGGTATAAGATTTATCAATTTTCAGTACATCCGGGCGAAGTTTTTCCAGCCAGGATAGCGAACTGTTACCGGTGCCAAAGTCATCAATAGCCAGCTGGACGCCTTTAAAATGCAGGTGCTCTGCCATGTGATGATCGCCTTCACGCAGGACATCGCGTTCGGTCAGCTCGACCACCAGCTGCTGTACCGGATTAGCGCTGAACCAATAGGTGTGCAGATCGCGCAGCAGCTCGCCGTTGCTGAAATGACGCGCCGCCACGTTAATACCAATATGAAAATTGGCATCCTGCGGGAAATAATGCAGCCGGCGGGCGGTTTCAGCGATGACGTAGCGGGTCAGGGGGACTATCAGGTTGTAGCCTTCAGCAATCGGGATAAAAACATCCGGCGAGATATTTCCGCGGCGCGGATTGTTCCAGCGCAGCAAAATTTCCACGCCACAACACTCCTGAGTACGTAAATCCTGCAGCGGCTGGCACCATACCTCGAACTCGTGGGCGGCGATACCCAGGGTTATTTCGCGCGAGAAAGTCATTCGTCCTGCGGTCGTCAACCAGGCGATACCGGTCATCAACAGGCTGAACATCAGCGCCAGCGGTAATTCGGCGGGCAGTTCTTCTAAGGCTACCGCGGAGGCTCCCGGGCCGCTGATGTTGATGGTAAAGGGAAACTGGCTGGAGCTTTGCCGGTAAATTATCGGCAGACCCGGCAACCGATCGCTTGCAACGACGCCAACATCGCTGAGAAAACTCTTGTTGCCTACCGTGAGGCTGATGTCGCTTATCAACGATGATTTTTCTTTGAGAATCAATTCGCCAAGCAGCTCAATATTGATAATTAACAACGCGCCGTCGGCACCGCTTACGGAAGAGGGATACCACTGAATCAGTACCGGTGTGCCTTTGAGCAGCGAGTTATCGGTTGAAAAGGCCAACAGCGGGTTGACTGCCGGCAACGTTGGCTGCAGCTGATGAATGGCCACATGGCGTGGGCCAAAAATACTGGAGCAGTAGGCCATCCCGGATTGAACAAGGATGATTGAGCGTACGGTCTGTAGAGTGGCTGCGGTTTTACGCAGCTCAAGATGCACATCCTGACAGGGTTTGCCCACCATACTCAGCAGGGTAGCGTGTTTTGCCGCCAGCGGCTGCAGGATATTGTCCATCGCGATCACCATATTGCGGGTCACCGTCTGGATGCGCTGTTGATTTTGGCTACGCTGTGAAATAAATCGGATTGTCAGGGTGACGGCAAGTGTCAGAAATGCAACGGCCAGGCACACCAGAATGCGCTTGCGGCGGTATGTCGAAATGACCTTCTGTGCATTTTGCATGCGAGGCGCCCTGTCGGCTAAATAGAGGAATAAGAGTAACAGCCGGCTTAAAGCAAGTGTAGTGGGTAAGATAAGTTGGTGGGAGAAAAAGAAAAATGCGCCCGGAAAGGGCGCATTTCACAGACGTGTTTTAGTCACACTGGACTTTGATCGCCAGGCCGCCGCGAGAGGTTTCGCGATATTTGGCGTTCATGTCTTTACCCGTTTCGTACATGGTCTCGATAACTTTATCGAGAGAGACGCGCGGTTCGCTGGTGCGGCGCATCGCCATACGCGCGGCGTTAATCGCCTTCACGGAGGCGATAGCGTTTCGCTCGATGCACGGCACCTGAACCTGGCCGGCGACCGGGTCGCAGGTCAGGCCGAGGTTATGTTCCATGCCGATTTCCGCCGCCACGCAAACCTGCTCCGGGCTGGCGCCAAGCAGTTCAGCCAGGCCCGCCGCTGCCATTGAACAGGCGACGCCGACTTCGCCCTGACAGCCGACTTCCGCGCCGGAAATGGACGCGTTCATCTTGTACAGCGCGCCAATCGCGCCGGACGCCATAAAGTAGCGAATATAGATATCCGGGCTGACGGACTCGATAAAGTGATCGTAGTAGGCGAGCACTGCCGGAACGATACCACAGGCGCCGTTGGTCGGCGCGGTAACAACGCGGCCACCTGCGGCGTTCTCTTCGTTGACCGCCAGCGCGAACATGTTCACCCAGTCGACAACATTCATCGGGTCATTAGACAGCTTATCGCTGGCGACCAGCAGACGACGCAGCGCCGAAGCGCGACGCGGCACGCGCAGCGGCCCCGGCAGCACACCTTCGGTGTTCATGCCGCGATCGATACAGGCGCGCATGGTTTGCCAGACGTTTTCAAAATAGGCCTCGATCTCTTGCTTGCTGTGCAGCGCCAGTTCGTTTTGCATCACCATGCCGGAGAGCGACAGACCGGTTTCTTTGCAGTAGCCCAGCATTTCCTGTGCCGATTTAAACGGATACGGAACCTGCAGTTCGCTCGCGTCTTCTTTGCCGAAATGCTCTTCGTCGACGATAAAACCGCCGCCGATTGAATAGTAAGTCTTGCTGTAGATTTCTTTCTCGCCGGCCCACGCATGGATAGTCATGCCGTTTTCGTGCAGCGGCAGGTTGTCGCTACGAAAACGCATGCCGTCATCCGCCGGGAAGTCGACTTCGTGTTGCCCGTTTGCCAGCAGCAGACGGCCGCGGGTTTCTACGTCGCGGATAAATGCCGGGATCGCGTCAATATCGACCGTCGCAGGCAGATTGCCCGCCAGTCCCATGATAATGGCGATGTCCGTGTGGTGGCCTTTGCCGGTTAATGAAAGCGACCCATAGACGTCAACGGCGACGCGCGTCACTTCATTAAGCAATCCCTTTTCGACCAGGTCATCGACGAACTGTTTACCGGCCTTCATCGGCCCTACAGTATGGGAAGATGAGGGACCAATCCCCACCTTGAACATGTCGAATATACTAATCACGATAACACTCCTGACAGGGTTACCGCGGTTGCGGTAACGATGTAATAACTGCGCATAGTGTAAGAGGGAACCGGGTTGTCAGCTTAACTATTCACATGAATTAAACTAATGGATAACCTTGGTTTTACTAATAGTGAGAGCGGCTTCTCATTACTTATTATAGCTAAGGGCGAGTGCCGATTTGCAGCGCCAGCTCGCGAATAATGCCGGCGGTCATTCCCCAGACAAAATAATGTTGGTACCACGATAGCCAGACGCGATGTGAATTACCGCGCCGATGGATGTCCAGCGGGTGGTAACGACCCAGGCGCAACGCCTCTTCCAGCGGCATTTCAAACACCGCAGACACCTCGTCCTGACTGGCATGATAGTGCAGGTCCGGGGGGATTATGCCAACAACCGGCGTTACCTGAAAGCCGGTGACGCTGTCGACAGGCGGCAGCACGCCGATCACTTCAACGGCTTCCGGCGGGATCGCCACTTCTTCCTGCGCCTCGCGCAGCGCGGCGGCAATCAATGTAGCGTCGGTGTTATCTACTGCGCCGCCGGGGAAGGCGACCTGGCCCGCGTGCTTGCGCAGCAGCGGCGAACGCTGGGTCAGCAACAGTCCCGGCTGCGGCCGACGGACAATCGGCACCAGTACCGCCGCCTGGCGCTGGTTTAGCGACTGCGGCGAGGGCTGCGGGCGCAGCAGTTGAAAACGGGATAGAAAGTCGTCCAGATCGAGGGCGTTAGCCGCCATGTTCTAGCTCTCCAGTTGATGCAGGATACGGTTAACTTTATCAAAAGTTTCCTGATATTCCGCGGCTTCTTCGCTGTCCGCCACGATACCGCCGCCCGCTGAGCAGTACAGTTGGCCCTGCCAGGCGGTGATCGTACGAATAGTAATGCTGGTATCCATATTGCCGCACAGGCTGAGATAACCAATGCTGCCGCACCATGCGTTGCGTCGCTGCGGTTCCAGTTCATCGATAATCTCCATGGCGCGAACTTTCGGCGCTCCGGTAATGGAGCCGCCAGGGAAGGCCGCGCGCAGCAGATCGCTGGCATCAAGCGTAGCAGGCAATCGTGCGGTGATGGTGCTCACCAGGTGATGTACCGCCGGGAACGGTTCGACCACAAACAGTTCCGGTACGCGAACGCTGCCCGGCACGGCGACGCGGCCGATATCATTGCGCATCAGATCGACAATCATTAAATTTTCGGCGCGGTCTTTCGGCGAGTGGGCAAGCGTTGCCGCCTGGCGTGCGTCTTCCTGCGGAGAATCGAGTCGCGGCAGCGTGCCTTTGATGGGGCGCGTCTGGATGTCACCCTGGTGCAGTTGAATAAAACGCTCCGGAGACAGGCTTAAAATCGCCCCTTCCGGCAGGCGAATGAAGGCGCTGAACGGCGCGCGGTTGGCGGCATTAAGCTTACGAAATGCCTGCCATTCATCGCCGCGGTAGCGGGCCTTAAAACGCTGCGCCAGGTTGACCTGATAACAGTCGCCGCTGCGCAGGTACGCCTGTACCTGGCGGAATTTTTCGCCGTACTGCTGGCGGCTCATATTCGATTGCCAGCAGGAGGTCAGGGAGAAAGGTTCAGCCGGCTGGCGTGTTTGCGATTCCAGCCACTGCAGGCGCCGTTGCGGATCGTCATAGCTCAGCAGCGACACCTGCTGGCGTTGATGATCGACGATCAGCGCCCAGTCATAAATGCCTACCGCCATCTCCGGCATGGCAATATCAGCCTGCGCTTGCGTCGGAAGACGTTCAAAGCGGCGGCCAAGATCGTAGCCGAATAGCCCCAGCGCGCCGCCGAGAAACGGCAGGTTATCATCGGCCTGCGGGGTTAACTGACAGCGATCCAACTGCTGTTGCAGCAGCTGCAGCGGATCGTCCTGCGAGACATATTTGCCTTCACCGTCGCAGACACAGGTTTGCTCGCCGCGGGTAACCAACGTCGCGCGCGGTTCGGCGACGATAATATCGAAACGGCTATACGGATGGTCGGCGAAGCCGGAGTGCAGCAGCATCGCCCACGGCGTGGCGCTTAACGGCGCGAAATAGCGTTCGGCGGCATCCGGGTGCCAGGGCAGGGTGATAATAGCGGGGGACAACATTAACCTCGATCCTAATGTGCCGCCCACTGGCGAAATGGCGGACGGCGTGAAATAATTACGCCCCACAATGTAGCAGGAGTGAGTGATGTTTGCAGGTTTACCTTCGCTGAGCCATGAGCAACAGCAAAAAGCGGTCGAACGTATTCAGGAATTGATGGCGCAGGGAATGAGCAGCGGCCAGGCAATCGCCCTGGTGGCCGATGAACTGCGCGCCACGCACACCGGTGACCGGATCGTAGCGCGCTTCGAAGATGACGACGAAGACGAGTAATTACGCCGCGGCGATGATTTTAATCTCAACTTTATACTGCGGCTTCATCAGGGTCGCCTGTACGGTGCAGCGCACCGGCGCGTGACCGGCGACTACCCAGGCGTCCCAGGCTTTATTCATCGCCGCAAAATCATCTTTATTGGCGAGGAAAATGGTGGCATCAAGAATACGTGACTTATTGCTGCCCTGTTTTTCCAGCACCGCGTCAATTTGCGCCAGGGTGTTGGCAGTCTGCTCAAACGCGTCGGCGTCGAGATTTTCCGGCACCCCGGTGTAGTAGATGGTCTGGTTGTGAATCACCACATCAGACCAGCGGGCTTCGGCATCAATACGCGTAATTGTCATTTATCTTTCCTCTTTGTTCTATCCATTTGGCTGCGGCAAGACTGCCACAATGTTCCGCCCGCGTCACTACCCGGGCTGGCGAAACGCCGTCCTCCCTGACATAATCACTGTCCAAATAACCAGGGGGCAACGTGATCGACGATTTTGCAGCAGACGGCCAGCTGGCCATGGCGATACCGGGATTTAAGCCGCGCGAACCGCAGCGCCAGATGGCGATCGCGGTGAGTGAAGCCATTGACGCCTCCCGGCCGCTGGTGGTGGAAGCAGGGACCGGCACCGGTAAAACCTACGCCTATCTGGCGCCCGCGCTGCGCGCGAAGAAAAAGGTGATCATCTCCACGGGTTCGAAAGCGCTGCAGGATCAGCTCTATAGCCGCGATCTGCCGACCGTCGCCAAAGCACTTAAATTCACCGGTAAACTGGCGCTATTAAAGGGGCGCTCAAACTACCTGTGCCTTGAACGCCTTGAGCAGCAGGCGCTGGCGGGCGGCGATCTGCCGGTACAAACGTTAAGTGACGTAATTCTTCTGCGCTCCTGGTCTAATCAGACGCAGGATGGCGATATCAGCACCTGCGCCAGCGTCGCCGAAGATTCTCAGGCCTGGCCGCTGGTGACCAGCACTAACGATAACTGTCTCGGCAGCGACTGCCCGTTATATAAAGATTGCTTTGTGGTGAAAGCGCGTAAGAAGGCGATGGATGCTGATGTGGTGGTGGTCAACCATCACCTGTTCCTTGCCGATATGGTGGTGAAAGAGAGCGGCTTTGCCGAACTGATCCCCGAAGCGGAAGTGATGATCTTCGATGAAGCCCATCAGCTGCCGGATATCGCCAGCCAGTATTTTGGCCAGTCGCTCTCCAGCCGCCAGCTACTGGATTTGGCCAAAGACATCACCATTGCCTACCGTACTGAACTGAAAGATACCCAACAGTTGCAAAAATGCGCCGATCGTCTGGCGCAAAGCGCGCAGGATTTCCGTCTGCAGTTGGGCGATCCGGGCTATCGCGGCAATCTGCGCGAACTGCTGGCGGATAGCCACATTCAGCGCGCGCTGCTGCTGCTCGATGACGCGCTTGAACTGTGTTATGACGTCGCCAAACTCTCCCTTGGCCGCTCGGCGCTGCTCGACGCCGCCTTTGAGCGCGCGACGCTCTACCGCGGGCGCCTGAAGCGGCTTAAAGAGATTAATCAGCCGGGCTATAGCTACTGGTATGAATGCACGTCACGGCATTTTACCCTCGCCCTGACGCCGTTGACCGTCGCGGAGAAGTTTAAAGAGGTGATGGCGCAAAAGTCGGGGAGCTGGATCTTTACCTCGGCGACGCTGTCGGTGAATGACGATCTCCACCACTTTACCGCCCGCCTCGGCATCGATGACGCGCAGACGCTGTTGCTGCCAAGCCCGTTTGATTATCAACATCAGGCGCTGCTCTGCGTACCGCGCAATTTACCGCTGCCGAACCAGCCCGGCGCGGCGCGCCATCTGGCGGCAATGCTGAAACCGCTGATCGAAGCTAACGACGGCCGCTGCTTTATGCTATGTACCTCGCACGCCATGATGCGCGACCTGGCGGAGCAGTTCCGCGCTACCATGACGCTGCCGGTACTGCTGCAAGGGGAGACCAGTAAAGGTCAACTGCTGCAGCAGTTTGTTAGTGCCGGCAATGCGCTATTAGTGGCGACCAGTAGCTTCTGGGAAGGGGTCGACGTGCGCGGCGACGCGCTGTCGCTGGTGATTATCGATAAGCTGCCCTTTACCTCACCGGACGATCCGCTGCTCAAAGCGCGAATGGAAGACTGTCGACTGCGCGGCGGCGACCCGTTCGATGAAGTGCAGTTGCCGGATGCCGTCATTACCCTCAAACAGGGCGTCGGGCGCCTGATCCGCGATATTGACGATCGCGGCGTTCTGGTTATCTGTGACAACCGGCTGGTGATGCGTCCTTACGGCGCCGTGTTCCTGGCCAGCCTGCCACCCGCGCCGCGTACCCGCGATATCCGCCGGGCAGTGCGCTTTCTCGCTGTACCGCCGGCAAGGTAATCCGTCGCAAAATGTGGTAAGCTGCGCGCCATTTTGTAAATCAGCTATCCCCAATGGATTTCGGGCGGTGCGGCGGCGGTGAGTCCGTCAGTCAATGAATTTACCGCCCTAAAGCCTGGAATATGTAACGAGAGCGTGACCACCCATGCGAATTTTGGCTATCGATACCGCCACGGAGGCGTGCTCCGCGGCGCTGTGGAATGATGGCGCCCAGAGCGCCCATTTTGAAATTTGTCCTCGCGAACACACCCAACGTATCCTGCCTCTGGTGCAGGAGGTCCTCACTGAAAGCGGCACTACGCTGAATGAACTGGACGCGCTGGCCTTTGGCCGCGGTCCGGGCAGCTTTACCGGCGTACGTATTGGTATCGGTATTGCGCAAGGACTGGCGCTGGGCGCTGAGTTGCCAATGATCGGCGTCTCTACGCTGGCGACGATGGCCCAGGGCGCGTGGCGCAAAACCGGCGCTACTCGTGTGCTGGCGGCTATTGACGCGCGTATGGGCGAGGTCTACTGGGCCGAGTATCAGCGCGACGAAGATGGCGTCTGGCACGGTGAAGAAACAGAAGCGGTCCTCAAACCGGCTGCGGTTGCCGACCGCCTGGCGCGGCTTTCCGGCGAATGGGCTACCGTCGGCACCGGCTGGCAGGCGTGGCCGGATCTGGCGAAAGAGAGCGGGCTGACCTTGAGCAGCGGCGAGGTCGAACTGCCGGCGGCAGAAGATATGCTGCCGCTGGCCATTCAGCTGCTGGCGGCGGGAAAAACCGTGGCCGTTGAGCATGCGGAACCCGTTTATTTGCGAAACGAAGTGGCGTGGAAGAAACTTCCTGGCCGCGAGTGAATCTCAGTAGAGAGAAGACTGAGAGAAGGAGTCGCATTATGGCGGGTCAAAAACAGGGCGTTCGTTGGCTGTTAGCCGCGGCGGTTGCCGTTGCGCTAAGCGGCTGCGTATCGGTGCCGGATGCTATTAAAGGCACCAGCCCTACGCCGCAGCAGGATTTAGTGCGGGTGATGAACGCGCCGCAGCTGTATATCGGCCAGGAAGCGCGTTTTGGCGGTAAGGTTGTCAACGTGCAGAACCAGCAGGGGAAAACCCGCTTAGAGATTGCCACCGTACCGCTGGATAGCGGCGCGCGACCGGAACTGGGCGAACCTTCGCGCGGCCGTATCCTCGCCGACGTGAACGGTTTCCTCGATCCGGTCGATTTCCGTGGCCAGTTGGTCACCGTGGTTGGGCCGATTAGCGGCGTTGTCGACGGTAAAGTTGGCGCAACGCCGTATAAATTCATGTTGATGAACGCCACCGGCTATAAGCGCTGGAACGTGGTGCAGCAGGTGGTGATGCCGCCGCAGCCCATTGACCCGTGGATGCTCGGTCCGCGCCCCTGGGGCTACGGATACGGTGGCTGGGGTTGGTATAATCCGGGCCCGGCTGAGGTCAGAAATGTCGTAACGGAATGATTTTGTTGTTTTTATAATGGAATGGAAACAGCGGCTAGCCCGCTGTTTCGTGTTTTTAAGTCTCATAAGAAAAATAAATAGTGACGCGCTTCGCAACCTGAAAAACGCCTAATTAATAAACTGGTACGCTGAGTTAATATAATGTTAACAAAATGTTTGTTGATCAGGGGCTGTGATGACGACGAATAACTATTTCAGAGGTGAAGCAGTGAAAAAGGTTTGGCTAAACCGTTATCCCGCCGATGTTCCGGCGGAGATAAATCCTGACCGCTATCAATCCCTGGTTGAATTGTTTGAACACGCCACCACCCGTTATGCCGATCAGCCGGCATTTATCAACATGGGCGAGGTGATGACCTACCGTAAGCTGGAAGAGCGCAGCCGCGCTTTCGCCGCTTATCTCCAGCAAGGTTTAGGGCTACAGAAGGGCGATCGCGTCGCGCTGATGATGCCTAACCTGCTGCAATACCCGGTGGCGCTGTTTGGGATCCTGCGTGCCGGAATGATTGCCGTCAACGTTAACCCGCTGTATACCCCGCGCGAACTGGAGCACCAGCTCAATGACAGCGGCGCGGCGGCGATTGTGATCGTTTCCAACTTCGCACATACCCTGGAGAAAGTCGTTGATAAAACCCAGGTAAAACACGTCATCCTGACGCGGATGGGCGACCAGCTCTCCACCGCCAAAGGGACGTTGGTCAACTTTGTGGTGAAGTACATTAAGCGGCTGGTGCCGAAATATCATCTACCGGACGCCATCTCATTTCGTAGCGCCCTGCAGCATGGCTACCGTATGCAGTACGTGAAGCCGGAAATCGTCGCGGACGATCTGGCTTTCCTGCAGTACACCGGCGGTACCACCGGCGTGGCGAAAGGGGCGATGCTGACCCACCGCAATATGCTGGCTAACCTTGAACAGGTGAATGCGACCTACGGTCCGCTACTGCACCGCGGTAAAGAGCTGGTGGTGACCGCGCTGCCGCTCTATCACATCTTCGCTTTGACCATGAACTGCCTGCTGTTTATCGAACTTGGCGGGCAGAACCTGCTGATTACCAATCCGCGCGATATTCCGGGTCTGGTAAAAGAGCTGGCAAAATATCCTTTCACCGCGATGACCGGGGTGAATACCTTGTTTAACGCGCTATTGAACAATAAAGAATTCCAGCAGCTTGATTTCTCTTCGCTGCATCTTTCCGCCGGCGGCGGCATGCCGGTGCAGCAGGTGGTAGCGGAGCGCTGGGTGAAACTGACCGGCCAGTATCTGCTGGAGGGCTACGGCCTGACGGAGTGCTCGCCGCTGGTGAGCGTCAACCCGCATGATATCGACTATCACAGCGGCAGCATCGGCCTGCCGGTGCCATCGACCGAAGCCAAGCTGGTCGATGATGACGATAATGAAGTCGCGCCGGGTGAGCCGGGCGAGCTTTGCATCAAAGGGCCGCAGGTGATGCTGGGCTACTGGCAGCGTCCGGATGCCACCGATGAAATCATTAAAGATGGCTGGCTGCATACCGGCGATATCGCGGTGATGGATGATGAAGGCTTCCTGCGGATCGTCGATCGTAAAAAAGATATGATTCTGGTTTCCGGTTTTAACGTCTATCCGAATGAAATCGAAGATGTTGTGATGCAGCACTCCGGCGTACAGGAAGTGGCAGCCGTCGGCGTACCCTCCGGCAGCAGCGGTGAAGCGGTGAAGATCTTTGTGGTGAAGAAAGATGCCGCGTTAACCGAAGAAGCGCTGATTACTTTCTGTCGTCGCCATTTGACCGGCTACAAAGTGCCGAAGCTGGTGGAGTTTCGTGATGAACTGCCGAAATCCAACGTCGGCAAAATTTTACGACGAGAACTGCGTGACGAAGCCCGTGCTAAAGTAGACAATAAAGGCTAAGCAACGAGTGAGTCGCCCTGCGCCGGCTAAGCCGGCGTTTTTTATGGGCGCAAGTTAAGAGAGTATGATTTGAACTATCAGATGATCACCACCGACGATGGCCTGCGCGCTATCTGTGAAGCGGCAAGTTCGGCGCCCGCGGTTGCGCTGGATACCGAGTTTGTTCGCACCCGCACCTACTATCCGCAGCTTGGTTTGCTGCAGCTGTTCGACGGCAAACAGGTTTCTCTGATCGATCCGTTGACCATCAACGACTGGGCGCCGATGCGCGAGCTGCTGCTTAACCAAAATGTCACCAAATATCTGCATGCGGGCAGCGAAGATTTAGAAGTCTTCCTCAACGCGTTCAACCTGATGCCGCAGCCGCTGATCGACACCCAGATTCTGGCCGCTTTCTGCGGGCGCCCGATGTCGTGGGGCTTTGCTTCAATGGTTGAAGAGTATTCCGGCGTCGCGCTGGACAAAAGCGAATCACGTACCGATTGGCTGGCCCGACCGTTGACCGAGCGTCAGTGCGAATACGCGGCCGCCGATGTCTGGTATCTGTTGCCGATCGCCAGCAAATTAATGGCGGAAACCGACCATGCGGGCTGGCTGCCGGCAGCGTTGAACGAGTGCCACCTGATGCAGCAGCGCCGTCAGGAAGTCCTTGACCCGGCGGAGGCGTGGCGGGAAATCGGCAATGCCTGGCAACTGCGTACACGTCAGCTGGGCTGCCTGCAGTTGCTGGCGGAGTGGCGTCTGCGCAAAGCGCGCGAGCGTAACCTGGCGGTGAACTTTGTGGTACGCGAAGAGCATCTGTGGAGCGTGGCGCGCTATATGCCGACCAGCCTCGGTGAGCTTGATAGTCTGGGTTTATCCGGTAGCGAAATTCGCTTCCACGGCAAAACGTTGATTAGCCTGGTTGAGAAAGCGCAGGCCTTGCCGGAATCTGCGCTGCCTGAGCCATTGCAAAACCTGATCGATATGCCGGGATACCGCAAAGCCTTTAAAGATATTAAAGCGCTGGTACAGGAAGTGAGCGCCGAGAAGGGCGTGAGCGCCGAACTACTGGCGTCTCGCCGCCAGATCAACCAACTGCTGAACTGGCACTGGCAGCTGAAAACGAAAAACGGCGAGCCGGAGCTGGTTTCCGGCTGGCGCGGTGAATTGATGGCCGAGCGTCTGAACGCGCTGCTCAACGACTATCCTCGCTAGCGCCTGGTGTCATTCAGGCCATAAAAAACCGGCCGCGCGTTGCGTGGCCGGTTTTTTTTAATGCTACGGCGAGATGCCGTTAATGCGACAACAAGGTCAGGGTTTCGACTCTTCAGCTTCTGGCAGGGTCACGTTCAGCTCGAGAATCGAAATATCACCATCACGCTGTTCCAGCTGAACGCTGACCATCTCAGGGTCTATCTGCACGTATTTACAGATGACCTCCAGGATATCTTTGCGCAGCTGCGGCAGGTAATGCGGTTCCGCGTCGCCGCGGCGGCGCTCCGCGACGATGATTTGCAGGCGTTCTTTCGCAATGTTAGCCGTGTTCTTTTTTCGCGAGAGAAAAAAGTCGAGTAATGCCATAATTTATCCTCCGAACAGGCGTTTGAGGAAACCTTTCTTCTCTTCTTCGATGAAGCGGAAAGGACGTTCTTCTCCGAGCAGACGATCCACAGTATCCGCATAGGCTTTACCCGCATCTGAAACGGTATCCAGAATCACCGGCTCGCCCTGGTTCGATGCGCGCAGTACAGACTGATCTTCCGGAATCACGCCCACCAGGTTGATGCGCAGAATTTCCAGCACGTCTTCCATGCTCAGCATGTCGCCTTTGTTCACGCGGCCTGGGTTGTAGCGCGTCAGCAGCAGGTGCTCTTTAATCGGCTCGTCGCCATTTTCCGCGCGACGGGATTTGGAGGCCAGAATGCCAAGGATACGGTCGGAGTCGCGTACGGAGGAGACTTCCGGGTTAGTGGTGATGATGGCTTCGTCAGCGAAGTACAGCGCCATTAGCGCGCCGGTTTCGATGCCTGCCGGGGAGTCGCAGACAATAAAATCGAAGTCCATCTTTTTCAGTTCTTCCAGAACTTTATCTACACCTTCGCGGGTCAGCGCGTCTTTATCACGGGTCTGAGAAGCCGGAAGGATATAGAGATTTTCAGTACGCTTATCTTTGATTAGCGCCTGATTGAGAGTGGCATCGCCCTGGATAACGTTGACGAAGTCATAAACCACCCGACGCTCGCATCCCATAATCAGGTCGAGGTTACGCAGGCCGATATCGAAGTCGATAACGACAGTTTTCTTTCCCTTCTGGGCCAAACCAGTAGCGATGGCCGCGCTGGAGGTGGTCTTACCAACGCCCCCTTTACCCGAAGTCACAACAATAATGCGTGCCATAGAAATTCCTTGTTAAAAAGGGATTAATTGAACGGTTGAATTGTCAAAGCGCCGTCGCCTAAACGCAGGCGCGCCGCTTTGCCATAAAATTCAGCTGGGATGTTATCGCTCAGCCAATATTCCCCTGCGATGGACACCAGTTCCGCCGAGAGGTTAGTACAAAATATTTGGGCATCTCTGTCGCCGCTTGCGCCAGCCAGCGCACGTCCCCGCATCATGCCATACACATGGATGTTACCATCAGCGATAAGTTCCGCTCCGGCACTCACATGGTTTGTAACAATTAGATCACAGTGTGGCGCATAAATGCGCTGACCGGAACGTACCGGCAGATCAATCAAACGCGTTTTTGTGATCGGCGTAGCAACTGGTGGCGGTTCAACGGGTTCCGGCGGCGGCGCCTGACGAACGATTTTCTCTTTTCCTTCCGTCAGTAGCGGGATCCCGGCGCGGTCGATTTCCGTTTTCAGGCGGGAAATTTTACAACCGCTCACCCCCATGATGCGTAAACCGGTGGCGACGATAGCTTCATGCATCGGGCGCCAGTCGACGCTCTCTTCAATACTGCTGATGTTGACCACGACCGGTGCATGACGTAAAAAAGCGGGAGCCTGGGCGATTTTGTCTTCTAACGCCTGACGAATAACCTCGGGATTTGCATCGTGCAAATGAACGACAGATAAGGTGAAGCTACTGCCCTTAAGTTCGATTGGCGTATTTGACATCCTGGCCTTACTCAATTTGCTGTTTATCATCCGCCGAAGTGCGGTGATATTCCGAAGACTAAAAGGCATGTTATAGTCACTCATATATTGAGGCAAGTGACCACGGGTCTAATTCCGAGTAAAACTATGTTTTGTGTGATCTATCGAAGTACTAAACGTGAACAAACCTATTTATATGTCGAAAAAAAGGACGATTTCTCGCGCGTCCCGCCGGAACTGATAGCAAGCTTCGGCACCCCGCAGATGACCATGTTGCTGCCGCTCGACGGGCGCAAGACGCTGGCTAACGCTGACCTCGAAAAAGTAAAACAAGCGCTCGTCGATCAGGGCTATTACCTCCAACTTCCTCCCCCTCCTGAGAATCTACTTAAGAAACACCTCGCGGAACAGGGGAATAAATCCGATTAACCCATTGAGGGAAAATAATGTACCAACATCATAACTGGCAGGGTGAGTTACTGGATTATCCAGTGAGCAAAGTGGTTTGCGTTGGCAGTAATTACGCAAAACATATTAAGGAGATGGGCAGCGCGATGCCGGAAGAACCGGTGCTGTTTATTAAACCTGAAACGGCGCTATGCGATATCCGCCAGCCGTTGGTACTGCCTGAAGGATTGGGCTCGGTGCATCATGAGGTTGAACTGGCGGTGCTGATCGGCAGCACCTTGCGCCAGGCCAGCGAAGACCACGTGCGTAAGGCGATTGCTGGTTATGGCGTGGCGCTGGATCTCACCCTGCGTGATATTCAGGGCAAGATGAAAAAGGCCGGGCAACCGTGGGAGAAAGCTAAGGGGTTCGATAACGCCTGTCCAATCTCCGGTTTTATTCCTGTCGCCGAGTTCAACGGCGATCCGCAAAATATGCCGCTAAGCCTGAAGATTAATGGTGAAGTTCGCCAGCAGGGGACGACTGCGGATATGATTCATAAGATCGTACCGCTAATTGCCTATATGTCGCGCTTCTTTACGCTGAAAGCGGGCGACATCATTATGACCGGGACACCGGAGGGGGTCGGGCCGCTCGCCAGCGGCGATGAGCTGGAAGTCGGCTTCAATGGTTTGACGTTATCCACCCGCGTGCTGTAACGTCCGCTTGCCGCCTTTTGGGGCGGCAAAACTTGCATCGGCGTGCCAGACTGGTTATAAGGTGCACCCTGAATTGTAATGACGGACATCCCAATGAGCGAACAACCTTTCTGGCAACAAAAAACACTGGATGAAATGACCGACGCGGAGTGGGAATCACTGTGCGACGGCTGCGGACAGTGCTGCCTGCATAAGCTAATGGATGAAGATACCGACGAGATTTACTTTACCAACGTCGCCTGCCGTCAGCTCAACATTAAAACCTGCCAGTGCCGCAACTACGAGCGTCGCTTCGAGTACGAACCGGACTGCATCAAACTCACGCGTGATAATCTGCCGACTTTCGAATGGCTGCCGCACACCTGCGCCTATCGACTGCTGGCGGAAGGTAAAGCGCTGCCGCACTGGCACCCGCTGCTGACCGGCTCAAAAGTGGCGATGCACGGCGAACGTATTTCCGTGCGCCATATAGCGGTAAAAGAGTCTACCGTCGTCGACTGGCAGGACCATATTTTAAACAAACCAGACTGGGCGCAATGACACGTTGAAATGAAAGGGAAAAGTGGTTACTGATTTAGTGCCTGGGGCATGGATGGGGCAAAACCTCCAAAATTTGCGTTGAGTATCGCCATCTGATTACTGTTGTTGTCAGTCATCCATTTTCCGTAAACGTTGTAAACCATTTGCGCTGAAGTGTGGCCCATCTGTGAGGCAATGAAGTTTGGATTTGCTCCTGCACTTAATGCCCAACATGCGAAAGTGTGTCTTGATTCATATGCACGGCGATGGCGAATGCCGGCTCTCTTGAGCACATCATTCCACGTCGCGCCGAATGAACCAGGTGCATACCAGTCTCCACCTTTTCCATTCCTTGCAGTCAGCCGCGGAACAAATACGAAAGTACATGCATCTGTTCTGGTTCTGCCGAACTCTCTCAAATGCACTTCTATTTGATGCTGTTTGCCCATCCGGGTATAAGCCATCTGGCTTTTCAGAGCCTGTATTGCTGCGTCGGTGAGCACTATTTCCCGGTTTCCGCATTCTGTTTTAGGCGGGGTGAAATGTCCTTTAATGGCAATGTTGCGGCTTACAGTGATTGTCCATTTTTTCAGGTCTATATCTTCCCAAGCCAGCGCACTGATTTCTCCGTGACGTAGTCCAGTGTTAACGGCCAGTATCCACAGATTTTTTATTTGCTCTGATGGGCAAGCGTTAAGAAGTCGGAAATATTCTTCGTGGGTAAGTGGATCTGGTTCCGATCTACTCTTCCTGAGAGGATCAATGCCTTCGAATGGGTTTCTGTCGATATACCCATTTTGCTTAGCGAAAGAAAACATACCTCCAAGACAGTTAAGGTAGACATTTACTGTTCTCACTGTCCGGCCTTTTTTGGCGGAGCGATTCTTCTGGTGTTTCCCACAAATCTGGAACCCTGTAAGTAACTCCTTTCTCACTACCAGAATCTGTTCCGTGTTAATACTGGAAAGCAATTTGTCTGGGCCCAGTAATTCGCAGCAAATTTTGATGTAAGACCGGTAACGGTTGAAGGCGTTAAGCGTAATTTCCATCCTTTTAAGCTCCAACCATCTTTTGGCGAGTTCTCCAACAGTAATCCCTGGGCGCGTCAGGCCAAATCGCCCAAGGTTTGAAGACTGCGGGAACTGCTCGACATAATTGAACGTGCCGATCTTGATGGCATAGCAAATGGTCGTTCTCAGTTCTCCTGCCATTCTCCTGTTTTTTGGGGTGTCAGGTATACCGAGATTTTCCCGAACCCTTACACCCTTATATATAAACCACAGGCGCAAACTACCCCCGTGATTTTCTACCCCGGTAGGATATTTCATGTGTTCTCCTTGTTGTGAATCACTGGGGTATTTAAACAGATTTCTGGCGCGGGATCGCCGGGCGCTGACGTTCAACCCAGTTGTCTATCTCTAAGCGATTGTAGAGGATAGGGGAGTTGTCCTTAGGCTGGCAGTCTCCGGAATAGTGCCGATACTCGCGACCTTCCATCCAGGATTTTTCACGGGCCGATTTGATAGCGTTTTTGGTGAGTCCGGTGATCGTCATCAGCACTTCTTCCGAAACCCACTTATTAGGAGTCAGCTGAATAACTTCGCTCATGGTGTTCTCCAGGCAAAAAGAACCCGGCGCGTGGCCGGGTAAAAGGGATAATGGAGGCGGTGTTTTCGCACCCAATAGCCAGCTCATAACTGGCTATAAGTTGCATTAGTCATCTTCATCTTCTTCCCAGCCCTCGTCGTAATAAGGAGAGGCCAGAAGAGGGTTGGTCGCGGAAAGAAGCTCAGCTGCTGCACCTTGGCGCTGAAGTCGGCGTAGTGCCTCGTATAGCTCGAAAGCTTCAGTGCGCTCGTCACCAACATCGAGGGCACACGCTACTTTGTGCGCCTCTGATACAAGATCGGCTAACTTGTTGTGTACGTCTTGCAAGGAATGCATGTCACTTACCTCTCTGCTTCATAATCAGCTCTAAGTCTGCCTGACATTCCGCGCATGTCTGGCAGCCAGGAACGGCAGCGCGCCGCGGCGCCGGGATATTCTCTCCGCATTCACTACAATGCTCAGCTGATACGGCGTTGTGATTTATGCGGCGAGCGGAAAGGGCAGCGTTACGTTGAAGCTCTTCAATCTCTGCTGCGGTATCGATGATGTCCATGGTCAACGCTCCCAGAACTGTCGGTTAATTCGGTTGAAGGTGAACGCCAGCAATAAAAAAGGCCGCGATGGAGAACTGGTGATTAGTGCCTTCATGCGGCATGTTCCGCGTTGTGTTTGAATGCCCACTTTCGAAAAGCTTTCTTCAAGTCGCCTTTTGTGTAACGCATACCGCGGAGCGGATTGTGTCGGGAGTTACGCGCTCGCTTTTCAATCGCCCCACTGAACAGACAACCGGTAGCGTCATCCATATTCATGAAGACGCTTACGATATTCTTCATCCCATATTGAACGAGCACGACAGGTTTAATCTTCTCGGGGTGTTTCCAGGCTTTTTTGTCACTGAACATCGCCATGCGCATATAAGTGCGAAAGTCATTCGATTTATCTCCGGCTTTCATTTTGCGGAGATATACCGCGCCTTTTCTGTATTTGCTCATTGTTCTGCTCCAAACCGCCCGTTAAGGCGGCCAGTTTTGACGACTAACTCCAGGAGGCTAACTCCCAGAGGTGCAATTTGCTGGTGGTGTTTCTTGATGATGGGCTTAACCGTTGCGTCCCAGTTAGGCTTTGGCTTTTTACGCATATCCTGTTTGATTTCCTCCGTACAACGGCGGCAGGCGGCGCGGATGGCGTTTTCGTCGGCTGGTGTCATGCTGCCTCCGTCTTCACAACGTCGATGGCGCAGCCGGGGATCAGCTCAACGGCAGCGGTGGCGCACTGGTTTCCCCAGTGGCTCCAGCCTGGCGCTGCGCTGCGGCTGAACAGCTCAATGCGCGGCACGTCGCCGTATAGCAACTCCAGGCGGTGGCGCACTTCCCACGGTTTCTCGCTGTGAGCTCCGAGCGGGCTGTAGACCACCTGCTTAATGCCGGCATGCTTGCGTTCCAGCCCGGCGCCGCGGGTGGCTATCAGCACGTCTTCCGTGTTGGCGCGAGTGTGGTTGCCGCCGTTCATGCGCGTCTCTGCATTCAGCAGGGCGAGGAAGTCGTAAAAGTCGGTCACATCTCCCTCTGCCAGCGCTTTATTAATGCGTAACTCGGCCAGTTGGTTCAGCTTCACCCAGGTGAATAGCTTCATCGTGCGCACCGTAAAACCCCACGACTCAGCAAGCGCGACCGCCTCCTGGTTATGGGTGCCGGTGTACCACATCGCGAGCACAGCGTTATCCGCGGCGAGCTCCCATACAGGGAGCCGTTTCATATCGAGCAGACTCATGGTGGGGTAGTGATCGACGGCGGCGCCGTTGCTGATCTGGTTCCCGTAAGACCAGGCAGGGTCGGCATAGATAAGTGAGTAGCGGTTCATAGGACTGACTCCATCTCATCGATATAGAGGCCAGATGCGATAAGCCGGCGGCGCCGGGCCGCTTTATCAATGCATTTCTGGCGGTTACCAGAAGCGGCCTGAGCTATCGAGCGTTTAGTGAACAGGCGCGTTTTGCCCTGCGGGGTGATGACCTTTGGCCTTGTGATCAAATCAAAGGTGCGATCGCAGATTCCATCCTCATTGAGCCAGGTTTTCGATGCGGCCAGCTGCGCAATACGGCCTTCTCCCCTGGTTATGCTGTTAGCAACGCGGTTAAATTCGATAAGCGACACGCCAAATTTCTCCGCTATTTCGCTGCCGGTTACAGGGCGGCCGCGCGTCTGAATCATCCAGATCACGCGTTCGCGGAGTCCGGAGAATTTCCCGACTTTGCCGGGCCTGCGATAAAATGGAGTGCGTTTCATTTCCACTGCTCCCCGAAGGTAAAGCCGATCTCTTCCAGCGATTCGTCCATCTTGCTGATGAACTCAGGCACCATTTCGTTGAAGTCGGACATGTATTTGTCGTCGCGCTCAACAACCACGTGATGAATGCCTTCTCGCTTCATGCGAGGGTCATAATTCGCGAAATACCAGGCATCCTTGCCGGTTACCCACATGCTGAATTGCACCTGGGCCATATAGGCTGACTTGATAGCCTCAAAGCCGCCAAGCCGGAATTTCATGAAGTCGCGAGAGGTGAAAGGGCACTTCAGCTCAAGGCCGCGGCCATCATTACACAGGCCGTCAGGTGAGCAGGCGGTACGCATGCCTTCGTCGCGGAACAGGATCGGAGACTCCGCGACTTTCACGTCAGTGGTGAACTCAAAAAGAGTGCGGGCGTCTTCCTCGTACTGCTTACCCCAGGCCAGCGCCTTGGCGTTTATCTCTGGCGCGACGCCGGTGCATACCTCGGCGAGTAGGGTGTGGAAGTAGGACATTTTCATGTCTGTCCACTTCTTCCCAGATCTTGGCTTGGCGATGACGTTATGCACTTCGGAGGCAGTGATGACGCCGAGGCGCAGCCGGTGCCACGCCTCATCGCCCTGTTGGATGTTGTTTACGTCAATGCCGGTCCTGGCCATGATAATTTCAGGTGTCATGCTGCCACCTGCGCTTTTTTCTGGAGGAAGCTATAGCCTTTCTGCGCTTCTTCTTCGGTGAGTTGTGATGCCTGGAAAATATCACGCTTGAAAATGTTGCTGCACAGAGGCAGGAAGTCCTGTTCCCAGTCTTTATTCAGTGACGATAAGAGATCGGTGATTGCCTGCAGCGTTTCATCGCTGGCCACTAGGGGGAGCTCCTCTGTAGTGCTGCGCGGAGTAACGTCACGCACATCCAATTCCAGCGTTTTACCTTCCATCTCTTCGGCTGTAGGCTGCTGTCCAATCTCAGGCCATGCCTTACGCAACGCCTGGGCTTCTGCGCATTTCGCCAGTTGGCCGTATGGGCGCTTTTTCCACATAGCGTTCGGCGCCGTGGTGTCGCGGCCGCCGGTGGCATAGTTTTCAATCCAGTATTCTTTGGCGCTGAATTCGACGATCTCGCCGCTCGGCATGCGCTTGAAAACGGTGTATTTGCACCACTGAGGGAAGGTAACCTCGACACCAGTAAGCGTCTGAGTTACGTCGGGACCGAATTCTGGTTCCCGCGCCCCAGCATAATCGCCGGAACGATCTGCCTGAATGCGGTAAAGCCCGATTCCCGGCATGACCACGTCGCGCCATTCACTTTTCCCTGTTCTCGAATCTTTGACGCTCATCGGCACGAGGTGGACAGGCTTCAGTAGTGGATCCAGTTGGCGGGCGCGGCAATAATCGAGCGCCATCATCACAGATTCGTCTTTGGCGCCAGGGTAGATGCTGTTCTTCAGCGCGCTCCAAGTAGCGACGTCGATGCCTTTTTCCTGCAGCGCGCTCGCTGTGATTGTTAATTCGTTTGCCATCGTTAATCCCCTCAAAAATTAAAACGGGCAGCCGGTACGGTGTTCCCAGTCGTATTCCGCCTGGGAGTAAGCAACTGCCGAAATGAAATCGTTATATGCCTCTCCGGCGGCATCGCTGCGGAGTCCTTCGTATGGGCTTTTGTCCATCGGTACAGAGAAGAGGAACAGACCTGACGGCTCTTTCGGCAGGGCGTCGATAATTTCCTGCGCCCGGTCGTCAATCCACTTTTCTTTTTCCTCGGAAAGCTGTTGCTCAACCCAACGACGATCTTCAATGCAGTCGTAAGTGAGAAATTCGTTCATGTCTGAACTCCTGAAATTTGGATGTGCAGAGCCCGGCTGCATGAAGCCAGCCCGGCCTTTCAATGTGAAACTTGATTAATCAGCATGACGGCTCAGAATGTATGAAGCGCAGCGGCGACAAATAAGGTGACCAGATGCTGATTGATAAAAAATTGCCAACTCCGATGTACCCAACCGAAGAGATGGGTAGGCGTTCTAAACGGAATCGTTGGTTTGTGAAGGAAAAGGGTAGTGACCAGCCAAGCGATCAGTCATGGTATGACTGGTGGAAATCACGTTCACTTGGTTTAGGTGAGAGTGGACATATAGCGTGGCGTTCTACGTGTATCGCAAAAAATGCACCTGATCCGTTTAATCCGCCTGATTTCTTTGAAGTCGATTTTAGAGCGCCTGATGGCAAGCTTTACAACCTCGAATTCAAGCTCGCGCCTCACGGGCCAAATAAATGACAGGTTAGTTGCTTAATCCGTTTCCGCGCCCATCGAGGTAAATCTCGATAAGCAGGGCTTTGGTGTAGGTACGTTCGCAGCCGCGGTGAAGGTATAACTTCCCGCGCTTGTGAGCTGATGCAGTCCAGGTGCCGTCGCGATGCTTAACCAGCATGCCTGGCTGAACGGCGCCGCGGTTAACGGTCTGGGTACCGTAGTGCTGACTAATCATGGAAGACCTCCATCACAAATAAGGCAATCAGCAGGTATATTGCTATCAAGCCAATGCAGAAGCGGACCATGTATCGCCAGCACCGCCGCGACATACCGCAACGACCATCATCAAATTCATCGTGATTCATATCACCCTCGTTGCCTTATCGCCGGCCAGCGGAACAAGAAAGACTTCTGCGCTTAATCTCTGGCGGTGGATGGCCGCCGGTTGTCATAACTAAGCCGCCTCGATGAAGCGACTGAGGTATGAAAGTCGTTTGAATACGCACCATTGCCGCTCTCCCTGAGCCCGCCGGGCGCCCGACGCATGGTTTACTGTCGCGCCGTTCGACTGACCGAATCTCCACTTAACCTCTGGCTAACTTCGCTCAGTTGTCGGTGTTTCGTTTCGATGGAGTGAATTTAGCGTTATGCTAAATTAATATCAATAGCAATATGCTAAATTATTCATCGGTTGGATTTAGCGTATTGATTAATAAGCGATTAAAAATTTACTGGGCAGGAATTTAGGGTGTAAAAAAGCCCGCACAATGGCGGGCTTGATAGGTATTGTGTCAGGCTATGGAATGTTCAGTATCTTGGCATCAACCACTACACCGATAATTTTACAGTTGCCATTAACCTCTATCATTGGGTAAGCGGGGTTAAGAGGCTTAAGGAAGCGCCTGCCTGCATCGATTACAAGCTTCTTAAAGGTTGCTTCGTTATCGCCTTCCAGCTTTGCAACAACCAGCTTCCCGTTGCGAGGTTCCACTTCAGGATCCACTAGGATAGCCGCTCCCTCAGGAATGCTCAGGCCTGCAGGGGAGGTCATGGAGTCTCCTTTGACGTCCAGCCAGAATGAATCTTCCGAACAGATAACGGTCGTGTCATACCAGCGATCAATCGCTCTTCGATGATAAGGTTCTACAGCTTCCATCCATTGCCCCGCGCTTACCCAGCTTATTACCGGATAACTTCCTTTTGTATCGTTCAGTCCTCGAAATGCAACGTTCGAAGGTTCTTCATTAGAGTGTAAAACATCCATCCAGCCAAAAGGCAGATCAAGAGCGGTTTCAATTTTACGAGCCATCTTATCGCCAATATTGCGATGAGGGGTCGGTCCCAGGAGCTGGCTAAGGGCAGCCGGACTTGTCTCGATGAGTTCGGCGAAGTGCGCCTTGGTCATTCCAGACTCGTGCTGGCGCTTCTCATACAGCGCTTCCAGGTTGGCTTTTCTGATTTCTTTATTTTCCATCCCTGCATTGTTACTGCTTTTAGCAAATCGATAAATGTGCAAATTGCTAAATGTTGCTTGCGTAGTATTTAGCATAACGCTAAACTCCAAATCAAACGACTCACCCGGAGACACCAATGAGCACTGAACTACACCGCTGGCGCAAGACCGCCACTACCGACGAATGGGCACAGCTCGCAAAGTTGGCTAACACGACGCCAGGGTATCTGGACCAGATTGCATACGGAAATCGCCGGGCATCACCAGAAATGGCATCTGCTATCGAAAAAGGCACGAAGCATTTTCATCGCCAGGCTCCGGTCCTCAAAGAAAGCCTGGTATTCGCATCGCCGCGTGATACAGCGGCCTAACCACGAAGGGAAATCGATGCAATCACTTACGTATCACCACAATACCGGATTCGTTCCGGCCGCGATGATAAATCGCGCTCAAACAAAACAGGATCACGATCATGAGCTGATCCGCGATGCAGTAAGAGCCTGGGCGTCAGCTATCGACAATCAGGACGTGGTATCAGCTCTGATTATCAACGAGTACCGGGAGCAGGGCGGCAATTCAATCAGCTTTCCTGACGACATCAGCCGGGCCCGGCAGAAACTCTTTCGCTTCCTGGATAACCGGTTTGATTCGGAACAGTACCGCGAGAACGTTCGCCAGCTGACTCCGGCAATCATGGCTGTATTACCACTGGAATTCCGAACAAAGCTGGCGCCGCAAAACGACACCATGTCGTTGATAGCTTCTGCAATGAAAGAGTGTGCAGAGGCCAAGCAGGCAAATGCGCCTGAGCATCAGAAACTGAAGGAGGTAAGCGAGGGTATCGCTTCGCTGTTTCGCCTCATGCCGGAGCAGGTAGGCCCACTGATGACGATGGTGACATCGATGCTGGGGGTTATGTGAAGACGTTAGGAATGGGTGAAGACTGTTGTGCGCCAACACAGCCAGCCTTCGATGCAATAACGCGAGTCAATTGCGAGGTCATTATGACAAACGCTAATCAAAAACGCCAGGCGCAGGAGGTTTAACTGTGTCGAACGTAGCTTACGCCAATTTCGCGGCACACTCAGCCGCTAGGAGCAACAGGATGGAGAACCAGAAGTCTGGTTACGTCCCGTTGTACCGGAGCATCAAGAAGAAGTCATGGGCTAAAGACGTGTTCCTGCGCACATTGTGGGAAAACCTTCTCATTGACGCCGCCAGACAGCCATATACGGCCTTCTTCAAGGGCAAGCAATGGCCTCTGCAACCCGGTCAACTGGTCGTCACTGCTGCAGATCTTGGGCTTCAGTTGTGTGACCGTCAGGGTAATCCGACAAGCCGTGACGCAGTGGAGAGAATGCTGTCTGTTTTCGTTCGCGAAGGGATGATCACCATCGAGGGAGAGAAGCGAAAAGGCAGGGTGATCACCATTAAAAACTATCTCGAATATGCTCAAAAAATGGACGATTTACCCGCGCATAAAGCCGCACATATAAGCGCACATGACGAAGCCAGTAATGGTGCGGGTTCGGAAGGGTATGCCGCACATAAGGCCGCACAATTCCCCGCACATCATGAACAAGAAGGTAATAACAAGAATATAAATAACTCTTCGTCCGAGAATTCTGACGAATCCTCTGACAAGCCCGGAAAAAAAACTCCTGTTTTGAGACCAGAAGCAGCGATCCAGAGCGGCACAAAATGGGGCAACTCTGAAGACCTCCGCTGTGCTGAATGGCTGTTCACCGTCGTACAGGGCATCGCCCCCTCTGCAAGAAAACCGAACTACGCCACCTGGGCGAATGATATCCGCCTGATGCGGGAGCGTGACAAGCGCACCCACAAGGAAATCGCCTCGCTGTTCAAGTGGGCCTGTGAAGAAAAATTCTGGAAGGGCAATGTCCTGTGCCCATCAACCCTTCGCGAAAAGTGGACTCAGCTCGATATCAAGCGAGGTAAGCAGACCAACGGAATTACTGCCGACAAGCCGAAGGTTGACCTGACCAACACTGACTGGATTTACGGAGTGCAGCTATGAAAAGCCTTGCAGAGCAGATGCATAACTTTGACCGAGAGCAGATGCGCCGCGTTGCGCACAACCTGCCGGAGCAGTACGACGAGAAACCGCAGCTTGAGCAGGTGGCCCAGGTCATCAACAGCGTGTTCAGCCAATTGCTGGCAGCTTTCCCGGCAACCACTGCAAACCGTGACCAGACCGAGATGAACGAAATCCGGCGCCAGTGGGTTCTGGCATTCAGGGAGAACGGCATCACTACCATGGAGCAGGTTGCGGCTGGTATGCGGGTCGCCCGTCGTCAGGAACGCCCATTCCTTCCGTCACCCGGTCAGTTTGTTGCCTGGTGCAAGGCTGAAGAAGCTGCGGCGGCCGGGTTACCTAACGCCGATCAGCTGGTGGACATGATTTACCAGTATTGCCGCACCCGCGGACAGTATCCGGATGCCGAGTCCTACCCCTGGGAGTCCAGCGCGCACTACTGGCTGGTTACATCCTTGTACCAGAATATGCGCGCAAACGGCCTCAGCGACGCTGAGTTGCGCCACAAAGCATCAGAGGAACTGGCGCGCATGGCTAACCGAATTAACTCAGGAGAGACGATTCCGGAGCCCGTTAAGCAACTTCCTGTCCTTGGTGGTAAGCCGTTATCACGCATGCAGGGACTGGCCAGGCTGGCTGAAATTCGCGAGAAGCACGGACTGAGAGGGCGCAAACAATGACCGGCAAAGACGCAATTCTGAATTACCTCATGACACACAAAACCTGCAGCTCACCGGATGTGGCTGAAGCCTCTGGCATGTCGCACAGCTGTATCAATCAGGCGGCAAACATTCTGGCAAAGCAGGGCGTACTGGTAGCAGTAGCGAAGGTATGGCGAACGGTTCACTACCGGCTGGCTACCGAGGAAGAAACCTCCGGCCAGAAGAGCACCAATCAGATTTTCAACGAGTGCCGGCAGAGCCCGGTTATGAAACGAATTTTAGCGGTCTACGGGAGAGCGCAGGCATGAATAACGAAATAGAACTCACAGCAGCACTGGCAACGAGCAAGAAGAGTAAAGTTGGCGATCATTTCTTTGAGTTCCCCGCATCACGTGGAACTCAGGGTGGTTCAATTGTCCTGATGCTGACTGTTCCTGCTCGGACACTAACGCGAGTCCTTGCCAGTGATAATTATGGGGACACTCTTGAACGCTCACAGCGAGAACTGAACCCAGCCCGGGCGAAAAAGTTTTATCAGTATCTCGTTGAAGCATACGAAAACAAAGAGCCATTTATCATTCCACCGCTGGTAGGTAACTGCGACTCGTATGTTGAATTCGAAGAGTTCGGAAACACTAATGTCGGGGTGGCCCGATTCCCGATGGATGCAGAGATTAAATTGTTTGATGGTCAGCATCGCGCAGCCGGTATTGCGGAGTATTGCCGCACCATTGATGAGCCGATCCACGTACCGATGATGCTTACTCTCCAGTTGCCACTGAAGACTCGACAGCAGTTTTTCTCGGACATTAACAACAATGTTTCGAAGCCATCTGCGGCTATCAACATGGCCTATAACAGGCGTGATAAGAACGCGCAGGAGATGGTTAAATTTATCAGCTCACACGATGTCTTTTCTGAAGTCACCGATTTTGAGCATAACGTCGTTCCCGCTAAAAGCGATAAGTGGGTAAGTTTTAAAGCCCTTAGTGATGCTACTGCGAAATTCTCTGGTTCCTGCTCACAAGATGATCTGGAGGGCTTATGGAATGCGTGGCTAATGCTGACCGGGTTAGATGATATTCGCCGAGGCACGAACCAGGCTGAGTACAAACGCGAGTATATCCAGTTCCATGCAGTAATGATTAATGCCTTCGGCTATGCAGTGCAGAGGTTAAGCGAAGGTCGGGGAATTCGCGGGGTAACATTGATGATTGAAGACCTGGTAATGAATACAGGCATCACTGATCGCGAAGATTTTTTCCTCATTTCATCCTGGGATGGTGTTTGCGCTAGCTGTGAAAAATCCAGGCCAACGGTCATTGCTAATGTCTCCGCTCAGAAAGCAGCGGCTTTGCGTCTGATGGATGCCATCGTGAACAAGAATCTGACTGCGACTAATAGTAAGGATGCCTGCCATGACTGATCTCACCCGACTGTTAGCCAGCCTCAAGCGTCGCGCTGCCCACGCAAAAGAGTTTGGCCACGATGTTCTGTTTGTAAAGATTGAAGACATTGATGCGCTGGTAGAGGCGCTGGAATCGAGTACATCATCCTCAAATTTGCTGGGTAATCCTTGTGAAAAAAGAGGCACTCTTAGCGATCAGTGCATTGAAACATCCTTGAACTGCGTCGACAGAGCACCTCTAAAGACATCGTAGATGTGACCAAATCAACGTTAACATTATGGCTATTTATTGCTTTTAATTTCAGTTAGTTAATCATATGTCAGCCTAAAGAGTGTCACCATTTCTTTAATCGATAGTGAAGTTGACGAACGTAAAAATCAGGACTATAAGTACTGTATAAATACACATGTGTATTTATACAGTATAGGTTTTCGTAATCGACAAGGAAAAATGGAAATGGTTGACCAAAAAAGCAATGCACAAGTTTTAAACGGTGTTAACGACGATATTTCAGAAATGAAATCACTGACCACGTTGCGCAAGCGTGTGGTTACCGATGGTGAGGTGGTTTCTAAATCACAGAACGCTTTTCGTCTGGCGGGTGGTAAAACGGGTGTCATCCTGCGCAATGACGGTAATGACTTTTATGCTCTTGTAACTCCAGAAGGTCAGGCGCAAGACGGACAATGGAACACCCTTCGCCCATTATCTTTCAATCTCAAAACTGGTCGAGTTTCTCTCCGTAATGGCGTGGACATTTCTGGTGGGGCAGTAGTTTCGCATGATGCAGGCATTTCGGCGCGTACGACCGGCCCGTCGCCGATCATAAATGGACAGACCTATTCAGCCCCCTCCATTCATACCGATTTTACCAGCGGTAATATCACGACCCAGATGATGATGGGCTCCCGGGTAGATGCAGGCAAGCAAGATTACGGTCTGCTGTCCTATCGCGACTGGCAGGGTAACTGGAACGAACTGCGCGTTCGGTCAAATGCCGAACTGGATGCCGGGCAGTTTACCAAACGCAATTCAGAGGGATGGATTAAAGCTGCAGGTAACCGTAACGTCAACAATGATAAAGACCGTAAAACCAATGCGTTATGGGTTCAGGGCGCGGGGGATTTATCCGCAGACTTATATCACTATGAGCGTATTGGTCAGCATCATTTCCTCGGCCTGCATGTTGCTAATGGCGGCGCGCAGGGGTGGTATGAATTCCGTAATGATGGTCATGCCTACACTAATGGTGCCTGGAATAGCAGCTCTGATGCACGTATGAAAACTCAGGTCGAGAAAATCGATAATGCGTTAGAAAAGCTCGATTTTATTAGTGGTTACACCTATCTGAAGCAGGGCGTTACCGAAGCTGGTGTAATCGCTCAGGAATTGGAAGCAGTGCTACCACAGGCGGTTTCAAAGACGGAACTTACACTCAATGACGGCACTGTGTTGAAGGATGCTCGTAGCATCAATATCAATGGAGTCGTGGCGCTTTTGATTGAAGCATTGAAAGAAGAGCAAAAGTTGAGAATTCGATTAGAGGAAAAAGTGACATATTTGGAAAAAGTAATCTCTGAGCTGCGGAATTAACCGAGAGCTAAGCCTTTCAGAAATTAATAAATTAGATTTGTCATTATTAACACATTAGCAGGAGTTAATACCCTGCTGATGTAAAAAAAGGATTTATAAAATGTCAACTGAACTCAAAGGGCCTGGAGAAATTGCGGGTGAGAACTTGGGGGGCTCCGGTGCAAACTTAAATGAACGACCTGATAATTCTACTCCTGGAGGCGGTTCTAACGGTACTGGTGGTAATGACAGTGGCGGCTCATCTTCTGGCTATACAGCTGCTCGCCGACAAATTGATGCAGTAGTAAACGACCCAGCAGTTAAGAGTAAATTATCGGCGATTATTAAAGGTGCCAAAGCGATCAATCCCAATGCACACCTGTCTATTACAGAGTTAACTGAGACTGGTACTTTAAAACTCGGCATCACCGATATTTCGGCAGATCAGGCCTCGGCTCTTGGGCTGGGTAATATTATCACCGTACATGCTAATAATGGGTTTATGTATACTGGCGGAAGTATTGAAACCGGGCATGTGCTGGGTAAAACTCCGCCCGGGATTGGCGGAACCGGTGGTAGCAACGATAGTGGAACTATCGCAGCACAAAACAAGGTCTCGCCAGATATTTATCTTTCAGTACTGCAAGGGACAATTCCAAATGGATTTTGGCTCAGCAACGATAAAGTAATGACCCGGGTACGTGTTGCTTACATCATAAATGGTGGGGGTAAGGGTGACGACCGTACTGGTTATCGGGACAAGGATGTGGAAGTTCCTTCACTTACTGATGCCTGGAATACTAGCAAGCAGATTAAGGCGGATATTGAGGAGGCTGCACGTCAGGCTGAAGCTGCCAGGAAAGCCGAGGAGGCAAGGAAGGCTGAAGAAGCGCGTAAAGCTGAGGAGGCAAGAAAAGCGGAGGAAGCACGTAAAGCTGAAGAGGCAAGGAAGGCTGAAGAAGCACGAAAAGCTGAGGAGGCACGACAGGCTCTTTACAAGAAAGCCGGTATTTTACCGACTCCATCTTACTCCCCAGAAAAGGCCGCGGCAGGCAGTGCTGCACTTGCGAAAGCCGGAGTTATGGCCCTTAACCGTGCGCCTGCTGCATTACAGCTTACATCGGTAGCTGGTGGCGTTATGACTACTGCTAGTGAGCTGGCCGGTTGGGTAGCCAGTGCCTTATGGCGAGGAGCTGTTGCCGTTTCCGACATTGCAGTGGTTAGTCCAGTTGGGGCTATGGTAGGTGCATTTGTAGCTGGATTTACACCAATTCCAGTGGGGACAGGTAGCGATCGAGTACCGGGACGAGATATTGAAATGCTGGCTGTGCAGGCCCGATTGATGGCGGCAGGTAAGGTTAGTATTGAGCCAGGGATGACCAGTGTCAACTTACCAGTACGTAGCTTCATTACTACTGACGATGATGGTCGTCAGTCCGTACACATGGTTAAAACTGGTGTCGGCGGGGTGTCTGCAGCTGTTCCGGTACTTAATGCAGTCCGGGATGAAGCTACTGGCCTTGATCGCATTACGGTTCCGGCAGTGGCAGGCGCTCCATCTCGTACCATTCTGATTAACCCTGTTCCAAGCGGGCCAACAGTACCTGCCAATACCGGTAATACGGGGCCAGTGCCAAAGACTCCTGTACATACGGGCACAGATATCCGACAAGCAGATAGCATCGTAACAACGACCTATCCAGCTGCGGAAGATTTGGCGATACAGGACTTTATCTATTGGCAGCCTGACGCGCTTGTAAGTGGAGTTGAGCCCATTTATGTTATGTTGGCTAGCCCTCGAGACTTGCCAGGCAAAGTCACCGGTAAAGGGGAGCAGGTTGGTGATGGTTGGTTAGACAAAGCGGGTGAGGAACTAGGCTCTCCAATTCCAAGCCAGATTGCTGATAAATTACGTGGTCGTGAGTTCTCGAACTTTAATTCGTTCCGCAGAGCTTTCTGGAAGACTGTTTCTGATACCCCAGAGCTAAGTGAGCAGTTTGATCAAGCTAGCTTAGGTAGTATTAAGTTAGGAAAGTCGTCCTTCGTCCGCAAAAGTGAGCGTGTTGGAGGAAGACTTAAACATGAGTTACATCACGTAAAAGCTATTAAAGATGGTGGGGATGTATTTGATGTTGATAACTTGCGGGTTATGACTCCCAAAAAACACATTGAAGTACACAAAAGTAATGGTGGTAAATGATGGACGATAAAAAAAGTATTTCTGATTTTACCGAAGCTGAATTTTTAGCTTTCGTAAAAAAGATATTTAACCCAAATACTACAACGGAAGACGAAGACGTACAAAACGTATTAGAGTTTGAACGGCTTACTGAGCACCCTGATGGTTCTGATGTTATCTTCTATCCTCCAAAGGACCGAGAGGATAGTCCAGAGGGGGTTGTAAAGGAAGTAAAAGAATGGCGTGCAAAAAATGGCAAGCCAGGATTCAAGGATAGCTAATCTCCTGAGCCGCTTCAAAACAATATAAACCCGCCATGGCGGGTTTTTTTGATACTGTGTGTTCCGCAAGCCGTCTTTTAAGAGAAAACTAGCATGTCAAAGATTCTCACTGATGAAGAGTTAAATGCTCTCATCGAAAAAACATAGGCACATTCAGAAATGATGTCTGAATTAGGTTCAGAACAGGAAGCTGAAGAGTCTGGACAGATACTAAGCGCACTATGTGAATTGAAGCGGTGCAGGGAAGGAGCCGCACCCGGTATGATGTAGATTCCTCAACCTACAGCAGACCGGAAAGACTTGAGACACAAATTCGTCAGCCATCTCAAATTGTAAAAAAATTTTTGAATCCGAAAGTTACATTAGGGATATTATCTTCCATAACTTTAATGAGGTGAATGACATGCAAGATTACATAGTTTTTGGGCATGGTTATGCCGGAGACGTAAGGCAGTTTGAAGATAACCTAGAGGTAGTTAGAGTTGTTTCAAAACCTGTATTGATGAGGGCTGGAGATGAGACGCCTCCAGGAGCTGAATTACGTTTTTACCATTTAAAGGTTCATTTAATGGAATGCAATGGAAAGAGATATAATGTGGCTGCTGACGTTATACCTACTCAGGAAGAATTGCAGTTAGTTGTTATTAGGGAGTGCCCAACGCCGGTTCCTTGTAGATGAATTGATTTTCCATTATCAACCCGCCATAATCATGTCATCGGAGCCTGAACAACTCCGGTGACTTCTGCGCTTTGAGGGGACTCAAAGTGCAAACGACAATCAGAACACCTTTCAACCAGTCACAGATGCAGAAATGCACCTGCGATTTTCTGCATTCTGCGTTTTATCTCTCAGGAGGTGAAGCGTGAAGCAACAATTCCACCTCATCAACGAAAACGTTAAACAGAACGCTATCAACTTCATCCGCACGTTACCGGTTGACCTGAAGCGGCCGCTGATTCTCGATATCAAAGAGATGACTCGCACACTGGATCAGAACCGCAAGATGTGGCCTCTCCTTAAAGATCTGTCTGACCAGGTTACCTGGTTCGGGAACAAATACGATTCAGACGACTGGAAAGACCTCATAACGGCGATGGTAGCTAAGGCCAAAAAACAAGAACAACGAATGGCGCCCGGACTTGATGGCGGCGTTGTGATGTTTGGTCAGCGTACCAGCAAGATGACCGTTCGACAGATGGTAGAGGTCATTGAGGCTATCTACTGGTTCGGCACACAGCAGGGCGTCAAGTTCAGCGAGAAATCCCGTCTCGAAATTGAATGGGCAAAAGAGTGGGGTGAGCAGCATGGCTAACCAATACCGGATCTCATTACCCTGGCCACCGAGCAACAATCGCTACTACCGGCATAACCGCGGGCGCACGCATATCAGCGCAGAAGGGCAGGCGTACCAAGACAGCGTCGCAAGAATCATCAAAGACGCAATGCTGGATATCGGCCTATCGACACCGGTGAAAATCCGTATCGAGTGCCACATGCCTGACCGGCGTCGCCGTGACCTGGACAACCTGCAAAAGGCAGCATTCGACGCCCTGACGAAATCTGGTTTCTGGCTCGATGATCAGCAGGTTGACTACTACAGCGTGAAGAGGATGCCAATTGTCAAAGGCGGCAGGCTTGAACTGACCATCACCGAACTGGAGGCCGCATGAACCACGCCGACTTCCTGCGATACCAGGCCGAAAGCGTTAAGCGCGCCAACCTGCCGCCAGTAGCAAAGCACAGCCAGACCAAAACCAACCAGCCACAGAAGGAAGCCGCATGAACAGTCAGCAACTGGAATACGTACGTCAGCAGCTCATTGTGGCGACCGCAGATCTGAGCGGGGCGACGAAAGGGCAACTGGTAGCTTTCGCTGAGAACGCAATGTTTGAAGCGACGGCTCGCAGCAATAAGCGGATGAAGGTAGTCGACCCGGCGACAGGGAGAATGGTCAAGCCGAGTAATCCTCCGGTTCCCGGCAAGCAGTCCCGCGCCAAAGGCTCAGCCATAGCCCTGGTGCAGCCCGTTGAGTTTTCTACTGCCAGCTGGCGCCGCGCTCTCCTGTCGCTGGAAGAACATCAGAAGGCCTGGCTGCTCTGGAACTACAGCGACAATATCCGCTGGGAGCACCAGGAGACAATCACCCGGTGGGCGTGGGAACAATTCAGCGAGAAGCTGGCCGGCATTCGCATTGCAAAGAAAACAGTTGATCGCCTGCGGCAGCTTATCTGGCTGGCAGCGCAGGATGTCAAAGCCGAACTGGCGGGGCGTGACACATACGAATATCAGGAACTGGCGGAACTGGTTGGCGTAGCAAAATCCACATGGACGGAAACCTATCTACCTCATTGGCTGGCTATGCGCAGCAACTTAGTTAGGCTTGATAACGACGCGCTCATATCGACTACGCGATCACGTTCACAACAAAAGGCGACAAATTTAGATGCAAGTCTTGCAAAACCGAACTGAAAAGCATATATTTCATGTAAATTTGATAGTGTGCCAATTTTACGTTAACCCGCCTCTGAGCGGGTTTTTTGTCTTAAAGATTTCTACAGAAATTATCTCCAATTTTGGTTGAGTGCGCTTCGATGTCCTTGTCGAAGACTACAGCACTAGATTTGTATTTTGGAAAATTAAGGATGTATTTAGGCCCGAAAAAGCCCGAGATTTCAGAATATGCTTCAACGGCGGCGATCTGGCCATTCCAGCTATAATGTGGGTCGGTACCTATTATGCAGTCGCCTTGTTTGTATTTTCCGACTGTGTCTGAAGCGAAGCCGCTCGCTGAGGATACTAGCAAGACTGTTGTTAAAATCACCTGTTTCATATTGACTCCTTGTCATTAAGTACACATCGGATCTTAATGTCTACAGAGCGTTAAAACCACTCTGTAATTTTATGTTCTTGCTACGTTTCCCACTTCTGTAACGCATGCTATATATACGAAAGACAAAGCGAAGCATCGATTGCCCTCCAGGTAAAACAGTAGCTCGGGATACTTGGAATGATGCTGTCGGTTTGGTCTGACATGAACCTACTTCTTGGCCTGCTCCATAGCAGGCTTTTTTTTGCCGCAAAAGGGCAAATCGACATTCGATAAAACTCATTTCAAGGCTGCGCTTTTGCGCGGCCTTTTTATTTCAGGACCGCGGGAATCATCTACGACGAGCTTTGTTGATAAATCAGCCCGACGGTCCTGATCCTTTCAAACACACACAGCACCCGCTAACTACGCGAGGTGAGAGTATGTATTCCATGGAAAAGATTACCACTGGTGCTGCGTATGGCGCTTCAGCCGGGAGCATCCTGAATGGCATGCTTAATGCCTACAGCCCCGAGCAGTGGAATGCCATCGGCGTGCTGGTGGGCATTGTCATTGCCGTACTAACGTATCTGACAAATTTGTATTTTAAAATCCGCGAAGACAACCGACGAAGCAGGAGCAGAGATGAACCCGACGCTCAGGAATAAACTGATTGGCGCCATCGCCGGCGGTTCCGGCGCTATCGCAATCGCTTCTGTCATGCTTGGAAATGCTGATGGACTGGAAGGGCGACGCTATTACGCTTACCAGGATGTGGTCGGCGTCTGGACTGTTTGCGATGGCCACACCGGTACCGACATTCGCCGCGGTCACCGCTACACCGACAAAGAGTGCGACAACCTGCTCAAGGCAGATCTGCGAAAGGTGGCAAACGCCATCGACCCGCTGATCAAGGTTCGCATCCCTGGGCCTACCCGTGCCGCGCTTTACTCCTTCACTTATAACGTTGGCCTTGGTGCTTTCGCCAGCTCCACACTGCTGAAGAAGCTGAACTCCGGTGATATACCGGCGGCCTGCAAAGAACTGCAGCGCTGGACATATGCCGGTGGGAAGCAGTGGAAGGGACTGATCTCTCGACGTGATATAGAGCGCCAAGTCTGCGAGTGGGGCCAGAAATGGGCCGATTAACCGCAATCATCTGCGCTGTCGTTATCTGCCTGCTGGTTTCCATGGCTTGGGCGATTAACCACTATCGCGACAACGCCATCACCTTCAAAGAGCAGCGTGATAAAGCAACGGTCAGGGCGGAAACCGCCGAGACCGTTAGCAATAGCGTAGTCACTGCAATGAACCTCATCAATGACATTTCCCGGGTAGCCCAGAATGCAAAGAACGAACTTTCCCAGGCAAGTGAGCAGCGTGTTATCTACATCAGGCAGGCGCTTGAAGGCGATCAGTGCGCTAAACAGCTTGTTCCTGCTGCCGCTGCTGACAGCTTGCGGGAATACGCGGACGGTTTACGTGCCGGCGCCGGTGGCCCCTATAAGCGCTGACCTTACTGCAGACACACCGATCCCCGAAATAGGTGTTCCGTTCACGTGGCAGGCAAGTCTTGAGTTAAACGCGAAGCTTTACTCTGCGCTGGGGCAGTGCAATCTGGATAAGGCGGGAATTAGAAAGATAGAGGCGAACCGGTCAGGCAGTAATGAATCAGGCTCATAATGAATGCGGTGATGATATAGGTAATTGGGTGATTTATTATTTTACGCAATGAACTGCATTTCATCATTTATTCTCCTTTGACGTGGTGGTGTGATTTCTATTGTGTAACTCAATAGCCTGACTGATCGTCTTATGGCTATAAGTGACCACAATCATTCGGTCTCCTCTAGTGAGGGTATTGATATCGCACATCAAAATAGTGTCGTTGTAGTGTCATTACAGGAGCCATTCCATCGAGTGGCTTCGATAATGCTCCCCCATCGCATAGAGGTAAGACATGTCAGAAATTACACCTGCAGAACAAATCCGCCTGACCATCATCAAGAAAGTTAACTACGACACTGCCGCGGCGAAGTTGGCCATTGACTGGGTTGGCGACAGTAATCTGAAAGCTGAGCTATTTGCAGACTCTTTCGATCGCGTTTACACGGAAAGTGAGATTGTCTCGAAAACCCGCAAGGCGATTCAGGAAGCGACCGAAGCGCTGGCGCTGTTTGATCCGACCGCCGAACAGTCCAATTAAGGTACGTGCATCTCCGATCACTTACATGACTGGTAGTTCAAAAGTTTCCTTTTCGCTGTTAGGATTGCTCTGAAAAGGAGTGGTTGTGAGCATATTAAATAAAGTTATTGAATTCTTATCCCCATCAGTCCCCGAAGCTTGTAGGGAAGAAAACTTTGCATCTGTCATAAAGAATATTGAGATTCTTTCGAAGGATTCATCTGAACTGAAATCTCTTCAGAAAGAGCGTGGAGACGGAAAGATTACAGACGAAGCGTTTATAGCCACTGCTGTGGCGATTATAACTCAGGAGCTTCTTGAGCTTAGACGTGACAGAGACAAGGCTGATGCCCAGGCGATCTAAGTAAGCATGACGTCAGACAATAACAACACAAAGGCCACCTTCAGGTGGCTTTTTTAATGGCTATTACAACAGGAATAAAGAATGAGCAAGCCGGACTGGGAGGCCATCGAGACGGCGTACCGGGCCGGAGTGATGTCCCTCCGAGAAATTGCATCTCAACACGGCATTAGCGAAGGGGCTATCCGTAAGCGCGCGAAGCGCGATGACTGGTCTCGTGACCTGAATGCGAAGGTGAAAGAGCGCGCCGACGATCTGGTACGCAAAGCAGAGGTACGCAAACAGGTACGCACTGAAACGACTTTGTCAGAGCGCGTACTTATAGAGGCTACAGCTGAGGTCATTGCTACAGTACGCATGGAGCATCGCGGTGACATAAAACGCGCCAGGCAGATAACCAATGCCCTGTTTGATGAGTTGGGCGCCGAGTGCGCAGACGTAGCGGCGCTGGAGAAACTCGGAGAGTTGATGCTCAACCCTGACGACAAGGGCCAGGACAAACTCAATGAGATTTACCACAAGGTAATCAGCATGCCGGAGCGTGTTAAGTCGGTGAAGGCTCTCAGTGAAGCACTGAAGAACCTCATCGGTCTCGAACGCCAGGCCTACGATATCGACGGCCCGGAAGGCGACAACTCTGTTAAGCAACTCTCTGACCTGATGGATTCATTGTCTCAGGGGGCGTAATGAAACCTGAGCACCTCAAGCTGCTGTCCAATAAAGACTGGCGGCTGAACAATCTTTACTGGATCACCGACAAAGAGGGTAAGTCGACTCGCTTCAGGATGACGCCTGAGCAGCGGGAATACTTCGAGGGGATCCATACCCGCAACATCATCCTGAAAGCTCGACAGCTCGGCTTCACCACCGAGGTGTGCATCATCCAGCTCGACGCGGCTCTGTTTGAGTCGGCAAAGTGTGCATTGATTGCCCACACACTGAATGATTCAAAGCGTCTGTTTCGGGAAAAGGTGAAGTATGCATACGATAAACTGCCGGCGGAGATAAAGGCGGCTAACCCGGCCAGCAACGATTCGTCTGGCGAACTCGTTTTTAAGAAAGGCGGCTCGCTATACGTCAGCACGTCGTTTCGTGGCGGTACGCTGCGCTATCTGCACGTTTCCGAGTTCGGGAAGATATGCGCCAAGTATCCTGACAAAGCCCGTGAAATCGTCACAGGTGCGTTTGAAGCGGTGTCGACAGGCTGCTTTGCTACTATCGAGAGCACGGCGGAAGGCCGGGCGGGTTACTTCTTCGATTACTGCCAGACGGCAGAGAAAGCCTTGCTGCAGGGTAAGCCACTATCCGCGCTCGACTGGAAGTTTTTCTTCTTCTCGTGGTGGAAGAATCCGCAGTACGCAATTGACACGATAGAGCCGCTACCTCAGCGCTTAGTTGAATACTTTGCTGAGATGGAGGCAAAGCACGGCGTTGTCGTCAACGAGCGCCAAAAGGCCTGGTATTACGCCAAAGAAAAGACGCTCGGCGACGACATGAAGCGCGAATACCCGACCATACCGGCGGAGGCGTTCCAGCAATCGGTCGAGGGCGCGTACTACGCCAAACAGTTCCGCTGGCTCTACACCAACAAGCGGATCGGCAAAATCCCCGATAACTCACATCTACCGGTTCACACGTTCTGGGATATTGGTGTGGGCGACTCCACGGCTATCTGGTTTGTTCGCGAAGTTGGTGAGGAGTTTCACATCATCGACTACTACGAAAACTCTGGTGAAGGTCTTCGGCACTACATGAAGGTGCTGAAAGACCGCGGCTATGAATACGGTGAGCACTGGGGCCCGCACGACATCGATAATCGTGAATTTGGTGCAGACGCAAAATCGCGGAGGGAACTCGCCCAGGAAGGGTATGAGATCGACGGTCAGGTTTACAGCATGACATTTCAGGTGGTACCAAAAGTCGGTGTCGATACCGGCATTGAGTCGGTGCGTGAAATCCTCCCATCCTGTGTTTTCGATGAAGAGAAATGCGCTGAGGGCATATCTCACCTTGAGGGTTATCGCAAGGAGTGGGATGACAAGCGAGGATGCTGGAAAGATAAACCTCTTCACGACTTCACATCACACGGCGCCGACGGGTTCCGCTACTTCGCAGTAGCGAAAAACAACCACAAACAAGTCGGTGCAATTTTCTTCACCTAAGGAAATCTCAGTGAGTAACGATAACGAAATGCAAATCCTCGCTGGGCTCATAGTGAATAGCCTTAACGAGGTGGGCCGTGCGCGCCAGTTGTATGCTTCAGGGCTAGGAAAGTCAGGGAACACGAAACGACATCATCTATGGTGCGAATTTGGTTACCCGGAGCGTCTCGATTTTGACCACTTCTACAACATGTATGAGCGTAATGGCGCTGCGTTTGGCGCGGTACATAAACTGCTCGATGCATGCTGGACTGACACGCCGGTGATCGTAGACGGCGATGAGACCAAGAAATCGAAAAAGTCGACGCCTTGGGAGAAAAAAGTCACCAAGCTAATGAAGAAACACTGGGCTAAGGTGAAGGATGCAGACCGGCGAAATCTGGTAGGTCATTACTCCGCCCTGATTCTTCAGTTTGCAGACAGTAAGGAGTGGTGGGAGCCCGTCGGTCGCAGCGTGATGCGTAATTCTCGCGAGCGTGGCCTGGTCAAAATGATTCCTGCATGGGAGGCACAAGTTAAGCCCGGGGAACTTGAACAGGACCAGAAATCGCCAGACTACGGCATGCCGAAGTTCTATTACTTCCAGGAGCAACAAGTCGGGGACAATGGCAACATTTCCGGTCCGATGCGGTCGATTAAGATCCACCCGGAAAGGATCATCATCTTTTGCGAAGGGTCAGAAGACGAGTCATCGCTGGCTGGCATTCCTTTCCTGCGAGCTGGTTACAACGACCTGCTTGATATGGCGAAAACTTCCGGCGGGAGTGCGGAAGGTTTCCTGAAGAACGCCAGCAGACAGCTCGGCATTAACATGTCGAAGGAAACAAACCTCAAGACCATCATTGATGAAGCAAAGAAAGCCGGTTACTCAGGACTGGCAGAAGCGCTAAATGCTGCCATACAGAAGCTGAACTCTGGTACAGATTCAGCACTGGTGACTCAGGATGGTGAAGCCAAAGTGTTGTCGGTGGCGGCAGCGGATCCGAGTCCGACATGGACTGTGTTAGCAAATCAGTTTTCCTCTTCAGTCCAGATGCCATTCACCATTCTCTTTGGTCAACAGACAGGGAGGCTTGCGTCAGATCAGGACAAAAACGACTTTGCTAAGCGCTGCAACGGTCGTCGCGCAGGCTTCCAGACTGACCGTGCGACCGCGGTAATTGAGCGGCTGTGGACAGTAGAAGTCATCGAGCCTCCAAAATCTGGCGAAATAACTTTAACCTGGTCTGACTTACTTGCACCAAGTGAGAAAGAAAAGATTGCCAACATGAAGGAAATGGCGGTTGTCGCTAGGGATACGCAGCAAGCCTACGGAACACCGGCTGTCGATGAGAATGAGGTCAGGGAAGCGGGAGAGTTAGAGCCGCGCGAAGAAGTGATAACTCCTGACCCAAACCAAAAGGTAACTACCGATGATCCTCTTTCCGATGAATCCGGAGCAAAAGGCGAAAGTCGGTACGCCAGTAGTGCCGCGTAGCAAGGTTGACCCGACACGCTCCGCAAAGCAGGTTACCGCGATGTTCCGGGATATCGAGAGTAGGTATCTCGGCATCAAGCGAGCGCTGAAAGCATTGTTCGACCAGCGCCTGACCGGGCGAGAGCGTGAGGTAAACCGCCATGACTGGCACTTCCTTTGCCATGACCACGGCGAGGACATGCGACTCTACCAGGTCAACGCCGGCAAGTTCATCTACGACATGTCGGCGCAGGAACTGGCGGACCTGCTGGAAGCGGTGCAGGTCATTCTCGACGATTACCTGCTGGATGGTGGCGAACAAAACATGTGGGCGATGGATTACGTCGCCGCAGAGGCGCAGCGCGGCACGCTGGAGGCATTCAACAACCTTTCGCAGCAGTCGCAGGTGTACGCCAGCCAGACGACGCTACAGCAGCTTTTAAACAGCCCCGGCTATCTGAACCAGATAGCGGCGGCCAGGCTGACAACGCTCAGTGACTGGAAGGTAATCAGCGACACCGCCCGCGGCGATCTGACCAATATCATTACCGACGCGGTGGCGCGCGGAGTAAATCCACGCGAGACGGCCAGCGTTATCAGCAAGCGCCTCGATGTGTCGATGTCGAAGGCCAAGACCATCGCTCAGACTGAGCAGGTCGGTGCGCTGCGGCAGGCGCAATGGAACGAGACGGACTGGGCTGCTGACAGGCTGGGGCTAAATACTGGCCTGCTGTGGCTTTCAGCACTCAAGCCAACTACGCGCACCTGGCACGCCAGCCGTCACGGCAAGGTCTACACCACAGAAGAGGTACGCGACTTCTACGCTGAGAATGGCAACCGGTACAACTGCTATTGCAGCCAGATACCGGTGCTGCTCAACGACGACGGCAGCATCTTTAATGATGGGTTGGCGGATAAGTTGAAGAAAGAGCGTCAGCAGTGGAAATTGGCCGAAGCGGCATGATACAAAATGGTTTTGCGGAGGAGTTATGGCAAAACCAGAAGAGCCGTATCGTAAGTTAATTGTAGAGAGTTTTTACCCAGCCAGTACGTCAGGCAGGAAGGGTAAAGTTCATATCAGGCCGATTCCAGGGCAATGGGCTAGCCCCTCACTTGCTGTTGAGTGTTCTAAAAAGTTGTCAAATGTGAATGTTTATCCAATTGGCAGCCAATTTGAAATTACCGCCAAGCTTACCGATAGGGAGGATGGCGGAGAGTATATTTACAGCTCATTCCGATGGGAATTTAAACACATCAAATAGGTCGCTCAGGCGGCCTTTTTTAATGCCTTAAATTCATCAACGAGGACCCAGCATGAAACGCAACCGCGTTAACGTGCTGACCGTCGTCAACTCCGCTTCAAACATCACTACTGAAACCATCGACGGCAAGCCACATATCGTGGTTCGCGGCATCACGCCTGTCGTGGACGATATTGTGATGAACCGGAAGTTGTACCCGGCAGCAGAAATCGAAAAGGCCTACAACACGCTCGAGCGTAACCCGATGCCGCTGGGCCACCCGAAAGTGGACGGCAAGCATGTGTCGGCGCGCGATGTCCGGGCGGTGAACGAGTACCACGTGGGGGCCTGGCTACAGAACGTCAGCCACAAAGACGGGAAGGTGATGGGCGACATGTACGTTAACCGCCAGTACGCCGAGTCGAGCGACAAGGGCAGGCGCCTGATCAACCGCCTGGATGAGATGCTGGCCGGTACCAACTCCGACCCGATTCATATCTCGACAGGCCTGCTGTATTCCGGCATCGCAGCCAACGGCGAGTCGAAGGGCAAGAAGTACAACGAGATCGCCACAAACATGATGTTTGACCATGTGGCTGTACTGCTTGATGAGCCGGGTGCCGGAACGCCGGAAGAGGGCGTGGGGATCTTCGTTAACGCCGAGGGTGACGAAGTCGAAATCGAGGTCGTAAACCTCGAAGAGTCCACTACCCCAGACCAGCAAGACCCCGCATTCAAAACATTTTTCAACCAGCTAAAGGCGTTTTTCGGCGCCAACAGCGATTCAACCCAGAAGGAAACAGACCCGATGAAAGAGCTCATCGTTAATGCGCTGAAGGCCAAAGGTAAATCGGTTGACGGTAAAACCGATGCCGAACTGATGGACGCATACAACCAGATGCTGGCAGAAAACGCCGACAGCAAAGAAGAAACGCCAGAAGAGAAGGCTGCCCGTGAAAAGAAAGAGGCGGATGACAAGAAGGCTAAAGAACAGGCCACTAATAACGAAGAGATGCCAGCTTGGGCGCAGAAACTCGCCGATCGCGTGGACGTCGTTTTCAACAGCCTGAACGCGAACGCCGACAAAGAAAAGGGCGAAAAGCGCGCAGCTGTGAAGCTGGCGATGAATATGAGCGATGAAGAAGTCGCAGATCTGGACGGTAAGGCGCTCGACGCCATGTACGCCAAGTGCCAAACCTCTTACGGCCTGAACGGTGCATTCCGCCAGGCAACCAACACCCAATCAGTCAGCGAAATGCCGGAGTAAAAAATGGCTAAAGACGGAAAACACGTAATTCACGCGGGCGGTATCTTCGCAAACCCACAGCTTCACCGTGAAGGTGCTGCAGCCGCTGATACACCTCCCGGGACGATTGGTTTCTTCGACAATACTACGAAGAAATTCACCGCCTCCGCGGATGGTAATGAAGCTGCGATCCTCTACGTAGCCAACTATGACTACCTGCGTTGCAAAACCGTAGACGACATCATCAAGGCTGGCGACTGGGTTGTTGCTTTCCACCCAACTCCAGGCGTTTTCTTCAACGTTCCCGCTGCCGCAGGCACTTACACAAAAGGGCAGCCACTCTCTGTGGCCAATGGTCGCGTTAAAGCTGTCGGCACTGATGAGTCAGTCCGCTGCTACGTAGAAGAAGACCGTCCGTATACCATTGCAACGGCAGGTGACCTCCTGCGCGTGGTCATTAAATAAGGAGCACCTGAATGTTTGTATTCTCCACTAAACAGGCCACCGAAACCGGGAACCTCGAGGTCAACTCCTCTCAATTCAAAAAACTCTCAGCCGCGCGCAATGCCAGTGCTCAGGCTGCGGCAGACTTTATTGCGCGCACTAAATGGCGTGGCGATGCAGAAGATACACCAGATCTGAATGCGGTAAACGCAGTCGACGATATCCGCCGTCTGTACAAAGCCTACGACCAGACCGTGCTGAAGCAATTCGAACCGAACACCGAATTCACGCTGCTGAACGACTTGATGCCGCTGTCTCGCTCTGTTCGCCTGGAAGAGTCTGTGTACGAATACGCTCGCACCGGCGGCCGTGGCTGGGCGCACACTTCCATGTCCGGTCAGATTGGTGCTGCGCTGGATGCGAAGTCTTACACCTTCGATGGCACCATGGTGCCGATCCACGACAGCGGCTTTAAGTTCAACTGGCGTGACCCGGTATTTAACAAAGGATCTGCTCTCTCATCCTTGGCGGATGCTCAGGCCGGATCTGTTGATGATGTGCGTCGACAGTATGTGGACTACATCTGGGAAGGCTTCCGTGACGCAGCCGGTAACTACATCAAATTCGATGACAAGACCTGGAAGGGTTTACGTCACGATGAGCGTGTGGCCCAGGTGACACTGACTGTTAACTTCGCAACCAGCACCGACCCGAAAGCCATGCGTGCCGCGGCGATCGCCCTGCGTGACGTCCTCAAGCTGCAAAACATGCAGTACGGCCAGCAGACGTGGTACGTCTCCAGCGAAATCATGTCCAACTGGGAACAGTATTTCGATGTGAACTCGCTCCGCACTGTGCTGGAAGAGATCTCCAAACTGTCAGGCATCACGGCAATCAAAGAAGATGCTGAGCTTACCGGAAACGAAATCGTAATCGTACCGCTGCAGGCTGGCGTGATTGCTCCTATCGTCGGTCAGGCGTTCGGCACCGTCGCCGATCCGCGTCAGTTCTACAACTCAGATTACGTTTGGCGTACCTGGGGAGCTGCTGGCCTGATGGTCAAGCAGGACATCAACGGCCACTACTCTGTTATTCACGCTTCGAGCTAAGGAAACAACATGGCACTCGTAAAGGTATTGGTAGCAAACCTCTTTGCCGGTGCCAGCCTTCAAAAGCTGGAGGCTGGACAGATTTATGACGTCGATGACTCGATCGCTGAAAAGTGGATCGAGCAGGGTAAGGCGGAAAAATCAACTGACAAGAAGGGGGAGATGCTCGTCTTTGAAGTGGCGACACCGTCTGCGCCTGTGGCATCAGGTGCATCTGATTTGCAGTCAAAACTCAATGACGCCCTTGAGCAGTTGAAGCAGGCGAAGTCAGACACTGATGCAAAAGACAAAGAGCATGCTGACGCCATTGAGCAACTGAAGCAGGTGCATGCGGCTGAGCTGGAATCGGCGAACAAACGCGCTGAAGAGGCAGAAGCAGCACTGGCGGAAGCAACCAAGAAGGCGAAATAACCATGGCTGACCCAATCACAGCGGCAGACGTGCAGGCGTTCCTCGGTGAATTGGGTTATTCCATTCCCGGCGCGCTACTCGATCCGATTCTCTGCGTGGTGAACAAGATTATCCCGTGCCTCGACGGTGCGGGATACGACGAATGCACGGCAAAACTTATCCTGATGTATGCCGCTGCGCTCATGGCGACGTCTTCCGGTGCCCGGCGAATAAAATCGCAGGGGGCGCCATCAGGAGCGTCGCGATCGTTCGATTATGGTGCTGACAGCATCACCTGGTTGCGCGACTCGCTGGCCCGGCTTGATGCCAGTGGTTGCACTGGTGAACTCCCTATCAGCGCAGGTAATAGCGTCGGCCTGTTTATGGTCGTTGGTGGCTGCTGATGAAATGGATATCCGTAAAAGAACGCCATCCGCGGTCATTCGTCCGTGTCTGGGTGATGACCGATACCGGGAAGCAAACCACAGCGTACATGAAAAGCAATGGTGAGTGGTACATCAACTGCGACCGCATACGCGCCACAGGTGCCGTTGTGCTGCGATGGAGGGATGACTGATGTCGGCAACCGCGAACTGGAGCTATACCGCTACGGCTACCATCTGGCGCAAGCTCGGCAATGATGAGTACGGTGATTCGCTCGGGTTCTCGCCTCCTGAGGCGATTCTCTGTGATTACGAAGGTGGTCTTTCTAAGCGCATCGGTAGTCTTGGTGCTGAAATCGTCGTGAAGAATACCGTCTGGTCTGAGTATGCACTGGCAGCGGCAGGTGATTACCTGCTGATTGGCGCATCGACCGAAGCCGATCCGATTGTCGCCGGGGCAGACGAAGTACGGCAGGTCATCCGTTACGCCGATACGTTCGAGCGTCTGGCGGATGATTACGCCATTCTGACGGGAGTGTAATTATGGGCATAAAGGTTCGTGGTGTAAGGGAAGCTAAGGCCAATCTCAACCGCATCATCGACAATATTCAGGGGCGAAAGGTTGTACGTGCTATTCAGTCTGCGCTGATTTTAGGCAGCAGCAGGGCGGCGTATTACACGCCAATTGACTCATCTACACTCCTGAATAGTCAGTTCCGGGAAATTAACGTTAACGGCACAAGAGTTACTGGAAGGGTTGGGTACTCTGCAAATTACGCTGCATTTGTGCATGATATGCCAGGCAAGCTAAAAGGCCAGCCGAGAGCCCATTTCGGGAAGACGAGAGCCGGTAGTGATTTTGGTGGTGGGACTGGAAAGGGAAACTATTGGGATCCGCATGGCGAGCCTCAATTCCTTAAGAAGGGATTCGACGAAGAGCGCGATGCGATTACTGAGGTAATCAAAAAGGAGCTATCCCTGTGAACCCTCCGATGCATAAGCGTGTTCGTAACATCTTCGTTGATGCCGGTTTAACTGCCGGATATACCGTTCAGTCGCTGACATGGACCGATACCGGGAAATTGACGGAGAGATTCATCATATTCCGGCCCAACGGCGGTACGGCAGTAGATCGTGATATGGCTGCTGATTATTACGTCCTGGTGGATGTCATAACTGGTAAGTCTGCCGGAGACTACGCGAAATCAGAGACCGATGTGCAGGCCATCATCGACTACGTCAAGCAGAACCCTATGACAAATGCCTGCATCGGGCAGATATCTAACCTTGGCGGAACCCCATCACCGGTAATGACTGCAGAAGGGCGCATGGTGTGGCGCTTACAGTTCGCCTGTCTCTTTGGCGGATAACACTAAATCAAATCTCATAAGGTCGCCTGGAGCGGCCTTTTTTATTATCAGAAGTGAGGTAAGCAACGATGCAAGGCTGCTCCAATAACGAACAACTAATCGGTCGCGCGAAGACGCTTGAATTGGCGTATGGATGTGCGAACCAGGTGCCGGCGGAGGGGGACTGGAAATTACTTGGTCTTCCGACTTCGGCAACGTGGGATATGAGCCCGGAGGCGCTGACCTCGGACGCTGATAATGGCGGATTCAGTTCAAACCTGATCGCCAGTCTTGACCCAACGTACTCAATCGAAGGCGAGGTCCGTGTCAAAGACCGTACCGATGAATTTGGCATTCAGCAATTCGTGAAGTATATCGCTGATGAAGTTCGCGCTCGCCGTCAACCTGCGGTCTGGATGCGTTTTCACTGGGGTGATTACTTCCATATTGGCTACATGGTCCCGACTGGCGCCAGTGATGGTGGTGGTGTGAAGGAGATTGTTACCTACAGCTTTGAGTTCAAACTGGCTGACGGCAACACGTTCCAGATCACCGAAGCGGACGAAGGCATTCCGGTAACTGGCGTGACGGTTGCGCCAACGACCAGCTCTATCGCCGCCGGAGAAAGCACCACCTTCGAAGTAACGATTGCGCCCGCAGATGCTGACGACAAGGTCTTCACGGTTACTTCATCTGTTCCAGCGCGCGCGACAGTAGCATTTGCTGGCAATACGGTCACCGTATCCGCGCCATCTGGTGCTACTGCTGGCACCGCAGTAATCACTGTGAAGACAGATGATGGCGGGTTTACCGCAACGCATACGGTAACCGTTACGGTGTAAGCAAAACAAAGGGTAGGTGTTCCTGCCCTTGATTTTGTTTATGGGGGAAAAATGACGCCTGTTAAAGAGTTTGGCGAGTGCCTGATTACGTCCGGGGATAAGGAATATTTCTTTCGACCGTCACTGCTGGCCATGACTAGAATCGGAGAGCCGGCAGAAATTGTTCAGACGTTTTATGACCTATGCAACGATGAGGCGACACCGTTGCTCAGGCGTGCTGAGGAAGTCTATTTGCTTAATGGGAATGGTCGATTTCCTGAATGTGTAATGAATTACATAAAGAGCGGCGTGTTGGCCAGAAAGTCCATCATGGCAGCGCATGTAGTCCTGTCCGCCTGTTGTGATGATGATGTTGGTGATCTGGTTGGTTGGTTAGCTCCCGGAAAAAGTGGGAAAAGGGCTTTTCTGTGGAGGCAGGGGAGCCTTTCTCCACAGAACATGGTGGTCGTAGCTTTAAATCTCATGGTGCACGGGATAATTGGCAAGGCAAAGGTGAGAAAACTTCAGCGCCATGAGACTAGCGATACAACCAATGAATTCAGAGCATCTGAGTATATCGTCGCAGCGCGCAATCACTTCGGCATAAGCAAGGAGGAAGCATGGCAACTCACTATGACCGAGTTTCAGCTAATGCTCATCGCTAAATACCCTGAGCAGAAAGGGTATACGCGCGAAGAGTACGATCACGCAGCTGATGACTACTTTGCTCGACGCAGACGAATGAGAGCGAAAAGAGAGGTCAAATAACAATCAAACGAACTGCTCATATCTATTCAGATTACCTGAGGGGTAATTTCTTCAGTTAGTGACCTATAAATCGGCGACGACAGGGGGTTTAATGGTCCTGTCGTCGCTCTTTAACATCATTAATTTTTATTGTCAGGTATTCTTACCAGAAATCCCCCTCCATCAACTGATTTTTCTGGAACTACATAACCGAGTTCATTTAGGCGCGTAAGTGTCTTCTCAAGGGATGCATTAAAGTCAGCTAATGTGAGGTGTTCTAGTTCTAAATCATTGAGTTCAATGCAGAATTCTTTGTGCCCCATACGGGCTTTTTTATTAATTTCTTCAAATGTTCTCTTAAATATAATGCCGGAGATTTCTTCTTTTGCGTTCTCCGCCATTTTCATAGCCTCATGAGCTGATATGACTTCATCATCCTTTATTTCACTAAGGAAGCTGGTGTCAAGGCGCTTGACTATCTCGGCATTCATTGAGCGATTATTTGACTTGGCTGCATCTTCAATTCTTTCTTTTAATTCAATAGGTAATCTGATTCTTAATTGAGGATCTTCTCTGCTCATATGGTTTGTCGCTTCCATAAAATCACAATATAGAAATTATGCCCCACGGTGGGGTTGACAGCAATGACGCACGGTGTGACACTTATTGGGTGTCTCACGGTGGGGCATTTATGGAGAAGGTTATGGAAAAAGCAAAAGACATGTATCAGCGTAAAGTCCGTTTCCCTGAAGATGTGCGCAAAGCGATAGAGCGCAACGGTGAAGAACAGTGTCGGCAGTTCAATACTGAACTGATCTACCAGCTGAGAAAGGCGTATGGCCTGACTGGAGAGAAAATTGCTCAAGTATAAAAACGACGAAGCCCTAACTACTTGCGATAGTCAGGGCTCCTTATCGAACAAATCCCGCGAAGGAAATATCGACATGAACAGTGTACAGAACAACGAGTTAACTTTCCACAATACCAATTTTTCATATATGGAAATGGGTGGTCAGGTCTGGCTTACGGCTGCTGAGGTTGGCCAGGCGCTGGAGTATGCCGATGATAAAGCAGTTCAACGTATCTATTCCCGACATGCTGATGAATTTACAGCACAAATGACAGGGGTGGTCAAACTGACCACCCCTTCAGGAAGACAAGAATCGCGAGTTTTCTCACTTCGAGGTGCCCACCTGGTTGCGATGTTTGCTCGCACGCCAAAAGCAAAAGAGTTCCGCCGTTGGGTATTGGATATCCTGGATCGCGAAGTGGGGAATTCGCCTATCGCCAAGCAGTTCACAGACGATGAACTTTGTTCCCTGGCGTGGCTATGGAGAGCCAGCGACACAATGCTTAAAGCTTGTGAGAGTGTTACGCCGTTATTGAGGGTGGCTGAGCATCGTGAAGCAGGTCACTTTCACTCAATAGGACAGGAACTGCCTCGCTCGATTAACAAGGCAAGGGAAATTATTAAACGCGAGACGGCGCATATCGAATTTCACCCATGGAGGGATGATAACTGGAGCAGGGTATTACCGCACCTGCGTCAGGAGATGTTGCAATGATGCATAAATAGAAAAGCCGATAGTTACGAGCTACCGGCTTCCATTGAAACTTGTCATAAGGGTCCAACCAATGACTTCATTAAATTTAGCAGTTCATGAACCAAATGTCGATCCCCGGCCGTTGCCAGTTATTGAGTGGAAGGGGTTGCGTGTTGTTACTACTGAAACGCTGGCTTCAGGGTATGGTACGGATGACGTAAATATCCGTATGAACTTGAGCAATAATAAAGGCAGATTCATTGAAGGAGTTCATTACTTCACTCTAACTGGTTCAGAATTAAAAGAATTTAAGAACAGAGTAAATGAAGGTTACTCTGTTAAGAAGCGAGCGCGTTCTCTGACTCTTTGGACAGAAAAGGGAGCTGCTCGCATGTCTAAGATCGTCGATACTGACGAAGCATGGTCTTTCTTCGAACGTCTGGAGGATTCTTACTTCCGCCCAGCACCGATTACCAGCATACCGCTTTCCTACGAGGCGGCGTTAGAAGACCTTCTGGCAAAGGTAAAGGAAAATCGAATTATCGCTGAACAGCGTGACCGTGCCGTTAAAGAGAAGCGCTGGATCTCTGAAAAGCGGGAAGTAACGGCGATGACTACCGCTTCTATTGCTGTGCGTGAAAAAAATAAATTAGCTGAACGCCTTGGTGAAGGTAAAAAATACGCCGCTATTATTCCTGTAGAGAAGAAACTCGGCCAAAAATTCAAATGGCAACCTCTTCGCAAGTGGTGCCGTGAGAATGGAGTTGAACCTCATGAGGTAGATGATCCACGTTTCGGGACGGTAAAGTCTTGGCCGCGTGATGCATGGCTAGCTGTACATGGAGTAGACCTGCGCAAGCTGTTTTAACCCGAAGCACTAATTAGTGCTTCGGATTCTCAAACCCGCTTAACTGCGGGTTTTTTGTTAGATGCGAACATCTTCGCATCGTGGTATCCGCTGCTAATATCGTAGCGCTGGTTTTGTCGTTACCCTCTATCCCTGCTAGGATTTGTCCAAACTAATCAATGGGGATAGGGATATGAAAAAGGTTTTGATGGCGGCAGTATTGGCCGCTTCGTCGTTTGTCATTGCAGGCTGCGCACCTAAGCCACCTTCTCAAGTGGAAATATCCACTGCAAATTACGGCACTTTGCCGAATGACTATCAGCAACAAATTAAAAATCACATGGCATCTATTCTGAAAGACCCGGAGTCTGCTCGATATACGTTTGAACCTCCCTTCAAAGGTTATTCGCAGGATGGCTCCCTTTCTTCGACGAGTGGAGGCGTGACGTATGGCCAGGTCGTCGGTGTGCAGGTTAATGCAAAAAACAGTTATGGCGGATACACAGGAAATCAACTTTATGTGTTTATGTTCTCTAATGGGGTGATGTATGACACCACAGCAAACTTCCAGTTTGGAAGGGTTAAGCGAGTCCCTTAAACAATGATGAACTTATTTAAGCCCCGCATTGACGGGGTTTTTTATTGCCTGGAGAAAATATGTCGCAAGGTGAAAAAGTAGGTAGCCTTTATATAGAAATCGAAGCTGATACCGCTAAGCTTTTGGTTGGAGAGCGACAGGCTAACAAATCATTAAACACAATCGGTAACAGCGCCGATAATGCCTCGAAAAAATTTGAACAACTGCAAATAAGCCTTAATAAAGTCGCTGGAGCTGTTGCTGCATCTATTGTCGTTGATTGGGGAAGAGCATTCCTTGTTGCTGCAGATAATATGAGTCAGTTAAATGCGAGAGTTGAGAGATTAACTGGAAGTGCATCATCTGCCTCTCAAACCATGCAAAGTCTTATGCGAGTTAGCTCATCGACAGGCGGGTCTATACAGGACACGACAAAGCTATGGGAATCGCTTAGTACTGCATTACGTGATACAGGGGCATCAAACGGCCAAATTATTCAACTTACAGAAACTTTGCAGAAAATTGGTCGCATAGGGAGCACTTCTTCAGAGGAAATGGCGAATGCTCTTCGACAATTCGGTCAATCGATTTCTTCGGGGACTGTGAGGGCTGAGGAATTTAACTCAATACTTGAACAAATGCCGGAGTTGGCGCGACAGATTGCTGCAGGAATGGGAATTGGCGTGGGAGAGCTTCGCCAATTGATGCTCGAAGGAAAATTATCGGCGCAGGATGCTCTAAACGCCATTCAGAAACAGACCGTTTTAGTTAATACCGAGTTCGAAAAACTACCCAGGACTTTGTCTCAAGCCAATACATCATTAACTAATTCATTCCTAACAATGGTGGATAATCTAAATAAGGCTACAGGGGCAAGTAACGGAATGGTCTTAGTGATCGATTCTTTGGCTGTAGCAATAGGCAGATTAACTGGTCAGGCTGCGACTGCAAGTCAACAAATCGCAGACCTTAGATCTGAAGCTGAAATGTATGCAAGAAGAGCAAGGACTTGGGGATGGTTGGGGTTTGGCGATTGGCAGAAAGAAAATGAGCAGAAATCAGCAAAGTTAACTGCAGATGCCTGGGAAAAGGCATCCCGCGCCGGTTGGGATGCAGCGCAAAAGGTGGCGAAAAACACCAAGCCTATTGAGATAAAAGCTGTATCGACCACTTCGCAAAGTAAGGCCAAGGGTGGGAAGTCCGCAGCACAGAAAGAGGCTGAGCAGTACGCTAGAGCACAAGAATTAATTACGGAAAGGTTGTCGGATTTAAAAAGCAAAGCAGAACTGTCCGCCAGTAGCATCACTGAACTATCAAGAGCTCAAGCAATCCTAAATGCCCAGCAATCTTTGGGCAAAGCGGCATCGCAAGAACAAATTGCTTTGGCTGGAGAGTATGCAGCAAAAGCTTGGGACAACGCAAAAGCGTTGCGCGAACAGGCCAAAGCTGAAAAAGAACGTGCTGATGCGGCAAGCAAGTTTAGTTCAATTCAGAATAAATCAAGTAGGGTTATAGGGCTAGATACTCAGTACCAGCAGGATATTGCTGATATCAAAATGTACGCTCAAATGTATCCTCAGAAAATAGCTGAGGCTGAGGCGGCTAGATCCTCTATTGAAAAGCAATATCGAGACCAGCGCATAGCAGCTATGTGGCAAGAGTGGGCGCAGCAAACCACTGCGACACAAGCGGCAGCGGCGGCGTTTGATGGTTTTGCTAATAGTGCCAGTAATGCATTAACAGGCATAGTGACAGGAAGCATGGTTGCCTCCGATGCATTGCGTTCAATTGGGAATACCATTTTGAACGAGGTAATTAATACCTTTGTTCAGATGGGTATGCAGCAGGCCAAATCGGCAATAATGGGGGCGACAGCGCAGAATGCTGCGATCGCAACTACGACGGCCGCGCAGGTTAGCTCACTAGCAACCACCACGGCTGCCAGTACATCGGCGGCGGCGGCCACAACGGCAGCATGGACGCCGGCGGCGCTTGTGGCGTCGATTGGTTCGTTCGGCGGCGCGGTTGCTATTGGCCTTGGCGCTCTGGTAGCTGCGCTGGCTGTTGGCTCATCGTTGGCCGGTAAGCGCAAGAACGGTGGCCCGGTATCGGCGGGATCAATGTACCAGGTAGGTGAGGGCGGCATGCCTGAAATCTACCGTGCCAGTAACGGCAGTCAGTACATGATTCCGGGTGATAACGGCTCTGTCATCAGCAATAAGGATTTGCAGGGCAGTGGTGGGGCTGTTCAGGTGATCACCAACGTTTACAATTATTCCAGCGGTGTTGATGTTAAGACACATAGCAACCAAAATGGAAGTGAGATGATAACAGACATTTTCATAACTGATCTTGACAGCAATGGCCCAATGACAATGGGTATGATAAGCAAATTCGGTTTATCAACGAAAGCGAATGGGGCGTTTTAATGGACACAAAAGAGGCTCTTACAGGTCCAGAAATGGGTGCCGTTGTACTTAGCAATTACAGAATGTTATCAGCGGAAAGTGATAGAGGGGCAGTACTACTTGCTTCAAGTATCATTGAGAGAGGGCTGAGCGAATTAATTTGTGCCTACCTTTTAGAAAGTGATAATAAAAAGGACGAGCTATTTACTGGTCCGGCCGCACCTTTAGGTACACTCGAATCGAAGATAGCTATGGCTTACAGATTGGGCCTAATTCGTAGATTTGTTCGTGATTACCTAGATATATTCCGAAGAATGCGCAATGACTTTGCGCATAATATCGAGCGATATAGTTTTGATGATCCAAGTGTCACTAACAGGTTGAATGAAATATACAGGATCAGGAAAGTGGAGTCTGAATATCTAGATCAGCTATTTGTTGACACCAAAAAGGAGGCAACAGTAAGAGATAAGTTTCTTATGTTTTTCTCCTTGGATATGGCTGCAATACAGAGAATTAGCCTCACAGTTGAGAGGATAGCTCCCCTTGATTAACCCAACCCGCTCAGGCGGGTTTTTTAATGCCCGGAGGAAACGTGGCAACAGTTTCATACCCGGAATTTCTACCTCTTCCGCAGCGTCCCAGCCAGAACATGACACAGGATACCGGCTGGCAGACAACGCAGCCGGCAGTCGGGCCTGTCATATTTACCCCGTTCACCACTGACCTCAAAGCTACCTGGACGCTGCAGTGGATATTTACGCTGCAGCAGGCCGAACGGTTTAAGTCATGGCTGCGGTCGCCAACGTACTGTGACCGCGGGCGTAACTGGTTCACGATGCCAATTGACCTTGGCGACACATACGGACCGCAGTTGCAGACGCTTCACTTCGTCAATATGCCGGTGCAAACCAGCAAAAATGGCGGAGTGGTGACCTGGACCGCCACGGTTATCTGTAATGGTATTGATGACCTGACTGAAGACTTCGATGACTGGATTGTTCAGGCACCGGAGAACTACGGGTCATGGCTTGATTATCTCGTCACTGATGTGATGCCGAGGACTGACTGATGCCAACATTACGAGAATGGAAAGAGCGGCGGCCGGCGAGTGATATCAAACAGACCATTGAGTTTTATCACCCGGCATTTGGTTATTACCGTGTGGTTAACAAACTTTTTCAGGAGGCGACGTTCGGTGGAAACCTCTATCAACCCGCGGCGTTTGATATCACCGAGCCGACACAGAACGGGTCAGCCATCATCACGATGGGGATCACCTTCCTGCAGGGGGCTGAAGAGGTCAGAAACACGCTAAAAACGTGGACTGGTGCCGCCCGGATGACGGCTATCATGTGTAAGTATCAACAGTGGAATGCAATCGGTGATGCTTCGCCGATGAAGACCTGGTCACTGTTCGTGAAGGATGTCGGAGCCGACGGCACAAACGTCACGGTGAATTCTGGCAAGACGAATCCTCTGACGCTTTCCAATCCCATAATTTACACCACGAAAGACTATCCCGGACTGATTACCGTATGACACAGAGCGAATTTATCCGGCTTGTGAATGGCAAGCCGTGGGTTAACCGTGCCTGTTGTTTTGAGCAGATGGATTGCTGGGGGCTGGTGGTGATGTATTACCGGCATGTGCTCGGTCTGGAGTTGCATCATATCCCCGGCTACGAATCTGGCGCCGACTTCATCACCTGTTACTCAGAGGAATCCGCCCACTGGCGAGCGGTGCCGGTGGCATCGTCTGGCTGCCTTGCCGTGTTTTATTACGCTGATCGTCCAGTTCACGTGGGCGTAATGCTGGATCCGATTAAATGCCTGCATTCCCGCGGTGAGTTCGGTTTTGTTCGCGCTGACAGCATGGTTATCCTGGCGAAGAAATTCAACAAAGTGGAGTATCTGGTTCATGGTTCGATATGAGCTGCAGCGCCTGCCTGGCGCGCCGAAACAGTATGGAACGATGGCACCCGGTACTGAGTTGATAGCATTGCTTGACTCACTCAGGCTGCACAATAACGTGAAGGTTCGCCTGAATGGACGTGAGCTTAATGATGATTTTGATTTGTCGTTTAAGCTGCGCGCCGGCGACGTCGTAGCGGTATTCGATCAGCCTGAAAGCGGCGGTCTGATAAAGACACTTCTGAACCCGGTGGAGCATCTCAACCCGATCCGCTTCACTAAAAAAGTTATGTCAGGGCTAACCGGACAACAGACCGCATCATCTCCGTCTATTTCTACTGGTGAATCCCCGAATAACGACGCCACCGGGCAGACTAACCGCGCGCGGCTGTACAAGGGAAGGCCAAATATTTATGGCCAGTGCCGGGTATATCCGGATTTGATTCAGCAGGCGCTGTTTGAGTACATCGACAACAACAAATACATCACTGAATGGTTCGAAGTGGGATTCGGGAAATACACCATTTCCTCTGTTCGTTATTCTGAGTCGAACCTAGGGAGCCTTGCAGGGGCCAGTTACCAGATTTTCGACCCTGGCGCGACGATAGGCACCATTGATGTTGGCTATCAGTTTGATGATGTCGATAACGAAGAAGTGCCTGGGTTGAATGAAAGCGAGGATTTTCCCGCCCAGACAGCGACGACGACAGCGCCGACCGCCATGCTGATCGAAAGCAACCAACTGAAAGCCACAGTGTTGTCGAATGATGATAACTTTTCATACTTCGCGGCGCTTGCCGTTCCGCATCCGGTGACTTTCGTTATCAACGCGACATGGAACGCCGGCGGCGGCCCGGTGACAAGGAATGTTACTGGCAGTGGAAATATCGTCTACTCAGAAAGTTATATCGGGGAGGATACGCAGTCTTACACCACGTTCTATCTTGGCGATATGACCGGGGAGGTTACGACGCTACCGGCGGACGCCACGCTGAACCTGACACTTTTCACCCTCAACGACCAGACTCCGCTGGTTATAGGCCCATCGGTATCACCGCTTGAATCCACACAGATTTGGGTGCATGTCATGGTTCAACTAGGGGCGACTTCGGGCACTTCCCGTTATCGAATCCGGTTCTGGAAAGTGGATGACAACAACAACCAGATCCCGGGCACAGCTGAACAGTACGATTATTTCTTTGATAACGATTTTCAGGTTACCACGCGTTATTTCCGCACAACGCATAAATTCTCACCCGCCGCCGGTACAGGTCGATATGCGGTGACGATCGAGCGACTGGATAACAGCAACGATGGAAATGTCGTGACGTTAATGGCAATTCACGCCGTCAACACCCGCGCCAATGTTGTTTACCCGGAAGACACGATCGCGAGAGTGACCATCAAGGGGAGCAACAACAGCAACAGCAACCGAGAGCAGAAATACAACATGCTCGCGCAGCGCCACACCATCAGCTATGACCGGACGACCGGCCAGATTGATTACACGCTGCGCCCAAGCCGTTCATTTGCCGACGCTGCACTGCATGAGTGGATAGTTATCGGTAAGCAGGATGTTTCAAGCATCGATGTCGCTACGCTGTACGCGATTGCTGATTCAATAACAGTTCCGGAACTCGGCTATTTCGATTACACCTTTTCAGATGAGAAGCTGTCGCTCGGTGAGCGGATACGGACTATCTGCAATGCGGCGAGGGTGGATGGGAACAACATCGGTGATGTGCTGACGTTCTGGCGCGATGAAAAGGTCAGCTATCCTGATGCGGTATTTGCGCGCTCAAACATGTTCTTTGATGAATACAAGGTTTCATGGCAGATGTCGCTGCCGGGAGGATATGACGGTGTCACGGTCGATTATGTTGATCCGCTCACCAATAAGAAATCCTATGTTTATCTGCAGATTGACGCCGGCGGTATTCGGGAAGTCGAAGATGCAACGGTTAACGCCAGTCAGATTAGTCTGGACGGCTGCCGCAATCGCACCCAGGCGGTTGACCGGGCATGGCTTGAGGCTCGGCGCCTTCTGTATTCACGAATGAGCATGACGGTCAAGGTGCTGGAGACTGAGCAGGTGGTTCGTGGCGCCGTTGTCCAGTGTCCGGACATGTACGACAACAAGCAGCAGAACGGTTATCTCACTAGCCGCAATGGCGATATCTTCACAACGTCTGAACGCATCGATTTCTCGTTTGGCGATATGTGGGTCGTGATGACAGATAGTCTGGGTAACTTTCGAGGGCGCTGGCGTGCCTATCCTGTATCCGGTACTGCCAAAGCCTTTCAGGCCGCCGCGGATGCTTTCGATCTGAATATCTACAATGGTGCTGACTGCCAGGTGGCCAGTCGCTACTTCATTGCAACAGACAGCGAATTAAACTCGACTATCTGGCGTGTAGAAACAGCCAAGCCGAATGGCGATTACACCCAGACCCTTACCTTGTCTGAATATTCGGACTCGATATATCCATAACCACCAGCAGTAAATAATCAACTTTCACGCACATCATCAGGTTAATTCCTGAGGATTTCGTGCGTCTATAAAGGGCGACATGCACAATGGCACAATTACCAACCCCGACGCAAAAGCCGGTACCGAGTGATGATATCCGGGACCACGTTTATGCAGGCGGCATGCTGGACAAGGTCGTAACAAGCCGGGGACTGACATACACCGATCGACTTGGTGGTCAGCATTACACCGTTGATGGAATCAAGGCAGAAGCAGATAAGGCCGTAAAGGAGGCTCAGGATAGCATTACCATTCTGGGCTTACCTTTTGCCACCCTAGAGGATGCTCAGGCGGCGACGGATGCAGGTAAAATACCTGATGGTGCTGTAACGTGGGTGAGAAATAGCGGCGATAACTCTCTCGCTGATGAATACATCAATAACGGCGGAACGCTGGTCGCCACCGGGCGAAAAATGCCGTCCTCCGCACTGGTTGATGAGATCGACAAGCGTACCCGGTCATTACAGGAATCACCTGATTCACTGTTTGATATCGTGTCCAGCAATGGTATTCGCCCTTTCCGTATCAGAAGCACAGACGGCGTCATTGAGTTTGAGTCAGTCGCGCAGTTGGTGACCGGCGACTCAGGTCTCAACTTCAACGGGAGCGTGATTGACAACAACGCGCCGGACGGTTGGCTGTTCCTGATTTATTCGCGTAACGGTCTGGTGATTGCCGGGGTTAAGGAAGACGGAACGAAAGTCGGCTGGGGCGGGAGCGACAGCGGCGGCGGGCAGGCTGGCGGGATTACCCCCGGTGATACGGCGGTGGGTTATGACGATATCCGTAATTACACTGGCGACGCCACTGTACGCGATGTTGTGGGCGAGCGTATCAATGGCCGGTTTGTAGTCGACGCTTCCGATACGACGTCGCCAGATGATGGCGGTGGAGTGCTGGTCGGTACTGATGGGCGCCGCTGGATCCGCCAGTGTGACTTTGTCTCTTATGACATGTTTGGCGCGCCCCGGATCCCTGAGTCGGTCTATCAGAATTATGCCACGCTGTCTGCGCAGGGTAATGAGTCCGCGGCGCAGGCGTTACTGGCTGATATTGAGCCGGCGGATCAGGCCATTGCCCGTTGCCATGCCTTTGCGGCAAAGCATGCTATCCCGGTTGTTCAGAATGTCGGGCGGTTCCTGTGGGTGAGCGGCGAAATTGTGGTGAGGACATCCGCTTATCTGAGCGGCTCTACGATCGTCACCTGCAATCGCAGCGGAACGGATGAAACCCGCTGGGGGAAAGTGGATGGTGTGGATGATGGCGCCCCAGACCCGATGTATATGTTCCGCATCTAGGGCAAGGCTCGCGTCAACTTCACCGCGGCTGAACTGAACGAACTCAATTCCTCTTATTCGTCCTATCTGAAGCGCGGGAGCATGGATATCCCGATGCCGAAGTTAAGCCAGTACCGGGGCGGGTTGTTTGGTTTTATTTCTTCATCCGTCGAGCTGTACCGCGGCGGGGATAAAACGAACGTCCGTAACCAGGTCCATTTCCGGGACTTCACCCGCATTGGTCGTAATGGCGCGGTTTCTGATGTACTGGTGAAAAATATCCCGGCGGGCACCATCACGGAAGCCTGGATCCAGCCGAAAGAAAATGCCTGGCTTAACTTTGAGCCCCCGGCGTTCTTTGAAGCAGGCAACGGTCGCAAGTTCGTGAACATTCAGGTTGAGCGCTCGCAGGTCAACATTGAAAATCTGGTGATGGATAACTGGGCGACTGGCGATATCGAGTCCCGCGTGGCGATCGGCTCGTATGGCGTGACCGATATTCACTGCCGTAACGCAGCAGCTGAATGTATCCCGAACACTTCCGGCGGCGCGTATGTAGTTTGCTTCCGTAACAGCATCGATATTCACATCAGTGGATATTACGGCCTCTACGGCTGGGGATTCCAGGGGCATCATGGTCTGAAGCGGGTATTTATTACCGAGTCGGTCATGAACCGGTTCGATTTTCACTCGTTCGGCTATGACATCTACATCAGCAGGACGAAATTCAAGGGACGCCAGATATTCCTGCAGGGCGGTGGCCAGTTCGCGCTTCGTGACTGTGACTTCAATATCACGCAGTACAGCCTGGGACAGACAGGGCATATCGAAGACCGACTGAATTTCTTTATCAATATGCGCGAAGATTACGCCGGGGATTGCGAGTGTAACCTGGCTATCGACGGGCTGGTGGTGCGTTTCGACCGCAATATCACGAATGCCTGGGCGTCTGATGTGCTGTCGTTTGATATTGTCCGTATGAACAGCGGGGCATCGGTTGATTATGGTGTGTCGACCAAAAACCCGCATGTGATTTCCGGGAAAGATATTGTCTTTGATCTGGATGGTGTACCGGCTTCCCTGCCTGATAATTTTGCGTTCACCTTCTGCCGTCCGTTCCGTAACCTCTACAACTCCGCCCAGAAAACCTATCTGCCGGATATGGTGAAAGTGCAGGGCATGACCGCAATTAACGTGCCTGACGGCAAGAATGCGGTGATGGCGGTGTTTCGTTGCGGGGCCGACATGGCACAGAACCCGTTTGCCAGCCGGACTAAACTCCGCCCGAACGGGACGAACGCAGAGATCATCGCCGAGGACGTCATCAGCATCATCAATAATCCGGTCATCGCGCAGAACGCGTGCCCGACGGTGTACATGCCAGGCGCGGCCTCTTCCTGGGATACCGTTGTCGGCGGCACGACGTACCGCACCAGCGAATACTCTTACCGTCCGAAAGTGACGCTGCGTAACTGCTATCCGTCGATTATCAACGCAGCCGGGGTAAAAGCTGAATTCGATATTGCCGGCGGCTTACTGGCGCGCTACAGCGTCGGCGATACCGGGAACCGCTGCCGGGTAACCGGCGCAGATATTCAGCTTATCCCTGACTCAACAGGGGCTCTTTATTTCGATACATCCAATGTCCGGGCGACGGGCTGTGACTGGTTCGACCCGATGAACGGAGCGACCTATACCGGCACCCTGAACGGTTCCGGCAACGAAAACCGCGGCACCCCGGAACACTCACCCAATATTTAACAAGGAGCCACCATGGCTGGCGTTCGTATTCTTTGCAATCAAGTCATTCCTGTCACCGACTGGAACCACGACTATGTGACCATCAAATCAAAACTGGAAAGCAAATCACCGCTCCCGACCATTGCCAGTTTCGACCTGCTGAACCCACTGGACAACAGCGGGCACGGCTATACCGTCAAACCAAATGGCGGTCAAATTCGCGACTGGGGCCTCCATTACCCTAACGGTGCAAAACCGTCAGTGACTGACCTGGTGAAGACCGGACAGGGCGCCGTATCGTTCATCGTCGCGTTTAAGCTGGATGCCGCTGACCGCTATATCAACATCCTCAGCAATCGTGTAAACAGCGCAGGCTTTAACGTCTATTACAGCGGCGGCTTCTACATGTCCTATATCTACCCGAGTGGTACGACAGGGACCATTGCATCCGCCGGAGTTATCAGCGCGGAAGTTGGAAAATGGTATGTGGCTGTAGGCGTATTTGATCCGGTCACTAAAACGGCCAGTGTGAGGATCAGTGATGCCGGATTGCAGTATGGTCCTATCGGTACCGGCTTCCCGGAAAACACATCGCTGGATACAGCTGTCAGCATCGGTGGTGATCCCAACGGCCTCACCACCTCGTCGATGTACGGTGACATTGCATGTGTTGCGTACTATGACGGCGCATTCACTGCAGATCAGCGTGATGCGATGGTGAGTGTGGGGATGGACATTCTCCATGAGAGAGGGCTGGTCTGAATGCATGCTGCCACCTTTGCGGGTGGCATTAAATTCCACGGGGATACTATGACGATTTCGTACAATGGCCGCAGAGCGGCAAAGTTCTTTTTGGCAATTATAATTGGTGCATGCTTGCAGAAATTCTTTCCCGATGACCTGGTATTGTTATTACTGTCATTTGTTCCTTTTGGAATAAAATTAAAATGGCCGCATTAAAGACACTAAGTCGACATTATTATGTCTGTATTTAGAGCTTTTCTCATAAAGGGATGTAAAGCTGACGTAATCCCGCGAAATACATGACCGATAGATACATGGCAGTAAACATCAATAATAGTTTTATGTTATTATTGTCACTATATTTGTATCTTTTTTTTTGAGATTCAATTGATGAAGTTTTAGGATCGAATTCAGGCTCTCTGGCAATAAAGTCTGATAATGAACTATAAAGAGAGTTTATCTCTTCTTCAGACATTTCTGTTTTATCAATCTGATGTGCGAACTTGTTGCGTATCGCGTTAAGTTTTTTCATAAACTGAAAGCACTCGTTTGGAAACGAGAAGTTTTTTGCAATAACAAGCTTGTTATGGAAGTTTAAGTTAAGAGAGTTATTGAAAAAATTAGTATTGTGGCTGCTTGCCTCAATCCAAGTTTCTAAAATTTTCTCACAAACCATGTGAATTACAAGAACAGCGCTAAGCTGGTCGGTATGGGATGTGAGCGATACAAAACGCATGTTCATCTCTTTCATACTCAGCAGCGTTGAAAAATGCGCCTTATCCATAAATGCCTCCAGTGCTATCATAGATCCTCAACGTAGCACGAAGGCTGGTTTCCTTTGAACCTGGAATTTTATCCATAGCTTACGGATCACGATATGAGTGAAGATAATTATTTATGTCCGGAATGGGCAAAGAAAGGGGCCAATATCCCTCACGACTGGAAGAAATACGTAAGTGAGGAAGTCATGGCGATTTGGGAAGACTTTAGCGTAAACCAGCGCATGGCATTGGGTAGATGCTTTGAGGACATAGCTAGTCTTGAAGAATGGGATTGAAGAAAGATAACCCCCTCTTCAATGTGTTACCCCAACCATGAAAATTAATAGGCGCATCATCTCTTAATCTGCTTCCTCGATAAAAGTACTGTATATACAACCAGTTTGTATCAGGAAGCATCATACTTCAGTCAAAAACCATAGAGGTGCTCTGCGCCTCGACCTCTCGCAATCCTTCACTGGTAGCTAATGGAGGATGGTTGTGTATATCGAAATGTTAATAGTTAAATAAATTTATTATATTGCTAACTATTGAAGATATTTTATCTCCTCTGGATAACCATTTGTCAAGGGCCCCGCTTTCATAGTTTTCTTTTGCTTCGTTAATTGCTTTTATTTTTGTGTCATCACTTATTTCTTGGTTTTTGTATATATGGCCCACTACTTCTTTTAAATTTTCATTAGGGATGCCATCCGGGAATAGAGCCCTTATTTGTGATTCTAACGTCTCAACATAGTATGCTGCATATTCAACGTTGTGCATCTCCCCAACATGAAAATCAGTATTAATATCGACTCCGGCAGGGGCTATCAATCCGGCCTTACCATTTACCATTTTACCTACGGTTACTATATTTTTTTGAGGCTTATTATTGCTCATTTATTAAAACCTTATTTTGTGTGTATTTTTATTTAATGTTCAGAGTAATGTTAGGGTATTGATTTGTGTGTGAGATTTTTTCTGGATTATGAAAAGATTCACTATTCTATATATTTTAAAAGATATTAGAATTATAACATCCACACGCAATCATAAAAGATAGCATAACATTAAATGTTAGCGTATAAATTTTTAAATTAAATGCTCTCTTAATCTAAGTTTTTAGTAGAAATTCAAGTGGTTAAATCTGTCATAGGAATTGATAGATGAAACTTTCTTGATCTGCCATTCACTAAAAACTACTGTATATAAATACAGTATGAGTGGAGTGACAGATCATGCTTCAACAACCACAGTTTTATGAAGTAACCGGCATAAGCCAGCATGCAACATTCGTTGATACACAACGTGGCGTCGCCGTAGTTGAGCGCTCATCATCGCCGTTAGCATCAGCGGTTTTACTTATCTCATATTGCGGCGTGCAGCAGTTTGCGCGCTTCCTTGGAGGATCGCTCATTACGGAGGACGGTGACGCTATTGAAGGGGATATGCTAGCGGATGTTGAGCTGATAGGAGTGGTAACTCACATCATCAGTAAAGCCGGTTTTGATGACAGCCCGGTGATGTAATGTTTGCTCTGGTTGATGTGAACAGCTTCTACGCGAGCTGCGAAACCATTTTCAGGCCGGATCTGCGAGGGAAGCCAGTTGTCGTATTGTCCAATAACGATGGATGCGTGATAGCGCGTTCTGCCGAAGCCAAGAAGCTCGGCATCAAGATGGGGGATCCGTACTTCAAATGCAAAGACCAGTTCCGCCAGCATGGCGTGATTTGCTTCAGTTCAAATTATGAACTCTACGCGGATATGAGCAACCGGGTCATGACGACACTTGAGGAAATGTGTCCCCGGGTAGAAATCTACAGCATCGACGAGGCCTTTTGCGATCTCACTGGTGTACGTAATTGCCGTGTGCTGGAAGAGTTCGGGCATGAGCTGAAAGATACGGTCTACCGCAATACCAGACTTCCGGTCGGGGTTGGGATCGCGCAAACAAAGACGCTGGCAAAACTCGCCAATCATGCGGCGAAAACATGGAAAGCCACTGGCGGGGTAGTTGACCTGTCAAACGTTGAACGGCAGCGAAAATTAATGGCTTTACTCCCGGTTGATGAGGTGTGGGGTATCGGCCGTCGCATTAGTAAAAAACTGGAGGCTATGGGGATAAAAACCGTCCTGCAGCTAGCTGATACGGATATCCGCTTTATCCGCAAACACTTCAACGTGGTGCTTGAGAGAACTGTCCGTGAGCTGCGCGGCGAGTCATGTCTTGAGCTGGAAGAGTTTGCGCCAGTGAAACAGGAAATTGTCTGCAGCCGGTCGTTCGGGGAGCGCATTACCACCTATGAACAAATGCGGCAGGCTATCTGTTCATATGCGGCCAGAGGCGCAGAGAAACTTCGTGGAGAGCATCAGTTCTGTCGCTATATCTCCACCTTTGTGAAGACATCTCCCTTTGCGCTGAACGAAAAATACTACGGCAACAGCGGGTCCATTAAGTTACTGACGCCCACGCAGGATAGCCGGGATATCATCAATGCCGCGGTAAAGTGCCTGGATGCGATATGGGTCGACGGGCACAGGTATCAGAAAGCGGGGGTCATGCTCGGCGACTTCTTCAGTCAGGGAGTTGCACAGCTAAATCTTTTCGATGAAAACGCACCGCGGGCCGGAAGTGATAAGTTGATGGAGGTGCTCGATCACCTGAACGCTAAAGACGGAAAAGGAACGCTCTACTTCGCCGGGCAAGGTATACAGCAGCAATGGCAGATGAAGCGTGAAATGCTTTCCCCACGATATACTACGAGATTTGAGGACTTGTTGGTAATTAAGTAAAGTTATTGAAACTGTTCTATTGTGATTGCTTAATAAAAGGAAACGAGAGCTTTAGTAAAAGCCCTCGCTGAGAAATGCTACAATAGAGCAATTTTATTTATGGGATTAGGTCATCAATTAAATCATTGAAACCCGAACCTTGCCGTGAAACAATCTCATATAAATTTATTAAAGTGGAGTCGCAATACCTGCTTTTCCAAAGAACTTCATAATTATCAGTGACTATCGCAAGTTGGGGTTCTTCGGTCCATGCCCACTCCACATCATCAAAGAAATGTTTATATTTTCTCAGGTAGATAGCAAGTTTTTTCCCTTTGTAATCGCAAGTATAAACCGCGCCGATACGATCCTCGTTCGCCTCAGTAAGCGCGATAAAATCTTTTGAAAGTACAATTTTCCATACAAGTTTATCTTCCGATGTTTCCCTGCTTAATTTGACATAAAGCTTATTTAAATCATTGTCTTTAAACATTAATCCCACCTCATGTCTTTCATTATTTGATCTAAATGTACTGTTAATGAAGATAAATCTTGGTATATATCCCACGCTTTATCTTTATCGCTAATTCTTATTACTTTTCGTCTTCCGAAGAAGCGAGTTTTTGGAGCAATCAAATCTAAAATGTTTATAACCGCATTTTTTTGGTCGTTTTCAACTTTACTTAGCAAATTATCAATTATTGGGTAGCAAGTCTTAACCTCCATAGAAAACCTTCGATTAAACTCAATCCAGTTATTATCAAGTTCACGGCTTGTTAATATGCTAAATATTTTATTGGTAGTTTGAGAAATTTCAGTCTTAATTTCAGGGAGCCTGCCTTTGTTTTTGAATTTTTTTTTCAAGAAATTAGTCGTTCTGATAACCCATAATGTCATGAAAAAACTTATGATGGTTAAAATGGTTGCCGCATCCGTAATCGATTGTGATATATGGAAACCCATACTGCTGCTCCTATGAACATCCCAAGCATATTATGTATAAGATTCATCAAATTGCAATCATTACATAGAGTACATAATGACCATGGTTTGAAGTTACAGCATTTGTTCGTACTAAGTAGGATTTTGTAGTCAATGCAAAATTATCTTGACTTTTCTGTTATTAGAAGGGACATGGTTCATTCGTTTGCTTATTATATGGATTCTGCAACAAATGTAGCTTCACTTTTGGTAGCATACCATTATCGCTTTGGTCAAGTATCAACCGTTAATGTTCGCGTTTCCTACAAAATTATACGGATGCCACAAGAAATGATCTCCTAGGCTAAAAGTTTGTAAACTATCTCCTTTGGTTCTTTCCCGACCATATTCTGCCGCATCAAATCACGCTCCGCTTCACAAGTTAGCACAACTAGACGTTGACAGCATATCATCAAGATCTTTATCAGCCGCAGATGTGACTAGATGAAAGCCTTCTGCTTAATAACCACGTTTAAACGGCGCGCTTCCCCCAGAAGACAGGATCGATATGCAATTGTTCGTCGCGTTCGCTCAGAAGCAAAACTTTGGTACCGGGCGCGACGTTATATCGACCAATCGGCTCCGGGTCATATGCGATGTCGCGATCAGCTTCATCGGCAAGATAGGAAAGATAATCTTCACGGGTCATTGACTGGGAAAAGCGTCCGCACATATCAACCTCCAGTGGTCAGACTGAAAGTATAGGCGTCAAAAACGAGTTCTGGACGAAGCTGTAAGCTTGAAAAAGAAGGGAATCACGAAAGAGTGGTGCGCACCGAAAATTCATGATTACCGCGAAAGAGGATGACATGGGATGGGGGAGAGGTAAACGGCGTTGCTTTTAATCTGGAAAGCTGCTCGCAGAATTTTTAATGGGGCATGTATGGGGCAAATAATTAGCGCAAAACAACTCAAAACCTCATAAGGTATCGATTCGTCTTGCGCTAATGCATTGCTTACACACTACATCCGCATTACTTCAACGCACCTTGCTTTTAAACTGATGCCTGTTTTAAACAAACCAGGCTGGGCGCAGTAAACTCATCAAAATATTAGAACCGGGCATTCCCTGCCTGCGCGGCCCGGTTCTTTATTCGCATTAATATCCCATCATTCTCAATGCCAGCCAGATAATCCCTGCCCATAATAAAGCGCATGGGAAAAAAACAACACTAAGCGAACGCCAGCCGTTTCTACTCATCGGAAACCCCACATTTAAGTCATCATCACCAGGTGCGTTTGGCATTTCATCATCGGCGCGGGGGCGGGGAACTTTAGGAATATTTGTAAAGCAGATGTAGAAAAAAATAGACCCGGCGCGGTGGCCGGGCTGAAAGGGCGTTGACGAGCTGCCAGGTTACCCCGGCGCGGTGACTGCTTGCGGCGATCAGATGGGCAGGAAACTCATCATTAAATACGCGACGACAATGCACATTAGCGTCATATACCAGACTATGCTCATGGTGACTTATCCCATTTCAGACTCAAGAAAGACGAGCCTTTCGGGTAACGACTTTAAACATCCGGACGTCGATGATCAACCGCTTGCGCATCAGGGGATTAGCTTTTCTTGGCGTGGAACAGGCCGTCTTCGCCGTGGGATTCATCCTCAACCCAGAAGTTAATGTTGAACTGGGCATCATCGCTGAGCTCGATACGGTGCCAATACTGCGGTGGGCTGGTGGCGAACTGCCCGGCGTTAATGACGACCTTCACCTCCGGCTCGGTAGCCTGCTCGTCATGAAAACCGTAGTAAGTTACCGTTCCTTCCATGACGCACAGCTGACCGAAAACGTTAGCGGCAGTATTGTGATGGGTGAGCAGCGCCGCCGGAACATTTTCCTTAGTGAAGAACGGAGTGGAGCGTTTAACTTTCCAGTTAGCCGGGATACGCAGGTGAGACATGGTGAGCTCCTCAGTGGATGCATATAAGATGTATTTAATATGCATCTTTAAAGGGGCGTCGTCAACTTACAGGCATAAAAAACGCCCCCGAAGGAGCGTGTACTATCTGGCAGGATAACTTAACGGCCGAACAGATCGCGTTTTTTAGCCTTAAATGGCTGAGCGATCAGCACCAGCAGACCGATAACCAGATAAGCTGCAAAGATGCCTACCAGCCACTGCGGCATCTCCAGCGTCAGGAATTCCCACTGGCGCACGGAACAGTCGCCGGTGGCGACGAATACCTGCGGCAGCCATTTATCCAGCGGCAGCCACGTCGGGAAGCGCGCGGCGAAATCGCAGGTCTGGAACGGGGAAGGGTGCAGCTGAATCATGGTGTGTTCCCAGGCTAACTGCAGTCCGCGCAGGGCGCTGTACAGCCAGATCAGCAGCGCGACGTAGCGCAACGGGGTTTTCGGCGCGATAGCGCCTACCAGACCAGCGCCCATAATGCCAAACAGAGCGCAGCGTTCATAAATACACAACACGCAGGGCTGCAGCAGCATCACGTGCTGGAACCACAGCGCCACTAATTCAAGTATAAAAGCGGTTAACGCCATCAAGAGCCAGGCGCCGCGTCCCCGTGAGCACTGGTTTAAGTATTGCAACATAATCATTTCCCTGGAACATGCTAAATCATGGCAGTGTAAACGAAAACTACCGCGACGCCATCCGCTAGTCGGAAAATATTACGTAAATGAATATTCGTTACCCGGGCGGACCCGGGTAACGTGCTGGACAATTACGGCAGTGTCGGCGTGGTCAACCAGCCGTGGCTGAGCATCCACTGGGTGGCCGGCATTAGCAGCGTTTCGACGCACAGCAGGCCGACCAGCGTTAGCACGATGGTATATGGCAACGCCATCCACACCATTCTGCCATAAGAGAGGCGGATCAGCGGCGCCAGCGCCGAGGTCAACAGGAACAGAAACGCGGCCTGGCCATTGGGGGTGGCGACGGAGGGCAGGTTAGTACCGGTATTAATGGCGACCGCCAGCATTTCAAACTGCTGCAGGCTGATAACGCCATGTTCCAGCGCCGCTCTTGCTTCGTTGATATACACCGTACCGACAAAGACGTTATCGGAGATGGACGACAGCAGGCCGTTAAACAGATAGAACAGCGATAGCTGAGCGTGCGGCGAAGCCTGCAGGACGAACTCAATCACTGGGGCAAACAGATGCTGATCGATAATCACCGCCACGATAGCGAAAAACACCGTCAGCAGGGCGGTAAACGGCAGCGCTTCGGTAAAGGCTTTACCGATGGCGTGCTCGTCGGTCACGCCGGAAAAGGTGGTTGCCAGCACGATGACGGAGAGGCCAATCAGGCCAACTTCCGCCAGATGCAGGGCGAGGGCGGCAATCAGCCACACGCCGATGATCCCCTGGGCGATAAGGCGCATCCGATCCTGGCGGCTACGGCTCTGGCGGCTACGGTCGTCGAAATCCTGCAGGACTTTGCGCACCGGTATTGGCAGCGGCTCGCCGTAGCCGAACAGACGAAATTTTTCCAGCAGCAGGCAGGTCATCAGGCCGCACAGGATAACCGGCAGGGTTACTGGCGACATCCGGATAAAGAACTCACCGAAGTGCCAGCCGGCGGCTTTGGCGATAATCAGGTTCTGCGGTTCGCCGACCATGGTCATCACGCCGCCGAGGGCGGTACCGACGCCGGCGTGCATCATCAGGCTGCGTAAAAAGCTGCGGAACTGTTCGAGCACGTCGCGGTAATGCTGATCGATGTGGCTGTCATCAAGCATGTCGTTATCATCAGGCCGCGCGGAGGCGACGCGATGATAAATGCCGTAAAAGCCTACTGCCACGCTAATGACCACCGCCACAACGGTGAGCGCGTCGAGGAAGGCGGAGAGAAAAGCGGCCGCAAGGCAGAAGGCCAGCGACAGCAGCATCTTGCTGCGGATCCCCAGCAACAGACGGGTAAAAATAAACAGCAATAGCTGCTTCATGAAATAGATCCCGGCCACCATAAACATCAGCAACAGCAGGACTTCGAGATTATTGGCTATCTCTTCGCGGATATGTTCGGGGCTGGTCATACCGATCAGCACCGCTTCTATCGACAGCAGGCCGCCAGGCAGTAGCGGGTAGCATTTGAGCGCCATCGCCAGGGTGAAGATAAACTCCACCACTAACAGCCAACCGGCAACAAATGGTTGCAGATAAAACGCCAGCGGGTTAACCACCAGGAAGATAATCAGGAGAAGCTTGTACCAGTCTGGCGACTGGCCAAGAAAATTGCGCCACAGGGCGCGGCCATAAGACATTTCCACGACAGAGGTCCTTCCGTCAAACAACATGATTTTATGCGTAACTATTGCAAGATTACCAGTTGAGTAAAAAGGGAAGCAACTTTCTTCGCGGCGCATGACAGGTAATGGAAGGCGTTAAGCAAAAGCTGAAAATGAAACGGCGATCCCCTTTTAATTACTTTCAGATGCTATCTGGCGTATGACTGCTCTGGTATGATGAGTGCAATTTGCAACGCTGTGTAATGGAAATCTTACTATGGTCATTAAGGCGCAAAGCCCTGCGGGTTTCGCGGAAGAGTACATCATTGAAAGTATCTGGAATAACCGTTTCCCGCCTGGATCTATTCTCCCTGCTGAACGTGAACTTTCTGAACTGATTGGTGTGACCCGAACAACTCTGCGCGAAGTGTTGCAACGTCTGGCCCGTGATGGCTGGCTGACTATCCAGCACGGTAAACCGACGAAGGTGAACAACTTCTGGGAAACCTCCGGACTGAATATTCTTGAGACGCTGGCGCGCCTCGACCATGATAGCGTACCGCAACTGATTGATAACTTGCTGTCGGTGCGCACCAATATCTCGACGATTTTTATTCGTACCGCCTTCCGCCAGCACCCGGACAAAGCGCTGGAGGTACTGTCTACCGCCCGTGAAGTTGAAGATCATGCCGACGCTTTCGCCGAACTGGATTACAACATCTTCCGCGGTCTGGCGTTTGCCTCCGGCAACCCCATCTACGGTCTGATCCTCAACGGCATGAAGGGGCTGTATACCCGCATCGGCCGTCACTATTTTGCTAATCCGGAAGCGCGTAGCCTGGCGCTGGGTTTCTATCACCAGTTGGCGAAAGTGTGCGAAGAGAGTCAGCACGATAAAGTGTACGAAATCGTCCGCGCCTATGGCCACAACAGCGGCGAGATCTGGCATCGGATGCAAAAAACGCTGCCCGGCGATTTAGCCATTAATATGCGCTAAGTACGGCTCACTCTATAAAAATGCCCGGATAATCCGGGCATTTTTTTCAGCCTTACAGCGCGTTCTGCCGCGGCGGCGTGCGATCCAACAGCTCAACGCTGCCGTCGGCATTCTGCTGCTCAAGGATCACGTCAAAGCCCCACAGGCGGTGAACGTGTTTGAGTACCTCGCGGCGGCTCTTATCCAGCGGCACGCGGTTGTGCGGCACATAGCGCAGCGTCAACGAACGGTCGCCGCGCAGGTCAACGTTCCAGACCTGAATATTCGGTTCGAGGTTGCTGAGGTTATACTGCGCCGACAGCTTAGAACGAATTTCCCGATAGCCTTCCTCATTATGAATGGCGGAAATCTCCAGGTAATTATTGTGGTCGTCGTCGAGTACGGTGAACAAGCGGAAATCGCGCATCACCTTCGGTGACAGGAACTGGCTGATAAAACTCTCATCTTTAAAATCGCGCATGGCGAAATGCAGCGTCTCCAGCCAATCGGAACCGGCGATATCCGGGAACCAGTAGCGATCTTCTTCCGTTGGCGACTGGCAGATACGTTTAATATCCTGGAACATGGCGAAACCCAGCGCGTAGGGGTTGATCCCGCTGTACCACGGGCTGTTGTAGGGCGGCTGGAACACCACGTTGGTGTGGCTGTGCAGAAACTCCAGCATAAAGCGCTCTGTCACTTTTCCTTCGTCATACAGATGATTGAGGATGGTGTAGTGCCAGAATGTCGCCCAACCCTCGTTCATAACCTGAGTCTGCTTCTGCGGATAAAAATACTGGCTGACCTTACGCACGATACGCAGGATCTCGCGCTGCCAGGACTCAAGCAGCGGCGCGTTCTTCTCCATGAAGTACAGCAGGTTCTCTTGCGGTTCGGAAGGATAACGGCGGCTCGCCTCGATGGCTTTTTCCTCTTCCCGTTTTGGCAGAGTACGCCACAGCATGTTCACCTGGCTTTGCAGATACTCTTCGCGGCTTTTCTGTCGCGCCTTCTCCTCCTGCAGCGATATTTTCTGCGGGCGTTTGTAGCGGTCGACACCGTAGTTCATTAGCGCATGGCAGGAGTCGAGCAATTTTTCGACTTCATCGACGCCGTAGCGCTCTTCACATTCGGTAATGTATTTACGCGCGAATATAAGGTAGTCGATGATTGAGCTGGCATCGGTCCAGCTGCGGAACAAATAGTTGTTTTTAAAGAAGGAGTTGTGCCCATAACAGGCGTGCGCCATCACCAGCGCCTGCATGGTAATGGTGTTCTCCTCCATCAAATAAGCGATACAAGGGTTGGAGTTAATGACTATCTCATAGGCCAGACCTTGCTGACCGTGTTTATACGCCTGCTCGGTTTCGATAAATTTTTTGCCGAACGACCAGTGGGGATAGTTGATCGGCATCCCGACGCTGGAGTAGGCGTCCATCATTTGTTCGGAGGTGATCACCTCGATTTGATGCGGATAGGTGTCAAGACGATACAGTTTCGCCACCCGATCGACCTCGGCGAGATAGGTTTCCAGCAGTTCAAAAGTCCAGTCGGGTCCATCGCTTAACCGGGTGGTGTCCCTGTTCATGGAATCAATCGTAGCCATTAGCGCGCCCTCGTTGTTGGTGGTTCTCTCTTTGTGGAGAACCTCTTATCAAGCATAGAACACGCCATAACAAACTGCGTCTGCGGGTAATTTCTTTTCTTCGCGATTTCACAATCCTAAAGGCCTTAATTTAACATTTGAGCAGCATTTTATACTGAGGAAAAATAAAGCGCAGCAGGAGATCGTAAATCTCTGGTGTCAGTGCTGGTGCGGTTTGGTGTGAGATAAGTCACCATAAATAAAGCGTATGTTGAATAATATTTTCATCTGGGTTATCAATTTGTAATTAGATGATTGTTCTTTAACTATTACGGAGTGGCTATGCGAGTCGTCATACTGGGAAGTGGGGTGGTTGGGGTAGCGAGCGCCTGGTATTTAAGCCAGGCGGGACATGAGGTGACGGTTATCGACCGTCAGCCAGGGCCCGCTGAAGAAACCAGCGCCGCCAACGCCGGGCAGATCTCTCCCGGCTACGCGGCGCCGTGGGCGGCGCCGGGCGTGCCGCTGAAGGCGATTAAATGGATGTTCCAGCGCCATGCGCCATTGGCGATTGGCCTTGACGGCACGCAGTTCCAGCTCAAGTGGATGTGGCAGATGTTGCGTAACTGCGATACCCGCCACTATATGGAAAACAAAGGGCGTATGGTGCGCCTGGCGGAATATAGCCGTGATTGCCTGAAAGCGCTGCGTGAAACCACCGGTATCCAGTATGAAGGCCGCCAGGGGGGCACCCTGCAGCTTTTCCGCACCGAAAAACAGTATGAAAACGCCACTCGCGATATCGCCGTGCTGGAAGAGGCCGGTGTGCCGTATCAACTGCTGGAAGCCAATCGCCTGCGCGAAGTCGAACCGGCGCTGGCGGAAGTCAGTCATAAACTGACCGGCGGTCTGCGCCTGCCAAACGATGAAACCGGCGATTGCCAGCTCTTCACCACCCGTCTGGCGGCGATGGCCGAGGCGGCAGGGGTGACTTTCCGCTTTAATACCGCCGTCGATGCGCTGCTTTACGAAGGCGATCAAATCGCCGGTGTGAAATGCGGCGAGGAAATTATTAAGGGCGACGCCTACGTGATGGCGTTTGGTTCTTACTCCACCGCGATGCTCAAAGGGCTGGTGGATATCCCGGTCTATCCGCTGAAAGGCTACTCGTTGACTATTCCGATTGCCGAAGAGAGCGGCGCGCCGGTATCGACTATCCTTGATGAGACTTACAAAATCGCCATTACCCGTTTCGATAAGCGTATTCGCGTTGGCGGGATGGCGGAAATTGTCGGCTTCAATAAAGAGTTGCTGAAGCCGCGCCGCGAGACGCTGGAGATGGTGGTTCGCGATCTGTTCCCGCGCGGCGGCTACGTTGAGCAGGCCACCTTCTGGACCGGCCTGCGGCCGATGACGCCGGATGGTACGCCGGTGGTTGGCCGTACGCCGTACAAAAACCTGTGGCTGAACACCGGGCACGGTACGCTGGGCTGGACCATGGCCTGCGGGTCCGGGCAGCTTCTGAGTGACCTGATCTCCGGGCGTACGCCGGCGATCCCTTATGATGATCTGGCCGTGGCGCGTTACAGCCCGGGCTTTACGCCGGCTCGCGCTCAGCATCTGCACGGCGTGCATAACTAAGGAGCCTCCATGTCTCGTCCGGTAAAAGCCAGCATTGATCTGTCGGCTTTACGTCAGAATTTACAGATTGTTCGCCGCGCCGCCCCTGGGGCGCGCGTTTGGGCGGTGGTGAAGGCGAATGCCTATGGCCACGGCCTGGCGCGGATGTGGCAGGCGCTGAACGCCGCAGATGGATACGCATTGCTCAATCTCGAAGAGGCAATCCTGCTGCGGGAAAAGGGCTGGAAAGGACCGATTCTACTGCTGGAAGGGTTCTTTCACGCCGATGAACTGGCGCTGCTTGATAAGTATCGTCTGACCACCAGCGTACACAGCAACTGGCAAATTAAAGCCCTGCAGCAGGCTAAACTGCATGCGCCGCTGGATATCTATCTTAAAGTGAATAGCGGTATGAATAGGCTGGGCTTTATGCCCGAGCGAGTGCATACCGTCTGGCAACAGCTGCGATCGCTCGCCAACGTCGGTGAAATGACGCTGATGTCGCATTTCGCTGATGCGGAAAACCCGGAGGGCATCGCGGAGCCCATGCGCCGTATCGAACAGGCGGCGGAGGGGCTGGACTGCCCGCGTTCGTTGTCGAACTCAGCGGCCACGCTGTGGCATCCGGAAGCGCACTTTGATTGGGTGCGTCCGGGAATTGTGCTGTATGGCGCATCGCCGTCGGGCCAGTGGCGGGATATTGCCAATAGCGGCCTGAAACCGGCGATGACCCTCAGCAGTGAAGTGATTGCCGTACAGACGCTGAAAAGCGGCGAACGGGTGGGCTATGGTGGGCTGTATCAGACATCCGGCGAGCAGCGCATCGGCATTGTCGCCTGCGGTTATGCCGACGGTTATCCGCGCGTCGCCCCGAGCGGCACGCCGGTGCTGGTCGACGGCGTACGCACCACCACCGTCGGGCGTGTTTCGATGGATATGTTGGCGGTAGATCTGACGCCTTGCCCGCATGCGGGTATTGGCGCGCCGGTCGAGTTATGGGGACAGGAGATTAAGATTGACGATGTCGCTGCGGCCAGCGGCACCGTCGGTTATGAATTAATGTGCGCCCTGGCGCCACGCGTGCCGGTAGTGACAGTGTAACTTTGTGTGAGGCGGATCACTCCGCCTCATCTTCCGCGACCCGCACACCCACCTTCAGTACGTGATCGTCCTCTTTTTCCGCGACCGTCCACACCATACCGGCAAACTCCACCTGATCGCCAACGACCGGCGCGGCGCCTAACAGTTGCTGTATCACATCACCCAGCGACTGCTGATGCTCGCGAAACTCCTCGCCGCCGTCGAGGCCGTAGATCTGCGCCACGTCGGCGAATTTAGCTTCCGCATCGAGGATGAAGTCGCCAAAGAATCGCTGATCGAGAGAAACCGGCGGCGACTGGCTAAACATTTTACCCAGCGCCGGCAGGTCGCGCTCGCGGCCGATAACACAAAGAATATCGCCATCCATCAGCCGCGTGCTGCCGGTAGGATGCAGCAGTACGTTGTCGCGGAAGAGTGCCGCGATGCGCGTCTCCGGCGGCATGTGCAGGTCGCGCAACGCTGCGCCAACGCACCATTTATCATCACCCAACTGGTAGACAAACTGTTCCCACGGATTTTCCGGATGGATATCCAGCCCGACGCGTGAGATAGGCCAGCCGACCGGTGGTACTACGACTTTCGCTTTTTTCGCCGCCCAGGAGAGTGAGGTGCCCTGAAGTAGCAGTGAAATCAACACCACGAAAAAGGCGACGTTAAAGAACAGCCGCGCGTTCTCAAGCCCGGCCATCATCGGGAAAACAGCGAGGATAATCGGCACCGCGCCGCGCAATCCGACCCAACTGATAAACACTCGCTCGCGCAGATTAAAACCGCGGAACGGCAGCAGGCCGGCGAATACCGACAGCGGACGCGCGATGAAGATCATCCACATTGACAGCAGTAGCGCCGGAATCGCGATCGGCCACAGGTCGGACGGCGTCACCAGCAGACCCAGGACGAGGAACATGGCGATTTGCGCCAGCCACGCCAGGCCGTCAAAGTTTTGCAGAATGCCGTGGCGGTTGCGAATGGGTTTATTACCGAGCAGGAAACCGCAGAGATAGACCGCGAGGATACCGCTACCGTTAAGAGACGTGGTGACGGCGAAAATCATGATCCCGCCGCTTAGCGCCAGTAGCGGGTAGAGCCCGGTGGGCAGGACAATACGGTTAATCATCTGCAGCAGCAAATAGCCGCCGCCAAGACCAATAGCGATACCCAGACCGAACTGTTGAATGATATGCACCACAAACATCCAGCTCAGACCGGCTTCATGCTGCTGGATCATTTCAATCAGGGTAATGGTGAGGAATACCGCCATCGGGTCGTTACTACCGGATTCAATTTCAAGGGTCGAGCCGACGCGCTCGTTAAGCCCTTTACCGCCGAGCAGCGAGAAGACCGCTGCCGCGTCGGTGGAGCCGACAATGGCGCCGATCAGCAGCCCTTCGATTAAATCGAGCTTGAACAGCCATGCCGCCATCATCCCGGTAAGGGCGGAGGTTATCAGCACGCCGACCGTCGCCAGCGATAGCGCTGGCCAGAGCGCCACGCGAAACGAACTGGCCTGGGTGCGCATACCACCGTCCAGCAGGATCACCGCCAGCGCGAGGTTACTCACCATATAGGCGAAGGGATAGTTATCGAAAGGAATGCCGCCGATACCGTCAACGCCTGCCAGCATACCGATAGCGAGGAAGATAACCAGAATCGGGATGCCGAGGCGCGAGGAGAAAGAACTCAATAAAATACTGCAGGTTACTAAAACAGAACCCAGGATAAACAGACTAATGACCGCAGCGGCGTCCAATGTTCACGTACTCCTTGTCAGCGTGAAGGGGTGAAAATTACACCATTTTAACAATCCGCGCGTTTTCAGGATACTCGCGCAGAGGAATTTTTATTCCGCCAGCACCGGATGGCCGCTTATCGTTAACGTTGCGACAGAGGCGTTGTTGACCAGCCGTGCCCGTGCGCCGAGAGGCAAAGTCACGGTGCGCTGTTCATGACCGAATTCGAGTCCGGTCAGCAGCGGGATGGCGAGTTGCTGACGTAGCCAGGCGTAGACGGTGGGTAGATCGTAACCGTCGTCGTAGTCGTTGGGTTGCGCCCCGGTAAAGCTGCCGAGCACAATGGCCCGTTGGCGGGCAAGGATCCCGCTGTTGAGCAACTGCAGCAGCATACGCTCTACGCGGAACGGGTGTTCGTTGATATCCTCAAGCACCAGAATACCGCCGTCAATCTGCGGTAGCCACGGCGTGCCGATGAGCGACGTGACCATCGCCAGATTGCCGCCCCACAGGGTGCCTTCGGCGCGGCAGGTTGGGCCATCGCTTTGCCATTCGAGGGTAAACACCGGTTCGCGCAGCGCCTGCCAGAAGTGATGTTCCGTAAACGCATTCAGGGTTTCAGCGCCGAAATTGCCCGCTAACATCGGCCCACTGAAGCTGATAGCGTTGGCTTTAGCCAGCAGTCCCATCTGGATGGCGGTGAAATCACTGTGGCCGCAGATAAGCAGCGGATCCCGCTGCTGGCGCGCGGACAAGCCCTGCCAGTCGATTTGCGGTAGTAGCCGGGTGGCGCCATAGCCGCCGCGTACCGCCAGCACGATGCGGTTTTTTCCCTCGAGGGCCGCAAGTTGGTTAATATCGGCCAGGCGTTCGCTGTCGCTGCCGGCGAAACGCTGCTGTCGACGGGAGATCGCCTGTTGGTTCAGTACCTGATGACCGGCCTCCTGCAGACGGGCCACGCCAAGGGCCGCAGCCTGTTGATTGATACAGTAACCGGAAGGGGCGACCAGATAAAACTGAGACATGGCAATTCCTTGCAAAGAATGAAAGGGTTATCATGCCGCCTGGAACGTGTATTGTCATCTCCGTGCGGCAAACTTCAGCCAATAAGGATAGATGTGTGAAATTGAGATGGTTTGTTTTTTTATTTGTATTGTTGGCCGGTTGTAGCTCGAAGCACGATTACACCAATCCGCCGTGGAACCCGGAAGTCCCGGTGAAGCGGTCGATGCAGTGGATGCCGATCAGCGAAAAAGCCGGCGCCGCGTGGGGGGTTGACCCGCAGCTGATAACGGCGATCATCGCGATTGAGTCCGGCGGTAATCCCTCGGTGGTTAGTAAATCCGGCGCGGTCGGGCTGATGCAGTTGAAGCCGTCGACCTCCGGGCGCGATGTCTATCAACGGATGGGGTGGCGTGGCCAGCCTTCGGTAAGCGAGCTGAAGAATCCGGAACGCAATATCTCGATGGGGGCCGCTTACCTGAGTATCCTGGAAAACGGCCCGCTGGCGGGGATTAAAGACCCGCAGGTGATGCGCTATGCGGTGGTGGTCTCTTATGCCAACGGCGCGGGGGCGCTGCTGCGTACTTTCTCGTCGAATCGCCAGGACGCTATTGACGAGATTAACGATCTCGATGCCGATGAGTTCTTTGAACACGTGGCGAAAAAGCATCCTGCCCCACAGGCGCCGCGCTATATCTGGAAACTGCAGAAAGCGCTGGACGCGATGTAATTCCTATCCTTGCGTTGCCTCCGGGAGGTTCCCGGAGGCAACGTTGTCAGAAATCGTAGCCCACGGTTGCCGTGACGCTGCGTTCAGCCCCCCAGTAACAGTTGCCGGTGCCGTAGCAGCCGGAAAGATATTCACGATCGCCGATATTATTCGCGTTAACCTGGATATAGGCGCCTTTCATCGCTGTCGACCACGCTCCGAGGTCGGCGCGCGCCATCGCATCTAGCAGGGTGACTGACGGTAAACGTTCGGTATTGGCGTCATCAGCCCACTGTTTACCGATATAGCGCACGCCCGCGCCAACAGTAATGCCCGCCGGCAATTGATAGCGCGCCCAGAACGAGGCCATCTGATCTGGCGACAGCTGCGGCGTATTACTATCGGTGCCGTCTTTCGTGTCCTGGAAGCGCAGGCGATTCCAGGTATAAGAGGCGATAGTGCTCAATTGCGGCGTAATCTGGTTATGTGCTTCCAGCTCTACGCCCTGCGAATGCACTTTCCCGGCGGGAATATAGGTGGCGGTGGCAATGTTCGGGTCGCGGGTGGCGACATCCTTTTGCATCAAGTCGTATATCGCGATGCTATACAAATCGCTGCTGCCCGGCGGCTGGAATTTCAGGCCTGCCTCTACCTGTTCGGCGGTGGTAGGTTTTAATAACGTACCATCGGCGCCCGGCAGCATCGCCGGGGTAATCGCCTGGCTGTAGCTTAAGTAGGGCGAAAGGCCGTTATCGAGCGCGTACAGCAGCGAGGCGCGGCCGCTGATGTGATCGTCGGAGCGGCGGTTCGACGTGCCTGAGGTGTCGCTTACCTGCTGTGAAACGATGCGGTCGTAGCGCCCGGAAATATCAAGATGCCAGCGGTTCCATACCATTTCATCCTGCAGATAAAATCCGGTCTGGTAATAACGGCGATTATTATTATCGCTGTAGGTGATGGTATGCCCGGTTTGCGGCGTATAGCCGGTGAACGGATTGAGCGGCGCCGCGTTGCCGGCGCCGGTCCACAAATCGTTGCGGAAGCGATGATACTCAGCGCCGAGGATCAGCGTATGCGCCAGTTCACCGGTCGTAAAATCGGCGCGCAGGCGGTTATCGGTTGACCAGGCGTCCAGCGACCCGCGGGAACCGCTGTAGCCGCGGGAAAGCATGTCGCTGTCACCTACCCAGCCAACCTGATAAACCTGATCCAGCGAGACATTTGTATGGGTATAGCTGCCCGCGGAGTAGGCCGACCAGACATCGTTAAACTGGTGGTTGAACTCGTAGCTGTAGATCTGTTCGCGGCGCTGGTAGCCATCACCCGGATCGCCTTCATTGGTGCTGGGTGAAAGTTTACGGCCGTTGTGCGCGTAACGGGTGCCATCCAGCGGCAGAGAGCCGTGGTAGCCGCCTGAGGGATCTTTTTGCAGGTAGGCGCGCAACAGCAGTGAAGTATCGCTATCCGGCTGCCACAGCAAGGAAGGTGAAATCGCGTAGCGCTCTTCGCGGGTATGGTCATACTGCGTATCGCTGCTGCGGGTCATGCCGATGAGCCGCCAGGCCCACTGGTCATTGATGGCGTCGGTATAGTCAAAGGCCGCGCCCTTGGTATTTTGCGTGCCGCCGGTCAGGCGAAAGTGACCCTGCTGGCTGAACTGCGGCCGTTTGGAGGTCAAATTAACCACCCCGCCCGGTACGCTCTGGCCATAAAGGGCGGAAGAGGGGCCGCGGATGACGTCGACGCGCTCAATAAACCATGGGTCGATCTGCAGCACGTTATGGCTGCCGCCGTCGCTCATCAGGCGCATGCCGTCAAGGAACAGGTTATCGACGTCGCCGCCGTGGTAGCCGCGCAGCGAGATGGTATCAAAGCGCGTCGCGCCGCCGCCAAAACTGGAATAAACCCCCGGCGTATACTGGAGCGCCTGGCTTACGGTATTGGCGCCCTGATCGGCGATCTGCTGGCGGGTGATCACCGATACCGACTGAGCGGTAGTTATCAACGGCTGATCGGTTTTCGTGGCGCCGGTTGACGTTTTGGCGCTATAGCCTTGTGTCTGCGCGCTGGCGGAGTCGTCAGGCTTTGCGGTAACGATTAGAGTATCTTCCGCCTGCGCGGCGAGAGGGAAGGCGGCCGCGAGGGCGCACACCAGCGCGGAGCGTTTGAAGTAAACAGAGGAGATCATGCCATAATCCTGAATAGCGCGGTCTGGCACTCCTGTGCGCCGCCGCGGAAATAAACGAAATGCTTTTTCGTTAAAAATAATGCGAATTATTATCGTTTGCTTTTGCATGATCAAGCAAAATAGTCCTCCTCAGAGCAAGAAGACATTTTGCTGGCTGTCGAGCGGATGGTGGGGTGACGTCGATGGGAAAAGCGCGGCGAAGATATCGCCGCGCGCAGGGGGATTACTGGGCTTTTTTCTCCGCAGCCGCCACGGCATCGTTCGCGGCTGGCTGTTGGCCGGTGGCGCTTTCTGTCTGCGTCGGCGGGGTCGCCGGCAGGGCATCGCACGGTTTTTCCTGCGGGCAAACCAGGTCGAGCATCTTTAACGTCACGCCATTGGTCCAGCCAAAGCCGTCCTGCAGCGGGTATTCACCGCCGCCGCCGCCGGTACCCGTTGAACTCACGTCATATTTCTCTACCAGCTTCTGCTTGCTGTCATAGGTGTGCTGGACGTTGCTGAGGAAGCGCCAGGTGACCTCCATGGCCACCTTTTTCTGACCGTAGTTCTGCAGGCCTTCCACCGCCACCCACTGCAGCGGCGCCCAGCCGTTTGGCGCGTCCCATTGCTGGCCGCTATTGACCGTGGTCGTGGTGAGGCCGCCGGGCTTCAGCAGGCGGCTTTCGGCGGCGGCGGCGACTTTCGCGGCGCGTTCGCTGGAGGCCGCTTTGACGTACAGCGGGAACAGCGCCGCGGCGGTCAGCTGATTACGGACTTTATGGCTCTTCAGATCGTAATCGGCATACCAGCCTTCTTTATCGTTCCACAGATATTTTTCCAGCGCTTTCTGACGGGCGTTCGCTAGCGCATCGTACTGTCCGGCTTTGGCGCTGTCGCCAGCGGCCTTACTGGCGCGGGCGATGGTTTTTTCCATGTGGAACATCAGCGCATTGAGATCGACAGGAAGGATGCTGGTGGTGCGGATAGTCCCCAATTGCTGCGGATTATCCATCCAGCGAGAGCTGAAGTCCCATCCGGAAGCCGCGGCGGAACGTAGGTCGCGATAGATTTCGGTGGCCGGGCGGTTAGGATTGTTTTTGGCGGTGGTGACATCGTCCAGCCAGGACTCCGGGCGCGGCGTATCGTTATCATCCCAGTAGCGGTTAAGCAGCGCGCCATCTTCCATACGCACCACGCGTTTATTGGCTTTGCCGGGCGTTAGCGCATCGGCGCCTTCCATCCAATAGCGATACTCTTTTTCCATCTGCGGCAGCCAGGTCTTCAGCGCCCGATCGCCATCGTGGCTGGCCAGCAGCTCAACCATAAAGGAGAAGAACGGCGGCTGCGAACGGCTCAGATAGTAGCTGCGGTTGCCGTTTGGAATATGGCCCCAGCGGTCTATTTCGGCGGCGAAGTTGGCCACCATGTCTTCCACTTTATCCCAGTGCCCGCTTTCGGCGAGGCCCAGCATGGTGAAATAACTATCCCAGTAATAAACCTCGCGGAAGCGTCCACCGGGTACCACATAAGGTTTAGGCAGCGGCAGCAGCGAATCCCATTTCTCGACCTCGACGGTGCTGCGGGTTAATACTGGCCATAGCCCATCGATGTGTTGACGCAGGGTTTGTCCTTTCGGGGGTACGTATTGATCGTTATCACGCGGCAGGGTGAAGTTGATCTCAACGAAATGGCGCAGATCGAAGCTGGCCTGGCTTTTTTGCATTCGATAGTCGGCAAGGATCATCAGCGGATCGCTGTTCGGTACCGCATCAGCGAAGGTTTTTTGGTCAGGGAATAGTTTCGCGCTCTGCACGTCGTTAAACAGCGGGCCTAATAGTTCATCAGGCGATTGCGGTACCGGGGAGGTGTTGTCATCTGCCTGCGCGGCGAATGTCGCCAGGCTTAATATTGCGCCTCCCAGTGCCAGTCGAATAAGGTAGGTCAGGGTTTCCGGGCGACGTAGAACCGATCTCGTCATCGATAATTCTCCATTTTTGCGTTTTGCTGACTTCGCGCCACTGCGAACGGCCATCAGAAAACCTTAGCCGAATATCGGCCGCTACGCGTGTTGGAGTTAACATTTTGGCCGAAAACAGACTATTTACCTGGCGATGTATTGTCCGGGGGTTTTGCCGGTCTGGCTGCGGAAAAAGTAGATAAAGGCGCTATCGCTGGCAAACTCCAGCGCCTGGGCGACATCCGTAATGCGTTGACCGCTGGCCAATAGCTCAACGGCTTTCATCAACCGCCACTGTTGGCGCCACTGCTGATATGACATGCCGGTTTCACGTTGAAACAGGCGGCTGATGGTCTTTTCTCCGGCGCCGCATTGCGCCGCCAGTTGCTGAAGCTGCGGCGGGTGCCCATGGCCGTTGAGATGGCGCAGACGTTTATCCTGCGGCAGCGTTAGCATCATCGGCTCATGTTTTGCCGCGCCGATTTCCGCCACGCAGAGCGCCGCCAGGTGCCGGGCCGGACCCTGTTGCCAGTCAGTATCCCACAGGCTGGCGCTAATGCGTTCGAGCAACTCGCGCAGCAGCGGGGTAACGTTGAGGATGGCCGGGGCGGCGGGTAGCTCGGGATAATGCGTATTGGCGAACCACACCGAACGGTAATCAACGATGTGCTGCATTTGGGCGCGGTGCGTCACGCCTGCGGGGATCCACGCCGCGCGGGTCGGCGGTAACATACACAATAGCGCGCCATCATTTAGCGTCAGCCGGATACAACCCTGACGGGTAAATAACATCTGCCCCATTTGATGACGATGCAGACCGTCGTCATGATCGCCGTTAAGCGTGGATTGCACGCCAATCAGCGGCGCACTGAGCGTATCAGGGTCAAAGGATGCATCCGCGCTGAGCCATGCCATAATGTCTGATTCTCGATGTTAAATGTCATTATATTTATAATCGCCGTTTTTGCCGCTCCCTACAATGGCGCCTTTGACGAGGGAGGTGGATATGTTAAGTCGTTCGGCGATGGCGCTGGTTACCGCATTACTCATGTTTCCGCAAATCGCGGAAACTATCTATAGCCCGGCGCTGACTGATATCAGCGCCCATTTTTCCGTTAGCGCCGCCGATGCGGCGCAGACGCTGGCGGTCTATTTTATCGGCTTTGCCGTTGGCGTGCTGTTCTGGGGCTGGTTCAGCGACCGGCGCGGGCGGCGGCCGGCGTTATTGCTCGGTCTGGCGGTGTATACCGCAGGTTGTATGCTGGCGCTGGCGGCGCCAGATTTTAGCGTACTGCTGGCGGCTCGTATCGTGGCGGCTTTCGGCGCGGCAATCGGGTCGGTGGTTGGGCAAACGGTGCTGCGGGATGCGTTTGATGGCCGGAGGTTGGCGGCGATCTTTTCTTTTGTCGGCATGGCGCTGGCTATCAGCCCGGCAATTGGCGTTTATCTTGGCGGCGTGCTGACGGCCTGGCGCGGAATGAACGGCGTCTTCGGCGCACTGGCGTTGCTTGCGGCGGCGCTGTTGCTGCTGTGCGCGGTGATCATACCGGAAACCCGGCCGCCGCGAACGGGGGATCAGGCGCTCTGGCCGTTAATGCTGCGCATGCTGGCGGATGCGAAAATCCGTTTTGCGGTGGCGCTGGTGGCGGCACTGAATATCGGTTTGTTCAGCTATTACAGCCAGGGGCCTTTCCTTTTTGCCCGCCTGGGACTGGATGCGCGGACCTTTGGCTATAGCGGCATGGCGCTGGCGGCAGGGGCGTTGGTTGGCGCGCAGGGCAATCGTTTGTTGCTGCGACGTGGAGCAGGGCAGCGGCCTATTTTTATCTGTGCCGGTCTGCTGTTATTGCTCGCCAGCGCAGGCGTATGCCTGTTAGCGGATTCACGGTTCTTTTTGCTGCCGATGATCGCAGTGGCGACAGCCTATGCCATGGCGATCCCCGTAGTGCTGGGAACGGCGCTTAGCGACTACGCTGATTGTCGTGGTAGCGCCGGAGCGCTGTTCGGCCTGACCTATTATTTGGTTATCGGCTTGGGGCTGGCATTCGTGGGGTGGGGGCAATCGCTCGGCGTCGCGTTGGCTATCTGTGCGGTGATTTGCGCGTTAACCGGTTGGTGTTATCTGCGATACATTGATGATTAGTTTCTGGATTTGTGATGATTAGCACAAATCACTATTTAGCAGGTTTGTGAGTGGATGAAAAATCGATATTGATTTTAATCAAGGAATTACCTGCTATAAAATAGCTAAAAAATGAGGTTAAAATAATGTTGTAAATGATAATTCATTGTTTGTTTTTGTTTTCAACTTAATTAATTAAATATATCTTTACATACAAATAAAGCGAAAAATTGTGACCTCATCCCGTAATAAATCGAAATAAATACAGTTTTCTCATTTTATTTGATTGTTTACACCTGAGTTTTAATCAGGAATTAATGTGAAATATCTCCTTTTATTGCTTGAAAATTACCCTTTCCCTGCTCGCATTTAGCTTAAAAATTAACCTTTTTTATCCCCATAAATATTTTTTATCCCCTCATGTTTCTTTGACTAAAATCATGCTTAATTTCATGTTTTTATTTTTATCTTATTGATTTTAATTGCTTTGTTTTGTTTCATGGATGAGGTTGATTATAGGTGAAAGTGCTTTGTGAGTGGTCTCACACAACCATCGGATCATCATTTGATACACTTTCCGCCGTCAACAAAGTCATTAACGTGGATAACCAATATGAATACTATTCCGCTCCCTAAAACTCAGCACCTGGTTGTATTCCAGGAGGTGATCAGAAGTGGTTCGATTGGTTCGGCAGCGAAAGAGTTAGGATTAACTCAACCTGCAGTCAGTAAAACGATTAATGATATTGAAGACTATTTCGGCACTGAGCTTATTGTCCGTAAAAATACCGGTGTTACGTTGACGGAGGCCGGACAGGTGCTGTTGAGCTGGTCGGAGTCGATTACCCGCGAAATGAAAAATATGGTTAACGAAATGAACAGCATGACCTGCAGCACCGTCGTTGACGTCTCTTTCGGTTTCCCGTCGCTGATCGGCTTCACTTTTATGTCGGATATGATCCATAAATTCAAAAAGTTATTTCCCAAAGCACAGGTCTCGATGTACGAAGCGCAGCTTTCATCGTTCCTGCCGGCGATTCGCGATGGCCGTCTCGATTTCGCCATCGGCACGTTGAGCGATGAGATGAAGCTGCACGATCTGCATGTCGAACCGCTATTTGAATCGGAGTTCGTGCTGGTGGCCAGCAAATCGCGAACGCGCAGCGGCAGTGCCACGCTGGCATCGTTACAGCACGAACAGTGGGTATTGCCGCAAACTAATATGGGTTACTACAGTGAACTCCTCGCCACGCTTCAACGCAGCGGCATCAACAATGAAAACATCGTTAAAACAGACTCTGTCGTTACTATTTATAATCTTGTTCTCAATGCTGATTTCCTGACGGTTATTCCTTGTGATATGACCGCACCTTTTGGCTCTAATCAATTTATTACCATTCCTGTCGAGGATGCGTTACCGGTGGCGCATTATGCTGCAGTGTGGTCGAAAAATTATCGCATTAAAAGCGCGGCCTCGGCGTTAGTTGAATTAGCGAAAGAATATTCAGCCCATAGCGGCTGCCGACGACGACAATTAATTACCGTGGACTAATTGTCTTTTTATATTGATTGAAAATTAAGCTGCGATCTGTTTATCAATCGCTGCCCATTAACGCTATTTTTTAATTCCAGGTTAAGAGGTTCTCATGCATATTACATACGATCTTCCGGTTGCTATTGAAGATATCCTCGAAGCGAAAAAAAGATTGGCAGGTAAAATATATAAAACGGGGATGCCGCGCTCAAATTATTTCAGTGAACGATGCAAAGGCGAAATATTCCTTAAGTTTGAAAATATGCAGCGCACCGGTTCTTTTAAAATTCGCGGCGCGTTTAATAAACTTAGCTCGCTGACCGATGCCGAAAAGCGCAAAGGCGTGGTGGCGTGTTCCGCCGGTAACCATGCGCAGGGCGTTTCGCTCTCCTGCGCTATGCTCGGTATTGACGGCAAAGTGGTGATGCCGAAAGGCGCGCCAAAATCGAAAGTTGCCGCCACCTGCGACTATTCGGCGGAAGTGGTGCTACATGGCGATAACTTTAACGACACCATCGCCAAAGTCAGCGAAATTGTCGAAATGGAAGGGCGTATATTTATTCCTCCCTACGATGACCCGAAAGTGATAGCCGGGCAGGGGACTATTGGTCTCGAGATCATGGAGGATTTATATGATGTCGATAACGTTATTGTGCCGATTGGCGGCGGCGGTTTAATTGCCGGCATCGCGGTGGCGATTAAATCGATTAACCCGACTATTCGTATTATTGGCGTACAGTCGGAAAACGTTCACGGCATGGCGGCCTCGTATTACGCCGGAGAAATTACCAATCATCGCACTAATGCCACCCTTGCTGACGGTTGCGACGTTTCTCGTCCGGGAAATATTACCTATCAGATTGTTCGTGAATTAGTCGACGATATTGTGCTGGTCAGCGAAGACGAAATTCGCAACAGTATGGTCGCACTTATTCAACGCAATAAAGTGATTACCGAAGGGGCCGGGGCGTTAGCCTGTGCCGCATTATTAAGCGGTAAGCTGGACAGCTATATCCAGAACCGAAAAACCGTCAGCATTATTTCCGGCGGTAATATCGACCTGTCTCGCGTATCGCAAATTACTGGTTTAGTTGACGCTTAATCTTTTTGATGAGGATAGGATATGAGTACTACAGATAGCATTGTATCCAGCCAGACAAAAGAGTCGTCCTGGCGCAAATCGGACACCACCTGGACCCTGGGCTTATTCGGCACCGCCATTGGCGCCGGGGTATTATTCTTCCCGATCCGCGCCGGCTTCGGCGGCCTGATCCCCCATCTTACTGATGTTAGTGCTGGCCTACCCGATCGCCTTCTATTGCCACCGGGCGCTGGCGCGGCTGTGCCTATCCGGCTCAAATCCTTCCGGCAACATCACCGAAACGGTAGAAGAGCACTTTGGTAAAACCGGCGGGGTGGTGATTACCTTCCTTTATTTCTTTGCGATTTGCCCGCTGCTGTGGATTTACGGCGTGACAATCACTAATACCTTTATGACCTTCTGGGAAAACCAGCTGCAGTTGCCGGCGCTGAACCGTGGTTTTGTCGCGCTGTTCCTGCTGCTGCTAATGGCGTTCGTCATCTGGTTCGGTAAAGACCTGATGGTGAAAGTGATGAGCTATCTGGTATGGCCATTTATCGCCAGCCTGGTGCTGATTTCGCTGTCGCTGATCCCTTACTGGAACTCCGCGGTCATCGATCAGGTGAATTTAAGCGAGATCTCGCTGACCGGTCACGATGGCATTCTGGTGACCGTCTGGTTGGGTATTTCGATTATGGTGTTCTCGTTTAACTTCTCGCCTATTGTCTCTTCATTCGTGGTTTCCAAGCGCGAAGAGTATGAAAAAGAGTTTGGTCGCGAGTTCACCGAGCGCAAATGTTCTCAGATTATCTCTCGCGCCAGCATGCTGATGGTGGCCGTGGTAATGTTCTTTGCCTTCAGCTGCCTGTTTACTCTGTCGCCGCAGAATATGGCCGATGCCAAGGCGCAGAATATCCCGGTGCTCTCATACCTGGCGAACCACTTCGCCTCGCTGTCCGGCACCAAATCCACCTTTGCCACGGTGCTTGAATATGGCGCGTCAATCATTGCGCTGGTGGCGATTTTCAAATCTTTCTTCGGCCACTATCTCGGCACGCTGGAAGGCCTGAACGGTCTGGTGCTGAAGTTTGGCTACAAAGGCGATAAAACCCGCGTTTCCAGCGGCAAGCTCAACACCATCAGCATGATTTTTATCATGGGCTCAACGTGGATTGTCGCCTACGCCAACCCGAACATTCTCGACCTGATTGAAGCGATGGGCGCGCCGATTATTGCCTCGCTGCTGTGCCTGCTGCCGATGTACGCCATTCGTAAAGCGCCATCGTTGGCGAAATATCGCGGCCGCCTGGACAACGTCTTCGTCACGGTAATCGGTCTGCTGACCATTCTGAACATCGTTTACAAACTGTTTTAATTAAGCTCAGGACGAGCGGAGTGATCGACATGAATGAATATCCGGTAGTACTGGTCATTAACTGCGGCTCGTCTTCAATTAAATTTTCAGTACTTGATGCCGCCAGCTGTGAAGTATTAATGGCTGGTATTGCAGATGGCATTAATTCTGAAAATGCGTTCCTGTCAATAAATGGTGGAGAGCCGGCTAAGCTGGCTCACCGCAGCTATGAGGGCGCATTGAAGGCGATCGCATTTGAATTAGAAAAACGCGATTTAGTTGATAGCGTGGCGTTAATTGGCCACCGTATCGCGCACGGCGGCAGTATATTTACCGAATCGGTGATCATTACCGATGACGTTATCGACAATATTCGCCAGGTGTCGCCGCTGGCGCCGCTACATAATTACGCCAATCTCAGCGGTATTGAATCAGCGCAGCAGTTATTCCCCGGCGTACTGCAGGTGGCGGTGTTTGATACCAGCTTTCATCAGACGCTGGCGCCAGAGGCATTTCTTTACGGCCTGCCGTGGGACTATTACCAGCGCTTGGGCGTGCGTCGCTATGGTTTCCACGGCACCTCGCACCGTTATGTGGCTCAGCGTGCGCTGGCGCTGCTTGATTTACCCGAGCAGGATAGCGGGCTGGTCATTGCTCATCTTGGCAACGGCGCGTCGATTTGTGCGGTACGCAACGGCCACAGCGTGGACACCTCGATGGGCATGACGCCGTTGGAAGGCCTGATGATGGGTACCCGCAGCGGGGATGTCGATTTTGGCGCGATGGCGTGGATTGCCAGCGAAACTAACCAGACGCTCAGCGATCTGGAACGCGTGGTGAATAAGGAGTCCGGATTGTTGGGGATATCCGGATTGTCATCCGACCTGCGGGTGCTGGAAAAAGCCTGGCATGAGGGGCATGAACGCGCGCGGTTGGCGATTAAAACCTTTGTGCATCGTATCGCCCGCCACATTGCGGGTCATGCCGCCTCGCTACGCCGCCTTGACGCGATTATTTTTACCGGCGGCATCGGCGAAAATTCGGTATTAATCCGCCAACTGGTGATTGAGCATTTAGCGGTATTTGGCGTCAGCCTGAACGATGCGTTAAATAAACAACCCAACTCCGCCGGTGAACGCATTATCTCTTCCCGCGAGGCTCGAGTGATATCTGCAGTCATACCCACCAATGAAGAGAAGATGATTGCGCTCGATGCTATTCATTTAGGCAAAATTAATGCATCCCTGGAATTTGCTTAATTACGTTGTTGTCCTGTAGAGAGATTATTTTTCATGAAGGTAAATATCGATACCAGCGATATGCTGTACGCCGAAGCATGGCACGGATTTAACGGTACGGACTGGAAAGAAGAAATTAATGTCCGTGACTTTATTCAGCACAACTATACGCCATATACCGGGGATGAATCGTTCCTCGCACAGGCGACGCCGGCGACGACCGCGCTGTGGGAAAAAGTGATGGCCGGCATTCGCGTAGAGAACGCCACCCACGCGCCGGTTGATTTTGATACCAATATCGCCACCACCATTACCGCTCACGATGCCGGCTATATCGACCAGGCGCTGGAGAAAATTGTCGGTCTGCAAACGGATAAACCGCTCAAGCGCGCGCTACATCCGTTTGGCGGCATTAACATGATTAAAAGCTCGTTTGATGCCTATGGCCGGGAAATGGATAGCCAGTTTGAATATCTGTTTAGCGAGCTGCGTAAAACCCACAATCAGGGGGTATTTGACGCCTATTCGCCCGATATGCTGCGCTGCCGTAAATCCGGCGTGTTGACTGGCCTGCCGGACGGCTATGGCCGCGGGCGTATTATTGGCGACTACCGCCGCGTGGCGCTATACGGCATTCGCTACCTGGTGCGTGAACGTGAGCTGCAGTTTGCCGATCTGCAGGCAACGCTCGAGCGCGGGCAGGATCTGGAAGCCACTATTCGTCTGCGTGAAGAGCTGGCGGAGCACCGCCGCGCGCTGCTGCAAATGCAGGAGATGGCGGCGAAATATGGCTGTGATATCTCCCGCCCGGCGCGCAACGCCCAGGAAGCGGTACAGTGGTTGTACTTCGCCTATCTGGCGGCGGTGAAATCGCAAAACGGCGGCGCGATGTCGCTTGGGCGCACCGCCTCTTTCCTCGATATCTATATCGAGCGCGACTTCCACGCCGGGATCCTCAATGAACAACAGGCCCAGGAGCTGATCGACCACTTCATTATGAAGATCCGCATGGTGCGTTTCCTGCGTACGCCGGAATTCGACACGCTGTTCTCCGGCGATCCCATCTGGGCAACCGAAGTAATTGGCGGGATGGGGCTGGATGGCCGCACGCTGGTGACTAAAAACTCTTTCCGCTATCTGCATACGTTGCACACCATGGGCCCGGCGCCGGAACCTAACCTTACCGTATTGTGGTCTGAAGCGCTGCCGATTGCCTTTAAGAAATACGCCGCCCAGGTTTCGATCGTCACTTCCTCGCTACAGTATGAAAACGATGACCTGATGCGCGCCGATTTCAACAGTGATGATTACGCCATTGCCTGCTGCGTCAGCCCGATGGTCATCGGCAAACAGATGCAGTTCTTCGGCGCGCGCGCCAACCTCGCCAAAACGCTGCTGTACGCAATCAATGGCGGGGTGGATGAGAAACTCAAAATCCAGGTCGGGCCGAAAACCGCGCCGCTGATGGACGACGTGCTGGATTACGACAAAGTGATGGCCAGCCTCGATCATTTTATGGATTGGCTGGCGGTGCAGTACATCAGCGCGCTGAACATCATTCATTACATGCATGATAAATACAGTTATGAAGCCTCGCTGATGGCGCTGCACGACCGCGATGTATACCGCACCATGGCCTGCGGGATTGCCGGTCTGTCGGTGGCGGCGGATTCGCTTTCGGCTATTAAGCACGCGAAGGTGAAACCCATCCGTGACGACAGCGGCCTGGCGATCGATTTTGAGATTGAAGGCGATTATCCGCAGTATGGCAATAACGATCGGCGCGTTGATAGTATCGCCTGCGATCTCGTTGAACGTTTCATGAAGAAAATTAAGGTGTTGCCGACCTACCGTAACGCGGTGCCGACGCAGTCGATTCTGACGATTACCTCAAACGTGGTGTACGGTCAGAAAACTGGTAATACCCCGGATGGCCGCCGCGCCGGTACGCCGTTTGCGCCGGGGGCAAATCCGATGCATGGCCGCGATCGTAAAGGGGCGGTCGCTTCGTTGACTTCCGTGGCTAAGTTGCCGTTCGCCTACGCGAAGGACGGAATCTCTTATACCTTCTCGATTGTCCCGGCGGCGTTAGGCAAAGAGGCGAGCGTCCGGCAAACCAACCTCGTCGGTCTGCTTGATGGCTACTTCCACCACGAAGAGCGGATCGAGGGCGGTCAGCATCTGAACGTCAACGTGATGAACCGCGAGATGCTGCTGGATGCCATAGCTCATCCGGAAAATTATCCGAACCTGACCATCCGCGTCTCTGGCTATGCGGTGCGCTTTAATGCGCTGACCCACGAACAGCAGCAGGATGTCATTTCGCGAACCTTCACCCAGGCGCTGTAACGCAACGGGGCGACGATCATGGTCGCCCCATTTTTTTCGTGGCTATGAAACCTGGTCTTCACTACACGGTAAACCGAGGTGTGAATATGATTAGCGCTTTCGATATTTTCAAAATTGGTATTGGCCCTTCGAGCTCCCATACGGTGGGGCCGATGAATGCAGGAAAAAGTTTTATCACCGAGCTGGCGACCCGCGGCAACCTGACGCAGACTACGCGCATTGTCGTCGATCTGTACGGTTCGCTATCGCTGACCGGCAAAGGACACGCGACCGATGTCGCCATCATCATGGGGCTGGCCGGAAATAGTCCGCAGGATGTTGATATTGACGCCATCCCGGCCTTTATTCAGCGGGTGACAGAGAGCGGCCGTCTGCCGGTGGCGAAGGGGAGCCGACAGGTCGATTTCCCGCTGCCGGAGAGCATCGTATTTCATGATAGCGCGCTGGCACGCCATGAGAACGGTATGCGCATCAGCGCCTGGGATCATCAGCAGCCGCTACTCAGCAAAACCTATTACTCAATTGGCGGCGGGTTTATCGTTGAGGAGGCATGTTTTGGCCAGACTCACGATGTTGCAACGCCGGTCCCCTTTGATTTCCGCTCCGCCCATCAACTGCTTCAGCTTTGCGAGCACAATGGCCTTTCGATTTCCGGTCTGATGATGCAAAACGAGCTGGCGCTGCGCGATAAGGGACAAATCGAGGCCGGTTTCGCCGCTATTTACGCGGTGATGCATAACGGTATTGAGCGGGGAATGAATACCGAGGGCGTACTGCCGGGGCCGCTCAACGTACCGCGCAGAGCGGCTGCGCTGCGCCGACAGCTGGTGGCCAGCGACAGCCTTTCCCGCGACCCGATGAACGTTATCGACTGGATCAATATGTTCGCGCTGGCGGTGAGCGAAGAGAACGCCGCCGGCGGCCGGGTCGTCACTGCGCCGACCAATGGCGCTTGCGGGATTATTCCGGCGGTTCTGGCCTATTACGACAAGTTTCGCCGCCCGGTCAATACCAACTCGATTGCCCGCTATCTGCTGGCTGCGGCGGCTATCGGTTCACTGTATAAGATGAATGCCTCTATATCTGGCGCAGAAGTTGGCTGTCAGGGCGAAATTGGCGTGGCCTGCTCTATGGCGGCGGCAGGGTTGACAGAACTGCTTGGCGGCAGCCCGGCGCAGGTATGCAACGCCGCGGAAATTGCGATGGAACATAACCTCGGTCTGACCTGCGATCCGGTGGCCGGACAGGTGCAAATTCCCTGCATCGAACGCAATGCCATCAATGCGGTGAAGGCGGTAAACGCCGCGCGGATGGCGCTCCGTCGTACCAGCGAGCCGCGGGTCTGTCTCGACAAGGTTATTGAGACGATGTATGAAACCGGCAAAGATATGAACGATAAATATCGCGAAACCTCGCGCGGCGGGCTGGCGATAAAAGTGATTTGCGCCTGACGAATCAAAAAGGACTGGGCTGGCGCGCCGCTATCGCTTTACCGCTGACCGGATGATGAAAATGCAGTTCACTGGCGTGGAGCATCAGGCGTGAGGCCTGATGCTCCACCAGCCCTCCGTAGAGATCGCAGCCGAGAATCGGATAGCCGAGATGCTGGCAGTGGATGCGTAGCTGATGGGTGCGTCCGGTTTCCGGCAGCAGCCGCACGCGCGTTACCGCCAGCGAACCACCGGCTATTGGCAACCATTCCCGTGATAGCACCTGATAGCGCGAGCGCGCCGGTTTACCATTACGCGCGCTAATCGCCATGCGCGGAAACAGCGCCGGATCCTTGGCAATCGGCGCGTCTATAATCCCTTCATCTTCCTCTGGATGTCCGCATAACAGGGCGTGATAGACCTTGCTTACCGCCCGCTGGCTGAACTGCTGACACAGCGCGGCGTTGATCGTTTTGTTACGTGCGACCACCATCAGCCCGGACGTCCCGAAATCGAGTCGATGCACCAGCGTGCATCCCGGAAAATCTCGCACCAGGCGATGATGAACTGAATCCTGGTTCTGCGGGTTCTTACCCGACAGGCTGAGCAGGCCGCTGGGTTTGTCGATCAACAACAAATGCGCGTCCTCGTAGAGGATCTTAATCTGCGCGGAACAAGGTGGGGCGATAAAGGTATCAATGACGGTGGACATGGGCAGGCGCTGCTTAAGGGTGAGGGGGGATGATAGCGAATCTCTGTCCGGAAGGCGACCTGGGAGTGTACGCTCCGGCACTGAAGACCTTTTTTAAAGTATTGCGATAACAAATTATGCAACCCCCTTTGCAGAGACGAGCTGGCTGTGGTACATAGTTGTTATGTTATAACATAATAAAATCGATAAGTATGCTTAAGAGTGATACTGAAATACTTAGCATCAAGGGGCTGAGTCTGACTGTCAAAAAGAGGACGGTAATACTTGACGGGATTCATTTCTCACTCCGAGCTGGGGAAAAGTTGGCGGTTATTGGACCTAACGGCAGCGGTAAGTCGAGCCTATTAAGAGCCATTATTGGCGAAGTCAATCCGGATAAAGGAACGCTGTACTGGCAGGGGTGTCAACTACGGCATCTGTCGCCACAAGCGCGCGCGCGGAATATTGCCTTCCTGTCGCAAAACGATATCCCCGATTTGCGCCTGACGGTGGAAGAGTATGTTCAATTGGGCCGTTTACCGTATCGCGAATCACCGTCCTCGGCGCAGGGACGGCGCATCGTGGATAGCGTTATTAGTGATACGGGTCTGCAGCCTTTACGCCATCGCCCGCTGGGCAACCTCTCCGGTGGTCAGCGTCAGCGCGCCGCGCTTGCCCGCGCGCTGGCGCAATCCCCCGAATTACTATTGCTGGATGAGCCGACCAATCACCTCGATCCGCTGGCGAGAAGCGAGTTGCTTACCCTGGTAAAGCGCACAGAGGTGGCGGTGATTGCGGTGTTACACGATCTTGCCGCGGCTGAAGCCTTTGCCGACCGAATGCTGGTTATCCACCACGGCAAGCAGGTGATTTGCGACGTACCCGAGGCTGCGCTGCACCCCAGCGTAAGCTATCCGGTTTTTGGCATGACCAGTTTTCGCGTGGCGCATCCCGTGAGCGGTAAAGCGCTGCGCATTTTTGAAGTTCCTCATCACGCTTAATGACCTCGAGTAAATATGAACAGACTTTTAACTATTTTATGGCTGCTGTTAAGTAGCCCGTTCGCGTTAGCGAATCCATTTCCCGTTACCGTGGACAGCTGCGGTAAACCCATCACCTTTAATCACCCCCCACAGCGTGCGGTAATTAACGATCTTAATATGGCGGAAATGGCCTTCGCGCTCGATCTCCAGGATCGGATTGTGGGGCTAACCGGCATCACCGGCTGGTATAAACTAACACCACAGTTCAAAGCAGCGATGGGGGCCATCCCCGAGCTGGCGCCTAAATACCCGTCGCTGGAAACGCTGCTGGCGGTCCGGCCGGACTTTTTCTTCGCCGGCTGGAACTACGGCATGAAAATTGGCGGCGATGTGACGCCGCAGACGCTGGCGCCATATGGGATTAACACGTTGGTATTGAGCGAGAGTTGCGTACAGGCCGGTGGGCAGGCAAAGAAAGCCGACATGAGTTTGCTTTATAACGATGAACTCAAGTTGGGTAAGATTTTTGGCAAGCAACAACAGGCCGAGGCGCTGGTGGAAGGGTGGAAACGTCGGCTGGCGAACCTGCCTGTCAGGCCAGCAAATACGCTGCCTCAGCGGGTCTTTGTCTATGACTCCGGCGAGGATAAACCCTTTACCAGCGGCAAGTACGGGATGCCGACGGCCATTATCGAGGCGGCCGGGGGACGCAACGTGATGGATACTCTGGACGCGAACTGGACCACGACGAGCTGGGAGGCGGTGGCGGCCAGCGAACCACAGGTGATTATTCTGCTCGATTACCAAACCGGCACGGGAACCGCGGCGCTGCAGCGTGTACTCGAATCTCATCCCCTGATGAAACAGACGCCCGCCGTCCGGCAGCAGCGTTATCTTAAGCTACAGTATGCTGAATTGACTCCGGGTCCGGCGAATATTGCGGCGGTTGAGAAGCTGGCGCACCTCTTATATGCCACGGACGTGAAATGAGGCCGTCAATGCAACGTTTTGTTCTATGGACGGCGCTGGCATCCGTCGTTTTATGCGGCATGATGATAGCGAGTCTGCAGTGGGGGAGTGTGGAACTCTCGTGGCGACAGGTGCTATCCGCGTTGGGCCTGGCATCCGCTCCCGTTGCCGAAATAGTGAAAACTATCGTCATTGACTTACGCCTACCGCGAGTCCTGCTGGCGGCGCTAACCGGCGTGGGGCTGGCGATCGTCGGCTTGCTCTTACAGACCACGACACGCAACGAACTGGCCGATCCGTTTTTGTTTGGCCTGTCTTCAGGCGCTTCCGCTGGCGCGGTGCTGGTGATCACCCGCTTCGGCGATGTACTGGGGCCACTCACGCTGCCGGGCTCGGCTTTCGTCGGCGGGATATTATCCGCGCTGGCGGTGATGATATTGTTTCGCGTCAACCAGCTAAGGCGAGCGGAACAATTAATCATCTGTGGCCTGGCGGTGTCGTTTCTTTTCAGCGCGCTGACCAGCTATCTGGTCTTTTCCGGCGACCAGCGGGCGGCTGGTTCGTTGCTATTCTGGTCATTGGGCGGTCTGGGACTGGCGCGATGGGACAACCTGTTCATTCCCTTATTGAGCCTGGCGTTGTTGAGTGGATTTACCCTGCGCCGCTGGCGGGCGCTGGATGCGCTGTTGGCGGGGGAACAGACGGCCTGCTCGCTGGGCGTCGAGGTTGAGCGGTTGAGAAGCGAAACCTTCCTCTGCTGCGCGTTGGCTACCGCTTTGCTGGTTTCTATAACCGGGGTTATTGGTTTCGTCGGCCTGATGGTGCCTTACCTGGCGCGTCGGGCCGTTGGCGTCAGGCATCGAATGGCCGTGCCGATGTGCGGTTTGCTTGGCGCGATATTGCTCACTGGCGGCGATATACTCAGCCGAAGCCTGATAGCGAATCAAGAATTACCGATTGGTATTATCACTGCCGGGCTTGGCGGCGCGTTTATTGTCGGGTTGCTGATGCGGGCAATAGGATAAGCCGAGTCAAGGGAAAAAAAGAGATTGACCCATTATTGCGCGTAAATAATGGGTTCTATTATTTAAATGAATATTACTTGCCGGTAATAAAATCATTCTCCACTGTAGAAGGGAGATTTCTCCTGCTAGTGCGCTTTCAGACGAGGTAGAGTGTTTGTAAATAATTCGCCAAAAATATAATTGTGGCAAAAAGCCTTTCAGGCCAATATTGCTGCGGCCTGGCGATAAGTGATGATTTATATCAATGGAATAGGCATCATTGGCGCATGCCCCGTCCGTTAGTAAGTTTCTGGTTTAATTTACTGCGAAAAGCACCTATTGCAACGCATTATATTGTCATATTGCAATTGTCAGTTGCTTTGTTTTTTATTCTCTCGGTGAATATTCTTGATATCAATCTAAATATAGTTCATTAATCTGGGTGGTTAACTAAAACCAGCGATTCATTCTGAAACGGTTCGGATATATAAGGAATGTAATGAACGACGCCTTTCCGGGTGAGCGACTCAGTGCCCGTATTCATTCACAATTGTCACTGTATATCGAAATTGAACAGAGGGTTGTCGGGCTGTTGCTTAAATCCCTGAGCGTGAGTCGTTTCAGTAATATTAAAACCCATCCACTAATCATTCAAGAAAAAATAAATATCAATAATAATAATTCAACTTTTCTCTTTCGAAATGCCGTTCGCCAATCAGTTAGCGTGGTGAAATTAAATATCGGATTGATGAACACCTTATTGAAGAAGCAAGAGTAACGCACAGGAGGTGCGATGAAGACATTACGACCACTGTGGGGCAGGGGTCAGATGATCTCCCCACAACATTTTCAACAGCAGGTGAACCAGGCGGCCTGGCAAAGCGAATGTATCGCCCGTCTGGGGGTGATGAATCCCTGGGGGATCATCCGCGTCGAATTTGACGCCGCATTGCTAAAACAGGGGACGCTGAAGGCCAGCCACCTCTATGTACGCTTCCCTGATGGAACGCTTATCGACAGCGATAACGCTGATGCGTTGCCTGAGGTCATGGTGTTGCCGCAAGCGGAAAGCCGCGAATTAACGGTGGTGCTGGCGCTGCCTCATGAGCATGAAAACGGCGGCAACTGCCTGCAGATGGAACAACGCGCAGAGCGGCCGGTACGTTGGCGTTTGGCCTGGCGAGAAGTACGCAACAGATATGGCGAAGACAGTCGACAAATTGCGGTGATGCTTGCGCAACTGACGCTGCGCACAGCGGATGACAATAACGGCGATTATCAAACCGTCGCCGTCGCCAGATTACGTCGCGACAGTCAGGATTGCTGGTCGTTGGATGAGAACTTTATCCCACCGCTGCTGAAAGTGTTGGCCAGCCGCTGGCTGCACGAACAAACGGAACAGCTGACGAATCAACTGGGCGTGCGCCTGCAACGCCTGATGGCCATGCGTAGGGAAAGCAACGCCAGGATGGCGGATTTTGCGGTAGCGGATGTATCGCTGTTTTGGCTGCTGAACGCGCTTAACAGCGCGGAGCCGGTGTTGAACCATTTCCTGCGCCATCCGCAGGTACATCCGGAACGGCTGTATGAAGCGCTGGCCAGCCTGGCGGGCAGCCTGTTGACCTTCTCCCTTGACCATACCACGGCGGATATTCCGCCCTATCGCCATCAGGCGTTGACGGAAGTCTTTCCACCGCTGTTCAAATTACTCGGCGTACTGCTCGAAGCCAGCCTGCCATCCCGGGTTGTGGCGATTGAAATGACGCACGATGACCGGCGTAAGCGCTGGCATGCCCGTCTGCACGATCCAAGGTTGCGCGAAGAGGCCGATTTTTATCTCTCGGTGCGTTCCGCGCTACCTGCGGCGCAACTGCTGGAGCAGTTACCGCAACAGTGTAAAGCCGGTAGCCCCGATGAGGTTGACCGGGTGGTCAACGGTTCGCAGCCCGGCATTCCGCTGAAAGCCATGAGTCATGTTCCCGCCGCCATCCCGCTGCGCCTGGAGAATCAGTATTTCACCCTTGATATGACTCATCCGGCGGCGCAGGCGATGCTGGCGGAAGGGAGTTGCGTCTTTTACGTGCCCGGCCTGCTGGGCGACCCGGAACTCGAACTCTACGCGGTGCTGCGCTCATGACCCAGGATATCAATATTGATGCTCTGCTGGCGGATAGCTGGCTAACGGTGACGGAACTGCGCCTTGGCGCCAAACTGGCCGAGGGGGAGGGGAAACATCTCTGGCAGCGTTGTGTAGACAACATTGAACAGGTGATGGCGCAGTTGGTGGCCGCTGATATCAGCGAGGCGAACCGTCAGCATATCCTCTATGCATGGTGTGCGCTGCTGGATGAAACCGCGAAAGGGCGCAATGAGGAAGATGACGCCTGTATCGCCTGGTACGATCGGCCGCTTGAGGTTAAATATTTTGGCGGCATGGAAGCCGGAGATGCGCTCTATGAGCGCATCCGCCAGGTGCTGCGCGAGCCGGCGCCGGATAACCTCGTTCTGACTTGTTTCCATCGGGTGTTGGCGCTGGGGTTTAAGGGGCGGTATGGCCTCAATGATCCGGCGCGCGCAGCGCTCGTCAGCGCGCTTGGCGAGCGGGTACCGCCGTTTGCGGGCGATCCTCAGCAGCCGATTCTGGCGAATCTATCCGGCCGCCGCGGTCTGGCAGACTGGTTGCGCCGTTGGCCGATTAGTATTGGCGTGTCGCTGGTGCTGGTGGCCGCGTTGTGGTTGGGGTTGAACTACTGGCTGGATGGCCTGGTCGCGGCGTTGCGACTGGGAGGCGGACAATGAGCGCGCGCTATCAGCGCCTGCTCTGGCTGTGGGGCGGTCTGCTGGCGGTGTTGATGATCCTGCTGTTTCTGCCGTTATCCACCGGCGGCCGGGTGCTGGCTGTTGGGTTGACGGCGGCGGGCGTAGCGGTCGGGCTGGTCTACGTCGGGCGCCAACAACGTGAGCGACCTGCGGATGCCGACTGGCTGGTTGAGCTACCGTCGGCGCCGTATCGACTGCCGATTGTGCTGGTCTGCGGCGACACGGCGGACTGGCCGGGAGAAAGCGCGATTTATCGTACCTCACAGGGGTGCTGGCTGAGAGTCGCCACCGCCGCGTTGCAGCAGACGGCGCGTTATGTGCGCGATGAGCGCCCGGCGCTCATTGCGCAACTGGCGGTGATGTTCTGCATGCAGCCGCAACAACATGATGATGACGCGGCGCTGGCGGCGCGGCTACGCGAGTTGCGCTGGCAGCTTGCCCAGGTGCGGGGCGATACCCGTCGGGCGATACCGTTACTGCTGAACAGCTCTCTGTCCGGCGCCTCGCTGGAACCGTTATGGCAGACAGCGCGTGCCGGAGAGACGTTGCAGGTGTGGCTGCCTGACGGCGTGCCGTGCAGCAGCGCAAGCTGGTTGATGCAGGCTGATGGCGCTCATCGCCTGGCGGCGCAGCTTAGGATAAATGCGCTTGCCCGCTTTACGCAGCAGATAGCGTTGAGCGTACTGACGGCGGCCACCGACGATGTTCCCCCGATCGCTCCGGCGGTCGTACTGTATCATTTCACGCCAGCCGGGGCGCCTGCCGTGGCGGATAATCTATGGCAGCATTGGCTGTCTGAGCATACTTCCCTCAACTCACTACCGGGCTGGTTACCGGAAATTGCTGCAGAAGCGCGGAAACTGCCGGATTTCATTTTACCGATACTGCCGCAGGGCGGCGGCACCACGCCGAAAAGCCGTGCTCTGCGGCGGGCATTCTGTCTGTTCACCCTCGCGGCCCTGATTGCGCTGTGCTGCAGCGCATGGAACAACCAGCAACTCCTCCAGCGGGTTGGCTTTGATGTTCAGCGCTATGAACGGACGGTGATGGACGACCATGCCGCAAAAGCCCGCGCCGTACAGATTTTGCGTCAGGATGCGGCGCAACTGGATGCCTTCGCGCGTGATGGCGCGCCGCTGGCGCTGGGCCTTGGGCTCTATCGCGGCGAGCGTCTGCGTCAGCCGGTACTGGCAGCGATTCGTTCCTACGTCCCTCCGCCTCCACCGCCGAAAGCGGTAGAAAAAATCGTACCGAAAATTGTCCGTCTTGACAGCATGTCGCTATTCGACACCGGCAAGTGGACGCTTAAACCGGGGTCCACCAAGCTGCTGGTGAACTCGCTGGTGGGGATCAAAGCCAGGCCCGGTTGGCTAATCGTCATCGCCGGACATACCGACAGCGTAGGCGATGATAAATCCAACCAGACACTCTCCCTGAAGCGTGCCGAATCGGTGCGTAACTGGATGCGCGATACCGGCGACGTGCCGGAAAGCTGTTTTGCGGTGCAGGGTTATGGCGAAAGCCGTCCGGTCGCCAGCAACGATGCGCAGCAAGGCCGGGCGCTGAACCGCCGGGTCGAAATTAGCCTGGTGCCGCAGCCCGACGCCTGTCAGGTTTCGACGAACTCCGCTTCAACTTCGGCGGATGGCGCTTTCTAAACCGACCATCTCATGACTCTTCGTACGGACAGGTTTTCCTGTCCGTCGTTTTTGTTGCCGGGTACCGGGGTCAACACAATCTGCCCAACCTTGTGCGCTTTTGGGCTCCTTATCAACAGGAAACAGCGACGGGCGGTAGCGTGGTCGAAGGCGACGGAAGGGAGATAAAGAGAATGGCGTTTGATACAGGAAAATAAATCATGAGTGACATAAAGCCTCTGTTGTTCAACCACAGCCATCATCTGTTACAGGTGCATGGTTGTAACTCGTTGCTGGATGTTCTGTGCTTTGAAGGTGAGGAAAACTTAAGTGAGCCTTTCCGCTATACCATTGAATTTACCAGCAGCGATAAAGCTATCACCCCGCAGCAGATGTTGCTGCAAAACGCCTCGCTGACCTTGCAGGCGCCGGTTGACCAGGGATTTGGCATTAAGATCCAGCAGCCGGTGCGCGTTCTTCAGGGAGTGATCACCTCTTTTGAACGGCTTTCCATCGCAAAAGAGGAAACGCGCTACGCCTTGACGTTACAGCCGCGTCTGGCGCTACTGTCGAAGAGTCATCAGAACCGTATTTATCAGGATATGTCGGCACCGCAGATTGTGGAGCACATTCTCAGAACCCGTCACCAGATGCGCGGGGAAGATTTTGTCTTTCAACTGGCGCATGAATACCCGCAGCGTGAACAGGTGATGCAGTACGGCGAGGACGATCTGACCTTTATCTCCCGCCTGTTGGGTGAAGTGGGGATCTGGTTTCGCTTTACCGCCGATACCCGGCTGAATATTGATGTGGCGGAGTTCTACGATGACCAGCAACACTACGAGACGGGACTGTTGTTGCCTTCGGTCGCTCCCTCCGGGCAGCATGACGGCGGGAACGAATCGGTGTGGGATTTACAGAGCCGACACCACGTGGTTGAGCGTTCGGTGTTTACTCGTGACTATAACTACCGTAACGCGCCAGAGGATATGAATCTCAACGTCAATGTCAGCCGTGGCGATAGTACCACCTACGGTGAAGCCTATCACTGGGCGGACAACTATCTGACGCCGGGTAATCGCTTCCAGCATACTCCGGACCCGGAGAGCGGGGCCTTTTATGCCCGTATTCGTCATGAGCGTTATCTCAACCAGCAGACGCGGCTGAATGGGGAAACCAACTGCGCGGCGCTGGCTCCCGGCCAGCAGCTAAAAGTGAGCGGCGGCGAAGAGGTGACGGACGTCTGGCGACAGGGGGTGGCGATCGCTGCGATTCACTGCCGCGCCCGTCGCGACCGCAGCTTCGTCATGACGTTTCAGGCTATTCCCTGCGTAGAGACTTACTGCTTTCGCCCAGCGGTCATCAGCAAACCCAGAATGGCCGGGACGCTGCCGGCGCGCGTCACCAGCACCAAAATCAACGATCTCTATGGCCATATCGATCGCGACGGACGTTATCGGGTGAACTTATTGTTCGATCGCGATCGCTGGCAGCCGGGTGAGGAAAGCCTGTGGGTGCGCCAGGCGCGCCCTTACGCCGGTGAAACCTTTGGCCTGCATCTGCCGTTGTTAGCGGGCACCGAAGTGGCGATCGCTTTTGAGCAGGGGGATCCCGATAGGCCCTATATTGCCGGCGCGCTGCACGACTCCACGCACCAGGACCACGTGACGCTCTACAACTACAAGCGTAACGTGCTGCGCACGCCGGCGAACAACAAGATTCGCCTCGATGATACACGGGGTAAAGAGCACGTTAAGGTCAGCACCGAATATGGCGGCAAGAGCCAGCTCAACCTCGGTCATCTGGTGGATCATCAGAACACGCCGCGCGGTGAGGGATTTGAGTTACGCACCGACAGCTACGGCGCGATCCGCGGCGGGAAGGGAATATTTATTACCGCCGATGAACAGCTGAAAGCGATGGGCGCGACCGTGGAAATGGATCCCGCGAGTCAATTGCTCGGCAGTGCCGTTGTTCAGCTCAACGACTGGCAGGAGATAGCCCGCACCCACTACAACACCCCGCCGGATGTCAGCACGTTAAAGCAGTTCGTCGGCAAAGCCGTCAATCTGGCGAGCCCCGTCCTGCTGATGAGCGCGCCGAAAGGCATCGGCATCGTGACGGCGGAAACGACGCTGCTACAGAGTGGTAAAGGGTTGTACCTGCAAAGCGCCAGCGATATTGCGCTGGCCAGCGGCAACCGGCTATCGGTGAATAGCAAAAACGCAATCTCGCTGCTTTCTCACCGCGAAGGGATGCGTATGGTATCGGTGAAAGGACCGCTGGAAATAGAGTCGCACGGCGACACACTGGCGCTCACTTCACTGAAGGAAATTACCGTTCAGTCAACGCAGGGACATCTGCAGCTTACCGCCAAAAATGGCATCACCCTGGGCTGCGGCGGCGGCTACATCCGCCTGACGCCGCAGGGAGAAATCCATCTTCACAGCCCGAGTCTGCTCAGTTTTAAAGGCACGCATAAGATGCAGGGGCCGGCCGGCGAGACGTTTCCGCTTCCCGATCTTCCCACATCGATATGTAAAGACTGCCTGATTCGTGCGCAAGAACTGGCTCAGGCTTTTGTGCCCCGCGCCGCCTGACAATCGCTCATAGATATAACTTACCCGGAGGAACAGACCTTGAAACCCATTATTCGGCAGGGTGATACCTTGCGTGAGCATGGCGGTACGGTGATCGGCGGCCATTATCTCTGTTTTGGTAAAGGCATCGCCTGCAAAGGCGACCAGGTGAGCTGCAATGAACATGGCCTGACGGTCATAGCCGAAGGAAGCTCGCTGTATGAAGTGGATGGTTCTCCGGTGGCTCTTGACGGGCATCATTGCGCCTGCGGCTGTACGCTGGTGAGTTCACGCCCTGATTGCGAAGTCGCGCTATGAGACAGCTAACCGACTATCTGCCTTACAAAACCGCCACGTCGCCCCACAACGGACGGTGGTTGTCCGTCGGCGCGGGGATGACGCTTATCAGCGGAGGAGGCGCGGCGTTAATGCCTGCCGAAGCGCGTGGCGGGGCGTTAATAACCGTCGCAATCGTTAGCGCCATGCTTTTGGTCCTCATCATCTGGATGCTGCGTCTGCTTTATTACCGCCTGTCGGTTCACTACACCCAGTACTACCAGCGGTTGATCGATTTCGATCATCAAACGTGGTGGGCCCGGCATCAATATAGCGTTGGGCTGGTGGAAACGGTGCTGCTGGGGCCGGTGGGATGTGAACCCGAGCGCTGGCAGACGCTGCTGAAGCGAGAACATCAGCCGCCAAAAGAGAAACTGGAGTCCGGTGCGCGGGCGCTGCGACTGATCCACTCGGACATCGTCGATATCGACCTGCGTGAACAGCAGCTAGCCCGAATGCTGGCGCAACAATGGCTGGCGCAACGTGGCGAACATCAACTTCCCGGCCTGAGCGGCTGTTACTGGCAGGGCAGCGAACCGGCGTGGCGAGAATTTTGCGCCGAGCTGCGCAAGCGCTGTCCCACCGCTCAGTTGCCGCATATGGCGGGACCCTGGCAGGGCGAGGCCAGCTTATCGGAGATTACCGCGCGCATTAATGAGTCCGGCGACGAATGTTTCATTCTGGTGGCGGGGTGCCAGTCGGTGGCGGCGATGGCTGATTCGGCGAGACCAGCGGGGGAATCCGCCGTGCTCTGGTTACTGGCCCGGGAGGGGGAGGCGCGGCTGACCCGCGGCGAGGTTTATGAAGGCGCCGCGCTGGAAAATATCCAACTGGTCTGTCAGCGGGCGATGCAGCAAAGCGAGGCCGAACGCCCGCCCGATCCCTGTATCGCATTCACACAACCGCAAATCCCGGAACTGGCGCAAAGCGGCTGGAACAGCAACCAACTGCTGCAGGATGAAAACTGGGGTGAGACGGGGCAGATGGAGCAGCTCATCACCATCGCACTGGCGGCGATATTTGCCCGCCACTTTCATCAGTCTTGCGGCTGGATCGCCCGCGATCCGCGTCACCCTCTCTCACTAGGCATCGTCACCGCAGCACTCCCGGCACCGCAACCTCAAGACAAGAAGGAATGAACATGGCGTTAATGAATCAGGAATGGATTAGCAAGCTGGAACAATTTGCGCGAAAGCTCGCGCTGCGCGACGTCTATCTCATTGCCGATCAAGGCGTTTTAGACAACCCGTTATTGGATGGCTTAAATAGACTTTCTCCTCCGGTGCAGTGGTTCTCACTCTATCAGGGGCAACCGGAAGAGCCGCTGCTGGAGATGGCGCCTTTATTGATGCGGCTTGAGCCAGCTTGCTGGCAGCATCGTCAATGGATTGCCGATCTGATCGCCGCATTTTCCTACAAGCCGGGTCTGCTGATCTTTCTCTCACCGCTAAGTTTTTCAACGCTCGCCGCCCACCTGCGCAACCTGGCCGACGGCGCATGGGAAGACCGTTCTGGCCTGGTGCGCTATTACGATACCCGTATGTTCCCGTTGCTGATGCAGCATGTGCTCACCGAAGAACAAAAAGCATGGTTTTTAGAACCGGTTTATCTCTGGAGCTACCGCGATAGAGACGACAAGATCTGCTGGCTGGAAGGCGAGTGCTCGCCTGTTCAGGCAACGATCCCGGAGGCGATCAAGATTAATTTCAGCGATGAGCAAATGATGAAACTGGATGTCGCTATCGATGCCCAGCAATTTACGGTTTCTGAAAAATTCAGCACCTTTTTTACGACTCAGGAGGACAAATTTAATACCCTTTGGCAGCTCGGCTGGCAGGCGCATCAGCAGAATTTTATCGGTGATTTAGCGTCCTGGTTCGAAAGTCACTTTGAGGAATGAAACATCCTCCTTGTTGATCATCAATAGGTGATTATCAGTTCTGTAAGGACACATCAATGATAAAGCATATCCGTATTTTGCCCGGCGGGCTGGCGGCGCTGGCCGCCGTTTTGCTCTGCCTGCTGACGGCCTGCCGCGATCACAGTCGCGACGGGATGAGCGGCGCTGATATAAACGTCTTAAACCACGGTCCGGATGCCATTGTCTCGTTGCAGGTGAACGGCTACGGCGGACCAAGGGCGAATCCCTATGGCGGCGGCGGCGGCTTCTGCTGCGTGATGGTGCCAGATGTCTGGCGCCCGGGATTAACGGCAAAAATCACCTGGACCTCCGATCCTAATTCATGGATGAAATCGAGTGATATGTCGAACGATTATGAAACTCACTATCAGCGTCATGGACCGATTACCGTCCCCATTGAGCACTGGGAGAAGGGACAGGCCTGTGGTTTTGAAGTGCATATTTTCCCGTGCGACAAGGTAAGAATTATACGCTCCTGTCACGATCGCTCATCTCCGGCATATCCGATACAGCGTGCGCCTGATGAGGATGAAAAAGCGAAAAAAATATTACTCGACCATGTTAAGGAGAACATTGTATGCCCGACACCGCAGACTCCACGCTGAATGCCCTGAAGGCGCTTATTGCCGCCTTTCAGACCGGTGCCACTCCGGTCACGGTTAAAGCCTCCACCGCAGAAGCGGCCAGTTTACCGCCGAAGTTTCCCGGGCTGGATGATAAAAAGGGGAAAGCGCCAGCTGATGACTCCACGCAGCAGAAAACCGAATACAACGAGCGCGGCCGTCTGCCGGCGAGCAGAACGCAGACTGAAGGAAACTATGCCTCTTAGCATACACAATTCGCCGCTGACTAATATTGCCCGGCTCTAACCTCTGGAAAACCGGTATTAATGTCTGTAGCGACCAATTTTATTTGACCGCTACAAATATCATTACCAGTTATATATGGGGTTCATCTATTAGCATAAATACAAGCACTTAATGACGTCATTTATTAATAAGTCATCACTTTAAATTTGTAAGGACACATCAATGATAAAGCATATCCGTATTTTTCCCGGCGGGCTGACGGTGCTGGCCGCCGTTTTTCTCTGCCTGCTGACGGCCTGTCGCGATCACAGTCGCGACGGCATGAGCGCCGCCGACATAGCTGTCTTAAACCACGGCCCGGACGCTATCGTTTCGGTGGAGGTCAACGGCTACGGCGGGCCAAGAGCGAACTCCTACGGCGGCGGCGGCGGCTTCTGCTGCGTGATGGTGCCAGATGTCTGGCGTCCGGGCCTGACGGCAAAAATCACCTGGACCTCTGACCCTAACTCCTGGATGAAATCCAGTGAGATGCCGGATGATTATGAAACTCACTATCAGCGCCATGGGCCGATCACGGTGCCTATTGAACGCTGGGAGGAGGATCAGGCCTGCGGCTTTGATATCCATATTTTCCCCTGCGATAAAGTGCGGATAGTGCGTTCCTGCTATGGTCGAGCGGCCCCTGAATACCCAATACAGCCTGACCCTGACGGAAATAAAAAAGCACAAAATATACTTTATAATCACGTTAAGGAGAACATCGTATGTCCGACACCGCAGACTCCACGTTGAGTGCCCTGAAGGCGCTTATTGCGGCCTTCCAGACCGGCGCCACTCCGGTCGCGGTCAAAACCTCCACCGCAGAAGCGGCCAGTTTACCGCCGAAGTTTCCCGGGCCGGATGATAAAAAGGGAGAAAAGCCTGCCGATAACTCTGTGCAGCACAAAGCCGAATACAACGAGCGCGGCCGCCTGCCGGCGAGCAGAACACAGACCGAAGGTAACTACGCCAGGCAGTACCTGGAGGGATATATCGGGGAGTCCGATCATCAATCGGATAAAAAGACGGAACCGGGCTGCCCGGCCAGCCTGCATATCAGCCTGTTCTTCGACGGTACCTGCTGTAATAAAGAGGGGGCTGATGAGGTCTACGGGTCACGTAACCCGCCGCTGACCAATATCGGCCGGCTCTATCATGCCGCGAACTGGAGTGGCCAGTCACCGCCAGCTGAAGATGACGGTTACTTCAGTTACTACTTTCCCGGCTGTGGGGCGCGCTTTCCGGAGATTGGCGAAGAGCACTACTCGCTGGACGGCGAACTGTTTGCCAACGGCGGTGAGGACCGTATCAATCAGGCACTGCTAAAAACCTACAGCAGCATCTGCTATGCGGTGAACAAAACCGCGATCAAAGACAGCGAACTGACCAGATATCGGCAAAGTATGGCCACCGTCTGGCCCTTCTCGCGGCTGACCCAGAAGTTCAACCGTAAAAGCGCGCTCGATGAGTTCTGCAACAAGCATCTGGGTGCCGTGGTCAATCAGTGGCCGCGGCAGCCCACGCGGCTGCATATCCAGCGCTCGCAGCGGCGCATCGCCAAAATCAAGCTGTTCGTCTACGGCTACTGCCGGGGGGCCGCCACCGCCCGCGCCTTCGCCCGCGGGCTGGAGTCGCTGCTTGATGATGCAAAAATGCCGCTCGATGCGACAAATATGCTGCCGGCGGGAACGGTGGTGCCCGGCGGTCCGACCCTGCTGGGTATCCCCATCAGTATCGAGTTTATGGGGCTGCTGGATACGGTCTCTGCGGTTGGCGTGCCGCATATCCTGCCGTCGGCCACCGGGCATCTGGGCTGGGCGGCCAACAGCCTGCGGCTGCCGACCACCAAAGGCTTCTTAAAAAGCTGCTACCACTTTGTCGCCGGCCACGAGCAGCACGGCGACCTGCCGCTGGACTCTATCCGCGGGCCGGACGGTAAATACCCGGCCGGGGCGGTGGAGGTGGTCTACCCCGGGATGCATGCCGATGTCGGCGGTGACTGTAAACCCACCGAACTCGGTAAGGTACAGACCGATGCCGCCAGCCTGCTGTCAAAGGTTGTGCTGCACGATATGTATGCCGCCGCCTTTGATGCCGGGGCGCCGCTGAGCGTACCTGAGGAGGTGATGCCTGGCGGGGCTAAAGAGAAAACCTATCGGATAATGCAAGGTGACGTATTAAAACAATTCAAAATCTCCGCCCAGGCGATCGCCCTGTTTAACGCCTGGCAGCAGGCCGGGGCGCAGCAGGCGGGGGCGAAGACCGAAACGCCGGCCGTCAATGAGGCGGAGGTGGTGGCCATCGCCGTGGCCCAGGGCCGGGATCCGGTTGCCGCGCTGAAGGCGGCTCACGACAAGGCGGATGGCGATAAGGCGAAAGCCGCCGCCGCCGCGAAGCCGTCGGAGAACGGTCCGCTGGGCAAGCTGCCGGATCCGGTGTATGTGCCGCTGAAGGCCAAAGCGCTGGAGGTAATGCTGGCGGACCAGCTGAGCTGGATCACCGCCTGGCGCACCGAGCGCTTTGCCAGCCCGCAATACGCCGATAAGTATTATCAGCGTAAGCCTTTTTATCAGCAGGCGCTGAATGAGCAGACCGGCGCGCTGCCGTCGGTGGCGGCGCCCGCGGAAAGCGAAGGGCCGCGAGAAGTGCCGTTTATCGATAAGGATCGGCTGGACCGCGCGGCGTGGGGCTATGACTTTGCCCATACCGGTATCGTGGCGCTGCTGGATATTATTCCCACCACGCAAGCCAGCGGGTAAAAGCGATTATAGATATTAATGTCGGCGATATATTAGTGCAGGCGCGAACGGATATGAAAATACAGCTGAAGATATTTATAGCGGCCAATTTTATTTGACCGCTACAAATATCATTATCACAAATATTCGGGAGGTATATATATCAGCAAAAATATAATTCTGTCATCACGTCATCTCTTAATAACGACGCATTTAATTTTTTGTAAGGACACATCAATGATAAAGCATATCCGTATTTTACCCGGCGGACTGGCGGTGTTGGCCGCCGCTTTGCTCTGCCTGCTGACGGCCTGCCGCGATCACAGTCGCGACGGCATGAGCGGCGCTGATATAAATGTCTATAACCACGGTCCGGATGCCATTGTTTCGATGCAGGTGAACGGTTACGGCGGGCCAAGAGCTAATCCCTACGGCGGCGGCGGCGGCTTCTGCTGCGTCATGGTGCCTGATGTCTGGCGCCCAGGGCTGACGGCAAAAATCACCTGGACCTCCGACCCTAACTCCTGGATGAAATCCAGCAATATGCCTGACAATTATTCGCAATACTATCAGCGCCATGGACCAATTACCGTGCCGATTGAGCGCTGGGAGGAGGAGCAGGCCTGCGGTTTCGACGTGCATATTTTCCCCTGCGATAAGGTGCGGATAGTCCGTTCCTGTCATATGCGTGATTCCCCTGAATACCCAGTACAACCTGAACCTGACGAAGAAAAAAAAGCAGATAGCGTTATTTTCAAACATATTAAGGAGGAAGTTGTATGTCCGACACCGCAGAGTCCACGCTGAATGCCCTGAAGGCGCTTATTGCCGCCTTTCAGACCGGCGCCACCCCGGTCGCGGTCAAAACCTCCACCGCGGAAGCGGCCAGCCTACCGCCAAAGTTTCCCGGGCCGGATGATAAAAAGGGGAAAACGTTAGCGGATAACTCCACGCAGCAGAAAACCGAATACAACGAGCGCGGTCGCCTGCCGGCGAGCAGAACGCAGACCGAAGGCAACTACGCCAGGCAGTACCTGGAGGGGTATGTTAAAGAGTCCCATCATCAATCGGACAAAAAAACGGAACCGGGCTGCCCCGCCAGCCTGCATATCAGCCTGTTCTTTGACGGTACCTGTTGTAATGAAGAGGGAGCCGATGAGGTATATGGTTCGCGTAATCCGCCGCTGACCAATATTGGCCGCCTTTACCATGCAGCCGACTGGACAACTCAGACATCGCCTGCGGAAGCGGACGGTTACTTCAGCTACTACTTTCCCGGTTGCGGAGCGCGCTTTCCGGAGATTGGCGAAGAGCACTACTCGCTGGACGGCGAGCTGTTTGCCAACGGCGGTGAGGACCGTATCAACCAGGCGCTGCTTAAAACCTACAGCAGCATCTGCTATGCGGTGAACAAAACCGCGATCAAAGACAGCGAACTGACCAGATATCGGCAAAGTATGGCCACCGTCTGGCCCTTCTCGCGGCTGACCCAGAAGTTCAACCGTAAAAGTGCGCTTGAAAAATTCTGCGACGACCATCTGGGCGGCGTGGTCAACCAGTGGCCGCGGCAGCCGACGCGGCTGTATATCCAGCGCTCGCAGCGGCGCATCGCCAAAATCAAGCTCTTTGTCTACGGCTACTGCCGGGGGGCCGCCACCGCCCGCGCCTTCGCCCGAGGGCTGGAGTCGCTGCTCGATGACGCTAAAATGCCGCTTGATGCGACAAATATGCTGCCGGCGGGGACGGTGGTTCCGGCCGGCCCGACTCTGCTGAGTATCCCCATCAGTATCGAGTTTATGGGGCTGCTGGATACGGTCTCCGCGGTTGGCGTGCCGCATATCCTGCCGTCGGCCACCGGTCATCTGGGCTGGGCGGCCAACAGCCTGCGGTTGCCGACCACCAAAGGCTTCTTAAAAAGCTGCCACCACTTTGTCGCCGGCCACGAGCAGCATGGCGACCTGCCGCTGGACTCTATTCGCGGTCCGGACGGTAAATACCCGGCCGGGGCGGTGGAGGTGGTCTATCCCGGGATGCATGCCGATGTCGGCGGTGACTGTAAACCCACCGAACTCGGCAAAGTGCAGACCGATGCCGCCAGCCTGCTGTCAAAGATTGTGCTGCACGATATGTATGCCGCCGCCTTCGATGCCGGGGCGCCGCTGAGCGTACCCGAGGAGGTATTGCCCGGCGGCGCCAAAGGTAAAAAATATCGGGTAATGCAAGGGGATGTCGCAGATCAATTCAAAATCTCCGCCCAGGCGATCACCCTGTTTAACGCCTGCAGCAGGCGGCGGCGCCCGCGGAAAGCAAAGGGCCGCGAGAAGTGCCGTTTATCGATAAGGATCGTCTGGATCGTGCGGCGTGGGGCTATGACTTTATCCATACCGGTATCGTGGCGCTGCTGGATATTATTCCCACCACGCAAACCAGCGGGTAAAAATAATTATTGATATTAATGTCGGCGATATATTAGTACAGGTGTGAACGGATATTAAAATACAGCTGAAAATATTTGTAGCGACCAATTTTATTTGACCGCTACAAATATCATTATCAGTTATATATGGAGGTTCATATATTAGCATAAATACAAGCATTTAATTACGCCATTTATTAATAAGTCATCACTTTATATTTGTAAGGACACATCAATGATAAAACATATCCGTATTTTGCCCGGCGGACTGATGGTGCTGGCCGCCGTTTTGCTCTGCCTGCTGACGGCCTGTCGCGACCACAGTCGCGACGGCATGAGCGGCGCTGACATAAATGTCTATAACCACGGCCCGGATGACATTGTTTCGGTGCAGGTAAACGGTTACGGGGGCCCCAGGGCTAATCCCTACGGCGGCGGCGGCGGCTTCTGTTGCGTGATGGTGCCAGATGTCTGGCGGCCGGGACTGACGGCAAAAATCACCTGGACTTCCGATCCTAATGCCTGGATGAAATCGAGTGAGATGCCGGACGACTATGAAACTCACTATCAGAAACATGGGCCGATTACTGTCCCTATCGAACGTTGGGAGAAGGGGCAGGCCTGCGGATTTGATGTGCATATTTTCCCCTGCGATAAAGTGCGGATAGTGCGTTCCTGCATCCCGCCGGGACAGCCGGGATATCCGGTTCCCCAGTCGCCGCCAGACTGGAAGCAAAGAGCTCAGAAAATACTTATCCAACATATCAAGGAGGAAGTTGTATGTCCGACGCCGCAGACTCCACGTTAAGTGCCCTGAAGGCGCTTATTGCCGCCTTCCAGACCGGCGCCACCCCGGTCGCTGTCAAAACGTCCACCGCAGAAGCGGCCAGTTTACCGCCACACTTTCCCGGGCCGGATGATAAAAAGGGGAAAGCGCCAGCGGATGACTCCACGCAGCAGAAAACCGAATACAACGAGCGCGGCCGCCTGCCGGCGAGCAGAACGCTGACCGAAGGCAACTACGCCAGGCAGTACCTGGAGGGATATGTCGGGGAGTCCGATCATCAATCGGACAAAAAAACGGAACCGGGCTGCCCCGCCAGCCTGCATATCAGCCTGTTCTTTGACGGTACCTGCTGTAATGAAGAAGGGGCTGATGAGATATACGGCTCGCGCAATCCGCCGCTGACCAATATTGGCCGCCTCTACCATGCGGCAAACTGGAAAGAGCAGGATGAAACTGCGGAAAACGACGGCTACTTCAGTTACTACTTCCCCGGCTGTGGGGCGCGCTTTCCGGAGATTGGCGAAGAGCACTACTCGCTGGACGGCGAGCTGTTTGCCAACGGCGGTGAGGATCGTATCAATCAGGCGCTGCTTAAAACCTACAGCAGCATTTGTTATGCGGTGAAAAAGGAAAGGATAGAAGACAATGAGCTGACCAGATATCGGCAAAGTATGGCCACCGTCTGGCCCTTCTCGCGGCTGACCCAGAAGTTCAACCGTAAAAGCGCGCTTGACAAATTCTGCGACGACCATCTGGGGTGCGTGGTCAACCAGTGGCCGCGGCAGCCGACGCGGCTGCATATCCAACGCTCGCAGCGGCGCATCGCCAAAATCAAGCTGTTCGTCTACGGCTACTGCCGGGGGGCCGCCACCGCCCGCGCCTTCGCCCGCGGGCTGGAGTCGCTGCTCGATGACGCTAAAATGCCGCTCGATGCGACAAATATGCTGCCGGCGGGGGCGGTGGTTCCGGGCGGGCCAACCCTGCAGGGCATCCCTATCAGTATCGAGTTTATGGGGTTGCTGGATACGGTCTCCGCGGTTGGCGTGCCGCATATTCTGCCGTCGGCCACCGGGCATCTGGGCTGGGCGGCCAACAGCCTGCGGCTGCCGACCACCAAAGGTTTCTTAAAAAGCTGCCACCACTTTGTCGCCGGCCACGAGCAGCACGGCGACCTGCCGCTGGACTCCATCCCGCGGTCCGGACGGCAAATACCCGGCCGGGGCGGTGGAGGTGGTCTATCCCGGAATGCATGCCGATGTTGGCGGCGACTGTAAACCCACGGAACTCGGCAAAGTGCAGACCGATGCCGCCAGCCTGCTGTCAAAGATTGTGCTGCACGATATGTATGCCGCCGCCTTTGATGCCGGGGCGCCGCTGAGCGTGCCTGAGGAGGTGTTGCCCGGAGGGGCTAAAAATAAGGCCTACCGGATAATGACGAATGCCGTTATAAAACAATTCAAAATCTCCGAACAGGCGATCACCCTGTTTAACGCCTGGCAGCAGGCCGGGGCGCAGCAGGCGGGGGCGAAGACCGAAACGCCGGCCGTCAACGAGGCGGAGGTGGTGGCCATCGCCGTGGCCCAGGGCCGGGATCCGGTCGCCGCGCTGAAGGCGGCTCACGACAAGGCGGATAGCGATAAGGCGAAAGCCGCCGCCGCCGCGAAGCCGCCGGAGAACGGCCCGCTGGGTAAACTGCCGGATCCGGTGTATGTGCCGCTGAAGGCCAAAGCGCTGGAGGTGATGCTGGCGGACCAGCTGAGCTGGATCACCGCCTGGCGCACCGAGCGCTTTGCCAGCCCGCAATACGCCGATAAGTATTATCAGCGCAAACCTTTTTATCAGCAGGCGCTGAATGAATCGTCCGGCGCGCTGCCGTCGGAGGCGGCGCCCGCGGAAAGCGAAGGGCCGCGTGAAGTGCCGTTTATCGATAAGGATCGGCTGGACCGCGCGGCGTGGGGCTATGACTTTGCCCATACCGGTATCGTGGCGCTGCTGGCTCAGGTACTGCTGGATGTGATCCCCACCACGCAGACCAACCAGCTTGGCGGTCCGCTGGTGGCGGCGCAGGAGTCAGAATATATCCAGATCAAGAAAAGCGGCGATGCCCGGCGGGCGGCGCTGATGGGCTCGCCGACGATGCTGGATTTTTACGATAACTACGTGCATGACACGCTGGCCAAATATAATCACGACCCGCTGCACTCCTCGTTTTCGCACGGTTATTTTGCGTCGCGGACTATTTACGATAACGATGACGATACGTGGGATTCGGTGAAACAATTTGGCCAGCGGGTAAAAGCGATTATAGATATTAATGTTGGCGATATATTAGTGCAGGCGCGAACGGATATGAAAGATCTGAATACGGTATCGGGCGTGCTGGGTAAAATATATCGCGATATAAAAAACGAGGCTTTTAAAATACTGCTGCCTTAATTCGTTATCGCCATATTCATTATATCCGCTAAGTATCCTTAATAACGCTATACGGGCGTGATGATGCACGCCCGTGGCTAAGGGAATCATCAATTTTATGTTCAAGGAAAAAAATGCCGCGGTAATGACCGTAGCGGCTACCGCGACCCTGTGTCTTGCCGTCTGGACAACTGTGGTCCTGCTGAGCGGTCTGGGATGGTGGAACTGGCACGCCAACCGCACGCTGCAGTGGACGGCGATCCGCGAGATAGTGACCGTCTGTGGCCTGATTTGGGCGTATGGTCTCTGTCTCTGGATACTGGGCTTTATTGCTTTCCACCTGTTTATCAGGCAAAAAGCCGATGGGCAACAGCGTCAGACGCAGACTTTTATTAGCCAGCAGACAAAACCGGCGCAGCCGTTTGCGTCCTTAAAGCACTTTCTCCGTCGCCGCTACGGCCGATTGTGGCGCAATAAGGTCCGCCTGCTGTGGGTCGCTGGCGAGGCGGCGCAGATTGCCGCCATCGCTCCAGGCCTTGCGCAACAGCAATGGCTGGAGGGCCGCGGTACGGTGCTAATTCACGGCGGTAGCCTGTCGGCGACGGTGGATATCGAGCGGCTCAGCGCCCTGCGTCGGCTGCGCGGCCGCCGGCCGCTGGATGGTATCGTGCTGGCGCTGGACAATGCTCAGGCCACCGCCGCGACCCTGGACGGGTATTTGCGAACGCTGGAGCAGGTTGCGCAGGTTCTGCGCTACCAGCCGCCGGTCTATCTGTGGCAACTCCACGACAGCGACTGGCCGCAGGATACGCGCATTACCCAGACGCTGGGGGCGTTGTTCCCGCCGCGGGCCGTCCCGCAGGATGTTGAACGGCAGCTTCGCGCCATTCTGCCCGCCATGCTGGCGCAGGGGACCCAGCAGTTGTGCGCTGATTCGTCCCACGATTACCTGCTGCGTGTCGCTAAATGGCTGAAGGAGGGTGGTATCAGCGGCTGGAAGACGCTACTGACGCCGTGGCTTACCGGGCATCTGCAACAGATCCCGCTCCGTGGTCTGCTGTTCAGCCCCTCGTTAAAGGCGGAAGAAGCGGTGGACAATGGGCTCTATCCCCACCGTTGGCCGGCCCCGGCCGTCTGGCAGGGGATCATCGCAGACTGCGGCCGCGCGCGCGGCGTGCCGGTGGGGGTGGCGTGGCGCCCCTCCCTCGGCGTCGGCCTGCTGGCGCTGATTGCTCTGTGGGCGGCGGGAAGCCTGCTCTCTTTTATCGTCAACCGCCAGCAAATTGTCAGCGCCACCCAGCGGGTACAGCTGCTGCGGCAGCCCGTCGTTAACGACCAGCAGCTGATCGATTTGCAGGTGCTGCGCAACGATATCGGCCGTCTACAGAATCAGCTCGCCAACGGCACGCCCTGGTATCAGCGCTTTGGTCTTAATCATAATGCGCCGCTTTCTGCCGCGCTGCTGCCGTGGTATGGGCGGGCTAACCAGCGCCTGATCCGCGACGCCGCGGCGCAGGCGCTGACCCGGCAACTGACGGTGTTGGTCAACCTGCCGCCGCGCAGCCCGCAGCGGGCGCAGCTGGCGAAAGCGGGTTATGACCAGTTAAAGGCCTATCTGATGATGGCGCGTCCGGACAAAGCCGATGCGGCGTTTTACCGCCAGGCAATGACCGCGGCGCAGCAGACGTGTCAGGGAGTCGCCCCGGCGCTATGGCAGAGCATCGCCCCCGATTTATGGGGCTTCTATATGGACAACTTGCCGTCGCAGCCGACGTGGAGAATCACCCCGGACGCCGTGCTGGTGACGCAAGCGCGTCAGGTGCTGCTGGCGCAAATCGGGCGGCGCAACGCCGAAAGCACACTTTACGAGAACATGCTGCTGCAGGTGCGCCGTAACTATGCCGACATGACGCTGGAAGACATGACGCCGCAGACCAATGCCAGCCGGTTGTTTACCACGGAAGAGGTGGTGCCGGGGATGTTTACCCGTCAGGCGTGGGAGGGCGGCGTGCGCGAGGCGATCGATAAGGCGGTGGCGACCAGGCGCGATGAGATCGACTGGGTGCTGAGCGATAGCCGCCAGACCGTCAGCGGCGACGTCTCCCCGGAGGCGTTGAAACAGCGGCTGACCGATCGTTATTTCACCGATTTCGCCGGGGCGTGGTTGGGTTTTCTCAATAGCATCCGCTTGAATCCGGCGCGCAATATTGCCGATGTGACCGATCAGTTGACGTTGGCGGGCGACGTTCGTCAGTCGCCGCTGATTGCGTTGATGAATACCCTTGCCTGGCAGGGGCAGACCGGGCAGCAGCGTGAGGGCGTGGCGGATTCGCTGGTGAAATCGGCAAAAAATCTACTCGATAAGGATAAGCAGCCGTTTATCGACCAGCAGGCCGGCGGCGCGCGCGGCCCGCTGGAGAGTACCTTTGGGCCGCTGCTGGCGCTGATGGGCAAAAATCCCTCTCAAAGCGTGGTCGCCGCAGACAGCACCCTCAGTTTACAGACCTGGCTGACGCGCCTGACCCGCGTACGCCTGCGGCTCCAGCAGGTGGCAAACGCCCCCGACCCGCAGGCGATGATGCAGCAGCTGGCGCAGACCGTGTTCCAGGGTAAAAGCGTCGACCTGACCGACACCCAGGAGTACGGCAGCCTGGTGGCGGCCAGCCTCGGCGAAGAGTGGAGCGGTTTCGGCCAGACCATGTTCGTCCAGCCGCTGACGCAGGCCTGGGAAACGGTGCTGCAGCCATCGGCTGCCAGCCTGAACGAGGCGTGGCAGCGTTCTGTGGTCGCTAACTGGCATTCGGCTTTCGACGGCCGCTATCCGTTTGCCGCGGGCAAAAACGATGTCTCGCTACCGATGCTGGCGGCATTCATCCGTCGCGATAGCGGGCGAATCGACCAGTTTCTTGCCCGACAGTTGGGCGGCGTGCTCAACCGGGAGGGTAGCCGCTGGGTGGCCGATAGCGCGCACAGTCAGGGGCTGACTTTCAATCCGGCCTTCCTGAAGGCGATTAATCAACTGAGTTCCTTGTCCGACATCCTGTTTACCGACGGCAGTCAGGGAATGGGGTTTGAACTACAGGGGGTGGCGACGCCGGGCATTGTTGAAACGCAACTCACCCTCGACGGCCAGAATCTGCACTACTTTAACCAGCTTGCCGAATGGAAAAGTTTCCGCTGGCCGGGGACTATCAACAAACCCGGCGCGATGCTGAGCTGGAGCTCAGTGGCGGCGGGCGCTCGGCTATTGGCGAACGACAGCGGCCCGTGGGGCACGCTGCGTATGCTGGAGAGAATGAAGCGCCAGCAGATCGGCGATGGGCTGTTTCGTCTGACGGTCAATACGCCGGATAACCGGCAACTGCAGTGGCTGCTGCGTACCGAACTCGGCGATGGCCCGCTGGCGTTGCTGAAACTGCGAAACTTCACGTTGCCGACACAGATTTTCATCGTGGAGGCCTCCCAAGCAGAACCGTTTGCCGACGGTGACGTAGAGGAATAAGGGCCGACATTCACGCTGCAAGCGCTGCTTTACAAGCAGCGAGTTTTTCAATTCTGATATCTGAGATATTCCATGGACGATTTAACTCTGCGTTATTTTGACGCTGAAATGCGCTATCTGCGTGAGGCTGGCGAGGAGTTTGCCCGCGCCCATCCCGATCGCGCCGCGGCGTTAAACCTCGATAAAGCCGGCGCCCGCGATCCCTATGTTGAGCGCCTGTTCGAAGGTTTTGCTTTCCTGATGGGGCGGCTGCGCGAAAAGCTCGACGACGACCTGCCGGAGCTGACCGGCGGGCTGGTGAGTATGATCTGGCCGCATTATCTCCGTACCATTCCGTCGCTGGCGATGGTGGAGTTCAGCGTCGACTGGCGGGAGATGAAAGAGCCGCAGCGGCTGAAGAAGGGAACGGAAGTGATCTCCCGGCCCATCGGCGAGACGGGCACCCGCTGCCGTTACACCACGACCCAGCCGCTAACCTTACAGCCGCTCGCGCTCTCCCGCGCCAGCGTCAGGGCGCAGGCCGACGGCCGCCAGGCGATTTGTCTGCGTTTTGACTGTAGCGCGTTGGTGGACTGGCGGGCGCTCGACCTGAGCCGTATTCCGTTGTATCTGAATGCCGACGCGCCATTGGCCTGCGCGCTGCATGAAGCGCTGACCCTGAATGTGGCACGCATCGGCATACGCCTGGCGGGGGAGGCCGATAGCAGGCCGCTGGCGGCCCATTTTGCCGTTTGCGGTTTTGGCCATGATGATGCGCTGCTGCCCCAAAGCGGCGGGTTCAGCGGCTACCAGTTGCTGCTGGAGTATTTCAGCTTTCGTGAAAAGTTTATGTCGGTCGCGCTGTGCGGGCTGGAGAATATGACGTTTCCTGATGCGCCGGGATGGTTTGAGATCGAGGTCGTGCTGGATAAACCGTGGCCGCAGGAGTATGCGTTGTCAGAGAAACATCTGCGTTTACACTGCAGCCCGGTTATTAACCTGTTCCCGCTGGAGTCGGATCCGCTGCATCTGGATTCACTACAAAGTGAGTATCTGCTGCGCCCCATGCGCGTCCAGGATGGACACACCGAAATCTATTCGGTGGAGTCCGTCACTTCCTCCCGCCTTTCCGGCACCCAGGCGTATGTGCCGTTTACCAGTTTTCGCCACAAAGGCGGCATGTTGCGCCATGATGCGCCGGAATATTATTACCACACGCGCGTTAAACGTGGCCCGTCCGGGCTGCATGATACCTGGCTGACGCTGGGCGGCGAGGCGTTTGACCAGCATCGCGTGCCGCAGAATGAAACTCTGTCATTGAGCCTGATCGGCACCAACGGCCAGCTGCCGCGGCGGGCGCTGCAAAGCACGCTGCTGGACACGGTGGTCAAATCCACGACGTCGCGGCTCCAGGTGCGCAATCTCAGCGCGCCGACGTTGCCGTGTTATCCACCGGATCGCGACCGTTTTCACTGGCGGGTGCTGAGCCATCTCGGCAGCAGCTTCCTGTGGATGATGGATAACGCCGAGGTGTTGCGCGGCGCGCTGGCGTTGTACGACTGGACGGACAACGAAATGAACCGCCGTCGCCTGCTGGCGATCGTCGACGTGAGCCACTGTGAGGTGGAACGTTTTGCCGAGGGGCACTTTCTACGCGGCGTGCAGATAGAGGTGACGCTCGACGGTAACGGCTTCGCCGGGCACGGCGACATCTGCCTGTTTGGCGAGATGCTCAACCGCTTCTTTGCCCTGTATACCGACATCCATCTGTTTAATCGTCTGATTCTGATACTGCAACCTACCGGAGAGCGTCTCGAATGGCAGGAGAACCACAAACGCCGCATTCCCGGCTGAGCCCGCGGCTGGAGCGGGATATTCAGCGCATCAACTTTTACCGCTTCTGCCAGCTACTGGAAAAATCGCGACCCGGCGCGCCGGCATTAGGCAGCACGCTAAACCCGGCGGATGATCCGGTACGCTTTCGCCCGCATCCGGGGATGGGTTTTCCGGTCAGCGAACTCAAAGCGGTGGAGTATGATGAGGCGCATCCCGACGCGCCGCCGACGCTGCGCACCACCTTTATGGGGCTATACGGTGTCGATTCGCCGTTGCCCACCGCCTGGCTGGATGATATTGCGCAGCAAAGAGAAGGGCATGAGGCGCAGGAAGCATTTCTCGATATTTTTAACCACCGCATTCTGAGCCAGTTTTATCGCATCTGGCGCAAATACTTGTATCCGGCAACCTTTGAAGACGGCGGTCGCGACCGTACTTCACAGAGCCTGCTGGGGCTGATCGGGCTGGGCATTCCCGGCACCGCTCAGCATATTGCCGCGCCGGTATCTCGCTTTCTGGCATTACTCAGCGTGATGCGCCTGCCCGCGCGTACCGAAGAGGGGATTCAGGCGCTGGTACGATTGTTGGCACCCCATACGCGGGCGGAAGCGTCGCCGCACTGCCCACGGACGGTGTACCCGGCGCAGCCGCTGGGTTTTTACGGCGATAACGATTTCCTGCTTGATGGCTACACGGTGCTGGGCGATGAAACGACCGAGATTGCCAGCCAGTTGCTGATCGCGCTGTACACCGATGATATCGCCGAGGCCGCAGGCTGGATGCCGGAAGGGCAAATCTATGCGGACTTTCTGGTTCTGCTGCGGGTTTATCTCGGCTGGCGCTATAAGGCCAAAATCACCTTAACGCTTCCCACGCCGCTGTTACCCGCGCCGGTACTCGGTGAATCGCCGTTTATGCTCGGCATCAGCGGCGTTCTGGGCATGGAAGGGGACGCGGTTCCGCCGGATTTACCGGCCACGTTTACCACGGAACTGGGCGGCTACCGCGGCATGCCGCTTGCATCATTATCACAAGGAAACCAACGTGTTGCATATCACTTCGCTTAAACTATCCGCACTGATTCTTCTGCCGTTCATGCTGGCGGGTTGCGGGCTAACACAGAAAATCAGCGACGGCGCTTCGTCCGCCGTAAAGTCAGTATTTTATCGCCAGGTGAAAACGCTGCGTCTGGATTTTAGCGCGCGCAATGCGTTAAACACCGATAACCGTGAGGATAACAGCGCCTCCCAGCCGGTGATGGTACGGGTCTATGTGCTGAAAGATCGCAAGACTTTCGAGAAGACGGTTTACCAGCAGCTGGCGGCGGAAGGAGAGGACATATTAAAAGACGATCAACTGGCCAGCCGCAGTCTGGTGCTCAAACCGGGAACGGCGATGAGTCTCACCATGCCGCTGGATGAACAGGCGCAGTATGTCGCCGTGGTGGCGCTGTTTCGGGCGCCGGATCTGACGAAAAACGACTGGAAGCTGGTGCTTGCCCGCGAGGATCTTGACCCGGACCGCGCGCGCGTCATTGAGGCCAGCCATCATCAACTTGTTCTGCAACCGCGGAAGGAGAAGTGAGAAACGCGCTGCGTAATTTTATATTCCATAAATAACCTCACGGACGCCATGATGGCCAAACCTGATTTTATTTAAGGTTTGGCCTGTCGGGGAATCATTTAACCGTGGGCAGATCGCTATATCGGGTGGTGTATCGCGGGGAGAGCATTTCCCGCTTCATCTGCCACGGTTGCTGGATACCCTGGCCGGCGAAGTAAAGCGTTCCACGTCCGTCCTCAGCATTCAGGCGGTCCAGCACCTCCATCAGTTTTTGGCTATTTTTTCGCGGCGCATTTTCGTCAAACAGATTAAGTTGCGCGACGCCCTGGCTATAAAAATCGCCCAGCATCACCCCGGCTTTCTGGTACCGACAGCCACTTTGCCAGATGGCATCCAGACAACGCGTCGCGGCGGCGATAATATCTCTGCTGTCCTGCGTTGGGGTAAGCAGGGTGACCGAGGCATTATTGGCGTAATACCGTTCATCAGGCGCGAAGGGCGACGTTTTTACAAAGACGGAGATAAACCGGCAGTATTGATGTTCCTGACGAAGTTTCTCTGCGGCCCGGGAAGCGTAACTACAGATGGCCTGGCGCATTTCTTCGTACTCGGTGATGCGATGGCCGAACGAACGGGAACAGATAATCTCTTGCTTTACCGGGGCAAACTCTTCCAGCTCGAGACAGGGCTCGCCGCGTAATTCACGGACGGTTCTTTCCAGTACGACATTAAAGTGTTTCCTGATGAAGCGGATATCCGTGTCAGCCAGCTGCAATACCGTCCGGATCCCCATCGTTTCAAGCCTCTTCGCTATGCGTCGACCCACTCCCCAAACCTCTTCCACCGGTAGCGCCGCCATCAATTTTCTTTGCCGCTCCGCATTCGACAGGTCAACCACGCCTCCTGTCTGCTGTTGCCAGCGTTTTGCCGCATGATTCGCCAGTTTAGCCAGCGTTTTTGTCTGGGCTATTCCGACGCCCACCGTCAGGTGTGTGCGTTGCCGCACCGTGGCTCTGAGCTCATGTCCAAATTCGGTAAGAACGCGGCAGTTACGCACGCCGGTAAGATCGCAAAAAACTTCATCAATGGAGTATTTTTCACAGCGAGGCGACATCTCTTCAAGCGTCGTCATTACCCGGTTGGACATATCGGCGTAGAGTTCATAGTTGCTACTGAAGCAAACCACGCCATGATGTCTGAAGATATCTTTTTGTTTAAAGTACGGTTCACCCATTTTCACAAACGGTTTGGCTTCCGCAGAACGTGAAATCACACACCCGTCATTATTGGACAAAACAACCACCGGGCGGCCGCGTAAGTCCGGGCGAAAGACGGTTTCACAGGAAGCATAGAATGAGTTCACATCACACAGGGCAAACACGATCAGCCCGCCGATTTCACGATGTAGGTCACCACGCCAAAGATTTCCAGACACTCTTCACTGCCTGGCATAATCGGCTGGTAGGCGGGATTATCAGGTTTTAGCATGACTACAGGATGTAACTGGAGGCGCTTAACCGTGAATTCCCCATCCACTGCGGCAATAACGATGCTGCCATGGACGGCCTTGCGGGAGCTATCCACCACCAGTAAATCACCATCGCCAATGCCAGCGCCAATCATTGAGTCACCGCTTGATTTCACAAAGTAGGTGGCGCCTGGATGCTGAATCAGCAGTTCATTCAGGTCGATACGCCGTTCAACATAATCCTGCGCGGGGCTAGGAAAACCGCAGGGAACAAGATCGCTGAACAGGGGGAGTGCCACGATCTGGCGTAGTTCGGTTAGTGTGAAAAACTGCATGATGATCACCGATTATCTTTACTGTATGTATATACAGTATTGTAGATCGATGGCAGAGATCAAGAGGGTCGTACCTTATCAAAACCTGCGCCAGCGCCCGGCAGGCGGGGGGGTTTATGTCTGAAGCCGATTGATAAACAATAGATTACCTCATCGCTAATATTAGCGACTGCGCCGTTTAGCTGGCGAAAATAGCGCGACTATTTTATGTAAAAACAATCTGAATATGACTGAGGTAAAGGATCTGATATTAACGAGACAGGGGATGTCTGAGCGATTAACGACCAGGGATTGCTCACCGGCCGACCGTATGCAAGAGCAGGCCGGTGAGCAAATGGCTGTGATGGCAGTTCGCAGCCGCGGTTATTTTAAAGCGTCCGGGCCGGTTTAAACATATTTCTTCGCGCCAGGAGACTATTTTCAGACTTACCTCATTACCGTTTCTAATAAGTCAAACCAGTAATTAACGCCTGTTAAGAAAGCTCCACTACTAATAATGACGGTATAAAGATGAACAAAAGCACAGAGTTGAATAATTAAGAGTATTCCTGGGTGAAATCTCGGGCAGAGAGATGACTTCTGATAAATATTCAGGATAATTTATTAATCTTAAGGAATTAGCCCCGCGGCTGCCTGCACCATAAAGGAATCCATATGGTTAATCGGATATCGATCCTGTCATCTGTCGACAGCTCCTCGTTATTATTCTGGAAATTCAGCGGGCAGGAGAAACTGTCCGAACCTTTCCACTTTCAGGTCGATTTACTCAGCCAGGATTTTGCTATCGACCGTCAGGCCATGCTCGGCAAAAACATGACGGTGGCGGTTCCCGGCCAATGGGGACAGGTGCGTTATCTTTCCGGCAAAATCACCGCCGTTACCGTACGCGCCGAAGATCTTGGCGAGACGCGCTACGCCGTCTATCAGACCACGCTGGAACCCGATTTCTGGCCGATGATGCGCGACCGCAACTTCCGTATTTTCCAGCAGCAGCGGGTGCCGGATATCGTGGCCAAACTGTTTAGCGAGCATAACGTTAAGTTTGAGGACAAACTTACGCGTAGCTACCGGCAGTGGGATTATTGTGTGCAGTATGCGGAAAGCAGCTTCCATTTCATCAGCCGTTTGCTGGAGCTGGAAGGTATTAGCTATCTGTTCCGCCACGATAAAGACGGCCATACCCTGGTGCTGATGGATGACTATCAGCAGGCTGAATCCTTCCCCGGTTATGAAACTATTCCCTGGCATGCGCAACCGGGCGGCGGCGCGGTCGGCGAAGAGGGCATTAGCCAGCTGATGGCGAGCCACGTCGTCACGCCGGGGCTTTACAGCACCGATGACTATGATTTTCGCAAGCCCCACGCCTGGATGCTGCAAACGCTGCAGAATCCGGTCTCGCCGACGCCGGGCAAAATCGACGTTTACGACTGGCCGGGGCGCTTTATGGAGCACGGCGACGGCGAAGCCTACGCCCGTATTCGTCAGCAGTCCTGGCAGGCCGAACAGCAGCAAACGCAGGGTATCGCCACCGCGACCGGTATCGTCCCGGGACACACGTTTACCCTGACGCATGCGCCTAACATGGCTGATAACGCTAAATGGCTGGTGGTGGGCGCCCGCTATGATTTTGAAGAGAATCAGTATGCCTCCGGCGGCGGAAATACCGCGCAGCACCGCATCGCATTCACTGTTATTCCCGCCGCGACGCCATTTGTCCCCGCGTCAAGGACCGACTGGCCGCGCACCTACGGGCCGCAAACCGCCCGCGTGGTAGGGCCGAAAGGAGAATCGATCTGGACCGATAAATATGGCCGGATTAAGGTGAAATTCCACTGGGACCGCGAAAGCCAGGGCGATGAAAATAGCTCCTGTTGGGTGCGCGTTTCCAGCGCCTGGGCCGGCCAGGGTTACGGCGGGGTGCAGATCCCACGCGTCGGTGATGAAGTGGTGGTGGACTTTATCAACGGCGAGCCGGACCGGCCGATTGTCATTGGCCGCGTCTATAACGAAGCCAGTATGCCGCCGTGGGCGCTACCGGCTGCAGCCACGCAAATGGGCTTTATGAGCCGCTCAAAGGATGGTTCGCCGGACAACGCCAACGCCCTGCGTTTTGAAGATAAACCCGGCGAAGAGCAGCTCTGGCTGCACGCCGAGCGCAACATGGATACTGAAGTCGAAAACGACGAGACCCATGATGTCGGCAATAACCGCACCAAAACCGTCGGCAAAGACGAAACCAGCCATATCAAACAGAACCGCACCCGCACGGTGGATGGCAACGAAAGCGTTACCGTCGGCAAAGATCGCAGCAAAACCATCAATGGTAATGAAACCACCACCGTTGAGCAGAACCGTACCGAAAGCGTGAAGGGGAATGAGACCCTAAGCGTTGAGCAGAACCGCGATGAAACCATCAGCGGCAACCATACCACCACGGTGAAAAGCGACCATACCGCGACCGTCGAAGGCAAGCAGTCACTGACGGTCGTACAGGATCGCACCCGCCAGGTGCAGGGTAACGAAAGCGTCAGCGTCCAGCAGAACCGTAACGTGCAGGTCACCGGCAACCAGACGCTGGGAGTGACCGGCAATCACGATATTTCCGTGACCGGTAAGCAAACGCAGACCATCACCAGTAAGCAAGAGGTGACGATCGGCGCCGGGCGTACCCTGAGCATCACCGGCGGTGATACCCGCTTTACGCAAGGGAGCGTAACCGACAGCGCTACCGATACCGTACATATCAACGTGGGCGAAAGCGGCATTCTGATAAGCAACGGCAGCGTGGAGATTACCGCTGGCGGGTCGACGATCACCATTAACGCCGCCGGCGTGATGGTGAATGGTAAGAAGATTGAGCTCAATGCCTGACAGGGAAAGGGAATGAACGCGGCGAAGAATCCGACCGAAAAAGTAATGAGCGAGCTTGAGCTTAGCTGGCTGGACGCCAGCGAGCAGGCGGAGCAGATCCGCTTATTTATCTGGCGGACGCCTGCCGGCGGCGAGTCGCTGCTTGATGGTTTTATCGCGCTGCAGCAGCATCCTGAAGGCCGCTCGCTGCCGGATCTGCTGCTGGGGTTAACCACGCCGTTCGAGACCGGCTATGGCTACAGCGAGGCGCTCGGGCGCGAGTTTGTGGAACACTACGAAGCGACGCCGGATGCCGCTATATGGGATGCCGAACGCTTTCTCCCAACCTATAGCCCGGCGCAGTTGCGGCAGATGCTGCAGGATTTTGCGACGACATTTCATGACGATTTACGTTATCTGGTGTTGGTGCTGAAACCCTCCGCCGTCAGCGATGAAAAGGCGTTGAACCGCTGGTTGAACGGCTGGCTGGCGCAGGAGGCGTGCAACGCCAGACTGTTACTTATCGACACGCTTGAGCAACCGATTTGGCAGCCGCTGTATGAGGCGCATCCACGCAGGGTACGGCTGCTGACCGATGACGTCGACAGTATGAAAGTGATGCATCAAACCGCGCGCGGGCAGAGCGATCCGAATCCCGATCGCCTGTTGTTTCGCCGCTATCTGGCTGATGCCATGCTGCTGCTGGAAAAAGGCAGCGCCGCGCAGGTGGCCGCGCGCGGCGGTATGGCGCTCGGCGTCGCCCAGCGCTGCGGTTGGGCCGACCAGCAGGCGATGATGCATAACCTGATCGCCGGCGGTTGGTTGAAAGGTAACGATCATCAACGGGCCGTCGATCACTACCGCCAGGCGCAAACCATCAGCGGCGAAATTGCCGACCCGGCGCTTAAAGGACAACTGCGTACCCAAAGCACTTTTGGCGAGGCCGGCGCCTGGTTCGCGCGTAAAGAGTATCTCCAGGCGGCGAAAGGCTATCGCCGGGCGGCGGGCGAAGCGCAAACCATTCCACACCCGGTATTTGCCGTAGAAGGCTGGCGGATGTCCGGTTTTTGTCTCAACCTCGCCGGGCACCGGGCAAAAGCGATGGAGGAGTATGCCCACGCCATCCAGGCGGCGGAGCCGATCCCACGGCAAGAGCGCGCCCAGACCACGCTGCCGCTGGCATTCCAGGATCTGCTGCGCATCCATGATAAACGACGGACCGAGGCGCTTGAGGCCTGCGCGACGCGCTGGCAAAGCGAAAAACAGCGCTTAATCCAACAGGCGGAAGACCGCTTGCCGCGGCAACCCGCCGTCGAACAGGTAAAACACGTGGACCGGCAGTTACAGCTACAGCTGGAAGCCGCGTTCGCGCTGATCCGCGAAGCGCGGGAAAAACTGATCCGCGGCGGCGATGACAGCTTTCGTCGCGTGATCCACCTGGCGCGGGAGAAGCTGCATCCGCACTGGAACGGCCTGCCGGAGATCGCCCACCCCTTTGATGCCCCGCCGGGTGAATGGCAAAGCCTGCCTGCCTGGGGAAATACCGATGCATCATCCACTGAAAATGCAGGGAGCAACCCGCTATGAAGACCCGGATTATTATTATTGTTGCCGTGACGCTGCTGGCAATCCTGTTTTTAAGCCTTTCGGACGGCGGGTTCGCCACCGAAGTGCGCACCTTCCTGCGCGCGCTGCTGCGCGCCATGTTCTGAGGCGCGTCTGATGCACTCCGGCGCTCACTTCGACCCGCAGCTTGGCCTGGATATCCATACTTATCCATGGCCGCTGCCGACGCCGCATATCGGCATCGTTTTCGACGTGTTTGATTATCTGCCGCTGCTGGGCACTACCGTACACGTCAACAGCATCAAACGCGCCAGCGCGGGGACCGGCGGTATTGCGGTACATATTCCGGTCGGCGGCGTGTGGGTGCCGCCGCTGCGCGCGCCCGGCGGCCCGCAGATGGAAGACGAGCTGTTTATGGGCAGCAAAACCGTCGCCGTCGATGGTGAACCGTTTTCCCGCATCGGCATGCCGGTACTGAGCTGTAACATCCTCGGAATGGTGCCGCCGTTCCGCCTGAAGCGGCTGAGCAAGCCAAAGCCGCTCTCGCTGACGCTGCCGCTGACGTTTAATCTCGCGATTCCCAACAATGTGATTGTCGGCGGGCCGCCAACCATCAACCTGATGGCGCTGCTGATGCGCGCCGGGTTAAGCGGGTTGGGCAAGGGGTTGAAGAAAGTTAAAAAAACGCCGCAGTGGCGGCTGTTTATGCGGCGGTTTAAAAAGCTGCGCCAGAAGCTGTTTCGCAACATGGATCCCGGCGTCCTGAAATGCCGGGTGCTACGCGCCGAACCGGTTGATATCCGCGACGGTAGCGTGAGCCTGGAACATGAGGATTTTCTGTTACCCGGCCGCCTGCCGCTGGCGTGGACGCGAAGCTACTCGTCGGCGGATCTCGATGAAGAAGGGCTGTGCGGTTACGGCTGGTCAACCCCGGCGGACACCCGCCTTGAAATACTGGCCGATGAAGGCGTCGCGGTGCTGACTCAGCCGGAAGGGATGACGCTGTTTGCGGCGCTGCCGCAGTCCGACGGGCGCGAGCAGGGTATTGTCGGCCTGCCGGACGGCAGCCGCCTGTGGCGGGAAACCCGCAATGGCGAATGTTTCTGGCATGTTGAGCAGGAAGGGAGCGCGCGGCTGCAATTTCGCGGTAAGTGCGGGCGGCTGGCGATTTACCGGCTGGCGGACCGTAACGGTAACGGCTGGCAGTTCGACTGGCAGGGGCGCGAGCTTGAGCGTATTCGCGAGTTCAGCACGCGCGGCATGAGCGGCAGGGAGATCCTCGTCACCTGGCAGGATGGCCGCCTGCGGGCGCTACGCCTGCGCAACGCGCTGGATGACGAGATCACGCCGCTGACCCGCTATGAATACGATAGCGATAATCAGTTGAGCGCGGAGATCGATGCGCTTTCGCATCCGCGGCGCTTCTACTATCAACAGCGCCATATGACCAGCCATGTCGACCGTAACGGCCAGGGCTTCCACTACCAGTTCAATGACGAGTGGCGGGTGGTTCACGCCTGGGGTGACGGCGGCGTATGGGATTACCATTTCGCCTGGCACGACTTGCTCAACGAAGTGGAAATCACCGATTCCAACGGCCATGTAACGTCTGTCAGCTTTGATGATAACGGCCTGCCGGTTTCGGAGATCGATCCGACCGGCGGCAATACCGTCTTCCACTACGATGATTTTGGCCGCACCGTCGAACTCATTGAGCCGGACGGCAGCACGCGTCGTTGGGAGTATGATGAACAGGGGCGAATGATCGCCGAACATCTGCCGGACGGTAGCCAGATTCAGGCGGCCTACAATGAAGACGGCGATCTGCTGACGCTGATTGATGAGAAAGGCGCCTGCTGGCGTTCGGACTATGACGAACGCGGCAACCTGCTGGCGGGCACGGACCCTACCGGCGTCACCTCGCGCTATCAGTATGATGAGTACGGGCAGCTGAGCGCGGCGGACGTGCCGGGTTCCGGGCAGAGTCGCTATCGCTATGATCGGTTTGGTTTTTTGCAGGCGCTGAGCCAGGCCGGCGCGGGAACCACTCAACTGCGGCATTCCGCGCGCGGCACCCTGCTGGAGCGTATTGACGCCGGCGGCGGCAGCAGCCGTTTCCACTGGGACAGCAAGGATCGGTTGGTGGTGATGGTCAATCCGCAGGGCGGCGAAATTCGCGTCGCTTACGACCGGGAAGATTCACCGCTTCACTTCACCGATGAAGCCGGCCAGATAACCCGTTTTCGTTATAACCGCACCGGAATGCTGGCCGCCTGCGAGACGCCGGATGGCGCGACGCTTAGCTATCAGTACGACCTGGAAGATCGCCTGCTGGCGGTGATTAACCAGAACGGTCAGCGCTGGCAACTGGACCGCGACGCGCTGGGGCGCATCGCCGCGGAGACCGATTACTGGGGACAGATAACCCGTTATGGCTGGGATAAAGGCAACCGGCTGATCAGCCGCGAGGATCCGCTGGGGCGGCTGGTGCGCTACGGTTACGACCGCGGCGGGCGGCTAAGCGAGCGGCGCAGCGGCGATACCCTGCAGGCGAAGTATCATTACGATCCCTGCGGACGGATGGTGCTGTGTGAGAATCCGTGGCGGCGGCTGGCGTGGCGCTATGATGACGCCGGGCGGGTGCTGCTGGAGGAGCAGGACGGTTTTCAGCTGCATTATGGCTATAACGAGCGCGGCCTGCTAGTCTCCCGGCGCAGCGACAGCGGTCATCAGGTGCGTTACGCCATGGATGAGTATGACCGGCTGAGCCAGATCCAGCTGAATGACGATGCGCCAATCGTGCTGGGTTACGATGAGGCCGGGCGGCGGGTCAGCGAGCAGCTGTCGGCGGAGGTGACGCGTCATTTCACCTACGACCGGCTCGGCCAACTGACGTCGCAGCAGGTGTTGCAGAATGATTTACCGCTGTTCGCCAGCGGCTTCAGCTGGGATAGGCTGGGTAACCTGACCCGGCGCGATGACAGCCTGTGGGGCAGCGATCGTTACGCTTACGATCCGGTGGGGCGCTTGACGGCCCATACCGCGCCGGACGGTACGCTGCGGCAGTTTGTGCAGGATGCGGCGGGCAGCCACCTGCAGACGCAGACCCGGGCGGTGAATGAGAGCGCCGGGGGCTGGTTCCGCGAGGGGCAGCAGCGCGGGGTGCGTTATGTATTCGATCGCGCGGGCGAGCTGCGACAGCGGCGCGATGTCCGGCATAACGGCGAGAAAGAGGATTTCAGCTGGGACGATAACCGCCAGCTGGTGGCGGTGCGCAAGGGCGAGCGGCTGGTGCGTTACGGCTATGACGGGCTGGGGCGCCGGGTGTTCAAGCAGACGGCGGAAGAGACGCGCTGGTTCTACTGGCAGGGCGACGCGCTGGCGGGGGAAACGGTCACTATCACCCGCGAACCGCTGGCGGCACAGAGCATTTTTGATACCGGCAGCCGGCTGCAGCGGCAGAAAGCGCAGGAAACGCTGTTCAGCAGTATGCGCGAGTACGTGTACTATCCGGGAAGTTTTCAGCCGCTGGCGCTGCTGACGCAGGAAGCGGGCAGGAAGGAGAGCTGGCACTATCATTGTGACCCGAACGGCGCGCCGGTCCGCCTGACGTCATTACAGGGCGAGATAGTGTGGTCAGAGAAGACGGGGGTATGGGGAGAGAAAGGGGAGGTCTACGCCGATCGTATCAGCAACCCGCTGCGTTTCCAGGGCCAGTATTTTGACGCTGAAACGGGGCTGCACTATAATCGACATCGTTACTATGATCCTGAAATTGCGGGGTTTATTAGCCAGGATCCGATTGGATTAGCCGGCGGGCTGAATGTTTATCAGTATGCGCCGAACCCGCTGGGATGGGTGGATCCGTGGGGGTTGAGTTGTTCAAGTGATGCAAGAGCTCTTCGAGCGAATATGGTTGCGGCAGGAAAAAGTGAGCCAAGTTTTAAAAATTCAGCACATCATATTGTTATGTCAAATTCTAAAGATCAAAGGATGGTCGCTTTGCAGAACCAAATGAGTAAATTAGGAATAGATATCAACACTGCGGAAAACGGTATATTTTTACCTTCAAATAGTAAAGTGATTGTGCCAGCAGGAAACAAATTGCCAAATCATGCTAGCATTCATACTAATGCTTATAAGCAGAAAGTATATGATCGTTTAAGTATAAAGAACAATAGTGGTGATTTTATATCCGAGCTAAATAGAATCAATACTGAAATTGCTAATGGTACATTTTAATTTTACGGTGATGATAAATGACTATATTGAAAAATTTAGAAGATAAGTTTAATAAGATTAGTTCCGATAGTGAAAGCTATATTATATCATATAGTGATAGTGTTAGACTCAACGAAACTAAAGTAGTAGTTAGCAAAGGTGCATTATATAATCTTCGACCCTATGAAATCGAACGGGCTGGATTTAAGATAGGTAAGAAACTTAATAAATTACCTGCAAATGTAAAAAATACACACATCTATCACTTTGATAGCCTGGAACGTATATCGTTAATAGAAATATTTGGACAGACATCAAATATAATTAACAAAGAGTTTTGTATCTATGAAGGTGATAACTTAGAAAGGATTTATTTTACCAGTGCCGGTATGCTGCGAAACATCTCTTTGTCAGTATACAATGATGGATTGATTGAAAAAGATTTCAATTGGGGGATGTATGGGTGCAGTGTATCTGATTATGTTTATGAAGACTCTATTCTTAAGAAAATATATGTTCAGCAAAAAGAACATGCAGAATCATCTTTTACAGAATTTGAAGTTGTATTTTCGTATAAAAATGCAATCATCGATACCATTAAAAATGTATTTCCTAATGGTTATGAAGAACAACGTTATCCTGCACGCTGAATTAGCTAATTAAATAACAGCCTGTGGGGCAGCGATCGTTACGCTTACGATCCGGTGGGGCGCTTGACGGCCCATACCGCGCCGGACGGTACGCTGCGGCAGTTTGTGCAGGATGCGGCGGGCAGCCACCTGCAGACGCAGACCCGGGCGGTGAATGAGAGCGCCGGGGGCTGGTTCCGTGAGGGGCAGCAGCGCGGGGTGCGTTATGTATTCGATCGCGCGGGCGAGCTGCGACAGCGGCGCGATGTCCGGCATAACGGCGAGAAAGAGGATTTCAGCTGGGACGATAACCGCCAGCTGGTGGCGGTGCGCAAGGGCGAGCGGCTGGTGCGTTACGGCTATGACGGGCTGGGGCGCCGGGTGTTCAAGCAGACGGCGGAAGAGACGCGCTGGTTCTACTGGCAGGGCGACGCGCTGGCGGGGGAAACGGTCACTATCACCCGCGAACCGCTGGCGGCACAGAGCATTTTTGATACCGGCAGCCGGCTGCAGCGGCAGAAAGCGCAGGAAACGCTGTTCAGCAGTATGCGCGAGTACGTGTACTATCCGGGAAGTTTTCAGCCGCTGGCGCTGCTGACGCAGGAAGCGGGCAGGAAGGAGAGCTGGCACTATCATTGTGACCCGAACGGCGCGCCAGTCCGCCTGACGTCATTACAGGGCGAGATAGTGTGGTCAGAGAAGACGGGGGTATGGGGAGAGAAAGGGGAGGTCTACGCCGATCGTATCAGCAACCCGCTGCGTTTCCAGGGCCAGTATTTTGACGCTGAAACGGGGCTGCACTATAATCGACATCGTTACTATGATCCTGAAATTGCGGGATTTATTAGCCAGGATCCGATTGGATTAGCCGGTGGGCTGAATGTTTATCAGTATGCGCCGAACCCGCTGGGATGGGTGGATCCGTGGGGATTAGCTAAGTCATGTGGTGGAACAACAAAATTTTATCGTTCAATGAGTCATGAAGATTTCGAGTATTTACGCACTACAGGTAAATTAAGAGGAACATCTGAAACATTCATTTCACCAAGAAGAGCATTCTCTGAGAATTACGATGGAGTTTTAGTGAGGTTTTACCTTAAAAACGATGCATTATCAGAACTAAAATCAATTGGGGTTAAAGATTCAGCAGTACTTACCAGTATTACTTATCCGGACATGCCAGATGTAGGGAAGGGATGGAAGGAGACAAGTGCATTCTTTAAAGCTGAAGGGGAACAGATTAATATTGGATTAGGTAAAGGTAAGGCATTAGATATATTCAATCAAGGGATTCAGCGATTCGAGAGGTTAAATTAATAGCATATGAAAATTGATAAAAAACAATTAATTGTCTCTTTAATGAAAAGAGAAATTGATATCTCAAAATTTTATAATGATTTCAATGCATTTTACGGTGAACTTAACATATGCTATGAACTTGAATTAGCTCGTCAAAATAGAGATGCTGAATTAGTTGATGTTTTTTTATATTTGTCAGCTCTTATTAATTATGATTTTAAGTGCATAGATTTATTGAATGAATTGATAATAGCTGATTGGCATAAAAAACATGAGGATTTAGCAACGATTCTAAATTACTATCATAGTGAGACTAGTGTTGAATACTTATATCAAGCGGCGTTGTTAGAACTAAATTATAGAGACTATGATGAGGATTATGTTCTGGCAGATAAATGTATTAGGGCGCTAGCCAAAATAAAAAATAAAAACTCAATCGAAAAATTGGAAAGATTGGCTATGGTAGAAAATGAAAAAATAAAAAAAAGCGCAATGAAACAATTAAGTAAAATTAGTTGAGCTAATGGGTGTTTAAAGTCGCCTGTCCATTACAGGCGATTTAGAAAAATATTTAAAACTAATTTAAAGTTGGAAATGATATGTTTTTTCTGTAGGGATAAGCGTTTTCGCCTTGCAAAAATCCCCTAAAGAGACGAGGTTGTGAATCTCCTGTACCTGATGGGTGATATCATGTAGATTAACAATCCATTCATTACAAAAATTAATGACTGCTTGGTTTCGAATTCCAATTTGTATTGTACGGTAATTAAGTTTATTTAGATGAATATCTCTCTCAGGATCCCACTGAAATATAATATCTGAATTCTTTATTTTATCTTGCCATTCTTCTTTATTTTGAAAGGTTGATGCTGAATGATAATCACTTGGCACCCCTAAATGAAGAATTTTTTGGAATGCGTCATGACTCAAGTCTATAGCTAATATTCTCGTCTGATTGCTGTCTTTTTTCCCCCAGCCAGAGCGATACATCATCCATAAAAATGATGGCTTAATCCATGTCATTCTAGTCAGGCTAAATGGGGGAGAAACGAAAGTATTGTTTTTAATCGCACTATCAGCTATTTCATCGGAATATGCCTGATAGACACGGATAAAATCTTTTGTGAAGAAGGCTCTAATTTGCCGTTCTGGGATTGAGTACTTTGGTAAATGCTTTTCCATCAATAGTTTTAATTGAGTTAATTAATTAAATAGATATTATACATGGAAAGTTACTCTGATAAAAATGTTTCGTATTGTTGAAACAGGCTTTTCCCAGAAAATGCTACGACAGAATTCATAATAATATATCAAGCAGACGGCGGAAGAGACGCGCTGGTTCTACTGGCAGGGCGACGCGCTGGCGGGGGAAACGGTCACTATCACCCGCGAACCGCTGGCGGCACAGAGCATTTTTGATACCGGCAGCCGGCTGCAGCGGCAGAAAGCGCAGGAAACGCTGTTCAGCAGTATGCGCGAGTACGTGTACTATCCGGGAAGTTTTCAGCCGCTGGCTCTGCTGACGCAGGAAGCGGGCAGGAAGGAGAGCTGGCACTATCATTGTGACCCGAACGGCGCGCCGGTCGCCTGACGTCATTACAGGGCGAGATAGTGTGGTCAGAGAAGACGGGCGTATGGGGAGAAAAAGAGGAGATCTACACCGATCGTATCAGCAACCCGCTGCATTTCCAGGTCCTGTATTTTGCCGTTGAACGGCTGTCTAATCTCACTTACCTCTCTCGCGGCGTCGCCTTCTTACTACTGTACATCGCTTTATCCGCACTGTTCAGCAATGTATCGGCATCCGCGGCATCGTGAGGGAAAAGCGCAATGCCGATGCTGCCGGAAATCGTAATAACATGCTCGTGGATCAAAAATGACTGAGTTAACGCATTGTTGATCTTTTCCGCCGTTTGTCGGGGGAGCGGATCGTTTGCTTTTAAACCAGGGAGCAGGGCGATAAACTCATCGCCACCGAGGCGGGCCACCGTATCACCTTCTCGTAAAACGCTTTGTAGACGAAACGCCACCAGCCGCAGCAGTTCGTCACCCACGGCGTGGCCGTAAACGTCATTCACTGGCTTAAAGCGGTCGAGATCGATAAAGAGCAGCGCCACTTCTGTCTCATTGGCGATGGCCTGAGTAATCGCCAGCTCCAGGCGATTAACCAACAGCCTGCGGTTTGGTAATCCGGTCAGCGCGTCGAAGTTGGCGTGCAACCAGACCACCTGCTCCCGCTGTTTACGGTCGGTGATATCTCTAATAAACGCGGAGAAAATCTGCTTGCCTGATTGCTGATGCGGCCAGATCGACAGTTCGATAGGGAATTTGCCTTTAGTTCGATGCAGGGCGGTAATTTCGATGGTGCGATTAAGGATATTCGACGGCTGAGCCGCCTGAAAGCGCATTAAACCACGCGCATGCTGCTCGCGAAACTCTTCCGGCACGATCATCTCGCCCAGGTTGTTGCCGATAGCCTCCCCTGCGGACCAGCCGAACATTCTTTCCGCGGCCTGGTTCCAGTTAATCACCACCCCAGCATGATTGATGGTAATCACCGCATCCTGTGCAGTCTCAACCAGCTGTCGATGGTTCTCCTCGCTTTCGGCCAGCGCTCGCTGCATCGACTCAATCTCGCTGATGCTCTCCTGTAGCTCACGATGCATTTCCGCAAGCGAAAGCGAGAAAAAGCGAATACGCTCTTCTACTGACATATTTTTCATTTCGGCGTACAGATCGCTGGCGCTACGTGGAGACATAAGGCGTTCCTGATGAATCGAAGAGAATATTCAACCAATTTAGCAATAAGTGTAGTTAAAAAAAGATCCGCTGCTGACATCCCGGCTATTTTATCTATTAAATAAAATCTATTGTAAATTTGTTCAGATTTAAATTTAACGCTTAGTTACAGATGGATCATATTCCGGAGGTAATAATCCGCACTCTTTATAAAGCGTATTAAGGACAATTTATCGTGAATACTTTCTTGCGTAACACCCTGGCCGCCGTAGTGATGACTGCGGGTCTTTCCGTTGCCGCTCAGGCCGCGACGACAGCCGAAGTGCCGCCGTTATCCCAGGACCCAGTGGTGCAACATCTCAAGCTGAGCAACGATCAGGTCAGCAAAATTCAGGCCCTGCGTCAGGAGCTGGAAACAAACCTCAAAAATATCAAAATTGGTGGTTACCAGGATGGTGCTCTGGTGGATGTGATTCAGTCCGGTAAATGGGACGATGCGAAAGTAAAACAGCAGCTAGCCGCTTTTGCGCAATTGGATCAGCAGACGCGTTATTACCGCGTGAAGTATTACTTCGGCATTAATCAGGTGCTGACGGCTGAACAACGTGAGCAGGTAAAAAAAGATCTGCAGCAGGCTCTCAACTAAGCAATGTCCTAATGCTCCGCTGTCCGGCGGAGCATTGATAGTGACTTTCCTCAATGAAAAGACAAGGGTGTCATCATGAAGAAGTTTCTCTTTATTGCGCTGGGAATGGCCGCGTTGTTTAGCCAGGCTGGCGTCGCCGGGACTAAAACGTTGGTTGATTATGGCGTCGTACAGGAAAGCCATATTATTAGCACTCCGCATCAGCGCCAGCCGCTTCGTACGCTCGCGGCAGGAACGCTGGGCGGCGTGGTCGGCCATCAGTTCGGCAACGGAAAAGGCCAGACGGCGATGACCGCCGCAGGCGCTCTGGCCGGAGCTGGCGCCTCTCGCTATCACCAGGATCGGCAGCAGGGCGCTCAGCAGGTTGAACTGTTAATCAAAACCAGTAGCGGTCAAGTGATACAGGTGCTACAGGGATACGACGGTCGGCTTATCTTCAACAAGGGAGATAAGGTGCGCATCCTGACGTCGGGAAATGATACCCGGGTGGACAAATCGGTGTAATGTGCCAAACGGGAGCCGATACACTCCCGTTTGGGGTGACATGTTATGCCGATTTCAGCATATCAAAGCGGATAATTCGCGAGCGTCCCAGCTCTTTCGCTCGATACAACGCGGCATCTGCGGCACGTAGCAGGCTGTCGCTTTGCGCGTGTTGCGGATAGCTGGCAATACCGATAGACACATTCACCTGGCCTATATCCGTCAGCCCGCAGCGTAAAGTCATACTTCTCACATTATTGTAAATTTCAGTCGCGCAGGCTTCTGCGCTGGCCTCATCGCTGCCGGAAAGCAGCACCAAAAACTCTTCGCCGCCATAGCGGAATGCCATGCCAAGATCGCGTACCGCGCGCTGGATGATCGCCGCGACGTTTTTAATCACCAGATCGCCCGCCTCATGGCCGTAATTATCGTTAACCGCCTTAAAGTGATCGATATCGATCATCAGGCAGCTCAGCGGGCTGTTGTTGCGCACCGCCAGATTCATCTGCGTATGCAGCGCTTCCTCAAGATGATGGCGCGGTCAGAGAATCAAACAACGCTTTTTCCAGCAGAGCATTGCGCAGACGCTGGTTGGATAGCGCCAGGCCCGACGCTTCCGCCATGAGTTCAAGATAAGCGCGAGAGGGGGCTGTCTCACTAGTGACATTACGAAAAGAGAGCAGGCCAATGGCTTCACCCTGCGCGATAAGTGGAACGCACAATGATTGCTCGTTGCATTCTTGCGGCAGATGATAGCAGGCGATGTCCGGTTCGCCGTTAACCGGCGGATGGCTCAGGCCTCGACGTACTGCCCAGCACTTATCGGGATAAAACACGGCCGCCTCGTCCGGCGGCGAAAGCCACTGCGCGACGCAGCGCATTTGCCAGGGATCGGTATCAAGAATATACAGTCGGCCAGGAACGTCCGGCGCGATATTGGGGGCGAAAAGTTCAGCGACCTTCACCACATCCTCAAATGATTCACATCCCTGCAAGCGTTGAGTCATTCGCGCCAGCAGTTCACGAACGGCCCAGTCGGCATCGCGTTGTTGTTCAAGACGCTGGCGGGCAAGGCCATTTTCGCGAAAGATACGGATCGCCTGCGCCATATCGCCGATTTCATCAATCTGTTTGAAGTGCGGTGGTTCGACGGCATAATCCTGCGATGCCAGACGCTGTACCACATCGCTGAGTCGTACCACAGGGGTGAGCACCCGGCGTTTGAGAATAAAGCCGAGAACAAATAAAAACATCAAGGCGGTCAGGCCAACCATCGCTTCCGAAAGCGTCCGCCAGAGGCGTGATTTTTCAGTCGCTTGCTGCATGGCGTTGTTTGTTCGTCCTTCCAGCAGCAGGCGGAAATGATCGATTTGCGTTTGCACCCGCTCCAGCTCCTGCTCATAAGGCTTACCGTAAACCTGCAAAATCGCCTCTTTCTCTTCGCCACGAGCGACGCGATCGATGACGGCCTGCTGTTCATCTTGTAATTCATCGGCAATACGCAGACCATCGTGCAACAGCGCCAGCTCCTGCTGGCTGGCGCCAACATCTTTTAGTTTAAGCAATCGGTTTTCAATTGATTCGAGCGTTTGGACCTGCTGACGATACTGTTGCAGCGTCTCCGGTTGTTTTTCGATGACATACAGTCGCACGAGATCCGAAAGCTCCCACGCGTCGCGTTCTACCTCATCGGCGAGACGAACGAACGTATCCCGTTGTTGTACAGCCTGGCGTTCAGCGCGATCGGCGCCGGAAGCGATTAGCATCGCCATACCGGATGCAATGGTCAGCCCTACGGTGATCCCGTAGGCCCAGTTAGTCATGGTGGCGATTCTCACCGGGTATTTCCTTGCAGGCAGATGAACGAGAAATGGGTATTTTTATTATAGAGCCCCGTAGCCAACCGGAAGGTTCAGACGCGCGGTATGCGGGTGACGAGGTGATGTAGCGCCTGGGCATGCTGGCGCAATACAAGATACACATCGTTATCCAGAGCGCCATTTATAACATCAGCTTCTATAAGTTGTAACGCCTCCTGATATGGCATACCGAGCCGATACGGGCGATCCTCAACGAGCGCGGTAAAGATATCCGCAACGGCGATAATTCTGTCCGGAAGGTGTAAATAACGATGATTTAAATTCAGCGGGTAGCCGCTGCCATCGAGTTTCTCATGATGGTTAGCGGCCCAATCTATGATTTCCGCCAGATCGGTGAAATCTCGTAATATTTCACCGGTCATATAGCTATGCTCGCGGATCAATTGTGCTTCGTCATCGCTAAGTTCAGCCTGTTTTTCGAGGATCGCCAGTGGAATATATATTTTGCCGATATCATGCAAATAGCCGGCAATTTCAATTTTGCGGCACACCGGCGGCGGCAGATGCATATAGACGGCGAGGGCATAAGAAATTTCGCCAACCATGATGCTGTGGCTGGCGGTGAAACTACTGTAGGTATCGACAATTTTGGCGATCAACAAACAAATATCTTTTAGACCATCGATGTCAATATATACGTCATTAATCGGCCCGACGATCTCCAGCAACCGCTGAATATGCTCTGCTTGCATATGGCGCCAGAAGGTAGGGTGTTGCGCCAATTCACATAGTCTATCGCAAAGTGGAGGATCGATGTCGCGATAGTCAGCGACAAAGCGGGCGATGAGAGCACTTTGTTGGTCCGGGGCAACGACGCCTTGCGAAGGGAGTAGACGCTCAAAACAGTCCGCGAAATAGACGATATGCTGCTCCAGATTGCCTTTGCGGCTTGGGCTGAAGTGGTGATCGCCAATAATAGGGCTGATAGGGGTAAAAGTATCCAGCCCGGCAAGCATCTGTACGCCACGGATTTGGTGCGGGTCATAAAGGTTGTCTATCGCGTTTAGCGAATCAATGCGCCGCTTATCGCCAAGCACGCCGATATCATGTAGCAGCGCAGCCAGAAAGATGGTTTTTTGTTGCGACGCAGGAAGATCCAACGCCAGCGATAATTTGTAGCTTATCAGCGCCGTGCGCTGTAGATGCAGATCCAGCCTTGGGTTGATGGCGTTAATGACGCGCGTGACCAGCATTAAAGCCGACTTTAAGGCAATACGCATTTTTCTCTCCGTCCATGCAATCCGCTGTTGCCGTTAATCCTGTGGCGCCGGCAAGCACGATCAAATCCCCCTGGCGCCTGACAGGTGAATCGACGCCAGACTCAAACGCCACCCACTTATGTGAACAACTCATTTTAGCTCACATAGTCGCTTTCATTGTGGTAATAGCGTGATGAATCTCTTCACAGTTTGATTCATATCTACCTGTGATGAGAAGTGATTGCTTTTACATCACCTTTCGCGGCGCTGTAAGGGCGGGTTGGAGCATGTGCAAATCGGCTCTCATGTTCTGTTCGCCTCTATTTGGCGAGGCGGCATTGGTCATGGAGTTTTATTGCCTGAAAAGGGCGAAAAATAACAGTAATGGGACAATTTTATATTGTTGCAAACGTGACTATTAGTCTCAATTATATACTTTTGTCAGTATTCATCAGTAAGTATAAATAATCCTGTTCTTATTTATATTTTACAATAACTAAAATTATAATTAGTCAGTGCATCCTGCAAATATTATTATCTGCAGTGATGATTTTTAGTGAATGCATTCGATATTTGAATGTTTGTTGGCCGTTTGAGTTCGGGCTGTGATGTGCGGGAGGCGGCGTCAGCAGTGGCCTGCGTGAAGTTGTGTTTGTAAAATCGCCAGATAGCAGTTTAAGTTCATTCCTATATCGGAAAAAATCATTAGCGCGAAAATGATTATCAGCGTAAATATGAATGAACGGACTTCATTTTTACTTTACATTTTGTAACATCTGTGTGTCTATTATGTATTTTAGCGTTAAGTGTAATTTTTTCTTGCTGCCGTGAATTTACCAGGATTACTATTGTCTTACTCGTTGTATCGCCTAATGACGGATGAAGGGACTCGTTTTTTCCTTAAGCGTTACCCTATATTTTAATGTTTACAGGAAAAACCATGTCTTGCGCCTTTAAAAAAAATCTACTGCTTCCCCGCTATTGGGTGACCTGGTTTGGCCTGGCCATTCTTTGGTTAATCGTCCAACTACCTTATCCCGTTTTACATACGCTCGGCACCAGCGCAGGGCGACTATCGCGTCGCTTCCTGAAGCGTCGGGAACACATCGCCCGGCGTAACATTGAGCTGTGCTTCCCGGAAATGTCCAGCGCAGCTCGTGAAAAGCTGCTGGAAGAGAACTTTATGTCCCTCGGCATGGGGCTTATCGAAACGGGTATGGCGTGGTTCTGGAGCGATGAACGCGTTAAGAAGTGGTTTGACGTCGAAGGCATCGCCAATCTGAACAATGCGCTCAGCGCCGATAAAGGCGTGATGGTTGTTGGCATCCACTTTATGTCACTGGAGCTGGGCGGCCGAGCAATGGGCTTGTGTCGTCCGATGATGGCGACGTATCGCCCGCACAATAGCCCGCTTATGGAGTGGGTGCAGACTCGCGCTCGTCTGCGCTCGAATAAAGCAATGATCGACCGCCGTAATCTTTCCGGGCTGGTGCATGCGCTGAAATCCGGTGAGGCGGTGTGGTTTGCGCCGGATCAGGATTACGGCCCGAAGGGCAGCGTATTTGCGCCGTTTTTCTCGGTTCCACAGGCGGCGACGACTAATGGTACTTGGGTGCTGTCGCGCCTCTCCGGTTCAAAAATGCTGAGTATCAGTATGGTGCGCAAGCTGGATCGAAAAGGTTACAGCCTGCACATCAGTGAAGTGATGAATGATTACCCCGGCGAAGATAAACAGATTGCCGCCAGTTATATCAACAAGGTCATCGAACGAGAAATCCTGCGTGCACCAGAGCAATACCTGTGGGTGCATCGCCGGTTCAAAACCCGCCCGCTTGGCGAAACCTCGGTATATTAGTACAACACTTGCGCTCCACGCTTTCAAAATGACCGCAGTTGCGTTAACGTGAGCCGGATCATACTTTTTGTTGAAAGCGAAGGAGTGCAGCGTGTTCGCTGAGTTTGGTGTTTTGAATTATCTGACCTACCTGGTCGGGGCTATTTTTATCATTCTCGTACCAGGTCCCAATACTTTTTTTGTACTGAAAACCGGTATCGCGCACGGCGTTAAGAAAGGATACCTTGCCGCCGCTGGCGTGTTTATCGGCGATGCGGTTCTGATGTTCCTGGCTTTTGCTGGCGTTGCGACGCTTATCAAAACGACACCGGTGCTGTTTAATATTGTGCGCTATCTTGGCGCGATTTATCTGCTTTGGCTGGGCGCCAAAATGCTCTACTCGGTATTTAAACAGCGCGAGGGGCATGATGCCGCCGATGCTGAGCCGGGTAGCGCCATCCTCAAACGCTCGTTAACCCTGAGCCTGACTAACCCGAAAGCGATTCTTTTCTATGTCTCTTTTTTCGTCCAGTTCATTGACGTTAATGCGACATCTCCGGGCATCGCGTTCTTTATCCTGGCGCTGACACTGGAGATCATTAGCTTTGTCTATATGAGCTTCCTTATCCTTTCTGGCTCGTTTGTGACGCGCTATGTGAAAACCAAAAAGAAACTGGCGAAATTGGGCAACAGCCTTATCGGTCTGGTCTTTGTGGGTTTTGCCGCCCGCCTGGCGACGCTGCAGTCCTGATCCCGGAAACGATCTGCCAGCGATAATCGCTGTGTTGTAACAAAAACCCTTCAATTTTTATTGCATTGGTGTTACATATACAGCCGATTATCGCTCACAGAGAAGGGAACCCGGATGATTCTGCAAAAAATCCTCAGTAATAAAAACGGCAAGAAGTTTCTGTTGTCGATGGCGACAGTTTTTGCCATTGCGCTTGCCGTCGTGGGCCGCGCAACGTTCGGTGGCGTGGTGAGCGAGTACAACATGCCGTACTCGGAGTGGACAACCTCGATGTTCTTCCTGCAGGGGGCGATGGTGATGGTTTACAGTACCGTGTTCACCGTGTTATTTGCTATCCCGCTGGGCTTTCTGTTTTTAGGTTCTGACCGTCAGGACTAAATGCAAAAAGGCGAACTCTTGTTCGCCTTTTTGAATGATCCTATCTGTCACCAGCCACGATCATGATGATGGTGGTGGTGGTGTCGATGATGATAACCATCATCCACGATACATCCCGATAACAGCGTGCACAGCGCAATAATCAACGGTAACACCATCGGTTTTTTCATTACTCACTTCTCCAGTTAATGCCCGCTTTGCTGCATAAACACAGCGAAGCGGCTGATGAAATGAGTGTATCGTCTTAACTTATTGAGTAGATAAGACAACTCCGCAATACCGGGGCGGCGGGAAAATTTGAGATTACCACCAGCCCAATTCGGTGCCGGCGACCACCACGATGGCGACAATAATCATAATGATGGTTGTCTTTTTCATCATGCCCCCCCTGGCGCCGCATAGCCGCCAACAAAAAACCAGCCCAGAAAGACCACGGCGACAATGAAAATCACCACCGGAAAAAGAATACCCAATTTCATGCTTAGTTCCTGTCTCTTAACGTAATGTTATCTATCATACTGGAAAGTTATGCTTTCTGGTCGATATCGAAAATGGTCAGCATGCGGCGTGCGTTTTTGTCGTGGTACATAGCCTCATCCGCTGCGCGTAGCGCCTGTTCAACGTCCATATTCTGCGGATCGACATTGATGACCCCAAAGCTGGCGCCAGGGTATTCTATACCGTATCCGGCCAGGCGGTAACGCCCGGTAAGCTGCTGGCGCAGGTGGGCAATAAACGCTTCCTGCTCAGGGGATTCAAGTGCCGGGCCAATGATTAAAAACTCATCGCCGCCGAGGCGGCCAACGGTATCTTCGTTACGTACGTTGGCACTTAATCGTTCACCTATCTGGATGAGAAAACTGTCGCCGCAGGGGTGGCCCAGTTTATCGTTAATTGCTTTAAAATCGTCGAGGTCAATAAAAATAAGCAGGAGCCTGCACTGCTGGGCGCGAGCTTGGGTAAAGAGCGTTTTAAGATGTCTAAACAACGCGCGGCGGTTGGCCAGACCGGTCAGTTCATCGGTATTGGAGTGCATCTCCAGCGCCGCATTTGCGCTACGCAGTTGCTGAACCAGCGTCTCTTTCTCCACGTAATGGGAGATCAGGCCGGCGAACAATGTCATTACCTGCTCGCCTTCCAGATTATAGGGCTGTTTGACGCGGCTGGTGGCGCACAACGTACCATATAACGAACCATCGGCAAGATGGACGGGAATACTAAAGAACGTGGCGATGCCGAGTTCCTGTGCGGCGGTGCAGGACCGCCAGCGTTGGCCAACCTCGTTGCAAAATATACAGTTATCATCGATTGCGCGTTTGCAAAGCGACTCGTCCCAGGGAACGGAAAAACCTTCCGGGATCTGCATTTCGCTGCTGTTGTGGGCATACATGACTAACTGGCGCTGCGCTTCTAAATCAATCCGCGTCAGGTATGTGGACTCCATACGAGTCACCAGTTCCAGCATTTCCAGCAGTTGTCGCACCAACGTTTCGAGCGTTCGTTCGGTAGCAAGCGTCTGTGAGACGCGGGCAAGAATGAAGTCTGACATGAATGAAACGGCCCCCGGAGGTTAGCGCAGTACTGCGAGCTGGCGCAGCGAACAGCTAATAACAAACATATTTATAACGAATGTATCACATTTAGCAGGGGGATATCTGCTATCGCGACGGTAAAAAAAAAGCCCCATCGGGGGCGATGGGGCAAAACTCATTGATTATGGAATGATCTGTTCTCTGGTCAATTCGAGAACGAGCGCTACTCTAAAGGGCAAAAGTGTAGTTAAAATGGAGAAACCGTGGAGATTCAGGGCGAAAGGTCGCTTTGAATAAAACAGGAGTAATTATGAAGTGGATAGTAATGATGTTGCCGCTGATGCTAGCGGGCTGCGCTCAGTCACAACAGCCTGATGCGCCGCCGCCGCCAAATTCGATCGGCATGGCCAATCCGGCCGCCGTCTATTGCGACCAGAAGGGCGGTAAGCAGGTTCCGGTCCAGACACCTCAGGGCGTGCGCACCGACTGTAAACTTCCCAGTGGCGAAACGCTCGATGAATGGGAACTGTGGCGGCGCGATCATCCGGCGAAGAAATAATTCGCCGCCGTTAGATTAAGCTTTTCAGCCACTCCGCCAGCACCAGCGCATGGTTTTGTTGCGTATCTTTGGCCGCGTAGAGCAGCGTTAAGGGTTGCTGATTGGCCAATTTGGCGAGCCGTAGCCCTTCATCGCGATGGGTTTCAAGCTCTTCGCGGTACTGCTGGCGGAAGTGAGAGAAGTCAATCGCTTCTCCGTGAAGAGCCTTGCGTAAATCGCTGGAAGGCGTCAGGGTTTTACACCATTCGTCATAATGCAAATCCTCTTTTTTTATTCCGCGTGGCCACAGGCGATCGACCAGCACGCGGTAACCATCGCTGGCCTCTGTAGGGTCATAAACGCGTTTACATTGAATCATCATTATTCTCCCCTCGTTATGTCTATCTGGCGGCTTGCCCGTGCAGCGTGCCGCTAAATAACCATTGTGTTCCGCGAATGATATCGCTAATCTGAGGTTCCTTGTGTTGCCCGATAATCCTCAGACATAAGGATCCTGCTATGAACACCCCTTTGCGCATTGCCCTTGTTGGCGATTATAACCCTGATGTGATTGCCCATAAGGCGATTCCGCTGGCTATCGATGACGCTGCCGCGGTTCTGGAACAACCGGTGAGTTATGACTGGATAGCCACCAGCGAGATTACCAGCGCAGACCGGCTCACCGATTATGACGCCATCTGGGTGGTTCCCGCCAGCCCGTATAAAAACGCCGAGGGCGCATTTATCGCCATTCGCTACGTCCGCGAAAATAGCATTCCGTTCCTCGGTACCTGCGGCGGCTTCCAGCACGCGATTATCGAATACGCCCGTAATGTTATGGGATGGCAGGATGCGGCGCACGCCGAAACCGATAGCGAAGGGCGAATGGTCATTGCGCCATTAAGCTGTTCGCTGGTGGAAAAATCAGACGCTATCGAGCTGCGCGCGAACACGCTGATTGCCCGCGCTTATGGCCGTGACAGCATTGAAGAGGGATATCATTGTAACTACGGCATTGCCGAAAGCTTTGCCCATGAACTGGAGCAGGGCGCGCTGCGGGTGACCGGTTGGGATGAGAACGGCGAGATCCGCGCCGTGGAGTTAACTACCCATCCGTTCTTCGTCGCCACGCTGTTCCAGCACGAGCGCAACGCGCTGGAAGGGCGTCCGGCGCCGCTGGTACAGGCTTTCCTGCACGCGGCCCGGCAATAAAAAATCGGCAGCCCTGGCTGCCGACTCTTGTGATTAATGAATTTCGCGCGCCCTTCCGGCAAGGGCGCCGAACAGCGCCATGACCACTGCGATGAGTGCGACGATGATTAACGGTATATGCCAGTCGCCGTAAGCATCATGGATTTTACCGATGAGCGGCGGTCCGCAGGCAGCCAGCAGATAACCAATAGTCTGCGCCATGCCGGAGAGGGCCGCGGCCTGATGCGCTGAGCTGGCGCGTAGACCAATAAACGTCAGGCCAAGGATCATGGTGGCGCCGGATCCGAAGCCAAAAATCAATGTCCAGATCACCGCCTGACCGGGCAGTAACCATAATCCCAGCGTGCTTACTACGCACATTAAGGCTACCAGAACGGCGATGCCGCGCTGATCTTTCAGGCGATGGAGTACCAGCGGGATGGCCAGGCCCGGTGCGGCGGTTGCCAACTGCAACAGGCCATGCAGAGAGCCAGCCTGCGCTTCGCTGTAGCCCATACTCTGCAGGATTGCGGGCAGCCAACCGACGATAACGTAATAGACCAGTGAGTTAATCCCAAGGAACAGCGTGACCTGCCACGCCAGCGCTGAACGCCAGATCCCCCGATTGTGCGCGGCACCCGATCCGGTCATCGGCGTGGTAGCCTGGCGGCGCGCCTGCGGCAGCCAGAGTAATAGCGCCAACAGCGGGAAAACCATCAGTAGCAGCAGTGCGCCGCGCCAGCCAAAACCCGCCAGCGCCAGCGGCACCACCATCGCGGAACCTGCCGCCGCCGCTGCGCCCATGGTAATGGAGTAGGCGCCGGTCATACGGGCGACATGGCCGGAAAAATCACGCTTAATTAACCCTGGCAGCAGCACGTTGCCCAGCGCGATTCCGCAGCCAATGAGCGCCGTACCAATATACAGCCAGGCTGCTGAGGGGAGCGAACGTAATCCGATCCCGAGGCAAATAATCACCATCGCCAGCAGCAGGCTACGCTCTATGCCGAATCGGCGGGCGACGCCGGCCGCCAGCGGAGAGACCAGCCCGAAGGCCAGCAGCGGCAGGGTCGTGAGCAGCCCGGTTTGCGCCGTCGTCAGTTGGTATTCAGCGCGTATCGCATCCAGCAGTGGGGCGATACCGGTGAAAGTTACCCGTAGCGTGGCGGCGATAAATAAAATTCCGACAATCAGCAGCAGTTTGTTGCCGTTGGCAGAGGAAGAAACAGGACTCATAACGTTCTCAGACTAATAAACAGGGTCGTAACAATAGCCTGTTTAACGGTTGTTTGAATCAAGCTAAAATGACAGATTATCGCTAATATCGGACAATTTGATGATTGGACTGGGTTTAGACGGCTATGAACCAGACAGCGGACATGAAGCGGCGCTGGCGTTTCGCATTCAGGTGGTGGACGACGAGCAGTTCATTCCGCGCCATCAGCACCGCAAAGGTCAACTGATCCTCGCGTTACACGGCGCTTTAACCTGCGAAGTGGATAACGCCATGTGGATGGTGCCGCCGCTGTATGCGGTTTGGGTTCCAGGCCTGCTTCCACACAGCAATCGCGCAACGCCAGGGGCACAGGTGTGCTTTTTGTTCATAGAACCGGGGGCGGCGCCGATGCCTGAGCATTGCTGCACGTTAAAAATCTCACCCCTGGTGCGAGAGTTGATTATGACCCTTGCGGAACGCGGCAGGGAGGCGCTTGACGCGCCGCCTACGCAGCGCCTGGTGCAGGTATTATTTGATGAGCTACCGCAACAACCGCAAGAACATCTGCAATTGCCGGTTTCAGGACATCCGAAGATCCGCCGGATGGCCGACACCATGGCCCGCGATCCGGCACACTGGCAGACGCTCTCGCAGTGGGCGGCGGCGTTCGCTATGAGCGAACGCAACCTGGCGCGGCTGGTGGTGCGGGAGACCGGGCTTAGCTTTCGCCGCTGGCGGCACCAGCTTCAGCTGATCCTGGCGCTGCAGATGCTGGTGCGCGGACAGACGGTACAGCAAACCGCCCAGACGCTCGGTTACGATTCAACAACCGCCTTTATCACCATGTTCAAAAAAGGGTTAGGGCAAACGCCGGGCCGCTACCACGCCAGTTTGGCTAAGCCTTTCCGATAAAAAGCGAAATAATACCGGCGGCGATAAGCGGCCCGACCGGGACGCCGCGAAATAGCGCCACGCCCAGCACGGTACCCACCAGCAGCCCGGCGACCAGTTGAGGCTGCGAACCCATGAGCGCGACTCCGCGTCCGCCAAGCCACGAGACGAATACGCCCACGGCAATCGCCAGCAGTGACTTCCAGTTGACGAAAGAGTGAATCAGCGTCGAGGGCGGTAACGTTCCGCTGGCGATGGGAGCCATCACGCCGATGGTCAGAATGATGATACCGATGCTCAGCCCCTGCTTTTCAATCCAGGGGAAGAAAACGTTAAGCGGTGTCACCCGTACGATGATGAGCACCAGTATTGAGATAGCGACAGTGGTGTTATGGCTGATAAAGCCGAGTGCCGCCAGCACCAGCAAAATAAACAGGGTTGTATCGAACATGCCAGAGGTCCTTGCCAAAATAAAAAAGAAAACCTGCTTACTCTACGCATAATCGCGTGAATAAACAGGCTTTTAATTTATTTGCTGCAAATAAGGCTACCAGCGCCGCCCGCGAACCTTGTCGCATACCGACGATCTAAATGACGCGACGGAACGCGACCAGCTCAGGGCGGGCGATACGCAGATAATCGTCGGTATTCATAATGATCGATTTTTCCAGCAGGCCGGCATTAAAGGCTATCTCTGTAAAACGTTCGAACAGCAACGGGTCGGCGACCAGTTTTAGCTTAGGGTGGAAGCTAAACGGCGGAATGGCGCCGAATACGCAGGCGGTAAGGGCATCGACTTCTGCCGGGCTGGCGAGTGAGGCTTTATTGCCGCCGATATGCTGCGCCAGGCGAGATAAATCGGCCTGCTGATCGGCGGCAAGGATAGCCAGCACGTGCTGGTTTACCCCATTACCTTTCACTTTACAGACCAGCGCTTTGGCGCCCTGTCCCAGCGCGGTACCGCGGATTGCAGATACGGCTTCACATTTACCAACGGCTTCATGTTCCATGACCCGATAGCGGGCCTGTTGCTCATCAAGGAGGCGGCATAACCGCTGGTGTATGTCGGCTGTCTCTGGCGATTGCATGCTGCGATGGTTCCTCTACAGAAAAGGCAAAGCTTAACCCCGCACGGCGGTAATGAAAACTTATCTACGAATGTCGGGGCTTTTTTTCTGCTTTTTGTTCATATACAGGCGCGCATCGGCAGCTTTCATTGCTTCGCTGAGCGACTGTTCTGGCGCGAGATGTTCCGCGCCCCAGGAAAAATCGACGCGCTGTTGATGGTCATGAATCGTCAGATATTGCCGGATCCTCGCCGGGATATTTTCCGCTTCACTTTCCGGATAATCGATCAGAATTAGAAAGAACTCATCGCCTCCTAAGCGCACGCCATAATCGCTGCTACGAATGGATGCGGAAATAGCCTGCGCCAGTAGAATAATCGCTTCGTCGCCGGCGTTATGCCCCCAGGTATCGTTGATCTTTTTCAGTCCATCGCAGTCAAGGGCCATCGTTACCACGTTAACCCCTTGCGCGGTAAGTCGTTGCAGGCGCGACTCCAGCATCGTGGTAAGGATTTTACGATTATAAAGGCCGGTCATGGTATCGCTGATATTCTCTTTCGATACCGAGTTATAAAGGCGGAAATGAACCCGCACCAGATGCAGTAATGCGGCGGTAGAGAGTAAATAAAACAGGAAGAGTTTCCATGAACTAAGCAGAAAATACATAACATCCAGAGACAGCGTTATCCGTAAGTTTTCTGCTACCTGATGGGTGTAATGGGCGTAATTCAACAGGTGCGTTTTACTATGATGTACCTCAATGAGTGCGCCGGTATCGGAATCCTTCAAGGTAATATCCAGATAGCGCCACACCAAAGGTCGGTCGCGGGTGTATAACAAGGCCTCAATCTCTGGCGCGGTCACATCGACCATCACTACGCCTTTCAGCTTATCCTTGAAATACACTGGCGTTAAAAACGATAAAATATTCTTTCCCGTCATCGCATCAACATACACGGTCGAGATGAGCGAACGACCCTGTTCTAAACCATCAAGGCTGGCCTGGCTAATACCCAGTTTACTGTCCTGAAGAAAATTCCAGTTCTGTATCGGATTACTTTTAATTCTGACGGGCGCATAAAAGTAGATGTATTTATTTACCAGGTCTATGTAATAGCGAAAGCGTTTTTCTGATTTAAGCGTCGCGGGAACCTCTGGCTGCCAGCTATCATTTTTGGCAACCGCGCGATCGAATGCCTGGAGTGCAGGAATATCTCCACGCCACTTGCCGCAGTCGGCATGCGCGGCGCTTAGCGTGCCATGCAACTGGGGATAGGTATATCCGGCGATATTCAAACCACTGACATCCCCGTTGTGTTGTACGCTATTGCAGACCTGTTCTACCTCTGTTTGGTTTGGGGGAGTATCCAGCTTACGCAGAAACTGAGAGATGATGAGTTGATTCTGATACTTATCATAGAGAAAGGTCGATTCTCCTTTTTCTATGATGTATCGCATATAGCCTGACATATCGCGGTGGGTAGCGATTAATTCGTATACAAGAAAAGAAGACGTCAACACCACAACGCCTGCGGAAATAACATGTCGCAGTAATTTATTCTGTAATTTCATGATGTTTGGATTCGTCTTACCCGTTTAGCTGATTTTATCATAGTGGATAAACAGGCTACCAGAGCGTGGGTGAACGAACGGCTGGTCAGATTAACTATGCTGACAGGTAGTGTAGGTGTGGAGAACGAGGCAGGGCAGACTAACTAAAATGCGGCACTCTTCATGACGCGTGTCTGAAGAGTGCGCAGGACTGGCCAAAGGCCACTCATGAGGCGGCGGAGGCAAACATTTTGCTTCCGGCGAGTTGTGACATGACAGGCTGATAAACATCGATAGATTCGATATTGTCAAAAGTCACCATGTCGGATTTGCAAAAAATGCATTTCGCGCCGAAGGGGTTTTTTTCGCTCACGTCAAAATGTGAGGTTCTGTATTGTGACCCATGGCAGCACGGGCATCGGAAATGAATATTGTTAATCATAATTTTATCCTTTTATATTATTATGTTTTTTTACATTTTGTCACTTACCCACAGATGAATATGTAAATTTCTGGTGGGCTGAACTGCAAAACGGAAAAATATTTTGCGTTACTACTAAAAATAGCATAGCTGACAGATTATGTTATCAATTTATGCCATTTTGTGTTGATTTGAATGAGATGCTTCTTATTTATCTACTCAGGTCAAAGCCGTCATCGTTATCGTAAATCAGAAGTTCGCATCAAATTTAGCCGGCGTTTAACCGTTTTACTAAGTCATTACTCTTATTAGTCATCTTCTATCCAGGTTTTTTAATGTATCAAAGCATACAGGATTTGATTTGCAGAAGAATCTTAATACTATTGGAGAGACTCAGGAAAGGTGGTATCAGCGATAGCGCCTGGAGGTGTGAGTAACTGCTTGGGTAATATCTTTCTGTCTTTCAAATCGACGTAGCCATTAACGCATAGTAGAAAAAATAGTGCAAGATTTATTTTAGCCGTCCAGAGACCCAATGCGTAAAGGATTAATTCGACAATTATCGAAATGTAATTGAGCGGAACCTGTGGCTGGCTATTAATGTGTTTTCGCTACAGAAAAATCAGCCAGAATAGGTATTTATCTGGCTGATTTATGAGGCTAAGTATTACTGGTCGCGCCTTGTTTATGAAACAGTTCGCGGAACACCGGATAAATATCTTCCTGATCGCGAATATGCTGCATAGCAAAATTCTCAAACGTCGCCTGCAGATGTTCATATTCGCGCCACAGAGTCTGGTGAGCGCGGCGGGTGATTTCGATATAGCTGTAGTAACGAACCACCGGCAATATTTTCTTCGCCAGCAGTTCATGACACAGCGGCGAGTCATCCGCCCAGTTATCGCCATCCGACGCCTGTGCGGCGTAAATATTCCACTGCGCCGGGTCATAGCGGGCTTTAACAACCTCATCCATCAACTTCAAGGCGCTTGAAACAATCGTACCGCCGGTTTCCTGGGAGTAGAAAAACTCATGTTCATCCACCTCTTTCGCCTGGGTGTGGTGGCGAATATAGACCACTTCAACGTTTTTATAGGTCCGGCTGAGGAACAAATACAGCAGAATGTAAAAACGCTTCGCCATGTCTTTGGTGGACTGATCCATTGAACCAGAAACATCCATCAGGCAGAACATCACCGCCTGACTTGAAGGCTCCGGTCGTTTCTCATAGTTTTTATAGCGTAAATCAAAGGTGTCGATAAACGGCACGCGCTCAATTTTAGCCCGTAGTTCCGCAATTTCTTTACGTAGCCGCTCCTCTTCCAGCAACTGCGCTGGTTCGCTTTTGGCAATGGTATCGAGATCGTCTTCCAGCGCCCGCAGTTCGCGCCGTTTACCGGCGGTCATCGCGGTTCGCCGTGCCAGCGAATTCTGCAATGAACGCACCACGCTGATATTGGCCGGCACGCCGTTGGCGGTAAAACCCGCACGATGGGTTTTGAACTCGTTCAACTGGCGTTGCTGGTTTTTCTTCAGGTTGGGAAGGGCCAGATCTTCAAACAGCAGGTCAAGATATTCATCTTTCGAAATCTGAAAGACGAATTCATCCTGGCCCTCGCCATCGGCGCTGGCCTGCCCCTGACCACCGCCGCCTCCGCCGCCGCCGCCCTGAGGGCGTTCAATACGGTCGTTCTGCACAAAGTGATCGTTGCCGGGATGGACGCGATTACGAAGCCCGCCGCGCCCCTGATGAAACATCGGCTCGTTAATATCGTCCGTCGGAATGGAGACGGATTCACCGCTGTCGATATCGGTCACCGAACGTTTATTGATGGCTTCGGAGATCGACTGCTTTATCTGCGCCTTGTAACGGCGCAGAAAGCGCTGACGATTGACAGCGCTTTTGTTCTTCCCGTTCAGGCGTCGGTCTATGAACCAGGTCATATGCCCTCCTGTACTGCATTTGCCAACTGTACCCTGATGTTGATTAGGGTAGATGTCTTTCGTTATACGAGCAGTGGTGCTGAAACCCGGCAGCCGCAGCTACCGGGTTGGTCGCTATCAGGACGATTTACGTACCCGCAGGTACCATTCGCACAGCAGGCGTACCTGTTTACGGGTATAGCCTTTTTCCATCATGCGATCGACGAAGTCGTCGTGTTTTTTCTGCTCGTCGGTAGACGTTTTGGCATTGAACGAAATGACCGGCAACAGCTCCTCGGTATTGGAGAACATTTTCTTCTCAATAACCGTGCGCAGTTTTTCATAACTGGTCCAGTTCGGATTACGTCCGCTGTTATTCGCTCTGGCGCGCAGCACGAAGTTGACGATTTCATTACGGAAATCTTTCGGGTTGCTGATCCCGGCGGGCTTCTCGATTTTCTCCAGTTCCGAATTCAGCGATTCACGGTCGAACAGTTGCCCGGTATCCGGATCGCGGTACTCCTGATCCTGAATCCAGAAATCTGCATAAGTGACATATCTGTCAAAAATGTTCTGTCCATATTCGGAATAAGACTCAAGATACGCCGTTTGGATCTCTTTGCCGATAAATTCGGCGTATTTCGGGATCAGATAGCCTTTGAGGAATTCCAGATAACGTTCGGCCTGCTCTTGCGGGAACTGTTCGCGTTCGATTTGCTGTTCCAGTACGTAGAACAGATGGACCGGGTTGGCCGCCACTTCGGCATGATCGAAGTTAAACACCCTTGAGAGAATTTTAAAGGCAAAACGGGTAGAGAGACCGTTCATCCCTTCGTCGACGCCAGCGTAATCACGATACTCCTGGTAGGATTTCGCTTTCGGGTCGGTATCTTTCAAGCTTTCGCCGTCATAGACGCGCATCTTCGAGTAGATGCTCGAGTTTTCCGGCTCTTTCAGGCGCGACAGAATAGAGAAGCGCGACAGCGTTTCAAGCGTTCCTGGGGCGCATGGCGCATGGGTCAGCTCACTGTTATTCAACAGTTTTTCATAAATACGGATCTCTTCCGAGATGCGCAGGCAATAAGGCACTTTGACGATATAGACACGGTCAAGGAACGCCTCGTTGTTTTTGTTATTACGGAAGGTCACCCACTCGGATTCGTTGGAGTGCGCGAGGATAATGCCGTTGAACGGCAGGGCGGAGATACCTTCGGTACCGTTATAGTTGCCTTCCTGGGTCGCCGTCAGCAGTGGGTGCAATACTTTAATCGGCGCTTTAAACATCTCGACGAATTCCATGATCCCCTGGTTGGCGCGGCATAGCGCGCCGGAGTAACCATAGGCATCCGGGTCGTTTTGCGCATAGTGTTCCAGTTTACGGATATCCACTTTCCCCACCAGCGCCGAAATGTCCTGGTTATTTTCATCACCGGGTTCCGTTTTGGCGATGGCAATCTGTTCGAGGATTGACGGCCACACTTTCACGACGCGGAATTTAGTGATATCACCGCCGAACTCGTGCAGGCGTTTAGCCGCCCACGGCGACATAATTGTGCCGAGATAACGGTTAGGAATGCCGTATTCTTTATTGAGGATCTGCGCGTCCTCCTGCGGGTTAAACAGGCACAGAGGGTGATCGTTGACCGGGCTGCGTTCGCCATTCGCGCTCAGCACGTAGATTGGCACCCTTTGCATCAGCGATTTCAGGCGTTCCGCCAGCGAGGATTTACCGCCGCCAACCGGCCCCAGCAGATACAGAATCTGTTTTTTCTCTTCCAGACCCTGCGCAGCATGTTTCAGATAGGAAACAATCTGCTCGATGGCATCTTCCATACCATAGAACTCTTCAAACGCCGGATAGCGTGCAACAACCCGGTTTGAAAAGAGGCGGGACAGCCGCGGCTCCAGGGCCGTATCGACCATGACTGGTTCACCAATGGCCGTCAATAGCCGCTCTGCCGCGTTGGCATAAGCACTGCGATCTTGCCGGCAGATGGTAAGAAACTCCTGCAGTGTGAACTCTTCGTCCTTGGCAGCTTCATAGCGCTGGCGATAGTGATCGAATATATTCATGGCATGCCGTCCTTTCGTTTTTTAGCACAGGTTGAGAGCCGTTCATATGAATAGTGGGGGCCCCCGGAAGGGGCAGGCTGAACGACGTCCTTCTACATCTCAGCAACCCTCGTGCCAGGTTACAGAAGCGATTTGGATAACGTGCTCTGCGACTACACCTTCTAAATTTAAGCGTAGATGCATTTAGAAAACTTGCATGCCGCTAAAACTCAATTTCAATGACATATCAATAACTCATCCGGAAACCAGGCAATTTTTCGCATATCTTGCCAAAGCCTTTCATCAATGTGTCATGAAGTCGCAAGAGGACGGTCATCAAGCAGTGGGAAATTGTTCGGTTTAGTGTAAGAGCAAGTAAAGCATTTGAGGCATGACCTCTACGACGTTAAACTGCACGCGCTAATTATTTGACAACAGGAATATGGATCGTGACTAAAATCAAACTTCTGGCACTGGGTGTGTTCATCGCGACGTCAGCTGGCGCAGTGCACGCTGACGGGAAGTTAACGCTGGGGGCCGGCGTGGGCGTCGTCGAGCATCCTTATAAACAATATGATGCAGATGTTTACCCGGTACCTGTCATTAGTTATGAAAGTGATAACTTCTGGTTCCACGGTTTGGGTGGTGGCTACTACCTGTGGAATGATACCAACGACAAACTGTCCGTGACCGCTTACTGGTCGCCGATGTATTTCAAGCCGGGCGACAGCGACAATTCGCAGATGCGCAAGCTGGACCGCCGCAAATCCACCATGATGGCGGGGTTGAGCTACGTTCATAACACTCAGTACGGATTCCTGCGTACGACGCTGGCCGGCGATACGCTGGACAACAGCAATGGCATTACCTGGGATATGGCCTGGCTGTACCGTTATACCAACGGCAACCTGACCCTGACGCCGGGTATTGGCGTGGAGTGGAATAGCGACAATCAGAACGAATACTACTACGGCGTCTCGAAGCATGAGTCGAATCGCAGCGGCATGCGCAGCTACGATCCTGACAGCAGCTGGAACCCGTATCTGGAGCTGGCGGCGAACTATCGTTTCCTCGGCGACTGGAGCGTTTACGGTATTGCCCGTTACACTCGTCTGTCTGACGAAATCACCGATAGCCCGATGGTGGACAAATCCTGGAGCGGCCTGATTTCGACCGGGATCACCTATACCTTCTGACAGTGCACTTCCACAGACTTTTTTGTGCATCAAAACAGGGCGTTATGCCCTGTTTTGCTATATTACAATTCGCGTTTAGGCCGGGTGGCGGCTACGCCTTACCCGGCCTACGGGTCGAGCCCACTGTCTCCTGGAAAACACGGTGTTAAGTAGGCCTGATAAGCGAAGCGCCATCCGCTCACGTCAGACGCTTGTCGGTCTTAACGCTTCACAACGCGAATAGTCTGCGCCAGGCGAGTGGGTTTCTCTTCGCTGGCTTTCTGCGGCACGGTCACGCAGCAGGTTTCCACGCAAACAAAAGTTTTGTAGCCATCATCCGGCATATCGCCCATGCTGACGGAAAGCGCCGGGCCCGGGTTCCAGGCAACGACGTTACCGTGATGGCGATGGATCACGTCGATGTTGCGCTGCAGGACGTCATCATGAATCACGCTGCAGGCTTCGGCATTGAGATAAACGCGGTCGGTGCGGTCCGGGAAGGTCTGGATGCCGTCCTTCAGCACGCCTTCTTCGGCATTCAGCACTTTATCGACATAGCGATCGCCAAGGCCGCTCACTTTAACTGCCGTGATATCGCCAACGTTGAAGTAGGTGTGCAGGGCGGAGGTGGTTTCAAACTCGCCGTGGGCTTCCAGTTCGATCTCGCAGGTCTTACCCAGCTTGAAGCGCGCATACAGCGTGAAGTCGTGAGGCCAGTATTTGCGGGTTTCGTCACTGCTCTGCAGTTCGAAGGTCAGCATCACGCCGTTTTCATCTTCGTCCTGGCATTTTAGCGCCCACGGCAGGTTGCGTGCGAAACCGTGCGACGGCAGCCCCTGTTGCGCTGACGGACCGAACCATGGCCAGCAGATGGGTACGCCGCCGCGCAGGGCGACGCCGCTTTTAAATGGGGTATTGTTGCTCAACCACAAAACTTCTTCTTCACCGGCCGGTTGCCAGGAGAGCAGGTGAGCGCCCTGCAGGGCGACGGAAGCTTTTACCTGCGGGTGGTCAACGACGATAAGTTCAAGATCGTCCAGCTTGCGGCGGGAGAATGCAGGAGAAAGTTGTTCAATCACCGGGAGAGCAAAAATTTTATTAATCATTACGCCATCCTCTTTCAGGCAAAAAAAAGAGCGACCGAAGCCGCTCTTATTGATTACTTATTCATCTCAACTTATTTGGAGATGTGAGCAATCAGGTCCAGAACTTTGTTGGAGTAACCAGTTTCGTTGTCGTACCAGGAAACCAGTTTCACGAAGTTGTCGTTCAGTGCGATACCAGCTTTAGCATCGAACACGGAAGTGCAAACTTCGCCGTTGAAATCGGTAGATACAACGTCGTCTTCGGTGTAACCCAGAACGCCTTTCATTGCGCCTTCAGAAGCCGCTTTGATTGCTTTCTTGATTTCTTCGTAGGACGCTGCTTTTTCCAGACGAACGGTCAGGTCAACAACGGATACGTTCGGAGTCGGAACGCGGAACGCCATACCGGTCAGTTTGCCGTTCAGTTCTGGCAGTACTTTACCTACCGCTTTAGCAGCGCCGGTAGAGGACGGGATGATGTTCTGCGCTGCGCCGCGGCCGCCGCGCCAGTCTTTGTGAGACGGGCCATCAACGGTTTTCTGAGTTGCGGTGGTAGCGTGAACGGTGGTCATCAGGCCTTCAACGATACCGAAGTTGTCGTTGATGACTTTAGCCAGCGGAGCCAGGCAGTTGGTGGTGCAGGATGCGTTAGAAACGATGTCCTGGCCTGCGTAAGTGTCGAAGTTAGCGCCGCGAACGAACATCGGAGTGTTGTCTTTGGACGGGCCAGTCAGAACGACTTTTTTCGCGCCAGCGGTGATGTGTTTACGAGCGGTTTCGTCGGTCAGGAAGATACCGGTTGCTTCAGCAACAACGTCAACACCAACTTCATCCCATTTCAGGTTAGCCGGGTCACGTTCAGCGGTAACACGGATTTTTTTACCGTTAACGACCAGATGACCGTCTTTCACTTCAACGGTACCGTCGAAACGACCGTGAGTGGAGTCATACTTCAGCATGTAAGCCATGTACTCTGCGTCTAACAGGTCGTTGATTGCAACGATCTCGATGTCAGAACGTTTCTGAGCAGCACGGAAAACAATGCGACCGATACGGCCAAAACCGTTGATACCTACTTTGATAGTCATATATTCCACCAGCTATTTGTTAGTGAATAAAAGGTTGCCTGTAAAATTACAAAAACCTTACGCAGCGTCAAGCGGAATCGTGTCAATCATTGCGACAAATCAATCCTGAGCAGACCTTTGCGCGATTGATTTGCCTCACTCTCCCTTTGAGCCCAATTCCATATGGGGACTGCGTCCGGAATTTTAAAGGTCATATAAGATAAAAATGTGATTAGTATCACAATTATCTGGCTGCCTGATGGCATCGGATAAGTTTAGAACAAAAGTACAGGTTTCATTGTTAATGTTTTGTTAGAATCGACGGGTAAAGTTGCCCTTTCAAAGCGAGAAGTAATCACATGGCTAATAAACCATCTCCTGACGAGCTCAAACAAGAATTGAGCGAGATGCAGTTTTATGTGACGCAGAATCACGGTACCGAACCGCCGTTTACCGGACGGTTGCTGCATAACAAAAAAGACGGCATCTACCACTGCCTGGTCTGCGATGCGCCGCTATTTCACTCACAATCCAAGTATGACTCCGGCTGCGGCTGGCCGAGCTTCTATGAGCCGGTGAGCGACGACGCGATTCGTTATCTCAATGATTACTCCCACGGGATGCAGCGTACTGAAATTCGCTGTGGCAATTGCGATGCGCACCTGGGGCATGTCTTCCCGGATGGCCCGCAGCCGACCGGCGAGCGTTTTTGCGTCAATTCGGCCTCTTTAAGCTTCACCGATGAGCAAAACGGCGAGCGAACTAAAGGCTAAGAAACGATTCAGCAAATTATTCCAAGACGGATGAGCAGAAGATGGATATCGAGCAAATTATTGCCAGTATGACGCCGGAACTGTACCAGCGTTTAGCCACCGCGGTGGAGTTAGGAAAATGGCCGGACGGCGTTGCGCTGACCCCGGAACAAAAAGAAAACAGCATGCAGCTGGTGATGTTGTGGCAGGCGCGCAACAACACGGATGCGCAGCATATGACCATCGACACCAACGGTCAGATGGTGATGAAGAGCAAACAGCAATTGAAAGAGGATTTCGGAATCGTGCCGAAGCCGATTGCGACGTTCAAACCGCAGTAATCTGCTGCACTGAGCGCCCGGTTTAACCGGGCGGCTCTTTAAGTCACCCCGGTCGCGCAGTGCTTCCGGGGTGTGTGTTTTACTGCGTCTTGATACCTAGCGACTCGGCCAGTTGTCGGGCAAGCTGGTTTTTGTCATCTGCGCCATATTCCCAGAACATGCCGCCCGCTAACCCTTTGCTCTTGATGTAATCGGCTTTGATCGCCACCGAACGTGGATTCTCGTAGGACAGGGCGAAAAGCGCTTTGCCATCGGCAGAGTTTACCGATAACCACGGCACCTTCGCTTCGTCATCCCAGTGCTCAGTAAAGCGTTTCTGCGGATCGTTGAGCAGTTTGGCAACAATATCGTTGTATTTCACATAGGTATCTTTGCTCAGGTCATAACCCAGCGATTTAAACAACTCGATTTGCTGTGCCCCGAAGTAAGGCTGGGTAGCCGGGTTTTTCTGCGCGTCTGGCTTACTCCAGTCAATCCCTGGCTCGACGGCACGTTTCGGTACCCGGCCATAGAAACCAATGCCGAGATTCATCTGGCTGGGTTTGAGGCCAGCAGCCAGATAGTTATTCACCACAAAATCGGCGCTGTATTTATCCGCTGCGGCGACGGTCGGCCAGTGGCGGGAGTCATACAGATTTGAGTTGAAATATTGTGTGCCGTAGGCCATGTCGTAGGTCATCAGATTGATATAGTCCAGCAGTGGGGCGACCGCTTTCACGTCGACCCAGCTTTTTGGACTTTCAACATTGGCGCCAACGGCGATGGTCACCAGTTTCTTAGTGCCGACGGCGGCACGTAGTTCTTTCAGCAACGCGGTAAAGTTATCGCGATCCGCCGGCTGGCTGGCCACCAATCCCCAGGCGCCGTTAACCGGAAATTCCCAGTCAAGATCGATGCCATCAAGGCCATATTGGTCAATGACCTGCTGAACCGAACGGATAAACACCGCCCGGCTTTCCGGCGTGGCCGCCGCGCCGGAAAATCCACGCGCGCCCCAGCCGCCGACGGAGAGCAGGACTTTCAGATCGGGATTTTGCTGGCGTAGCGCCGGCAGTTTTTGTAAATCCGCCTGTACTTTTGGCGACAGCCAGATTTGATGGAGATGGTCAGGGTCTTTCAGCGCGTCGTTGGTCTCGTCTTTTTCATCGTTGTAGATAAGGCCGAACGAGTAGTTAAGATGGGTTATTTGTCGGACATCAAGCTTGTCGATATCGCCGCCGGGGCCTGCGGTGACGTCGCCGCCGCCGTTAAAGTAGCCGACCGACATATAAGATTGCGCGGAAACGACAGAGGCGCAGAGCAGGGGTAATGCTGCCAGCAAGGGCAAAAGTTTCATCGGAGTTCCTCTTTGACAATGATATACCCGTCATACTTCAAGCTGCAGATGCGTTGGCAGCGTGCACTCACCCCAGTCACATAGTTATCTATGCTCCTGGGGATTCGCGCCCTTGCCGCCTTTCTACAACTTGAATTATTTAGGGTATAAATAAGCACACGCCACGGAAATGGCGTGGCGAAAAAACAGCCTGTCCACAGTATCAGCCCTTATCCGGGGAAACTGCGAGACAGCTCAATTTATCGAGGTCAACGAGGCGGTAAATACCGCCCGGCGTGAGGTGCGCCGGGCGTGAGGTCAGGGCTGGGTTTCCAGCCAGTCGTCGAGGGTGTAGAGCGTGGCTCCGGCGGCGGCCATTTCCATAAAGGCAACGGCGCTGTCCTGCGGCTGCAGGTTGACGCCGCGACAGCCGTCGGTGATCACGTTGACGGTGTAGCCCAAATCCAGCGCATCAAGCACGGTAAACTTAACGCAGTAATCCGTCGCGAGACCGAGAATGTTCAGCTCCGTCACGCCGTGCGCGCGCAGCCAGCCATCGAGTTCGGTTTTCTGCCGGTGACCGTTGTCGAAAAACGCGCTGTAGCTGTCGATTACCGGATTTTGCCCTTTATGAAACACGGCGTTAATAGCCTGCTGTTTGAGTAGCGGGTGCAGCGCGGCGCCATCGCTATGCTGCACGCAGTGATCGGGCCAGAAAGTCTGCGGCAGGCCATCAAGCTCGCCCTGGGCATAGGGTTCCGCCTGATGCTGACTGGCAAAGCTACCATGGTTGGCCGGATGCCAGTCCTGGCTTGCGATGATGGCGTCGCCGCGCGCCAGGCTCCAGTCGATCAGCTGATTTGCGATATCAATGGTGCTGTCGCCTTCGGGGACGGCGAGTGCGCCGCCAGCGCAGAAATCGTTTTGCAGGTCTACCAATAGCAGCGCGCGGTGGCTCATAGCATGTTCCTTATTCATCAGGGGTCAGCTCGCCGCGCAGGTTTTGCTGCATGGCGTTTCGAATGGCCGCACCATCAAGGTTCTGACTGAGCAGATAGTGTAGCTTGGTCAGCGTCGCTTCCACGGTCATATCAAAACCGCTAATGACTCCGGCCTGCGCCAGCGCGTTGCCGGTGGCATAGCCGCCCATATTCACCTTACCCGACATGCATTGCGTCAGGTTCACCACCACAATACCGCGCTGGCTGGCTTCCGCCAGGACCTGAATAAACTCGCCGTTCTGCGGCGCATTGCCTACGCCATAGGAGCGCAGGATCAGCGCTTTCACCGGCTGACGCAGGAAATTACGCACCACATCGGCAGAAATCCCAGGATAGATAGTGACCACGCCGATAGGCTGCGGCGTAATGGGGTGGACGATCAGCTCGCCCTTTCCGTGCGGCGCGGGCGGGGTACCGAGACGGCGGATATGGATGCCGGCTTCCAGCAGCGGCGCCAGGTTTGGCGAAGCAAAGGCATCAAAACCGTCTGCGTGGGCCTTGGTCGTGCGGTTGCCGCGATACAGACGATTATTGAAGAACAGCGAAACTTCGTTGATCGGGTAGTTGGCGGCGACGTACAGCGCATTGAGCAAATTGATTTGCCCATCGGAACGCAGCTCGGCTAGCGGGATTTGTGACCCTGTCACAATGACCGGCTTACCTAAGTTCTCCAGCATGAACGACAGCGCCGAAGCGGTGAAGGCCATGGTATCGGTGCCGTGCAGGATAACGAAACCATCGTATTGGTCGTAGTGGTCGCGAATGTCGTCAGCGATATGCTGCCAGTCTTCCGGCGTCATATCAGACGAGTCCATCAACGGCGCGTATTCATGAATAGTGAAGTCCGGCATCTCCGGGCGGTGGAACTCGGGCATTAGCGCCAGCTGGCGCTGCAGGTGGCCGGAAACGGGGATATAACCGTGATCGGAGCGCTGCATACCGATGGTCCCACCGGTGTAGGCAACGTAAATCGATTTCTTTTGCATAGCATCGCTTAGGTTGGACGTGAACAGGCGCAGTATAAAGTGGCAGGCAAAAAAATAAAGCGCTAACCCTGGGAGTTGCAGAGAAGCGCTTGAATTTAATGTCGTTGAAACGCTGCCCCACGGCGGGGGCAGACGGGGGATTAACGAATATTGGCGCAGGTCAGACAGAAGGCATAGCGATTCTGCGGATCGTTAAATGCCGCCAGTTTATCGCTTTCCGTTTTCACAACGTCCGCTGCAGCCGCAACCGGCGCAGGCAGGTATGCCTGAATCGCGGCCGGCAGAGCCGCGCGCACTGAACCGGTCAGACTATCCATCACCATCGCAAAGAACGTCGGTTCTTCCTGATACCAGGTGATATGCCATTGCTTCAGTTTCGCCAGCTCCGCGGCTTTCGCCACCGCATCGTCGAAATCGCCGAGGCTATCTACCAGACCATTGGCTTTGGCGTCTTCACCGGTCCAGACATGGCCTTGCGCGATTTGGTCAATCTTCTCCGGCGTGCTCTTACGCGCATTAGCCACCAGGGTGATAAAGCGCTTATAGCCATTTTCGATGCTCAGCTGTATTAACTGCTGCACTTCCGGCGGTAGCGATTTGGTGGTTGAGACATCGGCCAGTGGCGAAGTGGCGACGCCATCGGTATGAACGCCAATCGAACCGAGCGTATTTTCCACCGTGTTAATCACGCCGAAGATACCGATGGAGCCGGTGAGGGTGCTCGGGTTCGCCACGATGTAATCCGCCGGGGTGGAGATCCAGTAACCGCCGGATGCTGCCATGCCGCCCATTGAGACCACTACCGGTTTACCCGCCGCTTTCGCCGCCGCCAGCTCTTCGCGGATGACCTCCGAGGCGCTGACGCTGCCGCCCGGGCTGTTGACGCGCAGGACGATCGCTTTCACTTTCGGATCAAGGCGCGCGTCGCGGATTTGCGCCGCGGTGGTGTCGCCGCCGACGTTACCCGGCGTTTCCTCACCGTCCATGATGGCGCCATTAGCAAAGATAACCGCAACCGCCGAACCCTGTTCAGTTGGCGCTTTGACGTTGTAATCGTAGTAGCTGATGGCGCGATAGTTGTTATCCGCTTTGCTCCAGCCAAACTGCTTAGTCAGCGCTTTTTCCACTTCCGTCGAGGTGGCCAGCTCGTCGACCAGCTTGTTATCCAGAGCGTATTTCGCGGTATCGCCATCAACTTTACGCAGGCCGTCGATCACGCCCTGAGCGCCGGGGAACAGCTGCTGCGCGGTGATCTGGCGGTTAGCGGCAATGGTGTTGAGATAGTTCTGCCACAGTTCGCCGATCCAACGGCTGTCCGCTTCACGCGCAGCCGGCGACATGTCGTCGCGAATAAACGGCTCGACGGCGGATTTGTAAGTACCGACGCGGAAAACATGGGTCGAGACTTTCAGTTTATCCAGCAGCGACTTGTAATACAGGCCGTTGGTGGCAAAGCCGTGCAGGTCGACTTCACCCTGCGGCGAGAGCCAAATTTTATTGGCGAAACTCGCCAGATAGTATTGTCCCTGGGTGTAGCTGCTACCTACGGCATATACCGGTTTACCGCTGTCGCGGAACTCGCGTAGCGCTTTACCGATATACTGCATCGAGGGCTGATCGCCGCCGACGAAGTTTTTCAGATCCAGTACGATACCGGTGATATTACGGTCGTCTTTCGCCTGGCGAATCGTCTGTACGATATCGAACAGCGAGTTCTCCTGCAGACGATCGGAACTGGCGCCGAACAGCTGGCGGCCAATGACCCCGAGCTTGCTGCTGGCGGAAGGCTTATCAACGACCACGCCGGTGATGTCCATCAGCAGCGCGCCGCGTGCGGTATGTTCCGCGGTGCTGCTGCTAAACTGTGCCCAGATGCCGACGCAAATCAGCACTAACACCAGGAACACCAGGTTCAGCGCGAATTGGCGAATGAAATTGAGTATTCGCCATGTCCATTTAAAAAATCCGGCAAGAAATCGCCAAAGGGTTCGCATGTATTCTCCCTAATATTTTGATGATGGGTCAGCCGCAGGGGCTGCCGCGTCTGGCTATCCTAAAGAGAGTGCCGACGCTTGTCAGCAGGAATCACCCATCGGGCTGTAACAAAATCCATGCGCATGTTAATTTTATGCAAAATGACATCACAGGAGTTACACAGATGGATGCTCTCGAACTACTGGTAAATCGCCGCAGCGCGTCGCGCCTGACCGATCCGGCTCCGGCTGGTGAACAGCTGGAAAATATCCTTCACGCGGGGATGCGTGCGCCGGATCACGGCACGTTACAACCGTGGCGGTTCTTTATTATTGCCGATGATGGCCGCGAACGCTTTAGCCAACTGCTGGAAAAAGGGGCGATGGCCGCCGGGCAGGATGAAAAAGCCATTGAAAAAGCACGTAATGCGCCGTTCCGTGCGCCGTTGATTATCGCGGTAGTCGCACGCTGCGAAGAACATCCGAAGGTACCGCTGTGGGAACAGGAGATGTCCGCGGGATGTGCGGTGATGGCGATGCAAATGGCCGCAGTGGCTCAGGGCTATAACGGTATCTGGCGTAGCGGTGCGTTAACCGAGAGTCAGGTTGTCCGCGAAGGCTTTGGCTGCCGCGAACAGGACAAAATTGTCGGTTTCCTCTACCTTGGCACGTCGCAGTTAAAAGCATCAACGACGTTTACGCGTCCGGATACCGCGCCGTTCGTCACGCGCTTCTGAGTCAGTGCTTGTTACGCCGGTGGCGCTGCCGCTTACCGGGGCTACAGCGCTGTGCGATTTAGTAGCCCGGAGAAGGCGCAGCGCGCCGCCTCCGGGAGTTCAACGGCGATGACGTTACTTCTGCGTTTTGGCGAATTCATCCTTTGCTTTCTGCAACTGCTGTTGGAAGGCCGGGTTGGTATGCAGGGTCGCCACCACCGCCGAGCCGACTATCCGCGCCGCATCGACGTCGCTCTGCCAATGATAGCCGCAGATAACCCGGCTTTCGCCCAACTCATAGCCGCGTTTGAGAATTTCGTTTTGCCGCTGCGGATTGATCTCCGCCAGTACCAGCGCGGTTGCCCAACCGATAGAGGTATGACCGGAAGGGTAAGATCCGTTTTTCGACAGCTTGTCCTGCTCGGTAGTGTTACAGGTTGAAACGCCGTAGAACGCAAACGGGCGAATGCGCATATATTTCTCTTTCGCGCTGCGGGTAGCCAGATCGCCGGCATCCTCAATCATATTTGTCAGCAGCTTATGTAACTGCGGCGCGTCTTTTTCGGTGATGGGCGAACCAAAAGCGCTGGAGAAGGCATTCGCGACGCCGCCGGCGCTCAGGTTAGCATCTTCAGCCGCCAGCTTGCCGCGTTCGGTATTGCGCAGCAGCCGTCCTTTCTCATACATCGCCTGATCGTTTAAAAATGCGATGCTGCCAACTTCCGGCGGCGGCGGCAACAGCGCCAGGCTATCGATGGCCTGTGCATTTTTCAGATAATAGAGATCCGGTTTGGTGGTTGCATCATTGCCGGCAGGGACCAGCGCGAAAGCGTTAACGGAAAACAGGCTGGCGAGGCAGAGGGCGAGAACGCGCTTTTTCATCTACATTTCCTTACGGTGTTATATGTCCAGAACAATGGTTTTGTTTTTAGTCACATTTTTGTCATCTGTAAGTAAAAGTTAAAATGGCGTTGAAAAAATTGTTCGGTATCGCAAAAACGCATATTTGTCTGCTTAATGAGCAACCACTCGCGATTTCGGACTGTCGCACTTATCACCTTGCCGTTTGGGCGCTACCATAGCGGGATTGCAATGACAGGAGATGTCCATGAGCGAGCAAGCTATTCGTTTAACGCAATACAGCCACGGAGCCGGTTGCGGTTGTAAAATTTCCCCTAAAGTGCTGGAAACCATTCTGCATAGCGAGCAGGCGAAGTTTGTCGACCCGAACCTGCTTGTCGGCAACGAAACCAGCGACGATGCGGCGGTCTACGATCTGGGTAACGGGACGTCGATCATCAGCACCACCGATTTTTTCATGCCGATCGTCGATAATCCTTTTGATTTTGGCCGTATCGCGGCGACTAACGCCATCAGCGACATTTTCGCGATGGGCGGCAAACCGATTATGGCGATTGCGATACTTGGCTGGCCAATCAACACGCTGGCGCCGGAGATTGCTCGCGAAGTGGTTGAAGGCGGGCGTTTTGCCTGCCAGCAGGCCGGGATTGCGCTGGCGGGCGGTCACTCCATCGATGCGCCGGAACCGATTTTCGGGCTCGCGGTGACTGGCGTGGTGCCAACCGAACGTATCAAGAAAAACAGCACCGCGCAGGCGGGCTGCAAGCTGTATCTGACCAAACCACTGGGTATTGGCGTGCTGACTACCGCCGAGAAGAAATCGTTGCTGAAGCCGGAACATCAAGGGCTGGCGACGGAAACCATGTGCCAGATGAACCTTGCCGGCGCCGCATTTGCCAATATCGAAGGGGTAAAAGCGATGACCGACGTCACCGGTTTCGGCCTGCTGGGGCATCTCAGCGAAGTCTGCCGCGGCGCGGGCGTTCAGGCGCAACTAAACTACGCCGATATCCCTAAACTCCCGGGCGTTGAAGCTTACATTGCCGCCGGGGCGGTGCCGGGCGGCACCGGACGCAACTTTGCCAGCTACGGTCATTTGATGGGCGAGATGCCGCCGGCATGGCGCGATCTGCTGTGCGATCCGCAAACTTCCGGCGGCCTGCTGCTGGCGGTCACGCCGGAAGCCGAAGCCGAAGTCCAGGCCGCTGCCGCGGAATTTGGCATTAAGCTTGCCACTATTGGCGAGCTGGTCACCGCCCGCGGCGGGCGTCCAATGATCGAGATCCGTTGATTAGATGCGGTTGTTTATTGCAGAAAAACCGAGTCTCGGTCGCGCTATCGCCGATGTGTTGCCGAAACCGCATCGCAAAGGCGATGGCTTTATTGAGTGCGGCAACGGGCAGGTGGTCACCTGGTGTATCGGCCACCTGCTGGAGCAGGCGCAGCCGGATGTTTACGACGGGCGCTATGCGCGCTGGAACCTGCTCGACCTGCCCATCGTTCCGGAAAAGTGGCAACTGCAACCAAAACCGTCGGTCACCAAACAGCTGAACGTCATCAAGCGCCTGCTTGGCGAGGCGCAGGAAGTGGTTCACGCGGGCGACCCGGATAGAGAAGGGCAACTGCTGGTCGATGAGGTGCTGGACTACCTGCAGCTGGCGCCGGAAAAGCGCCAGCAGGTGCAGCGTTGCCTTATTAACGACCTCAACCCACAGGCGGTTGAGCGGGCGATTAACCGCCTGCGCGCGAATAGCGAGTTTGTCCCGCTGTGCGTGTCGGCGCTGGCCCGCGCTCGCGCCGACTGGCTGTATGGCATCAACATGACCCGCGCCTACACCATTCTCGGGCGTAATGCCGGCTATCAGGGAGTGTTGTCAGTTGGTCGCGTACAGACGCCGGTGTTGGGGCTGGTGGTGCGTCGCGATGAAGAGATCGAGAACTTCGTCGCCAAAGATTTCTTTGACGTCAAAGCGCATATTGTCACGCCGCAAGACGAGCGGTTTATCGCCACCTGGGTGCCGAGCGAAGCCTGCGAACCCTATCAGGATGAAGAGGGGCGTTTACTGCATCGCCCGCTGGCCGAGCATGTGGTTAAACGCATTGAAGGCCAGCCGGCAATCGTGACCGGTTATAACGATAAGCGCGATTCCGAACCGGCGCCGCTACCGTTTTCACTGTCGGCGTTACAGATCGAAGCGGCCAAACGTTTCGGCTTCAGCGCCCAGAACGTGCTGGATATCTGCCAGAAGCTGTATGAGACCCACAAACTGATTACCTATCCGCGCTCGGATAGCCGCTACCTGCCGGAGGAACATTTTGCCGGCCGCCATGCGGTACTGAATGCGATTAGCGTCCATGCGCCGGATCTGCTGCCGCAGCCGGTGATGGATCCGGAGATCCGCAACCGCTGTTGGGATGATAAAAAGGTCGATGCGCACCACGCCATTATCCCGACCGCGCGCAGCAGTCAGGTCAAACTCAACGATAACGAAGAGAAGGTATACAACCTGATCGCTCGTCAGTATCTGATGCAGTTCTGCCCGGATGCGGTGTTCCGCAAGTGCCAGATTGACCTGGATATTGCTAACGGCAAATTTGTCGCCAAGGCGCGCTTCCTCGCCGAAGCGGGCTGGCGCGCGCTGCTTGGTAACAAAGAGCGCGACGAAGAGAACGACGGTACGCCGCTGCCGGTGGTCGCCAAAGGCGATGAGCTATTGTGCGAGAAAGGTGAAGTGGTGGAGCGACAGACCCAGCCGCCGCGCCACTTTACCGACGCGACGTTACTGTCGGCGATGACCGGTATTGCCCGCTTTGTGCAGGATAAAGAACTGAAAAAGATCCTCCGCGCAACCGACGGTCTGGGGACGGAAGCGACCCGCGCCGGGATTATTGAGCTGCTGTTTAAGCGCGGTTTCCTGAATAAAAAGGGGCGCTATATCCACTCATCGGATGCCGGTCGGGCGCTAATCCATTCTCTGCCGGAAATGGCCGCGCGCCCGGATATGACCGCCCACTGGGAATCGGTATTGACGCAAATCAGCGAAAAACAGTGCCGCTATCAGGACTTTATGCAGCCGCTGGTGGGGACGCTGTTCCAGCTTATCGATCAGGCGCGGAGCACGCCGGTGCGCCAGTTCCGCGGGCTGGTCGCGCCAGGCGGAGCGAAAAAGTCGTTTAGTAAAGGGAAAGGCAAGCCGAAAGGGAAAAAGCCGGAGGCGGACATCGCGCCGGAAAGTCCGCAATAATTTTCTTCGCCCCTCGCCACGAGGGGCTTAGCTAAAACGCACTTCCGCCTGAGGGCGCTTAACCCGGATGAGGGTTTTCCCACATATCTTTTCTGCCTCCCTGCTCTAAAATAGGGTTATTGATGTTAAAGAAGGGATAAAAAGGAAAAGATGATGAGCGAACAAATCAGTAAACAACCGCAAGTTGACCACGCTGAAGAGAATGCTTTTTTCCCTTCAGCCTACTCCCTTAGTCAGTTTACCAGCCCGGTGTCCGATCTCAGCGGCGCTGATTATGCATCAGGGTATCGCGGGCGGCGGAAAGTGCTGGTTATCGCCGCCGATGAACGTTACCTGCCTACCGATAACGGCACGCTCTTTTCGACCGGTAATCATCCGGTAGAGACGCTGCTGCCGATGTACCATCTGCACGCCGCAGGTTTCGATTTTGATATTGCGACGCTCTCCGGGCAAATGGCCAAGTTCGAATACTGGGCGATGCCGCGCGAAGACCAAAAGATTATGCCGTTCTTCGAGTGTTATCTGCCGCAGTTCCGCCAGCCGCTGGCGCTTTCAGATGTTGTGGGGCAATTGGGGGCTGATAGCGACTATGCGGCGGTATTTATTCCCGGTGGCCACGGTGCGCTTATCGGCCTGCCGGAGAGCGAAGCCGTCGCCGAAACGCTGCGCTGGGTGCTGCGGCACGATCGGTTTGTGATTTCGCTCTGTCACGGCCCGGCGGCGTTTCTCGCATTACGTCATGGGGAGAATCCGTTAAACGGTTATGCCATTTGCGCGTTTCCGGATGCCGCCGATAAACAAACGCCGGATATCGGCTATATGCCCGGTCACCTGACCTGGTATTTTGGCGAAGCGCTGAAAGCGATGGGGCTGGAAATCGTAAACAGCGATATTAAAGGTCGTGTGCATCAGGATCGTAAAGTGCTGACCGGGGACAGTCCTTTTGCGGCAAATGCGCTCGGTCAACTGGCGGCAAAAGCGTTGCTCGACGAATATGCAAAGTAACAGCAATCTGATGAGGGGGAGCAGTGAAATATATCTCAATTAGTCACCCGGGCGGCCCGGAGGTTCTTCAGATTGGTGAAGGCGACATCCCTTCGGTTGGTGATAACGACGTCCTGATCCAGGTGAAAGCCGCTGGCGTCAATCGGCCGGATATCTTACAGCGGCAGGGCGTTTATCCGATGCCGGAAGGAGTAACGCCGATACCCGGGCTGGAAGTCGCTGGACTGGTTGTGGCGGTAGGAGCGCAGGTGACGGATTTTCATCCCGGCGATAAAGTTTGCGCTCTGACCAACGGTGGCGGCTATGCGGAGTATTGCGCAGTGCCGGCGGGGCAAACGTTGCCAATACCGCCTGGGCTGAGTTTTAGCGAAGCGGCGGCGATACCTGAAACTTTCTTTACCGTGTGGGCCAACCTGTTTCAGATGGGCAGGGCGCAACCTCATGAAAGCGTGCTGATTCACGGCGGGGCCAGCGGCATCGGAACAACGGCGATCCTGCTGTGTCATGAGTTAGGTATGAAAGTCTATACCACCGTCGGGCAGGAAGAAAAAGTGGCGGCGCTGCGTCCTTATGCCACGGCTATCAATTACAAAACCGATGATTTCGCTGAGAAAATCAATCAGCTGACCGATGGTAAAGGCGTCGACGTTATTCTCGATATCGTGGGTGGCCCCTATTTTAATCGTAATCTGGAACTGCTGAAGCGAGATGGGCGGCTGGTGATTATTGGCTTTATGGGGGGACGAATCGCCCATGATGTTGATATTCAAACCTTGATGCTCAAGCGCGCGACCGTGACCGGTTCAACGATGCGAGGACGAAGCGCGGAAGAAAAAAGGCAGATCGCTCAGGCGCTACAGCGCCATGTCTGGCCTCTGCTGTCGCAGGGTAAATGTAAACCGCTGATTTACGCCAGCTATCCGATGGCTGAAATCGCGCAGGCGCATGCCTGCCTCGATAGCGGTAATCACCTGGGGAAAGTGGTGATTACCATGGAGTAGCGTTGATATCCCCGACGCCGGGCGTCGGGGATAAAGACACAGATTAAATTACACCCTGCGCCAGCATGGCGTCAGCGACCTTGACGAAGCCGGCGATATTGGCGCCGCGGACATAGTTGGTCTGCTTCTCTTCACCGCCGTATTCGACGCAGGCGTGGTGAATATCCAACATGATGTGATGCAAACGCGCATCTACTTTCTCCGCTTTCCAGCCCATACGCGCGGCGTTTTGCGCCATTTCAAGGCCGGATGTGGCGACGCCGCCGGCGTTGGCAGCTTTGCCCGGCGCGAACAGCACGCCAGCATCGAGGAACAGATCGGTGGCGGCAATGGTGGTGGGCATGTTGGCGCCTTCGGCAACCGCTTTAACGCCATTGGCGATCAGCATTTGCGCGGCATCGACGTCCAGTTCGTTCTGGGTCGCGCACGGCAGCGCAATATCTACCGGCACTGACCACGGCTGCTGGCCTTCGAGGTAGGTCAGACCGAATTCGCGCGCGTAATCGGCAACGCGACCGTGGCTGCGCTCTTTAATGTCGATCAGACGGGCCAGTTTTTCTTTAGTGAAGCCGGCTTCGTCTACCACCGTACCGTTGGAATCGGAAGCGGTAATGACGCGCGCGCCGAATTCCATGGCTTTCTCAATGGCGAACTGCGCCACGTTGCCGGATCCGGATACCGCGACGCGCATCCCTTCGAAGCCCAGGCCGTGGCGCTTGAGCATCGCTTCTGTAAAGTAAACCAGACCGTAACCGGTAGCCTCCGGGCGGATGAGACTGCCGCCGAAGGAGAGACCTTTGCCGGTGAAGACGCAGGCGCTATTGTTGGAAAGCTTGCGCATCATGCCGGCCATAAAGCCGACTTCGCGGCCGCCAACGCCGATGTCGCCCGCCGGAACGTCGGTGTCCGGGCCGAGGTGACGATACAGTTCCGTCATCAAGGCCTGGCAGAAGCGCATCACTTCGCCGTCGCTTTTACCTTTCGGGTCGAAATCGCTGCCGCCTTTACCGCCGCCCATCGGCAGCGTGGTGAGGGCGTTTTTGAAGGTCTGTTCGAAGCCCAGGAACTTAAGGATCGACAGGTTGACCGACGGGTGGAAGCGCATGCCGCCTTTGTATGGGCCAATCGCGGAGTTGAACTGCACGCGCCAGGCGCGGTTAACCTGCACCTGATTGCGATCGTCAACCCAGACGACGCGGAACTGGATGACGCGCTCCGGTTCGACCAGGCGTTCCAGCAAATTGAGCTGACGATAGCGCGGATTCTGTTCAAGGAACGGCCACAGAGTGGTCATCACTTCGCGGACGGCTTGGGCGAATTCAGTTTGATGCGGGTCGCGCTGTTGAACGCGGGCGAGAAAACTTTCCAGAGTACACGCCTGATCCATAGATGTAATTTCCCCTTACGGTTGTGGTTGCTTGTTATTTTTTATACACGGCCTTGAAAAAGCCGATTTTCCGACTATAACACCGGAAATAGTTAGGCTGACAAGGAAAAATTGAGCGCGGAGAAAAATTTATAATCCGACAAGGGTCATAACTAAAAACGATGACCCAGGCCGAAGATGGGAGGAGAAACTAACCTGCCTGTTGAGCGATAAAGGCATTCAGCAGAGGAATATCCGCCGGCGCCAGATCAAATTCTAATGCTTGCGACGGCGTACACCAGCGCAGTTCGCTATGGTAATGAGCGACCGGTTCACCGCTAAACTCGCCAATCCACCAGGCATGCAGGTGGATCAAACGTCCGGAGACTTCCCGTTGATGGCTGGCGATATAGCGGGTTGGCCTCGCAACGATAGCCAACTCCTCTTCCAGTTCGCGCGCTAACGCCTGCGGCTGGCTTTCGCCATGTTCGACTTTGCCGCCGGCGAACTCCCACAGCCCCGGCTGATCGGCATGCGGCGGGCGCTGCGCCAGCAGGATTTTACCGTCGCGTTCGATAATCGCGGCGACAACATCAATGATTTTTTGCATAGTTGTCCTGAATCATTCAAATACCTGCCTTGCTTATAATGGCGTATTATCTCCGTCTTTCCCCTGTCCCGACAACCTTTTAGCCTGATGGAGCGTCACCGTGCTTGATAGCCGCCTACATCCCCGATTGAAGCCCGTACTGAATGCTATCGCCCGCGTGCTCGATCGTCCGGGGATCTCCCCTGACGGCCTGACGCTTTTCGGTTTTGCTATCGGCGTGCTGGCGCTGCCGTTTCTGGCGCTCGGCTGGTACGGCGCCGCGCTGGCGGCCATTGTGCTGAACCGGTTGCTGGATGGCCTGGATGGCGCGCTGGCGCGGCGGCGCGGCCTCAGCGACGCTGGCGGATTTCTGGATATCTCGCTCGATTTTTTGTTTTACGCGCTGGTGCCGTTCGGTTTTATTGTTGCCGACCCGGCGCAAAATGCGCTGGCGGGCGGCTGGCTGCTGTTTGCGTTTATCGGCACCGGCAGCAGCTTCCTGGCATTTGCGACCCTCGCGGCAAAGCATCAAATTGCCAATCCGGGCTATGCGCATAAATCATTTTATTATCTTGGCGGGTTGACTGAAGGAACGGAGACAATCCTGCTATTTGTGCTGTGTTGCCTGTTTCCGGCGCACTTCACCTGGCTGGCGTGGTGTTTCGGCGCGTTATGCTGGCTGACGACCTTCACCCGTATCTGGAGCGGCTACCTGACGCTGAGGGAGGTGCAAAGCCACAACCTCCCTCAGTAGGCGGATTATTTGCTGCTGTCCGGGCCGCGTTCGCCGGTGGCTACCGGATTTTGCGGATTGCCGCTCCATTCGTACCAGCCGCCGTCGTAAACGGAGACGTTTTTCCAGCCCATCGCTCTGGCGTACATGAAGGTCTCTGAGGCTCGCCAGCCTGTGCCACAGTAAAACGAGACCTGCTGGTTGGGCAGAATGTTCCATTGTTTCCACATCGTCGCGATATCGTCGGCGCTGCGCATGGTGCCGTCCGGATTATGGAAGTCTTCCATATGGGTGGAATCGCTGCCGGCATGACCCCAGCGGGCGCCAGCAATATCGCCCTTCGGCTTGATGTAGCTATAGCCGCTGGTGGTGCCGATAAATTCCGGCCACGAACGGACGCTGACCAGCGAAGCATCCTGCCGGTGTAGTAACCCACGCGCCTGTTCGGTATTGAGCATTAACTGCGGCTGACCGGGGATCGGCGCGCCGAAATCCGTCACCGTTTTTTCTTTCGCTGGCATGCCGCGCTCGACCGGCAGATTCGCGTCGGACCAGCTTTTCCAACCGCCGTCGAGCAGGCGGACATCTTTCACCCCGGCATACAGCATGATCTGCGCGACGCGCGCGGCGGCGTAGACGTCGCGGCCGTATAGAATCACAGTGGTGTCATGGCGAATACCGTGTTTAGCCAGCATCGCTTTTAGCTGTTCATCGGACACTTTGTTCCACAGCGGCTCGCTTTCCACTTCATTGGTATCGATATAACCGGCGCCGGGAATGTGATTCAGCAGATAAAATTTCGGCGCCCCCCAGGCCACTTCAAACAGTTTCCAGTCGCCCTGCGGGGCGGCGGTAACGGTTTTACCTTGCTGTAAATCGTGGATCCACTGCGGATATACCAGCTGCTCAAAGTGCGGCAGCTTCTGCAGGCGCTCGCCCTGACTGAAAGCGTCGCTAAGGGTGCTGAGTTTGGTGAATCCGGCTTCTTTCAGGCGCGCCGCGACCCTGGCGTTATCGTCAGCGCCGCCGTATAACGCGATTGGCGTATCGGTCTGCAGCTGGTGCTGAGTAGCCCAGGCACGCAGTTGTTCGTCGCTCATTGCGCCAAGCCAGGTAGCGGAGAGGTTTAGCGCCTGCGGTTCATGGCCCTGCGGGCCGTTGGCGCTTTGCGGCCAACCGTTATAGAAAGCGCTGAGGCGGGTGTCTATCGCCACGCCGTGCTGCTGTTGCAGCGTTGAAAAATCCAGCGTTGGCATGGTATCAGCGGCGAAAGTAGAGGAAGCAGCAAGCCCCATGAGCAGGGCGAGTGCGGTCAATTGAGAAACACGTTTCATCGAAATGCCCGACGGTAGAGAGAGGAGGGCTCATTCTCTGCTCCTGATAAGGGAATTTCTTTGCGATAACGCAGGTTAGGCGGAATTTGCCTGCCAGGCGGCAATATTAATACAGAGTCCGCCCGGCGGGAGATCCTGACTGTCGTGAGTCACCAGCACCGCCGGGATTGCCAGCCGGTCAATTTCCGCAAACACCCACTGGCGAAAATCGGCGCGAAGTTCTGCATCCAGGCGATTAAAAGGCTCATCCAGCAGCAGCGCTTGCGGCCTTGCCAGCAGGGCGCGCAGCAGGCTGACGCGCGCGCGCTGTCCACCGGAGAGCGTGGCCGGATCGCGCGAGGCGAAGCCCGGCATGCCGGCGCGCGCCAGCGCTTGCTCAACTTCATCCTGGCGCGCCGCGCCGCGGATTTCAGCGGGCAGGGCGAGCTGTAAATTGTGCCCCACGCTGAAGTGGTCAAACAGTAGCGCATCCTGAAACAGGATGCCAATGCGTCGCGCTTCAGTGGCGAGCCCGTCGCAGCGGCGTTTGTTGAGCCATAATTCACCTTCGGCGCGAAAGGTGTCGGCAAGCGCGCCGATCATCCAGGCGAAAAGGGTTGATTTACCGCTGCCGGAAGGGCCCATCAGCGCCAACACCTCGCCGGGGGCGACAGAAAAATTTACCCCACACAACAGCGGTTGGCGCTGGAGGGTTAATGTCAGGTTGTGAACGGTTAGCATTAGCGTAATCCCCGGCGGTGGCGGCCCATAAACCAGGCCATCAGCGCAGTAACCATAAAGCAGATCGCCGGTAGCAGCAATTGCCACAGCGCTTGTGCGGCAAGCCGCGTACTGTCGCCGCCGCTGCTCAGCGCGACCGCTTCGCTGGTCAACGTCGGCGTCCGCCCGCCGCCGAGCCACACGGTCGGCAGATATTGCGCGATACTCACCGAAAACCCGACCGCCAGCGCGGTAAGCAGCGGTCGCGCCATTGACGGCAGTTTGACCCACCAGAACAGGCGGCCGCGCCGCCAGCCAAGCGTACGGGCAATCAAGAGCAACCGTGGATCCAGATTGCGCCACGCCGGGGAGAGGATAAACAGCATCCATGGCACGACCCATAACAGATGCCCCCATAATACCGTCATCAATTGACCGTCGAACCAGCCCACGAGCGCTAATTGATATTGACCATCGGCTAGCGGCAGCGTTGGGATGATTAATGGCAGCCAGAGTCCGTTATATCTGGCGGGACCGAACTCCAGCCACAGCAGGCACAGCGCGGCCCCCAGTATCGCCGCGCCTAACGCCAGCCAGAGGCTGTTGCCGATCGCCTCAGCCGTTGGCTGCGTCCATTGTGAAATGCCAGCCAACAACAACGCGCAAACCAGACCGCAGGCGGGTACCGCCTGCGCCAGGATATGTCCGGTCGTTGCGTTGGCAGGGGCGGCGCGCTTGCCGCATAGTGCGGGAATAGTTTGCCGCCAGCGGCGCCAGCCTACCGATGCGATGGCCGCGAAGATTAACGTGAACGCCAGCAGCAGCAGGCTGGCCAGCGCGCCTTTCGCCTGTTGCAGCGGATCGCCCTGATTAAGCCACTGCCACGCCAGTACCGCCAGCGTTGGCGGATTTCCCGGACCGATCACCAAAGCGACATCCACCGCCGACAAACTCCAGGCGACGGTGGCCAGCAGAACAAGGCTCATCGATGGCAGCAGTGCCGGCACAATAATCCACTGCAGACATTGCCAGCGGTTGTAGCCGAGGGTTTTCATCACTACGCTTTGGGCCGCCAGCTGTTTTTCACCCAGTACGCCATACGCCACCCACAGTAAAAAAGCGCTCTCTTTGACCGCCATCGTCAGGCCCAGACCGATACCGTAGCGATCGACCGGTGGGCTCAACGCGGGAAACAGACGATACAGCCAGCCGCCTTCGGCAAATAGCAGCAGGGCGGCGGTAGCGAAAGCCACATGGGGTACCGCCAGCAGCAGCGGTAATCTTCTCGCCAGGCGCTGCCAGCCGGCGGCTGGCCATAACGCGCCAATTACCGTCAGGGTGATGAACAGCGCGCCGCCCACCGCCAGCAGCGTAGAGACTAGCGTCGCCGCCAGCGCCTGCGGCAACTGCGGATCGCTAAATAGCGCCCGCCAGGCCGCGGCGTCGACGGCAGGTATCGCCATCAGCGCGGCGGCGGGAAGCAGGGGGAGGTAGATAAGCGCTATCGCTCCCCACGTCAACGCAATTAGTGGGTACCGTAGCGGCGCAACCATTCCTGCTCCAGCGCCTCAACCCAGACGGCGTGCGGTTCAGCCAGCATTGGCGGCGTCGCTTTCGGTTGCACGGCGTAAAATGCGGCGCGCTGGGCGTCGTTGAGTTTTTCGGGATCGAGTACGCTGGGATCGCCCCAGATCTGCGGATCGGCTTTGCGTAGCTGAGCCTGCGGCGACAGCAGGAAGTTAGCCACCACCTGTGCGCCCGCCGTCGCGCGGGCGTTGGCGGGGATGGCGACAAAATGCACGTTGCCGAGCATCCCTTGTTTAAAACCGAAGCTATAACTGTCTTGCGGAAGTTCGCCGCTGGCGGCTTTTTGCTGCGCATGCAGCGGATTGAAGGTCAGCGATAGTTGTAGCGTGCCTTGCGCCAGCATCGCGTCCATCCGCGCCGGCGACAGCGGAAAATCGCGGCCCTGGCGCCAGAGCAGCGGGTGTAGCCTGTCGAGATAGGCCCAAAGCGGCGCGGTCACCGCGGCGAAACTTGTCTCCTGCGGCGGCTGGCGCAGGGCCTCTGGCCGATCGGTCAACGCAACCAGCAACTGCTCAAGGAAAGCGGTGCCGGTAAAATCCGGCGGCCGCGGATAGGTGACGCTGCCTGGATGTGCTGTGGCGAAAGCCAGTAGCGCCTGTGCGCTGTCCGGTGGTTGAGCCAGCTGCGATCGGCGGGCGATAAAAGTCAGCTGCGCGCTGCCCCACGGGGATTCCGCGCCGTCGGTGGCGATGGAGAAATCTTCCCGAACCGGTTTTCGCGTATCGACGTAGCGCCAGTTAGGCAGCTTCTCGGCCCAGTCGCTGCGCAGTAAATTCGCCTGCTTCAATGTGCGGAAATTCTCGCCATTAATCCACAATAAATCGATTGAACCGCCGCGGGAACGCCCGGCACGCGCCTCGGTCTGAATACGCTTGACCGCATCGCCGGCATCGGCGATATGTACAATACGCAGATCGACGGCGTAATCCCGTTTCACCTCTGCGCTGACCCAATCGAGGTAACGGTTAACCGCCGGGTCGCCGCCCCAGGCGTTGAACCACACCGTCTGGCCGCGCGCCTGCTGGCTGATGCTCTGCCAGTTCTCGTCGGCGTTGGCGAGAGTCGGGGCCAGCAGCAGTGCGGCAAGCCAAATTAAACAATAACGCAGACTGCGCATATTGACTCCTTAGGGATGAGTGTCGGAAACATCGGGCTTCGGGATTTGGCACAGGCCCTGCGCCGGGATCGCCAGCGCGGAATTAAAGCGTGCGGATAAATTTTGCAGGCCGATCAGCGCGGTTAGTTCGGTTAACGCCTGAGCATCGAACTGCTGCGCCAGCCGGGCGCGCAGCGCATCATCGACGGCGGGCGGCGTCATGCTCGCCGCTTCGGCATATTCCAGCGCCAACCGCTCGCTATCGCTGAATAATCCGCTATTGCGCCAGTCGTTAACCGCCAATAGTTTTTCGCTGCCGCCTGCGCGCTGCGCCAGTTTCATGCTGGTGATATCAATGCAAAATTCACAGTGACACAGCTGGGCGATACGGGCACTCACCAACGAGCGTAGCAGCGGATCGAGCGGCGAGCGCCGGCGTTCCAGATATCCGACAAACATGGAGACCAGATAAAACGCCAGCGGGATGCGCCCCCACCAGCGGATAGGGCTGAGCACCGCGCCATAATGGCGACGGTGTAGCCACGCCTGCGGGCGCAGGATCAATGGAATCGACGTTAACGGCGGTAGATTCATGGCGATTTCCTGTTGTGATGCGCAACGTATTGCGCTTTGACTATCGCGACTACGATAGCTAAAGCGAACAAAATAGATAAACCGCTGAGCAGCCAGAACAGCCCCCCCGTCAGCAGGCTTCCGGCCCACGAGTAGACGATAGTCGCCGGTAATTGGCCGACGCCGGTGGCAAACATAAAATGGCGAAAGCGGATTGAGGTTAGCCCAGCGGCGTAACTCACCGGATCGAAAGGGACGAAGGGCAGCAGGCGGCAAACAAGGATGGTGTGCTTGCCGTAGCGCCTAAAAAAACCATCTACGCTCTGTAATACCGCCTTGCCGGTTAGTTTTTCTACCACTTCACGGCCCAGTACGCGGGCAATAAAAAAGCACAACGCCGCGCCAGCCATCGCGCTGACCCATGACAATACACCGCCCCACAGTGCGCCGAACAGCGAAGCGTTGGCAAAGGTAATTAAAAATGCCGGCAGCGGCGCGACAATCGCCTGCAGGATCATCAGCCCGAAAGAGACCAGGGCTGCCAGCGGACCATAAGCGTGAATAAAACGCTCCAGCGCTTGCTGATCGAGGGTGGCAAACGCGCTGAAGCTATGTTGCACAAAGGAGCGTACGCCCGGTATTAACCACCAGCCGACGAGCGCTGCCAGTGCCAGCAGGATGATAGCGCCGCGTAAGAGCCACAGCCGTTTTCTGTTATCCATTTTTATCGCTTACCGCGGATGTTGCGACACTAATGCGTTTATAGCGGCCATAACGTCTGGCGGCCTGAGTTAATACAAAGAGCATCAGGCCGGCAATGCTGAGTTTGCCAATAAAAGCCAGGGTGATGCCATCGCGGGCCAGTTCGCTAGCCATAAAAGTATAAATAAACAATCCCGGTAGGGTGGCGATGGTGGAGATAAACGTAAAGGACCAGAAGGGGATCGCCGTCAGCCCATAAGCATAATTCTGCAGATTATAAGGGAACAGCGGCACCAGCCTGGTGAAAATCAGAAAATCGCAGCCGCTGTGGGCAATACCGCGCTCGAACGCCTGAAAAACGGCGTGGTGACCGCAATAGCGCTGTAGCGCTTCGCGACCCAGCCAGCGGGCCAGCAGGAACGACAGCGATGAGGCGACAGTCGCGGCGATAAGCGAGAGTAGCGTGCCCAACCAGGGGCCGAATATCATACCGCCGACGATGACTAACGCGCTGCCTGGCATCAGACACAAGGTGGCGATGATAAACAGCAGGATATAAAGCGCATAACCTGCGCTACCGCTGTGCAGAATAAGCAATTGAAGATCGTGAAGGTGGCTGAACAGTCTCGTCAGCCCGGCGTGCTGAACAAGCCATGCCAGTAGGGCAAACAGGAGTACGGCAAACAGCAGTTTATAGCGTGTCGGGTAACGGCTTCTTTTGCATGAGGGTCTCCTGTCTTCGTTTTGTCCGGCAGGAAACGCCGGGTGCGCGCGACAGTATAGTAAATTGCCGCGAGCGACAATGTATACCGTTCACTTTATTGATTTTGCTCAGGATAGCGGGGCTCCGCGCCGGAGCCCCAAAGAAGAGTTATGGTTTAAAGGTTGCCCATACCGGCGCATGATCGGAAGGCTTTTCCATCCCGCGGATGTCGTAATCGATGCCGGTTTCGACGCAGCGCTGAGCCAGCGGCGAGCTTGCCAGCAGCAGGTCGATACGCAGACCGCGGTTGTCATCAAAACCTTTAGAGCGGTAATCGAACCATGAAAAGCGGTCATGATTATCGGGGTTGGCGTGACGCCAGGTATCGACCAGGCCCCAGCCCAGCAGGCGATCCATCCATTCACGCTCTTCCGGCAGGAAGGAACATTTACCGGTGCGCAGCCAGCGCTTACGGTTCTCTTCGCCAATGCCGATATCAAGATCGGTAGGGCTAATGTTCATATCGCCCATGATAAGCACCGGATTTTCTTTGTTCAACTCGGTATCGAGGTAGTTCTGCAGATTCTGATAAAACGCCGCTTTCGCCGGAAATTTAGTCTCGTGGTCACGGCTCTCTCCTTGCGGGAAATAGCCGTTAATTACCGTGACATTACCAAACGGCGAGGGAATTTCCGCCATGATGATGCGGCGTTGCGCATCTTCGCCGTCGCCCGGGAAGCCGCGACGCACGGCTATCGGAGTCTCTTTGGTCAGCAGCGCGACGCCGTAATGGCCTTTTTGCCCATGGTAAAAGACGTTGTAACCCAGCTTTGCCACCTCTTCGAGAGGAAACATATCGTCGTGTACTTTGGTTTCCTGGAGGCCGATAACATCGGGCTGATGTTTATCGACGATGGCGGCCAGTTGATGGGGGCGGGCACGCAGGCCGTTGATATTAAAAGAGATGAATTTCATAGTCGCTGCCACTGTGCAAGGTGAATAGTGCAAGGATGTTAGCAGAATTTCATCATGGTGGCTGCCGACAGATGGTTAATTCTACCGATTACTGCGGTTGGCGAGCGAATCGCACAAATTATGCACCGTTTTGGCGCATGTCGCGCCAAAAAAGCGCAGATATCTACGATAAATTTCGTAGAGGATCACAATTACAGAATTATATCTTATCGCTGCATAACTTCTCGTCGTTTTCCTCTATCCAGCGCCGTTTATTTGATGATTATTCACTAATTATGCATTTTTATTGAATAGTTAGTGTGTGTAACTCATTGATATCGCGTGATTGAGCTCAATTTATGCATTTTTGCCTCTGGCTGGCACGATGCGTGCAATCTACATTTACAGCGTAATAACTCATAAATTTTAACATTGTGCTTACTTTTAATTTACCGGAAGAGGTCGATATGTCTCAGTCAATTACGCGTAGCAATTTTGATCAATGGATGATGCCGGTATATGCGCCGGCGGCTTTTATTCCGGTACGCGGCGAAGGTTCACGGTTGTGGGATCAGCAGGGGAAAGAGTATATCGATTTTGCCGGCGGTATCGCGGTGAATGCGCTGGGACACGCTAATCCACAGCTAGTAAAAGCGCTGACCGAGCAGGCGGGAAAATTCTGGCATACCGGTAACGGCTATACCAACGAACCGGCGCTGCGCCTTGCCAAAAAGCTTATCGACGCCACCTTTGCCGACCGCGTTTTCTTTTGTAACTCCGGCGCCGAAGCCAACGAAGCGGCGCTGAAACTGGCGCGTAAATACGCCCACGATCATTACGGCAGCCACAAAAGCGGCATTGTCGCGTTCAAAAACGCCTTCCACGGACGCACGTTGTTCACCGTATCTGCAGGTGGCCAACCTTCCTATTCGCAGGATTTTGCGCCGCTGCCGCCGCAGATCCAACATGCTACCTATAACGACCTCGACTCGGCGCGGGCGCTGATTAATGACGACACCTGCGCGGTGATCGTCGAGCCGATGCAGGGCGAGGGCGGCGTGGTGCCGGCGAAAGCGGAATTTTTGCGTGGCCTGCGTGAACTGTGCGACCAGCACAACGCGCTACTGATTTTTGATGAGGTTCAAACTGGCGTCGGTCGTACCGGCGAATTGTATGCCTATATGCACTACGGGGTGACGCCGGATGTCCTGTCGACGGCGAAAGCGCTGGGCGGCGGCTTCCCGATCGGCGCGCTGTTGGCGACGGAAAAATGCGCCAGCGTGATGACCGTCGGCACCCATGGCACGACCTACGGCGGTAACCCACTCGCCACCGCTGTTGCTGGGGAGTTACTGTCTATCGTCAATACCCCGACGCTTTTGAACGGCGTTAAACAGCGTCACCAGTGGTTTAGCGAACGCCTGAGCGCGATTAACGCCAAATACGGCCTGTTCAAGGAAATTCGCGGACTGGGACTGCTGATTGGCTGTGTACTGAACGACGAATATGCCGGGAAAGCTAAAGCCATTAGTACCCAGGCGGCGGAAGACGGGCTGATGGTACTGATTGCCGGGGCAAACGTCGTTCGCTTCGCTCCGGCCCTTAACGTGAGCGAGGAAGAGGTGAACACCGGTCTCGATCGCTTTGAGCTGGCCTGCCGTCACTTCCTTGCGGGAGTTTCATCATGATGGTGATCCGACCGGTTGAAAAAGCCGATTTGCCGGGGCTGATGGCCCTGGCGGGAGAAACCGGCGGCGGCCTGACGTCGCTGCCGGCGGACGAACCCACGTTGGCTGCCCGCATTGAACGTTCCCAGCAGACCTGGCGCGGCGAACTGCCGAAAAGCGAACAGGGCTATGTCTTTGTGCTGGAAGATAGCGTCAGCGGCGCGGTCGTTGGGATCTGCGCGATTGAAGTCGCCGTTGGCCTCAACGATCCCTGGTACAACTATCGGGTCGGCACGCAGGTACATGCATCAAAAGAGCTCAACGTTTATCACGCGCTGCCGACGCTGTTCCTTAGCAACGATCACACCGGCTGTAGCGAACTCTGCACGCTGTTTCTCGATCCGGCATGGCGTAAAGAGGGTAACGGCTACCTGTTGTCGAAATCGCGACTGCTGTTTATGGCCGGTTTCCGCGACCGCTTTAATGACAAAGTGGTTGCCGAGATGCGCGGCGTGATTGATGAGCATGGCTATTCGCCGTTCTGGGAAAGCCTCGGCAAGCGCTTCTTCGCGATTGAATTTTCCCGCGCCGACTTTCTCTCCGGCACCGGTAAAAAAGCGTTTATCGCCGCACTAATGCCAAAACATCCGTTATATATCGACTTTCTCTCCGATGAAGCGCGGGCGGTCATCGGCCAGGTTCATCCGCAAACGGCGCCTGCGCGTGCGGTACTGGAAAAAGAAGGCTTCCGTTTTAACAACTACATCGACATTTTCGACGGCGGCCCGACGCTGGAGTGCGAAATCGACCGGGTGCGGGCGATACGCAAAAGCCGCCTGCTGACGGTGGAAGAAGGGCAGCCTGCGCCTGGAGAGTGGCCGCAGTGTCTGGTCACCAACGAGCAGTATCAGCAGTTCCGCGCCATCCTGGTCCATGCCGACCCGGATAGCGAAACGTTGCTGCTGAGCGCGCGTGAGCTGGATACGCTGAAATGCCATCCAGGCGACCGCGTACGGATGGTCCGCCTGATCCCGGAGGAGAAAGCATCATGAGTTTATGGATTAACGGCGAATGGCAAAGCGGGCGTGGCCCGCAGCGCAGTAAATATAACCCGGTCAACCAGGCGCTGCTGTGGCAGGGAAATGACGCCGACGCCGGGCAGGTCGCGCAGGCGGTTAGCGCCGCGCGTCAGGCTTTTCCCGCCTGGGCCCGCCTGCCATTTAGCGCGCGTCAGGGGATCGTCGAGAAGTTTGCGGCGCTGCTGGAAGCGAACAAAAGCCAGCTGACGGCGATTATTGCCGCTGAGACCGGTAAACCACGCTGGGAGGCGGCCACGGAAATTACCGCCATGATAAATAAGGTGGCGATCTCGGTGCGCGCTTACCATAGCCGCACCGGCGAGAGCGAGACGGCGATGGCCGACGGCGCCGCCACGTTGCGCCACCGTCCCCACGGGGTGCTGGCGGTGTTCGGGCCGTATAACTTCCCGGGCCATTTACCTAACGGACACATCGTACCGGCGCTACTCGCCGGTAATACCATCGTCTTTAAACCCAGCGAGCTTACGCCGCAAAGTGGCGAAGCGGTGGTTAAACTGTGGGCTGAGGCGGGCTTACCCGCTGGAGTCGTGAATCTACTGCAGGGCGGCCGGGAGACAGGCGAGGCGCTGAGCGGGCAGGCGGATATCGACGGTCTGTTGTTCACCGGTAGCTCCGCGACCGGTTTCCAACTGCATCGTCAGCTGGCCGGGCAGCCGCAAAAAATCCTCGCCCTTGAAATGGGCGGCAATAACCCGCTGATTGTTGACGTGCCGCAGGATATTGACGCAGCGGTTCACCTGACTATCCAGTCGGCATTTATCACCGCCGGGCAGCGTTGTACCTGCGCGCGCCGCCTGTTGGTCAAGCGCGGCACGGCGGGCGACGCGTTTTTGCAGCGTTTAGTGACGGTGTCACAACGTCTTATTCCCGGCGAGTGGGATGCGCAGCCGCAGCCGTTCCTGGGCGGGCTGGTATCGCCGCAGGCCGCGCAAAAGGTGCATCAGGCCTGGCTTGGGCACGTGGCGAGCGGCGGACAGACGTTACTGGAGCCGCGTCTGTTGCGCGACGGCACTTCGCTGCTGACGCCGGGGATCATCGACATGAGCAACGTGCAGCAGGTGGCGGATGAAGAAGTCTTTGGCCCGCTGTTGTGCGTGTGGCGCTATGACGATTTCGCGCAAGCGATCGCGATGGCTAACGCCACCCGTTTTGGTCTCTCCTGCGGATTGATTTCCTCCGAGCGCGATAAGTTCGAGCGCCTGTTGCTGGAAGCCCGCGCCGGGATAGTCAACTGGAACAAGCCGCTGACCGGCGCCGCCAGTACCGCGCCGTTTGGCGGAACCGGCGCCTCGGGAAATCATCGTCCAGGCGCCTGGTACGCCGCCGATTATTGCGCCTGGCCGATGGCCAGCCTGGAATCTGCCGAACTGGCGCTACCGGAGACGCTCAGTCCGGGTCTGGATTTTTCATCGCAGGCAAGTTGATGAAAGTTCGCGGGGCCGGGATTCTCGGCCCTGCGAGTTTTCCTCGATCCGTTTCAGTAATAGAGGAGGCGTCGTGGACGACTTTCTGGCACTAACTCTGGCGGGGCGCTGGCCGCATCATTTTCATGGCGAAACCGCCCATTTTCGTTGGCACTGGATCGATTGCGGCATCCTGCTGCTGACCCCGCATGCGCGCTGCGAACGTTCACTGGTACTCTCCTGCGGTATTCACGGCAATGAAACCGCGCCGGTGGAGATAGTCAACGCTTTGCTTCAGCAGTTGTTTAGCGGCGAACTCCCGCTGCGCTGGCGTGTGTTGGTGATATTCGGCAACCCGCCGGCGCTGCGGCAAAATAAACGCTATCTCGATAGCGATATGAACCGCATGTTCGGCGAACGCTGGCGCAAGTTCGCGCCCAGTGGGGAAACGGTGCGGGCGCGGCAGTTGGAAAGCGCTGTGACGCGTTTCTTTAGCGATAGCCATGGCGTGCGCTGGCATCTGGATATGCATACCGCTATTCGCGGCTCGCTGCATCCGCGCTTTGGGGTGTTGCCGGCACGCGAGGAGCCGTGGAGCGAAGATTTTCTCAGCTGGCTTGGCGCGGCCGGGCTGGAGGCGCTGGTGTTCCATCAACAACCGGCGGGAACTTTTACCCACTTTAGCTGCGAACGTTTTGCCGCGCTGGCCTGTACGCTGGAGTTGGGCAAAGCGCTGCCTTTTGGCGACAACGATTTAACCCAGTTCTCAGCGACGCAGCGGGCGTTAAGCAGGCTGTTGGTGGGCGATTTGGCGGTGGCAGAAGCGACTGCGCCGCTGCGCTACCGGGTGGTGCAGCAGATCACCCGCCACAGTGACCAGTTCCAGTTGCATATGTCGGGGGAGACGCTCAATTTTACGCCGTTCAGCGCCGGGACGCTGCTGGCGGAGGATGGCGAAACGCGCTATGTCGTCGAAAAGGCGCAAGAGTACGTGCTGTTTCCCAACCCCGGCGTGGCGCCAGGGCTACGGGCTGGGCTGATGCTGGAACGGTTGTAATTCCCGCACTTAACTATTCACAGCCGTTGTCGTTCGCGGTTGTGAATATCGAGTGAAATATCGCTGCGCGCCGATCTTATTTATTTGTGCCATTGATATGGTTTGCAGATTATTCCTGGTTAAATGCTTTGTTTTTAATCTCCACTGTTTTATAATCTTCACAGTTTCCTTATAAAACAGCCTGTTATTTATTTTTTGTTGCATATCCCTCCTCATTTTCCTTATTTTCTCCACAATTGGTGAGAAAATGTTTTTTACACTTTCATTGTTTTACGCTTGCACTGACTAATTGACGATAAAGCGCGTAAAGTTAATCTCGTCAACACGGCAATGCGCCGTCAGAATAACTGATAGTAAGGACATAACCATGAAGAAGATTACTGCTCTGTTTGTTGCCTCTACGCTGGCTCTGGGTGCTGCTAACCTGGCTCACGCAGCCGATACTACCACTACCACCCAAACCGACAGCAAACCGATGATGCACCATAAAGGTATGCCGGGTCATCACGATATGATGTTCAAAGACCTGAACCTGACCGATGCGCAAAAGCAGCAGGTTCGCGACATCATGAAAAGCCAACGCCAGAACATGAAACGTCCGTCCCTTGACGAACGTCGCGCCATGCACGATCTGATCGCCAGCGATACTTTCGACAAAGCGAAAGCCAGCGCGCAGATTGATAAGATGGAAGCACAGCATAAAGAGATGATGCTTTCCCGCATGGAAACCCAGAACAAGATTTACAACATCCTGACGCCGGAACAGAAAAAACAGTTCAATGCGAATTTTGAGAAGCATCTGACAGAACGTAAAGCGCCGGAAGGTAAAATGCCTGCACCTGCTGAGTAACTCAGCGCGCGGAATGAAGACCGCCGGTCTTGCCCAATCATTGCCATTAAGGCTTTGGGCAGGGCCGGCGGTTTTTTACGTTTGCGAAATCATTAGCCAAGAAGGTGCAGCGGATACTCACCGCTGAGCAATGGCTTACAAAGAATCTTGTAGCCATCGTGATCGAAACCGGCAGGCAGTGTGGTGAGTTTAGCGGCTTGCGCCAGTGAATCTACCGCGCCCAGCCACAGCCAGTTATGAATGATATGGTACTGAACCATATCCGGGCCGCGCTCTTCCAACGCCACCGGACCCGCCCACGGCCAGCACACCAGCTGAAGCTTACTCATTTGCGCCAGCAGCCGCTGGTTATGATCTTCGACGCGCTCTTTACCACAGCAGGCGCCGGCGCAGCGCCCCAGTGCGGAACGAAAACAGGCGCGCCCGCGACTCAGCGGCTCCAGCCCCAGAATGCCATAACACAGACGGTGCTCATCGGCGATGGTTTGTAGCGCCTGTAATGCCGCGCGGCGGTTAGCGAACAGGCCGTACAGGTGCTGCTGATGGGAGAAATCGACTTCTCGCGCATACACAACTTGCGGTTTACCCGACTCCAGCAGCCAGGAGCAGAGCTGTTTATTACGCCGCAGTCGTTTATTAAACAGCGGCTGCTGTTCTTTAATTAACCGCGCTTCAAGTAACAGCGCGCCTAATTCACCGGCGGTGCGTTGCCAACTGATGCGTCGCGCCTGGCGCAACATGGAGGCCTCATCAGCGGTACGCAAATGCGACAGCACCCGGCTGCGGATATTCACGCTCTTACCGATATAAAGCGGCAGCGTCTCGCTTTCACCATGGAACTGATACACCCCAGGCAGCTTTGGCAAGGCCTCCAGCCATGGGCGCAAATGTTCGGGATACTCATAGATTGCCGCCGCTTCAAACTCCAGACGCGGGGCAGATTGTTTTCTGGCCACAACAACTCCTGATACTGTTCATGCATCCAGTATAGCAGGCGAGTTTTGCGGCGAAAAGGACAAAAAATAACCCCGGCGCTGGCCGGGGTGTCGGGAAGTCGTTACTTCTTCCAGAAATCGTCGAAGACGGTGATTGGCGGGCGGCGCTTATGCTCGGTTTTCAGATACCAGCCTTCAATGGTTTTGGCGATGTTCTCGTCCAGGGTTTTGCCTTCCAGATAGTCATCAATGTTTTCGTAGGTCACGCCTAGCGCGACTTCATCCGGCAGAGAAGGGCGGTCATCTTCGAGGTCGGCGGTCGGCTGCTTCATATAAAGGTGCTCAGGACAGCCCAACTGCGCCAGTAGCTGTTTGCCCTGACGTTTATTGAGACGGAAGATAGGGTTAATGTCGGTACCGCCATCGCCGTATTTGGTAAAGAAGCCAGTGATCGCTTCTGCGGCATGGTCTGTTCCCACAACCACGCCTTTGGTCATGCCGGCGATACTGTATTGCGCTTTCATTCGCTCACGGGCTTTCTCGTTGCCGCGAACAAAGTCGCTCAGCTCAATACCCGCTTCTCGCAACGCCTGCTCGCTGGCCAGCACCGCGCCTTTGATATTGACCGTCAGCACGCGGTCGGGCTGGATAAATTCGATGGCATCCTGGCAATCCTGCTCATCGGCCTGGACGCCATAAGGCAGGCGCACGGCGATAAATTGCAGGCTGCGATCGCCGCTTTCAGCCCGCAGCTCATTGATCGCCATCTGGCACAGTTTGCCGGTAAGGGTCGAATCCTGGCCGCCGCTAATGCCGAGCACCAGTGATTTAATGAACGGATAGGTCTGCAGATAGGATTTCAGGAAATCCACGCTGCGGCGAATTTCGCCTTCGACATCAATCTGCGGCTTCGCGCCCAGCGCCTGAATAATTTGTTGTTGAAGCGTCATTACGCCCTCCGGAAAGTGAGCCTGTATGGCAACCAGCATGGTCTAAAACTACCTCTTTGCTGCTGAAACGACAAGGCTGGTACCGCTGACTGACGGAAAAGAAGGCAACCAATGGCATAGCATTTATTTATGGTGCGGGAAAACATCGGTAGTGGAGTATGTTCCGTCGCTGATTTTTTGCACACATCTGGTTACCAGAAAAGTTCTGAATTTACATGAATTCGACGTTTGGCTTGAAAAATAACGCTTTTTATTCCAGGCTTAAAACACGCCGATTACATAATGAGGACGGAATATGAACAAAAAATTAGCAGGATTGATGGGCGCAGCAGCAGTATTAACCATGCTGGCAGGGTGTACGGCCTATGACCGCACCAAAGATCAGTTCACACAGCCAGTTGTTAAGGATGTCAAAAAAGGCATGACCCGTAGCCAGGTTATGCAGATTGCCGGTAAACCGTCGTCTGAAGTCACCATGATTCACGCGCGCGGAACCTGCCAGACTTATATCCTGGGTCAACGGGATGGTAAAATTGAAACCTACTTTGTCGCGCTGGACGAGACCGGCCACGTGATGAACTCCGGCTACCAGACCTGCGCCGAGTACGACACCGATCCGCGTAACAACAAATAACTACGCGTCACAAGCTGAGAGCTACGAAAGCCCGACTATTGGTCGGGCTTTTTTATGGCGGCTAATGCTTATTTAATTGCGCGAATTATTTGGGGGAAATGTGAGGGTAGTCAAAACGCGAGGTCAATGAGAGACAATTCTGTTCAACAGGGAATTATCCTGCCGCCAAATGTTGCCGTATACTCAATGCATAAACAAAACTAACCGCAAGTTACCAGTCTTACCGGCTCTCAGCCATTGCTGAAGCCCAGGTCCTACACATTGAGGAAGCGTTCATGGAAAAGAAACATATCTATCTGTTCTGCTCGGCTGGCATGTCCACTTCATTACTGGTCTCCAAAATGCGCGCCCAGGCGGAAAAGTATGAAGTCCCGGTAATTATTGAAGCGTATCCTGAAACGCTGGCCGGTGAAAAAGGACCGGAAGCTGATGTTGTATTATTAGGACCCCAAATCGCTTATATGCTGCCGGAAATTCAACGTCTGCTGCCAAACAAGCCGGTAGAGGTAATCGATTCCATTCTGTACGGAAAAGTCGATGGTTTAGGTGTATTGAAGGCGGCCGTCGCGGCCATTAAGAAAGCTGCAGCACAATAATTTTATTTTTTAAACTCGCGATATTTTGGCGTCTGGTGGTTAATTAATACTAGCCGCCACTATATTCAACAGTTTATTTTCCCGTCAAAGAGTAATTTCATACATCATCGCCGTAATATTTTATTGCGGCTTTTAAGGGTATTGACTATGAGTAAAGTGATCGATTCGCTTGAAAAGGTACTCCTTCCTTTTGCAGTTAAAATAGGAAAGCAACCGCACATTAATGCGATTAAAAACGGCTTTATTAAATTAATGCCGCTGACCCTCGCCGGGGCCATGTTCGTATTAATCAACAACGTTTTTCTGAGCTTTGGTGAAGGTTCTTTCTTTTATTCAATGGGGATTCGCCTGGATGCCTCCACCATTGAAACCTTAAACGGCTTTAAAGCCATCGGCGGTAATGTTTACAACGGTACATTGGGCATTATGTCGCTGATGGCGCCGTTCTTTATCGGCGCCGCGCTGGCCGAAGAGCGTAAAGTCGACCCTATGGCAGCTGGTCTGCTGGCGGTCGCCGCCTTTATGACCGTCACGCCTTATAGCGTGGGTGAAGCCTATGCCGTCGGCGCCAACTGGCTCGGCGGGCAGAACATCATCTCCGGGATGATTATCGGCCTGGTGGTGGCGGAACTGTTCACCTTTGTCATTCGCCGCAACTGGGTCATCAAACTGCCGGATAGCGTGCCGTCATCGGTATCGCGCTCCTTCTCGGCGCTGATCCCGGGCTTCCTGATTTTGTCGGTCTTCGGCATTATTTCGTGGATTCTGTCAAACTACGGCAGCAACTTCCATCAGATCATCATGGACTCCATCTCCACGCCGCTGGCGGCGATGGGCAGCGTCGTTGGCTGGGCGTACGTTATCTTTAACTCCCTGCTGTGGTTCTTCGGGGTGCACGGTTCGCTGGCGCTGACGGCGCTGGATAACGGCATTATGACGCCGTGGGCGCTGGAAAACATCGCGCTGTATAACCAGTATGGCTCTGTCGACGCGGCCATTGAAGCCGGCAAACAGTTCCACTTCTGGGCGAAGCCGATGCTCGACTCCTACATCCTGCTGGGTGGTTCCGGTGCGACGCTGGGTCTGATTATCGCCATCTTCATCGCTTCTCGCCGCGCCGATCATCGTCAGGTCGCTAAGCTGGCGCTGCCGTCAGGCATCTTCCAGATTAACGAACCAATTCTGTTCGGTCTGCCGATCATCATGAACCCGGTCATGTTCATCCCGTTCGTGCTGGTACAACCGATTCTGGCGGCGATTACGCTGGCAGCTTACAGCTTGGGCATAATCCCACCGGTGACCAACCTGGCGCCGTGGACGATGCCAACCGGTTTGGGGGCCTTCTTTAACAGTAATGGTAGCGTTGCTGCCCTGTTGGTCGCGCTCTTCAACCTTTGTGTCGCTACTGCCGTGTACCTGCCGTTCGTCATCCTGTCGAACAAAGCGCAGAGCACCATCGAGCAGGAAGAAAGCGAAGAAGATATTGCTAACGCACTGAAATTCTGATGTCGAGCGGTACGGGCTCTCCCCGTACCGCCTGAGAAACGAGGGAAATATTATGTTTGATCTGGATAACATCGACGCGGTAGAAACCCCGGAAAATGACCTCGAAGAGGTGGTGATGGGGCTGATTATCAACTCCGGACAGGCGCGTAGCCTGGCCTATGCGGCTCTGAAGCAGGCGAAGCAGGGAGATTTTGCCGCCGCGAAATCGATGATGGAGCAATCGCGGATGGCGCTGAGTGAAGCGCATCGCGTCCAGACCCAGCTTATTGAAAGCGATGAAGGCGAGGGCAAGATGAAGGTGAGTCTGGTGCTGGTTCATGCGCAGGATCATCTGATGACCTCAATGCTGGCCCGTGAACTGGTGGCCGAATTGATCGAGCTGCACGAGAAGGTACAATAGGCTATCCGAACGATGAGGCAGCCGAAAATGATGACCACAGAGATCAGTACCGCCAGGGAACAACAGCTCTTCAACGGGAAAAACTTTCATGTGGTCATCTATAACAAAACGGAGAGCGTGAGCGGGCTTCACCAGCATGATTACTACGAGTTCACTATCGTTTTAACCGGGCGCTATTATCAGGAAATTAATGGCAAACGGGTGCTGCTGGAGCGCGGGGATTTTGTCTTTATCCCAATGGGGTCGCACCATCAGAGCTTTTATGAATTTGGTGCGACGCGCATTCTTAACGTTGGCATCAGCAGACGCTTCTTTGAGAAACATTATCTGCCGCTGCTGCCGTTCGGGCTGGTCGCCTCTCAGGTCTATGCGGTGCAAAGCGCCTTTCTCAGCTATATCGAGTCGGTTATTGCTTCACTGAATTTTCGCGAGACTGAATTTGACGAATTTATTGAACTGGTCTCGTTTTACACCATTAACCGCTTACGTCATTATCGTGAAGAGCCCGTTGAAGATGTGATCCCTCACTGGCTGAAAAATACCGTAGAGGATATGCACGATAAAAATAAATTTGGCGAAAGCGCGCTGGAAAATATGGTGCAATTGTCCGGGAAAACGCAAGAATATTTAACCCGGGCGACCCAGCGCTATTATGGTAAGACGCCGATGCAGATCATTAATGATATCCGCATCAATTTCGCGAAAAAACAGCTGGAAATCACCAACTATTCGGTCACTGATATTGCGTATGAATCAGGATATAGCAGCCCAAGTCTGTTTATTAAAACGTTCAAAAGGCTGACCTCATTTACGCCAAGCAGTTATCGCAAACAACTGACCAATATTAATTAACTCGCAGCGGTATTTACCGCGCGGTTTATTCATTCAAGTTAACTGTCCGCATTTATGCGGAGAGCGGTCTACGTCTACGCGTAGCGCCTAAGGGAGAAAGATATGAGCCAGAAATTAAAAGTCGTGACTATCGGCGGCGGCAGCAGCTATACCCCGGAATTACTGGAAGGTTTCCTCAAACGCTATCATGAGCTGCCGGTAACGGAACTGTGGCTGGTGGACGTGGAAGAGGGGCAGGAAAAGCTCGATATCATCCATGCACTGTGCCAGCGGATGGTGGAAAAAGCCGGCGTGCCGATGAAAGTCTACAAAACTCTCGATCGCCGCGCGGCGCTGGAAGGGGCGGATTTCGTCACCACGCAACTGCGCGTTGGCCAGCTGAAAGCGCGTGAAAAAGATGAACGTATCCCGCTAAGCCATGGCTATCTTGGCCAGGAAACCAACGGTGCGGGCGGTCTGTTTAAAGGTCTGCGTACCATCCCGGTGATTTTCGATATCGTCAAAGATGTGCAGGAAATTTGCCCCGATGCGTGGATCATTAACTTTACCAACCCTGCGGGTATGGTCACCGAGGCGGTATACCGCCATACCAATTTCAAACGCTTTATCGGCGTGTGCAACATTCCAATCGGTATGAAGATGTTTATTACCGATGTGCTGCAACTGAGTCCGAGCGATGAGTTGAATATCGATCTGTTCGGTCTCAACCACCTGGTGTTCGTTCGCGATGTGCTGGTCAATGGCGTGTCGCGCTTCGATGAACTGCTGGACGGCGTGGCTTCTGGCCGTCTGACCGCGAACTCGGTGAAAAATATCTTCGACCTGCCGTTTAGCGAAGGGCTGATTCGCTCACTGCGCCTGATCCCATGCTCATATCTGCTTTATTACTTCAAGCCGAAAGAGATGCTGGCGATTGAGATGGGCGAGTACTACAAAGGCGGCGCGCGCGCTCAGGTCGTACAGAAGGTTGAAAAGCAGCTGTTCGAACTGTACAAAAATCCGGATCTGAACATTAAGCCGAGGGAGCTTGAGCAGCGCGGCGGCGCTTACTACTCTGATGCCGCCTGCGAGGTGATTAACGCCATCTACAATGATAAACAGGCCGAGCACTATGTGAATATTCCGCACCATGGCCATGTTGATAATATTCCGGCCGACTGGGCGGTAGAAATGACCTGCACGCTGGGCCGCGACGGCGCGAAGCCCACGCCGCGAATCACGCATTTTGATGAAAAAGTGTTGGGGCTGATTTATACCATCAAAGGCTTTGAAGTGGCGGCCAGCCAGGCGGCAATGAGCGGTGAGCTCAATGATGTGCTGCTGGCGCTCAATTTAAGCCCGCTGATTCATTCAGATCGTGATGCCGAGCAGTTGGCGCGGGAGATGATCCTCGCCCATGAGAAGTGGCTGCCGAACTTTGCAGCGACTATCGAAAAACTGAAACAGTAACGGGAGCGGCCGATGGAACGCGTATTGATCGTTAACGCCGATGATTATGGCCTGAGCAAAGGGCAGAATTACGGCATTATCGAAGCCTGCAAGAATGGACTGGTGACATCGACTACGGCGTTGGTCAACGGCGCGGCTATCGGCCACGCCGCCCAATTAAGCCGTAGCCTGCCTGAGCTGGCGGTGGGCATGCACTTTGTGTTGACACTGGGCGAGCCATTATCGGCGATGCCGGGGTTAACCCGCGACGGGCGGTTGGGCAAATGGATTTGGCAGATGGCGGAAGAGGACAGCCTGCCGCTGGATGAGATCGCCCACGAACTGGAGTGTCAGTACCGGCGTTTTATCGAACTGTTTGGTTGCGAACCAACGCATATCGACAGCCACCACCATGTGCATATGATCGCGCAGATCTATCCCATTGTCGCCGCCTTTGCGCGCGAAAAGGGCGTCGCTTTGCGTATCGATCGTCAGGTGGCGGCGCTGAATGGCCTCGACCAGGGTGCGGCGCGCAGTAGCGATGGCTTCAGCAGCGAATTTTACGGTGAAGCGGTTTCACAAGCGCTGTTCCTGCAGACGCTGGATGCGTCGATTGAACGGCAGGAAAACTCGCTGGAAGTGATGTGTCATCCGGCATTTGTCGATAACACCATTATGTGCAGCGCTTACTGCTATCCGCGGCTGACCGAACTGGACGTGCTGACGTCCGGCGAACTGAAGTACGCTATTGCGGAACGTGGCTACTGGCTCGGAAACTATCGCGACGTATAAAGAGAGGAAAGCCCGGCAGCCATAACTGCCGGGCTTTTTGTTACGCGGGTATGGCCGCAACTTTACTGCTTCTTGACCAGACGCGATGCGCGGCCAGTAGCGTCAGCAGTTTATCGACGCTAAGCGTGTTAATCGCGTCGCATTCGATAACCCCTTCTTCACCCGTAGCGGGCACCTGTAGCAGCGAACTAAACTGCCGCGCATCGCCCGCCAGTAAAATGGGCTTCAGATGCTTATAGGCTTCCAGCAGATAATAGCGGGCATCGCCGTTATCGCTGATGCTGCTCAGATTGCCGCCGGGAACGATAACCGCATCAACCGTCAACGACGGCGAGCCGGCGAAGGTTCCGGCGATCGGTAGCTGCGATCCATCATCGGCGCTGATTTCGCCCATACGCGAATAGAGCAGTTTGCTGTGGACGCCTCTGGCCTGCAGCGCTTGCAACAGGTTGAGTACATCCTGCGCACAGGTCTTCTCGTTGAGTAAAACCGCGACAATTCGTCCTTTTACGTCGCCATCGCCATCGGCGTAAAGGCTGAGGGTCGGGTCTTTCTCCACGCCGTTAACCGGCGCTGGCGGGGCAATATTCCGCTGCTCATCGCTGAGTTCGATACCGAGATTGTTGGCTACCGCTTCCGCCAGCCCGATATCAATATGCGCCAGATGATCGACCACCCGCTCGCGGATCCAAACTCTGACCACTTTGCTCAGCTCAAAACTAAAGCCGCCGATAATGTGCTGCTGTTCAATCGGCGTCTGGCTGAGCCAGAAAAGGCGAGGATGGGCGTAGTATTCGCCAAACGAGGGACTGCGGTTACGGATTTTCTCGCCATCAACGCGTTCCGCCAGCGATTCAAAGCCGCCGCGTTTCGGCGCCGGCGGCGTTTCACGGGGCCAGTTATCGTTGATAGAGTTGGGTTCATAGTTTGCCGGATTGGTATCAATCTCCATTCGGTGCATGCCGTCACGCTGGAAATTATGATACGGGCAGGTAGGGCGGTTAATCGGAATTTCGTGGAAATTTGGCCCGCCGAGGCGGCTAATTTGCGTATCAGTATAGGAGAAGAGTCGCCCTTGTAACAGCGGATCGTTACTAAAATCGATACCCGGCACAATATGACCCGGATGGAATGCCGCCTGTTCGTTCTCAGCGAAGAAGTTGTCGGGGTTACGGTTAAGCACCATTTTGCCGACTCGTTGAACGGGCACCAGCGCTTCCGGAATGAGCTTGGTCGGATCCAGCAGATCGAAGTCAAAATTGAACTCGTTTTCCTCCGGAATTAACTGCAGGCCGAGCTCGAATTCCGGATAATCGCCAGCCTCGATGGCTTCCCACAGATCGCGGCGATGGAAGTCCGGATCGCGGCCTGTTAATTTCTGCGCCTCATCCCATACCAGTGATGCTTTACCGGCCACCGGCTTCCAGTGGAAGCGCACAAAGGTAGCCTTCCCTTCGGCGTTAATCAGGCGGAAGGTATGAATACCGAAACCTTCCATCGTGCGATAGCTGCGCGGCAGGCCGCGGTCGGACATCGCCCACATGACGTTATGCAGCGTTTCCGGCTGTAGCGAAACATAATCCCAGAAGGTGTCATGGGCGCTTTGTCCCTGCGGGATTGCCCAGTGCGGTTCGGGTTTCACCGCATGGACAAAGTCAGGAAATTTAATCGCATCCTGGATAAAGAAAATTGGCGTGTTGTTGCCCACCAGGTCGAAAATGCCCTCTTCGGTATAGAATTTGGTGGCGAAGCCGCGGATATCGCGCACGGTATCGGCTGAACCCGCGCCGCCCTGAACGGTGGAGAAGCGGACAAAAACGGGGGTGATTTTTTCCGGCGCGGACAGAAAATCGGCTTTGGTAATCTCTTTCAGGCTTTTGTAAGGCTGGAAATAGCCGTGTGCGGCGGAACCGCGAGCATGAACGATACGCTCGGGAATGCGTTCATGGTCAAAGTGGGTAATTTTCTCACGTAAGATAAAATCTTCCAGCAACGTTGGCCCGCGGTTGCCGGCGCGCAACGAGTTTTGATCGTCGGCGATGCGTACCCCCTGATTGGTGGTCAGCGGAAAGTTTTCACCACCTTTACGCTGCGGCTCGAGGGTATCTAATTTTATGCTGTGAGTATCCGGCGCTTTCAGGCTACCCGGCGCCGTCGGCTCCTCCCCGGGCGCGGTTGGCTGGGGGGTAGGGCGCCACTCGCGGTCTTCCGGCGCCAGTGAATCGAGGCCCGGTTTTGCTTCATCACTATCATGTACCGGAGCCTGTCGGCTGTGTGGGTCGTGGTGCTTATCTGACATCTGCTCGTCTCCTGCTTTCATTGCTAAAAGTGGTCGTTGCTAAACCAAAACCCTTCTAACTATAGAACATTGTGCTGAGGATGCTGCTCAGGCAGGAATAGAGTTATCCTAAAATGCGCATCGTGCCAGGAGGGGCGACGAAAAGGGGGGCAATCGGCTATGATAGGGGTTTATGTTCCCGCTTTGCTTAGTGAATCCATCTGTTATGAAATCATTGCGCCAACAAAATCGCCCTATCATTAGCTACGTGCCGCGCGTCGAGCCTGCGCCGCCGGATCATGCCGTTAAAATGGACCATTTTCGCGATGTCTGGATATTGCGGGGCAAATATGTCGCCTTTGTACTGATGGGCGAGCGTTTCCGCCGCTCGCCGGCGTTCACCGTGCCGGAATCGGCGCAGCGCTGGGCTAATCAGATTCGCCAGGAAGGTGAAATAGAGGCATGACCTCATAGGAAAATAAAAAAGCCGCTGAAATTCAGCGGCTTTTTTGTGGCTGTTAACGTTAGCGATGCGCCAGTTCGGCGTCTTCTTCGCTATCGAGGATGGCTTTATCCGTCTGGCGCAGCCACTGACTGGTCAGCGTGCCGGCGGTCATTGAACCGTTAACGTTGAGGGCTGTACGGCCCATATCAATCAGTGGCTCGACGGAAATCAGCAGTGCGACCAGCGTGACCGGCAGACCCATCGCCGGCAGCACGATCAAGGCCGCGAAGGTGGCGCCGCCGCCAACGCCGGCTACGCCCGCGGAGCTCACGGTGACGATACCCACGAGGGTGGCAATCCACATTGGATCCAACGGGTTGATGCCAACGGTCGGGGCTACCATTACCGCCAGCATTGCCGGATAGATACCGGCGCAGCCGTTCTGACCAATCGTCGCGCCGAATGAGGCGGAGAAGCTGGCAATGGATTCCGGTACGCCCAGACGGCGCGTCTGCGCTTCCACGTTCAGCGGAATAGAAGCCGCGCTGGAACGGCTGGTAAAGGCGAAGGTAATCACCGGCCAGACTTTACGGAAATACTTCAGCGGACTGACGCCATTGACGGCTAACAGCAGACCGTGCACCACAAACATGATGCCCAGCGCGATGTAAGAAGCCACTACGAAACCGCCGAGCTTGATGATGTCGTGCAGGTTGGAGCCGGCAACCACTTTGGTCATCAGCGCCAGCACGCCGTATGGGGTCAGCTGCATCACCAGACGCACCAGCTTCATCACCCAGCCCTGCAGCGTGTCGATGGCGGTCAGGACGCGTTGGCCTTTCTCCACATCGTCTTTCAGCAGCTTCAGCGCCGCGACGCCAAGGAACGCCGAGAAGATAACGATACTGATGATCGAGGTCGGGTTCGCGCCGGTCAGATCGGCAAACGGGTTTTTCGGCACAAACGACAGGATCAGCTGCGGAACGCTCAGATCTGATACTTTACCGACATAGTTGCTCTGGATGGCGTTCAGACGGGCGGTTTCCGCGCTGCCCTGCACCAGGCCTTCAGCGGTGAGGCCAAACAGGTTGGTCACCAGTACGCCGACCAGCGCGGCGATAAGGGTGGTGAACAACAGCGTACCGATGCTCAGGAAACTGATTTTACCCAGCTGAGAGGCATTGTGCAGGCGCGCCACCGCGCTCAAAATGGAGGCGAAGACCAGCGGCATAACGATCATCTGCAGCAGTTGCACATAGCCGTTACCGACGATATTGAACCACTGAATAGAATCTTTCAGAACCTGGCTGTCGGAGCCGTAAACCAGCTGCAGGCCGAGACCAAAGATAACGCCGATAACGAGACCGACCAGTACTTTTTTAGCGAGGCTCCACTGTTTGTGGCGGGTTTGAGCCAGCGCAAACAGTAAAACCGCGAACACGACAACGTTCGCTATTAATGGAAAATTCATCCCCGTTCTCCTGATATCTTGTTACCTGGGTTGGTCTGAAACCAACTCTTATGGCGCCAAGAGTAGCAGAAGGCCTTATTGCTTTCTTATACTCAAATGGAATGGGTTATAACCAAAAAAACATTTAGCGTATTTATCGTTCAGCCTGATGGTTAATAAAGCGATTAAAGGTTATTTGCAGCGAATTAATCATATTGGATGACCAGCGCACGGCGCTATTTTCGGCCATGCTTTGCGGCATCCAGACGGCGTAAATGAACAGCGCCATGCACAGCGCGCGCTCGAGCTGATTGCCTTTGCGCGGCGCGAGGATTGGTAGGCGGAACCGCCAGCGGCAGGGCCACAGCAGCGGTACGCCGGCCGGGGTGAGCATATCGGCGAGTATATGACTGAGGTAGCCGAGTACTAAACCCTGCAGCGCATCGGCCGGGATAATCCAGCTCTCCGGCACTTTAAGATAGAACAGCGCCAGCGCGCCGAATACCGCCAGCAGGCTGTGGGTAAAACCGCGATGGCCGAAGGCGCGGGCTACCGGTTTGGAAACCCAGCTTAAACGTTGGCCGAGGAAAGATTTCGGATGGTCGATATCGGGCAGCAGGCAGGTCAGCACGGCGGAAGGAACGATATGCCACCAGTCCCCCTGCGCCAGCACGGGGGTTAATTCTGCATTTTTTGCAAATACCGCACAGGCGATAGAAAAGAAGAGGTGGCCTTCCGCCGTCATGATAAAAACCCTAAACTGTCAATTCATACAGTATAGGGTTTTTATACAGTATAGGGAAGAGGTGACGGTGTAACTCTTTGTCACAAGGTTGACACATTTTGACGACGCCAATGTCAGCGCAAGCCGCTTAGCCGCGCAGGTCTGCTACCGTCAGCTGCTGCAGAGACGTCAGTTTCACATCGGCCAGTACAAAACGCGGATCGCGGCTGTTTTCTGCTTCCGGAACCACAATTGAGCGCATTCGCGCCGCTTTGCTGGCGATCATGCCGTTAACAGAATCCTCCAGCGCCACGCAAGACATCGGTGCGATGCCAAGCTTAGCGGCGCAATCGAGATAGACCTGGGGGTGAGGTTTGCTGTATGGCAGATGTTCGGCGGAAGCCAGCGCGTCAAACTGGTCGCGTAGTTCAAACATTTCCAGCACTTTTTCCAGCATATGCAGCGGCGACGCCGAAGCGAGACCGATTTTTAGTCCCTGGGCTTTACACAGCGCCACGGCTTCACGCACGCCGGGCAGCAACGGCCGTGACTCCTCGACCAGTTGAATGGCGCGGCGGATAATGCTGGCGGTTACCTCTGCGCGGTCCGGGCCTCGCCAGGGCTGTTGCGCAAACCACAAATCGACCACCAGGTCGATGCGCAGCCCCAGCAGGTCCGGCAATTCATCACGGCGGCTAATATCCACTCCGAGGCTGTCCAGTACCTCCAGCTCTGCGCGGTCCCATAGCGGCTCTGAATCGATAAGCAGGCCATCCATATCGAAAATAGCGGCAAGAATCTGGCGCTTCGCTGACATAAGTTCCTCTCCATTGGCGTAAGTAGATAACGAAATTGTCCATATGGTATATCATACCGCGCTGAAGCAGGCGAAATTCGCTGACGAAGATAGACTTATACCTGACTCTATGGCGGCATGGAGAGTCTGGCGTTTTAAACAAGGGGAACTCATGACGTATCAACAAGCTGGACGCATTGCGGTCATTAAACGCATTTTGGGATGGGTCATCTTCATTCCAGCCGTGCTGTCTACGCTGATTTCCGTACTGAAATTTATGTACGAGCATAGCGAAAAGAAACCGGGTATTGATGCGGTGATGATGGATTTCGCCCACCTGATGATTGAGATGGTGCGTTTTAATACGCCGTTCCTGAATTTCTTCTGGTACAACTCGCCGCTGCCGGAGTTCAAACATGCGTTGAACATCGGTTTCTGGATTATCTACGCGCTGGTGTTTGTTGGCATGGCGTTGCAGGCTTCCGGCGCGCGGATGGGCCGCCAGGCGAAGTTTCTACGCGAAGGGGTGGAAGATCAGTTGATTCTGGAACAGGCTAAAGGAGCGGAAGGTCTGTCTCGTGAACAGCTTGCCGAACGTATTGTCGTACCGCGTCATACCATCCTGAAGCAGTATTTTACGCTTTACGTGCTGCCGATTGTGGTGATTGTGATTGGCTATGTTTTCTTCTCATTGCTTGGATTCCTGTAAATAGACAAACGGCCCGGGTAACCGGGCCATTTATCATTCGGCAGGAAGCGCTCGCGGCTTGCCTTCATTGTCTACCGCCACATAAATAAACAGGGCTTCCGTTGCCTTATAACGCTGGCCCAGCGGTTCCGTCGATACTTTTTTCACCCATACCTCAATATTAATGGTGATTGAGGTGTTACCGCGTTTTACGCAGCGGGCATAGCAGCACACGACATCGCCAACGGCGACCGGGCGTAAAAAAGTCATACCATCAACACGGACGGTCACAACGCGGCCGCGGGCAATCTCTTTGGCCATAATCGCGCCGCCGATATCCATCTGCGACATCAACCAGCCGCCAAAAATATCGCCGTTCGCGTTGGTATCCGCCGGCATGGCCAGGGTGCGTAAAACCAATTCGCCCTTCGGGGCGAGATCTGTTGTTGTCATTCTATACTCTGTACTAGTCAAAGAAGATCAGGCGCGATGCTACTATGAAAACGGCGCAGAGAGAATAGGGGAATACGCCCGTCGGTACGGGCGTCGGCTATTTAGAAACTTAGGGTGACGCCGGCGTAATAGGCGCGCCCCGGCTCGTTGTAGGTTGAAGCGCCGGCATTCTCGCGATAAATCTGCTTATCAAACAGGTTACTGATACCAGCGTTCAGGCGGATATCTTTCATCAACTGATAGTTGCCGCCGATCCCCACTATCGAATAAGCGCCGACTTCATTGGTGGCGAGAACCCCGGTCTCGTTGCGAATTTCCGCGTACTGACGCGGCTTTTGACGACCATACATCGTCCAGTTTATGTTAGCCGACAGTTTGCTGTTTACCTGCCAGTCAAGCATGGTATTGATAGTATATTTCGGGATCACCGACAGCGGATTGCCGGTATCTTTACTTTCCGATTTAATCATCCAGGTCGCGTTGGTGCGCCAGTTCAGGGTGTCGGTAATCAATGGGATCAGCACAGTCCCTTCCAGTCCTTCCACTACGGCTTTACCGCCGTTCTGCCACTGTAGAATGTTGTTGCCGCTGGAAGTGTAGCCGAGCACCTCGGTGCCGGAGACGATTTTGTTTTTGTAATCATTACGGAACCAGGTGATCCCGGCGTTATAGCCGCCGGCGTTGAATTCCAGCCCAAGCTCTTTATTGATGCTGATTTCCGGATCCAGATCCGGGTTGCCGAGCAGATAGCAACTGCCTGTTGCAATGGCGTTCGGGCATCCGTTGCCGCGGGTGGAGAGCAGATAACCTTCGCTGGATTGATATAAATTCGGTGCTTTAAATACCCGTGCGATACCGGCTTTGACTTTAAACCACTCACCTAATGCCTGCGAAAGGTTGAGGCTTGGGCTCCAGTTACTGCCGAACTGGTTGTGGTAATCGAAACGCAGGCCGGGAATGATGTTAGTTCCCGGCGTGGCTTCGATATTATCTTCCAGGTAGATCCCGGTTAACGTAGCGCTGTTTTTGCTACTACGATCGGCGGCGTTGCCGCTGGTGCCGGCGATGGTTTCACCGCTCACGTCTGTGGCCTGCATTGACGCCGGGTCGTTAAGTTCGTCGCGGTTCCACTCCATGCCAAGCGTCAATGTCTGATCTGCCAACCAATAGAAAGGAATGTTTAACTCGCCTGTGGAGCGCCATGATTCCAGACGGCTGGTGGCGTATTCATCGCTATTGATCATCCCCTCGACGCGGCCGGTTGATCCTTCCTGCAGGCGGGTATTATTGGTTTTTTCATAATAAACGCCGGCTTTTGACTGTCCCCAATCCCAAATTCCGTTATAGGTTAGCCCCCACGACTGGCGATACAGGCGGTTGGTCTCATGGCCGTAGAGTGAATCAACCAGGCCATTGGGGCTAAGGTTGCCGTTACTGTACTGGGTATCGCCGGCATAAATATTGCCCTGGCGGCTGTAGGCATAGTTGAAATCGAGGATCTGTTGTGGGGTCATTTTCCACGACAGCAGGGCGTTAATATCTTTATTACGCACGCCTTCGCGACCGGCGGCGTATGAGCCATTCTGCGCATGGTTGATATCCCAGGCGTCAGCATCGGTTTTATTGATGTTGCCGTACAAACGCATGGTGAGGGCATCGCCTGCCAGCGGCCCGCTGAGGTTAAAGTTGGCCCGGTTGGTGGCGCCTTCTTTGTTATTCTCCGGTTGATTGGTGAAGAACGACAGTGAGCCGTGCCAGTCGTTGGTTGGTCGTTTGGTAATGATATTCACCACGCCGCCGGCCGCGCCGGACCCATAGCGGGCCGCAGCGGGTCCGCGCAGGACTTCAATTCGTTCAACCATTTCAGCGGGTACCCAATTACTATCACCGCGGGTATCGCGTTCACCGCGCCAGCTGTAACGTACCGAATTTCGTGAGGTAACCGGTACGCCATCGATCAAAATCAGCGTGTTTTCGGGGCCCATCCCGCGAATGTCGATTTGACGGTTGTTACCGCGGCTACCGCTGGCGCTGTTGCCGGTCAGATTCACGCCGGGCATCTTACGGATGATTTCTGACAGGTCATTCACCGGCGGCTCTTTGGCAATATCGTCGGCAGTGATAATCGAAACGCCGGGCTGTTGTTTTAACGCTTCTTCGGCGGTGCTGTAGACCACCATGGTTTCAGTATCCTGTTCGGCTTCTTCGGCCAAACTCTCCGCTGAAAAGAAGCTGGCGATAATGAAGGTAAGGGGAGCGAGGGGGAATGCGGTGTTCGTTCTCATTGTAAATATCCGTATCAAAATAAAACAAGAACGTGAATATTAATAATAATCATTATCATTACAATCAGGCGAGACGAAACTTCATCAAATCCTCACAATTGGCGCAATTTTTCCTGTTTGATGAAGAAAGCGTGAAGGCGAGCCGTTGGGGAATGGCGTAATAAGAGGCGGCTTACCCACTCTTTCGGAAGTTAAATTTGAACTGAACGGGATAGGAGGTAGAGAAAAGAAATGAAAAGCACAAGGGAGGCGGTACGCGCCGGCCAGCGCGTACCGTTAAGAGGTATTAGTGCTTATCGTCCTGCGGCATGTGGCGGTAGATATAGACGCCGCTCAATAGGGTAAAGACCAGGGTCAATGCCGTTAAACCGAAGACTTTGAAGTTGACCCAGATATTCTGCGGCAGCCAGAACGCGATGTAGATATTGGCCAGCCCGCAGAGAATAAAGAACAGCGCCCAGGCCAGATTCAGCCGTGACCACACCTGCTGCGGCAGCGTCAGCTCTTTGCCAAGCATGCGTTGGATAAGCGGTTTTTTCATTACCCACTGGCTGAACAGCAGGGCGCCAGCAAACAGGGCGTAGATGACGGTCACTTTCCACTTAATGAATTCATCGTTGTGGAAGAAGATAGTCAGACCGCCGAAGACGGCGACCAGCACAAAAGTGATCAGCGCCATCTTTTCAACTTTACGATAGCGCACCCAGCTATAAATGAGGACCACCGCGGTGGCGACGATCAGCGCGGTGGTTGCGGCGTAGATATCGTAAATCTTATAAAAAGCGAAGAAGACTACGAGCGGTAAAAAATCGAGAAACTGCTTCATACATCAATTCCGTCGTTCAGGAAGGGCCGGAATACTCGGCCCAGATTAAAGTTAGTTGCGAATAAGCATATACAAGCGGAACAAATAGATCAGCAACAGCGCAGAGAACAGATTGCTGATGGTATTAATGACCACGGCGGCGACGTTTGGCGACAGCGTTGCGAAGCTTGAAGCAAGCAGCAGCAGCGCCGTTTTTGCCAGCAGCCAGCCCAGTACCGCTGGCGCCACCAGACGCATATTAGCCCACGCCAGACGCATACTGCCGCGCATTGCGCTAAAGATGCCGATTTTATCCTGCACCAGCATCACCGGCGCGAACGCCAGGACAATCGCCAGCAGCACGCCCGGCACCAGCACCAGCATCATCCCCATCTGTACCACGAAGGTGGTGAACAGGATAAGCAGCAACAGTTTCGGCAGAACCGGCGCCGCGGCGCCGATCGCCCGCAGCGCGCTGACGCGATGCCCGGCGGAGATCAGCTGGATCAGCAACAGTACGCCGCCGACGAGGATGGCATTCCCCACCAGGCCGGAGAAGGTTGAGGCTGCCGACGCGCGCAGCAAGATCTGCTGCTGTTCCGGCGTCATGTTCTGCACCAGCTCAAACAAGCCGGCGCTGCCCGCCAGGTTATCGCCTTCGCTGAGGATCGATAACTGCTCGTCACTGGGCGAAAAGGCATGGCCAATGACTACCGTGATGAACGCGCATAACAACGCAATCAGCAGAATAGTAACGAACTGATTACGAAAAAAATTCCCCGTGTCACGGTAGACGGACTTCGCCGTGATAGACATGCATTCTCCTTGAGTCTTGCAGGTGTTTTAACTAGCCGGGGATTGTACCGCAAAACGTGGTTGGGTAGCAGTCTCTGCCGTTGTCACGGTAAGTATATCTTTGTAAAGAGTTCCCAGCGGCGGCAGGCCGTAGCGGGCACGGGCGCGATCGCACGCTTCGTTGAGTTCGCCGCCTTCGCCTGACATAGCAAATTCGCGGCAGGGGGAAGGCCGCTGATGATAGATGGTGCAGTGCACCGATTCGCCGATTTCGCCGCTTAAGGCTGTGCAGCGGCTTTGCCGCTGATTGGTGCCGCTCATGCAGCGCAGAAAAGGGGTAAGGGGTTCGGTGAGCTGCGTAGGTACCACGCCGCCGGCGTCGTCGGCTTCAGCCCAATAGAAGGAGACTCGAAAATACGCACAACAGGCACCGCACGTCATGCACGGGTTGATTTCACTCATAATTACACCTGAAAAAAACGCATCAACACAAATTGTCGGCAATTAAATTAGCTATCCGCACGATCGGCGACAAGAGGGGGACGCAAAAATTTTTCTCACGGGTAAAAATTGATGTAAGGACAAATCAGAACGTTACTGAGTGCTGCAAAAATTAATCTGGATCAATAAATGTTAAATCTAATGGCCTGGTGTGATCTAAAACAGATCAAAACTAACTCATTGTAGGTATATTTGCTGCCGCTGATAAAAACCATAATGGGGACATGGATATGAAGAAAATTGCAGCGGCGGCATTGATCTTAGGTACGCTTTCTGGTGGTAGCGCCTGGGCGCATGAAGCGGGGGAGTTTTTTATTCGCGCGGGTTCGGCGACGGTTCGCCCGACTGAGGGTTCTGACAACGTACTGGGTAGTCTCGGCGGTTTTAACGTCAGTAATAACACCCAGTTAGGTTTAACCTTTACCTATATGGCGACCGACAATATCGGTATCGAACTGCTGGCGGCAACGCCGTTCCGCCACAAGGTCGGTACCGGGCCGACCGGCACCATCGCTACCGTACACCAGTTGCCGCCGACGCTGATGGCGCAGTGGTACTTTGGCGATGCGCAAAGCAAAGTGCGCCCGTATGTCGGCGCCGGTATTAACTATACAACCTTCTTTAACAATGATTTCAACGATACCGGTAAGGACGCCGGGCTTTCCGACCTGAGCCTGAAGGATTCATGGGGCGCGGCAGGACAGGTTGGCCTGGATTATCTGATTGACCGCAATTGGCTGCTGAACATGTCAGTGTGGTACATGGATATCGACACCGACGTGAAATTTAAAGCTAACGGAGAGAATCAGACCGTCAGTACCCGTCTGGACCCGTGGGTGTTTATGTTCTCTGCCGGTTATCGGTTCTAATGGTTTAAAAAAACTGGCCGTTCGCGGCCAGTTTTATCCTCTTCAGACCAACCGATGGGCGTGCAGTTTGGCGCTTTCCATAATGCTATCCATTATCACCTGCACGCGATGCGGCAACACGCCTCGTTGACGATAAATCAACCACGCCTGCATATTCACGCCGCGTTCTCGTGGCAGACAGGGCTGTAGCGTACCCGCTTCTAATTCCGCCGCGACGGAGTAAAAAGGGGCATATACGATGCCCAGGCCCTGCTTGGCAAGCTCGATAGCCGGCAAAATGTTATCGCATACGCTGGAACCGTTGACCTCTACCTGAATACTCTCACCCGCGGCGTTATAGCAATGCCAACTGTTGCGGATCCCGCCCAACGTACGCAAAGTGATGCAGCGGTGCTGCGCAAGCTCATCAACATCGTGCAGGGGCGACTGCACAATATAATCCGCGCAGGCAAACAGCCCCATGCGAAAGCGAGTGAGTGGCCTTGCGATCAGGCTTTCGTCCTGCGGTTGGAAAAAGCTAATCAGCAGATCGCAATCGCTATCAAAAAGCGTCCCGTATTTCTGTTCGCGCTCGTCGGGATTGCGGGTGAGAATATTGACGGTTAATTCCGGCGCCGAACGTAGCACCGGCGGCAAAAGGTATCGGGCAAGGAAAGCCTGAATGCCGATCGGCGCGCCGAGCGTCACCATGCCGTTGAGGCTGCGTTTCCAGGTACCGGACATATCAAGCAGATCATTATGCTTATCCAGCAGAATATCCGCCCGGCGCAGGAACTGCTCGCCAAACTCGCTCAGGATTAACGCCCGTGGATGGCGGATAAAGATCTCCAGCCCCAGGCGCCGTTCCAGCGCATTCAGCGCCCGCGACACATTCGACTGCGGCATGTCCAGTAGTTGGGCGGCTTTGCTCACGCTTGCCGTTTCGGCAATCATGCGAACGATGCGGAGTTCGTCAATGCGCAGGTCTTTTTCTTTCACAAGGTTGGTTCTTTTGGTTTGCTATATCAAAAATGATATACATCTTTGCCGTCATTGTCATATGACTTCTGGCGAGTAGCTGGGTATTATTTGCGTGGATTATTTATTACAGCCGAAAAATATAGAGAAATAATTCGATGAAAATAACAACAATGGCTGCGTTATCTGCAATGTTGCTGCTGGCGGCGTGCGCTTCCAGCGTAACCGAAAAAGAAAAACATATTGAATATGACGATATTATCAAGGGACTATCGGTTTCGGCGGAAGAGATATTATACCGGAAAGATAAAAGTACTGATTTTTACCGTTATCAATATTTGGTCTATCAGTCGGAAAATGATTATTCCCGGCACAGCCGCACTATTACAGTGAGTGGCATTGCTAATTATAAAACAGCGTAGTTAGTACGGTTTACCTTTTTTATTACCAGGTGTTATTATGTTTCTCGACTACTTCGCCTTAGGCGTGTTAATTGCCGTGTTTTTAATTTTATTTTACGGCATTATTATTATTCATGATATTCCCTATTTATTGGCCAAGAAACGCCAGCATCCTCACCAGGATGCAATTCATGTCGCCGGCTGGGTGAGCCTGTTCACCCTACATGCGATTTGGCCGCTGTTGTGGATCTGGGCGACACTGTATCGCCCCGAGCGCGGGTGGGGAATGGCGCATAAATTCGAAGATAACGCCGAAATGCATCAGCGAATCAGGCAACTTGAAAGCGAGCTCAAGCGTCTGCAGGAACAACAGATAACTGTTACGACAAACTCGTCAAATAAACGCTGAGGCCAATGTATGGATTTACTCATTATTCTGAGCTATGTGGCATTGGCCTATGGCGTATTTAAAATTTTCCGTATCCCGGTTAATAAATGGACGGTGCCAACGGCAGTCCTTGGCGGCGTGTTTATTGTCGGCGCGCTAATTCTGACCATGAATTATAATCACCCGTATACCGACCGCGCGCAAAAAATAGCATTGTCGATTCCGATTGTGCCGCAGGTGTCGGGGGCCATCGTAGAAGTTACCGATAAAACGAATGTGTTATTACGCAAAGGCGAGGTGCTGTTTCGTCTTGATGATAGCCGTTATCGTGCGCGACTGAATAAACTGGAGGCGGATCTTAGTGCCGCCGAAGCGGATATCAGAACCCGGAAAGCGGCATTAAGTGAAGCCGCCGCCAACGTCCAGCAGATGACGGCGGAATATGAACGCGCCCGTCAGGATTATCAGCGCTATGCGAAAGGCGCGTCGATGCCGGTAAATCCTTTTTCCGAGCAGGATGTGAATCACGCCGAGCAGCAATATCAAGCGCAATCTGCGGCCCTGCGGGCGGCTAAAGCCCAGTATCAACAGCAGTTCGAAAGACTTTCGGCGCGTTTCAATGGCGAGGATGCGCAAATCGCCAGCCTGAAATCGCAGATTGCCGAGGCGCGTTATGACCTTGAACAGACGGTATTCCGCGCGCCCAGCGATGGTTATGTCACTCAGGTGCTGGCGCGTCCGGGAACCACGGCAGTTCGTCTGCCGTTCAAACCGGTGATGATTTTTATTCCGCAGCAGAAACGCCAGGTGGTGGCGGTATTTCGCCAGAACGCCATCCTGCGCCTGGAGCAGGGGGACGAGGCAGAGGTTGTGTTTAATGGCTTACCGGGGCAGGTGTATGCCGGCAAGGTCACAAAGGTACTGCCAACCATTCCCGACGGCAGTTACCAGGCGAGCGGCGCATTACAGGGTTTAAGCGCCACGCCTGGTCGGGAAGGGGTTTATGTGATGATTGACCTGGCGGCGAGCCGCGATCTTGCCCATTTACCGGATGGGGTCAGTGCCCAGGCGGCGGTGTATACCGACCATTTTGCCCACGTGTCGGTGATGCGTAAGGTGCTGTTACGGATGACCAGCTGGTTGCATTATCTGTATCTCGACCACTAAAAGCTGAAGTTGAATCAAAAAAAAGCCCGCGATAAACGCGGGCAAAAATACTGGAAGCAATGTGAGCAATGTCGTACCGAATACCTGAGTTGTTCACTCAACTATTCGGTAATGAGAAAGATAATATTTCTCATTTAAGATATCAACCCCAGAGTTTGTGCGGAGGCGCATTTTTTTAATCAAGGGTGAAAACCGTGCGTTTCTGGCTGTTATCACGCGGCCATGCCGCAGCGACATCGCGGAGCGGTAGCGGCGTGGTGGCGATGGTAAAATGACCGGGAACCGCCGCCTGCAGCATCTCCCCGGTTGCCGCCAGCAGTTGTGGCATGCTCAGGCTGCCGATGCCGCTACCCATGAGCTGTAGCGGCGCGGCGCGAAGCACCGCGCCATTTAATCTGATATCCGCTCCGGCAAGAGAACCCACCTGCACATAACGTACCGGCTTATCGCCGGGGGTATATTTCGCCAGTATAGGCAGCAGCAACTCTGCGCTGCGGCCCCACAAATAATCCACAACCACATCGATTTGCCCGGCGCTGGCGGTGGCAAACTGCGCATTTAGCGTCTGCTCATCGGCCGTTAAGTTAATGCATTCATCGGCTGCGAGGGCGGTCAGCGCTTGCGCATTGCGCCCGGTGGCAATGATTTTTTTCGCACCGAGGTAGCGGGCAATCTGCACCGCCAGCTGCCCGGCGCTGCCGGTGGCGCCGTTAATCAGTACCGTTTCGCCGGCCTGAAACTGCGCCCGTTTGACAAGCGCAGCCCAGGCAGACATGCCCGGATTGGCCATGGCCGCGGCGCTGATGTCATCAAGTGCATCCGGCAGCGGCAGGCAATTCTGCAGCGCGACCGGCGCGCGTTGCGCCATACTGCCGAACGGCGCGCTGGGGAAAGCAAAATAGACGCGCTGGCCGTCAGAGGTCATACCGACGCCATCGATACCGACGACAAACGGCAGCGTGCCGTCAAAACTATAATGACGTCCCGATGCCCGGCCCTTAACTACGTGGCTAATGGCGGCGGCGCGAACGTCGATCAGCGTGTGTCCGGCTGCAGGCTGCGGTTCGCTAAAATCGGCCCATATCGGGCCTTCGCTAAGATCAAATACCACGGCGGCTTTCATAACATTATCCCCTGATGATAATTATGTGTAATATGCACATATTCTTCAGGAGCACTATACGCGGTTAACTAATATATGCAAGATGCACATAATAATTACGACATCACCGACTTTCACGGCGCGCTGTTAGATATCATCAGCGTGATGAATCAACCGCTGCGCGATGAGCAGATATTACAGGCGGCAGGGGTACAGCTTGAACAGATGCTCTTCCCACTACTGGTGGCGGTAGGGCGCTATGGCCCGGTGGGGGTAGTTGAGCTGGCGGATCATTTAGGCCGCGATTACACCACCGTCAGCCGGCAGGTGAAAAAGCTCGAGGCTCAGGGCCTTGCCTGCAAGCAGGCCAATGCCAAAGACCGGCGGATTAGCGAGGTGACGCTTAGCGAAAAGGGGCAGCGGATGATCGACGCTATTGCCGTTGCGCGGCGGCGGTTAATGAATCAGGTGCTGGCTGGATGGTCAGAAGATGAGGTGCTGGCGCTGTTTCGCTTAACGCGAAAATACGCCAACAGCCTGCAGCGGAAATAGCCGCCCGGCGTGAGGCCGGGCGACAAAGGGTCAGGCGGTTTTGGTCGCTGCTTTCAAACTGCGCACGAAGGTTTTTAGCTCTGCGAGCATGTTCTGCGGCTGCTCAAGATTGCGCTCGATAATCTTGACGATGGCCGAGCCGGATATTGCCCCGGCGGCACCGGCGTCAATGGCGGCGGAAACCTGCTCCGGCGCCGAGATGCCAAAGCCCTGCAGCGGCGGCGCGGCGTTATATTCCGCCAGTTTTTCAATCAGATGATGTAGCGGCAGCGCGGCGCGGTTTTCCGCGCCTGTCACGCCAGCGCGCGATAGCAGGTAGGTATAGCCGCGGCCATAGGAGGCAATCTGGCGCAGTAAATCGTCATCGGCATTTGGCGGGCAGATGAAAATCGGCGCAATGTTATGACGCAGGGCGGCCTGGCGGAACGGGGCGGACTCTTCGACCGGCACGTCGGCGACCAGAACCGAATCCACGCCGACACGCGCGCATTCGGCGTAGAACTCATCAATCCCCGGGCTGAACACCAGGTTCGCGTACATCAAAAGGCCGATTGGGATTGTCGGATGCTTGTGGCGGATCGCCGCCAGCATTTCGAAGCACTGCGCCGGGGTGACGCCGGCGGCAAAAGCGCGCAATGTGGCACCCTGAATCGTCGGGCCGTCGGCCAGCGGGTCGGAGAAGGGGATCCCCAATTCCAGCGCATCGGCGCCGGCTTCAATCAGCGCATCGATGATTTTCAGCGACTGTTCCGGCCCCGGATCGCCGAGGGTGACGAAGGGAACAAAGGCGCCTTCCTGGCGGTTTTTTAACTGTGCAAATAGCGTCTCGTAACGTTCCATCAGATTTCCCCTCGCGCTTTCAAAATGTCGTGTACGGTGAAGATGTCTTTATCGCCGCGGCCAGACAGGTTAACCACCAGCAGCTGCTCTTTATCCGGATTCTCGCGCATCATCTTCAGCGCGTGCGCCAGAGCGTGCGACGACTCCAGCGCCGGAATAATGCCTTCATGGCGGGAGAGCGCTTTAAAGGCATCCAGCGCTTCGTTGTCGGTAATTGACACATACTCGGCGCGCCCGGTGCTGTTAAGGAACGCATGCTGCGGACCCACTGACGGGAAATCCAGCCCGGCGGAGATAGAATAAGATTCTTCGATCTGCCCGTCGGAAGTTTGCATCATCGGCGACTTCATGCCGAAGTAAATGCCGACGCGACCGTGCTTCAGCGGCGCGCCGTGCTCGCCGGTTTCGATACCGTGGCCGGCAGGCTCGACGCCAATCAGGCCAACGCGGGATTCATCAATGAAATCAGCGAACATGCCGATGGCGTTAGAACCACCGCCAACGCAGGCGATCACCGCGTCCGGCAGGCGTCCTTCTTTCTCAAGGATCTGCGCTTTGGTTTCTTCGCCGATCATGCGCTGGAATTCACGCACGATAGTCGGGAATGGATGCGGGCCAGCGGCAGTGCCGAGCATGTAGTGCGCCTTCTCGTAGCTGCCGGACCAGTCGCGCAGCGCTTCGTTACAGGCATCTTTCAGGGTGGCGGAACCGCTGTGCACTGGAATGACCTCCGCACCCATCAGGCGCATGCGGAAGACGTTCGGCGACTGGCGCTCGACGTCTTTGGCGCCCATATAGATGCGGCATTTCAGACCGAGCAGGGCGCTGGCCAGCGCCGAGGCGACGCCGTGTTGGCCGGCGCCGGTTTCGGCGATAATTTCCGTTTTGCCCATACGTTTGGCGAGTAGCGCCTGGCCCAGCACCTGGTTGGTTTTGTGCGCGCCGCCGTGGAGCAGATCTTCACGCTTGAGGTACAGCGTGGTGCGGGTGCCTTCGGTCAGATTGCGGCATTTGGTCAGCGCTGTCGGACGACCCGCGTAGTTTTTCAGCAGGTCGGTGAATTCAGCCTGAAACTCAGGATCTTTTTGCGCGCTGACGAAAGCTTCTTCCAGCTGGCGCAGGGCGGGCATCAGGATCTGCGGAACGTACATACCGCCGAATTCGCCGAAATACGGGTTCAGTAAAGTGCTCATTATTGCATTGCTCCTTAATATGCGCGCAGCGTCTGGAAAACGGCAGCCACCAGGCTTGCCTCTTTTATTCCCGGCTGCGACTCTACGCCTGAGTTGAAATCGAGTCCGGCACAGCCGCTTTTCGCGGCTTCTACGCAGTTATCGGCGCTGAGGCCGCCTGCCAGCATCACGTTACGTAGGTCCTGGCCCTGCAGCAGCGACCAGTCGAAGCGTTGACCGCTCCCGCCCTGACCGTTGTCAAAGACATATCTGGCCACATGATTGAGGTTACGCGGCGGCAGCGTTTCGCCGACGCTCAGCGCCTTCCAGATTTGGATCTGCTCCGGCAGCGCCGCGCGCAGGGCATCAATCCAGGCCTGGTCTTCGCTTCCATGAAGCTGGACCGCGGCGAGTTTCAATTTGGTCGCGCGGGTGACGACCTCTTCAACGGCTGCATCACGGAACACGCCAACGTAGCTAAGCGGCGCGGCGGCCATTACCGCCTGTGCCTGCTGGTCGTTAACGGCACGCGGCGAACTATCGACGAAAATCAGGCCGCCGTAGATGGCGCCCGCCTCCCAGGCGACTTGCGCATCCTGCGGACGAGTCAGGCCGCAGACCTTGTTCTCACCTAACAGCACGCGCTTCACCGCAGCGCTGAGATCCGGTTGCTCCATCAGCGCCGAGCCAATCAGGAAGCCGTTGGCGAAGTGGCTCAGTTCGCGGACTTCGCCATAGGTATGGATTCCGGATTCGCTGATCACGGTGACATCCGGGCCGAGGCGCGGCGCCAGTTGACGCGTGCGGTTCAGATCAATCGACATATCGCGCAGATCGCGGTTGTTAATGCCGACGACTTTGGCCTTCAGCGCAATCGCGCGCTCCAGCTCTTCTTCATTGCTGACCTCGGTCAGGACGCCCATATTGAGACTGTGGGCGACGGCGGCGAGCTGGCGATATTGATCATCATCGAGCACCGAAAGCATCAGCAGGCAGGCATCGGCCTGGTAGTAACGCGCGAGGTAAATCTGGTAAGGATCAATGGTGAAGTCTTTACACAGAATCGGCTGCGGCGCGACTTTGCTGACGATCGGCAGAAAATCAAAGCTGCCCTGAAAATATTTCTCATCGCACAGTACCGAAATTGCCGAGGCGTAGTGCTTATAAACCCCGGCGATGGTCGCCGGGTCGAAATCTTCACGAATCAGTCCCTTCGACGGCGACGCCTTTTTGCACTCGAGAATAAAAGCGGTGCGGGCGCCGGCCAGCGCATCGTAAAAATGGCGTTCGGACGGCACGATGTCATTCTGAAAACTGGCTAACGGTTGTTGTTGTTTGCGGGCTTCTACCCAAATCGCTTTGTCAGCAACGATTTTTGCTAAAACGGTCTGCATTATTTACCCTCTTGCCGCTAATGCGGTCACTCTGTCATAGGCCGCTCCGCTGTGCAGCACATCCAGCACCTGCCGGGCGTTGGCTTTCAGGTCTTCATGCCCGTGTAAACGCATCAACATGGCGACGTTGGCGGCGACGGCGGCTTCATGAGCGGCTTCACCTTTACCTTGTAGCAAGCGCGTGAGAATGTCACGGTTTTCTTCCGGCGTGCCGCCGGCCAGTTGATCCTGATGATATGGCGTCAGGCCGAAGTCGGCGGCGGTCAGCTGATAGCTTTGGATTTCGCCGTTATTGAGTTCGGCGACCACGGTCGGCGCATGCAACGAGACTTCGTCCATGCCGCCGCTGTGTACCACGGCGGCACGTTGATAACCGAGTACGCGCAAGGTTTCTGCAATCGGCAACACCAGTTCCGGGCTGTAGACGCCAATCAACGCCAGCGGCGGGTGCGCCGGATTGATAAGCGGCCCCAACACGTTAAACAAGGTGCGCGTTTTCAACTGCTGGCGGACCGGCATCGCGTGGCGGAAACCGGTGTGGTATTTCGGCGCGAACAGGAAGCAGACGCCCAGTTCATCCAGCGCGGCGCGCGATTTATCGGCATTCATATCCAGGTTGATGCCAAACGCGGCCAGCAGATCGGACGAGCCAGATTTACTGGAGACGCTGCGGTTACCGTGTTTCGCCACCTTTAAACCGCAGGCGGCGGCGACAAAGGCGCTGGCGGTTGAGATATTGATACTGTTGCTGCCATCGCCGCCGGTACCGACGATATCGGCAAACTGATAATCCGGGCGCGGGAACGGCGCGGCGTTTTCCAGCAGCGCGGTAGCGGCGCCGGCAATTTCCTGTGGTTGTTCGCCGCGCACTTTCATGCTTACCAGCGCGGCGGCCAGCTGTTCCGGCTTCACTTCGCCGCGCACGACGGCGGAAAACAGCACGTGGCTCTCCTGCTGGCTCAGCGTCTCGGCCTGGTACAGTTTTTCCAGAATCGGCTGTACGACATTGGTCTGCTCCAGTTTCTGCAGCGCCCATGCCAGCGTTTGCTCCAGCAGTAGCGCTCCCTGGGTAGTCAGAATCGATTCCGGATGGAACTGGAAGCCGCAGACGCGATCGGCGTCGTGGCGAACCGCCATCACCATACCGTTGAAATTGGCGTTAATGGTGAGCCCGGCCGGAATATTGCTGCCGACAAGAGAATGGTAGCGGGCCACCGGCAGCGGGTTGGCGAGACCGGCGAACATCGCCTGGCCGTCATGCTCAATGCTTGACGCTTTGCCGTGAAGGATTTCTCCCGCCTGGCCGACATAGCCGCCGTAGGCTTCCACGATGGCCTGGTGGCCGAGGCAGATACCGATAATCGGTAACTTGCCGCGCAGGCGGGTCAGCAGCTCGGGCATGCAGCCGGCTTCGCTTGGGGTTCCCGGCCCCGGAGAGAGCATCAGCACCGGATTATCCATGGTGCCGATACGTTCAATCAGCGATTGCGCCGGTACGGTATTACGATAAATAACCACGTTGTGGCCGTTAGCCCGCAGCTGGTCGGCGAGGTTATAGGTAAAGGAGTCGATATTATCGAGCAGCAGGATGTCGGCCATTAGAAAGTCTCCTTCGCGTGGTGGGCCTGAGCAATGGCGCGCAGCACGGCGCGAGCTTTATTACGGGTTTCATCCGCCTCGGATTGCGGAACGGAATCGAGCACGATACCGGCGCCCGCCTGCACGGTGGCAATGCCATCCTCAACGTAGGCTGAGCGGATCACGATGCAGGTATCGAGGTCGCCATGGGCGGTAAAGTAGCCGACCGCGCCGCCGTAGCTACCGCGACGCTTGCCTTCCGCGGCGGCGATTAGCTGCATGGCGCGAACTTTCGGCGCGCCGCTAAGGGTGCCCATATTCATGCAGGCGCGGTAGGCGTGCAGGACATCAAGGTCGCGGCGCAGTTCGCCGACCACGCGGGAAACCAGATGCATCACAAAAGAGTAGCGATCGACTTTGGTCAAATCTGCTACGTAGCGGCTACCCGGGGTACAGATGCGGGCCAGATCGTTACGGGCCAGGTCAACCAGCATCAGATGTTCAGAAAGCTCTTTGTGGTCGGTACGCATCTCCAGCTCAATACGGCTATCGAGATCGCGATCCAGTGAACCATCGGCGCGGCGGCCGCGAGGACGGGTGCCGGCAATGGGGTAGATCTCAATCTGGCGGCTGACGGCGTCGTATTTCAACGAGCTTTCCGGCGATGCGCCGAACAGGGTGAAATCGTTATCCTGCATAAAGAACATATACGGGCTGGGATTGCTCTTTTTCAGCACATCGTACGAGGCCAGCGGCGACGGGCAGGGAAGTGAGAAACGGCGCGACGGCACGACCTGGAAAATTTCGCCCGCGCGAATGGCGCGCTGCATTTTGCGCACCACGGCGCCGTACTCTTCATCGCTCTGATCGACGTCGCAGCGCATTTCGGCAACCGTCGTTACCGGCAGCGGCGCGGGCGGTTCATTTAACTGCTGGCGAAGCTGGGCGATACGTTGCAGAAGACGCTGTTTCTCATTCTCCAGCGGCGTGAACAGGCTCGCCTGAATGCGGGTGCTTTTGGTCTGGTGATCGATGACCAGCAGCGTCTCCGCCAGGTAGAAACAGTAATCCGGGCAGGCGGTATCGGTATTGAGCGGTGGTAAATCCTCAAAACCGGCCACCAGGTCGTAAGCGAACAGGCCGCCGAAGAACATCGCTTCGCGCTCGGCCTGCGGGACGCTGACCAAATCCTGTAACAGACGAAACGCATCGAACACCGATAACGAGCACAGGCGAGCGTCTTCATCCAGCAGGGCGCTAACCGGTGGGAAGGTGAGTACCCGGCTGTTCGGCTGGCGCAGATTCTCAATGCCGGACGGCAATGCGTTATCCAGCAGTTCAAGCAGCGCGGCACCGTTCGCTGAAAGCGCCTGGACAGTGACGGTATTGCCAAGAGCGGTAATGCGCAGGGCGCTATCGACCAGCAGCAGGCTTTTTAAATCGTCTTTACTATCGATGTCGGCCGATTCCAGCAGCAAGGTTGCCGGACGCGCGCCGCATAATTGATGGAATAACGCCGTCGGGTTTTCGCGATAGATGGCGTCGCTGGTGAGAAGCTCGAGCGCTGGTTTTGATGTTTGCATTATCATTCTCGCCTGTTCTGTTCATTATTTCGTTCAAAAAAAAGCCCGCTCAGTGGCGGGCCCGGTATCTGTTTGCTGAGTGCAAAACGCGATCACGCCGCCCGATTCCAGGAACGACGCCACCAGCTATGAAGAGTAATAATTTGCGCTTTCATCAGAGATACCCGTTGTGTGAACTTGCGTACTAGTTAACTAGTCCATGAAAATAAAGTCAACCCTTGTTTGCAGATTTTCTTTCTCAGTCGTTATCATAATGCGCTTATTTCAGTTCAGGTCCACCAGGAGCCATTTTGAGCGACACTAATTACGCGGTCATTTATGACCTGCACAGCCATACCGTCGCCTCCGATGGGCGATTGACTCCAGAAGAGCTGGTACATCGCGCGCATGAGATGCGGGTGGGGACGCTGGCAATCACCGATCATGATAGCGTGGCGGCCATTCCGGCAGCGCGTGCCGAAATTGCGCGGGCTGAACTGCCGCTCACGCTTATCACCGGGGTAGAAATTTCCACCCTGTGGGAAAACCACGAAATTCATATCGTCGGACTGAATATTGATATCGACCATTCGGCGATGACGCAACTGCTCTGTGAACAGAAAGCGCGGCGCAACCAGCGCGGGCAGATGATTGCCGAACGGTTGGAGAAAGCGCGTATCCCCGGTGCCTGGGAAGGGGCGTTAAAGCTCGCCGATGGCGGCGCGGTCACCCGCGGCCATTTTGCCCGCTTTTTAGTTGAAGCCGGCTTTGCGAGCAATATTGCCGATGTATTCAAAAAATATCTCGCCCGCGGGAAAACCGGATACGTTCCGCCGCAGTGGTGTACAATAAAACAAGCGATTGATGTCATTCATCATTCTGGCGGCAAAGCGGTGATCGCCCATCCGGGGCGTTACGATCTTTCTGCCAAATGGCTGAAACGGCTGTTGGCCCATTTTAGCGAGCAGGGCGGCGACGCGATGGAGGTCGCCCAATGCCAGCAGGCGCCGCATGAGCGCGCGCAGCTGGCGAGCTACGCGCAACAGTTTGGTTTGATGGCGTCGCAGGGTTCGGATTTCCACCAGCCTTGCCCGTGGATTGAACTGGGGCGCAAACTTTGGCTACCCGCTGGCGTGGAAGGGATCTGGCGCAGTTGGGAAGTGGCCGCTGAACAAATTGAGAGGGAAGTATGAGCCAGTTTTTCTATATCCATCCCGATAATCCGCAGGCGCGGTTGATTAATCAGGCGGTGGAAATTGTGCGTAAGGGCGGGGTTATCGTTTATCCAACGGACTCTGGCTATGCCCTGGGTTGCAAAATCGAAGATAAAGGGGCGATGGAGCGGATCTGCCGTATCCGTCAGTTGCCGGATGGCCACAATTTCACCCTGATGTGCCGCGATCTCTCCGAGTTATCGACCTACGCGTTTGTCGATAACGTGGCGTTTCGTCTTATCAAAAACAATACGCCGGGCAACTACACGTTCATTCTTAAGGGAACGAAAGAGGTGCCGCGCCGCCTGTTGCAAGAAAAGCGTAAAACCATTGGGATGCGCGTGCCGGCGAACCCTATCGCCCAGATGCTGCTGGAAACGCTTGGCGAACCGATGCTCTCGACATCGTTGATGCTGCCAGGTAATGAATTCACGGAGTCCGATCCGGAAGAGATTAAAGACCGTCTGGAGAAGGTGGTCGATCTGATTATTCACGGCGGTTATCTTGGCCAGCAGCCGACGACGGTTATCGACCTGACCGAAGACGCGCCGGTGGTGCTTCGTGAAGGCGTCGGTGATATCAAACCCTTCCAGTGATGCTTCTCGCGGGTGGCGTTTCACGCGTCGCCCGCGGCTTAAATTTATTTTAAAATCCTTTCCGCATTGAGTCGCTCCTTTCTTATTTATATTATTAGTCCGCTTACGATATCACTCACTGATATTGCTTCCAGAAAGAAATTCAACATTATGCATAAGCTGACTATTCAACCCTCTGACGCGTTTAAGAGGAAGAAAGTACTGTTAAATTTTTTCATGCTTTCTAGTGTTACCGTTAATATATGCCAAAGCTGACCCCAAATACCTATCCCATCACCCTGGTAAAAAGCGTGCTGGTGGTTTCACTGCTGGCGCTAATACTGATTATTATCAGTTTGACTGGCTTGTTTAACTATCAGTCGCGTCAGGTCAGTAGTGCCATTGATAAAAAAATCATTGGTTCTCAGTATGCGTTTATTCAGCATACACTTGAGGATGCCGTCGATCGCCCACGACAAATAACGAATCTATTTTTACAATATATTCAGGGCGAAAGTAACAACATCGATAAGGATACTTTAGTTCCTGAAATGGTGTATTTGACGGCGCGCGCGTTTAAAACTATGCCCGCCTTCCAGAGCCTGTCGTGGTTTGCGGAAAATGGCTCCAGTATTGCTGTTATTCGTGACAATCATAGTAATCAAATTTATTTACAACGAACCCAGCGTGATAATCATCACTCCCTGGTTAAATACAGCGGGTTAAGCCCGCAGACCAATATTGTCAACGTCAATAACGCGTTTAATGTTGCTGATTTACAGCAGTTTCGCCGCGCTCGCCAGCAAACGCAAGGTTTCTGGCAACGCTCTCTCTCTACCGGCAGTTTGATCATGAGCTGGAACCAGCCAGTGTACGATAAACAAGGCCGCTTCATCGGGGCGATCGCCAGCGGCGCCACACCTGCAGATATGACCGCTTATTTACAGAGTCTCCTGCCGGATAAAAGCTATGCTCTTCTGCTTATCGATGACAACAATCGCATTGTCGCGCGTTCCGGCAACCAACATAAATGGCAGCAGGACCGCCAATTGATAGCAAAGCTTACCTCGGCGCAGCCGTCGCCGACGTCATTTTCCTTGCGTACAGAGGACGAGTCTTTGTTGGCGATCGCCTTTAGCGTGCAGGACCGCCAACATCTGCTGAACTGGAAGGCGGTACTTATCGCGCCACAGCATGCGGAAATGGCGGAAATGAATAAACAGCGTCAACTTGTGACCTTCGCCACGACACTGTTTATTTTTATTCTGATATTGATTCTGATGATGATTATTTCTCATTTCACCGGCGCCTTAAAGGACGTTGCAGATAAAGTGCGTCTGGGGTTAATGCCGTGGAAGAAACCAACTAAACGCGTATTTCCGGAAATAGCATCGTTGGATGCAGCATTGAGCAACCTGTATGCAATTATTCCAGACACTTTCGAATCTAAACGCCGGAAGCTGGAAGAAGATAGCGAAACCGGTTTTTTAACCCGTAGCGGTTTACTGCATTGTGAGTCGCTGTACCGTCATCGCAATATGCTGGCGATGGTATACGTTAACAACTACAACTCGGTTAAGAATGTGCTCGGTACGACTCAGGCCCGACAGTTTATTCACCAGTTTACTTTACGCCTTCGCAAAATATTGCCTGAAGGGGCATTATGTTGTCGTGATCGAGAAGACTTGTTCATTATCGCTTTTGATGGCATGTATGCCGAAAAGGATGTCGACTGGTACAGCGCGCTACTTGCTTCTGTTTTTCGTATGTCTGCTTCTGATATGCCCGGCGAATCGCATATATTTACTGGCCATATTGGCATGTTGATTGAATCATTAACCCCAGAGAACATCGGCGAATGTCTGATGAATGTTAGTCTGGCTTTACAGCATGCCCAGATGGAGCGTAGCGGTACGAGTAAACTTTTCACGGCCGCCATGCGTGAAGAGGAAGTGAATAATCTGCGTCTGCATCAGGCGTTATGCGACGATCTCCATTCGGAAGGTTTCCATCTCGTTTTGCAGCCGATCGTTTCATTTGAATCGCAGCGGCCTTGTAAAGAAGGTGAATGCCTGATCCGCTGGCAATCAAATGTGTTGGGCTTCGTGCCGCCCGACAAATTTATCGCCCTTGCCGAGCACACCGGCATGATTGTGCCGTTAGGGAAATGGATAATTGAAACCGCCTGTCGTGAACTTGCCGCGTTTATCACGCGCGGCGCGCCGCGTGATTTTAAACTGCACGTCAATATCTCGGCAATTCAGCTTCAGCAACCTGATTTTGCTCAGCATCTGCTGGAATCAATTCACGCTAATGATTTGATGAACAGCAATATTTGTCTTGAAATCACCGAAAGCGTCTTGCTGCATGACACGTGGCGAATTGTCGAAATACTGGCTTATCTACGTCGTCTTAGCGTATGTATAGCGATTGATGATTTTGGTTCCGGTTATTCCAGCCTCTCGTATCTGCATTCGCTGCCATTTGATTGTCTGAAGATTGACCGCGGGTTTGTCAGCAATGTACTTAACGATAAAAAAAGCGAAGCGGTTATCGCCTCGGTGTTAATGTTGGCGCGAAGTTTTTCCGTGCCGCTGGTGGCCGAAGGCGTTGAAACGCGCGAAATGGCAGAAAAACTGCAGGAGATGGGCTGTGATTTGGCCCAGGGATATTATTATTCCCGGCCGAAAACGTTTGATAGTTTTGACGTCGCCAATGGGTTTTTCGTTGTTGAACCGGAATGATGAGATAGACCAACGGCGATAATAACGATGCAAATATTAAAAAAACAGCTTTCGGTCAACAGCTACCCGTTCACCCTAACTCAGGCCATCATATTTACCTTAGCCACGACAATTCTCGTCGTGCTGCTGACGACATATGCTTTTCTCTACTACGAAGGTTATGCTTTTTTTGATGAGGTGAGTGAGGATATTCTGCGTGCGAAAAGAGTCAATATCGAGGAAGTCATCCACGATTATATTGATGTTCCCGCGCAATCGAACGCGATACTAGTTCATGCGATCGGACGTCAATCCAGTACGGCGATCCCGGTTCGCAGCCTGATCGGCGAAATGGTCAATACCACCAATAACGTCTTCAGCAACAAACATTATCTGAATTTGGTCGGATTTGGCGCGGTCAATGGCGATTTTATTCAAGTGGCGCGCGGCCAGGCCGAGTCGAATGATTATCTTGCGGTAAAAGATGCGCAAACAGATCACCATCTTACGGCTTATAGTCACCTGACGGTGAATTCATTAGTAAAAGCGGTGCGTGCGGATTATCAAATAACGCAGCGCGAATGGTATGCGGCGGTTGCCAAAGACCAGCGTCCGCACTGGACAAAACCCTTTCGCGATTATGAATATGAAAATGAAATTGGCGTTGCGTTCAGCTCACCGGCATTCAATCGCCAGGGACAGTTTGTTGGCGTCGTCGCCAGCGAGTTGCACCTCAACGAACTAAATAAAAGCCTGGAAAAATTTAAACCCCATCCTGAAAGTATTCTGCTGATTGTTAATGAAAAAAATGAGCTCATTTCTTCATCAGTGCCATCATTGACGCGAAATATGCTGGCCGGGGGAAAACACTCACGGCTGAATCTACAAACGCTCGAAAACACTCATTTACCGGTTGTTGTGGCAGCCAGTCGCACGTTAAAAGCGAATCACCATACGGGATTGCAGTTTTTCAGTTCCGGCAAAGAAGAATATTATGTTGATGCTTTTCCAATCACCGACCGTGATGACATATTACACTGGACGGGGATTGTGATTAGCCCGGCGAGAATGATTACCCGTACCATCATTAAATATATAGCCATTACCATGATCATGCTGTTTGTCATTTTTGTACTTGGTCTGCTGGTGGTTTTCTATGGCCTGGCGAAGGTAGTAAAACCGCTGCGGGATATTGTCCGTAAAGCGGATCAGCTTGCGACGCACCGCTGGACGCCGCCAGATAATAAGCGTCATTTCCCGGAAATAGCCTCTCTGGAAACCACATTTATGGCGCTATCGCATAAGCTGGCAGAAAGTTTCGACGCCCAACGGCGTGAAATAGAGGAGGATAAAACCACCGGGTTATTCTCGCGGACAGGGTTACTGCGTCAGACATCGCTATATCAAGGTAGAAACCTGCTCGCGCTGGTGCATATCAGTAATATGAACGCTATTATCAATTCCTTAAGTACGGAGTATGGTGAAAAATTTATTAGCGATTATATTTTTCGCCTGCATAATTTACTGCCGACGAATACGCTGATTGCCCGCGATACAGTGGATAAGCTCATCGTGGTTTTTCCAGGACAAACTCAGCCAAAAGAGCGTCAGCGCTACAGAGAACTGCTCTCCTCACTATTTATCGACGTCAATAATGAAGCGTCTCCTACGGCAAGCAAATACGTTTATACCGGCAATATTGGCCTGGTGACGACTGAGATCCACGCAGAGAATATTGAACAAACGTTGCGTGAGGCATGGATTGCATTACGCCATGCGCAGAAACAGGGAAACGGCGTTGCGACGTTTTTCAGCGGCGAGATGCATGAGGCTGAGCTTTATAATATCCAACTCCATGAGCATCTTCATGATGCGATCCAGCAACATGAATTTCATCTGATGCTACAGCCAATTGTGGATTTGCAGGATCAAAGCGCTTTTCAGGAAGGAGAATGTTTGCTTCGCTGGTGCTCCGAAACGGTAGGCGAAATTCCTCCCGATCGTTTCCTCCCCCTGGCGGAAGAGAGCGGGTTGATAATCCCGCTGGGACGCTGGATTATTGAACAGGCCTGTCGGGAACTTTCCGCGATGATTCTCCGCGGGGCGCCGGCGAACTTTATTCTGCATATCAACGTATCGGCGATTCAACTCCTGCAACAGGATTTTGCCTGGCATTTAATGGATGCAATTTATCGTCATGGGCTGGTCGCGGGCAATATTTGTCTTGAGATAACCGAACGGTTATTGATGAATGATGCTGTGCGAATTAGCCGGATGATTGCTTATCTCCGCCGCCATGGTATTGCCGTCGCGCTGGATGATTTTGGCGTCAATTTATCCAGTTTGCCTTATTTACATACGCTGTCATTTGATAGCATCAAAATTGACCGCCGTCTGATTTGCCAATTTGCCGATGATGATAAAGCAGAATCGATGATTGCATCGCTGATTGTGCTGGCTCAGGGGTTTAAGGTACCCGTCGTTGCTGAGGGTATTGAAGATGAGGCGATAAAAAACCAGTTACGCGACCTCGGTTGCCAGAAAGCGCAAGGTTATCTGTTTGGTCACCCGGCGCCATTTGCCGACTTTCCCTTCCTGGCAAGTGCATTGACGGCGAGCGATAATCTATAGACAGAGAAATGTATCGCAGTGAAGCATTCATTTTGAAGTTAGTGTAGTATGTTCGCCCACGCAGGCGCGCGCGCTGTTTTACAGTGCTGACGAATGGCGCCTTAAAATGTGTAAAGTATTTATATAACAACAGGTTGGTGATTTTATATGGCCTGTTGTTGCCAAAGCATATCAGACGCCTGGGAAGGCGACACCTAAAGGAAGCTCTATGAGCGAGAAATTACAGAAAGTGCTGGCTCGTGCTGGCCATGGCTCCCGCCGCGAAATTGAAACTATCATCGAAGCTGGACGCGTCAGCGTGGATGGTAAGATCGCAACCCTCGGCGATCGTGTTGAAATCGTACCTGGTTTGAAAATCCGTATCGACGGTCATCTTATTTCGGTAAAAGAATCTGCCGAGCAAATTTGTCGGGTATTGGCCTATTACAAACCAGAAGGCGAACTCTGCACCCGTAACGATCCGGAAGGGCGCCCAACGGTTTTCGACCGTCTGCCGAAACTGCGCGGCGCGCGCTGGATTGCGGTAGGTCGCCTCGATGTGAACACCTGCGGCCTGCTGCTGTTTACCACCGATGGTGAACTGGCGAACCGTTTGATGCACCCAAGCCGCGAAGTTGAGCGTGAATACGCCGTCCGCGTTTTCGGCCAGGTCGATGAAGACAAACTGCGCCAGCTGGCGCGTGGCGTACAGTTAGAAGATGGCCCTGCAGCGTTTAAAACGATTAAGTTCACCGGCGGTGAAGGGATCAACCAATGGTATAACGTTACCTTGACCGAAGGGCGCAACCGCGAAGTGCGTCGCCTGTGGGAAGCCGTCGGCGTTCAGGTTAGCCGTCTTATCCGCGTACGCTACGGCGATATTCTGCTGCCGAAAGGCCTGCCGCGCGGCGGCTGGACTGAACTGGATCTGGCGCAAACCAACTATCTTCGTGAACTGGTGGAGCTGCCGGCGGAAACCGAAAGCAAAGTAGCGGTGGAGAAAGATCGCCGTCGTATGAAAGCGAATCAAATCCGCCGCGCCGTCAAGCGTCATAGCCAGACCAGCGGCAATCCTCGCCAGGGGAATAACGGCAACCGCCGTTCCAGCACCCGCAACAAGACTAACGGCTAATGCTGTACATTCCGGCGGGTTCCCGCCGGGATGCTCCTCTTTTCCCTCGCTTGTGACATTTTTCACACTTTCGCATAAAGACAAGAAACAGGAATTACGCAGACAAATAACGCAAAGTGATGTTATTAGCGTCGCCATATACTGTCGGCACTGATTACAAAACAGGTAGCCCGCAATGAGTACAACAACAAAGTTATCGGCAAGCTATGTGGTCATCGGCGTAAAAGAAAAGATAGGCTATGGCTTAGGCGATTTCGCCTCTAATTTATCGTTCGGTTTTGTCTCGTTATTCTTACTATTTTTTTATACTAATGTTTATGGCATCAGCGCGGTACAGGCGAGTCTGATCTTTGTGATTGCCCGGGTGATTGACGCAATTTTTAATATCCTGATTGGCTTTGCAATTGATAAAACGCAGAGTAAATATGGCAAATTGCGTCCCTGGCTATTATATGGTGCGATACCGTTAGGCTTTTTAACCGTGTTGTGTTTTGTGCCATTTGGTGGGGAAGCTAAACTTTATTTCGCGCTGGCCTCCTATACCATCTATTGCCTGGCCTATACGGCGGTTAACACACCTTATTCGGCATTGACCAACCGCTTGACGCAGCATGAGGCCTCGCGTTCGTCGCTGTCGGTATATCGCTTTGTGTTGGCTATTGTCGGGTATCTGATTGTTTCCACAACGGCAGACTGGCTGATTTCGCCCTTTAACGACAAACAAATAGGCTATGTCTTTGCCGTTTCCTGCTTTGCGCTGTTAGCGACTTTTATGTTTCTTGCCTGTTTTGGCATGACCAAAGAACGCGTTGGCGAAGAGGATAAAATGAATGCGCCGACGCTTCGCGAAATGTTCCGTGCGGTATTAGGTAATGCACCACTGATTCATCTTTCATTATTTACCGTGTTTTTCTATATCGCCTATACAGTCTGGATGGCGATCGCCATTTACTTTATTAAATACATTATCGGCAGCGAAGGGTTTACCGCTACTTTCTTCATGATTCAGTCTGGTGCTTATATTATTGGAACCATTATCTCTGAGAAAGTGATTGCGTTAATGGGGAAAAAGAAAATGGCGCTTCTGGCGTTGTTAATTGGCGTGCTGGGGGTACTGATGCAATATTTCATCGCTGGTAATAACCTGTGGCTGATAATGATCGGCGTGTGTCTTTACAGCATTACGCTTGGCATGGGCTTTGTCGCCATGTGGTCGATGATTGCCGACACCGTCGAATATGCTGAATGGCATCACGGTGTACGCTCTGAGGGGGCCATCTACGGTTTCTTTAACTTCATCACTAAAATTGCGATGGCGATTGGCGGCGGCTGCGCGGGCTGGATGCTGGATCTTTATCACTATGATGCGGGTAATGTGACCAGCGATGCGATTAATGGCATCAATATTCTGATGACGCTTTTCCCCGGCGCAATGTTCGCCATCAGCGCCATCTTCGTGGCCTGCTATGCGTTAGATGAAAATACCTATCGCGATATCGTGCAGAAAATCAGCCTGCGTAAGCAAAACGCGCTTTAACCTCAAGGAGTCAGAGAGATGAACAACGATTTTAGTACCGTTATCGCCGCCATGTCGGTAGAGGAAAAAGTGGCGCTGCTGACCGGCAGCGGCCTGTGGCGCACGGCATCGATGCCGCAGCACGGTATCCCCGATATCGTGATGACCGATGGTACCTACGGCGTGCGCTATAGCAGCGCGCAAATAGATGGCAATGAAAAGTGGAGCATGGATGACTTCATCTCGGTGATTACCCAAACCGCCGACCAGGCCAGCGCCGACGAGCCTGTCGCCAAGGGCGGCAGCGAAGCGTTGTTCAGCGCCTCGCTGCCGGCCACCTGTTTTCCGAATGGCTCCAGTCTGGCCTGTAGCTGGGATGTTGAACTGGTACGGGAGATGGGCGAAGCGCTGGGTCGCGAATGCCAACAGATGGGGGTGGGTATTCTATTGGGGCCGGGAATTAACATTCGGCGCACCCCGCTGGCTGGACGCGGCTATGAATACTATTCAGAGGACCCGGTCGTAAGTGGGGATATCGCCGCGGCGCTGATTAACGGCTTACAGGCCGAAGGCGTCGGCGCCAGCCTTAAACATTTTGCCGCCAATAACTCCGAGTATCGGCGTACCGAAATGGATTCGATTATTGAGGAGCGGGTGCTGCGTGAAATCTATCTCGCCGGATTTCAACGAGCGATCGCCAAATCCCAGCCCTGGACGGTGATGTCTTCTTATAATCGTCTTAATGGCGTTCAAACATCGCAGGATCCGTTCTTACTGACCCAGGTATTGCGTGATGAATGGGGGTATGACGGTCTGGTGATGTCCGACTGGTACGGTATTAAAGATCGCCCGGCATCGCTGCTTGCCGGCAATGACCTGGCAATGCCGGAAACCCGCCGGGACAAACAAACCCTGCTGGCGGCAATCTCCTGCGGGGAGGTACCGATGCCGGTGGTCGACCGGGCGTGTCTGCGGATGCTGGAACTGGTTGATAAAGTGCAACGACATCGCCGGCCGCACACGCGTGCTGACTTTGCCGCACATCATGCGTTATCGCAGCGTTTAGCGGCAGAATCCATCGTATTACTGAAAAATGAAGACAACCTGCTGCCGCTGAAGCCACACAAAACGCCGCGCATCGCGGTGATCGGTAAACCCGCTCAGGAGCCGGTTATTCAGGGCTCGGGTTGCGCCACTACGGTTCCCTATTTACTCGACCGTCCGCTGGATGAGATTTTCGATCTTGCCGGGGATGACTTTAAGGTCACGTGGGCGCCGGGCGCGCCAGACGACAATCAAAGCGACGAGCAGGCGCTGGCGCAGGCGCGTGACGTCGCCGGAGCCGCCGATGTGGCAGTGATTTTTGTCAGCACGGCGGTCGGTGAAGATGGCGAGAATGGCGATCGCCAGGATCTGAATATTCTTCCCGCGCACGAACAGCTGATCCGTGAGGTCGCCGGGGTACAGCCAAACGTGGTTGTGGTGTTGGCCAACAGCGATGCGGTGGTGATGCCATGGCTTGGCGAATGCCGGGCGCTGCTGGAAACCTTCTTTGCCGGACAGGGGATGGGGCGCGCCGTGGCTGAAATTCTCTTCGGTAAGCGGAACCCCTGCGGTAAGCTAACCGTCACGGTGCCAAATACTCTCGAAGAGACGCCTGCCTGGCTGCAGTATCCAGGGGAAAACCTGCGCCATCACTATGGCGAGGGCCTATTTGTCGGCTATCGCTATTACGATAAACGCCTTCTTTCGCCGCGTTTCCCGTTTGGCTTTGGCCTGAGCTATACCCAATTCAGCTATGCCAATCTTGCGCTTTCCGCATCGCGGCTTGCCGAAGGCGAAACCCTGCATGTCGCCTTTGATTTAACGAATATCGGCGATTGCGAGGGCAAGGAGATTGTACAGCTGTATGTTACGGCCCCGAAGGGGGAGCTGATCCGCGAGGTTCGCGCGCTGAAAGCCTTTAGCAAAGTGTCGTTGCTGGCAGGGGAAACGCGTCGCGTTGAGCTTGCGCTGCCCGTCGCTGATTTAGCCTGCTATCATCCGGGGCTGGCGGATTGGCTGGTGACCCCTGGGCAGTGGCAAATCTACGTGGGCGCCTCGTCTCGCGATCTTCCCTTAACGGCAAGCGTTGAGATTGATTGCCCTGCGCGCTACGTACCGCTGCGCGACGACAATTCTCTGCAGCAGCTTATTCAACAGCCGGAAGCCTTTGCCCGCGTGGTGGCGCTGATATCGGCGAAGAGCGGGGTAGCGCCTGACCTGGTACGTGAAAAGCTTATCCGCCTGGCGCCGGATCTGTTCTGTGGTTTGCTGATTGCATTGACTGAGTTCCTGGCGCTGGATATCGATCGCGACGAACTCAATGCCGTGCTGGCGGGTCATTAATCAACAAAAGTTCAGGAGGTACTCCGTGTTCCCGTTTTCAGTGACGCATCCCCGTCAGGTGACACAAAGCGGGCAGCCGGCGACCAATAGCGGCTACGAGCTGATCGCCTTCGACGCTGAGAAACTCAACGTCTTCGCCGCCGAGGTGCGCTACTGCGAACCTCACTGGCACCCGGCGCCGGAGCTTATCACCGTCCTGCATGGCGGTTTCACGCTGGCCGTCGGCCAGCGGGAGTGGCAATTGCGCGCGGGCGATATGTTGTATATCAACGCGGAGGAGGTGCATTCACTCAGCGCGGAGATGCCCGGTAGCCAACTGGTCACCGTGCAGTTTTCGCCAGGTCTGTTTGATGAAATGCATCCCTCTCCGCGGCTGGAGTGGTGTACCGCCGGGCGTATTGCGCAGAGCGTGGATTGGCAGGTGCGCCAGCGGTTAACGGCGCTGCTGCAACAGCTTGTCGATAACCGTACGCCATTCCAGCGTATCGCGGCGATATATTTGCTGCTTGATGCATTGGTGACGGCAGGAGAGCCTCAGGAGCGTGAGGAGAGCTCGCTACGCGAAGAGTCGATGATTAAAAAAGGCATTGATTATATTAATCTGCATTACGACCGGCCATTGACCTTGAGCGAAGTGGCAGAGCACAGCGGCATGAGCTATTCGTGGTTTTCCCGGCTGTTTAAGCGGGTGAGTCGTTACAACTTTAAAGAGTATCTGACCCTGGTGCGGCTGAATAAGGCTCGCAATCTACTGCGTGATACGCGTACGCCGATCACCGAAATCAGCCATAGCTGCGGTTTTCAGGAGCACAAATACCTGATCGCCGCCTTTAACAAATACTGCGGACTGACGCCGACCGAGTACCGCAAACGCTTTGTTTCGCGGCAAAACGTCCTCGACCAACAGCTGGCGCTCGGCGAGGACTGCGTATGCCTGCCATTAAACGGCCAACTGCTGGCGAGGCTGGCGGTTAGTAATCAATCCCCATCTGCGCTTTGACCCCGGCGTCAAAGGCGTGCTTTACCGGGCGTAGTTCGCTGACGGTGTCAGCTATCTCGATAATCTCGCGGTGGCAGCCGCGGCCGGTAATCATCACCGTTTGATGCGCTGGGCGGTTGCGCAGCGCCGTCAGCACCTCTTCCAGCGGCAGATAGTCGTAAGCCACCATGTAGGTCAGTTCATCCAGCAGTACCAGATCCAGGCTATCGTCGGCGAGCATTCGGCGCCCGTGCTGCCAGACATCGAGACAGGCGGCGGTATCGCTGTCGCGATTTTGCGTATCCCAGGTAAAGCCGGTGGCCATCACCTGGAACTCGACGCCGTGCGGCTCCAGCAAATTACGCTCACCGTTAGGCCAGGTACCTTTGATGAATTGCACCACGCCGGCTTTTTTACCGTGTCCAACCGCACGGGTGACGGTACCGAAGGCGGCGGTGGTTTTGCCTTTGCCGTTACCGGTAAATACCATGATCAACCCGCGTTCTTGCTGGGCGGCGGCGACCCGCGCATCGACTTTGTCTTTTACCCGCTGCTGGCGCTCGCGGTAGCGTTGATCGCTCATTGGGAGATCCCTGGTTTACGCCCCGGCTGGGCATCGAAGGTCATACCGGTTTTGCGCCGGCTATCATCGCCCATCAGCCATAAATAGACCGGCATGATATCGGCGGGGGTTTTCAGCTTTTGCGGATCTTCTGTCGGGAAGGCGCTGGCGCGCATTTTGGTACGCGTCCCGCCGGGATTAATACAATTTACCCGCAGATGACGGCTTTGGTACTCTTCGGCCAGGACCTGCATCATCCCTTCGGTAGCGAATTTAGAGGCCGCGTAGGCGCCCCAGTTGGCGCGGCCCTGGCGGCCAACGCTGGAAGAGGTAAACACCAGCGAGCCGGAATCGGACTTGAGTAATAAAGGAAGAAGCGCCTGGGTGAGCATAAACGTGCCGTTAACGTTTACCTGCATCACCTGCTGCCATACCTCAGGATCCTGCTGGTCCATCGGACAGACGTCGCCAAGCAGGCCGGCATTGTGCAGCACGCCGTCAAGGCGCGGGTAGTGAATCGCGATTTTCTGCGCCAGCTGCTGGCACTCCTGCGGCGTGCAGGTCAACAGGTCGAGGGTAAACCAGCGTGCCGCAATACCGCCAGCCTGTTCAATTTCTTGCGCGACGCCGCGCAGTTTTTCTTCATTGCGGCCAACCAGGACCACGCTTGCGCTGTAGCGCGCATAGGTGAGGGCGGCTTCACGGCCAATGCCGTCGCTGGCGCCGGTGACCAGAATGATACGGTCTTTAAGTAGGTGATATTGCGGTTGATAGTGCACGGCGACTCCTCTGCTGGCCTGCGTACGGCCATGTCTTATTCGGTATCTTACTTTTGCGCTTTATGCCTCAAACGATTGATGATTGCAATCAGTCAAAGGGAAACTCTTCGCAGAATTAATATCTTGCAACGATTTCATTGCGACAAAAAAAACGGGAATGCGCCTCGCAGCGCACGGAAAGCGCAGAGACTTGATGATAAAGGCTGATGTACACTGTGCGTCAACGTCAGTGCTTTACACAAGGTGAAAACGTGGAATTACTTGCTCAGTACGGCTTATTTTTAGCCAAGGCTGCGACTATCGTCGTCGCCATTGCGGTTATCGCCGCCATTATCGTTAATCTGACTCAGCGTAAGAAGCAGCGCGGCGAGCTGCGGGTAACGAATCTTAGCGAGCAATATAAGGAGATGAAAGAAGAGCTGGCGGTGGCGCTACTGGATGGCCCGCAGCAAAAACTCTGGCATAAAGCGCAGAAGAAAAACATAAGCAGGAAGCCAAAGAGGCCAAAGCGCGGGCAAAATTGGGTACCGCGGAACCCAGCGGCAAGGCGCGTGTCTGGGTGCTGGATTTCAAAGGCAGTATGGATGCTCACGAGGTAAGCGGCCTGCGCGAAGAAATTACGGCGGTGCTGGCTTCGGCGAAGGCGCGCGACCAGGTGGTGGTGCGTCTGGAAAGCCCTGGCGGGGTGGTTCACGGCTATGGCCTGGCGGCTTCGCAGCTGCAGCGCTTACGTGATAAACAAATCCCGCTAACGGTCGCGGTCGATAAGGTCGCTGCCAGCGGCGGCTATATGATGGCCTGCGTGGCGAACAAAATCGTCTGCGCGCCGTTTGCTATCCTTGGCTCGATTGGCGTAGTGGCGCAGATCCCCAACATCAATCGCTTCCTGAAAAACAAAGACATCGATATTGAACTCCATACCGCCGGGCAATATAAACGCACGTTAACCATGTTGGGCGAGAACACCGAGGAAGGTCGACAGAAGTTTCGCGACGATCTCAATGAAACCCATCAGCTTTTTAAAGATTTCGTCCATCAGATGCGCCCGTCGCTGGATATCGAAAAGGTGGCGACCGGCGAGCACTGGTACGGCGTGCAGGCGCTGGAAAAAGGGCTGGCGGATGCGGTACAAACCAGCGATGAACTCCTGTTGAGCATGATGGATAATCACGATGTGATTAGCGTGCGTTATCAGCAGCGTAAGAAATTGCTCGATCGCGTTACCGGGAGCGCGGCGGAAAGCGCTGACCGTCTATTGTTGCGCTGGTGGCAGCGTGGACAAAAACCGTTAATGTAATAAAAACAACGCGAGGCTGATACCTCGCGTTGTTGTTTCTGGCTGGCTTAAGCCGAGAGCCGGCCCATCAATGACTGGCGATTAATCAACCAGGTGATACTTATCTGACAACTCATGAGCGAGATACTTGAACATGTTAAATACGGCAGTGCTCTTCGCTGTCGGCAAACCTTGTTCATCAAGATAAAACTCGCCGCTGAACACCAAAACCCCGTTACGCTGAACGACGTTGGTGGCTTCAATTCCGGCTAACGTATCTTCATGATCGCGAATGAGTTGGTTGGCAATTTCAAGTAACGCCTGGCGTTCGATGGGTTGGGTTGTACCTTGCATAACGGACTCCTGTAGTTCTTCGCCGGTAGTCTACGCTGCGAGAGGGCAACGGGCAAATTTTCCATTGATTGTGCAGGGGTAATTGCAACTGGCTAAGAAACATCACTTTACTGGCGGAGTTAGCTTTTGCATGCTAATAAAGTTGCGTAACGAATTTTATCAGGTACAGTGTGACGCTTTCAGCGATCTGGCAACAGATTTGCTTGACATTCGGCCAAAAATTCTTCGTGCTATGCAACCTGGCTCGCAAAAGCCAGCAAACTCAGCTATCTGGTTTTATGGATGTGAAACTGGGCGTGCAGAGGGTTGATATCCATCGACGTGGCCGCAACATATCAGGCACGTCGCTAGTGGATGGTGAATCAATGTGCGATGTATTCCTGGATGAATTAAATTAGGTAAAGGTGAATATGGGTAAAGCTCTCGTTATCGTTGAGTCCCCGGCAAAAGCCAAAACGATCAATAAGTATCTGGGTAATGACTACGTGGTGAAATCCAGCGTCGGTCATATCCGCGATTTGCCGACCAGTGGCTCAGCTTCCAAAAAGAGCGCCGACTCTACCTCCACCAAAGGGGCTAAAAAGCCTAAAAAGGATGAACGTGGCGCTCTGGTCAACCGCATGGGCGTGGACCCATGGCACGACTGGAATGCGCATTATGAAGTACTTCCGGGTAAAGAAAAGGTAGTTTCAGAACTCAAACAGTTGGCGGAAAAAGCCGACCACATCTATCTCGCAACCGACCTTGACCGCGAAGGGGAAGCCATTGCCTGGCACCTGCGGGAGGTTATCGGTGGTGATGAGCAACGGTACAGCCGCGTGGTGTTTAATGAAATCACCAAAAACGCGATTCGTCAGGCCTTTGAGAAGCCGGGCGAGCTGAATATCGATCGTGTTAATGCCCAGCAGGCGCGTCGCTTTATGGACCGCGTGGTGGGGTATATGGTTTCTCCACTGCTGTGGAAAAAAATTGCCCGCGGTCTGTCCGCAGGACGCGTGCAGTCTGTCGCAGTCCGCCTGGTCGTTGAACGCGAGCGCGAAATTAAAGCCTTCGTTCCGGAAGAGTTCTGGGAGATCGACGCCAGTACTACCACGCCGGGCGGCGATGCATTACCGTTGCAGGTCACTCACAAGAATGACAAGCCGTTCCGTCCGGTTAACCGCGACGAAACCATGGCTGCCGTCGCGCTGCTGGAAAAAGCGCTCTATAGCGTGCTGGAGCGCGAAGATAAGCCGACCAGCAGCAAGCCGGGCGCGCCGTTTATCACCTCCACGCTGCAGCAGGCCGCCAGTACCCGTCTTGGCTTCGGCGTGAAGAAAACCATGATGATGGCCCAGCGTCTGTATGAAGCCGGCCATATAACCTACATGCGTACCGACTCAACCAACCTGAGTCAGGATGCGCTGAACATGGTTCGCGGCTATATCGGCGATAACTTCGGCAAAAAATACCTGCCTGAAAACGCGAATCAGTACGCCAGCAAAGAAAATTCGCAGGAAGCGCACGAAGCGATTCGTCCTTCTGACGTGAACGTGATGGCGGAATCGCTGAAAGACATGGAAGCCGATGCGCAGAAATTATATCAACTGATTTGGCGTCAGTTCGTCGCCTGTCAGATGACCCCGGCAAAATACGACTCAACCACCCTGACGGTACAGGCTGGCGAGTTCAAACTGAAAGCCCGCGGACGTACGCTTCGCTTTGACGGCTGGACGAAAGTGATGCCAGCGCTGCGTAAAGGCGATGAAGACCGTACGTTACCGGTGGTCAATCAGGGCGACAACCTGAGCCTGGTGGAACTGACCCCAGCGCAGCACTTCACCAAACCGCCTGCGCGTTTCAGCGAAGCCTCGCTGGTGAAAGAGCTGGAAAAACGCGGCATTGGTCGTCCGTCCACTTATGCGTCGATCATTTCGACCATCCAGGACCGCGGCTATGTACGTGCCGAGAACCGTCGTTTTTACGCTGAAAAGATGGGTGAAATCGTCACCGACCGTCTGGAAGAGAACTTCCGCGATCTGATGAACTACGATTTTACCGCCCAGATGGAAGACCGCCTCGATCAGGTGGCTAATCATCAGGCCGAGTGGAAACAGGTACTGGATAACTTCTTTGGCGATTTCACTTCCCAGCTACAGACGGCTGAGAAGGATCCTGAAGAAGGCGGCATGCAGCCGAACCCAATGGTGCTGACCAGCATCGACTGTCCGACCTGCGGGCGTAAAATGGGCATTCGTACCGCTAGTACCGGGGTATTCCTCGGCTGCTCTGGCTACGCGCTGTCGCCGAAAGAGCGTTGCAAAACCACTATTAACCTGGTACCGGAAAACGAAGTCCTCAACGTGCTGGAAGGCGATGATGCCGAAACCAACGCGCTGCGCGCTAAACGTCGCTGTCAGAAATGCGGCACCGCGATGGACAGTTACCTTATCGATCCGAAGCGCAAACTGCATGTCTGCGGCAACAACCCGACCTGCGATGGCTATGAGATTGAAGAGGGCGAGTTCCGTATCAAAGGCTATGACGGCCCTATCGTGGAGTGTGAGAAATGCGGCTCCGAAATGCACCTGAAAATGGGGCGTTTTGGTAAGTACATGGCTTGTACCAACGACGAGTGTAAAAATACGCGTAAGATCCTGCGTAATGGCGAAGTGGCTCCGCCGAAGGAAGATCCGGTGCCTTTACCGGAACTGCCATGCGAGAAGTCCGACGCTTACTTCGTCCTGCGCGATGGCGCGGCGGGCGTTTTCCTGGCGGCAAACACCTTCCCGAAATCACGTGAAACGCGTGCGCCATTAGTGGAAGAGTTGTACCGCTTCCGCGATCGCCTGCCTGAAAAGCTGCGTTATCTGGCCGATGCGCCGCAGCAGGATCCGGAAGGCAATAAAACGCTGGTACGCTTTAGTCGTAAGACCAAGCAACAGTACGTCTCCTCCGAGAAAGAGGGCAAAGCGACCGGCTGGTCCGCTTTCTTTATCGACGGCAAATGGACTGAAGCGAAAAAGTAACCTTCTGAATGGGCCGCAATGCGGCCCATTTTTTCTCCTGTTATCCACGCGCACCGCCTCGTCGCTCCCGCTTTATAACCGACTTATTATTTTTTGTTACCATCTATACACTGTAGATATAAATGATATAGTGGTTATAGCGAATCACTTTTTTATTATCAAATCGTCTTATACATCATCGGTTTCAGGACGCGTTGTGGCGCTGGTTCGGCGCGCCACAGGGAATGTCTGGCATTTTGCCGCCAGCAGGCAGCAGTCTGAACGTAATGTGTATTAAGCGGATTCATTTTACGCGTTTACGGATATCAGCCATGAAACTACAGCAACTCCGCTACATCGTTGAGGTTGTTAACCATAACCTGAATGTCTCCTCTACCGCCGAAGGTTTGTATACTTCGCAGCCAGGCATCAGCAAGCAGGTGCGGATGCTGGAAGATGAGTTAGGGATTCAGATATTTGCCCGCAGCGGTAAGCATTTAACTCAGGTCACTCCAGCCGGGCAGGAAATTATCCGCATCGCGCGCGAAGTGCTGTCCAAAGTTGAGGCCATTAAATCCGTGGCAGGGGAGCACACCTGGCCGGATAAAGGCTCATTGTACGTCGCCACCACCCATACTCAGGCGCGTTACGCGCTGCCTGGGGTGATTAAGGGCTTTATTGAGCGTTATCCGCGGGTCTCTTTGCATATGCATCAGGGGTCGCCGACGCAGATTGCAGAAGCGGTTTCAAAGGGCAATGCCGACTTTGCCATTGCTACCGAAGCGCTGCATCTGTACGACGATTTGGTGATGCTGCCGTGTTACCACTGGAACCGCTCAATTGTGGTGACCCCGGATCACCCGCTCGCTTCTAAAGGCTCGGTGACCATCGAAGAGCTGGCGCAGTACCCGCTGGTGACTTATACCTTCGGCTTTACCGGACGTTCCGAACTGGATACCGCGTTTAATCGCGCCGGGCTCACTCCGCGTATCGTCTTCACCGCGACTGATGCCGATGTTATCAAAACCTATGTGCGTTTAGGGCTTGGTGTTGGGGTCATTGCCAGCATGGCGGTCGATCCAGTGTCCGATCCGGACCTGGTAAAACTTGATGCCAATGGTATTTTCAGCCACAGCACCACCAAGATAGGCTTCCGCCGAAGCACCTTCCTCAGAAGTTATATGTATGATTTTATTCAGCGTTTTGCGCCACATTTGACGCGGGATGTGGTAGACACAGCCGTGGCGCTACGTTCGAATGAGGATATTGAGGCGATGTTCAAAGATATTAAACTGCCGGAAAAATAATCGTATTGCTAAATGGCATTTCCTCCGGGGAGTGCCATTTTCTATTATGGACCTTATCAGAACTTATAAACCTCGTTGTAATCACATTTCTGCGTATTTCACTTCATTACTTTTTCATTATACCCGCTGCGATCAAAATAACGGCTAAAAGCCTTTTACCTGTTCCCGAATTAGCTGGATCTATTTTATATATCTTATTAAGATTTATCTGTACCTGATGATTTTAGCAATTGGTGGTGATGAAATGATAAACAATATCGATTATACAAAGCTCGCGATGGCATACCAAAGTGACAAAGCGGAAATCGATCCAACGCTGCGCAGTCAGGTCTGGGGCTCACTACTGGTGGGACTTAGCGCTTTCTGGTGCATCGTTGCATTATTCATCTGGATTATTAGCTAAAGCAGTTTATCAGAGAAAGTTATATTTCATTTTTGTGACAAAAGGAGGTTGGTAAAATTAGCACCCGGAATTGTGAAACACTGTGGAAGAAATTATTTTCCGACTTATCAGCTTTAAATGTTAATCCATCCTGAGCTAATCACGACAAGCCGTGATTAGCTCTTTTTCGATCACACTTGTTTAGCTGTTTGGAACTTACTTAACCTCATCAAATATCTCCTCGTTGTAATATCGCTATCATCAAATTTTCTGAATTGTACGGTTTTGTCAATTTTAGCAATTTGAGTTGTTATCAAAGTGTTATGTCAGGTTTGTGTTATCTTTAATAAAGACCCTGAGGAGTTCAGGGCATGCATCCCTGTGATAAAGGAGGAGCTATGTCGTCAACATTACGAGCAGCCAGTAAGGATACGCTACAGGTCAAAGACAAAACCTACCATTACTACAGCCTGGCGCTGGCCGCTAAACAACTGGGCGATCTCACTCGACTGCCCAAATCTCTCAAAGTTCTGCTTGAAAACCTCCTGCGCTGGCAGGACGGCGATTCGGTCACCGAACAGGACATTCAGGCGCTGGCCGGCTGGCTGGCGACAGCGCATGCTGACCGCGAAATCGCTTATCGCCCGGCACGCGTGCTGATGCAGGATTTCACCGGCGTACCGGCGGTGGTCGATTTAGCTGCCATGCGCGAAGCGGTAAAACGTCTGGGCGGCGATACGGCGAAAGTGAATCCGCTCTCGCCGGTTGACCTGGTGATTGACCACTCGGTGACGGTGGACCGTTTTGGTAATGAAAACGCTTTTGAAGACAACGTGCGTCTTGAAATGGAGCGGAACCACGAGCGTTATGCTTTCCTGCGCTGGGGACAGCAGGCCTTTAGCCGCTTTAGCGTTGTGCCGCCGGGTACCGGGATCTGCCACCAGGTGAACCTTGAATATCTCGGCCGTGCCGTCTGGAGCGAACTGCAGAATGGCGAATGGGTGGCGTACCCGGATACGCTGGTGGGTACCGATTCGCACACCACCATGATCAACGGCCTTGGCGTATTAGGGTGGGGCGTCGGTGGGATTGAAGCGGAAGCCGCGATGCTTGGCCAGCCGGTATCCATGCTCATTCCCGATGTCGTTGGTTTCAAGCTGACCGGTAAACTGCGTGAAGGGATCACCGCGACCGACCTGGTGCTGACAGTGACCCAGATGCTGCGCAAACACGGTGTGGTAGGCAAGTTCGTCGAATTCTATGGCGATGGCCTCGACTCGTTACCGCTGGCCGACCGGGCGACCATTGCGAATATGTCGCCGGAATATGGCGCGACCTGCGGATTCTTCCCGATCGATGCAGTGACCCTCAGCTATATGCGCCTGAGCGGGCGCAGCGAAGAGCAGGTGGCGTTGGTTGAAGCTTATGCCAAAGCGCAGGGTATGTGGCGGCAGACGGGCGATGAGCCGGTCTTTACCAGCACCCTGGCGCTGGATATGGGCACGGTTGAGGCCAGCCTCGCCGGGCCGAAACGGCCGCAGGATCGCGTCGCGTTGGGCGATGTGCCGAAAGCGTTTGCCGCCAGTAACGAACTGGAAGTGAATCAAACGCAAAAATCGCGCCAGCCGGTTGATTATACGCTCAATGGGCAACGCTATTCGCTGCCGGAAGGCGCGGTGGCGATTGCGGCAATCACCTCATGTACCAATACCTCCAACCCGAGCGTGCTGATGGCCGCCGGCCTGCTGGCGAAGAACGCCGTTGAGCGCGGCCTGAAACCGCAGCCGTGGGTGAAAGCCTCGCTGGCGCCGGGTTCGAAAGTGGTTTCTGATTATCTGGCGCATGCCGGGTTGACGCCTTATCTTGATGAGTTGGGCTTTAACCTCGTAGGGTACGGTTGCACAACCTGTATCGGTAACTCCGGGCCGCTGCCGGAACCTATCGAAGAGGCCATCAAAAAAGGTGACCTGACCGTCGGCGCAGTGCTCTCCGGCAACCGTAACTTCGAAGGTCGTATCCATCCGCTGGTGAAAACCAACTGGCTGGCGTCGCCACCGCTGGTCGTGGCTTATGCGCTGGCTGGCAATATGAACATTGACCTGACCCGTGAACCGCTCGGCGTCGGTAAAGACGGTAAGCCGGTGTTCCTGAAGGATATCTGGCCGAGCGGCGAGGAGATTGCTCGCGCGGTGCAGCAGGTTTCCACCGACATGTTCCGTAAAGAGTATGCCGAAGTCTTCGAAGGCACCGAGGAGTGGAAAGCGATTCAGGTTGAGCGTTCCGATACCTATCGCTGGCAGGATGACTCTACCTATATTCGCCTGTCGCCGTTCTTTGATGAGATGGAGGTTGAGCCGAAACCGGTAGAAGATATTCACGGCGCCCGGATCCTGGCGATGTTAGGCGATTCAGTGACCACCGACCATATCTCTCCGGCAGGAAGCATCAAGGCAGATAGCCCGGCAGGACGCTATTTGCAGGAGCACGGCGTGGCGCGCGGTGATTTCAACTCTTATGGGTCGCGACGCGGTAACCATGAAGTCATGATGCGCGGCACCTTTGCGAATATCCGTATCCGCAACGAAATGGTGCCGGGCGTGGAAGGGGGAATGACGCGTCATTTGCCGGACACGCAGCCTATCGCCATCTACGATGCGGCTATGCTGTATAAAGCTGAAGGTACCCCTCTGGCGGTGATCGCCGGTAAAGAATATGGCTCAGGCTCCAGCCGCGACTGGGCGGCAAAAGGGCCGCGTCTGTTGGGCGTGCGGGTGGTCATTGCCGAGTCCTTCGAGCGTATTCACCGCTCCAACCTCATTGGCATGGGGATATTACCGCTGGAGTTCCCGCAGGGCGTGACGCGTAAAACGCTACAGCTGACCGGTGAAGAGCGGATCGATATCAGTAACCTGCAGGCGCTGCATCCTGCGGCAACGGTTCCAGTCACGATTACCCGCGCCGATGGACAGCAGGAGGTCATTCAGTGTCGCTGTCGTATCGATACTGCGACAGAACTGACTTACTATCAGAACGACGGCATTCTGCATTATGTGATTCGTAATATGCTGTAAAAGAAAGGGCCAGCGAATGCTGGCCCTGATTCATTCTGGAGCTGATTTATTTATTCAGCAGATGCCCCATCTTGGCAGCTTTGGTATCGAGATAGTGTTCGTTTTTCGGGTTACGCCCGACGATGAGCGGCACGCGCTCGACGATATTGATCCCCGCCTCGGTCAGAATTTCGACTTTCTTCGGGTTGTTGGTCAACAGGCGAACCTGCTCTACGCCGAGCAGTTTGAACATGTCGGCGCATAGCGTAAAGTCGCGCTCATCGGCGGCAAAGCCAAGCTGGTGGTTGGCTTCGACGGTATCGTAGCCTTGATCCTGTAGCGCGTAAGCGCGAATTTTATTTAGCAAACCGATATTTCGGCCTTCCTGACGGTGATAGAGCAGGATCCCACGCCCCTCTTCAGCGATGTGCGACAGCGCCGCTTCCAGCTGAAAACCGCAATCACAACGCAGACTAAAAAGGGCATCGCCCGTCAGACATTCTGAGTGTACGCGAGCCAGTACCGGGGCTTGCCCCGAAATATCGCCATACACCAGCGCGACATGATCCTGCCCGGTTGCCAGTTCTTCAAAGCCCACCATCAGGAAATCGCCCCAGGGGGTTGGCAGTTTGGCTTCTGCCACACGTTTAAGCTGCATGTGATTCTCCAGATTCTGACAGCACCTGAATGTGCTTTCTGTTTACTACTATTTTGCCACAACGCCGCGACGTTCTCCTAATTACCAACGACCGCCTGCGCGGAAAGCGCACAAACGATCTACTTTCCGTTATGATATTCAGAAGGAAAGAGAAGGAGATACGATGCTGTTGATTGCCAAAAGGACCGCCATCGGGGCGGCGCTATTGCTTGTTATGCCCGTTATAGTCTGGCTCTCCGGCTGGCAGTGGCAGCCGGGTCAAGCACCGGCCATGTTGAAAATGTGGTACTGGGTGACTGAAACCGTCACCCAGCCGTGGGGAATAATGACTCACGTAGCGCTATTTGGCTGGTTTTTGTGGTGTTTACGATTTCGTCTGCGCGAAGCGCTGGTGCTGTTTCTCATTCTCGGCGCCGCTATCCTGGCAGGACAGGGGCTTAAATCCTGGATCAAAGAACGGGTGCAGGAACCACGGCCGTTTGTGATTTGGTTAGAACGAACCCAACAGGTTCCGGTGGCGCAATTCTATGAGTTAAAACGTAAAGAACGCGCTAAACTGGTGCATGAGCAATTGGCTGAACAACAGACAATACCGGGGTTCTTGCGTAAACACTGGCAAAAAGAGACTGGTTTTGCCTTTCCGTCCGGCCATACCATGTTTGCCGCCAGTTGGGCGCTACTGGGGGGCGGGCTGTTGTGGCCGCGCCGGCGCTGGGTAACTATCGGTTTGCTGTTGGGTTGGGCTACTGCGGTCATGGGCAGTCGTCTGGCGTTGGGCATGCACTGGCCGCAGGATCTTATCGTGGCGACCAGCCTTTCATGGCTGCTGGTTACCGCGGCGACCTGGCTCACGCAGCGTTTTTGCGGCCCGTTAACCCCGCCTGTTGAAGAGGCGAGCGATATCAAAAAACGCGCAACCTGACGGCGTTTATGTTGAATTTCGCGGCATCTGGCCGCATATCATGATGGGTGTCATGCTTTTCCATTTCACCACTGCGGTGAAAATGATACTTTATAGGGCTTGAACGCGTTTTACTCGCGCCACCCACAGAACGGGAAGTCATGTGAAATATTTACTTATTTTCTTACTGGTATTAGCTATCTTCGTCATCTCTGTGACGCTGGGCGCGCAAAATGACCAACTGGTCACGTTCAACTATTTGCTTGCCCAGGGTGAGTTCCGTATCTCCACGCTGCTGGCGGTACTGTTTGCTGGCGGATTTGCCATTGGTTGGCTGATCTGTGGTCTGTTCTGGCTGCGGGTACGTGTGTCGTTGGCGCGCGCCGAGCGTAAAATTAAACGCCTGGAGCAGCAGATCGCGCCAGTGGCCGCGGCGCCCGCTGATGCCGGCGTCCCTGCGGTCAAGGAATAACCTTCTATGCTGGAGTTGTTGTTTCTGCTTCTTCCCGTTGCCGCTGCCTATGGATGGTATATGGGGCGCAGGAGCGCACAACAGTCCAAACAGGACGATGCTAGTCGCCTGTCGCGTGATTACGTGGCCGGGGTCAACTTCCTGCTGAGCAATCAGCAGGACAAAGCCGTAGATCTGTTCCTCGATATGTTAAAAGAGGACACCGGCACCGTCGAAGCTCATCTGACGCTTGGCAACCTGTTTCGTTCCCGTGGCGAAGTTGACCGCGCCATCCGTATTCACCAAAGCCTGATGGAGAGCGCCTCGCTCACCTACGATCAACGCCTGCTCGCCGTCCAACAGTTGGGGCGCGATTATATGGCCGCCGGCTTGTACGATCGCGCGGAAGATATGTTCAAGCAGCTGGTGGATGAAACCGACTTCCGCCTGGGCGCGCTACAACAACTGCTGCAGATTTATCAACTGACCAGCGATTGGCAGTCCGCGATTGAAGTCGCCGAACGGCTGGTAAAATTGGGCAAAGAAAAACATCGCAGCGACATCGCCAACTTCTGGTGTGAACTGGCGCTACAGCAGATGGCCAGCAACGATCTCGATAAAGCGATGACGCTGCTGAAGAAAGGCGCGTCTGCGGACCGCAACAGCGCCCGCGTCTCGATTATGATGGGGCGCGTGTGGATGGAAAAAGGCGACTACGCGAAAGCGGTAGAAAGCCTGGAACGGGTGATTGGCCAGGATAAAGAACTGGTAGGTGAAACCCTGGAAATGCTGCAAACCTGTTATCAGCAGTTGGGTAAGCATGCGGAGTGGGAAGCGTTTTTGCGCCGCTGTGTAGAAGAGAACACCGGTGCGACGGCGGAACTCATGCTGGCGCAGATTATCGAGCAGCAGGAGGGGGCGGAAGCGGCGCAAAGCTATGTAACTCGCCAGTTGGAACGCCACCCAACGATGCGCGTGTTCCATAAACTGATGGACTACCATCTTAATGAGGCGGAAGAAGGGCGCGCGAAGGCGAGTCTGGGGGTTTTGCGTAACATGGTTGGTGAACAGGTGCGGAGCAAACCGCGCTACCGCTGCCAGAAGTGCGGTTTTACTTCCCACACCCTGTACTGGCACTGCCCGTCCTGCCGTTCGTGGGCGACTATCAAGCCGATTCGCGGCCTGGATGGTCAGTAACTTCTAAAAAAAGCCAGACTTTAGTTACAACATACTTATCTGGGTTTTACCATGCCCAATCCTGTTGCCGCGTGCCCGCTTTTGTCTGTAGAGGGGCAAAAGCAGCCTGTCATTTTCCCCACTTCGCAGGTAGAATGCTGCCCGTTTACCTTTTTTGCGCCCTGGCGGCGCTCATCCACAATTAAGGTCCGGTCATGACGTCTACTGCTACCTCTTCTCCTCGCGTTATCACATCCTCTCCCGTCGTTGTTGCGCTTGATTATGATAACCGTGACAAGGCGTTAGCCTTTGTTGATCGAATCGATCCCCGCGACTGCCGGTTGAAAGTAGGTAAGGAGATGTTCACGCTGCTGGGGCCGCAGTTTGTTCGCGACCTGCATCAACGCGGCTTTGAAGTGTTCCTCGACCTGAAATTTCACGATATTCCTAATACCACCGCACGTGCGGTCGCCGCTGCGGCGGAACTCGGCGTATGGATGGTGAACGTTCACGCCTCAGGCGGTGCGCGCATGATGACGGCGGCCCGCGAGGCGCTGTTGCCGTTCGGAAAAGAGGCGCCGTTACTGATTGCGGTTACCGTATTGACCAGCATGGAAGCCAGCGATTTGCAGGACCTTGGCATCACGCTTTCTCCTGCCGATCATGCCGCTAAACTGGCTGCGCTAACCAAACGCTGTGGTCTCGACGGCGTAGTCTGTTCCGCGCAGGAAGCCGTCCGCTTTAAGCAGGAGTTAGGGCAGGAATTTAAGTTAGTCACGCCAGGGATCCGCCCTACAGGCAGCGATGCTGGCGACCAGCGCCGAATCATGACCCCGGAACAGGCGCAGCAGGCGGGAGTTGATTATATGGTCATTGGTCGCCCGGTTACCCAGTCTGCCGATCCGGCGGCAACGCTTGCGGCAATCAACGCATCGCTGAAGCAGGGGGCGTAATGAGTGATTCTAATAGCCGCCTGGTTTACTCCACCGATAGCGGCCGTATCGAAGAGCCGAAAGCGGCGCCGCAACGAGCGAAAGGCGATGGCATCGTGCGTATTCAACGCCAGACCAGCGGGCGCAAAGGAAAGGGCGTCTGCCTGATTACCGGCATCGATCTGGATGACGACGCGCTGGCGAAGCTGGCCGCTGAGCTGAAAAAGAAATGCGGCTGCGGCGGTTCACTGAAAGATGGAGTGATTGAAATTCAGGGGGATAAACGCGACTTGCTGAAATCACTGCTGGAAGCCAAAGGGATGAAAGTGAAATTAGCGGGTGGCTAAGATAATTTCTATGAAATAAACAACAAGGCCACGGTATTTACCGTGGCCTTAATTATTTGTAGATGCGTGAGTCAGTAACTACGAAATTATTATTAATTTAATATGCGGGGTGGTTATTTGCCAACCTGGTGGCCAATGATGCCGCCAACCGCTGCGCCACCCAGGGTGCCCAGGGTGCTGCCGTCAGTTAATACCGCGCCGCCCAGTGCGCCGGCGCCGGCGCCGATTGCGGTGTTACGGTCGCGTTTAGACCAGTGAGAGCAAGCGCTCAGAGACATTACTACAGTAACCGCCAGTACGGCCGCAGCCATTTTTTTGCTCATCGAAGTCATCATTTTATTCTCCTGAATAATCTATTCATGGATACAACTTCCTTTAAGCATAGCAACAGGCTATGACTTACGGGTTATTCCATGAAACTTAAGTTGCGCAGGTGTTGCTCTAATCACGCAGGTGATAGTCACTTCCTGTTATATCGCTAATAATAATTCTACTTATTTTAAAATTTAACGTCAGGTAAAAAATCTTAATTGCGGGTCGGAATACTCTCAGACGCAGAAGGGACGCCAACGCCATTTTATCGGGCGCTGGCGGAAGCGATCAGGCGGGGTTAACAATATCGACGGTTAAACCGCTGTCGGTGAGCTGCTGGCGGATAGTGTCGTGCAAATTATTATCGGTAATGATGCGATTGAAACGGGAAATCGGGCCCAGCGGATAGGGATGCACAACGCTGAATTTCGAGCTGTCGCTCAGCACAATGGCTTCGCACTGTTTTTCCAGCACCGCATTAACCACATCGGCGCGCATCATGTCGCGGCCGGTGAAGCCGGTTTCGCTCTGCCAGCCGTCAACGCCGATAAATGCCTTGCTAAAGTGTACCTGCTGAATGCACTGGCGGGTTAACGGGCCGACCATGCTTTCACTGCGCTTCTGATAAATACCGCCCAGCAGAATCACCTCGCCCGGCGTTTCCTTGAGTAAATGCGCGATATAGCTGCTCACGGTGATGATGGTGATATCGCCTCGTTCCGCCAATGTGCGAGCCAGAAGGGCGTTTGAACTGCCATTTTCGATGAACACCGTCTCTCCGGCTGCCACCAGCGACGCGGCGCGCGCGGCGAGTTCACGCTTAATGGCAAAGTTGGTCATCATCCGGGTTTCGACGTCTTCACTATCCAGCGGTACCGCAAAGCCGTGGGTACGGCGCAGGTAGCTTTGTTTTTCCAGAGAATTCAGATCCTGACGAATAGTGACTTCTGAGACACCGGTCATCCTGGCCAGATCGGCTACGCTCATACGGCCTTTATCGATGACCATTTGCAAAATACTTTGTTGTCGGGCGTTCATAGCTACATCACAGTTAGAGGTCTATACGGCGCCCAGCAGGCCTTAAGGCGTGCTGGGGGACAGGAATGATTTAGATTTCCCACGGCGCTTTCGATTGCCCTGAGTCCTTCTCTGGCTCGTCGTGAGACAACGCCTGCAGCTCGGCTTTGAGGATCTCCAGATTATGGATCGCCGAGTGATAATCTCCGGCAACCAGAATATCCAGCACGGTATCGATACGTTGGGCGAGCAGGCGGGCATTCAGATCAGACATAGCATTATCCTGGTTACAAAAATGAATGAAATCAATGATGCAAAAAACAGTTGCAAAAGAGAAGCGAAAAAAACGCACATCCTTGCGCGGCTGGCGATATTCACTCAAAACGAGAAATGTATGGCCCCTGGGCAGGGGCCATAAAAGCGTTACGCCGCCGGACGGGCGATGACGCTGCGGGTTTCCATACGGACTTCAGCGATAGTCACGTCGATAACATCGGTGACTTTGTAAACGACTTCACCTTTAATCTGTACGGTTCCGTTCTCCTGACTGCAGACCAGTTCATCGCGCACCGCGTGCAGGAAAGGTGCCGGGATAAAGGCGACAGCGCCGTTATCGACCAGGCGCACGCGCATGCCGCCGCGGCTGACATCAATGATTTCTGCCGCGTAGCGGGTATCGGTTCCGGCTTTATCATTGAGGAAGCGAGCATACAGCCAATCTGCGACGTCGCGTTCCGCCATCCGGTTCAGACGACGGCGTTCCGCCATCTGCACGGTGACGTCATCCTGCGGGCGACCAATGGTCTCGCCTTTGATGACGGCTTTTAACAGACGGTGGTTGATCATATCGCCGTATTTACGGATTGGCGAAGTCCAGGTGGCGTAAGCTTCCAGCCCAAGGCCGAAGTGCGGGCCCGGTTCGGTACTGATTTCGGCGAACGACTGGAAGCGGCGGATGCGGCTATCAAGGAAACCTGAAGGCTGAGCATCCAGTTCGCGGCGCAGTTTACAGAAACCGTCGAGTGTCAGGACTTCCTGCGGATCGACGTGCACATCGTGCGTCTTCAGCAGCGCGGCCAGTTGTTCGGTGTTGGCCGGATCGAAACCGGTGTGCACGTTATAAACGCCAAAGCCCAGGTTATCTCGCAGCACGCGTGCCGCGCAGATATTAGCGGCAATCATTGACTCTTCAACGATGCGGTTGGCGATGCGGCGCGGTTCGGCAACGATATCCAGCACTTCACCTTTCTCACCCAACACGAAGCGATAATCAGGGCGGTCTTTGAATACCAGCGCGTGGGTTTGACGCCATTCGCTGCGGCGCTGGCAGACTTCCTGCAGCAGTTTGATTTGCTGCGCGATAGCGTCATCAGCAGGCTGCCATGAGCCGATATTTTCCAGCCAGTTGGAGACGTCGTCATAAGCCAGTTTGGCTTTAGATTCGATAGTTGCTGCGAAGAATTCGATATTATCTTCAATGGCGCCGTCAGCCGCCAGAGTCATGCGGCAGGCGAGTACCGGACGCACTTCGTTGGCGCGCAGCGAACACAAATCGTCAGACAGCTCGCGCGGCAACATTGGGATATTAAAGCCCGGCAGATAGTTGGTGAAGGCGCGGATTTTCGCCGCGTTGTCCAGTTTACTGCCCTCGGCAATCCACGCTGTCGGATCGGCGATAGCGACGGTCAGCAGCAGTTTACCGTCGTCGGCGCGCTCGACATACAGCGCATCGTCCATATCTTCGGTGCTGGCGCTGTCGATGGTTACGAACTCAAGCGGCGTCAGATCGCGGCGTTCCAGTCCTTCATCGAGCATCTCGGTGGCAACGCCATTCGGCGCTTCTTTTTCCAGGTTATGACGCGCCAGCGTCACCCACCACGGCACGAAATGATCGTCGCTAAAGGTGATGAATTGCGTTAATTCGGCATAGAAACCGCGGTCGCCTTTCAGCGGATGGCGACGCATTTCAGCCACCGCCCAGTCACCCTGTTTGAAGTCGTGTTCTACGCCGCGCGCGGCGCGGCAAGGGATGGCGTCTTTCAGCAGCGGATGATCAGGAACAATAGACAGACGATCGTCTTTTTTCTGCACTTTACCGACAAAACGGGTCAGGAAAGGCTCAACCAGCTCTTCCGGCTCGGCGCTTTCACGTTCTTTTTCGGTATGGACCACAGCGATAATACGATCGCCATGCATCACTTTTTTCATTTGCGGCGGCGGAATGAAGTAGCTTTTTTGCGAGTCGACTTCAAGGAAGCCAAAACCTTTTTCCGTGCCTTTAACGACCCCTTCAACGCGGGGAGTCTGGGAATGCAATTGCTGTTTAAGCTGCGCTAGCAGCGGGTTGTCCTGAAACATAATTAGGTTTTTTCGTGGCTAAAAGAGCGGCTGACATTTTTACGCGAATATGCCTGCCTCAGCAAGCGCTGTTTCAGCATTTTACGTCGCTTGACGTACCTCACCGAGGGCGATTTTAAGCCGGTTCAGCCACCCGCAGAGGCCGCACCACGCCAGCAGATCGATAGCCTCAACGCGGGAAAGCCCATATTCAGTGAGGGGAGTTAGCTGCGCGGCGCTAAAACGGTCCGGCGCACGAGTCAATAGCTGCGCCGCCTGTAGGAAAACATGTTCCAAAGAATGGCTTCGCGCCCAGTGCTGAACCGTTCGTTCATCGCCGCGCAGTGCCTGCAACAATCCGTTGTCACCTGTCCAGCGAGCTCTCCAGGCGTTAAAACAGCTGACGCTGCCGTTGATTCGCGCCGCGAGTAACGCCGCCATTGCGCTTAAGGGCTGCGCAGAATTATCCAGTTGATTCAGCAGTTGATGTAGCAGGGCCAACGCGCCTTCATCCGTTGCCAGAAGGGGGGCGAGAGGCTGCAGGCCGGGATGACGGTTCCATGCGGCGAGCCTGACTTGCTTGTCATCATTGGCGTAACGCAGGTCGGCATCATCGATATCCAGGGACCACTCTCCAGTAACATCAGTAAAGCGTTCTGCCGGGGCATCATTCTGCTGCGGCATACCGGGAAGCCAGCGTACCGGTTGGCCGAGCGCGGCCTGAAATGCGGCCACCGCGCGGGCCTGAAAGCCCACGAAGCCGATAATTTGGTTAATTAACACAATATCGCGGCTGGTCAGCCCGACCTCCTCAAGCTGGCGGCGGGAGACCTCGTTGATAACCGAAGGAGAACTGGCTAACTGGCGGGCGTACTGGGTTATCTGCGCCAACCGGTGATTACTTTCTCGTGAGGAGTCAGGGCCAGGCAACGGCGCCAGACGGGCGGCGTAGTGGTTACACAAGCGCTGTATGCCGTAGACCTGAGCGACGGTCAGGGCGGTGCTAAGACGGTCGTAGGCGCTGAAGGTTTGTAATCGGGTTACCGTGACGTTGTCCGGGAAAAGGACCTTTGTCAACTGACGCGCGGGTGCCAGCCAGCCTTCATGAGGGTGGCTGAGATCGGCTGCGAGTGGCAGATCGAGCAAAAAACGGTCATCAACGTCAGCGGCCTCCGGGACCAGAGGAAGAATCTCGACCGGGCTATTGGTTGACTGGGTCTCGTGATACCAGTGGTTTTTGCCATACACGCGGCGTTGCTCCATGGGCGTTCCTTGTTCGGTAGGTGGCGAACCGCCGTTTCGCGGTACCTCTATGCACAACTATCCTGGCGTAACCCTGAAGCAGGAGAAAATATTGATACGTACTAACAAATAGCGGATTGGAATAACAGAAGAGAAGCGTAAGCAGAGAAAGGAGAGAGATCCTCCTCACCGGGGTGAGGAGGATAGGGAACTTATTTCAGTTCCAGTTCGTTCATCGCAGCGATGCTGAAACCGCCGTCAACGTGAACGACTTCACCGGAGATGCCCGCAGACAGGTTAGAGCACAGGAAGGCCGCGCTGTTGCCGACGTCTTCGATGGTGACGGTGCGACGGATCGGGGTGACCGCTTCGCAGTGCGCCAGCATTTTACGGAAATCTTTGATACCGGATGCCGCCAGGGTGCGGATCGGACCTGCGGAGATGGCGTTAACGCGAATACCTTCCGGACCCATCGCGTTCGCCATATAGCGTACGTTGGCTTCCAGAGACGCTTTTGCCAGACCCATCACGTTATAGTTCGGGATAGCGCGCTCAGCGCCCAGATAGGAGAGGGTCAGCAGCGCGGAGCCCGGGTTCAGCATCGAGCGGCAAGCTTTCGCCATCGCCACGAAGCTGTAAGCGCTGATGTCGTGGGCAATTTTGAAACCTTCGCGGGTGACGGCATTGACGTAGTCGCCATCTAACTGGTCAGCCGGCGCATAACCGATAGAGTGCACGAAACCATCAAATTTCGGCCATACTTTTTCAAGCTCAGTGAACAGCGCGGTGATGCTTTCGTCTTCAGCCACGTCGCACTGCAGCACAATGTTAGAACCCAGCGCAGCAGCAAACTCTTCTACGCGGCCTTTCAGTTTTTCGTTCTGATAGGTGAATGCCAGTTCAGCCCCTTCACGGTGCATTGCTTGCGCAATACCGTAGGCGATGGACAGTTTACTGGCCACGCCAGTGATCAGAATGCGCTTACCGGAAAGAAAACCCATAGCTTTAATCCTTATCGTTATTGCTTATTTTTACTCTAACAATCAAACGGTTAACGTTGTTATTTCAAAATAACTCAAATTTAGCCGGGAATTATATCCCACTGAAGACCCCTTGTGTCACGATTTTTTGTGCCGCCTATCGCAACGCAGCGCGTAATGATAAATGCGCTTACCCCAGTATATCACCGGATAATCACTACGTTTTACCGTGAGATCACGACGCGTTACCGATATTTCTGCGGTTAACGGCGCACGATCGTGGTGAGTAACAGTAGGGCGTCCGTCGTGAGCGGCGCGAGTTCGCCCGGCGTTTGCTGATGCCAGAAAATACCCGATTGCGCTTCACATTGCCGTTCACCAAGTTGCCAGCGCCCCTGTAATACCCAAGCGACGCCTTCGTCGCCGGGAGTCTGTATATCATCAACGACCCGTACCTCGGCGGCGGCGCGGTTGCGCTGGGTCATGATATTAAAGTCGAGACCGGGTTCGCGGATCCCTTCGCTACGCAGCGGCCACTCGCCGGCAAAAGCCCAGGGTTGCCAAAGCGTTAAAGCGTGATCGATAGCTTCGCCTTTCAGGCGCAGCGGCTGCCCGGCCAGTAGAGTAATGACCCGGTCGACGCCGGGAAAGCAGGAAAACGGACCATCATTTTGCAGAGTGGCAATGCTGGCTCGCCATAAAAAAGGGGCGTCAGGAGAGGGGACACAGACTATCTCACGGGTCTCGCCTGCGCCATTTTTCCAGGGCGTGACGGGCAGAGTGGATAGTTGGACGGGAACGATCATGAGCGTTACACCTCGGTTTGGCGCGGTATGCGCAGGCGTTTATCAACGTTATTGTTATGGTTTTGTTACTTTTTGCAATACAAAGAATTTACATATTCATCACAAAAATAGGATGCGTGCGGTGCGGGCAGTTGTCAATGCTTGTATATACAGGATCGGTCAGATGGGGAGTGAATAAATAATAATAGCGAGGTACCTATGTCTTCTTTTTCATCTACAGATGGGCAGTCAAAAAATAGTCAGGCTGGATTAAGTGAAACGCGGTCGATCGATTACATCCCCGAACGCGAGAGGCATGGGCATCCGTTTAGCCAGTTTACCCTGTGGTTTGGCGGCAACCTGCAAATTACCGCTATTGTCACCGGCGCTTTAGCCGTGGTGCTGGGCGGCGACGTGGTGTGGTCGCTGATAGGTCTTCTCCTCGGTCAGGTGCTGGGGGCGGCGGTAATGTCGCTGCATGCGCTGCAGGGACCACGGCTGGGTTTGCCGCAGATGATAATCAGCCGCGCCCAGTTTGGCGTCTTTGGCGCGGTAGTGCCGCTGGTACTGGTCTGCATCATGTATGTTGGCTTCTCCGCCAGCGGTACCGTACTGGCCGGGCAGGCGATGGCAAAGCTGTTGAATATCAGCAATGTCGCTGGAATGTTGCTATTCAGCGCGATTATTATTGTCATTGCGGTACTGGGTTATAAGGTGATTCATAAGCTGGGTAAACTGGCGAGCATTATCGGCATTCTGGCCTTCGTCTATATGTTCGTTACCCTGCTGATGTCGGCGGATCTCGCGGCCCTGGCGCAAAATAACCATTTCTCCCTGCCGATGTTCCTGCTGGCGGTGTCTCTATCCTCGTCGTGGCAAATCGCGTTTTGCCCGTATGTGTCCGACTATTCGCGCTACCTGCCACGCAATGTATCGGCAACGAAAACGTTCTGCTCGGTGTTTTTCGGTACCGTATTGGGAACCCAGACATCTATGACGCTGGGGGTGTTTACCGCCGCGATTGCCGGCAGCGCTTTCCCCGGTCATGAAGTGAGTTATCTGGTGGGATTGGGTAAAAGCCAGGTGATGGCGATGGTTATCTACTTTGCTATTTGCTTTGGCAAGATCACCTTCACGACGCTTAACGCCTACGGCAGTTTTATGTCTCTGACCACCATTGTTTCCGGTTTCCGTCGCCAGACGGCGTTGTCGCAGAAATGCCGCGTTGCTTTCGTCGTCCTGATGGTCGCGGCTTCGTGTATTATCGCGCTGCTTAGCGAACCGGCTTTCTTAAAGCATTTCACCCATTTCCTGTTATTCCTGCTGGCCTTTTTCGTTCCCTGGAGCGCCATCAGCCTGACCGATTACTACATTATTTCTAAAGGCGCGGTCGATATTCCGGCGCTTAGCGATCCGCATCAGCGCTATGGTTTCTGGAATTTGTATGCCATTACCATTTATATCATTGGCGTGCTTATTCAACTGCCGTTTATTGAGAACCCGCTGTTCCATGGTTCGCTGACGTGGATATTCGCCGGCAATGATGTGTCATGGATTATCGGCTGGGTAGGTACCGGATGGTTGTATTATGCGCTGCGCCGCTTCGACCGCCGACCATTACCGGCGCAGAGCGTGTTTCCGCAGTGATAAATAGCAGGGGCGGCTATTATGCCGCCCCTGAAGGAAGGTTAACGCTATTTACCATCTTTTCGCCAGGCGTCGGCAGTCAGCGCCTCGCCGAAATGGCCGGCGATCAGCCGCTTGGTCAGTTCGTGGAGCGGCGAGGCCAGCACATCGGCGGTGCTGCCGCGTTCGACCACTTCACCCTCATGCATTACCAGCACCTGATCGCTGATATGCTTCATCATCCCCAGATGCTGGGTGACATAGATGTAGGATATTCCCTGTTTTTCCTGTAGTTCCAGCATCAGGTTGATTAGCTGCGAACGCATTGACATATCCAACGAGGCCAGCGCCTCATCGCAGATAATCACTTTCGGACGCAGGATCAAGGCACGAGCAAGACCCAGGCGCTGCTTTTGCCCCGGCGCCAGCATATGCGGATAGTAGCTGACGTGATCCGGTAGCAGGCCCACCATGCGCATCGTCTCGATAATCTGCTTTTCCCGGGCTTCTGGTTCAAGATCGGTATTGAGACGCAACGGGAAATCGAGGATCTGCGAAATACGCTGACGTGGGTTGAGCGAGGTCGAGGGATCCTGAAAAATCATGCGAATACGCTGGCTGCGGAATGAGTAGTCGCCAAACTCCAGCGGATGGTCGTCAATCAACAGTTCGCCGGTGGTCGGCTCAACCATCCCGGCCAGCATTTTGGCCAGCGTTGATTTACCGGAGCCGTTTTCACCAATAATCGCCAGCGTCTGACGCTCGCGCAGGGTAAAGCTCAGCGGCTTCACCGCCTCTACCGTCTGACGGTGGAACCAGCCGGTGCGATAGCGAAAGGTCTTACTCAGATTGCGAACTTCCAGCAATGTTTCGACCATTTCACTCTTTCTCCATGTTCAGCGGGAAATGACAGGCGTACAGATGATTACGCGCGCCGGTCAAACGCGGCGTGACGATACACTCGCGTTGCGCATAGGGACAACGCGGCCCCAGCCGACAGCCGATCGGCAGTTGTTCCAGCAGCGGAATGGCGCCGGGCAGGGTATTCAGCCGGCTTTTATGCGGCATTGAGCTGCCGAAATCCGGGATGGCGCGAATCAATGCCTGAGTGTAGGGGTGATGAGGGATGGTCACCAGCTCCTCGCTCGGCGCGGTTTCTACCGTCTGCCCGCAATACATGACGTTAATTTTATCCGCCCATTTGCTGAGCATCTGCATATCGTGACTGATCAACAAAATAGTGGTGTTGTTATTCTGGTTGAGCCGGGTCAACAGGCGAATAATCTGCGCCTGGGTGGTTGGCTCCATGGCGTTAGTGGGTTCATCAGCAATCAGCAAGCGCGGCTGGTTAGCAAGCGCGATGGCGATCATGACCTTCTGACATTCGCCGTCGGTCAGCTCGTAGGGGAAGCTGCGCATAATATCTTTGTGATCTTTAATTCCCACCCGGTGCAGCAGTTCAATAGCGCGGCGCTTACGCCAGCCAAAGCGTTGCCACCAGTGGCCTTTAAAGGTCCAGCCGGGGATATTTTGCATCAACTGCAGCCCAATACGCTCGGAAGGATCAAGACAGGATTGCGGCTCCTGGAAGATCATCGATACGTTGTGGCCAATCAGTTTTCGGCGCTCGCGGTTAGAGAGACGCAGCAGATCGATATCATCAAAACGCATACGGTCGGCGGTGACCCGCCAGTTATCTTTGGTGACGCCGCAAATCGCCTTGGCGATTAAGCTTTTGCCGGAACCTGATTCACCGACAAGACCACGGACTTCACCTTCAGCCAGCGTCAGGCTGACCCGATCGACGGCCTTTACCCAGCCCTCGTTGGTTTTAAACTCAATGGTTAGATTACGAATATCCAGTAACGGCATTATTGAACCCCGGCAATAATTGCGCGGCGAATACCGTCGCCCAGCAGATTGATGAGCAGTACGCTTATCATGATGGCCGCTCCCGGCAGCATGACCGTCCAGGGGGCGACGTAAATCAATTCCAGCGCGTCGCCGAGCATGGCGCCCCATTCCGGAGAGGGTAGCTGAGCGCCGAGGTCGAGAAAACCGAGCGCGGCAATGTCGAGGATCGCCATCGACAGCGCGCGGGTAATTTCGGTGACCAGCCCTGCGGTAATATTAGGCAGAACCGCAAACCAGAGAATATTGAGCGTGGAAGCGCCGTCGAGGCGGGCGGCAATCACGTACTCTTTTTCCAGTTCATCGTGCACCATGCTGTAGACCGAACGCACCATGCGCGGCAGCAGCGCCAGCCAGACGGCAAACATCGCATGGCTCAGATGCGGCCCGGCAAAAGCGACGACGATAATCGCCAGCAGCAGCGACGGAATCGACAGCAGGGTGTCGAGAATGTGGTTCATTACCGCTGAACGCAAACCGTGGGTGGAACCGGCAATCACGCCAAGCACCAGGCCGAACAGCGCGGCGCCGAGCGTGACCACAAAGGCGCCGCCGACGGTCGGCGCCGCGCCGCTGAGCAGGCGACTTAGCACATCGCGACCAAGATCGTCGGTGCCGAGGAAGAACGACACTTCGCCGTAGCGCGACCATGAAGGCGGCAGCAGCTGGTAGCCGAGGAACTGCTGATCGATGCCATAGGGCGCAAACCAGCCGCCGAATACGCACAGCAGCACCAGCGCGCCGCAGCCGTATAAACCAATCATCGCGGTGGTATCGCCGTAGAATTTACGCCATACGGTGCGCAATGCGCCGGGCGGGCGCTTTTCGAGATAGACGCTATCGTAGGGCATATGAATCCGTTTTAAGTTTGTTAGTCATGCTTTATTTCTTTTCAATAATCCCGCTATTATCAACGCCTTGCCAGTATGTAACGCTTTATTTTTGTGTGTTCTTCATAGATTTGAAGGTTATCAATTTACGCATAATGTGTACACTGATGTGTATATCTTCTTCCGGAGTGTACACATTGCTTACCGACACAAAATTAAGAAAAGCTCTTGGCAAAAAAAGAGACCAAATCGAGGTCATTTCAGACGCACATGGTCTGAATGTCAGGTTGTCTACATCCGGCAGTATAACATTCTTTTACCGCTACAGATGGAACGGGAAAGCCGCTCAACTAACGATTGGTGATTATCCAACCACCTCATTAGCTCATGCGCGAGAACGTAGGCAGCAGTTCAGGGCTTGGCTAGCGGAAGGGCTTGATCCTAGACGGCAAGTAGTACTCGAGAAACAGAAAAAAGTAGAAGCGCTTACAGTGAAAGAAGCATTCGATTACTGGGAGAAGTACTACTGCATCCCTGAAGGTCTGGTAAAAATCAAAGTTAACCGCCGCGACTTCAATAATCATATAGCCCCAGTGCTCGGAAATATGATTGTAGATCAGACAACTAAAGCTCACTGGCTAAATCTTTTTGACGGTATGGGGCGAAGAGTGGTTACAGGGCAAATGCTTGGTTTGATGCAGCGCACATTTCGTTTCTGTTCCAACCGTGGGGTAATTAACGTGAACCCTATTGAAAGCCTTAGACGATCAGATGTAGGGCTCACAGCAGCTGTAAAAGACCGCAGGTTAAGTGATGATGAAATCATTACTGTTTGGAATGCCCTGCCTCAGATGAAATATAGGCAGCAATTGATAATGAAGTTTCTCATTATGACTGGCTGTCGAAGTACAGAGATCAGAACAGCAAAATGGGAATGGTTTGATTTAAAGGAACAGACATGGACTATCCCGGCAAGTGACTATAAAACTGGGAAGTCGGTGAGAAGGGCGCTTCCTGAGGCTGTAATACAGATGATGGTAGCTGAAAAAGAAACATCAGTTTCAAAACATATTGTGACGTTGTCACGATACAGGGGGCCAGAAGATGACAGGCCGCCACTTCAACCAAATGTGGCTCTGTTCTCTGCGCAGATAATTGCAAAAACAGGGATGAAACCTTGGTCGCTTCATGATTTGAGAAGAACAGTGGCGACGCGCCTTTCTGAATTAGGTGCGCCACCACATGTTGTGGAAAAGCTACTAGGGCATCATATGTCTGGAGTCATGGCGCGGTATAACCTCCACGATTATTTGGATGATCAGCGTCATTGGCTTGCTGTTTGGCAGCGTCATCTTGAGAAGTTGATTGGCCGGCCTCTGGTTTGATACTCATGTTGTCTTCCCAGGCAAGAAGGTCTGACAAACGCCATCTTTTAGGGCTGCCATTTATTTTTGGCTTCGGAAACGGCTGAGAAAAGTACGATGGCATCCGGGATGGTGTGCTCCAGAAATACAGTGTGCTGCGCGAAATTTTGTATCTGGACAGAATGTCACTGGTTACCAATATTTCATCTTGGAAATGAGATGCGTTATTCATAAAAGCCCCTTAGTTACATTGTCCAGGAAGATGCTGCAGCCTACGGGCGCAGCTCATGGCCGTCGCCACATAACTGCATTTTCTGTTTACAACTTCTACAGTGATCTTTGAGCCTTGAACCACCACCGTATAAGTCCTCTTCGTTTTCTGTCGCCCGTAGGCGCCATAAAGCTCAACGTGTTTCGCCAGTGCCGCATCGCACGCCTGGCGGCCCAGAGGGGAGTGTCTGCTTCGGTTAATCAATCGCATATACATTCCTTTATCGGGAGAGTTGCCCTCCCAATCTGGTTAGCCAACGTATTCCGGTTTCATGTCGTCCAGTGTGATACGGAACTGGTCATACAGTTCATCACCGAGGTGTCGGCGCGATGAGGTCAGGGTGCTTTCTGCCTTCGCGAATAATGCTTCGGCTTCCGGATCTCCCGGGTTAGGAAGTGAATTTATGGCCGCCTCAATTTTGTTTCTGGCATCAACCATGAAGTAGCGCTGCACCGCTTTACCTTTCAGTTCGGTGAAGAGAACAGTACCCAACACAGCTTTCTCTTTATCCAGGTCAGCCCTGATGGCTTTGGCTGCATCAACCGACTCGGCGCGTTCAATGCGGACACGAAAATCATCGGCTAGAGAATCAATGCTGATAGCTGCGTCCTGTTCGCTGGTGGTGATGTCTGAACTGCTGGTAATCTCAGCTACAGACATTCTTTGCACCGGGGCCGGATTGATTTCTCGTTCTGTTCGTTGCTCAACTTCGTCCGGGCTATAAACACCCAGGATCACTTCAGGGCAGTACAAGCGAGCCCAGTATTTCACGCCCAGATAAGCGATCTGCTGCTTCGGGTTAGAAACCCACAATGGGGAGTTACGAGTTACAACACCCGAGAGATAAAGCGGCTCACCCCAGGTGATTTCTGACTCACCGCGAAGGATCGCGCCGACCTGAACAAACAGCCCGATTTCGTCTTCATCAGTCCAGCCTCGCACTCGTTCGGTAACGTTGTATTTCCCATTTTTACCGTGTTTTTCCCTGGTAATTTCCTTAGTCCTTGTGCAACGTTCCCAGTCCCCGCCGTAGCGGTAATGAAATCGACCGTTGATAGCACTGGAACTGGCTATTACCGCGTTGACGAGTTGGGCTTCATATCCGAGCACGCCGTTTACCAAATGCGTTTTTTGCGCGACTGCATAGGGATTCATGCCCCACTGCATAGCCTGCATAACGATGGCCATACAATCGGCTGGCTTACCTGCAAGGTGAGCTGGCACTGTCACTTGTGAATCAGCCATAAGGTTTGCGAAAGCAGTTAACTGACCGAGAGCCTGAACGTTAAAGATCGCGTTGCTAGCTGAAATGGTGTTTGGTGCCTGCTGTTCGGCTGTAACAATGTTAGTGTTTTCCATGACTGTTCCCCCTTATGCCTGTACGCGCAGTGCTTCGAGACGGCGCACATCAAAATCGTTAAGTTCTTCGGCGTAGTCTTCAGTAATCGGCGCTGGCCATTCGCCAGTGTCGAAGCCGTTCGCGATGGCACGCATTGCTTTGCGGTATTCCAGCATGCCGAGCTCCAGTAGCTCTTCGGATGCCTCGATAATGGCGATCCAGTGGTAGTTCTCGTCTTTGTTGACGAAAATCCAGAAGAACTGATCCAGAGCAGCGGTTTCGCAGTACATGGCCGCGCTGAGGTGGTAATCGCGCTCAATGATTTCCCTGTGCAACTTCGCGCGCAGGCCTTCCTGCTTGATGTTCCACATGCTGATGGTCTTCAGGTCCGCACCAATGCGCAGGCCGCTCATGTCTATCTCAAGGTCAGGGCGTACGCGAACTTCCAGCCCGGTTTCCTCATCTATACCGAAATAGCTCACTTCAACGGCGCGGCTCGGATGCTGGAGCAACTTGCCGGCGGTGGGGTGGTTCAATAGTGCTTTCTGAATGTCCAGCGCAGTGCTCATCTGCTGGCGGGTAACCAGTATTTTTCCTTCCGGGTTTTCGCGCCATGCATCCAGCAGTTCGTCGGCAAACACGGCATCCGGTTTAACCGATTTCACAGCCTGAATCAGATCCGCTTTGGTGCCTGATACTTTCAGCGGCTGCGCCTTCTGGGCTTCCTGAGCGACCATGTCAGGATTGATAATCGCCAGTTGTTCCAACATGGCATCACGGCTGCCGCTGGTTTTAACAGGCGCAGGCAGGGTGGCGTTGTATTCTTTGATGCAGGCCTTCATTGCTGACGCGGTAAAGTTTTTATCGTCACCAACGATTCGCTTGAACTCGTCAGGTAATTCCAGATACGCAATACCGATTGCATCTTTGTCGCCGCCCAGCGGTACCGGAGCGGGCAGGGTGGCGTTGTGCGCCTCCAGCAGCGCCTTGATGTCGTCAGCACTCAAAAGCGGCGGAAGACCGGCGTTGTACTCGTCGATAAACGCGCGGATCGTCGCAGTCGTCGTGAAGGCGCCTTCCGGGATTTCCGGCTCGATGCTGAATTCTTTTTCCAGCTGTTCAGGCTGCAGCGCCAGCGCATGCACCAGATTGCCCATATCCAGAACAGGAGAGCGCATTTTTTCAATGACTTTCGAGACGTGGCGTTTTTCGAAATACATCAGAGATATACGGGCATCTTTAACCTGAGTCGAACTGGTGCCGTTCGCCGCGTGGTAAACATCGTTCGGAACACCTTCATATCGACCGGGCTCGAAGAATTCAGGCCATTTTGTTGCTTCCGGCTCTGGCTCATGCTCTTCTTCTGCAGTTGCTGATTGCTGGTCCTTCAATACTGCCGCGGTAAGGTCAGGGCAGCGCTCAGCAAGAATGTCGCGCATGTTCACGGCATCTGCTTGCGGAGCAGTTGCATCAGTGCCTTCGCTTGCTGATACCGCATTATCATTTTCGTCTTCGACTGGCTGAGCCGTTTCCATCTGCACATCGCTGGTGGTTTCCCCGGAATTAGCTGGATGTAATTTTTCTTCTGCAGCGCGCTGGCGCGTCTGGTCCACGATACAAAGTGCTGATGCTGGTGCTGGCTGGCTATCCATCAGACCATCAATCGAAAAAACACCATTGCCCATGTTTGAAACTTCAGGCTGTTTGGGTTTAGTCAGGTCTTCCGTTACCCAGTTCGGTGCATCTGGATCGCTTACCCCTTCGATATATTCACCGCGCTCAGCTGCGAGAATCTTATCCACGGCTGACCGTTCAGCGACGGCGGCAGATGACACATGCCCGGCTTTCTCAAGCGTTTCAGCAGAGGGCGTTTCATGCTTATGCTCTGTCAGGTTCGCATTGATATAGGTCTGCAGGCTTACCGGGAAATGATGTATATCGCTGGTGGCGCCACGAATGAGGGCAAAAATAGCAGCGCGGGAATAGTCCAGGATGCCTGCGGTTTTACGCAGCGCAGCAGACCATTCTTTGAACGGGCTTTCTTTTTTCTGGACGATTTCTTTAGCCCGGCGATGAATGGATGCCGGGAAATTGTAGATATCGAAATCCATCGGCATTGTGGCCAGAGCAATCTCAACATCAAGCGTATCAAGGGTATGGGTGTAGTCAGGGTTGCGATCGGTTTTATTACCACCGCCAGCATTCGTGCCGGTATCCGTTTTCTGAACAGCAGAAATATAATTGCCGGCAGACCATTCGCGAACGAGTATGCCGCGGTCAATGTGCGGAGTTTCAAACCACAGTTTTGCAAACTGGATACGCTTGCCCAGTTCGTGGCGCTTACCTTCAGGAAATACTGCTTTGTTGGCGCTGGTAAATTTCCACAGGGTAGGCATGTCGGCATCCTTCAAACCCTGGACGTTCTCGGCGGCGAGAATCAGATCCTGCACTGCGGAGTTATCGGTATCCATTTCCAGAACTGCGAGCTCTTTACGGTGCGGAATACTGATTTGATAGACGTGATTATCATTCGCCATGTACTGCGCCAGCAGCTTAATGCGGAACGGCTGCTCAGCAATATTGAACAGGGCGTTTGTATCGTTTTCGTATTCAGCATTGCCGAACGATTCCACGGTATCGACATCACCAGCATCGTCAGCACTATTGTCATCAACCAACTCGTCAGTGACAGGCTCAGAGGATACTTCAGCATCATCGGTGTGATGAACGTCTACAGGCTCTTGTCCTGGCTTCAGTGCCCAGGTGCGGCCATCGTCGGCGAGCTGGTAGCGTTCGCACCAGGAGTAATCGAGAACACCTTCAGCCGGAAGATCGTTAAATACCGGGAAATCGGTACGGATTGGCTTTTGATAGTCTTTGCCGCGGCCTGTTTCGATCTCAGCATCTTCCAGGTCAACGTCCAGCTGCAGCAGCGCGCGGGATTCGGTTTTTGCAGAACGCCAGATTACAGCATCGGCTTTACCCGATTTTTGAGTCGCTTTTATCAGATAAAAATATTCCATGTGATAGCCTCAATTTTGGATGTAAAATCCCTCGGGCCATTGATAGCGCCCATTCAGGGTGTTCATTGGTTTTTGGTAATTTCCGGTGGAACTTTGGTCGGTGTCACCGGACGTACAGCCCGCTTCGGCGGGTTTTACGTTAGGCCTCGTTGGCCATCTGGTCGTATTGACCGCAGTTCGTCGAGCAATAGGTTCTTTCCCGTGGCGCCAGTTGCGAACCGTGAATGATGAGGATGGTCATTTTTACTTCCTTGCCTTCCTCAATCGGCTTGCGGCAATAAGCGCATTTCTTCTGCATAACTCCCCCTATATCTGAGCCGTAAATGCGGCTGGGTTTTCTGCTAATACTCCCTTAAGCGGGTAACAGTTTTCTTCAATTCCCTGCTCAACAGCTGCTTTCTTACAATCTGACTCGCTGTCATAGACACCGAGAAGAACGTCCATATTTCCGCCAGTCAGCATGCCGACAGTGAGAACCAGTGCGAACATCGTGTTCATGAAGGGTCACCTTTTTGTGCGAGCATGTAACACACCCGACGAATGAATGCTGACAGAGGGCTTAACCGAATAGCCTGCTGACGAGCGGGTTTACGTGCAAAATCGACCATTGATATAACTCCCACACTGCGCTGATTAGCGCCGTCCAGATGAAGAGCCCGATAACTGCCGAAATGATCAGGGCTCTGATGCCTTGCTTACTCATTTCAACCTCTGCCTTATCGCCGGCCAGCGGAACAAGAAAGACTTCTGCGCTTAATCTCTGGCGGTGGATGGCCGCCGGTTGTCATAACTAAGCTGCCTCGGTGAAGCGACTGAGGTATGAAAGTCGTTTGATTACGCACCATTGCCGCTCTCCCTGAGCCCGCCGGGCGCCCGACGCATGGTTTACTGTCGCGCCGTTCGACTGACCGAATCTCCACTTAACCTCTGGCTAACTTCGCTCAGTTGTCGATGTTTCGTTTCGATGGACTTATTAAAAACTATAGTTGTTTTATCGTCAACAACAATAGTTGTTATTGTAGTTGTTTTGGTTTTATGTGGTTGTAGGTAAACGGAATTTATTTTTTATGTCTGTGTGATATGTTCAAAAAAACAACATTAGAAGAGGGCGTGGAACGAGATGAACTTGCTGATAACCGCTTGGCCTTCATGGCTGGAGAGGTGGGGGGGGTATTCGAGCTGATTTATAATGGTATTGAGATCAACAAAGAGAACATTGTCGGATTTCTGGAGGGAAAGCGTAAGGCTGTAGGGAATGTCATCCACAAGGGGTTGTTGCGTGACGCTGCAGAGGTGGTGCGGAAAGTGAAAACCCGGCGCGGCGGCCGGGTTATTGGCAATAGCATTACAGCTTGTCAACCATCTTGTCGATAGCCTCTAGGCATGACTGTTTATAAGGTCCATTAACTTTAACCCTCCTATTCATAACCCTGACGCTTCCAGTAGGTAGTATGGAAAATGGACAGCCCTTGGCGAAAGCTACTACTCCTGTTGTCTGGAAATCTTTAATGTTTACGACACCGTCATCTACTGTGGTGAAGTCAAAAATCTCAGGGTTGCTTACCAATAATTGTTGAATGTCATTGTCTATGGAATTTAGCACAGCAGCATAAGCTGAGGCTGGCCCCATATACTGCGTTAGGCGATTTTTGGCAATCATATGAACTTTTGGTAATGGCCTGTTTACCGTGTTCAGTTTATTTGCAAATGCGTATGACGCGTATATGTCTGATGGTAATTTTAATCCATAGATCAAAGAGAATGCGTTCTGAATAGCCCTTCGTGATGAGTCGTCCGCCATTACAGGAAGGATTAGTTTTTCAACGGCAGCTAATGCTATTTGCGTATAGATTGAAAAGCTAGGGTTGCAATCCACAAACAAAGCATCGTATTCACCATCAAGTCCGCTTACAAGGTCGTTAATCCAGTCTATGATGCTTACCCATGCGTTAGTCCCAGGAATCTGCTGGTTAGCTAGGGTATTGATTGCATTTGCCTGAAGCTCAAGAAGAGGATCTCCGCAAATCAGAGAGATGTTGCTTGGGATGTTATCGTTAAACAGTTTTGGATTAGTTAGGTAGTCATGAGAGTCGAAGTTTGGTTTTTGATATGGCGTCGGAAGTCTCATTTGGAAATAACCACCTAATGTACAACGGCTGGCTAAATCGTGACGAGTGAGCAGATTAACACTCCCATTTCCTATTAAACCTCCTAAGAATAATTCCGAGAGGTTGGCTTGAGGGCAAACGTCAATAACGAGGATTCTTTGCAGCGGATTGGTTTCTGCATAACGGCATATAGCTTGAAAAGATAGACTAGTTTTACCTGTCCCACCCTTATTATTCCAAATTGCATACTTTTTCATAACGACCCCTGGTTAACGATGTCACTGATGGTTAGTTAGTCTACCATTGGTAAACGGTTTACCAATGGTGACATCGTTAACCACTCAAATCAAGAATCTTCTGGTAAACGGTTTACCAATGGTGACATCGTTACCAAAAAAAAGGCCGCATTTCTGCGACCTCTAATCATCTAAACGTCAGAATAGTGGAATGCTATTGTTCACTCAAAGTCATCCCGCTCATCCCTTCGCTTGAAGAAAATCTTATCCAGCCTTAGCACGATCCCAACCAGCACGATAATCAGTAAAGTAATCAGTATGGGGATAACCAAGTCAAACATGCTTCCTCTGCATTTCTACGGAGTTACTAGAACGCTTATCAGTCCAAATTAAAAGGATCTACCCATGCTTTCTGTATGTTTGCGGCATGCTGCCAATAACTTTGCCGAACACAAAAACACGATTCATCTCGTCTTTTTCGATGGGTTCCCACGGTACATAAGTTTTGTTATCCGATATCACAATAAGCTTATCCTTCATCATCTGAAGGCGCTTAACGTGTGCCGTCTCATCGTAGAGGAAAGCATAAATCCCATCCCCATCGAAGCGCTGAACGCTGATATCGACGAAAAGAAGGTCTCCAGGCTCGATAGTCCCGCTCATGCTATCGCCACGGACGTTAATTATTCTGATTTGATCGGGCTTACGTCCATTAAACATCTGGCGGGCATCAGCTTCTGAATATTCGACAGATCGCAGAATTTCTATGAATTCATTGTTTATGATGCCTGGCCCGGCACTTACTGTGAGATCAAGCACGTCAACCCTGAAAGTGTCTGAGGCTGAGTTTCTGGATTGAATTTGGGCCGAGTGTTCTCCGCCGGTAGTCATCACACCTTCACCGGAACTTAGCCATTCTGGTTGAACCCCAAGAGCGTTGGCGATCTCTACCAGCTTGGTCGTTTGATTTGCTTTGCCAGTTTCAATCTTCTGTATAGCCGCTTGGCTTACCCCAACTAACTCCCCGAGAGCCTTTTGAGTAAGGCCTCGTTTAGAGCGCGCTTCTTTGAGTCGTTCTGCGAGTGTCGTTTTCATAGTTCAAATGTACAACCGTGGTTTTATTCCATCAAACGAAAATGGTTGTTGACTAAATACAACCATAGTTTTATTCTTCTTTCATATTCACTACGGAGGTTGTTATGAACCCAGTAATTAAAACCGCGATTAGTATTGTCGGTTCGCAGAAAAAACTGGGCGATGCCTGCGAAGTTTCTCAGCAGGCCGTTTACAAGTGGCTGCATAACAAAGCGAAGGTTTCCCCTGAGCACGTTGGCAGCATTGTTAGCGCCACTGGAGGAGCAATCAAGGCTCACCAGATTCGCCCTGACTTGCCGACATTGTTCCCGAATGCCGAGAAGTCAGTAGCTTAGAGTTTCAGCTTTAAACGCTCTTTAAAAATCAGGAAATCAAATCTAACGGCTGAATTATCAGCCATTTGGAAACTATTTAACTAAGGGAATGCAAATGCAATCACTTACGTATCACCACAATACCGGATTCGTTCCGGCCGCGATGATAAATCGCGCTCAAACAAAACAGGATCACGATCATGACCTGATCCGAGATGCAGTAAGAGCCTGGGCGTCGGCTATCGACAATCAGGACGTGGTATCGGCACTGATTATCAACGAGTACCGGGAGCAGGGCGGCGATTCAATCAGCTTTCCTGACGATATCAGCCGTGCCCGGCAGAAACTCTTTCGCTTCCTGGATAACCGATTTGATTCGGATCAGTACCGCGAGAACGTTCGCCAGCTGACTCCGGCAATCATGGCCGTTTTACCGCTGGAATTCCGAACAAAGCTGGCGCCGCAAAACGACACCATGTCGTTGATAGCTTCTGCAATGAAAGAGTGTGCCGAAGCCAAGCAGGCAGTGCTTCTTAACGCACCTGAGCACCAGAAACTGAAGGAGGTAAGCGAGGGTATCGCTTCGCTGTTTCGCCTCATGCCGGAGCAGGTAGGCCCACTGATGACGATGGTTACGTCGATGCTGGGGGTTATGTGAAGACTTCAGAAATGGTGAAAGCCGCGGTGCTGGAACACCAACGGCTTTCAATTGCAAATAACGTCAGTCAATTGCGAGGTCATTATGACAAACGCTAATCAAAAACGCCAGGCGCAGGAGGTTTAACTGTGTCGAACGTAGCTTACGCCAATTTCGCGGCACACTCAGCCGCCAGGAGCAACAGGATGGAGAACCAGAAGTCTGGTTACGTCCCGTTGTACCGGAGCATCAAGAAGAAGTCATGGGCTAAAGATGTGTTCCTGCGCGCATTGTGGGAAAACCTTCTCATTGACGCAGCCAGGCAGCCATATGTGGCCTTCTTCAAGGGCAAGCAATGGCCTCTGCAACCCGGTCAACTGGTCGTCACTGCTGCAGATCTTGGGCTTCAGTTGTGTGACCGTCAGGGTAATCCGACAAGCCGTGACGCAGTGGAGAGAATGCTGTCTGTTTTCGTTCGCGAAGGGATGATCACCATCGAGGGAGAGAAGAGAAAAGGCAGGGTGATCACCATTAAAAACTATCTCGAATATGCTCAAAAAATGGACGATTTGCCCGCACATAAAGCCGCACATATAAGCGCACATGACGAAGCCAGTAATGGCGCGGGTTCGGAAGGGTATGCCGCACATAAGGCCGCACAATTCCCCGCACATCATGAACAAGAAGGTAATAACAAGAATATAAATAACTCTTCGTCCGAGAATTCTGACGAATCCTCTGACAAGCCCGGAAAGAAAACTCCTGCTTTGAGACCAGAAGCAGCGATCCAGAGCGGCACCAAATGGGGAAACTCTGAAGACCTCCGCTGTGCTGAATGGCTGTTCACCGTCGTACAGGGCATCGCCCCCTCTGCAAGAAAACCGAACTACGCCACCTGGGCGAATGATATCCGCCTGATGCGAGAGCGTGACAAGCGCACCCACAAGGAAATCGCCTCGCTGTTCAAGTGGGCCTGTGAAGACAAGTTCTGGAAGGGCAATGTCCTGTGCCCATCCACCCTTCGTGAAAAGTGGACTCAGCTCGATATCAAACGAGGCAAGCAGAGCAACGGTTCTGCCGCCGACAAGCCGAAGGTTGACCTGACCAACACTGACTGGATTTACGGAGTGCAGCTATGAAAAGCCTTGCAGAGCAGATGCATAACTTTGACCGCGAGCAGATGCGCCGCTTTGCGCACAACCTGCCTGAACAGCACGACGAGAAATCGCAGCTTGAGCAGGTGGCCCAGGTCATCAACAGTGTGTTTAGCCAGTTGCTGGCCGCCTTCCCGGCAACCACTGCAAACCGCGACCAGACCGAGATGAACGAAATCCGGCGCCAGTGGGTTCTGGCATTCAGGGAAAACGGCATCACCACCATGGAGCAGGTTGCGACTGGCATGCGGGTAGCCCGTCGCCAGGAGCGTCCATTCCTTCCGTCACCCGGCCAGTTTGTCGCCTGGTGCAAAGCTGAAGAAGCCGCGGCGGCCGGGTTATCTAACGCCGATCAACTGGTGGACATGATTTACCAGTACTGCCGTACGCGCGGACAGTATCCGGATGCTGAGTCTTACCCCTGGGAGTCCAACGCGCACTACTGGCTGGTTACATCCCTGTACCAGAACATGCGCGCAAACGGCCTCAGTGACGCTGAGTTGCGCCGTAAGGCATCAGAAGAACTGGCGCGCATGGCTAACCGGATTAACTCAGGAGAGACGATTCCGGAGCCTGTTAAGCAACTTCCTGTCCTTGGTGGTAAGCCGTTATCACACATGCAGGGGCTGGCCAGGCTGGCTGAAATTCGCGAGAAGCACGGACTAAGAGGGCGCAAACAATGACCGGCAAAGACGCAATTCTGAATTACCTCAAGACACACAAAACCTGCAGCTCCCCGGATGTGGCTGAAGCCTCTGGCATGTCGCATACCTGCATCAACCAGGCGGCGAACATCCAGGCAAAGCAGGGCGTACTGGTAGCAGTAGCGAAGGTCTGGCGGACGGTTCACTACCGGCTGGCAACTGAGGAAGAATTTTCCGGCCAGAAGAGTACCAATCAGATTTTCAACGAGTGCCGGCAGAGCCCGGTGATGAAACGAATTTTTAGCGGTATATGGGAGAACGCAGGCATGAAATTCATCAAATTAAGCCAGCGAGCGACGACTGAGCGCCAGGGTAAATATGGCTGGGAACCAGAAACAGTTTATGAACCGGTATTTGTCGCTGCTGCGCATATCGTGAGCATGGCTCCGCATGGAATTACAACTGTGAAAAATGTCCTCTGGCGAGCGTATCGACGTTAAAGAGACTCCTGAAGAAATTATCGCATTACTTGAAGGTGAGGTGGATGACTGAATAACGAACTCACAGCAGCACTGTTAACTATCGAGAAATGCCGCGAGCTGACCAACTGCCCGGCTGGCGTAGACCTGCAGGACTGGGTGAAGCAGCTGGCTGCGGAGAGTGTGGGGCTGAACGAAAAGATGAATAAGCTCGCCACATGACCTGGTATTGAGTTCTATTCCTCAGCATGGGTATTCAACAACGGCGATGGCGATACCGCGCTTGAATTCATGTGCGATATACAAACCCCGGCCACCGACGCTTTCCTGGCTGAAGTGCGTGCGCAGGATCACAAGGAAGGCGCTCACTTGGCATCAGACCTACCCGAAACAAACTGACAAATCGGCGTTGGGAAGGGGACACCTGATCCGGGCGAACTGTGAAGATGTCTTTTCGCGGCAAAGGGCAAGCGGGCATCACGGCAGAACGTCTCGATCATCCAGCACCTCGCCTCGCCGCGACATGAGCAATTACGTAAACCAGACTGCGTGCGTGAAATGCTGGTTCGGTTGCTGGGTAATCTTCCACGCATTGAGCTCTTTGCGCGTAAATCTTCCCACGGTTTCAACGTATGGGGAAACAAGTGTGATTCGCCAGCCGTGTCATTAAGCCCGGCCCGAGTTACTGATGTTTATTCTTAAAAGAATTAACAGAAAAGAGGAATGTTTGATGAGTTTTTTATGTGAATTAGCATGTTAGACTGCTGGTTATTAAACCATTATATTAGATATCTAAAAATTGTGATCAGTATCTCCCTGCTATAAAATATAGTAGTTGAATATACGGTCTATATTTGAAATAAATAAAAGTATTATTATTTTTTAGATACTGTGTTATGAAAAGGAATTTTTATGTCCTCAAATATTTCACCTGATGAAAAAGTAATCAATAAAATTGCTGAAAAGTTGAGCGATTACACGTCTCCTCCGGCTGGAGGTATGAACTCTGAACATGTCAGCAAATGGATCAAGCAATTTGCAGTAGAGGATAGACGATTTATCTTAGATGAAACGCTTTATCTACTTAATGCAGGTTACCTGTCCGAAAGTCAATATCAAAGAAAAATAAAAGCCATTGCAAGAAGTGAAAATAACGTGAAATTCTTCAGATATGCAGGTTTTTTAGATATTCAAAAAAAAGGTTCTAGTCAAAAGGAATTGCTTAAATCTCTTTATAAAACAGTAGGGATAAAATTTAACATCGTTACTGAATCATCAACTCAAGATGAAGTAAATAAATTTGATACATTTGTATATATTGATGATGTGTCGTTTTCAGGAGAAAAGGCCATCAAATCGTTAAGTAATTTTATTGTAAAATTTAATTTAAGAGATATTAAAATAAATATATATTTTTTTTCATCTCATACGTTTTCTGATTATAATATAAAAAGGCGATTGGAATATATTTTCAAGGATAGAAATATTTTTGTACACGTGAAGAATGGTGGTATGCGTGAGGTTGAAAACCGAAAAAGTCGTTCTGCTCAATCAGGTGTTTTCTGGCCAAGGGAATATAGTGTAGATACTCCCGAGAAATTCGAGGAGTGTGAGCTTTACAAAGGCGTATTCAGAGATGGATATGACTCTTCTGATAGTTTTAGAAATGAAGCCTCAAGGGATCGTTTCGAATCTATCCTTACTAAAGTCGGATTTAATATCTTGCTGCACAGGAAAACCCCTAGTGAGGTGCTCAAACCTCTAGGTTTTTCTACTTTTGACGGTTTGGGTTTTGGGGGAACAACCTTTACTTATCGAAATTGCCCGAATAATGTGCCGCTGGCTTTTTGGTGGGGAGATTATGAACCAACAGGTGCTCCCGCATTGGACTGCTGGTATCCACTAATGAAGCGGAATGGGTATAATGAGTGGTATGAGCTATAGATTATATCCGCTGCAGAACACACTTTCCTTCAGGAAAACCACCGAAAAATGGGGTGGTCTGTCCAACATGGCTAAAGGATATCCATTGTTAATCAATGGATTGCCTATTCAATCAAGTGAAATCCTTTACCAAGCATGCCGATATCCAGACTATCCGGATATACAAAAGGCCATCATTACTCAAGGAAACCCCTATGAAGCCAAGCAGACCGCACGATCGTTTGAATCTAAAACTCGCGCAGGATGGGATAAGAATCGAATTTCGATTATGAAGTGGTGTGTTTGCGTAAAATTATGCCAGAACTGGGATGCGTTCTTTGCTCTGTTAGACAGTACAGGCGACCATTTCATCGTGGAACACTCAGAGAAGGACCAATTCTGGGGTGCCAGTAAAGACCCAGAAGGTAACTATTATGGTATGAACGTATTAGGGCGAATTCTCATGGATGTGAGAGAGGTTGCTAGGAAAAAGGGGGCTGATGGGTTTGCAACAATACCATCACTATCTTTGGAGAAATTTTTTCTACTAGGCGAGAGAATTAAAGATGTAACATTTGTAGAGCCAACGCCTGGAGCAGGGCAAAGTTTATCCTTGTTTTAGCGTTCCATCTAGGGCAATTTTTTCCATAAATTAACAGGCGTACCTCCCTCGGCGGTTTGTTGTTGCCATAAAAGGTTTTTGATTTTCTATAATCAACCAGCCATAATCATGTCATCGGAGCCTGAACAACTCCGGTGACTTCTGCGCTTTGAGGGGACTCAAAGTGCAAACGACAATCAGAACACCTTTCTACCAGTCACAGATGCAGAAATGCACCTGCGATTTTCTGCATTCTGCGTTTTATCTCTCAGGGGGTGAAGCGTGAAGCAACAATTCCACCTCATTAACGAAAGCGTTAAGCAGAACGCAATCAACTTCATCCGCACATTGCCGGTTGACCAGAAGCGGCCGCTGATTCTCGACATCAAAGAGATGACTCGTACGCTGCATCAGAATCGCAAGATGTGGCCCCTCCTTAAAGACCTGTCTGACCAGGTTACCTGGTTCGGGAACAAATACGATTCCGACGACTGGAAAGACCTCATCACGGCGATGGTAGCTAAGTCCAAAAGGCAGGAACAACGAATGGCGCCCGGACTTGATGGCGGCGTTGTGATGTTTGGTCAGCGTACCAGCAAGATGACCGTTCGCCAGATGGTAGAGGTCATTGAGGCTATTTACTGGTTCGGAACACTGCAGGGCGTCAAGTTCAGCGAGAAATCTCGTCTCGAAATTGAATGGGCAAAAGAGTGGGGTGAGCAGCATGGCTAACCAATACCGGATCTCATTACCCTGGCCACCGAGCAACAATCGCTACTACCGGCATAACCGCGGGCGCACGCATATCAGCGCAGAAGGGCAGGCATATCGCGATATCGTAGTCAGCATCATCAAAGAGCAGATGCTTGATATCGGAATATCTGCCGCAGTTAGGATTCGAATTGAATGCCACATGCCGGACCGCCGCCGCCGTGATCTGGACAACCTGCAAAAAGCGGCTTTCGATGCACTCACTAAATCCGGTTTCTGGCTCGACGATCAACAAGTTGATTATTACAGCGTGAAAAGAATGCCGGTTGTGAAAGGTGGACGGCTTGAACTGACCATCACTGAGCTGGAGGAAGCATGAGCCCGTACGTAGTTGAACTCATCCGCGAACGCTGGCAAAAGCTCCGCCTTTTCCGGTGCCGCGGAACAGTAATGACCGATTATCAAATATTGAAAAACTTTGTCCGCATTTATCAGTCTCTGGGAGAAATAGCATGAACCTCGAAAATACAGTGAAATACCACTTCGCGAAGTCCACTATGATTAGCGATTCTCCACGAGCGACGGCATCAGACTCATTAACCGGCACTGACATTATGGCTGCAATGGGCATGACGCAGGAACGTGCCGCAATGGGGTATAGCGCATTCCTGGGCAAGATGGGCATTAGCAACAATGACCGGGATCGGGCTATAGGACTATTGGCTGATTACGCGCTGACAAAATGCGATAAAGTTGCCTCGCTGCGCAAGCTCGCGTCGAACGTAAAACCCCAGGTTATCCAGATCCTCGCAACGTTCGCCTTTGAGGACTATTCGCGAAGCGCTTCCAGCAAAAAAAAATGTGATTGCTGCTGCGGTTCCGGATTCATCGACGCAGAGGTATTCACCAACAAAGTATCGTATCCAGATGGGAAACCGCCAAAGTGGGTCAAGGTAACAAAGGGAATCTCGCCGTCGGACTGGGAAGAAGTAAAGTCTGTCCGGGAGCAGGTTCGGGTGCTTTGTCAAAAGTGCAAGGGAAAAGGGACTGTCAGTGCCTCCTGTAACGACTGCCACGGTCGGGGGAAGGTCGTGAACCAGGATGAGACCGAGAAGCAGGGCGTACCTGTCATGGGCAACTGCAAGCGCTGCGGTGGTCGTGGATATGAGCGAATCCTCTCCACTGCTGTGCACAGTGCCATTTGCCAAGTAACGGACGCCATCACCCTGGATACATGGAAGAAGTCTGTTAAACCGTTCTTTGACGAACTGATCACTAAATTCGATATAGAAGAGGCGTGGGCGGAGGGACAGCTCAAACAAATAACGCGCTGAGATATTTACTTTTCCCGAATTCGTGTTAATTTGTTCTAAAGATGGGCATTGTATGTTCACCGTTGAAGAAGAATGTTTGAGCCTCGGCAGACGCCGGGGCTTTTTCGTTTCTTATAGCTATCGATTGACGGCCTTTTCTATTTGTGGTGTTCCCAGGTGGGATGCAGTGCTGGCCGACGTTATCAGTACTTCTGGCAATAAACGGAGTCTACTTTGATGGTCGACTTTTCGATATCAGGGCTGAAAATAACTGAACTGGCTTTGTAATTAGGAAAGTAGAGGATGTAATTTGGCCCTATGAATCCGCTTATGTACGAGTAGGCTTCAACTTTTGCGAATTGTCCATCCCATGAGTAAGACGGGTCTGCTCCACGTATGCAATCACCTTGTTGATATTTACCCTTGGGAATATCTGCTGCATATGACATAACGGATTGAAAAATAGCAACTATAAGAATTGAGATTTTAATGATTTTCATTGTCTGTTTTTAGTGTGAGTTTTGTACAAAAAAAGCCCGCATGGGCGGGCCAAGTAAAACAGCTAACATTATTATAAGGATGATAGGCATCCTGGGATGAGATTTTAGCATCTGAAACAATCCAGTCTACCTACCAGAATAACGAGGGTTGAGCATCTGCGTGGCCTTTTTTATTTGTGACGTACTCAAGCGAGTTGCAGCGCCGGTCGACGTAAAGACCTGTAAATCGGCTGAGCCGCAGTTACTGGCGGCCAATACCAAAACAGAGCGGCAGTAAATAAGCAGGCGTAGCGTCCTGGTGTCACAAACTATTGACCATGAAGTTAATGCTTTGTTAATTTGAGTGTGTGGTGAATCCCCCTATGCGGAGGGGCGGAAACAGCATTGTATTTGAATCCTCAAGATTCACTCGTACCGCAAGTCATGGTGGCTGACCAACGACTTACCGGGAGGCACCCGGCACCACACCCCCTTATCTTAGCCCACGTTAACGCGTGGGCTTTTTTATATGAAATGTTTGCCATGGGGAGCCGGAGATAGTTAACAGGTGTAGGTTACTGATGTCACTACGTATTGACCTGATAAATACCATCTTGTTAATTTATAATTGTGGTGAATCCCCCTGAACGGAGGGGCGACCAGTCAGTTACAGAAATCCTGTAAATGCAGCGCGAGTCATGCCGGCTGGGGCATGCTCACCGGGAGGCACCCGGCACCACACTGCTACTAAACATATTTAAGATTCATGGCGGGTTTACTGTTTACAGTTACCCTTCTATGTTTAAAGAACGTAACGGTAAAAAACAAATGCATCCTGGTAAATCGGTAGCTCGGACAATCAGGCGCGCTCTTACCGTTGCTCCTTGAAATGCCAACTTCAGCCCGCCTCTCTCAGCGGGCTTTTTTTCGCAATAAATACGGCACCTCGGCGAGCTGAGGAACAAATTATTTGAGGCTGCGCTTATGCGTGGCCTTTTCTTTTTCCCCTCAATTCTGAGAGGACTCACAGCAATAAGAGGGGGCTTAATGTCCGATCCTTTAACTGGTACCGGCCTGATTTTTGGCGGCGGTTTAATTGGTTCCGTCGTATATGGTGTCATCACTCATACCGATTTTGGTGTGGTGTTTGGGGCTTTTGGCGGCGCGGTATTTTATGTGGCAACGACCGCAAACCTGACACGTGGAAGGCAAATAGCTTACTTCATGACGTCGTTTATTGTCGGTGTTCTGGCTGCTGGATTATTAGGCTCAAAATTTACTACCTGGACAGGCTATACAGACCGACCGCTAGACGCGCTCGGAGCGGTGGTGGCATCGGCTGTCACTATTAAGGTCCTGACTTTCATTAACAGCCAGGACTTGAGCAGCCTGTTCGGATTACTTTCCCGACTAAGGGGAGGAGGTTCGAGTGGTAATAAATGACCCCGCTGCGCTGGTCAATGCGGTGATATGTGCCGTTATAGTCTGCGCATTGATGTTTTATCAACGACACGGTGCCAGGCATCGGCCTGGTATCTCGATTCTTGCTTACTTGCTGGTGTTGATTTACGCGAGCATACCTTTCCAATTTATCTTTGGTCTTTACGTTCAGTCTCACTGGCTGGTGGTGCTGGCAAACGTGATGATATGCGCCGCTGTGCTGTGGGCACGGGGTAACGTGGCGCGTCTGGTCGATACATTGAGGCACTAATGAATCAATCTCAATTTCAGAAGGCGGCTGGTATCGGCGCCGGGTTAACTGCGCGTTGGTTTCCGCATATCACAGCCGCGATGAAAGAGTTCGGTATCACTGCTCCACTCGATCAAGCAATGTTCATTGCCCAGATGGGACATGAGTCCGGAGGCTTTACCCGGCTGGTGGAGAATCTGAACTATGCAGCAGATAGCCTTGTTCCTACGTTCGGTAAACACCGCATCACCGCCCAGCAGGCCGCCGCCCTCGGCAGAACGGCAACACAACCGGCCGATCAGCGAGCTATCGCTAACCTGGTCTATGGTGGCGAGTGGGGGAAAAAGAACCTTGGGAATCAGGTTGCCGGTGACGGGTGGAAATATCGCGGGCGCGGGCTGAAGCAAATCACAGGGGTAAGCAACTATCGCAAATGCGGCCTGGCTCTAAAACTGGATCTGGTTACGCAGCCGGAATTGCTGGAACAGGACGAAAATGCAGCGCGCTCCGCAGCGTGGTTCTTTGCCACCAGCGGATGCCTTGTGTATTCCGGCGATGTGGAACGTATCACGATCATCATTAACGGCGGTAAAAACGGTCTTGATGACCGCCGTCGCCGTTTTAATCTGGCAAAAGCCGTGCTGGTATGAGGTCCTCATGGGCATTGAAATGATTATTGGTCTGGTGGCAGCGGTGATTGCAGCTATCGCTGGCGCATTTGGTTTCGGCCATGCGCGTGGCACCAATAAAGCGGAAGCCAAAGCAGACAAGAAGCGGACCGAAGAGAACGCCGCTGCAACCGTCGCCGCGGCAGAACGGAAAGAGGAAGCCACCAGAGAGGCCAGCGATGTACAGCAGACTGTTAGCCATATGCCTGATGACGATGTTGATCGTGAGCTGCGCGAAACGTTTACCCGCCCCGGTGGTGGTTGATACGGCCTGCAGTTGGGTACGAATTATCTACCTGACCGACCACGATATCGACGTACTGGACCGCCAGACAAAGCGCGACATTCTGGCGCACAACAAATCAGTGCAGGCCAATTGCCCGCACCTAATCGAAAAGGCTACTAAATGAGTGAAGCTAAACAGCAGGATGGCTGTACCGTACAGGTTAACCCCCAGTGAAATTGAGTAGATGAACTTTATTAAGTTAATGAAGAATCCCAAAAGTCAAAAACCTACTGAAAAAGGTAGGAGTAAACAGAGCTTGTTATGCTAAGCCATTACAATCACTTATAGTAGGGTGAGAAAATAATGTGCTTTACCCTAAACTTAGGATTAGTATTAATGAATACGTTAACTGGCTTCATAGTTTTTTTAATTATCGCTCTGGTATTTGGATACTTATGTCATATTACGGCGGAGCGAAAACTTTCAAAGGCAAGGGCTGAGCTCAAAGCGGCGGAGGAAAGGGGGAAACCATACTCAAAAGAAGTTGCAAGTTATATGATGGGACAGCCTGGTATAATTGCAATCTTCTTTGCATTCATCAGCTTCCTTTCATTTATTGCGTCACTTTATAATCTGGTTTATTGGTTTTTTCCATAAAGATTTGTTTGAGAAAGTATTGTATTAGTCGCAGCCACCCTCGGGTGGCTTTTTTCATGGCATTACAGAAGACACTTCGGAAGAGGCTTCGATAATGCTCCTCCATCGCATAGAGGTAATACATGTCAGAAATTACACCTGCAGAACAAATCCGCTTGGATATCATCAAGAAAGTGAATTACGACACCGCTGCGGCGAAGCTGGCCATTGACTGGGTTGGCGATAGCTATCTCAAAGCCGAGCTGTTCGCAGACTCTTTCGATCGTGTTTACACGGAAAGTGAGATTGTCTCGAAAACCCGCAAGGCGATTCAGGAAGCGACCGAAGCGCTGGCGTTGTTTGATACCGCGACTGAACTGTCCAGTTAAGGAACTCATTACAAAGGCCGCCAGCTATCTGGTGGCTTTTTTAATGGCTTCAACCACAGGAAAAGACCATGGCAAAACCGGACTGGGGCGAGCTTCAGCAACGGTTCCTGTCCGATCATGCCGCAACCGGCGTATCACCGAAGGATTGGTGTGAAGCGCAGGGACTGAATTACGCTACTGCCCGCCGATATATCAAGAAACCCACTGCGCAAACTGCGCAAAAACCTGCGCAGAAGAAATTGCGCACTGCGCAGAAGGAAAAGTGCGCAGAAGAGCTGGTGGATAGCAAACTGAGTCCAAAGGTAAAGCGCTTCATTGCCGAATACCTCAAGGACCAGAACGCTACGGCTGCCGCTGAGCGCGCTGGTTATAGCGACCCAAACTATGGCCGTCAGCTTCTAACGAATCCTAACGTTGCGCAGGCCATTGCGCAGCAGCAGAAAGCATCCATCGTGCGCACGCTGGGAAGTGCTGATGAAGTGCTTGAGCAGATGTGGCGGCTGGCAACGTTCGACGCCAACCAGCTTTCTCAGTATCGCCGCGGGAGCTGTCGTTACTGCTGGGGCTTCGGTCATCAGTATCAGTGGCGCGATGCCGTAGAGTACGAAGAGAAACGCCTCGAAGCGCTGGAGCGTAAACGTCGGGAACCTTTGGATGATGGCGGATACGGCTACGACCACACCAGCGCACCTAACCCGGAATGTCCTCGCTGCAATGGTGATGGTATCGGCCAGCCTTTCTTCGCTGATACGCGCAAACTGGCGCCGGATGCTGCGCTTGCCTATTCCGGTGTGAAGCTTGGTAAGAATGGCGTTGAGATAACCGCCATCAGCCGTGAGCGTATGTACGAGGCGGTGATGAAACGTCTCGGCCTGGCTGATAGTGAGTTCGCCCAGCGCCTGCAACAGATAGAAATTGAGCGCCGGCAGCTGGAGATCGACAAACTTCGCAAAGAACTGGCCACTGACCCGGAGGATGACGAGCCAACGCCAGTTGCAATCAATATCAACGTAGTCGATGCACGAGTGAGGGAAGAGGATGGCGATAGCACCGACGCTTAACATCCCTCAGGCCAAATTCCTTGCGATGCAGTACAAGTTTAAGGCCTACGTCGCCGGATTCGGTTCTGGCAAGACATGGGTCGGCTGCGGTGGTATCTGCAAAGGGATGTGGGAACACCCAAAAATCAACCAGGGCTACTTTGCACCAACGTATCCGCAGATCCGTGACATCTTTTATCCCACTGTTGAGGAGGTGGCCCACGACTGGGGGCTGAATGTCAAAATCAACGAGGGAAACAAAGAGGTTCACTTCTACGCCGGGCGCCAGTACCGAGGAACGACGATTTGCCGCTCGATGGAGAAACCGCAAACCATCGTTGGTTTTAAAATCGGTAATGCGCTGATTGATGAGCTGGACGTAATGCCCGCTAAAAAGGCGCAGTTAGCCTGGCGAAAAATCATTGCTCGTATGCGTTACAACGTGGCCGGTCTTCGTAATGGGATAGACGTCACCACTACGCCGGAAGGGTTTAAATTCGTTTATCAGCAGTTCGCAAAGGCTGTACGCGATAATCCTTCGCTCTCAACGCTGTACGGCCTGGTACAGGCCTCGACGTTCGACAACGAAAAAAATCTGCCGCCGGACTATATCCCGTCGCTGATGGAGTCATACCCGCCAGAACTGATCAAGGCTTATCTCCGTGGCCAGTTCACCAACCTTACCAGCGGGACGATTTACCATCAGTTTAATCGTAAGCTGAATAACTGCCGGGAGGAAGAACAACCCGGTGAGCCGCTGTATATCGGTATGGATTTCAACGTCGGGAAGATGGCCGGGATTGTTCATGTATTACGTCTGGGGCTTCCATTTGCGGTTAATGAAATCGTGAAGGCATACGACACACCTGACATGATCCGCATCATCAAAGAACGGTTCTGGCTGTACGACGGCAACGATTATCGTAAGGTGCGGGAAATCTATATTTACCCGGACGCTTCCGGCGATTCCCGCAAATCCAGCAATGCCAGCGCTACGGATATCGCCCAGCTTAAGCAGGCCGGCTTCAATGTTGTTGTTAATGCATCAAACCCGCCAGTGAAAGACCGCATCAACGCGATGAATGCCATGTTCTGCAATGGTAACGGTGAACGTCGCTACAAAGTGAATGTAAAGCGGTGCCCGGTGTACACCGAGTCGCTTGAGCAACAGGTTTGGGGTGAAAACGGTGAGCCGGATAAAACGGCGGATAACGATCACCCCAACGATGCCGGTGGGTATTTCATTGTGAAGCAATTCCCGATCATTAAACCGACTGGAAAAGTCACCCAACTGCGGATGTAAAACCATGCCTGATATTTCAACGCCCAACCTCGACTATAACGACATGGTTGAGGCATGGGATATTAATGATGCGCTGATGGGCGGCACGCTGGAAATGCGCCGGCAGGGCAAGAAGTATCTCCCGAAATGGCCGAACGAAGATCCTGAGAGCTATAAGGAGCGTTTAGCTTCGGCAACGTTACTACCTGCCTATGAAGAGGCCATTAAACAAAACATCGGGCGAGTGTTTGCTGAGCCGACAGTATTGAGTGAGGACTCTCCTGAACAAATACGGGAGCTGTCGCCAGATATTGATATGGAAGGAAACCGGCTCGATGTCTGGGCACAGCAATTTTTCAGCATCGGATTCCAGTATGGTCTGGTACATGCGCTGGTGGATTTCCCGAAAATTGACCCGGAGGAAGTAAAAACTAAAGCCGACGAAAAAGCCGCGGGATCCCGCCCGTATGCCACGATGCTTAATCCTCGCCAGGTCATTGGCTGGAAATCGAAAGTGGTTAAAGGGAAAGTGGTGCTCACCGATCTGCGTATCAGAGAGGTCATCATTATTGATGGCGATGATTACGGGCAAACGAAAGTTGAGCAAATACGCCATATCATGCCGGGCAAGGTTGAAATTTATCGCCGAAATAAAGGTGATAACAGCGAAAGCCAGTGGCAGATCCACGACGAGTGGGAAACCAGTCGCGATGATATTCCGCTGGTGACGCTTTACACGAAACGCACAGGCTTTATGCGCGGTTCACCTCCACTGCTTAATCTCGCTTTACTGAATATCAAGCACTGGCAGAGTCAGAGTGAACAGGACAACATCTTGCATGTCGCTCGTGTGCCGTTGCTGGTGGCTTACGGTCTGGCTGATGGCGAAACATTGACGATAGGTTCTTCCTCTGCGACTCGTTTCGATGACCGCCAGCGGCAGGGACTGGAATATGTCGAGCATACCGGGGCTGCGATTGAAGCCGGTAAGATTTCCCTTGAGGATCTGGAAAACCAGATGCGTCAGGCCGGCGCAAAATTGCTGCGCGCGGAAAACACATCGACTAAATCCTTAGACCAGACTCACGAAGAGCGGATGCAGGAGAATTCACCTCTCTACACCATGGCAAGCTCGCTTGAGGATGCGATCGATAATATCCTGCAGATTATGGCGGAATGGCTGGGCGAGAAAGAAGGCGGCAATGTCGATGTACGCACCGAACTGGATGTTTCAGCCCAGACGTTTGATGCCGCAGCTGCAACGGCTGTTCAGTCGCTCCGTCAGGGTGGTGATATACGTCAGGTCGATGCTGTTCGCGTTTTGCAGTCCCTCAAATTTATCGATCCGGACGCGAAGCCCGAAGAGGTAATCGACGAGTTGCGGAATCAGCAGGTCACGCTTGCTGGCGGACTGAGTAACCCGGGTGGTGCAAATGGCAACGGCGAATGACAAGCTTAAGGATGAATCGATATCCCATGCGATATGGGTAGCGCGATACAGCACCAGCGTTGCAAACAGGATGATAAAAATCCTGAATGACAGCGATGCGGAACTGACAGCCAGATTACTGGTGGCGATGGATAGCCTGGATGCTGAAAGCTTTACCGTGTCGCGACTGGAAGCGCTGCTTGTTAGTGTCAGAGCTCTCAATCGTGAGGCTGTGCAGTCAATGTACGCGGGACTATCTGATGAGCTGCAGCAACTCGCGCAGCACGAAGCCGGTTTTCAGATGAGCCTGTTCCAGTTTGCGATCCCCGACGATGTTCTATCGCTTCATCCACTGGTGGGCATTTCGCCGGATGCCGTTTACGCCGCGGCGATGGCTCAGCCGTTTCAGGGGCGCCTGCTTTCGGAGTGGGCAGATAACCTTGAAGCTGACAGGATGGCTAGAATATCCAATACAGTGCGGCAGGGTTTTCTCCTGGGCGATACCCATGAGCAAATCGCCAGAAAGGTCCGGGGTCATGCTAACCGTGGCTATCAGGATGGCGCGCTGCAGATGAGCCGCACCAATGCTGGTAGTATCGCAAAAACGGCTGTAGGGCATCTTGCTTCGACGGGCAGGAAAACCTTTGCAGATGCGAACGATGACCTTTTGAAGGGTAAGCAGTGGTTATCCACTTTGGATAACCGTACATCAAAAGACTGCCGGATTCGCGACCACCTCAAGTACACACTTGATAACAAGCCGATCGGCCATAAGATGCCGTATCTGCAGGGCCCTGGGAAAATCCATTTCTGCTGTCGCAGCGTCGAAACCTACATCCTGAAATCGTCTGATGAGCTCGGTATTGCTGTAGGGCAAATATCCGATAGCTCACGTGCCAGCATGGACGGGCAGGTGTCATCGGATACCGATTATCAGGGCTGGTTCTCGCGCCAGTCGTTCACGCGACAGTCCCAGATCGTTGGAGTAACCCGGGCCCGGCTGATTCGTGACGGCGGCATGTCGCCCGATGATTTCTACAACGACAAGGGCGAATGGCTGACTCTGGAGCAACTGCGTAACCTGGATGCTCAGGCGTTCAGCAACGCCAGACTTTAAAGCTATTTAAGTCTTCAATCAGGCTGCCTCCGGGCGGCCTTTTTTTATTGCCGTGATCCGGATGGTGAGCGGTGCAACGGTCGGATGACCCCGAAAAGGTAACCACATGAAACTGAAAACAGTCGAAGTTAACGGCAAAAGCTATGCAGAAGTCGATGCCAGCGGTTTACCCGTCTACGTCCACGATGACGGCCAGGAAGTTGGTTTTGATGCTGTGCAGGCCGTTGGGAAAATCTCCTCTCTGAATGGCGAGGCAAAATCTCATCGTGAAGCCAAAGAAGCAGCTGAAGCCAGTCTGGCTAAGTTTGCCAAAATCGGTGATCCGGCGAAGGCACTCGAAGCACTGGAGATGATGACTAAAATCGACCAGAAAAAACTGATCGATGCAGGCGCCGTTGATCAGGTTAAAGCGGATATCACCAAATCCTTCCAGGCGCAGCTTGATGAAGCTACACAGCGTGCGACGACCCTAGAAGGCCAGCTCTATCAGGAAATGATAGGCGGCCGGTTCTCTGGCTCGAAATTCATCGCAGATAAAGTGGCAATTCCGGCAGATATGCTTCAGGCGCGGTTCGGTCAGGCCTTCAAAGTCGAGGACGGCAAAGTCGTTGCCTATGATGGCTCTGGCAACAAAATTTATTCCCGCTCTAAACCGGGCGAGCTGGCAGCCTTTGATGAGGCGCTGGAGTTTCTGGTGGAGCAGTACCCACAGAAAGACCACATTCTGAAGGCCAGCGGCAACCAGGGCGGCGGCTCTCGCCAGTCTCAGCATTCACTCGGGCAGAAAACGATGAAACGCGATGCGTTTACCAGTTTGAGCCCGACAGATCAGCAATCAACTCTCAAAGACGGTATCACCATCGTCGATTAATTCTTTGCCAGCCGCCGGATGGCAGCTGGTGCCGGAGCTGGATAGCTCAACCAACCCTATATTTTAATCTCCAAGGAATCCATACACATGGCTAATACGCTTACCGGGTTGATCCCGACTATCTTCACGGCTCTGGATACCGTATCTCGCGAACAGGTCGGTTTTATCCCAGCTGTATCGCGCAATGCGAAAGCTGATGCTGCGGCGAAGGACCAGACTGTTACTGCGCCGGTTGCGCCACCGGCAACCACTGTTGATATTACCCCGGGGGCCACTGCGCCAAATGACGGCGACCAGACGATCGGTACCGTTGATGTCAAAATCACCAAATCCAAAATGGCCCCGGTCAAATGGAACGGTGAAGAACAACTAGCGCTGGGGCCCGCAGGGACATACAACACCATCCTGGCGGATCAGTTCAAGCAAGCGTTCCGTGCACTGGCAAATGAGATGGACTCGGATATCGCGGCTTTGTATTTCTCTTCCTCCCGCGCTGTCGGTACGGCTGGTACTGCTCCATTCGGGATTGCTGGCGATCTGTCTGATGCGGCAAATGCCCGTCAGGTATTGTCCGATAACGGCTCCCCGACTACCGATTTGCAGATGGTCCTTGGTTCCTCTGCGATTGCTAACCTCCGCGGTAAACAGTCAGTTCTGTTCAAAGTGAACGAATCTGGTACCGATGCGCTGCTGCGTGAGGGTATCGTGGGTCGTCTTGAGGGATTCAACATCCACGAATCTGCCCACGTCAAAAAACGTGTAGCATCGGCCGCTGCTGATTATCTGGTGAATGGCGCAAAATCTGAGGGTGACATCCTGATCGCGATTGATACCGGTACAGGCGCTTTCGCAGCAGGTGACATTGTGACGTTCGATGGGGACAGCAACAAATACCTCGTTGCTGCAGCTACTGCTACCACTATTACCCTGGCGGCACCGGGCTTGCGTCAGGCGCTGGCGGATAACTCCGCGATTACTACCGTAGGTGGATATACCGCAAACATGGCATTCGACCGTAACGCGTTCCTGCTGGCTGCGCGTACTCCGGCAATGCCGCAGGGCGGTGATACTGCGGATGACGTCATGAACGTTACTGACCCGGTGTCAGGCATCACTTATCAGGTGGCGCTGTACCGTCAATACCGTCAGGTGCGCTACGAAGTTGGTCTGTCCTGGGGCGTAGCGGCAGTGAAAACTGAGCATTCGGTTCTGCTGTTGGGTTAATTATCGGGGGCTTCGCCCCCTTTTTTAGTGGAGGGCTTATGGCCGGATTAACCAAAGAGCAGCGTGCTGAACGTGCTGCAGCAAAACTTGCGACCGTGCAGGTTGACGCCAATACTCCTGCACAGCAGGAACAGCAGCTGGTGGCGATGATTACCGATTTCCCGGCATTCCCCGGCGCTCCTAATACCGCCAACGTTCACCCTGATGAAGTTGAGAACTGGAAGGCGCACGGCTGGAAAGAAATGGAGTGATGCATGATCAGTTTCATCACTGTTGAAGATGTCAATTCGATTCTCGGTGCCACTTGGGCGGATGAAAGCAAGAAAGCCAAATCTGTGCTGATGGCTAATACCTGGATGAATGGACTTAACCTGAAAATGCCGTGTGATAAGGCAACTCAAGAAACCATCATTCCTGACGATGTAAAACAGGCTGGCGCCTATGCGGCGCTGGCGGCGGCAAATGGTGGGCTGTATCAGCAGAAAACTGATTCTGGCGTGCTCCTCAGCAAGACGGTGGATGCCGACGATGTCAGCGTTTCGAAGACCTTCGCAGAACTCGCTACCAACAGCTCGGCATTGCTTGGTTCTGATCTGCAGCTGGCGCTTGCAATGCTGAAGCCATATGGCGTTAGTCAGTCTCAGGTGCGGCTGGTAAGGGGGTGATATGGGGATTCGTGACGAGTTGCAGACTGAAGTTGCCGCGGCATTTAATACCGACCTGCAGGATGCTGTTAAGGATTTCACTGGAACATACACCGTTCGAAGTGACTGGGACCCGGTTACGGAAACCGGCACTGAAACGCAGGTGACTTACTCAGGACGCGGAGTGCTGGCGCGCTATAAACTCCGCCGCATCGATGGCGTTAACATCCTTCATGGTGATGTGAAACTCACTGCCCTCGTTAATGAGGTAACCGACAAGCCTGCGGTTGAGCACATCATCACGGCACCTGACCCGATTACTGGCGTACTCCAGCGCTACGAGGTCATCACCGCTTCTGCCGACTCTGCTGGCGCTGCGTACTCCATTCAACTGCGCAGGGCGTGATATGGCTAAGGGCTGGAACATTGACCCGGCGGCATTCGCCGGCTTGGTGGAAGACGATGTGAGGTTACGGCAGAGAACTATCGCCATTCAGCTGCTGAATGAAATCGTTCAGCGATCGCCTGTAGGTAACCCGGAACTGTGGGCCATCAACGCCACTGCGGTGCAGTACAACAAAGCGGTAGGTGAATGGAACGAATCTCTTTATGCCGATCCTGCCAACCTGACAAAGACAGGCCGTCTCAGAAAGAAAGTCCGTGTTAACGATGGCATGGATATCCGGCGTCCGGCTGAGTATCGCGCAGGAACTTTCCGGGCGTCACACTTTGTCAGTATTGGAGAACCAGATCATTCAATACCATCAGAGCCTGACCCGCGGGGAACGATGACATTCCTCAACGGGAAAAATATCATCAATCAGGCGCCGGCCTACTCGGTGATTTACATTCAGTCAAACCTCCCTTACTCCGTACCTCTGGAGAATGGCCACTCTACGCAAGCGCCGACAGGCGTCTATGCCGTCTCATTTAATGGTGTGATTCAGGCCTACAAATGACCCTCACAGAAATAAGAAACGTTGTCATCAGACGAATGACGACGCAGACCGCTATTGCCCAAGATGCGGTGGACTACCCAAACGGTCCTGTATTCGATCCCAGCGGTCGAAAAATCTGGGCGCGTCTTACTGACATCCCCGGACAAGCAGGTGCTAACGAAATTGGAGCGGGGCCGACTGTCCACCGAACAGGGGTTCTCATCATCCAGCTTTTCGTCCCTGTTGGTTCAGGCACACTGCAGCTGACTCAGGCTGCCGACAAATTAACGCAACTCTTCGAGTTTCAGGACGACGGAGCGCTGAGTTATTTCGCCGTATCTGCCATCCCGGCAGGTGAAACCGATGGCTGGTCACAGCTCAATCTTCAAATCCCTTATCGCGCTCTGTAGCGCACAATCAACAGGAGGCTCCTGTGAGTTCAGGCGCAAAAGTAGTAACCGCGTTTATTCGCGAAACCACACCGGGAGAGACACCCTCTGCTGGTGTCTGGAACCTGTTACGCCGTTCGTCGTTCGGGCTGATGCCAACGCAGAACACCAACGATAACGATGAAATCGGCGGTGACCGTATGGCGCAGGGCGTTTCCCGTGGCACGATTGATGTCGGCGGTGATGTCGGCACCAAATTTCGCTGGAATCAGCATGATGATTTTCTGGCGAGCTGTTTCGGAGCGGATTGGCTCGATAATGTGCTGACGATGGGCAACAACCGCATTACTTTTTCAGTTTCTTCATACGCTGATGATGTAGGGATCGCGCAGATTGCCCGCGGTTGCCAGGTTGCCACTTTCCAGATTGAAATCCCGAATGATGGCGACATCACTGCGACCATTACCTTCGCCGGGCTAGACTGGGAAACCAAAGCCGACGATACCAGCTATTTCACTAACCCGGTGGATGGTGCTGGCGCGCTGCGCTATTCGTTTAAGGAAGTGACAGGCCTGAGTCTGAACGGGGTGGCGGGTGGTGCCGGCTTCTGTGTGGATACGTTTAATATCCAGTTTGATAACAACATGCAGACTCAGCGTTGTATCGGTACCGGCTCAGCATTTGCTGGCGCAAACATTCCGACGACCTTTACACCGTCAGGCCAGATCACGCTGTCATGGTCCAAGGCGGCCTGGGAGATTTATAAAAAAACCTTCACCGGCGAAACGGTGCCGTTTACCTTCACGCTGGAGAACGCCGAAGGCGCTTATACCTTCAGCTTCCCTGAAGTGCAGATTTCTGGCGACTGGCCGGACGCCGGGAATACTGACATCGTACAGGTTCAGCTCGATATCACCGCCGCCAATACGCCGCCATCCCTTACCCGCGCGCCAAAAGTACCGGCGACAGCAATCAGTGTTGCGCCAGCCACTTCAAATGGCGCTGTCGGCTCTACGGTGACATTAACCGCCACGCTTACGCCTGCTGATTCAACAGATATCGTCCAGTGGACGTCATCTGATCCTGCGATTGCCAGCGTAGTTTCTACCGGGCAAAAAACGGCGAAAGTGACCCGCAATGCAGCCGGGAACGCCACGATCACCGGGAAGGCTCGCACCTTTACAGCAACGTCTGAAATCACTGTGACCGCACCTTAATTTCCCTGACCCGTTCCGCAGAACATCGCGGTTCGGGCTTTTTATGGAGTCTGTATGCTGATTATTTCTTCTCAACTTGATCTGAGTGGCGAGCGTTGGTTTTTCCCTTTTAAAAAGCCTGATGGCCGTAAAAAGAAATACACACCGGAAGAAGAAGCACTGTTTAAACTCCGCCTGCTGGTGGCCAGCAGCGAGAATCCACAGTACCGCTCACGTAATGCGCTGGTGCGGCGCCATATCGACAAAATGGACGCGAGCTATCAGGTCGGTACCGACGCTTTCGATCTCGCCAGCGTGGGTGACATTGACTCAATTGATGACCTGCTCATCGATAACTGCGCGCGCTTCCTTTTGAAAGACTGGGAGGGAGTAGGTGAGCTGGTGGATGGTATTGAGAAGGCTGTAGCGTATACGCCAGAACTTGGCGTCGCGTTACTGAAGCAGAACCCCGCGTTGTATTGGCTGATTCTGGCAGAGGCTGCGAACATAGCTCAGGGTAAGGAGCAGCAGACTCAGGAAACCGTAAAAAAGCCCTAGAGGCGCAGGCGTGGCTAAAGGAGTTCGGGGGCGAAAGGGGAGATAAGGCTAAATGGCGTCGGGAGCAATTGAACCTTCCGCCGATTCCTGAGCCAGAAATTGATGCAGTAACAGGGGAGATCCTCAATGCCTATGCCATGATATCGCGCAGCAGGAAATATGCTGGCATGGCCGGAGTACCGCTCCCATTATCCCTGAATGATATTGAGCTATATCTGGCATCGCGCACGATCCTGATTGACCGCACCGAGTTTGACGCCGCAATCCTGGCGCTCGACGATGCGTGGCGTGATGAGTGGGCCGAAGAGCAGAAAAGACAAGAAAAAGTGAAGTAGTCATATCATTGTCTGCTCATATCCATGTGTTAGGATGTTTCCGATTGTAATCATAGGAAGCATAAAATGAAGAAACTAATGATGGTAATAGCTGGGATGTTTATTATTTCTGGATGCGCTACTAAGCAGTATCCGCAAGCTCCATCCGTTACGAGCGAAGAGTCTGCTGCGTTAGATTGCGCAGCAATTAAGCAGGAGATAGCTAAAACTCACAGTATTCAGAACGAAATCGAAACTACAGGTCAGTTTGATGGGCGTACCGTATTGGGAGCTTTGGGAGATTTCGGTATCGGTAATGGTATGGCCAAAAGTGAAGCGCGTAAAAAGGCGCAGGCACGTCTTCAGCAGCTTGAATCTCTTAAAACAGTTAAGTGTTCAGATAGCAAAGTCTCAGGTTAATTCTGGCTACCATTGTCTCTGTTTCAATAATCGCAACAATTATCATATATCGACAGTAATTGTTTATTAAAAATCTAACCTCGCCCCGGCGGGGTTTTTTATTGCCCGGAGATCGCTAAATGACAGAACAAACCTCCCGCCTTGCCATTGTTATTGATAGCTCTGGAGCAGAGAAACAGGCCGATAATCTCGCAACTGCACTGGTAAAAATGACTCAGGCTGGAGACCGTGCTGCTTCGAGCGCTGGCAAGGTGACAAAGGCTACGGACGAAGAAAAGCAGGCTCTATCTGAACTTCTCGATCGTATTGACCCGGTGAATGCTGCCCTGAATAAGTTGGACAAACAACAACAGGATTTGGCGAAGTTCAAATCGAAAGGGATGGTAGATACAGATACATTTGAGCTTTATTCAAAGCGAATTGAAGAGACTCGTAACAAATTAACCGGCTTTTGTGACGACTTGAAAAAAACTGGGCAGTCTGCTGCCCAGACAGCTTTTGCAATGCGCATGATTCCCGCTCAGATGACGGATATCGTAGTCGGACTTTCTACAGGCCAATCCCCTTTTATGGTGCTTATGCAGCAGGGTGGGCAGTTAAAAGATATGTTTGGCGGTATTGGGCCAGCTATTAAGGGAGTTGGTACCTATGTTATGGGGTTGGTTAACCCTTTTACGATTACTGCCGCAGCTGTTGGTGTTCTTGGTCTTGCTTACTATAAAGGCGCTCAAGAGCAGGACGAATTTTATAAATCCCTCGTATTAACTGGTAATCAGGTAGGGAAAACATCCGGTCAACTTGCTGATATGGCTGCTCGTGCAGGAGCTGTTGCTGATTCAACCACCGGGAAAGCCGCTTCAACGTTAAATCATTTAGTTTCATCTGGAAAAGTCGCAGGCGATTCACTGGAGCGTGTAACAACTGCAGTCATAAAAATCAGTGACGCGACAGGAATAGCCACTGAAAAATTTGTGAGTGACTTCAACGATATTGCAGCTGATCCGGTTGCGGCCATTACTAAACTAAACGACCAATACCATTTTTTAACTCTGGCAACCTACAACCAGATTAAGGCCTTGCAGGATGAAGGGAATCAGCAAGAGGCGGCACGCGTAGCGACCGATGCGTACGCCAATACCATGCAGCAGCGTGCAAATGATATTCATCATAATCTAGGCCTTCTTGAAAGCGCCTGGGACTCGTTGGGGAAAGCAGCTAAAGGTGCATGGGATGCGATGCTCAACATTGGGCGCGAGCAGACCCTACAAGACAAGTTAAGTACCTTAAATGAAAACATTGCCGAGGCGCAGAAAGGTCAGGCGGAAGGAGGTTTTTGGAACGGGTTAAATGCTCGGTTTAGTAACCTTCCGGAGATGCTCAAACAACGGGATGCTATTCAATCGCAAATTACAGCGGAAGATACGCTAAATGATATTTTGTCAGATCATGACAAAGCAGAACAAAAGCGCATTAAAACTCAGCAGGAAGCGGATCGAGTTAACCTTCAATACTTGAGCAATGCTGATAAGCGAAATAAAGCTATTAAGCAGCAGAGTGAGTTCTTGAAGGCTGGCGCTATCACGGCAGACCAGTACGCTAAAAATGTTTCTCGTATTAACGAGATGTATAAAGATCCAAAAGCACCAAAGATCGCGAAGACGCCTCAAGGAAAAGCCTACGCAGAGGACGCAGCAACTCGGCTTCTTGACCAGATACACCAGCAGACTGCCGCGATGCAGTCCCAGTTGGATGCCAGCGATAAACTTAATAGCGCTACGCAGGCACGGGTTAAGTTCGAACAGCAGATCGCTGACCTCAAATCTAAAACGCAACTAACCGCCGACCAGAAGTCGATTCTTTCCCGTTCTGACGAAATATTGCAGGCCTATAAGCAGCAGGAGGCTTTGCAGAGTTCAGTTAAAACGCTGGATGACTACCGGAAAATGCAGGAGCAAATTGCACCAAAGGAATTGCGCCAAAATGAGACGTTGCAAAAACGCCTCGAAATTCTTCAGAAGATGGTTGAGCTGAAGAAACTGACGCCGGAGGCTGCAGGGAAGCAGGCGAGCGACCTGATTGGTAAATCAGTGCTGCCTGATTCCGTTATATCAGGTGTGAACAAGGCCGGTGGTACGCTGACGTCTGGAGCAACCAATAGTGACCTGTCAGGGCAGGGATTGAACATGATAGGGCTGCAAATAGATCCGCAGCTTGAGGTTATCGAAAAGCTGAAGCAAGCCCAGACTGATTATGCTTCCTGGCTGAACCAGCAGCAGCAGGCGATCACACAAAGTACTTTACTGAATGAGCAGCAGAAGCAGCAGCAATTGCTGGCTCTCCAACAGCAAGGACAGCAGAACCAGCAAGCACTAAGCACCGCAGTTTATGCCGCACAGATGCAATCAGCGCAAAATTCTTTCTCCAGTATCACCGATTCGATGGGGGCGATGTTCGGCGAGCAATCTGTAATGTATAAAGCGGCATTTGTTACGCAAAAAGCTTTTGCGCTTGCTCAGGCGGCTGTTCAATTGCCAATGGCAATGGCGCAGGCGCTTTCAAGCCAGCCATTCCCATACAACTTAGCAGCAATGGCTACTGTTGCAGGCCTCATGGCTACAATAACGTCCAGCATCTCCAGTGCTGCCGCCGTCGGCTTTGCTTCTGGTGGATATACTGGCTCAGGCGGAAAGTATCAGCCAGCGGGTATTGTTCATAAAGGGGAGTACGTTTTCGACCAGGAGTCTACAAATCGAATCGGCGTGTCACAACTTGAGGCGTTACGGAACGGCAAGCCACTTGATGCCACATTGGGGCGTTCGGGGTTTGGGACTGGCGTTCAGAACGTTAGCAACAGCCAGCAAACGACCATCATCCGCCCCACAGTCACGGTTCCTCCAATAACCATCAATGGAAATCCTTCTGACGCGACTGTGCTGCTTGTACAGCAGGCTACTCGTGAAGGAGCAAAACAAGGTTACCAGCAGGTTGCTAACGATCTGGCAAAAGGGGTTGGCCAAGTGCACAAGGCATTAACTGGGGGGTATAACACTGGACGGAGAACAGGGTAATGGCTGAAATATTTTATCCGCATGACTATCTCCCTATGCCTTTACAAGAAGGCTATGGATTCCAGCCAGTCAGCCCTTTGAAACGAACTCAACTCACCACAGGCCGGGCGAGACAACGCAGGGCGTATACCTCGACTCCCACGGAAGCGACTGTATCCTGGTTTATGGAGAGCGATGTTCAGGGGCTAACGTTTGAATCGTGGTACCGCGATGCGCTCTCTGATGGTGCGGCCTGGTTCATGATGAAGTTGCAAACCCCCGCAGGCATAAAATTCTACAAATGTCGTTTTACGGATATCTACCAGGGGCCAGTGCTGGTGGCTCCCATCTACTGGCGGTATTCGGCGACGCTGGAGTTATGGGAGCGTCCACTATTGCCTCCGCCGTGGGGTAACTACCCCGGGTGGATAGCAGGTAGTTCACTGCTTGATATCGCATTAAACAGGGAGTGGCCAAAGCATGACGGTGCTTAACCGGCTTTATGCCAGCAGCGGATCGGAAGTCATCATTGAAACGCTGCAAATCAATATCGGTTCGACGGTGCATTATTTCTGCCAAGGCTACGACGATATTACAGCGACGACCGAAAATGGCTCTGTTATAACCTTTTCAGCCGCAGCTATCGATATCGCCATCCCGGCCAGAAACAGCGACGGTACACAGGATTTGCAGTTCGCTATCAGCAACATAAACGGAGAGGTGAGTACGGCTATTCGTGATGCGCTGGCCAGCCTGACAAACGCCTCTCTGACTTACAGGCAATATGTCTCTACAGATTTGAATGCCCCGGCTTCTATGCCGTATACGCTAGCTATCAAATCGGGCTCCTGGACGGCGCTGCAGGCGCAAATTACCGCGGGCTATATGAACGTTCTCGATACCGCCTGGCCGAGATTCCGTTACACCCTTAATGAGTATCCCGGCCTGCGTTACATGAGTTGAGGTTTCCCCATGTTTGAACCTGATAAATACCTTTCGGTCACCTGGCTGAAGGGCGGTCGCTCTTTTCCCAAACTCGACTGTTTTGGCATCGTGAATGAGATACGCCGAGATCTTGGGCTACCTGAATGGCCTGACTTTACAGGTGTGACCAAAGACGGCGGCGGCCTTGATAAAGAAGCCAGAAAAATGATGTTGCAGCTTGAGCGTTGTGAGCCCTGCGTCGGCGCTGGCGTGGCGTGTTATTCGGGAACAATGGTCACCCATGTGGGGATTGTTGTTGAGCTGAACGGGTTGCTGCAGGTAGCGGAATGTAACCCCGGCTCGAACGTTTCTTTTATGCCGGTCTGGAAATTTAAACGGCGATTTATCAAGGTGGAATTCTGGCGATGACGATCTGTATTTATCCCTCCCGGTTACCTGGCGGACCACTGGAAACCCATCAGCACGCACGGACGACTCTGCATGAGTGGATGCAGAGGAATGTCGAAAATTATGATCCCGGAATGCCGCAGCCAATAAGCGTTGAAATTGATGGCGTGCCCGTCGAATCAGAGGAATGGCCGCGGTGCGAACTGGTACCAGATACTGACGTAAAGATTTACCCCGTTCCTTACGCAGCAGGCTTTGCTATAGCGGCTCTAGTCGTAGCGGTAGCAGCTGCGGCATATTCTATCTACATGATGAATAACCTCGACTCAGGAGGATATGGTTCATCAACAGGGAAATCCTTGGATTTAAATCCGGCAAAATCTAATACGGCCAAATTGGGCGATCCTATTCGGGAATTATTCGGGCGTGCGCGGGTTTATCCGGATTATGTTGTTCAGCCGGTCAGTCGTTTTAACCCTGATGACCCAACCAGAATGACAATAGAGATGTTGGTCTGCGTGAGTCGTGGAAATGTGGCATTTGCCAACGGCGATATCAGGATTGGTTCGACGCCTATTTCCGCCCTGGGTGATTCATTCTCCTGGACACTGTATCCGCCGGGAGCAAATGTTTCAGGTGATCGCCGCAGTGAAAACTGGTTCAATTCTACCGAGGTGGGCGGAACGTCCAGCGGCAGCGGACTTGATATGGCGCAGACGGCGCCGGATTCATCCGATATTACCGCCGACAGCATGACCGTTTCAGGATCGTCAGTTTCGTTCACCGGGCTGAGTGATGATGATGGCGATGATTCTCTGCCTGAGTCCTGGGTGGAAGGTGCGCTGGTGACTATCATCGCGCCGACCAACTACCTGATCTCTTCTTCATCGGGTTACAGCGTCCTGTTCAGTGACACGCTGACTGAGATTAACCCCTTTGCCGGCATGCCCGTTGCGCTGGAAATTAACGGGGCGGAATATGATCTCTTTATCGCGACGTTCACGCCCAAACAGGATGCTGTTCCGGGTGTGGGGGGATCGGCTGCTTCTTTGCGTGCAAGTGCAGCACCAACAACCTATGATTTTTCGACTAACAGCCAGACGTTTAACCTGACCTGGCTGGCGACAACTTATACCGTTTCGCTTATCGCCAACTACGGCAATATGTCTGGCCTGCTGGCGGCAATCAATGAAGCGATCGCCGGGTCTAATCTGGTAGCGCAGGATGATGGCGGGGTTGTTCGCATCGTTGAGAAGTCCAGTCCGTGGCTGGGCGGCAGTATTATCGCCTCATCACTCCCGGCTTCTGTGTTCGGGGATAACCCGACGTTTACAGATGGAACCGTATCCAGCGGCGGCAGCCCGGCGATCACCGCCAATGTCACCCTTGCGTATGGCTGCGGCACCGGCGCGGCATTCTCCGGCATTCCTGAGGGTACACAGCGATTATCACTTTCGCACCGCGGTAATGAATACCGTATCGCATCCACTGACGGTACGACCGCAACGGTTCAGCGTATGGTGAATGGCACCATTGATGCAACCTGGCCTGGCTTTTCACCCAGGACAATGATCGATTACCAGGCGACAGGGATTAACGACAGTAATACGTGGATGGGGCCATTTCTGGCTTGTCCTGATAATGAGGTAGTTGATGCCTTTGAGGTCAACGTTTCTTTCCCTGGTGGGTTATGTGGATTTGATAACAAAGGGAAAAAACGCGTCCGTCATACCGGGGTGGATATTCAGTACCGAACCTATGGAAGTGGCGGCGGCTGGCAGACCGCATCATTCCAGTATGAAAACAAAAACGTTAATGCCCTCGGTTATACGCACAGAATCACGCTAAGCACTCCTGCGCTGGTTGAAGTCCGGATGCGCCGCCAGAATGAGCAGGGCAGCAATAATGCGCGTGACTCGATGTACTGGCAGTCGTTGCGTGGCCGTTTGCTTAACCGTCCAGCCTCTTACGCAGGTGTTTCGCTAATGGGTGTGACGGTCGAGACTGGGGGCAAACTGGCGGCGCAGTCCGATCGGCGCGTAAACGTTGTGGCCACGCGAATTTATGATAATGGCGCTCCGCGGCGTATCTCCAGCGCGCTGTTTCATGTCGGTAATTCGCTCGGGCTGGCGATGGACACCGAAGCCATTAATGCCCTTGAGGCAACCTACTGGACCCCGAAAAATGAGTATTTCGACTTCGCGACAGGCGACAGTGTCTCCGCGCTGGAAATGCTGCAGAAGATCACCACAGCGGGGAAATCGTATTTCCTGCTGAGTGATGGGCTCGCATCTGTAGGCAGGGAAGGGATTAAGAACTGGTCCGGCATTATCAGCCCGCATGAAATGACCGAAGAGTTACAGACCACCTTCTCGGCGCCGTCCGCCGATGATTACGATGGTGTGGATGTCACTTATATCAATGGCACGACGTGGTCAGAAGAAACGGTGCAATGCCGGACTCCGGATAACCCCACACCGAGGAAAATTGAGAGTTATACCCTCGATGGGGTGCTGGACCCGAACCGCGCCTATCAAATCGGCATGCGCCGCCTGATGAAATACCTCTATCAGCGGCTGGGCCATAACACGACAACAGAACTGGATGCGCTGGTCTATCAGTATGGCGACCGCATTCTGCTGACGGATGACATTCCGGGAAATAAAACGGTAAGTAGTCTGGTTATGGATATGGCCACATCTGGCGGTCAAACGGTATTTACCGTCTCCGAGCCGCTGGACTGGTCCTTTGAAAACCCGCGCGCAATTCTGCGTTACCAGGATGGTTCGGCCTCCGGGCTGCTGGTGGCCACCTTTGTCGGGGATTATCAGTTGTCCGTTCCGTGGCAGGCTGCTTTTGATGAAATTCTGCTGGACGATCCGAGCATTGAGCCACCGCGGCTGGTGTTCTGCAGCTCAACGCGCAGTGTCTACGATGCCATTTTTGAGGAGATAGCCCCGCAGGCGGACGGAACCTGCCAGGTGACGACAAGACAATACAGCGACATTTTCTACCAGTACGACGACGCCAGTTACCCCGGCAGCGTCTCTTAAAACCATAAATTTCCCCGATTAACTTTCTTTCGCTCAAACCCTCGTTTGGGCGAAGCCTCTTTTTGGAGCAAAAAACATGGCCTTTAATCCGCCGCTGGGGAGTAATTCTCCCGTAGTGTTGCTCGATAACGCCACGCGCCTGGATAAACTGGTCAACGGACCCGCTGCCGATGTTCCCGACCGTGCCGGAGATCCGCTGTACTCATGGCGCCAGATGATGGCGAAGAATGATGAAATTCGTCAAAACCTGATACCGCTCAGCAGGCAGTACATGACACTTGAGGCTGCACAGGCGGATATTGCCAATATCCCCGAAGGGAGCACAACGTATTACCGCAGTCCGGACGATACGGCGCTTGCTATTGAGGTCATCAATAACGGCGGAACGCTGGTCGCTACAGGGCGAAAAATGCCGTCGTCCGCACTTGTTGATGAGATCGACAAACGTACCCGGTCATTACAGGAATCACCTGATTCACTGTTTGATATCGTGTCCAGCAATGGTATTCGCCCATTTCGCATCAGAAGCACGGACGGCGTCACTGAGTTTGAGTCAGTCGCGCAGTTGGTGACCGGCGACTCAGGTCTCAACTTCAACGGGAGCGTGATTGACAACAACGCGCCGGACGGCTGGCTGTTCCTGATTTATTCGCGCAACGGTCTGGTGATTGCAGGGGTTAAGGAAGACGGGACGAAAGTCGGCTGGGGCGGGAGCGACAGCGGCGGCGGGCAGGCTGGCGGGATTACCCCCGGTGATACGGCGGTGGGTTATGACGATATCCGTAATTACACTGGCGACGCCACTGTACGCGATGTTGTGGGCGAGCGTATCAATGGCCGGTTTGTAGTCGACGCTTCCGATACGACGTCTCCAGATGATGGCGGTGGAGTGCTGGTCGGTACTGATGGGCGCCGCTGGATCCGCCAGTGTGACTTTGTCTCTTATGACATGTTTGGCGCGCCCCGGATCCCTGAGTCGGTTTATCAGAATTATGCCGCGCTCTCTGCGCAGGGTAATGAGTCCGCGGCGCAGGCGTTACTGGCTGATATTGAGCCGGCGGATCAGGCCATTGCCCGTTGCCATGCCTTCGCGGCTAAGCACGCTATCCCGGTAGTCCAGAATGTCGGGCGGTTCCTGTGGGTGAGCAGCGAAATTGTGGTGAGGACGTCTGCTTATCTGAGCGGCTCTACGATCGTCACCTGCAATCGCAGCGGAACGGATGAAACCCGCTGGGGGAAAGTGGATGGTGTGGATGATGGCGCCCCTGACCCGATGTATATGTTCCGCATCCAGGGTAAGTCTCGCATCAACTTTACCGCGGCTGAACTGAACGAACTCAATACCTCTTATTCGTCATATCTGAAGCGCGGGAGCATGGATATCCCGATGCCGAAGTTAAGCCAGTACCGGGGTGGGTTGTTTGGCTTTATTTCTTCTTCCGTCGAGCTGTACCGCAGCGGGAATAAAACTAACGTCCGTAACCAGGTTCATTTCCGGGACTTCACCCGCATCGGTCGTAATGGCGCGGTTTCTGATGTACTGGTCAAAAATATCCCGGCGGGCACCATCACGGAAGCCTGGATCCAGCCGAAAGAAAATGCCTGGCTTAACTTTGAGCCCCCGGCGTTTTTTGAAGCAGGCAACGGTCGCAAATTCGTGAACATTCAGGTTGAGCGCTCGCAGGTCAACATTGAAAATCTGGTGATGGATAACTGGGCGACGGGCGATATCGAGTCCCGCGTGGCGATCGGCTCGTATGGCGTGACCGATATTCACTGCCGTAACGCAGCAGCTGAATGTATCCCGAACACTTCCGGCGGCGCGTATGTGGTTTGCTTCCGTAACAGTATCGATATTCACATCAGCGGATATTACGGCCTCTACGGCTGGGGATTCCAGGGGCATCATGGTCTGAAGCGGGTATTTATTACCGAGTCGGTCATGAACCGGTTCGATTTTCACTCATTCGGCTATGACATCTACATCAGCAGGACGAAATTCAAGGGGCGCCAGATATTCCTGCAGGGCGGTGGCCAGTTCGCACTTCGTGACTGTGACTTCAATATCACGCAGTACAGCCTGGAGCAGACCGGGCATATCGAAGACCGGCTGAATTTCTTTATCAATATGCGCGAAGACTACGCCGGGGACTGCGAGTGTAACCTGGCTATCGATGGGCTGGTGGTGCGTTTCGACCGCAATATCACGAATGCCTGGGCGTCTGACGTGCTGTCGTTTGATATTGTTCGTATGAACAGCGGGACATCGGTTGATTATGGTGTGTCGACCAAAAACCCGCATGTGATTTCCGGGAAAGATATTGTCTTTGATCTGGATGGTGTGCCGGCTTCCCTGCCTGATAATTTTGCGTTCACCTTCTGCCGTCCGTTCCGTAACCTCTACAACTCCGCCCAGAAAACCTATCTGCCGGATATGGTGAAAGTGCAGGGCATGACCGCAATTAACGTGCCTGACGGTAAGAATGCGGTGATGGCGGTGTTTCGCTGCGGAGCCGACATGGCGCAGAACCCGTTTGCCAGCCGGACTAAACTCCGCCCGAACGGGACGAACGCAGAGATTATCGCCGAGGACGTCATCAGCATCATCAATAATCCGGTCATCGCGCAGAACGCCTGCCCGACGGTGTACATGCCAGGCGCGGCCTCTTCATGGGACACCGTTGTCGGGGGCACGACGTACCGCACCAGCGAATATTCATATCGCCCGAAAGTGACGCTGCGTAACTGCTATCCGTCGATTATCAACGCCGCCGGGGTAAAAGCCGAATTCGACATTGCCGGCGGCTTACTGGCGCGCTACAGCGTCGGCGATACCGGGAACCGCTGCCGGGTAACCGGCGCGGATATTCAGCTTATCCCTGACTCAACAGGGGCTCTTTATTTCGATACATCCAATGTCCGGGCGACGGGCTGTGACTGGTTCGACCCGATGAACGGGGCGACCTATACCGGCACCCTGAACGGTACCGGCAACGAAAATCGCGGCACTCCTGAACACTCACCCAATATTTAACAAGGAGCCACCATGGCTGGCGTTCGCATTCTTTGCAATCAAGTTATTCCTGTCACCGACTGGAACCACGACTATGTGACCATCAAATCAAAACTGGAAAGCAAATCACCGCTCCCGACCATTGCCAGTTTCGACCTGCTGAACCCACTGGACAACAGCGGGCACGGCTATACCGTCAAACCAAATGGCGGTCAAATCCGCGACTGGGGCCTCCATTACCCTAACGGTGCAAAACCGTCAGTGACTGACCTGGTGAAGGCCGGACAGGGCGCCGTATCGTTCATCGTCGCGTTTAAGCTGGATGCCGCTGACCGCTATATCAACATCCTCAGCAATCGTGTAAACAGCGCAGGCTTTAACTTCTATTACAGCGGCGGCTTCTACATGTCCTATATCTACCCGAGTGGCACGCCGGGGACCATTGCTGCCGCCAGTGTTATCAACGCGGAAATCGGCAAATGGTATGTGGCTGTAGGCGTATTTGACCCGGTCACTAAAGCGGCCAGCGTGAGGATCAGTGATGCCGGATTGCAGTATGGTCCTATCGGTACCGGCTTCCCGGAAAACACGTCGCTTGATACGGCTGTCAGCATCGGTGGCGATCCCAACGGCCTCACCACCTCGTCTATGTACGGTGACATTGCGTGCGTTGCCTACTATGACGGCGCGTTCACTGCAGATCAGCGTGATGCGATGGTGAGTGTGGGGATGGATATTCTCCATGAGAGAGGGCTGGTCTGAATGCATGCTGCCACCTTTGCGGGTGGCAGCATGTTCAAGGATAAAAATGAATGTGGTTGCCACTTTTCTAACCTGTGAAAATAGCCCCATCAACAGGGTATAATATAGAAAGTTGAATTTCGGTTAGGCTTTTTATTACGTTCCCCTGCATCGGAACTCCTGCGATATAAAGTTTCATTTCATTTCCATTCGTAATTGATGCGGTCACAGGTAATGAATTGTTTGGTACACTGATCCCTGTGGCGAGTGTGACAGAACCATCTAGTTCCAGTGTAAATACACCGCATCCAGATTTTTTCCCCAAGCTAATAGGTACTGGAAGCTTAATAAATAAATCACCAGAGGGTTTTGTATTAACTGAACTTACAGCTAACCATAATGAGAGATTGCACATGCCATTATCTATGTAATAATCACAGCCTCTGGAACTGTAACTAATGTTTCCTGGTATATCCTTACCTGCAACACCAGGAGTATAGGTGCCGACTCTTCCACCAATCTGAGGTTTATTTGTAGAGGAATATTCAACTTCATCTGAAATACCTGTTGATTGATTCCTATTGTTAATAATAAACGTTCTTGCTGCTGTTCCCTCAACAGAAAATCCATATGTTTCATTGAGTGCAACACCATATTTATTATCTTCAACTTTTAACCCATACAATCCTCTCAGTTTAACTGCTCGTAATTGCTTTGGAGAAACAATATAGCTATTTCTTACAGTGATGCTATGAGCAGTGTTAAGACTTGATATCATTACTCCACTGTTATCAAATCCATTTGTTCCTGGAACATCGCAACCTATTAAGACGCCAGCTTCAGTATTAGCATTTCCGTTCGTGCCATTCCCGTTATTATACAGATAACACCCTTCAATTATTACACCATGCGCTGAATTACTACCACTGTTGGTGTTAGAAGTAATGGCCAAACCCCATGCGCCATCTTCAGAATGCTCAATGTTACACCCGGATACCATAGAACCAGCAGGGTTGCACATTAACAGATTGCCTACTAATCCATGGTGGAATGTAGCTCCGCCAGTTACTGTTATGCCGGTATGGTCGTTGGTATATCCTATGCGACAACAAATTTGCCCACCGTAATACTCCCCACCAATTATTGAGCATCCCCAGGCTCTTTTTGAACCAAGCCACAGGCCATATCTGGCTCGAAGCGGATTGCCATCGGCATCTTTATTTGTAGAGATTCCTGCCCAAAAGTCACAATTGATGACAAATGTATTATAACACCTGGCAATTTTAATTAAGGCATCATTATAGTAAGATTTTCCATCATCGATATATCTAACCTTGAGGTCCCTAAGATAATGCCTTCTTGTCTTGGTCCCACTGGTCTCATCACCCATAACTATCTGACCGCCAGCCATTAAAATAGTACCATTGATAATATTAAAATTAATATCGAGTTTGTGGGTGGATTTGAGTGTGTATGTTTTCCCACGTAAGTCAATGGTGTAAGGTAAGTCGCTAGATAATGATGTATCCTCTAGTTCGGAGAGTCCCTTAAACATTGAAGTCCATAAATCGTCATCCGTTGGCGCAGGTAAATCTATGCCATACATTTCTGGGTATACTATACGACCTAGACTTAGTAATTTGGTTACACTCATGTGATAAGGAGTATTAACCAGGTCTCCTCCAAACCCCTCTTGTGGAGAGTTTAAATCTTCTCTTAAAGTGTCATCAGTAATCATTCTTGCCTCTCTTGCTTTCTGTATATTTCATTTAACTGTATAAACAAACAGTATTTTGTGCAAGTTGGATTAATTTAAAAGTATGATGACTGAATTTAGTTTCACTAAAGCGTTTGATGATCAATGCGTATCTTAATGATGAACATTTTACCGGTTGTAAATTCGTTTGTGATTAGGGTATATAACTGAGTAGGGACTTAAACATAGAACAGAACCTGGGATTTGCTGTGGAAAAATAATTGGTTTCAGAGAAATGAATTACGATGTGTACCGTAAACTATAGCAACCACGTAGCAGGTGACTGATGTGTTCGCAGATGGTGTGATAAACACATTATCAATTTTCTCAGCAAATCCTTGCGAAGCATTGCGTTACAACAATGGCATTCATCAATAGACGCTCCCTGTCTTGATCTCCTCTTCCATAAAAACTACTGTATATAAAAACAGTATAAATGGAGTGACAGATCATGCTTCAACAACCACAGTTTTATGAAGTAACCGGCATAAGCCAGCATGCAACATTCGTTGATACACAACGTGGCATCGCCGTAGTTGAGCGCTCATCATCGCCGTTAGCATCAGCGGTTTTACTTATCTCATATTGCGGGGTACAGCAGTTTGCGCGCTTCCTTGGAGGATCGCTCATTACGGAGGACGGCGACGCTATTGAAGGGGATATGCTAGCGGATGTTGAGCTGATAGGAGTGGTAACTCACATCATCAGTAAAGCCGGTTTTGATGACAGCCCGGTGATGTAATGTTTGCTCTGGTTGATGTGAACAGCTTCTATGCGAGCTGCGAAACCATTTTCAGGCCGGATCTGCGAGGGAAGCCAGTTGTCGTATTGTCCAACAACGATGGTTGCGTGATAGCGCGTTCTGCCGAAGCCAAGAAGCTTGGTATTAAGATGGGGGATCCGTACTTCAAATGCAAAGACCAGTTCCGCCGGCATGGAGTGGTTTGCTTCAGTTCGAACTATGAGCTCTACGCGGATATGAGCAACAGGGTCATGACGACACTGGAGGAAATATGTCCCAGAGTTGAAATCTACAGCATTGATGAGGCATTTTGCGATATAACTGGTGTACGTAATTGTCGTGTGCTGGAAGAGTTCGGACATGAGTTAAAAGATACCGTTTACCGTAATACCAGGCTCCCGGTCGGGGTAGGGATCGCACAAACAAAGACGCTGGCAAAACTCGCCAATCATGCGGCGAAAACATGGAAAGCCACTGGCGGAGTTGTCGACCTTTCGAATGTGGAACGGCAGCGCAAACTGATGGCTTTACTTCCGGTTGATGAGGTGTGGGGTGTTGGTCGCCGTATCAGCAAAAAGCTTGAGGCTATGGGGATAAAAACCGTCCTACAGCTAGCTGATACGGATATTCGCTTCATCCGTAAGCACTTCAACGTTGTGCTTGAGAGAACCGTCCGGGAACTTCGCGGCGAGCCGTGTCTTGAACTGGAAGAGTTTGCGCCAGTGAAACAGGAAATCGTCTGCAGCCGGTCGTTCGGGGAACGCATTACCACCTATGAACAAATGCGCCAGGCTATTTGTTCATATGCGGCCAGAGGGGCAGAGAAACTTCGTGGAGAGCATCAGTACTGTCGCTATATTTCCACCTTTGTGAAGACATCTCCCTTTGCGCTGAACGAAAAATACTACGGTAACAGCGGATCCATTAAGTTGCTGACGCCCACGCAGGATAGCCGGGATATCATCAATGCCGCAGTAAAGTGCCTGGATGCGATATGGGTCGACGGGCACAGGTATCAGAAAGCGGGGATCATGCTCGGTGATTTCTATAGCCAGGGTGTCGCGCAGCTGAACCTGTTCGACGATAATGCGCCAAGGCAGAATAGTGAGAAACTGATGGAAGTTCTCGACCACCTCAATGCAAAGGACGGAAGGGGAACTCTCTATTTTGCTGGACAGGGGATCCAGGCCACCTGGCAGATGAAGAGAGAAATGCTTTCGCCTCGCTATACAACAAGATATTCAGACCTGCTTAGGGTTCGATGAGTATTGTTGATGTCTTGGTCCGCATTGTGCCAGGAGCGGAAGTTAACTACGGATAAAATTCAGCGCCCCACACCCAGAGCCGCTGCATAACGGCAATAAGCTACACTTGTTCATTATTTCCAAAACAGGAAAGCCTTCCGCTGCTTCAACGGTGTGTGTTTGATATCGCGCAGTTGGGACATTTTGATCAACAACGAGCATGGCCAGCTAACGATGAAATTGATACTTGTTCGACACGCAGAAACAGAGTGGAATTGGGAAGGAATTATTCAGGGGCACAGCGATAGCTCCTTGACCTGTCGGGGTTTGCGTGAAACATCCGTCCTACTAGCAGCGTTTAGTGCAAGTGAGTATCAAATAGAGCGTGTTTACGCTTCTCCGCTTGGGCGTGCCTGGCAAATGGGGCAAAGCCTGGCTGAACACTTTCATTGTTCACTGACGGCTGAACCGGCCCTTAAAGAGCAGGCCTTTGGTCAGTTTGAAGGTATGCCGTTAGAACTACTCAGACAAAAACATCCAAACTATGCAAATGCGTTATTCAGGCTTGATGCAGAGTATTGTCCACCTGGGGGGGAGTCACTGGCGCATGCTTCTCAGCGAGTTATGCGTTTTTTACAAAACCTGGAAGATACCTCATCACATCAACAAACAATATGTATTGTGTCTCACGGGCATGTCAGTCAGGGCACTCTGGCAATTCTTAAAGAAGGGACTGTCAATAGTTTCCCTCGCTATGCTCACCCCAATGCAAGTTATTCTGTTATCGACCTGATTAATGGAAAATGTATCGGCCTAAAGTGGGGGATTGCTACACATTTACGTCACCTGAATTAGTGGCTACCTTCCAGGCATTGAAAACCCATCCTGCCAGAGTCATCATTATTTAAGCACAATGTCCGCTCCTCGCTCACAGCGGACTTTATGCTCGGTGAGTTAGCCCGCACTGTGCCACAAGCGGACATCTTTATATCTTGTTGCATCAGTCATACTTGATGAACTGAAAGCAGAAGAGTCGACAAGTTAATTAGCCCTGCCGCTTAGGAAGATTTCGCACAAAAAGCAAGATGGTAGGGCGAGAGAGCCTGCATTTTGTCCGAGGAAAGTGAATTATTCTCTCTTTTCAGAGGAAGGTTCTAAAAGTTAAATGTAAAAAAAAGCCTGTTGTTAGCAGGCCATAAATGTTTTTAACTCATTTTTTGTTCGATTCTGATAAATAGGATAAGCTTGCAATTAAACGTGAAGCAGAGAGCATGAAAAAAATGCTATAAATATTTCCTGGCCGCATCAAGTATCTCCTGTGACGTTAACTCCCTGTCAGTAGCTACGTAAACAATGCCATGATCGCCAGTTAAGGAAGGAAAACCTGCAGACATAATCCGAAGATGTGTTTCTTCACCGTTTGGATATTCCTGCCTGATAGAGGATATACCTTCCAGAACGGTCATGACTTTACAGGATTCAGCATTAAAGAAAACAAGGACTTTAATCATATTCTATTACCCTGTTCTCTCGTGGATATTAACTGGCAGATGCCATTAAGGTCAAAGCCATTACGCACTTCTTATTTAACATGTGGTTAGCTTGTGCTTTTAGACTTTTTATGCAGTAGTACTGCACTTCATCACATCGGTTAGCATACTCATAATTTTGAAAATTATACTGATCAGATATTAAGAATAAACGACTTTCATCTGATTTAAGTTATGGATCTGTCTACTCAGGAATAATCCTTCATCGTTATCGCAGACCCACAATGATTTATTTATCGCAAAGTGTTACGTTTGCAGCAGTAGGCCCCTTGTCTCCACGGTGAATGGCGAATTCAACTTTCTGTCCTTCAAATAAAGTTTTAAAGTTGTCGCCATTAAGTGCAGACAAATGGACAAAGATATCTTTGCTGCCATCAAGAGGAGAGATGAAGCCAAAACCTTTGTCTTCGTTAAACCATTTAACCAGGCCCATAATTCTAGAGGTCATACTGACTCCGTTATACATGATTGTATTGATAGTAAACGTATAAGATTAAATGTATGGACTCAAAAGAGGGGATATCAACGATAGCACCTGGTAATGAGAACTGCCCGGAAAATTTCAAACTTTCATTCGTACATCTAACTGATGCGATTCATTAAGGCACAGGGAATCGATATAAGCAAATTATCTTTTAGCCGTCCAGAGGTCCTGTAGGGAAAATAAAAGTGGCTGAATGCCATTTTCAATGTATAGTCTTTACGTGTTTTCAATAAGGAATTGACTTGTCCCATAAAATGACAGGAATTGTCAAAAGCTTTGACATTCTTAGCGGTAAAGGCCTCATCATCCCAGCTGATGGCCGAAAAGACGTTCTGCTTCACATTTCAGCCGTTAACTCCCGCGAATCAGAATTACTCATCCCTGGAAGGCGCATAGAATTTTGCCGGATAAACGGTCTCAGGGGGCCTGTGGCTGCGAACATTTATCTTTCCTGATTTTCAGTGTGTCAAAATAAATAGATTAAAACTTAACCACATGTGGTACGATGAATCTCATTCATTGAAAGGTTAATGGTTATGTCTGTTATCAATTACGCAATGAAACTCTTCAGCAGTGCGTCTACTGCCGCTGCTGCCTGTCCTGTTTGTGGCTTAAAATCAGCACAACCGTTGTCAAAAATTCGGCTCAACCAGACCATGCTTTGCCCCGGATGTAAGGCTCTGTTTATCTCCCGACGCTAGCTCGACAAAAACCGCATAACAGATCTCATGTCCTATACTTATGTTAGATTCCGGCAGCTGTTAAATCCCTGATGCCTGACGCCCATCCTGAGAGAACGTTTCTGAACTGATTTCGCAACTGCTCCTGCGCGCTAACGTCGCATCAGAGCAATGCTATGAAAATGAACCCAAGAGCGTGGTTTAACCGCTCCCGTATTCTGATGAATGCTGCCGAAAACATAACGTTTTCGGCGAACGATCCTGCCGGTGAAAGCTCGCCGCGGTCAGAACTCTTTTCGACCGCCCAGATGGAACGCTACGGCCAGAAGCTGGCGCGGACTCATAAAGTATCACCGGATAAGCATCCTTATTATCTTCTGAAACGGCTTGGCGACAATGAGGCCGTCATTACCCAAAACTGCTATGAGCTTAACGCGGGTAAAAAGACCAGTATCATGCCCGCCGGTGAATGGCTGCTGGACAATTATTATCTGATTGAGGAACAAATCCGCACTGTCCGCCAGCATCTGCCGAAAAGCTTTGGCAAAGGTCTTCCATCGCTGGTATCGCCGCTGAATTGCCCACGAATTTATCATATTGCATCAGAGGCTATTGCTCACGGCGATGGCCGCTGGGATGCCGCCAGCCTGACCAGCTATCTCACTGCCTATCAACAGGTGACGCCGCTGACGCTGGGTGAAATCTGGGCGTTACCGGGAATGCTGCGCCTGGCACTGATTGAAAATCTTCGTCGTATCAGTATGGAAGTGATAAAAGCGCAGCAAGACAGAAACCTTGCCGATACGTGGATAACAAGGATTGTCGAATGCGCAGAGAGTGCGCCTGGTGATTTAATCATGGTAGTTGCCGATATGGCGCGCTCCCGACCTCCGTTAACCAGTGCGTTTGTCGCAGAGCTGGTGCGGCGCCTGCAGGGGCATGGCAACGCGCTGTCGTTACCTCTGACCTGGGTTGATCAGTGCCTTCGGGAACAGGGGATCACCACTGACGTTCTCATACATAGTTTCAATCAGCAGCTTGCCGCCAGCCAGCTGTCCGTCAGTAACAGCATCGCGGGCCTGCGATTAGTGAGTGAAACGGACTGGGCTGATTTCGCCGAAACGATAAGCGTTGTCGAACAGACATTACGCAATGATCCTGCCGGCATCTATCCCCGGATGCACTTCAATACCCGGGATCATTACCGGCACGTAGTTGAGGTTCTGGCCAGAGACAGCGGTCTCAGCGAGCCTGATGTTGCTGAGAAGGCGCTGGCGCTTTCAGAGGAAAAAGCGCGCGATACACCGGAACATCATGTTGGTTATTATCTTGCAGGCGAAGGTCGACAGGCGCTGGATATTCATCTCCTGGCAGACGCCTCAAGGCTCATACGCTTGCGGCACAGTTTCAACAGAATAACCCTGCTGTCATGGCTTGGAAGCCTGGCGTTGCTGACAACCGCAGCGACCGCAGCAATATTGCACGAAACCGCCATGCAGGGCGCAGAATGGCTATTGATCGCTGTGATATTACCTCTGATTATCGCTTTAACTCAGTTAATGAGCGATTTACTCAGTGATGCAACCACCCGTTTTCGCGTTCCTCGCCCCTTGCCGGGGATGGATTTTTCAGCCGGTATTCCCGCTGACAGTGCCACCATGTTAGTCATTCCCTGCATGCTGACCAGCCACGAAAGTTTCAGCCAGCTCCTCACCAGTCTTGAAGTCTGCTGGTTGGGGAATGAAAACGAAAATCTCAGGTTCGCGCTGCTCACTGATTTTGCTGATTCTGAAAATGAACCCTCGCCGGAAAGTCATGCGCTGCTCAGAAAGGCTATCGCCGATACGCAGGCGCTTAATCGCCGTTACCCCTCCGGCCGACCACGTTTTTATCTGTTACATCGTCAGCCTGAATGGAACCCCTCGGAAGGAGCGTGGATGGGCTATGAACGCAAGCGGGGAAAACTGGCGTTACTGAACAGCTGGTTGCGCCATCCCGGAACGCAATTCGTCAGCGTTGCAGAGATGCCTGCCCACCTTTTACCGGGTCACATAAAATACGTCATTACCCTGGACAGCGATACGGTGCTCCCGCGCGATACGGCACACAAACTCGTCGCGACGATGGCGCATCCGCTGAATACGCCTGAGTATGATCCGGTACGCCAGAGGGTTGTCAAAGGATTCGGTATTTTACAGCCCGGTCTTGCGGAGGAGATACCACGCAACGGTCAGGGGCGTTACGCAGCCCTGCGCAGCAGCGTACCGGGCAATAACCCTTATTCGATGATGTCTTCGGATATTTATCAGGATCTCTTTGGGGAAGGCTCGTTTGTGGGCAAAGGGATTTACGATGTTGATATTTTTATGCAGGCCACTACCAACATCTGCCCGGAAAATCTGGTACTCAGCCACGATCTGCTTGAAGGATGCTATGCACGTTCGGGTCTGCTGAGCGAGGTGTTACTGTACGAACAGTACCCTAATAATTATCTGTCGGATGTTGCACGACGTTCACGCTGGATCCGGGGTGACTGGCAACTACTTAACTGGCTAAAACCACGCGTCAGAAAAGCCGATGGAACCCGGGGCAGGAATCCGCTGACCGCGCTTTCTTACTGGAAATTACTCGATAATCTACGTCGCAGTCTGGTCGCCCCCTCCTTATTGGTATTGCTGTTCTTCACTCTGCTTTGGGTACCCAATCCGGTTTACTGGCTGGGCATACTGTTGCTGATATGGCTGTTGCCAGCCATCCTCTGCATTAGCCACGACCTTCTGCATAAACCTCTGCGTCGCCGCGTGAAGCCACATCTGTTACTGGTGGGGGCGGGCGCGCTAAAGCGTCTGTCAGGTATCAGCCTTAATTTTGCGATACTGCCGCACGAAGCCGGATATTCGCTGAAAGCGATCGCCGTGACGCTATGGCGACTGGGGATAAGCAGGCGTCACCTCAGCCAGTGGGTCAGCCACAGCCAGGACAGCAGTCAGGCCAGACCCACTGTTGCACGTTTTTATCAGGCGATGTGGCTGAACGTTGCCGGTGGCGTGGCGCTGACAATACTGACCGGACAATTTGCCCCACAGCTGCTGGGGATTGCGTTACCGATCGGTTTGGTATGGTGTGTGGCACCACTGCTGATGAGCTGGCTGAGTCGCCAGCCCGTGCGTAAGGTTTTTTCGCCTAACCAGGAACAAAAACAGCTGTTACGCCAGACAAGCCGTGAAATCTGGGCTTTTTTTGAAACATTTGCCACAGCAAAAGAGAACTGGCTTCCGCCTGATAATTATCAGGAAATGCCACAACCGACGGTGGCACACCGAACTTCTCCTACCAATATTGGTCTTTCACTTATGGCTAACCTGACGGCATGGGACTTTGGCTACCTGCCTGGCGGAGAGGTGCTCCGGCGCGTGTCGCTCACGCTCGACACGATGGATAAAATGGAGCACTACCGGGGCCATCTCTACAACTGGTATGACACCCGTACGCTGGTCCCCCTAAGTCCACGCTATATCTCCAGCGTCGACAGCGGTAATATGGCCGGGCATTTATTGACCCTGCGTGCAGGTCTGTCCGCCATGCGTCATCAGCCTGTTTTAAGCAACCAACAGATACTGGCAGGACTGAACGATACGCTGGATATTCTGGAAAAACAGTGGGGTAAGAACCCACCTGACAGCCTGAGACTGCTGCGCAAGCATTGCCTGAACGCGGTGTCGCTCTCTCCGCAGGCGCTTTTCAGCGAACTGAAAAGCATGCGCACCCAGTGCAACCATCTGACCAGCGCATGTCATCAGGGGTCTCCTCTTCAGATGCGCTGGGCTGGACATCTGGAGCATCAACTGGTTCAGCTTTGCCATGAGTGGTCTCTGTTGCTTGGCTGGTTGCCTGCATCCTGGAATGAACAGACGCTGCCGACGCTGAGCGAGCTTGCCCGTCCGACATTAACCGGTACAGGAATGGCTCCGGCGTCAGTGGCGGAGCAGGCCCGAATGCGACTCAATATTATCACCGAGCTGGAACAGCGGCTGGATGAGCATGCCCGGATGGATTTCGCCTTTCTGTACAGTGAAGCAACCAGTCTGCTCAGCGTCGGTTATAACTGTGACACCAATATGCCTGACAAGAGCCACTACGATCTCCTGCCGTCTGAAATCCGCCTGACCAGTTTTCTTGCCATTGCGACTAATCAGCTGCCTCTTAAAAGCTGGTACGCGCTGGGTCGATTGTTTACCACGATTGATAATGAAACTGCCCTGATGTCATGGAGCGGATCCATGTTTGAATATCTGATGCCGAATCTGGTCATGCCCACCTGGCCCGGCAGCCTGCTCGATGAAATGAGTCAGTCGGCGGTTATGCGCCAGATTCACTGGGGGAAAGAACGCGGGGTACCATGGGGTGTTTCAGAGTCTGGCTATCATGCTTTTGATGTTCAGCATAATTATCAGTATCAGGCATTTGGCGTACCGGGGCTCGGTCTGCGCAGGGGACTTGCCGATGACATGGTTGTTGCTCCTTACGCCACGCTGCTGGCGCTGATGGTTTCCCCACAGAGAGCCTGTGAGAACCTGTTCAGGCTGCAAAAAAATGGTGCACGCGGAGAATACGGTTTTTATGAAGCGCTGGACTATACCCCCTCACGTCTTGCAACCGGTCAGCTCTATGCGGTGGTACAGTCCTGGATGGCGCATCACCAGGGTATGGCATTTCAGGCGCTGGCTCATGTGCTGCTTGACGCCCCCATGACTGAACGCTTTATGTCCAGCACGGTATTCCGGTCAGCGAGTCTGCTGTTACAGGAGCGCGTGCCGGATGCGGTCGATCTGTACAGTCCGCGCCGTCATTTTGAATCTCATGAGGGCATGGTCAAACCCGTTCGCTATGAACCCCGTATTTTCTATAGCGTGGATACCCCCGCCCCGGATATTCAGCTCCTGTCCAACGGCCATTATCATCTGATGTTGACCGCGGGCGGCGGTGGTTACAGTCGCTGGAATGATATTGCACTAACGCGCTGGCGCAGTGATACCACCCGTGATAACTGGGGAGCATTCTGCTACATCCGCGATACCCAGACGGGAGATGTGTGGAGCAATACCTGGCAACCAACAGGCTACACCAGCGGACAAGACGAGGAAGTGTTGTTCACCGATGCGGGGGCAGAATTCAGACGCAGCTTAGGGGGACTCAGCGTCAAAACTCAGGTGGTGATCTCTCCGGAGGATGATGTTGAATTGCGACGGCTCACACTGATTCATCGTGGTCGCAAGCCTCGCTCTCTGGAGCTGACAACCTATGCTGAAGTGGTACTGGCATCTGATGCCAGCGATCTGGCACACCCGGCATTCAGCAATTTGTTTATTCAGACTGAGCTGGCTCCTGAGCGTGACGCTATTCTTTGCCACCGGCGCCCGCGCTCACCGGATGAACCGTGTCCTTGCCTGTTTCACATGATGGTGGTGCACGGCGATAACCGACATAACGTGTCGTTTGAAACGGACAGGGCAAGGTTTATTGGACGTGGCAGAAACCCTGCGAATGCCCAGGCAATAGAGACGGGAGGGATGCTAAGCAACACGTCGGGCTCGGTGCTGGATCCGATACTGGCAATTCGCAACGCAATCATTCTGCAGCCGGGGCAGCCGGTTACGATTGATATCATTTATGGCATCAGCGAGACCCGTCAGCAGAGCCTGGCGTTGCTGGAGAAATATCGCGATTACCCTATCGCCGATCGCGTCTTTGAACTGGCCTGGTCTCACAGTCTGGTGGTACTGCGCCAGATGAACGCCAGTGAAGATGATGCCACGTTGTTCAATTGTCTCGCCAGCGCTGTGCTTTACCCTGTCCAGGAGCTGCGCGCCGAAGGCCAGGCGATCGGCCGCAACCGGCGTGGCCAGTCCGGACTGTGGGGCTGGGCAATTTCAGGGGATCTGCCGATAGTGCTGCTGAGTATAACCAGCGAGGAAAGTATCACCTCAGTGACCACACTGATTCAGGCACACCGTTACTGGAGACAGAAAGGGCTGAATGTTGATTTGGTTATCCTGAATAACAGCCCCGGCGGCTACCAGCAGGGATTACAAAATCAGATTATGGAGTTAATATATGCCGGGTCTGAAGCCAGTCTGCTGGATAAAAAGGGCGGGCTTTTTGTCCGCAACGGTGAGCATCTCTCCGCTGAGGATAAGTTGCTTTTGATGAGCGTGGCCTGTCTGTATCTTGATGATCGCGCAGGGGGTATTATTGAGCAGCTTAACCAGCGTATTCATACCCTGAAATCGCCGGCAAGGGCATTCATTCCGCGTGCTGTGCGCGAGCGTAATCAACATACGGACTGGATCCCTGATACCAGTCAGTTATGCCATTTCAATGGGTACGGTGGATTTTCTCAGGATGGGCGGGAGTATCAGATCGTCCTTCGGGAAAATGCGCTTACACCGGCTCCCTGGTCGAACATACTGGCAAATTCCCGTTTTGGCAGCGTGATCTCAGAGGCAGGGCAGGCCTATACCTGGTATGAGAATGCCCATGAATACCGGTTGACGCCGTGGGAGAACGATCCGGTGAGCGATCGCAACGGCGAGGCATTTTACCTGCGCGATGAAGAGAGCGGGGAGTGCTGGTCGCCGACGGCTTTACCTGTTCGCGGACACGGTGATTACCTGACCCGCCATGGTTTTGGCTACAGCGTTTTTGCCCATCGTGAGAATGGTATAGACAGCGAGTTGACGGTCCTGGTTGCCGAAGCGGATCCGGTTAAACTGGTGCTCCTGACGCTCAGTAACTCTTCGGGACGGACACGTCAACTTTCCGTCACAGGCTATGTAGAGTGGACGCTCGGAGAAACACGAACGCGCTCAGCCCCTCACATTGTGACACATGTGGCCAGAACGCCCGGCGGCTGCGGGGTGCTTGCGAATAACTTTTATGGTGATAATGGTGGCGGCCGAACTGCATTTTTTGCCGTCAGCGGTAATGACTGTTCTCTGACAGGGGACCGCCGGGAGTTTATTGGCCGTAATGGTTCCCTTCACGCCCCTTCGGCCATGAAACTGCAAAAGCTTTCTGGTAAGACGGGGGCCGGTCTGGATCCCTGCGGAGCGGTGCAATCGGCGGTTACATTAATTGACGGGGACCAGAGGACGTTTATTTTTATCCTCGGCGCAGAGGAGAATGATGTTTGTGCTCAGGAGACGCTGGCCCGCTACATGAACGAGGATACGGTCCGCCAGGAGCTGAACCGGATTCATAATCACTGGCACAATGTGCTCGATAAAATCGTAGTTAACACCCCCGACACGTCAGTAAATTTACTGGTTAATGGCTGGCTGTTGTATCAGACGGTCGCCTGCCGTCTTATGGCCCGGAGTGGCTACTATCAGTCTGGGGGGGCATTTGGTTTTCGCGATCAGCTGCAGGATACGCTGGCTCTGAGCCACGCTGCTCCGAACCGGATGCGTGAACAGATAATACTCTGTGCATCACGGCAGTTTATCGAGGGGGATGTGCAGCACTGGTGGCACCCGCCACACGGCAACGGTGTGCGTACCCGCTGTTCCGATGACTATCTTTGGCTGCCGCTTGCTGTTTGCCACTATGTTGAAACGACGGGGGATATGGATGCACTGGAAATACGCATTCCTTATCTGGAGGGACGCTCGCTTCAGCCAGGTGAAGAGTCTGTCTATGACACGCCGGTCATCAGCGGCACCGAAGAGACACTCTGGTTACACTGCGTCAAAGCTATTCACTATGGACTTCGCTTCGGGGAGCATGGCCTGCCGCTGATGGGGGCTGGTGACTGGAATGACGGGATGAACCGGGTGGGTATCGAAGGCAAAGGTGAAAGCGTCTGGCTGGGCTTCTTCCTGTACGACATTTTGCAGCGGTTTGCAGCGCTGGCGGAGCGCAGGCTGGATGAAAGCGTCGCCGCGATGTGCCGTTCACAGGCTCTGCGCCTGCAAAGTAATCTCGAAGCCCACGCCTGGGATGGGGAATGGTACCGGCGCGGGTATTTTGACGATGGTACTCCCCTGGGATCGAAAACCTCACAGGACTGCCGGATTGATGCGATTGCGCAGAGCTGGTCTGTATTGTCCGGCGCCGCGAGCCCGGGACGGTGCGCAAAGGCCATGCAGGCGCTGGATAAGCACCTTGTGGATAACGAAGGAGGGCTGATCAAACTGTTAACGCCTCCTTTCGACGGACACGGTCCAAATCCGGGCTACATACAGGGGTACCTGCCCGGCGTGCGGGAAAACGGAGGGCAGTATACGCATGGCGCCATCTGGGCAGTGATGGCCTTTGCCCGAATGGGGAATACCGAACGAGCCTGGCAACTCTGGTCAATGCTCAGCCCTATAAATCATACCCTGAATGCGGACTCTGTCGGGATTTATAAAGCTGAGCCTTATGTCATGAGTGCTGATGTCTACAGCGTCGCTCCCCATACCGGACGTGCAGGGTGGAGCTGGTATACCGGTTCCGCAGGCTGGGCCTGGCGTTTACTTACCGAGGAATTACTGGGGATAAAACGTTCCGGCACTGACTTTAGTGTTCATGCCAGGTTACCGGATGAGTGGTCGTCTTTTTCTATGGCATATCAATATGGTGAAAGCCATTATCAGATTAGTGTTTCACGCGGCGATGCAGAATATTGCGTGACGCTGGATGGTGTTCTCCTCCCTGATGACAGAATACCGCTGAAGGATGATGGACAAAACCATACGGTTGAGATCATTCAGAACTGACACTGATCCCGGAGGTGCATTAACGTCTGCCGTTAATGCGCTGATTATCCCTGAGAACATCAATCGCAGTCTGCATGGCGATTTTGTCATCCCGCCTTTTTTGTTTGTCCTGCATGACCTGAAGGTATTCCAGCAAGGTGCGGGTATTAATCGGTCGGCCCTGTTTACCCACAGCCAGCACGGCTTCGCCAAGAATAATTTTCACAGGCGGTAGTTGTGCCGGATACCAGTCAAGGGTGTCTTCTGATTTCATCTTAAATTTCTCACGGAAGGGTAGTATACCATAAATGAGACGTTCAATTTTCAATATCTGATATCCTGATTCAGACACAACTTAACATAACTTATGCCAGTTATTTTTATATTAAAGCGTATAATAACTACTATATTCCTCAGAGAATTATTTATGTCTTATACAAATGGGCTCAGGTATTTTAAAGAAAGACCGGTTCATGTTGCCTGCCCGGTATGCGCACACAGAGCCGATCAGAAAGCAGGTAAACTAAGAAAAGATGCGGTTCTTGAGTGCCCTGCCTGCGGACTGTTGTTCAGGCCTTCAGAATGCTGGTGTATCGGCGGCTGATCAGCTTCTGCCACTTAACGACCGTGATGTCGGGAAATGACAACATTTCTCCTGTACTGCAGTTGTCGAGGGTATGATAATGAAATCTAAAAAATCTGTTTTTATTGAAGGGCATATCCTGTCGAACAGCTGTCACGGACAGGCTGGCCAACCTTTCTGTATTCACCGGGTCAGGTTTAGTAATGGTAAATATGCGATTATCCGGGTGGCTTCAGGGATATGTTTCAAACCAGGCGAAAATATTCAACGAAACGATTGCGAGTGGTTTTATAAACTTACCAAAATTCGGCTTCTTTCTTTTGAGTACCTTGATGATGATGAATCAAGAAGACAATTTCTTGAGTATCAATGATAAAACCATGGATTTATAACAGAATAAATTTGCTGGCTTACAATTCATTCTGGCTCTTTAAATCCTTTACCAGGCATTTCAAAATAATTTTCTCTGAATTTAGATGGGTTTAAATTGTCTAAAACAAAATGTATCGCTAAAGACGAATTGCCTCATTGTTTTCCTTTTGCGTTATAACCTTCATTAGCATTAAGGAAATTTATGGCACAGACGTTTACTCATAATTTACTTCATCCTCGCCACTGGCTTACCTGGTCTGGTTTGGGTCTGCTGTGGCTTCTCGTTCAGCTTCCTTACCCGGTTTTACATATTCTGGGTTCTGGCCTTGGAAAAATATCCAGACCCTTTCTGAAACGTCGGGAAGGAATTGCGATTAGAAATATCGAACTGTGCTTCCCCGAGATGACACCGTTTGCCCGGAGCCAGATGGTTAATAAAAACTTTGTTTCTCTTGGGCTGGGACTGATGGAAACAGGAATGGCCTGGTTCTGGAGCGATGCGAGAGTCAAAAAATGGTTTGATGTCGAAGGGCTTGAAAACCTGACCGGCGCGACAAGAGGAGTAATGGTTGTCGGGATTCATTTTATGTCCCTTGAGTTGTGTGGAAGGGTAATGGGGTTATGTCATCCTATGATGGCAACGTATCGCCCACACAATGATCCATTAATGGAATGGGTACAGACAAAAGGGCGTATGCGTTCAAATAAAGCTATGATTAATCGCCGTAATTTATCTGGTTTTGTTCATGCGCTAAAAGCTGGTGAAGCCGTTTGGTTTGCACCAGACCAGGATTATGGGTCTAAAGGAAGCGTTTTTGCACCTTTTTTCTCGGTAAAAAAAGCAGCAACGACGAACGGAACGTATGCTCTGTCAAAGCTCGCTGGTGCACACTTAATCACACTTAGCATGATTCGACGTAGCGATAAAAAAGGTTATCACATGTATATCAGCAATCCGTTGTCAGGCTATCCAGGGGAAGACAAGGTCGCCGCAGCGGCTTATATGAATAAGATCATCGAGCATGAAATTCTCCGTGCTCCTGAGCAATACCTGTGGATGCATCGCAGGTTCAAAACGCGTCCTGAAGGCGAAGTCTCTTTATACAAATGAACCACTCTACTTGTCATGAGCCAGAATCTGTCTTTCTTGACACTGCGTATTTGTAAAAAATGCGATAAGGAATTTTCGATCGGATTCATGTTAACGATGGCTTGACTGACAGCCAAGGTTAATCAATCGAACCGGTTCGGATTTGAAGGTCCGTTTTTCGCTCAGAGCGGACCTTGCCACGCTTTAGGCGGTCCGCTTCGTGCCAGGAGCGGACGTTAACAGCCAGTCCAAGGCTTATCTCGTGCTAAATGCAAGTTTAGCCGCGAAGCATAGAAACAAGCCGCCTGTTGCTCTATCCATCATTTGGACAACGTGGCTTTTCTTCAATACGGCTGACGCAAATTGCGTGGATAGAATGAGTGTGAGTGACCATATAGTCCCAATCGCAACGTGGATGCTGACCAGGATAAAAGTCCATATCAAAGGAGAGTGACCGGCAGGTATGAACTGCGGCAAAAAAGAGACATAGAAAATACCCATTTTAGGATTGAGCACATTCCCCAGCATCCCTCTGATAAACCAGTTCCCCTGAGAACTGTTGTCATCACCATCACTGAAAGATGATCGGGGACGTATCAGCAGTTGTAAGCCTAGCCAGCTCAGGTAGACCGCGCCACAAACTTTGAGAACAGTGTATGCCATCTCTGAAACCGCCAGAAGAGCACCAAGACCTAACGCGATCAGCGCACCCCATACAAAACAGCCGGCATCAATGCCAAGCGCAGCGTGAAATGCCTTTTTACCGCCCTCGGCACAAGCGGTGCGCAGAATAAGTGCGGTATCGAGGCCGGGAGTTAGGGTAAGTATCAGTGCAGCGAGAGAGAATGCGAGGAGGGAATCGTTAACCGTCATTTTCTTTGTCCGAAAGAGCAAATGCTAATCATTTAGTTCCCAACATTCAATCCATCAAATATTATTTTTAAAGGTCCGCTCCTCGCTCGTAGCGGACGTGCTCGATCTCTTCTATCTGTTATTGTGCTGCCTCGATTAGTTCGGCGCCCTGATTCTTCACATTTCCTACGGCGCGCGTCACTGCGTGCCAGATAAACTTGTCGGCTGGCACGGCGCCGTCGACGGATATCTCCTCAGCCTCTTTCCCTCCTATATCCTGTCTCATCCATTCCCTGGCCGCTTCTGGTGAAAGTACCAGCGGCCGGCGGTCGTGAATATCTACCAGACCTTTATCTGCTGCTGCGGTGACAATCAGAAAGCCTTCTGCTTCGTCTCCACGTTCAAATGGTGTGCTTCCGATTGCTGCCATGAATATCGGCTGGCCATCGGCACGATGGATAAAGTAGAGTGGGTTGCTTCTTGTCACCTTCTTTCTTCCGTTCGAAGCCCCCATCAGCAAAGCAGATCGCCCGGCCATGTTGCCATAGCGCCTTAAACATCCTGCTGGTGGCCACAGTTTCAACACGCGCGTTAATCAGTGGAGCCTTATCCCACCACCCGGGCGCATAACCCCAGAAGACAGGATCGATATGCAGTTGTTCGTCGCGTTCGCTCAGGAGCAAAACCTTTGTCCCTGGCGACACGTTGTACCGGCCGATTGGTTCGGGGTCATAAGCGATATCCCGCTCAGCCTCTTCAGCCAAATAAGCCAGGTACTCTTCACGGGTTTGTGATTGAGCAAAGCGTCCGCACATGGTTACCTCCAGTTTGCAGACTGAAAGTATAGAATGTGTGGAGGAGTAGGAAGGGAACTCCGACAGCAATCAAACTGATGACTGTCGGAGCTAACGTTAAAAACAATGTGTACAAAATTGTGTATTAAAGTCAGGAATATCGAACAATTTTAAAATTTAACTCATTGTTTTTAATTGATAAAGTTTTTTGCTTTGTAGGTGCTATCGTAGGGCATACCATTCCTTATGTTTCAGTGGGTTAGCCATGGCTCCTAAAATATCCGAGATCACGTTGACGATAATGACCAGCGCGCCGATCACCATCACTCCGGCGGAAATCGCTGCGTAATCCTGCTGGCGGATGGCGTTGATCAGCCAGCGCCCCAGTCCCGGCCAGCTGAAGACCATTTCGGTAATCATTGCCAGCGTTAGCATGGTGGAGAACTGCAGACCCAGGCGCGGGATCACCGGCGGCAGGGCATTGTGCAACACGTGACGATGCAGAATCGTCCTGCGGGTAACGCCGCGGGTCGCCGCCGCTTTAACATAGTTAGTATCGTAGACTTCACTGGTGCTGATACGCATCAGGCGAATCACTTCGGTGGTCGGCGCGACGGCCAGCGTCAACACCGGCAGCACCATATGCCGCGCGGCGCTGACGATCATCTCATGGCGCCACGGCGAATCAGAGAGCCAGGCGTCGATGAGCGCGAAGCCTGTCACCGTTTTCACTTCGTACAACAGATCAAAGCGGCCGGAGACCGGCAACCAACCCAGCGTTAACGAGAAGAACAGGGTAAACAGCAACGCCAGCCAGAACACCGGAATGGAGAACCCCACCAGCGCCAGGGCGCTAATGAGCGTGTCCGGCCATTTATTACGCATAATTCCGGCAATCATCCCCACGGGAATGCCGACCAGCAGCGCAAAACCAAACGCCAGAATGCACAGTTCCATCGTGGCAGGGAAGACCACCTTCAGCTGTTCGGAAATCAACTGGCCGTTGATGCTGGAGACGCCAAAGTCCCAGTGCAGAACCCCTTTGAACCAGAACAGCCAGGCATTCCATAGCGATGCGCCCTGCAGCGGCGCGTGCGGCGTAAAGTAGCTGAGGCTAAAGCCGATAAAGGTGAGAAAAAACAGCGTCACAAGCAACAACAGCAGGCGGCGCAGAGTAAAAATAATCATGGTTTTTTCACCTCTTCTTTTTCGCGCGACACGCCTGCGAAGGAGGCGTTGCCAAACGGACTCAGCACCAGTCCTTTCATATCATAGCGATAAGCCTGCAGACGCAGCGAAGAGGCCAGAGGCAGCACCGGTAATTCACGGGCGAGAATATGCTGCGCCTCTTTGTAGGCTTCGATACGCGACGCCAGCTGTTGTGAAATCAGCGCTTTTTGTAATACCTCGTCAAACTCGCGGTTGCACCAGTGGGCGAGGTTGGTCTGCGAACCAATCGCCGCGCAGCTTAACAGCGGGCGGAAGAAGCTATCCGGGTCATTACTGTCGGTCGCCCAGCCGGAAAGCGTTAAATCGTGGCTCATATCCATCAATCGCGCCTCCTGGAAGCGGCCTTCAACCGGAATAATAATCACTTTGACACCCACCTGCGCCATATCCGCCTGTATCAGCTCGGCGGTTTTCAATGGGCTGGGGTTCCACGCCTGGGAACTGGTCGGCACCCACAATTTTAGCGTGAGATTACTGAGACCCAGCGCCTGCAGGCGACGGCGCGCCTCCGCGGGGTTGTATTCGGTAATTTTAGCGTCGTTATCATAAGCCCACGAGGCGCGTGGTAGCATTGAGGCCGCGGTTTCCGCGGTGCCGTAGTAGATCGATTGCATCAGACGCTGGTTGTTGATCGCCAGCGCCAGCGCGTGGCGAACTTCCGGATTATCCAGCGGCGGTTTAGCAGTGTTAAAAGCCAGCCAGGCGATATTCATACCCGGGCGCAGCGTCAGACGCAGGCGCGGATCGTCGCGCAGGATGGTGAGCTGGCTGGCGGCGGGCCAGGCCAGCACGTCGCATTCGCCGGTCAGCAGTTTTGACAGACGGCCGGTGCCGCCGGAACCGAGATCCACCACCACCTGCGGCATCAAGGGTTTGCCGCGCCAGTAGGCCGCGTGGCGCTGCAGGCGGATATACTGCCCGGTGCGATACTCTTCCAATTTAAACGGGCCGGTACCGACGGGCTGGCGGTCGAGTTGTTCTTCGCGGTCGCTTTTGGTCAGCTGCGCGGCATACTCCGCCGACATGACTGAAGCATAGTGTGTTGCCAGGTGCCACAGGAATGAGGCATCCGGGCGTTTCAAGCGAAACTCGACGGTATGGTTATCCAGCTTACGAACGCTTTCTACGGTGTCGGCGAACTGCAGGCTATCGAAATAGGGGAAGCTACTGCCGTTGACGCTGTGCCACGGGTCGTCGCGGTTAAAGATGCGCCCGAAGGTGAAGATGACATCATCAGCGTTAAAAGCGCGGGTCGGTTTAAACCAGTCGGTAGTCTGGAACTGGACCTTATCGCGCAGGTGGAAGCGGTAGGTGGCGCCGTTATCGAGCACTTCCCAGCTTTCCGCCAGTTCAGGCACCAGACGATAGGTATAAGGGTCAACGTCGAGCAGGCGATCGTAGATCTGGGCGGCGAGGGTGTCGACAATCAGGCCGCTGCTGACTTTTTGCGGGTTAAAGGTATTTACCTGCCCGCTGACGCAATAGACAAACCCGCTATCGCGGATATCGGCATTAGCCGGCAGCGCCGGGGCCGGTGCGGCAAAAGCCTGCCCGCACAGCATCGAGGCTGCCGCTAAAAGAGAGGACAATTTCAGGCGCATATTTTCTTTTTGATCATAGAGCAGAGCTCTATCTTATTAATATTAAATGACATTTACCACCACCTTTACGACATCGAGGGGGATAATGCGGTCACCGGCAGCGCATGTTGTCCAGCCAGTTGGTCAAAATAGTGTCGGAAATAAACCAGTATTAAGAAACATGGTATCTTTTTATTGCCGATTTCTCCAGTTAGCCATCTGTATGCGTTCTGTAGAGGGGGGGTGTGAATTGCGGGATCAGAGCGGAAGGAGTTGATTATAGCGGGCGATATAATCCTTTGGCTTGATCTCCAGTTCTCCGCCGTCGCGATGGATAGCGACAAAGGTACGCAGCACCAGTCCGCTTTTACGTTCTGATATTTCCCATCCTTGTTCGCTGTAGGCATCGCGCGTGGAGCGCACGCAGAGATCCGAGAAAATCATCATTAAAGAGAGGGCTGGGGCATGATGATTTTTCATGGTGTGGATCAAACTGGCATGGGCGGCATAGCGGGTTAGCGTATGAGAATTAACCGGAATCACGTGAATTTTCAGTCCATTGAATATAATTGCCGCCGATGATAATTCACATTAAGACATCTTACCAGTTACATATTATTAACTCCTCGCGTTTTCATACATGAAATGATAGTGACGTTGTCACGCTTCAATCATCCAGCGGTGTGAATTCATATAATGCCAGCGCATTGCTCTGCAGTGAATCCACCCGAAGCCAGCCATCATCCATCAGTTCCTCATGCACGCTCAGCGCCGGGCGGGCGTGGTGCTGGAGCCAGCGATAATCTTCTTCGTCCGGGCCGCTGCGGCTGCGGAATGCCTCAAACAGCGGAAATAGCGCGCCGTGATGTTGATCGAACAGATGCTGTTTGATGCGCCAGCGTCCCTCCAGCCCTTCAAGCCGCAGGGTATAGGGCTGGCGAAACCGCTGAGTAAAGGCCTCTTCGCTCGATAGCCAGGGGTTGAAAATCACCGTATTGCGCAGCAGCAACTGGTAGTGTCCGTTATGGCGCAATAACAACAGGTTTTTGTCATTGATTAAGACTTCGCCGCGCAGACGCCGCCACAGCCATAATACCCAGTAAACCGGGCGCGGCAGACCATGCAGGTAATGCAGCGCCAGGCTGGAGGTGTCAAGTTTACCGTTGTCCCGCGCCTCCCCCTGCAGCCCGGAATTAAGCCAGAAGCCTGCCAGCCACACCTGTTCGGCAATGCCCAGCAGGTTATCCATCAATAGCGCGCCGCGGAAAAAACGTCCGTTGGTATCGCGGGTATCGCCGGTCAACGTATTCCACGATAGCAGCCACAGCGGCAACGAGAGCTGCCGTTGCCGTAGGGCATTATGTATTTGGCGTAATTTCTGTCGCGGATAGCTTTCACTGGCGGCTAGCTTGCTGCTATCGGCCTGCGCCAGGTCAAGCAGTTCATTAGCATCCGCCTGGCAGGCGAGAAAATCGGCTTCGCTGAGCAGCGGGGAATGCAGTAGCGGATCGTCGGCAATATCGCTTTGCGGGAAACGATGCCAGATCCCCATTTGCGGTTGTTGCAAGGTGGACGCGAGCACTTCGCGCTGTTGTCGCCAGGCCTGCTGTCGCGCCGCTTCACTGGCCTGCGGCGACCAGTGCCAGACAAAACGCCAGCTCGCAAGCGTCGTGGGTGAAAAGTGATTGGCGGCAAGTTGCAGAAAACGCTGTAGTAAATCGCAGCGGGTGGTTAAACCGGTGTGGAGTAGCACCGTCCAGCCTTTCTGCGCCAGCCAGCTAAACAGCTGCTGAAGATTGTACCAACAGGCATAGCCCGCGAGCGTCGGGTCGTCCCAGCCTTCGCCAAACAGGCGGCTACTGAGAAACGGATCGTGAATATCGATGCCGTAGACGGGTAGCGTCTGCTGCAGTTGCTCCAGCTCGCGGCGGACATCTTCGCGGAGTAAATCATCAAGTTCGCGAACGGTGACGATCGTACGGGTATGGCGCAATAACGGCGCGCGCGCTGGCAACTGGCGGATATCCACCAGCCTGGTCTGACGCGGGTTGAGCAGCAGCGGCGGCGTATTATCGCTGTTTTTTTCCGCCTCGTTAAGGCGGGCGTAAAGCCGCTCAACCGCGACCGGATACCAGACCTCACTGGCGTTGACTCGCGGACGAGCGGCGGGCTGCGGCTGCTGTTGGCGAAATTGCCGCGGTGTGACGCCATGCTGGCGCTTAAACAGATCGCTCATGATGCGGGCACTGGCGAAACCGTTGTCCTGCGCCACCTGCTGCACCGAACGCCGGGTGGCCAGCAGTTGCTCGGCGGCCTTGCCGAGACGCAGGGCGGTAATGTACTGCACGAAGCTGACGCCGACCTCTTTATGAAACAGGCGGGAAAGCCAGGCCTCCGAGACAAACTCAGCGGCGGCCACTTCCTGCAGCGAGATCCGCCGCTGATAGTTGGCTTCAATGCGCGCTACTACGTTGATAATTCGTCGGCTCCAGTTTTCGGCGCCGCGGCGCAGGCTGGGTACGATGGGCTGCGTAAAGCGGGTCGCCAGCAGCAGGGCGATTTCGCTGAGCCAGCGGTTGGCCTCTAAGCGGTAACGCGACTGATGATTAACCAGCCCGGCTACCAGCAACTGGCGCATCAGCTGGCGCAGGTTATCTGCCGCATCCATGTTTTCGCCGTTAACCCGATAATCACAGGCAAAAAAATCGCTATCAAGGCGGGTGAGCCAACCAGCGGCAAGGTTGAGGATCATGGCCGCATTGGCCTCTTCGCCGGTAATCTGCCAGCGCTGGCGGCGGTTAACGATCGCCAGTTCATCAACCCGCATCGGTTGCGGCGCTTCGCCGAGTTGCAACCGCGCGCTGCCTTCCAGCAGCCACAGCAGCGTTAATCCGTCGCTTTCCGGCGGGCTGAGGTGGCGAATATCGCGCACCGTGAGGCTGAAATCGCCGAGATGGTGTTCCATGCGCCGCTCCTTAAAAGACAAAAAATAACAGGGTGTTTTTTGTCATAACAGAATTGTATAGAAAACAGTCATTGATAATTCGTCAATATAAAACAAAAAAGCGCATTTTAAAGCCGGGTGGGGCGCATAAACTCGAAAGTGTCGTGCAAACACAACACAGGAATAATAAAAATGACACATCCATTGATTGAATCTTTGCAAGTTAATGAAGCGCAGTTTGTGGCGTTACGTCGCCGCTTCCACCAACAGCCCGAGATTGGCTTTGAAGAACATAAAACCAGCGATGAAGTCGCCAGGCTGCTTGCTGAGTGGGGATATGAAGTGCATCGCGGCCTCGCCGGTACCGGCGTGGTCGGGACGCTGAAAGTCGGCAGCGGCGAAAAACGTCTGGGTCTACGCGCGGATATGGATGCGCTGCCGATGCAGGAAATGAGCGGTAAAGCATGGGCAAGCCAGGTCGACGGGCGTTTTCACGGCTGCGGCCATGACGGTCACACCACCACGCTGCTGTATGCGGCGGAATATCTGGCGCGCACGCGTCAGTTTAACGGTACGCTGCAGTTAATTTTCCAACCGGCAGAAGAGCTGCTGTACGGCGGACGGGTGATGGTCGAAGATGGCTTGTTCACAAAATTCCCCTGCGACGCCATCTTTGGCCTGCATAACATGCCGGGCCAGAAACTGGGCAAAATCGGCCTGCGCGACGGCGCGATGATGGCTTCTTCCGATACGCTGCATATCGAAGTGAAGGGCGTTGGCGGCCATGGCGCGGTACCGGAACATACCGTGGATGCGACGCTGGTTGCCTGCCACATTACCCTCGCGCTGCAATCGATCGTTTCACGCAACATCACGCCATTTGAACCTGCGGTAGTCACCGTCGGCAGCATTCAGGCTGGTCACGCGCCGAACATCATCAACGATAAAGTGTTGATGAAGCTAACGGTCCGTACCCTTAACCAGCAGGTGCGCGAGACGGTGCTGCAGCGCATTCACGATATTGCGGTCGCTCAGGCAGAAAGTTTTAACGCCAGCGCTACCTTAACCCACGTCAACGGCAGCCCGGTTTTACGTAACGATCCGGCGGCTAATGAGCTGGTCCGTGAAGTGGCGACCTCGCTGTTTGGCAAAGAACAGGTTGGTACCGTGAATCCATTCATGGGTAGCGAAGATTTCGCCTTCATGCTGGAGAGCAATCCCAACGGCTGCTACTTCACTATCGGCGCGGGTGATGAAGCTGACCGCTGCATGGTGCATAACCCGGGATACGATTTTAACGATCAAATCCTGCTTACCGGCGCAGCGCTGTGGTGCGGCCTGACGGAACGCTATCTGCGTTAACCTATCGCGACGGGGGGACCCGATTATGAGTTCTGTATCGTTAAGCGAATCTCGTTTCGTCGGTAGCGATCGCCTGCTGGCGGGTATTGTGCTCAGCGTGCTGACGTTCTGGCTGTTTGCGCAATCGGTTATCAATGTTGTTCCGGCGATGAAAAGCAGCCTCGATATTTCACTGGAGACGCTAACCCTGGCGGTGAGTCTCAGCGCCTTATTTAGCGGCTGCTTCGTGGTGGCCAGCGGCGGGCTGGCGGATAAATTCGGCAGGGTGCGGATGACCTATCTCGGCCTGGCGTTAAGTATTATCGGCAGCGCGTTTCTGGCGGCGTCGCAGGGGCCGGGTCTGTTTATCACCGGTCGCATCCTGCAAGGGCTCTCTGCGGCCTGCATTATGCCGGCGACGCTGGCGCTGATTAAAACCTGGTATGAAGGTAGGGCGCGGCAGCGGGCGGTGAGTTTCTGGGTCATTGGTTCCTGGGGCGGCAGCGGGCTTTGCTCGTTTGTCGGCGGCGCGATTGCCACCGGTCTTGGCTGGCGGTGGATCTTCGTGTTCTCGATTGCGGTGGCGCTGCTGGCGTTGCTGCTGCTGCGTGGCACGCCGGAGAGTCGAAGCGCCAGCGCCGATCGGCATAAGCTTGATGTGGGCGGATTATTAAGCCTGATCGCGTCGCTGGTGCTGCTTAATCTGTTTATCAGCAAGGGCCATCAATGGGGCTGGAGCAGTGGCTTATCGCTGTCGATGCTGGGCGGCGCGGTAATTACGGGTGGTTTGTTTATCCGTAGCGGTTTGCGTAAAGGTGAAGCGGCACTAATCGACTTCGCTTTATTTCGCAACCGGGCCTACGGCGCGGCGGTGCTGTCGAACTTCATGCTTAATGGCGCTATCGGCACCATGATGATCACCAGCATCTGGCTGCAGCAGGGGCATCATCTTACCCCGCTGGAAACCGGCATGATGACGCTGGGGTATCTGGTGACGGTACTGGCGATGATTCGCGTTGGGGAAAAGTTGCTCCAGCGCTACGGCGCGCGGTTGCCGATGATGACCGGGCCGGTCTTTACCGCCATCGGCATTTTGCTGATCTCCTGTACCTTCCTCGATAAGTCACTGTATATCGGGACCGTCTTCTTCAGCAATATTCTGTTTGGCCTCGGGCTCGGCTGTTACGCCACGCCTTCGACCGATACCGCCGTCGCCAATGCGCCGGAGAACAAAATCGGAGTCGCATCAGGGGTTTATAAGATGGGTAGCTCGCTTGGCGGCGCGATGGGTATTGCCGTGACGGCGTCACTTTTCGCGCTGTTCCTGCCGTTGGGAATGGCCAGCGCCGCGCAATACGCGTTGTGGTTTAACGCCGCGCTGTGTTTAGGCTCAATGGTGGTGAGCGCGATGATGCTGCCGCGCGCCGCTCATAGCTGATGCTTCTTCAACAAGGCGCGTAGCTGGTGGTAGGTTAGCCCCAGCAGCTCCGCCGCCTGCTTTTGATTGTACTTCGCCTGCTGCAGGCTCAACTGCAGCAGGCTTTTTTCTTGCTCCAGCTGAAAGGCGCGCAGGTCCAGTGGCAACGCGGGAAGCGCATGTTCAACGACCGGTGCAGGCGCAGGCGTCGCGCTATTAAATGGGTTGATAATGATATTATCCAGCTCGCTATCACTGCTGCCGTGGCGGTAAACCGAACGTTCAACCACGTTTTTCAGCTCACGAATATTGCCCGGCCAGCGGTATGCGAGCAGCGTGTCGACGGCTCGCTCGCTAAAGCCGGGAAACAGAGGAAGCCCCAGCTCGCGGCACATCTGAATGGCAAACTGGTTGGCAAGCAGCATGATGTCGCTCTGGCGCTCACGCAATGGCGGTAGTTGCACGACATCAAACGCCAGCCGGTCGAGCAGGTCGGCGCGGAAATGACCTTCCTCGACCATTTTGGGCAGATCGGCGTTGGTGGCGCACACCAGCCGTACGTTAACCTGCAGCGGCTGGCTGCCGCCAACGCGTTCGAGCTCGCCGTATTCAATTACCCGCAGCAATTTTTCCTGCACCAGCATCGGAGCGGTGGCCAGCTCATCGAGAAACAGCGTGCCGCCGTCGGCACGTTCAAAGCGCCCCGGATGCCGTTTGCTGGCGCCGGTAAAGGCGCCGGCTTCATGACCAAACAATTCGGAATCGAGAAGGTTTTCATTCAGCGCCGCGCAATTCAGCGAAATAAACGGTCCCTGCCAGCGCGAAGAGAGAAAGTGCAGTCGGTTGGCAATGAGCTCTTTGCCGGTCCCGCGCTCGCCGATCACCAGCACCGGTTTATCCAGCGGCGCCAGCTGCGAGACCTGTTCGAGCACCTCCAGAAAGCTGTTAGCCTCGCCCAGCAGGTTATCCTTGTATTCCGCCATGATGAATTTCGCCATTAAGTAGTGTGATTCGCCAACTCACTGTAGCAAGCAGGCGGCCATATCTCAACCACCTTGTTTAAAATCAATAAGATAAAAAGTTGGCACGCCATTTGTATTAACTACTGCACAGGCCGCTGCCTGCTATCAGAACTATGAGGATTGAAATTATGGGTATTTTTTCTCGCTTTGCCGACATCGTGAACGCCAACATCAACTCCCTGCTGGAGAAAGCGGAGGATCCGCAGAAGCTGGTCCGTCTGATGATTCAGGAGATGGAAGATACATTGGTTGAAGTGCGTTCTACCTCCGCCCGCGCGCTGGCGGAAAAGAAACAGCTGACCCGCCGTATCGAACAGGCGCAGGCGCAGCAGGTGGAATGGCAAGAAAAGGCCGAGCTGGCCCTGCGTAAAGAGAAAGAAGATCTGGCGCGTGCGGCGCTGATCGAAAAACAGAAGCTGACTGACCTTATCGGCAGTCTGGAACACGAAGCGCAACTGGTGGATGAAACCCTGGCGCGGATGAAAAAAGAGATTGGCGAGCTGGAGAATAAGCTCAGCGAAACCCGCGCTCGTCAGCAGGCGCTGATGCTGCGTCATCAGGCGGCCAGCTCTTCGCGTGATGTTCGCCGCCAGCTGGATAGCGGTAAAATGGATGAAGCGATGGCGCGTTTTGAGTCTTTCGAACGCCGTATTGACCAAATGGAAGCCGAGGCGGAGAGCCATCGTTTTGGCAAACAACAATCGCTGGATCAGCAGTTTGCCGAATTGAAAGCGGATGATGAAATCAGCGAGCAACTGGCGGCGCTGAAAGCCAAAATGAATCAGAATAACCAGTAATGCATATTACGCGGCGCGGTGTTGCGCCGCGGCTCACCACCTGTAAGGAGTACACATGAGCATGCTTTTTCTTGCCATCCCGCTCACGCTGTTTGTGCTGTTCGTGTTGCCGGTCTGGTTATGGCTGCACTACAACAATCGCTCGGCGGACGGGGCGTTAACCCAGAACGAACAGCAGCGCCTGCTGCAGCTGACCGATGACGCGAAACGGATGCGCGAACGCATTCAGGCGCTGGAAGCGATCCTTGACGCGGAACATCCGAACTGGAGAGACAAATAATGGCCGGATTGGACTTTAATAAAAAACTGTGGCGTATCCCGCAGCGCGGAATGGTGAAGGGGGTCTGCGCCGGTATCGCGCAGCACCTGGATGTGCCGGTGAAGCTGGTGCGTCTGATAACCGTACTGGCGATGATTTTTGGCCTCTTCTTTTTCGTGCTGGTGGCCTACATCATTCTGACTTTCGCGCTGGATCCGATACCGGATAGCGAACTGTACGGCGAAAAAGGGCCGAGCAATGGCGATTTACTGGCCGCCGTGGATGCCGAACTGGCTTCCGGCGAACAGCGCCTGCGTGATATGGAGCGTTATATCACCTCCGATACCTTCACGCTGCGCAGCCGTTTTCGTCAGCTGTAAAATTTTTCCATGTAACCAACGAGGCAACGCATGAATATGAAATGGCAACAGGCAGGGCAAAAAGTGAAACCGGGTCTTAAGATCGCCGGTAAGCTGGTGCTACTGACCGCGCTGCGATACGGCCCGGCGGGCGTTGCCGGTTGGGCGGTGAAATCGGTGGCGCGTCGGCCGCTGAAAATGTTGCTGGCGGTAGCGCTTGAGCCGCTGCTCAGTCGGCTGGCCAATCGTTTTGCCCGCGGCATGAAATAATTCCTCAGGGGGAGGAATACCGGCGCGCTTTATATTGGCCCTGATTATCCCCATCTAAATAGCTTATCATTAAACGACATTCCTTCTGGGCATAACGGACTGGCGATGAAGCGACTCAAAACTGAATTCAATGCGCTGGTCAACCGCGGGGTTGACCGGCATTTACGTCTTGCCGTGACCGGACTCAGCCGCAGCGGCAAAACGGCTTTTATCACCGCGATGGTTAATCAACTGCTGAATATCCACGCCGGGGCGCGACTGCCGCTGCTGAGCGCGGCGCGCGAAGAACGCCTGTTGGGCGTTAAACGGGTTCCGCAGCGTGATTTCGGCATTCCGCGTTTTACCTATGATGAAGGCCTGGCGCAGCTTTATGGCCAGCCCCCGGCCTGGCCGACGCCGACCCGTGGGGTGAGCGAAATTCGCCTTGCGCTGCGTTATCGCTCCAACGACTCCCTGCTGCGTCATTTCAAAGACACTTCAACCCTGTATCTGGAAATCGTGGATTATCCGGGAGAATGGTTGCTCGACCTGCCGATGCTGGCGCAGGATTATTTAAGCTGGTCGCGGCAAATGACAGGGCTGTTGCAGGGGCAGCGCGGGGAGTGGTCTGCCCGCTGGCGGCAGCTGTGTGATGGGCTCGATCCGCTGGCGCCCGCCGACGAAACCCGGCTGGCGGAGATCGCCGCCGCCTGGACCGATTATCTGCACGCCTGCAAGCGCGAGGGGTTGCACTTTATTCAGCCGGGGCGGTTTGTGCTTCCCGGCGACATGGCGGGAGCCCCGGCGCTGCAGTTCTTCCCCTGGCCGGATGTCGATGCGATTGGCGAAGCCAGGCTGGCGCAGGCGGATAAACACACCAATGCCGGAATGCTGCGCGAACGTTTCAAATACTACTGCGAGAAAGTGGTGAAAGGCTTTTATAAAGACCACTTCCTGCGTTTTGACCGCCAGATTGTGTTGGTGGACTGTCTGCAGCCGTTAAACAGCGGGCCGCAGGCGTTTAATGATATGCGTCTGGCGCTGACCCAGTTGATGCAAAGCTTCCATTACGGCCAGCGAACGCTGTTCCGACGCCTGTTTTCACCGGTTATTGACAAGCTACTGTTTGCCGCCACTAAAGCCGATCACGTGACCGTCGATCAGCACGGCAACATGGTGTCGCTACTTCAGCAACTGATTCAGGACGCCTGGCAGAATGCCGCCTTTGAAGGCATCAGCATGGATTGTCTGGGGCTGGCGTCCATTCAGGCTACCCAGGGCGGGCTTATCGAGGTTAATGGTGAGAAGATCCCAGCGCTGCGCGGCGATCGTCTGAGCGATGGGCAACCGCTTACCATTTTCCCGGGGGAGGTGCCGGCGCGACTGCCGGGCCAGGCCTTCTGGGAACAGCAGGGCTTCCAGTTTGAGAACTTCCGCCCGAGAGCGATGGATGTCGATAAACCGCTGCCGCATATACGCCTTGACGCGGCGCTGGAATTTTTGATTGGAGATAAATTGCGATGAGCGAGCCGATAAAACCGCGGATCGATTTCGATGGCCCACTGGAAACGGAAAAGAGCCAGACCTTAAAATCGGCCCGCGCCTTTGACGCGGCGGATGCGCAAACCTTCTCTCCGATGCTGCCTGAAATGGTTGCTGAAGAGGAGGGGGCCGCCGAAGCGGTGGTGGAATCGGTACTGCGCCCGAAACGCAGCCTGTGGCGGCGGATGGTTAGTGCCGGGCTGGCAATTTTTGGTATTAGCGTGGTGGCGCAGGGCGTGCAGTGGACGGTGACGGCCTGGCAGACTCAGGACTGGATTGCGCTTGGCGGCTGCGCGGCCGGGGCGCTGATTGTCGGCGCGGGCGTGGGGTCGGTAGCGACCGAATGGCGTCGCCTGTGGCGTCTGCGCCAGCGCGCGCACGAACGCGATGAAGCGCGGGATCTGATGCATAGCCACGCGGTGGGCAAAGGGCGCGCGTTCTGTGAGAAACTGGCGCAGCAGGCCGGGCTGGATCAATCGCATCCGGCGCTGCAGCGCTGGTATGCGGCGATCCATGAAACGCAAAACGATCGCGAAGTGGTGAGCCTGTACGCGCAACTGGTGCAGCCGGTGCTGGATGCGCAGGCGCGGCGGGAAATCAGCCGCTCGGCGGCGGAATCGACGCTGATGATCGCCGTCAGCCCGCTGGCGCTGGTGGATATGGCGTTTATCGCCTGGCGTAACCTGCGATTGATTAACCGTATCGCCACCCTCTACGGTATTGAACTTGGCTATTATAGCCGCCTGCGTTTATTCCGCCTGGTTTTGCTGAATATCGCCTTTGCCGGCGCCAGCGAACTGGTGCGCGAAGTCGGAATGGACTGGATGTCGCAGGATCTGGCGGCCCGCTTGTCGGCGCGCGCCGCCCAGGGTATTGGCGCCGGATTGTTGACCGCCCGCCTGGGGATTAAGGCGATGGAGCTGTGTCGTCCGCTACCGTGGATCGCGGATGATAAACCGCGGCTCGGCGATTTCCGCCGCGAACTGATCGGCCAGTTAAAAGAGACGCTGCAGAAAAGCAAAACCGGCGCGGAGAATTAACGTCGGCAAGCGTAAATGCCGGGTGGCGGCTGCGCCTTACCCGGCCTACGGTTCGTGCGACCTGCCTTTAATGTCTTCACCACGCTGGATCCCCCGGTGGCGCTGCCGCTTACCGGGGCTACAGCGCTTTGCGATTTGGTAGCCCGGAGAAGGCGCAACGCGCCGCCTCCGGGAAAACCCCTGGCGCCCAGCGCCCTCTGTGCCATGCGAGCCATAACGCAAAAGAAATGCCCGCATAACTTTACGGCATAAAGCCCATTTTTCCGTCATACTGTCAATAATTGTTGACAGCTATCTTCACGTAAGCCCATATCTGTCCTATCATTCATCCGTCATTGGCCTTTTTAGGGTGAAAACTCCTATGCGTCTGGAAGTCTTTTGTCAGGACCGTCTTGGTCTGACCCGTGAATTACTCGATTTGCTGGTGCTGCGCGGTATTGACCTGCGCGGTATCGATATCGACCCGATTGGCCGAATCTACCTTAATTTCGCCGAGCTGGAGTTCGCCAGTTTCAGCAGTTTAATGGCGGAAATCCGCCGTATCTCCGGCGTAACCGATGTTCGTACCGTGGCGTGGATGCCGTCAGAGCGGGAACATCTGGCGCTGAGCGCGCTGCTGGTGGCAATGCCGGAACCGGTGCTGTCGCTCGATGCCAAAGGCAAAGTAGAGCTTGCCAACCCGGCCAGCTGCCAACTGTTTGGTCAAACTCAGGCACGCTTACGCAGCCATCCGGTGGCGCAACTCATTACTGATTTCAACCTGCAGCGCTGGCTGGAAGGCAACCCGCTGGAGTCGCATACCGAGCATGTGGTCGTTAATGGCCAAAACTTTATGCTGGAAGTGACGCCGGTGTATCTGGAAGGCGAACACGCCGAGCGTGTGCTGACCGGCGCCGTGGTGATGTTGCGCTCCACCGTACGTATGGGGCGTCAACTGCAAACGCTGACGACCCAGGATACCAGCGCCTTTAGCCAGATCCTCGCCGTTGGGCCGAAAATGCGCCACGTTGTTGAACAGGCCCGCAAGCTGGCGATGCTCAGCGCCCCGTTGCTGATTGTCGGCGATACGGGTACCGGTAAAGATCTGCTGGCCCATGCCTGCCATCTGGCCAGCCCGCGCGCCAGCAAACCTTATCTGGCGCTGAACTGCGGTTCGATTCCGGAAAACGCGGTGGAGAGCGAGCTGTTCGGCGATGCGTCGCAGGGGAAAAAAGGTTTCTTTGAGCAGGCCAACGGCGGCTCTGTGCTGCTGGATGAGATCGGCGAAATGTCGCCTGGCATGCAAACGAAGCTGTTGCGCTTTCTCAACGATGGCACTTTCCGTCGCGTCGGTGAAGATCACGAAGTACATGTCGATGTCCGGGTTATCTGCGCGACGCAAAAAAATCTCGTTGAGCTGGTGCAGAAAGGGCTGTTCCGCGAAGATCTTTATTATCGTCTGAATGTGCTGACGCTGAACCTGCCGCCGCTGCGTGATTGTCCTCAGGATATCATGCCGTTGACCGAACTGTTCGTCGCGCGCTTTGCCGATGAGCAGGGCATCCCGCGGCCAAAACTCTCCGCTGACCTTAATACCGTGTTGACCCGCTATAGCTGGCCGGGCAACGTGCGTCAGTTGAAAAACGCAGTGTACCGCGCGTTAACCCAGCTCGAGGGCTTCGAACTGCGCCCGCAGGATATTCTGCTGCCAGATCACGATGTGTCGTCGCTGCCGGTAGGTGAAGAGGCGATGGAAGGATCGCTCGACGATATTACCCGCCGCTTTGAGCGTTCGGTATTGACCCAGTTGTATCGCAGCTTCCCCAGCACGCGTAAATTAGCCAAACGTCTCGGCGTTTCGCATACCGCGATTGCTAACAAGCTGCGCGAGTATGGTCTGAGCCAGAAGAAAGGCGAAGAATAAATCACCGGTGCGGCCGGCTCGGCGCGGCCGCGATTTTCAGCGTTTTTTCAGCGATATCTCTGTATATACTTATTTTATTATTCTTTTTCCGGGAAGGTGACGGTTGGCGAAGCAACGGGATTGGCCTCAGTGGATGATATTACTGGCACTCTCCGCCGTGCTCTCCTTTGTGCTGTTCCGGCTCCATCTTCCCGCTGCGCCGCTGCTTGGCCCGCTTATCGCCGGAATTACCCTTAGTCTGCGCGGCGCCACGATTCGTCTCCCTCGTCCATTCTTCATCTCCGCTCAGGCTATCATCGGCTGTATGATCGCCCGCGCGCTAACCCCGTCTATTTTCGGCGTTCTGGCCGCCAACTGGGCGTTGGTGTTGATTATCCTCCTTTCCACGCTGGCTATCAGCGCGCTGACCGGCTGGCTGCTGGTGCGTTACAGTTCGCTACCCGGGGCAACCGGCGCGTGGGGAAGCTCGCCGGGCGGCGCTTCGGCGATGGTGGTGATGGCGCAAGAGTATGGCGCCGACGTTCGTCTGGTGGCCCTGATGCAGTATCTGCGGGTACTGTTCGTGGTCGGCGCGGCGGTAATGGTGGTGCGTTTCGCGCTCGGCGGCGAGGCGCAGGAAATGACCCAGCAGATCGTCTGGTTCCCGCCGCTGACTTTTAATCTACCGTTAACGTTGCTATTGACCGCGGTCGCCGGTTGGTTGGGGTTACGTTTACGCATCCCTTCCGGGGCAATGTTATTACCGATGGTGGCCGGCGCGCTGGCACAGGGCGAAGGCGTGCTATTGCTGGAGCTGCCGGAATGGTTACTGGTGCTGGCCTATACCGCGCTCGGCTGGACGGTTGGCCTGCAGTTTAATCGCGAGATTTTTATGCTGGCGCTGAAGACGCTACCGCAAATCATCGCCGCCATCGTCGGCTTGATCGCGCTGTGCGCGCTGATGGCTTTAGCGTTAACGCACCTGCTGGCGCTGGATTTTCTCACCGCCTATCTGGCGACTAGCCCCGGCGGTCTGGATACGGTGGCGATAATCGCCGTCGGTACCCGGGCGGATATGTCTTTTATCATGGCGATGCAAACGCTGCGCCTGTTTACCATATTGCTCACCGGCCCGGCCACCGCGCGGTTAATTTCGCGCTATGCGCCGCGCAAAGAAAAAAGCCCCCGTTGAAGGAGGCTTGATAACAGAAGGGAAGCGATTACGCTTTCAGCGCAGCCAGCGCCGCATCGTAATCCGGCTCTTCGGTGATTTCGTTAACCAGCTGGCTGTATACCACCTGGTCGTTTTCATCGATAACAACGACTGCGCGTGCAGCCAGACCAGCCAGCGGGCCTGCGGAGATAGCAACGCCATAATCTGCCAGGAACTGCGGCGCGCGCAGGGTGGACAGGGTGACCACATTGCTCAGGCCTTCTGCGCCGCAGAAACGGGACTGCGCGAACGGCAGGTCAGCGGAGATGCACAGCACCACGGTGTTGTTCAGCTCAGAAGCCAGTTGGTTGAATTTGCGAACCGATGCCGCGCAGACGCCGGTATCGATGCTTGGGAAAATATTCAGTACTTTACGTTTACCAGCGTATTGGCTCAGCGTGACGTCAGAGAGATCTTTGGCGACCAGCGTAAACGGCTGCGCCTTCGCGCCAGCCTGCGGAATGGAGCCCTGAACGGACACTGGGTTACCCTGGAAATGTACGGTTTGCGACATGGTTATCTTCCTGTTTACATATAGTTAACGTCGTAGTTAGTGTATGACATCAGCCAGCAACACGGCAAACTCTATTTAACATTTACCTAAGAGGCCCAGGGAATGCGCAACCTTCGAGTTTTTGAAGAATCATGGCCGCTTCACACGCCGTTTGTTATCTCTCGCGGCAGCCGCAGCGAGGCCAAAGTCGTGGTGGTGGAAATAGAAGAGGATGGGGTAAAAGGGGCCGGAGAATGTACGCCTTATCCGCGCTACGGGGAAAGCATCGCCTCGGTGATGGCGCAGATTATGGCGATCGGCGAGCAGCTTGAGCGCGGCGCTACCCGCGAGCAAGTGCAACAGCTACTGCCGGCTGGGGCCGCGCGCAACGCCGTCGACTGCGCGTTGTGGGATCTGGAGGCGCGCCGCGCGGGGAAAACGTTGCCGCAGCTGCTTGGCGTCAATCTGCCGCGCGAAGTCGTGACGGCGCAAACCGTGGTAATCGGCACGCCGGAACAGATGGCGGCCAGCGCCGCCGCGCTGTGGGAGAAAGGCGCGCGGCTGCTGAAGGTCAAGCTCGACGATCATTTGATTAGCGAGCGGCTGGTTGCTATTCGCGACGCGGTGCCGCAGGCGACGTTGATCGTTGATGCTAATGAAGCGTGGCGTGGCGAAGGTCTGGCGGCGCGCTGTCAGCTTTTGGCCGATCTCGGCGTGGCGATGCTGGAGCAGCCGTTACCGGCCGGCGCGGATGAGGCGTTGGAAAACTTCATTCATCCGCTGCCGATCTGCGCCGATGAGAGCTGTCATACGCGGGAAAGCCTACCGGCGCTGCAGGGTCGCTACGAAATGGTCAACATTAAGTTGGATAAAACCGGTGGTCTGACCGAGGCATTGCTGTTGGCGCAGGAGGCTGAACGGCTGGGTTATAAGAGGATGCTGGGCTGTATGCTTTGTACTTCACGGGCCATTTCCGCCGCGCTGCCGCTGGCGCCGCTGGCCCGTTTTGCGGATCTCGATGGCCCGACCTGGCTGGCGGTAGATGTGGAACCGGCGCTGAAGTTCAGCACCGGCATGCTTCATCTGTGAGTGTGCCAGTGCAGTAAATCGGTCATCGCCGCGAGGTACTTTTCAGTCGCTTCGTCGGCGGAGACCGGCGGAAATTCGGCGGTAATGCACGGCAGGCCGATATCGGCGCACCAGCTGCCGAAAGAGCCTGGCGTTTCGTAACCGACGCTGCCCACCATCGGTAAATTAAAAGCCCCGGCGAGCCATTGTCCAAGCTCGCTGTGGCCGGGGTCTTCAATGCAGGCTAGCGGATCGTGGAAGGAGACCACCCACGCCGGGTGGATCTGGTGGATCAGCTGGCACAGCGCCTGGGTTTCGGGTTCCGAACCTGGCTTTTCACCGGTCAGCAGCACTACATCGCGCTCTTCCGCGGCGCTATTCCAGCGATACACCGTTTCTCCCGCCTTCCAGTTAGCGGCCGGAAAGTTACGGTTGAGATCGATGCCGCGGGCGTTGGCGCGTAGCCCTAACTGACAGCCATCGGGGTTGACTGTGAGAACGACGTGATGGCGACGTAGCTCCGGTTTCAGCGTGCGCAACGCGCAGGAGAGGGTGACGATCGACGAGTTTTCGTCGCCGTGCGTGCCGGCGATAATCAGACCGCTGCGGCTATCAGCCAGCGGAGCGGGGAACCACAGCAACGGCGCGCCGAGATGCGACTGGCCGTAACGTTGCGTGCCTGGCGGGAAAGCGCCGCGCAGGGGGCGAGGGCGTGAAACGGGCATAGGGTATCCTGTCATCAGGTTATTGTTAGCAGTGTTGTAGAAAAGCGTCCCGGAATCAAACGCTTTCCCTCTCTGGCGAAAAAACTCGTCATGTCAATTTTCTATCATAAGCCGTTTGCAATTTCAGGTGGGGAAACAAATAATTATCGCTCTGCCAGCACTGGTTTGTTCATTTAAAAGGGGATCTCATGAAGTATCCTGTCACATTGACATGCGGCGCGCTGTGGTTAGCCAGCGTTTCTTCTCTTGCCTGGGCGGCGGACGTGCCTCCGGGAACCGTATTAGCTGAAAAACAGCAGCTGGTACGCCATATAAAAGACGAGCCCGCTTCATTAGATCCCGCTAAAGCCGTCGGCCTGCCGGAAATTCAGGTTATCCGCGATCTGTTCGAAGGGCTGGTGAACCAGGACGCGAAGGGCAATATCATCCCTGGCGTGGCGACCCGCTGGCAGAGCAACGATAACCGCGTCTGGACCTTTACCCTGCGTGATAACGCGCGCTGGTCCGACGGCACCCCGGTGACGGCGCAGGATTTCGTCTATAGCTGGCAGCGGCTGGTGGATCCGAAAACCACCTCGCCATTCGCCTGGTTTGCCGCCTTAGCGGGTATCAGTAATGCGCAAAATATTATTGATGGTAAAGCGGCGCCGGACACCCTCGGGGTGACGGCGGTCGATGCCCACACGCTGCGCGTGCAGCTGGATAAACCGCTGCCGTGGTTCAGCAACCTGACCGCCAGCTTTGCGTTCTACCCGGTGCAGAAAGCTAACGTCGAAAGCGGCGCTAACTGGACGCGCCCGGGCAGCCTTATCGGCAACGGTGCCTATGTGCTGAAAGACCGGGTGGTGAATGAGAAGCTGGTTGTCGTGCCGAATACACAATACTGGGATAACGCCAAAACGGTGATTAAGCAGGTGACTTTCGTGCCGATTAACCAGGAATCTTCGGCGACCAAACGTTATCTGGCGGGTGATATTGATATCACCGAATCCTTCCCGAAAAATATGTATCAGAAGCTACTGAAGGATATTCCCGGACAGGTCTACACGCCGCCGCAGTTAGGTACCTATTATTACGCTTTCAATACCCAGAAAGGGCCAACCGCCGATGAGCGCGTGCGTCTGGCGTTAAGCATGACCATCGACCGGCGGATTATGGCGGAGAAAATCCTCGGTACCGGTGAGAAACCGGCCTGGCGGTTCACCCCTGACGTCACCGCAGGCTTTACCCCGCAGCCTTCGCAGTTTGAAAGCATGAGCCAGGCCGAGCTTAATGCCCAGGCTAAAGCGCTGCTATCGGCGGCAGGATATGGCCCGGACCGTCCGCTGAAGCTGACGCTGCTGTACAACACGTCGGAAAATCACCAGAAAATCGCCATCGCCGTGGCATCGATGTGGAAGAAAAACCTTGGTGTGGATGTGAAGCTACAAAACCAGGAGTGGAAGACCTATATCGATAGCCGTAATACCGGTAATTTTGACGTTATCCGCGCATCGTGGGTAGGGGATTACAACGAGCCGTCGACTTTCCTGTCGCTACTCACTTCTACTCATAGCGGTAATATCTCGCGCTTTAACGATCCGGCATACGATAAGATCCTCATCCAGGCGGCGCAGGAAACCTCGGAAAAAGCGCGTAACGATGATTACAATGCGGCAGAGAAAATCATCATGGCCAAAGCGCCTATTGCGCCGATATATCAGTATACCAACGGCCGCCTGATCAAGCCGTGGTTAAAAGGATACCCGATCACCAATCCGGAAGACGTGGCCTACAGCCGCACGATGTATATTGTGAAGCATTAATCAGTAGCGGTTGCCTGATGGCGTCAGGCAACCATCGCTAACCTCAGAACTGGCGCGGCTTACAGCGCCAGTTTCTCCTTCTGACCATTACCCGCCACAGCAGAAAGCATAACTTTTCTAACGCATAGTTATCCTGCCGTATTCGGTGGGATAACAAATCAATAAATATGTCGCCAACGCTACTGCTTCCTGGTGCTGGCGCGAACTTGTAACGCTGAGGGTAATTCAATGAATTTATCCGTCGAATTACCCGCCAGCAGCTCAAGCAGTGTTTGTCCTGCGAGGGTTCCCGTTTCACTCCAGGGGAATTCGACGGCAGTCAGCGCCGGTGAGCAAACGGCGGCAAGAGTCCCCCCGCTCAGGCTTGCCAGTGCCAGAGAGTCAGGCACTTTTTGCCCCGCGCCATGGCAGGCCATAATGCAACCGCAGGCGATTTCATCGGATGTGCAAATCAGCGCATCAAGCTCAGGCCAGGTGATACGAATATCGCCGAGCAGGTTCAGGCCGGTCGTAATGCCTGCCGGCAGGTGAGAGGTCACCACGCGATGCGGAGAGTGGTTAACGGAGAGCATCGCGCTGTTCCAACCGCTTAGTACCTGGCGAAACATAATGTTATTGGAAGCCGTGCAAAGCAGGCCGATATTTTTATATCCGGTCTGTACAAGCGATGTGACCAACTTTTTGATGGCTGCGGCATAGTCAACGCCAATGCTGACCCAGCTCGCATCGCGATTGATGGCGCCAATCTCAACCACCGGCACGCCGGTGTTACTTATCATTTGCGAACAACTGCTGATGTTATCAATATTGAATTGAACAATCGCAGCCGGGTTGTAAGCGAGCATTTGCGCAAAAGCTTTTTCTTCACTCTGTCCACCCTGACCGGACTCGATAAACATCATGCTATAGCCCTGGGTCGTGAGCACGGTCTGTAGTGTTTCGGAGACGGCAAGAAAGCCCGGGGAGGAAAAAGAGGGAACCACGCCCATCACCAGACTGGAGTCAGCAGAGGCAAGGTTGCGGGCCTGCAGATTTGGCACATAGCCCAGCTCGCTTACTGCGGCTTCAATGCGTGTACGCAGTTCAGGATTCACTTTTTCAGGCATGCGTAACGCGCGTGACACGGTCATCGTGCTCACGCCGACCAGTTTTGCCACTTCAGCAAGCGTAATTTTACCGGTGTTTTTCCTGCGTTTTTCTCTCGCGCTATCGTCCGCTTCTAACGTCTGCACTGGTGTCCTCCTTTCGCCTGACTGGGCAGCCATTGTAAATGATGTTTGGCATTTTACGTATTGCCCAACTGCAAAGTAATGATAAGTATGGATAACAAAGTTAGCGGTAACAAGAATTTTAACATTGTTGCCATGTTAGCGCTAACTTTGAGATGAAGATCACGGTAAGCCGCGAAGAGATTCCACTATAGTAGGCTCACTTTCAATGCTATCGGGGAATTTATGATCACGACCTGGTTACCAACGGAAAATATCCAGATTGTGGATTCAGTCAGTGACTGGAAACAGGCAATTACGTTATCGGCTCAACCCTTATTGGCGAAAGAGGCGATTACTGAAAATTATATTCAGGCCATTTTTAACAGCCATGAAAAACTTGGTCCTTATTATGTTTTAGCGCCTGGTCTGGCGATGCCTCATGCTCGCCCGGAGCAAGGTGCAATTAAAAATGGTTTATCGCTTTTGCATATTAAAAAAGGCGTTTCTTTTGGCTCGGAAGAGAATGACCCTATTTACGTCGTGATTATGCTGTGTGCGCTTTCGGGAGATGAACACATCAATATGATTACAGCCCTGGCAGACATTTTTAGTGATGATGAACGACTCTCAGCACTGCTGAAAGCATCATCAATGGCGAAAATTCAAGCCGTTATCAATGGATAGTGAGGTAGAGATGAAAAAGGTTCTGATTGTTTGCGGTAACGGTTTAGGTAGTAGCTTTATCGTTGAAATGAACGTGAAAAAAATCATTACAGAGTTAAATAAAGAAGCAGAGGTTTCCCATACCGATCTGACTTCAGCAAAAAGCGAGACTGCCGATATTATTCTTAGCGCCAGGGATATAGCTGAACATCTGTCCAGCCATTCTGCCCAGGTTTTTGGTTTATCTAACCTGCTGGATAACAATAAAATCAAAGAAATTCTTTCCGAGAATCTCTGATTAATTATTTGCGGCCTTACGGAGTCATTCTATGCTGCAGTTTATTATTCATGATGTGTTGGGCACACCAGCAATACTGGTCGGTTTGTTTTCCCTGTTCGGCTTATTATTGCAGAAAAAAGCAGTTTCCGACGTTATTTCCGGAACCCTCAAAACCATTATGGGGTTTGTGATATTAACATCCGGGGCGGCGATTGTCGCCACGACGTTAACGACGTTTAGCCAGCTGTTTGAGCACTCCTTCCATATTCAGGGTGTTGTCCCCAATACTGACGCCATGGCGGCGCTGGCGCAGAAAAACTACGGTACTGCGACAGCCATGATCATGGTGCTGGGGATGTTGTTTAATATTGTTCTTGCCCGTATTACGCCGCTGAAATACATCTTCCTGACAGGCCACCACACGCTGTATATGTCGGCGATGCTGGCTGTCATTCTCTCTGTCGGCGGTCTGTCGCCGTTCTGGGTGGTACTGGTGGGGGCGGTAATCCTCGGCATCATGATGGTGGTCTCTCCGGCTATTCTGCAGCCATTTACCCGCAAAATTACCGGCACTGATGACCTGGCGCTGGGCCACTTTGGTTCAACCGGGTATCTGCTGTCGGCGCTGGTGGGAAAAGCGATCGGTAAAGGCAGCCCGTCGATTGAAGAGCTGAAGGTGCCGAAAACGCTGAACTTCCTGCGTGACTCCTCGGTGGCTATCTCGCTGACGATGATGATTCTGTTCCTGATTCTGGTACTGGTCGCAGGTAAAGAGTTTGTTGAGACCAGCATCAGTGGTGGTCAGAACTTTATCATCTTTGCCATTATCCAGTCGCTGACCTTCGCGGCAGGCGTGTGGATCATCCTTGCGGGTGTTCGCATGATTATTGCCGAAATTGTTCCGGCCTTTAAAGGCATCGCCGACAAGCTGGTGAAAGACGCGAAACCGGCGCTCGACTGTCCAACCGTCTTTCCGTTCGCCCCGAACGCGGTGATCGTCGGCTTCCTGTCAAGTTTTGCCGCTGGTCTGGTGAGTATGTTCCTGTGTCCGCTGCTTGGCCTGAGCGTCATTGTTCCCGGCCTGGTGCCGCACTTCTTCTGCGGCGCGACGGCGGGCGTTTACGGCAACATCTGCGGCGGTCGTCGCGGCGCGGTGGTGGGGGCATTCGCTCACGGTCTGTTGATTTCTTTTTTGCCCGCGATTTTGCTGCCCCTGATGGGCGACCTTGGCTTTGCATCCACCACCTTTGGCGATGCGGACTTTGGCGTTGTTGGCATCATTCTTGGGCATGTCGTGTCACTGTTTAACTAACTAATTTTATAGAGGTGAGGTATGGCAGCTAAATTTTCGCCCTCGTTAATGTGTATGGATTTAACGCAATTCAGAGAGCAAATTACGGCAATGAACGGTCGGGCTGATTTTTATCACGTCGATATTATGGACGGTAACTATGTGAAGAATATTACGCTATCACCGTTTTTTATCGAAAACCTGAAAAAAATTACCGATGTGCCGATCGACGTACATCTGATGGTGAATCACCCGGAAGATATAATTCCAATGTGTATTAATGCCGGGGCCGATATTATCAGCTTCCACCCTGAGACGGCGAATAACAAAATATTCCGGCTGTTGAACCAGATTAAAGACGCTGGTCGTCGCTGCGGCGTAGTGTTGAACCCAGCTACTCCGGCGGATGCTATTAAAGAGTACGCGCACCTGCTGGATAAAGTGACCGTCATGTCGGTTGACCCGGGCTACGCAGGTCAGAAATTTATCCCAGAATCGCTCAATAAAATTAAACAGCTGATCGCGATGCGCGAAGTGCATGGTTACCACTATCTGACCGAAATTGACGGCTCCTGTAACGAGAAAACTTTTAATGTTATCTCCCAATCGGGCGTTGACGTCTTTATTGTGGGAACCTCGGGCCTGTTCTCCCTGGCGGATAATGTCAGCGATGCATGGGATAAAATGGTCGATATCTATCAACGCGAAATCGCTGCCTGAAAATTGCAGCGCGCTCAGCCGTATTGAGCCATTGCGCAGTGCAAAGAGTCTATTTAACCGGTCTGTCTCTTTGCCTTCGCGTTAGATTTATATGGTTGAGAGCGCTGTAACCCTTTTTATATCTGGAGTTCGCTTGCGACGCCTCGTCGTACGCTTGCGGATGCTATCTATTATGCTGTCCGGCCCCGACGGGTTTGGCAGACTACGTGGTGGCAGAACCTGGTATCGCTGATTACTGATGATTATTTATGTTAACGAAGGTAACTTATGGACATTTCGAGTGTACTGAACGTAAAAAATATTAAATTAAACATGATGGCTAAGAGTAAGAAAGAAGCAATTGAAGAATTAGCCGACTTATTAGTACGTGATGGAGCTGTTATTAATAAAGATATTTTTCTGAAAGATGTTTGGTTACGCGAAGAACAGGGCTCTACTGGATTCGAAAATCATATAGCGATCCCTCATGGTAAATCCTCAGGCGTAGCCCGTACGGCATTGGCCATTGGCCGAACCCAACATCATATCCCCTGGGAAACTATGGATGGTAGTGACGTTCGTTGTATTATTTTATTTGCTGTATGCCTGGTGGATCAAAATACCACCCACATCCGATTATTATCCCAGGTTTCAGGTTCACTTGCCGATGAAGAGATAGTAGGAAAATTACTGATGGAAGATTCCCCGCAGAAAATCATTGATCTTTTAAATGCTGAAGGTGTCAGCGCTTAATTTAATTATCATAGCATCGAAAACAATTAACCCCGGAGAATAGTTATGAATATTGTTGGAATTACAGCCTGCACTGTAGGTATTGCACACACCTATATTGCGCAAAAGAAAATTGAAATGGCAGCAAAAAAGGCCGGTCACAATGTCAAAATCGAAACGCAAGGCACTATAGGTATCGAGAATGCCTTGACCGCTGAAGAAATTGCACAAGCCGACATTGTTCTGTTAGCCGCCGATGTTAAAGTTTCAGGTGAAGAAAGATTTGCCGGGAAGAAAGTCGTCAAAGTACCAACGGAAATGGCAGTTAAATCACCAAATAAGCTTATTGAAAAGCTTGGTGAATTAGTCAATTCATAACACCTACCTATGCGTATCCTATATAAAATAAAGGGCGTAATTTATGAATATAAAAGAAATATGGAAAGCAGCAAACCCTAAAGGTCATCTGCTGACTGCCATCTCATTCTTGATTCCGATTGTCTGTGGTGCTGGGTTTATTATTGCCATCGGTATGGGTTTTGGCGGGACGGTTCAGGACACTTTAGTATCGGGTCAATTTGATCTGTGGCAGGCTTTCGCTACCATGGGAGCTAAGGCGCTCGGACTATTGCCCGTTGTTATTGCTATCGGAATTTCCGGTTCGATCGCAGGTAAGCCCGGTATTGCCCCTGGTTTTGTTGTCGGTCTGGCCGCTAATGCTATTGGTGCGGGTTTTATCGGGGGCATGATCGGTGGCTACATTTCCGGGTATATTGCTCTTGCTATCATTAAAAATGTGAAGGTTCCTGGCTGGGCCCGGGGTTTAATGCCGACATTGATTGTGCCATTTTTTGCATCCATTTTCAGTGCTCTGCTCATGGTCTATATCATCGGCACGCCTATTGGTATTTTTACCGATGCACTCACATCGTTCCTGAGAAGTATGGGAACTTCATCTAATTTAGTATTAGGTGCTGTTATTGGGGCGTTGTGTATCGTTGACTTTGGTGGGCCGATCAATAAAACGTGCTTTGCATTCGTCTTAACTCTCCAGGCACAGGGTATAAATGAGCCAGTTACGGCCCTTCAGTTAGTCAACACGGCAACACCTATCGGTTTTGGGCTTGCATTTTTTATCGCCAAACTGCTTCGCAAAAATATCTATAATAACGAAGAAATCGAAATGTTAAAGTCGGCGGTTCCTATGGGGGTAGTGAATATTGTTGAAGGGTCTATCCCTATAGTGATGAATGATATCGTTCGCGGTATTGCAGCAGCGGCAATCGGCGGTGCTTGTGGTGGTGCAATCACCATGGTGTATGGTGCGGATGCAACTGTACCTTTTGGCGGGGTATTGATGCTCCCAACAATGTCAAATCCCATGGCAGGTATTATGGCATTGATAGTTAATATATTAGTAACAGCAACCATTTATGCTGTCATCAAAAAAGATGTTCCTCGCGATGTTGTTATCAATAACGATCAAGAAGAGGAAGATATCAACTTCGATGATATTAAGATTAGTTAGATATATGCATAATGGCATGCCGTAACATGATGTCGCGTTCACAATGATTGTTATTATTATCGCGACATATATTATTTCTGCATTCTGTTCTAATCGCCACGAGTAACAAATGGGTCGCCATGGTGGCCTATTTGTTACAGGCATGTTATCAGAATTACTTAAAAAGACTATCTAATAATCAATTACGGCCCTGACGATTAACGTTGGGTGAAGAGCATGAGGGTAAAAGCAGCAATATTTTGTGGTTCACTCTTACTCGTCGTTTCCATATCCGGCATTAATTCGATACGTTCGCCGCTCTGTAGCGTTGCGCCAATCAACCTGCCTGTATTTATGAATTCAATGCATAGGTCAAATGAGAAATGACAGACTAATCATGGTGGTGTTTCCGGCCTAAAATGGTGTTTTAACATGACAGGGGCCTTGCCGTGAAATATTCAGTATTAAGTAACAACCTCAGAATGCCGATGGTCGGCTTTGGCGTGTTTAAGGTCACCGATAAAGAAGAGTGTAAGCAGTCGGTTTTAAGCGCTATTCGTACCGGTTATCGCCTGATTGATACCGCTGCCATCTACGCCAATGAAGATGCCGTGGGTGATGCGGTTCGCGAGGCTATCGCCGAAGGGCTGTGTACCCGCGAGGAGTTATTTATCACGTCGAAGCTGTGGGTTCAGGACATGGCCAACGGCGCTGTGGCTAAAGCCGGTATTGAGGCGTCGCTGAAAAAATCGGGCCTGGAGTATTTTGATCTCTATTTATTGCATCAGGCCATGGGCGATTATTTCAGCGCCTGGCGCGCGCTGGAAGAGGCTTATGAAGCCGGTAAACTGAAAGCCATCGGCGTGTCCAACTTCTACGCTCACGTGTTAGTTAATTTCTGTGAAACCGTCAGAATTAAGCCCATGGTGAACCAGGTCGAATTACATCCTTATTTTGCGCAACCCGCCGCGCTGGAAACCATGAAGCGCTATAACGTTCAGCCCGAAGCCTGGGCGCCGTTAGGCGGCGGGAGACATAAACCGTATGAAAATGAAATGCTGCAGGGGATTGCCGCTGCCCATCAAAAAACCATCGCCCAGGTTATTCTGCGCTGGAACGTGCAGCGCGGCGTCACGGTAATTCCTAAATCTACCCGGCAGGAACGTATTGCAGAAAACTTTGATCTCTGGGATTTCTCCCTAACCGATAGCGAAATGGCGCTAATTAGTGCACTGGATTTAGGCTATGTGGGTGAAGCGGTGAAACATTTTAATCCGGAATTTGTACGTGGTTGTCTGGGCGTTAAAAAGCAGTAAAAAAGTCATAACGAGACGGTGGGGGAACCCACCGTCCTGATATAAACATTGCCAATCCACAGATCTTCGCTTTCTTCTTACCGGGTTAATCTGCGCCAGGTTGACTATAAAAGACGTTCATCAAACTAATCAGCACGTAGCTCGCCAGCCTCCCAACTATAAACATCCGTGCCAATTAACGAGTCGCCAAACTCTTGATAATCGAAATCATAAAATTCAGCGCTGGCGCCGTAGCCTGAGTAGTCTACTGCCGCAAGACCGACAAATGCACCGGTAAAGAACCCGCCATAGCTTTGCAGAACATAGTCATCGGAAAGGACTGCGGCATCGAAAACTACCGGAATTTCAATAAACTCGGCGCCGTCAAAACTATACTCATAGCTATAGGTCTGCTTCCTGACTTTTGTCCGTAACCACACGAATTCGATGTCGTCAGGAATATTAATCGCGTTATCTTTCAGGTACGAAGTATATTTTCCACGATTGTTCTCGGCAACCTCGATGACTCTGCCGTTAATTTCATTCCAGGTTACAAAAGCAAAACTCCAGTGACGGTCGTTGTAGTAATTGGTTAATCCGGCCATTTGTTGGTAGCTGAAAGGATTAAAAGCGACTTTAACCTGGGCATTAAAGTAAAAGGCTTGCCAGCGGCGGGCAATCAACGACAAATCATGCGTATTCGCTAATGATCCCTGGCCGATTAAGGTAAGCTTTCCGTCGCCTGTGGTACCCATCTTTTCGGTAAACGGTACCCGCAGGGTATTCCAGTTGAGATTAAACGTTGGCGTAGTAAATTCATCGTGCTGGCTATTATCTTTCGCGCTTTCGGTATAAATGGCGTCTTTTGGGCCCTCGACAAACGTTTTACCGCCGTGACCGCCTTCAATACGCGGCCAGCCATCTTCATCCCAATATACTTTTTGGATGGCCGTTTCCCGGCCAAGGGTAGACCAGCCGCGAGGATCATAAATAGACTCGCCTGGGCGATTCCACGGACGAGCGCAGAGCGAAGCATAATACCATTCGCCTTCGGGCGTCGAAACCAAAGCGCCGTGTCCTTGTTTCTGGATATAGCTGTCAGGGGTATCAACGTTAGTTAAAAATACCTCGCCAGGCTCTGTTTCGAAGCTGTCGGCGTTTAATGTCTTGGAACGGGCTACCACCTCCTGATGAGTAAATACCGTCCCCCCTTGAGCGGCAAAGAGATAGTAATAACCGTTCAGTTTATAGAGATGAGGTCCCTCGACGAGCGCCACTGCGGTACCGCGATAGATGGTACGCGCGGTTTCCGGCATTAATTTTAAAGTTGTTGTATCAAGCTCTGTTAAGGTAATCCCATCAAAAGGATGGTGATACTCCCGATGATCCCACGTCTGTTGCACAATATATTTACGGCCATCATCGTCATGGAAAAGTGAAGCATCGAAACCCACGCCATTCAGTTTTATCGGCGCACTCCACGGGCCGCGAATATCTGTTGCGGTGGTCAGGTAGTTTGTCATGTCTTTAAAGGCACCTTCGGTGACTTTCACATCGGTATACACTAACCAGAATTTACCATCCGCATAAGAGAGCGCCGGAGCCCAAATACCGCCTGAAGACGGATTCCCCTTCATATCTAAGAGGGTAGTGGTCGACAATGGCGACGGCAGAAGATTCCAGTGTTGCAGATCTTTTGATTCATGTAAACGAACGCCAGGAAACCACTCAAATGTCGAGTTGGCGATATAGTAGGTGTCCTCAACACGGATAATACTAGGGTCGGCATTAAAACCACGTAATATAGGGTTTTGGATAAGGGACATATTATTACACCTTTATAAATTTAAAGTTTAATCTGTATTGAATTTACACCCGAATCTCATCAAGCTGGCGGTTAATGTCGCTGACGTGTTTGTCTGAGATGGGATAAATTTGCATGACGATCATTGCTACAATCGCTAAGGCGATAGGGATCCAGACCGCTGTCATCATGATCCCATCGATAGCGCTCGCGCTTTGCTGCGCGCCGGTTTCATTAAATCCATAGGCGGCCAGCAGCCACAGAGGAATGGCGCCGCCAATGGTAAAGCCAATCTTGAAAAACAGTCCCATAATGGCATTAATAATTGCTGCATTTCTCTTACCAGACTTTAATTCACCATAAGCAATAACTTCAGGAACCAGCGCCCACATAAATCCGGTGGCTGAGGTTAAGCCCCACTGTTTAATGAATGTGGCGATGTAAGCAAGCCACAGCGCATCGTGCATGCCTTCACGCGACCAGACGTAAGTTAATAATTCACCGGCAATAAACATTCCCAGGAAAATGTGGAAGAAGCCTTTTTTACCAAAAATCTTTTTTAGTTTTGGCCAAAATATGGGGAACGCAATACCGGGTATGGAGGCGACCAGTCCAACGGCGCCCATCCATTCGGAGTGACCAACAACATACTGATTGAAAAAGCCGTTAACCGTGTTCATAAAGAACATGAAGGTAAAGGCCAGCATGAAAAACAATCCAAGAATGACGAGTGGACGATTATTTTTAAGTTCAAGGAACAGATCGGTTGTTTTAACGTTGGCGGTCTGTTCCGCGGTCGCAACAACGCGTTCTTTAGTGAATTTATAGCAAATGAAAAGTGCCACCGCACCTAATAACATATACACGGAGTAGACGCCGAACCAGGCGTAATTCGCTGATGGATCGGTATAGTTCCCCAGATTGAGTTCTATGCCAAAAAAACCGGTATCCTTCAGGCTACGGTCTTTTGGTGAGGCCATTTGCACGAACATCGGAAAAAGGGTATACACCAGAAGATTGGCGCTATTAGCCAGCATCATTCGCGTACTGGTTAATTTATCAATAGATTCCGGATCTCTTGTCAGTGAGGCATTAAGAGAACCATAAGGGATATTCACCAGGGAGTAAACTAAATCCAGCGCTAAATAAATGATAAAGGCGAACGGTACGGAACCTCTCACGCCAGGAATGGGAGCAAAAAGCAAAGCGGAAAGGATCACCAGCGGCACGCCGGCTCTTAACAGCCAGGGACGGTATTTACCCGCGACTGACGTTCTTTTGTCTACATAGGTTCCAACCATCGGATCCCAAAACACATTGATTATTCGTACGAAAAGAAAAATGAACCCCGCAGTGGCCGTACTGATCGTATTCACCGTCAACATATGTAGAGCAAGAAAGCCGCCTATTGTGCCGAAAACCAGGTTTTGCGCAAAATCGCCCATCCCGTAGCCAATACGTTCCCCACGAGTTAACTTATGATATTCATCATTGCGACTTTGCATTATTTTTTTACCCATTCTGAGCAGACTCCGGTTTGTTGTGTGAGTGTGAAACACTTTCTGACACAAATGATCTCGAAGAATCTATTACGTTTTTAAATTAATTAATTATGTTTTTTTACTTCTGTGATCCTCAGAGCAACAGCCACTTGACACAATCTATGTACTCTATATGGATTTTCTCGCATTAAATATTTGAAAGTAATATTTGCGAGGTGGCTCACATTTGAGTGTTTTCTCAATCGCTGAGTGAAATATCGTAATTGAGCAACCGGTTTATAGAATACAGGATGTGTCATAGTTGTTACATTTCTTACATTCACCAATGTCGGAGGTATTATGCCATCTTAGTTTAGGCGGATAACTATCAAGGGTTTTACTCACCATATAATGATGCCCACGCGGCAGAATCACTGTGGCGATGATTTTCTATCAGCGCTAATCATTAATTTCGATTGTGGAGAAAGAATTACGATACTAGTTTAAAACCTCTGTAATGGTACAAAATAAAAATAAATTGTTCTCACAGTAGCGACATATTCTGCGTAGCCAGAGTAAGGTTGTTATTGTCTGAATAAAATTAACCTCTATTGAGATAATGATGACAATGATTAGAAAGCTTCCATTAACTATGGCGGTTATCGCCGCGTTTTCTCCGTTTACCTCTGTAATAGCCCAAGAATTTACCCAGGAACAGATCGACGCCATCGTCGCGAAAGCCGTCGATAAAGCGCTGGCCGACCGCCAGGCTAAAATCGACGCCGCCGCCAATAAAAAAGTCGACGTGATGACCAACCCGCAGACCACCGCCGCTTCGCCGGATATGGCGATCCCTTTCGGCCTGAAATTTAGCGGCTACGCCCGCTATGGCGCCCATTTCCAGACCGGCGACCAGAAATATGTCGGCGTCGACGGCTCCTATAACGGCGCCTCGGCGATCGGCCGTCTCGGTAACGAAAGTAACGGCGGCGAATTCCAGATCAGCAAAGCATTCAAAAGCGCGCAGGGAGCCATCTGGGATCTCAACGTCATGTTTGACCACTGGAGCGACGAGGTTAACCTGAAAAAAGCCTACGTCGGCGTCACCAACGTCCTCGAATCCAACCCCAACGCCTATATCTGGGCCGGCCGCGATTTCCACCAGCGCCCGCAACAGGGGATCAACGACTACTTCTGGATGAACCACGACGGTCAGGGCGCGGGGGTGAAGAACTTCGATATCGGCGGCGTGCAGTTCGACGTGGCGACGGTGTCGCAGGTGAAATCCTGTAGCCCGGAAGTGATGGCCGATGAGACCAACCCGTCGCGCATCACCTGTACCGGCAGCTCGGATACCGGCGATAACGGTCACTACGCGCTGACCACCAAAACCCACAACATCAAGGCCGGGCCGATCGACGTCGAGGTGTACGCCAACTACGGCTTTGACTCAAAAGCGGTGGACAGCGACGCGCGCCTCGATGCCTGGCAGGGCGGGCTGGTGCTGAGCCATACCAACGACAGCGGGGTGAATAAGGTGATCCTGCGCTACTCCGATAACTCGGATAACAGCGTCTATAACAAAACCGACGACCTGACCACGGTCTACGCCAGCTTCGAGGGCAGCCATAAATTCACCCAGCAGGCGCAGATCGAGTATCTGCTGGCCTTCCACGACTACGACAACGGCAAGGATAATACCGACAACCGTAAAAACTACGGCGCGATCGTCCGGCCAATGTACTTCTGGAACGATGTGCACTCGACCTGGCTGGAAGCGGGCTACCAGCGCGTTGACTACGACCAGGGCGGGGATAACCACGGCTGGAAGCTGACGCTGTCGCAGAACATCGCCATCGGCATGGGTCCGGAGTTCCGCCCGATGCTGCGCTTCTATGTTACCGGCGGCCAGGTGAATAACGAGCACACCGCGAAAGTAGACGGCACCAGCGACGAGCGGTTGGATTCGCTGAACATCGGCGGTATGTTTGAGGCGTGGTTCTGAGAGAATGCGTTTACGGGAATACCAGACTGGCCTATGCCAGTCTGGTAGTTTTTGGCGCCCAGAACGCTATTTTATTAACGTCTCTATTAATACTTCCTTTTAATAATTCATTTATTAAAAGGAATGAGTTTATTTCGACGCTGAAAGTTGAATTTATAATATTTAAATAGTTTCCATCTGTGATTGAGTAAATTACATATTGGTTGTCGTGTTGAGATTGCATGAGTTATTGGTTGAAATTATTGCTTGCCAGCGATATTGATCTATGCCAATTAAATGACTCGTTATCTCTGGATCTTCGTATCTGCTGGTTGATATATTGCCCTGGTTTCTTTAAACATAACGTTGTGAATAAAACGAAATTTACTCCACAATCATTCCTTAAGGAAAAGGGACCGCTATGGCTGATTCATTCCAGAATGAGGTGCCGAAGGCACGTATTAATTTAAAATTATCCTTACATACCGGGGGGGCGCAGAAGAAGGTTGAACTACCGCTTAAATTGCTCACCGTTGGTGATTTCAGTAATGGAAAAGAGCATCGACCATTGGCCGAGCGCCAGAAAATAGATATCAATAAGAATAATTTTAATAGCGTACTTTCTGAATTTAACCCAGAGATCAATCTCACCGTTGAGAATACGCTGGCAGGTGATAACTCAGAAGACAATGTTAAACTGCGTTTTTCCGATATAAAAGACTTTGAGCCCGAACAGGTTGCCCGGCAAATCCCTCAACTCCGCGCCATGCTGGCGATGCGTAATTTATTACGCGATCTCAAATCGAACCTGCTAGATAACGCTACTTTCAGAAAAGAGCTTGAGAGAATCCTTAAAGATCCAGCTCTGTCCAGCGAATTACGCGCCGAAATGAGTGCCCTTGCCGGGAAGTAAACGGCGGTCATCTCTTTTAATGGATTAACCGGGAATATGCTGATGTCTGTAAATACTGAAACGAACCCCGCGCAGGGGCAAACCGCCGTAATGAACAAAGAAAGCGTTTACGCTTCTCTGTTTGAAAAAATCAATCTGAGCCCGGCATCAAGCCTTGGCGATATTAATGTCTTTCTGGACGATGCGGCGCTATCAGAGGCCACGGCGGGGGAACGCCTGACCGCGGCGATGCAGGTTTTTATGGACTGCATTCGTCAATCCGGTCAGCAGGTGGAGAAACTCGATAAAACGCTTATTGACCACCACATCGCGGAGCTGGATTTCCGTATAAGCCGTCAACTCGATGCTGTTATGCATCACCCGGAGTTCCAGAAGGTAGAATCTCTGTGGCGCGGCCTGAAGCAACTGGTAGATAACACCGACTATCGCCAGAACGTGAAAACCGAAATCCTCGATGTGTCCAAAGACGATTTACGTCAGGATTTTGAAGATGCGCCAGAGCTGATACAGAGCGGCCTGTACTGGCATACTTACACCGCCGAATACGACACCCCCGGCGGCGAGCCGATAGGCTCGGTAATTTCAGCGTACGAGTTTGACGCCAGCCCGCAGGACATGGCGCTGTTGCGTAATATTTCGAAAGTCTCCGCTGCGGCGCATATGCCATTTATCGGCGCCGTAGGGCCGAAATTTTTCCTCAAGGATTCAATGGAAGAAGTCGCGGCGATTAAAGATATCGGCAACTATTTCGATCGCGCTGAGTACATTAAATGGAAATCGTTCCGCGATACCGATGACTCGCGCTATATCGGCCTGGTCATGCCGCGGGTATTGGGCCGTCTGCCGTATGGGCCGGACACGGTTCCGGTGCGCAGCTTTAACTACATTGAGCAGGTAAAGGGGCCGGATCACGAAAAGTATCTGTGGACCAGCGCGTCATTCGCCTTCGCCTCGAACATGGTACGCAGCTTTATTCAAAACGGCTGGTGCGTGCAAATCCGCGGCCCGCAGGCGGGCGGCGCGGTGAAAGATCTTCCCATTCACCTCTATGATCTCGGCACCGGAAATCAGGTGAAAATCCCTTCCGAGGTGATGATCCCGGAAACCCGTGAGTTCGAATTCGCCAATCTGGGCTTTATTCCGCTGTCTTATTATAAAAACCGTGACTACGCCTGCTTCTTCTCGGCTAACTCAACTCAGAAACCCGCGCTGTACGACACCGCGGATGCGACAGCCAATAGCCGTATCAACGCCCGCCTGCCGTACATCTTCCTGCTGTCGCGCATCGCCCACTACCTGAAACTGATCCAACGCGAGAACATCGGCACCACCAAAGATCGTCGCCTGCTTGAGCTGGAGCTCAATACCTGGGTTCGTGGCCTGGTTACGGAAATGACCGATCCGGGTGACGAGCTGCAGGCCTCACATCCGCTGCGTGATGCGAAAGTGGTAGTGGAAGATATCGAGGATAATCCAGGCTTCTTCCGCGTCAAGCTGTACGCGGTGCCGCACTTCCAGGTGGAAGGCATGGACGTCAATTTGTCTCTGGTTAGCCAGATGCCGAAGGCGAAAGGGTAACACGCCAGTCACTATCCAGGTCGTCTGGCTCGACAGGCTACAGCCTGTCTGGCGACAGAGAACACACCCGCGCCATCTCAGGATGATGGCGTGTCAAAAAATGAAATGGAGTAATTAACATGGCAATACCAGTCTATTTGTGGTTGAAAGACGACGGCGGGGCGGACATTAAAGGTTCCGTGGATGTGAAAGATCGGGAAGGCAGCATCGAAGTGGTGGCGCAGGAGCATAACCTGTACATCCCGACCGACAACAACACCGGAAAGCTAACCGGCACGCGTATCCACACGCCGTTTCTGTTTACCAAGGAAATCGACTCCTCAAGCCCCTATCTCTACAAGGCGGTGACTACCGGCCAGACGCTGAAGTCTGCCGAATTCAAGTGGTACAAAATCAATGATGCTGGTCAGGAAGTGGAATACTTCAACACAAAACTGGAAAACGTGAAAGTGGTGAAGGTCAATCCGCTGATGCACGACATCAAGAACCCAGCCTACGAGAAGCACAGCCATCTTGAGCAGATTGAACTGCGCTACGAAAAAATCACCTGGACCTATAAAGACGGCAACATCATTCATTCCGATTCATGGAATGAACGAACGACAGCCTGACGCCCGAAGCAGGCGGTTCGCCGTCTGCTTTTTTGCTAAGCGCCTGTGACCGCTGGCTTTTAGCAAAAAACAATCAGCCTGCCCGACCTTGCGCGCTTTGGTCTCCTGCATTACGGGAAACGGCGATGGGCGGTAGCGTGTCCGGAATCGACAAAGAGAGAGCCTCATGGAAAACCCAGCCATCCTGTTACGCCGTTTAAACCCTTACTGCGCCCGCGCCCTGGAAGGCGCCGCTTCGCTGTGTCAGGCCCGCGCGCATGCGCAAATCCTTCCAGAACACTGGCTGCTAAAACTACTGGAGCAGGGCGAGGGAGACCTGACCGTTTTAGCGCGGCGTTATGAGTGGGATATGGACGCTATCTGGCAGGATCTGCTCTCTTTTCTGGAAACGCTTCCACGTTCGGTACACAGCCGGCCGCAGCTGTCCGGCAGCATCCAGAGCCTGATGCAGGAGGCGTGGCTGCGGGCTTCACTGGCGGGGGAGACCTCTCTACGCAGTGTTCATCTACTGATGGCGTTAGTCAGCAACCCAACGCGGGTGCGCTGTGACAGTCTGTGGCCGCTGTTAACGTTGGGACAAGCGCAGCTTGAACACCTGCGACCATTATTAGATATGCAGTCTGATGAGCGCCCGGAATTACAGCCAGATGAGCCTGGCCACGCTGGCGATGTGGAGTTTGTCGGCCGCCCCGTGGAATCGGCCGTGAAGTCCGCTGAGATGAACCCAGCATTACAGAACGCGCTGGATAAATTTACCCTTGATATCACTGCTCGTGCCCGTGAAGGCAAAATCGACCCGGTTTTTGGTCGCGATAACGAAATTCGTCAAATGGTGGATATCCTGTCGCGCAGAAGAAAAAACAACCCAATCCTGGTTGGCGAACCCGGTGTCGGCAAAACCGCGCTGGTCGAAGGGCTGGCGTTGCGTATCGCGGAGGGCAACGTGCCGGACAGTCTGAAGCCGGTTTCATTGCGTACGTTGGATCTCGGCTTACTGCAGGCCGGCGCAGGCGTCAAAGGGGAATTCGAACAGCGGCTTAAGAACATTATCGAAGCGGTACAGCAGTCGCCTGTCCCGGTGCTGCTGTTTATCGATGAAGCTCATACTATCATCGGCGCAGGCAACCAGGCCGGTGGCGCGGATGCCGCTAATTTGCTCAAACCGGCCCTGGCGCGCGGCGAACTGCGAACTATCGCCGCCACGACCTGGAGTGAGTATAAGCAGTACTTCGAGCGTGATGCCGCGCTGGAGCGCCGCTTCCAGATGGTCAAAGTCGACGAACCGGACGATGACACCGCCTGTCTGATGCTGCGCGGGCTGAAATCTCGCTATGCTCATCATCACGGGGTACATATCACCGATGAAGCCATTCGCGCCGCCGTGACACTTTCCCGACGCTATCTCACCGGTCGCCAGTTGCCAGATAAAGCGGTGGACCTACTGGATACCGCATCGGCCCGCATTCGCATGGGAATCGATACGGTGCCGGAATTGTTGACGCGTATGAAAGCGCAAATCACGGCGCTGGAAATGGAAAAACAGGCGCTACTGGAAGATGCCATGGTCGGTAGCGGTAGCGACGAAGCGCGGCTGGCGGCAATTGAGCTGGAAGAATCGCGTATGATTTTACAGCTTGATGACCTGGAAACGCAGTACGGCCTGGAACTTAAGCTGACCGAGCAACTGCTGAGCTGCCGAGCCGATCCTTCCCGCCGCAAGGAGATCGGTGAATTACAGAGCCAACTTGCCAGCGTCCAGAATAACCATCCGCTGCTGGGGCTGGATGTCGATTTACGTACCGTAGCAACGGTGATTGCCGACTGGACCGGGGTACCGCTCTCTCCATTGCTGAAGGACGAGCAGACGGAACTGCTGAGTCTCGAATCTAATCTGGATAAACGAGTGGTGGGGCAGGATATGGCGCTAAACGCCATTGCCCAGAGACTGCGGGCGACCAAAACCGGGCTTGCACCGGATAACGGCCCGCAGGGCGTATTTCTGCTTGTCGGTCCGAGCGGTACTGGAAAAACGGAAACCGCGCTGGCGCTGGCTGATGAACTGTTCGGTGGTGAAAGATCGCTGATTACCATCAATCTTTCCGAATATCAGGAGCCGCATACGGTGTCCCAACTGAAAGGATCGCCTCCCGGTTATGTCGGCTACGGTCAGGGGGGGATTCTCACCGAAGCGGTACGCAAACGTCCGTACAGCGTGGTCCTGCTTGATGAAGTGGAAAAAGCGCATCGCGATGTGATGAATTTATTCTACCAGGTGTTCGACCGTGGCTTTATGCGCGATGGCGAAGGACGCGAAATCGACTTCCGTAATACGGTGATCCTGATGACCTCAAACCTCGGCAGCGATCGGCTGATGCAGATGCTGAAGGAACATCCGGAAGCGACAGAATCCGATTTACATGACCTGTTGCGGCCGGTGCTGCGAGAACATTTTCAACCAGCGCTGCTCGCGCGTTTCCAGACCATTATTTACCGGCCGCTCAGCCAGCCGGCGATGCGCAAAATTGTCAACATGAAACTCAACCAGGTCAGCCAGCGTTTGTATCGTCATTACGGTATGACAACCGATATTGCCGAAGGCCTGTACGATGCGTTGACGGACGCCTGCCTGCTGCCGGATACCGGCGCGCGTAACATTGACAGCCTGCTTAATCAACAAATTCTACCAGTGCTGAGTCAGCAACTGTTGAGCCATCTGGCGGCAGGGCTGAAGCCGCAGAGCCTTTCTCTGGATGTCGATGAAGAAGGCGGCGTGGTCATGGAATTTAGCCACTCCTGATGAGGATATCTTAGCGTCAACGCCATCCCGGTACAGGATGGCGCGGGCGATGGGCAAGCAGAACACTATCTGCAGGGCATTGCGGTCTTATGGAGAAAAAATATGACCTGGATGAGTTCGTTGGGCCGTGAGCGCAACACAACCGCAGGAGCATAACCTGCATGGTTGGGAATATGAATTTAATCTCAAGCAAAGCTACCCAAAACGCGAACAGATAAACCAGTATCGCGAGAGCGACCTGGCGTTTATTCAGCGCCTGCTGGCTGAAGTCGGCATATTCTATTATTTCACCCTGCAGGAAGAGGCGCAGAGCGAAGTGGTGAATTTCGCCGATGCGCAGCGCGCGTTGATATTTGGTAAGACACTCCCCGTCAACAGCCCGTCGGGAATGAGCGACAGCGGGGCGGAGTCCGTATGGGGCTGCGAGGCGGAGAGTGAACAGCGCAGGGAGGATCTTTATTAATGGCATCAGTTCATACATTGATTAGTGCGAGCCAGGTAGCGCCGGAAGCGCTGGCCGCACAGACCCAGCAGCGTTTGCTGCTGTGGGAAAACTGGCTGCAGCCGGTCACGGCCGAGCAACCAACGGGCGATGATCCCGGCTATGACGATGATTTCCAGTTGATGCGCGAAGAAGTGAATAAGCTATCCGGCGCCAATACCGATCTGATTTGTCAGCTTGCGGAAAAGCTGCTGACCACCGTCACTCAGGATATCCGCGTCGCCTCATACTACGCCTGGGCCCGCCTGCACCGCGATGGCGAAGCGGGTCTGGCTGATGGGCTGGAATTACTGGCTGGATTAATGCAGCGTTTTGGCGTGAGTCTACACCCGCAGCGGGATCGCAGCAGGAGAGCTGCCCTTGACTGGCTGGCGAGCCAGCGCATGCTCGACAGCCTGTCGTTATACCCGGAGGTATGCAACAGCGATGCGCTACGTATCACCGGCGCGTTGCTGATCATGGAGCAGACGCAAGAAGGGGCGGTCCCCGGCGCGTTGTGCGCCGCCCTCGAAACCCGGTTAATGAAATCCGGCGGGCCAGAAGCTGTGGTCCCGCAGAATATCAGCGATGCGCCGCTAGCGGCGGTGGGGGGCAGCGCGCCAGTGCTCAGCGGTATCACCTCTGGTCAGGAGCTGCTGACGCAGGCGCGGGTGCTGGCAAAGTATCTCAGCGACCAGCCGGATGGCTGGCTCTCTGCCCATCACCTGATAAAGAGCATTCGCCATGATACGCTGCATCAGTTGCCGCCGTTACTGGCGGGCGGCAGAACTCGTATTGATCCGCCAAAACCGGACCAGCGGGCGCTGCTGAAAAGGCTGTATCTCCAACAGAGCTGGATGGAATTACTCGAGCAGGCCAGCGAGATGTTTTCCCGCGGCGCAAACCATCTGTGGCTGGATCTGCAGTGGTATGTTCACCAGGCGCTGTTGAAATCCGGGCGCGACGCGCAGGCCGCTATTATTCAGCATGATCTGCAAGGACTGCTGGCACGTTTGATCGGCCTGGAAGGGTTGGCGTTTAACGATGGTACGCCGTTTGCCGATGAGGTGACGCTGAACTGGATACAGCAACAGGTGCTGGATAATGCAACCATCTGGCTGGACGACACCGCTTCCCGCGCCGTCACCGCTTCCGGCGACGACAACATCCTTCAGTTAGAGCCGGAGGCGCTGGCTCTGGTCGACAGCGATGGCGCTGAGGCGGCGCTGACCTGGCTGCAACATCGTCCGGGTATCACCACCCCCAGAAGCCGCTGGTTACTGCGATTATTGATGGCGCGGATTGCCGAGCAGAGCGGGAAAAACGAACTGGCGCAACATCTGCTGGCGGAACTGGACGTGCTGGCAGCCACGCTGTCACTGGCGCAATGGGAACCGGAACTACTGTTTGAAGTCCGAGCGCGTCATCTGCGGCTGTTGCGCGGTAAGGCCGGACGCAGCGAAACGGAAAGAGCTCGTCTGCAGTCGCAGATGGACCGTTTGCTGGCGGACCTGATTGCTATTGACCCCGCCCGCGCGGCGGTGCTGTGCGTTTAAACGCCTGATGATCGTCATGGACGAGTAACGGATAGCATACGATCGATGATTTAACCTTGCGCTATTTCGATGCTGGATCTCGACAAAGCCGGTACGCCGGATCCCTACGTAGAGCGTCTGTTTGAAGGGGTTGCTTTTTCCATGGAGCGCTTGCGGGAAAAGATTGATGACGACCTGCCTGAGCTTACCGAAGGGCTGGTTAGCATGCTGTGGCCGCACTATCTGCGCACCATTCCGTGGCTATCGGTGGTGGCGCTGACGCCGGAACTACCGACGATGAAGATGGCGGAAACGGTGCCTGCCGGGCTGGAGATATATTCCCGCCCGCTGGGGCCGAAAAATACCGTCTGCTGCGCCGCCTGCGCAGAGCGTGGGGCCGCGTGAGGTACCGTTTATCGACAAGGATCGGCTGGACCACGCGGCGTGGGGCTATGACTTTGCCCACACCGGCATCGTGGCGCAGCTGGGTTCGCCGCAGATGCTGGATTTTTACGATAATAGCGTCCTGCCGGGCCTGCGAGTAAAACAATTATTGAACTTAATATCGGCGAAATAATTAATACACGCACGAACGGATATGAAATAACTGCTGAGAATATTTATCGTGGCCAATATTCATTGACCGCTACAAATATCATCATCAGTTATATATAGAGGTTCATCTATTAGCATAAATACAAGCATTTAATTACGCCATTTATTAATAAGTCATCACTTTGTATTTGTAAGGACACATCAATGATAAAGCATATCCGTATTTTGCCCGGCGGGCTGGCGGTGCTGGCCGCCGTTTTTCTCTGCCTGCTGACGGCCTGTCGCGATCACAGTCGCGACGGGATGAGCGGCGCTGATATAAATGTCTATAACCACGGTCCAGACGCCATTGTTTCTATGCAGGTTGACGGCTACGGCGGGCCAAGGGCGAATCCCTACGGCGGCGGCGGCGGCTTCTGCTGCGTGATGGTGCCCAACGACTGGCGACCGGGCCTGACGGCAAAAATCACCTGGACTTCCGACCCTAACTCCTGGATGAAATCGAGTGAGATGCCGGACGATTATGAAACTCACTATCAGAAACATGGGCCGATTACTGTCCCTATCGAACATTGGGAGAAGGGGCAGGCCTGTGGCTTTGATGTGCATATTTTCCCCTGCGATAAAGTGCGGATAGTGCGTTCCTGCATCCCGCCTGGGCAGCCGGGCTACCCGGTACCCCAGTCTCCTCCTGACTGGGAGCAACGAGCGGATAAGATCATTTTCAAACATATCAAGGAGGAGATCGTATGTCCGACACCGCAGAGTCCACGCTGAATGCCCTGAAGGCGCTTATTGCCGCCTTTCAGACCGGCGCCACCCCGGTCGCGGTCAAAACCTCCACCGCGGAAGCGGCCAGCTTACCGCCGAAGTTTCCCGGGCCGGATGATGAAAAGGAGAAAACGCCGGCGGATAACTCCACGCAGCAGAAAGCCGAATACAACGAGCGCGGCCGCCTGCCGGCGAGCAGAACGCAGACCGAAGGCAACTATGCCAGGCAGTATCTGGAGGGTTATGTCGGGGAGTCCGATCATCAATCGGACAAAAAAACCGAACCGGGCTGCCCGGCCAGCCTGCATATCAGCCTGTTCTTCGACGGTACCTGCTGTACTAAAGAGGGGGCTGATGAGATATACGGCTCGCGTAACCCGCCGTTGACCAATATCGGCAGGCTCTACCATGCGGCAAACTGGAAAGAGCAGGATGAAACTGCGGAAAACGACGGCTACTTCAGCTATTACTTTCCCGGCTGCGGAGCGCGATTTCCGGAGATTGGCGAAGAGCACTACTCGCTGGACGGCGAGCTGTTTGCCAACGGCGGTGAGGACCGTATCAATCAGGCGCTGCTTAAAACCTACAGCAGCATCAGCTATGCGGTGAACAAAACCGCGATCAAAGACAGCGAACTGACCAGATACCGGAACAGTATGGCCACCGTCTGGCCCTTCTCGCGGCTGACCCAGAAGTTTGACCGTAAAAGCGCGCTTGACAAATTCTGCGACGACTATCTGGGGTGCGTGGTCAATCAGTGGCCGCGGCAGCCAACTCGGCTGCATATCCAGCGTTCGCAGCGGCGCATCGCCAAAATCAAGCTCTTTGTCTACGGCTACTGCCGGGGGGCCGCCACAGCCCGCGCCTTCGCCCGCGGGCTGGAGTCGCTGCTCGATGACGCTAAAATGCCGCTCGATGCGACAAATATGCTGCCGGCGGGGACGGTGGTGCCCGGCGGTCCGACCCTGCAGGGCATCCCCATCAGTATCGAGTTTATGGGGCTGCTGGATACGGTCTCCGCGGTTGGCGTGCCGCATATCCTGCCGTCGGCCACCGGGCATCTGGGCTGGGCGGCCAACAGCCTGCGGCTGCCGACCACCAAAGGTTTTTTAAAAAGCTGCTACCACTTTGTCGCCGGCCACGAGCAGCACGGCGACCTGCCGCTGGACTCCATTCGCGGTCCGGACGGTAAGTATCCGGCGGGGGTGGTGGAGGTGGTCTACCCCGGGGTGCATGCCGATGTCGGCGGCGACTGTAAACCGTCAGAACTCGGCAAAGTGCAGACCGACGCCCGCAGCCTGCTGTCAAAGATTGTGCTGCATGATATGTATGCCGCCGCCTTTGATGCCGGGGCGCCGTTAAGTGTTCCGCGTGATGTTCTACCCGGAGGTGCTAAGAACAAAACCTACCGGGTAATGCAAGGGGATGTCGCTGACCAATTCAAAATCTCCGCCCAGGCCATCGCCCTGTTTAACGCCTGGCAGCAGGCCGGGGCGAAGACCGAAACGCCGGCCGTTAACGAGGCGGAGGTGGTGGCCATCGCCGTGGCTCAGGGCCGGGATCCGGTCGCCGCGCTGGAGGCGGCTCGCAAGAAGGCGGATGGCGATAAGGCGAAAGCCGCGGCCACCGCCGCGAAGTCGCCGGAGAACGGCCCGCTGGGCAAGCTGCCGGATCCGGTGTATGTGCCGCTGAAGGCCAAAGCGCTGGAGGTGATGCTGGCGGACCAGCTGAGCTGGATCACCGCCTGGCGCACCGAGCGCTTTGCCAGCCCGCAATATGTCGATAAGTATTATCAGCGTAAGCTTTTTTATCAGCAGGCGCTGAATGAATCGTCCGGCGCGCTGCCGTCGGCGACGGCGCCCGTGGAAAGTGAAGTGCCGCGTGAAGTGCCGTTTATCGATAAGGATCGTCTGGATCGCGCGGCATGGGGTTATGACTTTGCCCATACCGGTATCGTGGCGCTGCTGGGCCAGGTGCTGCTGGATGTGATCCCCACCACGCAAACCGACCAGCTTGGCGGTCCGCTGGTGGCGGCGCAGGAGTCGGAATATATCCAGATCAAGAAAAGCGGCGATGCCCGGCGGGCGGCGCTGATGGGCTCGCCGACGATGCTGGATTTTTACGATAACTACGTGCATGACACGCTGGCCAAATATAATCATGACCCGCTGCACTCCTCGTTTTCCCACGGTTATTTTGCGTCGCGGACGATTTACGATAACGATGACGATACGTGGGATTCGGTGAAACAATTTGGCCAGCGGGTAAAAGCGATTATAGATATTAATGTCGGCGATATATTAGTGCAGGCGCGAACGGATATGAAAATACAGCTGAAGATATTTATAGCGGCCAATTCTATTTGACCGCTACAAATATCATTATCACAAATTTTCGGGAGGTATATATATCAGCAAAATATAATTCTGTCATCACGTCATCTCTTAATAACGACGCATTTAATTTCTTTTGTAAGGACACATCAATGATAAAGCATATCCGTATTTTGCCCGGCGGGCTGGCGGTGCTGGCCGCCGTTTTTCTCTGCCTGCTGACGGCCTGTCGTGACCACAGTCGCGACGGCATGAGCGGCGCTGACATCACCCTTTTAAACCATGGTCCGGACGCCATCGTTTCGGTGCAGGTGAACGGCTACGGGGGACCAAGGGCCAATTCCTACGGCGGCGGCGGCGGCTTCTGCTGTGTGATGGTGCCAGATGTCTGGCGCCCGGGGCTGACGGCAAAAATTACCTGGACTTCCGACCCTAACTCCTGGATGAAAATAAGCGATATGCCTGACAACTATTCGCAATACTATCAGCGCCATGGCCCGATCACCGTGCCCATTGAACGCTGGGAAGAGGATCAGGCTTGCGGCTTTCATGTGCATATTTTCCCCTGCGATAAGGTGCGGATAGTCCGTTCCTGCATTCCACCGGGACAGCCGGGCTACCCGGTACCCCAGTCTCCTCCTGACTGGGAGCAACGAGCGGATAAGATCATTTTCAAACATATTAAGGAGGAGATCGTATGTCCGACACCGCAGAGTCCACGCTGAATGCCCTGAAGGCGCTTATTGCCGCCTTTCAGACCGGCGCCACCCCGGTCACGGTTAAAACCTCCACCGCGGAAGCGGCCAGCTTACCGCCGAAGTTTCCCGGGCCGGATGATAAAAACGGAGAAAAGTCTGCCGATAACTCTGTGCAGCAGAAAGCCGAATACAACGAGCGCGGCCGCCTGCCGGCGAGCAGAACGCAGGCCGAAGGCAACTTCGCCAGGCAGTATCTGGAAGGATATGTCGGGGAGTCTGAACATCAATCGGACAAAAAAACGGAGCCGGGCTGTCCCGCCAGCCTGCATATCAGCCTGTTCTTTGACGGTACCTGCTGTAATGAAAAGGGGGCCGATGAGGTGTATGGCTCGCGTAACCCGCCGCTGACTAATATCGGCCGCCTCTATCATGCAGCCAACTGGAAAGATCAGAAGGAAACAGCTGAGAGTGACGGCTACTTCAGTTACTACTTTCCCGGCTGCGGGGCGCGCTTTCCGGAGATTGGCGAAGAGCACTACTCGCTGGACGGCGAGCTGTTTGCCAACGGCGGTGAGGACCGTATCAACCAGGCGCTGCTTAAAACCTACAGCAGCATTTGCTATGCGGTGAGAAAGGAAAGGATCGAAGACAGCGAACTGGATATCTTTCGGCCTCAGATGGCCACCGTCTGGCCCTTCTCGCGGCTGACCCAGAAGTTCAACCGTAAAAGCGCGCTTGACAAATTCTGCGACGACCATCTGGGGTGCGTGGTCAACCAGTGGCCACGGCAGCCGACGCGGCTGCATATCCAGCGCTCGCAGCGGCGCATCGCCAAAATCAAGCTGTTCGTCTACGGCTACTGCCGGGGGGCCGCCACCGCCCGCGCCTTCGCCCGCGGGCTGGAGTCGCTGCTTGATGACGCTAAAATGCCGCTCGATGCGACAAATATGCTGCCGGCGGGGACCGGGGTGCCAGGCGGCCCGACCCTGCTGGGCATCCCCATCAGTATCGAGTTTATGGGGCTGCTGGATACGGTCTCCGCGGTTGGCGTGCCGCATATCCTGCCGTCGGCCACCGGGCATCTGGGCTGGGCGGCCAACAACCTGCGGCTGCCGACCACCAAAGGCTTCTTAAAAAGCTGCTACCACTTTGTCGCCGGCCACGAGCAGCACGGCGACCTGCCGCTGGACTCCATTCGCGGTCCGGACGGTAAATACCCGGCGGGGAGCGGTGGAGGTGGTCTATCCCGGGATGCATGCCGATGTTGGCGGCGACTGTAAACCCACGGAACTCGGCAAAGTGCAGACCGATGCCGCCAGCCTGCTGTCAAAGATTGTGCTGCACGATATGTATGCCGCCGCCTTTGATGCCGGGGCGCCGCTGAGCGTGCCTGAGGAAGTGTTGCCCGGAGGGCGCTAAAAGGNAAAGCCTATCCGGGTAATGACCGAATGGATCGTATATAAAACAATTCAAAATCTCCGCACCAGGCGATCGCCCTGTTTAACACCTGGCAGCAGCCGGGGCGCAGCAGGCGGGGGCGAAGACGGAAAAACCGCCGGTCATCGACGAGGAGGTGGTGGTGATCATCGCGGTTCAGCACCGCGATCATCTTGCCGCGCTGAAGACGGCTCATCACAAGGCGGATGGCGATAAGGCGAAAGCCGCGGCCACCGCCGCGAAGCCGCCGGAGAACGGCCCGCTGGGCAAGCTGCCGGATCCGGTGTATGTGCCGCTGAAGGCCAAAGCGCTGGAGGTGATGCTGGCGGACCAGCTGAGCTGGATCACCGCCTGGCGCACCGAGCGCTTTGCCAGCCCGCAATACGCCGATAAGTATTATCAGCGCAAACCTTTTTATCAGCAGGCGCTGAATGAATCGTCCGGCGCGCTGCCGTCGGCGACGGCCCCCGCGGAAAGCGAAGGGCCGCGTGAAGTGCCGTTTATCGATAAGGATCGTCTGGATCGCGCGGCATGGGGTTATGACTTTGCCCATACCGGTATCGTGGCGCTGCTGGGCCAGGTGCTGTTGGATGTGATCCCCACCACGCAAACCGACCAGCTTGGCGGTCCGCTGGTGGCGGCGCAGGAGTCGGAATATATCCAGATCAAGAAAAGCGGCGATGCCCGGCGGGCGGCGCTGATGGGCTCGCCGACGATGCTGGATTTTTACGATAACTACGTGCATGACACGCTGGCCAAATATAATCACGACCCGCTGCACTCCTCGTTTTCACACGGCTATTTTGCGTCGCGGACGATTTACGATAACGATGACGATACGTGGGATTCGGTGAAACAATTTGGTCAGCGGGTAAAAGCGATTATAGATATTAATGTCGGCGATATATTAGTGCAGGCGCGAACGGATATGAAAGATCTGAATACGGTATCGGGCGTGTTGGGTAAAATATATCGCGATATAAAAAGCGAGGCTTTTAAAATACTGCTTCCCTGACACTTTAATTACCATATTACTATGGACGGCGTCGTAAAAATAAAAATCTGTAATTACGTCATCTCTTAATAATTCATTACTTTATTTTATTTTTGTAAGGATACATCAATGATAAAGCATACCCGCATTTTGCCCACAGGGCTGGCGGTACTGGTCGCCGTTTTTCTCTGTCTATTGACGGCCTGCCGCGATCACAGTCATGACGGCATGAGCGGCGCTGATATAGCCGTATTAAACCACGGACCTGATGCCATCGTTTCGGTGCAGGTTGATGGCTACGGAGGGCCCAGGGCGAATCCCTACGGTGGCGGTGGCGGATTCTGCTGCGTGATGGTGCCTGATGTCTGGCGCCCGGGACTGACGGCAAAAATCACCTGGACCTCCGATCCTAATGCCTGGATGAAATCGAGTGAGATGCCCGATGATTATGAGACTCACTATCAGAAACATGGGCCGATTACTGTCCCCATTGAACGCTGGGAGAAGGGGCAGACCTGCGGTTTTGATGTGCATATTTTCCCCTGCGATAAGGTGCGGATAGTCCGTTCCTGCTACGGTCGCGCAGATCCGAAATACCCGATACATCCTCATCCTGATGAGGATAAAAAAGCAGATAACGTTATTTTCAAACATATCAAGGAGGAGATCGTATGTCCGACACCGCAGACTCCACGCTGAATGCCCTGGCTGGGCGCCCATTTGGATGTACGGCTACAGCTGTATGTGGCCCGCCATTTATTACCGGCTGCGCAACGCTCTTGCCAACCCAAAAACGCGGCGCGGTTAGGGCGGACCGCGGTACTGCGCCCGCTTAACGCGCAATACCCTGCTACTGACATTATCACCATTCATCTGGGGCGTTATCAGCGCGTCCGAAAAATATTCACCGAAGGGAGAACGATGAAGATGGCAACTATCGCTGGTAAAAATTGCGCCACATTGCTGCCCATCACTCTCACTGCAGCCTTAACCGGCTGCGGCCTGACGCAGAGCGTAAAAGATGGAGCCGTCTCAGTGACCTACGCTATTTTTTATAAACAGATCAAAACGCTGCATTTGGATATTCGGGCCCGGGAAGGGGTGAACCACAATGCGCAAGGGGCGTCATTGGCAACCGTAGTGCGAATTTACCAACTCAAAGAGCGCAAAGCGTTTGACGCCAGCGATTATCCCTCGCTATTTGCTGACGATAGCCGGGCAATACCAAGCGATTGGCTGGCCCAAAAAGATATCCGTCTACGCCCGGGGGAATCCGTGGCGCTGGATATGCCGCTGGAGACGGCGGCGCAATACGTCGCGGTGGCGGGGATGTTTATCGCGCCGGATCGGGTCAAGGACAGCTGGCGGTTAGTGTTGACCCGCGACGACCTCGACCCCGACAAGCCGCATATTATCGAAGCCGGTCACAACCGGCTGACGCTGCAACCGTTAAAAGGTAACTAAAATGCCACGCCCCTCACTTTACGACACCCTGTTTGGTAATTTCTCCGGCGGTCTCGATCTGCATCAGATCGGTGAAGAAAATCAGGTCATTTTATCGGTGCTTGATAATATGCAGCGTATCCTCAACTGCCGGGCGGGTACGCTGGCGCATCTTCCGGATTACGGTCTGCCGGATATGACAAAAATTCTCCAGGGGATGCCGGGTAGCGCGCACCAGTTAATGACCACGCTGTCCGCGGTACTGCTCAAATACGAACCGCGGCTGAACAGCCTCCGTGTGGAGATGCTCGAACAGACACAGCCAGGCGAACTGCGTTATGCCATCGACGCGGAACTGAAGGAAATTGGTCTGGTACGCTATGGCACGGAATTTATGCCTGAAGGCAGGGTTCTCCTTCGCCATCTGAAACAGCAACAGTATCTGAATGCCCGCACCGCTATTTAGCCCTCACTCTGGTTACCCCTATGACAACATATCCTAAGCGTCACCTGACTACCGGCGGCGATCCGCGCACGCTGGCAGACTACGCAAAGCTGCGTGAAGAAATGCATAAACTCAGCCACCCGGCGCGCCCCGACGTTGACTGGCTGTACGCAGAACGGCTTTGTCTGTCGCTGTTTGACCGTAACGGCGTAGAGCTGCAGACTGCGGCCTGGTATACGCTTGCCCGTACGCAGTTAACCGGTTTATCCGGGCTGAATGAAGGCCTGGCTATCCTGGAAACGCTGATTACCCGTCAGTGGGGGAGCCTTTGGCCACAGCCGGTACACGCGCGGATGGAAATCCTCAGCGGTTTGGGTAAACGGCTACAGCAAGCGCTGCGTACGCTGACGCTGACCTATGCCGATCTTAGTTTGATTTATGAGGCGGAAGCGCATCTGAAAGCGCTGGATGCTGCGCTGCAGCGTCTGGAATTAAAGCATGCCAGTCAGTTTGATGCGTTGCTCAATTTGATGCATAACGCGGCGGTACGGCTGGAGAACAGCGATGGCGTAACTAGCGCTGATACCCTACCGCACGTAGTCGCGATGGAGAATGCTTCCACCCATTTGGATGAGCGGGTTGAGCGAACGAAGTGGATTTATATTGCGCCGCCGGAAACGCTGCCACACGTGCAAGCCGGCAATGAGCGTCAGAATTCTGAAAAACGATGGCGACCTTTTGTGGCCGGTATGCTGACGATGCTGGCGCTGGCCGCAGCGGCGGGATGGGGGTGGCAGGCGATGGCTAAACCAGAGCCGGAACAGCGGCAATTCGCTCTCAGTCTGGCGCCATTGCCGACGGTACTTTCGCCAGATCAGTTACGCTCCTTTTCTCAGCACGCACCGCCAGCAGACGATGGGATAAAGCAGACCCGGCAGCAGCTGTCAGATCTGGCCCAACTCAAGCCGAATTGGGCCATCGACTATAGCGAGCAACTGGTACAACAGGCACAAGTGCTATGGCCGGAGCAGGCGAAAGCATTGTCCTCGCAGTGGCGGCAGCAGATCATAGCCGCCGCGCTGCCGGCGGAAAACCTCACCGGCTGGTATCAGGGAATGCTGCAACTGCAGCAATTAACTCAGCGTCTGGATGCCCTGGATGAACAGAAGGGGAAATACATGACGGTTAGTGAACTCAAATCTGCGGTGTTCGCCATTACTCAGTCTTTTAATCGAACCGTCCCGGCTGAAGAACAGTTACGTCAACTATCAGCGATGACAGAAGGACAAATCAGCCGCGCTGCGCAGCAACAACAGGCGGAACAACACCTGCAGCAGCTGATAGTCTCTTATGCGCTACTGAAAAGTAAAATGGCGGAATAGCTTCGCGCAAGGCGTAAGGGCTGGGGCATATCGTAGCGTAGCGACTCCAGCCCTGGAAAAGGCGTTTACCGCTGCAGCACCTCGGCAAATTTAGCAAGCCATTGCGGATGGGCGGGCCAGGCGGGGGCGGTGACCAGATTGCCGTCAACGTGCGCCTGGTCGATGCCAATATCCGCATAATGCCCGCCGCTGAGTCGCACTTCGGGAGCGCAAGCCGGGTAAGCGCTACAGGTACGGCCTTTAAGAATACCCGCGGCGGCCAGAAGCTGCGGGCCGTGGCAAACGGCGGCAATCGGTTTATGCGCGGCGTCGAAAGCCTGGACCAGCTTAATCACCTGCTCATTCAGGCGCAGATATTCTGGCGCGCGGCCGCCGGGGATCAGCAGGGCGTCGTAGTCCTGTTCTCTGGCGCTGGCAAAATCGGCGTTCAGTACGAAGCGGTGACCGGGTTTTTCGCTGTAGGTCTGAGCGCCTTCAAAATCATGAATCGCCGTCATAATATGGTCGCCTTTACTCTTATCCGGACAGACGGCATCAACCTGATGGCCGATCATCTGTAATGCCTGAAACGGTACCATGGTCTCGTAATCTTCAGCGTAATCACCCACCAGCATTAAAATTTTCTTGCCCATATTCTTGTTCCTCCCACGATAAAGATGAATAAGATATAGACTGCCACAAGAGAGAAAGCGAACCGTGAGGGCGCTCAAAAATGGTTATTGATGACATTTGGCTGCCGGGATTTAACCCGAGGGGAATGCGTTGCCGCAGCTAACGGCCACGGCAACAAAAAGCGGTCAGAGTTAATCCACGTTAGTGAAGTAGTCGCGAGCAACCGCTTCTACACGCTTCGCTTCCAGGCCGGTCTTTTCGCTGATCCCGGCGATAAACGGCTTGAACTGCTCGGTCATCACGTGGCCGCCGTCCCAGTGGGCGACGTAGTAACGGCACTGATAGCGATAAAAGTGGAGGGTCTTTTCTCCTAACGTGTAATACATGACATTCTCCTGTCCAGTGTGTCGGGCTGCGTCCGCAGAAGCTAAGGGCGTACCACAATAATCAGGTATTTGATTATATCCTGCTCCCAAATGTGGGAAATTTCCAGCAGCCAATTGGCGATCGAGAGAGATTTTCCTGGGGAGAGTTTTCAGCAGAAGAGAATATGTAGCGGCTGAAGAGTACGACAGCCGCCAGGGAGAGCTTACTGAAGCCCGGCCAGTTCGTTGGCGGTTAACGCCAGCTTCTGCACGCTGCCGCTTTCTGACGAGGCAACGGCAGCTTCCAGCACCGCCATCACTGCCAGCGCCTGTAGCGGAGGCACCGGGTTGGCGATTTTGCCCAGCAGGGCATCGCGAACCTGAATATAGTACTGGCGCTGATCGCCTTTCGGCGTGGCGAGCGTGTGCGCCTGCAGGCTGGCGTCGAACAACGTCATGCTGTCGTCATCCTGGCCCCAGCTTTCACTCCCTGGGATGACGCCTGCCAGCAGCTGGCTCTCCTGCTGGTCTGCTTTCAGTTTCACGACGCTGCCGCTATCTCCGTGGACCGTGAAACGCGAGACGCCGCCGGCCACCAGCATGCTACAGTGCAAAATCACTTTGTGCTGTGGATAGTTCAGTACCACATGTGCCCAGTCGTTAATCTCCGCGCCCTGGCGCAGGGTGGCAATATTGCCCTGTACAGTTTGCGGCAGGCCGAAAAGTTGCAGCGTCTGGTCGATCAGGTGCGGGCCAATATCAAACCACAGGCCACTACCTGGTACATTCTGCTCGCGCCAGCGGACGCGAACCTGCGGGCGGAAGCGGTCGATATGCGACTCGAAATGCTTAACCTTGCCGATCAGCCCCTGCTCGATGGCCTGCTTAATGCCGAGATAATCGCTATCCCAACGGCGGTTATGGAAGACAGAAAGCAACCGTTGCTTTTCTTCCGCCAGCGCGATCAGCTCGCGCGCTTCCTGCATATCGAGAGTAAAAGGTTTATCTACCACTACGTGCTTACCGGCATTGAGCGCCAGGCGAGCCAGCGGGGCGTGGGTGGCGTTTGGCGAAGCGAGTACCACCAGATCGACGTCCGGATGCTGAATGGCCTCTTCCGGCGAAGCGATGACCGCAACATCCGGCAGATCCTGCTTCACTTTAGCTTCGTCGCGGGAGGCGACGACGGCAAGCTTTAACCCTTCGACCGAATTAATGAGCGGCGCGTGAAACGTTTTGCCGACAAATCCGTAGCCGATCAGCGCAATATTAATGTGCTTACCTGCGCCGTTGATAACTTTATGCATGACTTTCTCCACGTTATTCAGCGTCAGCAATGCTGACCTGCATTGAATTGTCTTCGCCAAGCGCGTGCCACGGCTTGTCGAGGAATAGACGATCGATGTGTTTCAGTTCGGCGACCAGGTAAGGCTCGCAGCGATTAAGTTTCAGATGATCAGCCACCAGCCAGTGCTCGACGCTGGCAGCCAGCATGGCGCGTTTCACTTCCGCATCCGCTTCCTGGCTGGCGCTAAGCCCTTGCCGCGCATGGATCGCGCAGGCGCCGAGAATGGCGATATCCGCGCGGTAACGAGAAAGCAGCGCCAGCGTGGCGCTACCGGCAAACAGCCGCTGCCGCATATCCCATTTCCCGCCAAGTAAAACCAACTCGATATCGGGCCGTTCGCTAAATAGTTGGGCAATATCCAGCGAAGGGGTGATGACCGTCAGCGGTCCTTTTAGATGAGCGGCGACGGCCAGTACCGTGCTGCCGGCGTCTAAAAATAGCGTTGCTCCCGGTGGGACCTCACGGGCGACCAGCGCGCCAAGGCGTTGTTTAGTCTCCGGCAGCAGCGCGTTGCGCCCCTGGCGATTCATGGCCGGAAGATCGAGGGCGATAGCGCCGCCATGGTTTTTCTGCACCAGTCCGCGTTTTTCCAGGTCACTTAGATCGCGGCGAACGGTATCGGGTGAGACCTGCAATCGTTCAACCAGTTCGCTGATGCTAATTTGACCGTTTTCGCTCAGTAGTTCGAGCAAAAACTGTTGTCGGGCGGTTTTATGCATAATTGCTGTTCCTGCAAAATACTGCAACAACCTGCATAATACAGCATGATGTGAGAATGTGAATCGCAAAAAACAGCAAAAAAATGCGTTGCCAGTTAAAAGGGGAGATGGAGCATCGCTTTTTGGGAAGGGGGACCGGCTCAGCGCAGCCTGTAGAGCGTTAAACCGGTCTATTCAAGGTAATCCGCTCAGCGCATTACCCAGTGCTGATTACCGACTTGTTCGTAGCGACGGGTCGGCGGCTGCCAGTCTTTATCGCGAAACGGCGACGGCAGTTCATCGTTATTGGCTTCACGCAACAGATGGCGACGAGACGGATCGGTCTTTGGGATCGCCGCAATCAGCTTTTGCGTATACGGGTGCTGCGGATTGGCGAAAATGGCCTGCCGCGGGCCAATTTCGACGATTTCACCGAGATACATCACCGCCACCCGGTGGCTGATCCGTTCAATCACCGCCATATCATGCGAGATGAACAGAAAGGCGATTTTCATCGTTCGTTGCAGTTCGATAATCAGGTTGACCACCTGCGCCTTGACCGACACATCCAGCGCCGACACCGACTCGTCGGCGATAATCACCTTGGGATTCATCGCCAGCGCGCGGGCAATGCAGATGCGCTGGCGCTGACCACCGGAAAATTCATGCGGATAGCGGTTAAGTACCGCGACGTTGAGCCCCACTTTTTCAATTAATTCATGGGCGCGCGCCAGCGCCTGCTGGCGGGTGGCAAGGCCATTTTCCAGCAGCGGTTCAATCAGCGTTTCCTGGATTTTCAGCCGCGGATTCAGACTGGCGAACGGATCCTGAAATATCATCTGGATATCCTGACGCATCCGCTTTTGCTGCTGGCGCCCGGCTTGCAGGACGTCATAACCATGGAGACGAACATGGCCGGATTGCGCCTGGACCAGGCGAATGAGACTGCGACCGGTGGTCGATTTACCGCAGCCTGATTCGCCCACCAGCGATAGCGTTTCTCCGGGCCATAAATCAAAGCTGACGTTTTCTACGGCGTGGATATGCCCGGCTAACTGATTGAAAAAGCCTTTTTTGACGGGAAAACGGGTGACCAGGTTTTTGACCGACAGCACAGGTTCGTTGCTGGTCAGACTGAGATCCGCTTCTGGCGGATAACGATGAATTTCTCCGGTTTGCAGGTTCACCGATGGAAATTTACAAGGGGTCGAGCTTACATCCATTTCACCTGCCGCAGGTACCGAGGCCAGCAGCGCGCGGGTATAGGGCTGTTGAGGTGCGGCGAATAGCGTCGTTGTGCGCTCGCATTCGATGGCGTCGCCGCGGAACATCACCAGCGTATCGTCGGCGGTTTCCGCGACCACGCCCATATCATGAGTAATAAACAGCACCGCGGTATTGTTTTCTGCCTGCAGAGTTTTAATCAGATCGAGGATTTGCCCCTGGATAGTGACGTCCAGCGCGGTAGTAGGTTCATCGGCGATCAGCAGTTTTGGCTTCAGGGCCAGCGCCATCGCGATCATCGCGCGCTGGCGCATACCGCCGGAAAACTGATGCGGATATTCATCGAAACGCTGTGCAGGATGCGGAATGCGGACTTTTTCCAGCAGGGCGATGGCCTCCTGCTTCGCCTGGCGCGCCGATAAACTCTGATGGCGGATAAAAACTTCCGCTATCTGATTGCCGATGGTAAAGGCCGGATTAAGACTGGTCATCGGCTCCTGAAAAATCATCGCTACCTCGGCGCCGCGTACACGACGCATCTCCTCTTCAGGAAGCTCGAGCAGGGATTTGCCGCCGAGCAACACCTGTCCCTCGGTACGGCTATGGCGGGCAGAAAGCAGGCGCATGATGGCCATCGCCGTCACGCTTTTGCCTGAGCCCGATTCGCCGACAATCGCCAGCGTCTTACCTGGATAAAGGCTAAAACTGATATTACGCACCACTTTCTGCCAGCTATCGCCGTGGCGGAATGAGATGCTCAGATTGTTGACGGCCAGTACTGGCGCAGGCGTTTCCCGGTTCATGACTCAGGACTCCCTGGCAAAGGGCGCGCGGGCGGAAACCCGCACCTGTGGAGTGAATTCGATGTCACGCGTAAACGGCCAGGTCGGGGTCAGCATTCGCCGGCGGGCCACCCGTTCAATATCCTGATCGACGACCCCTTCCGAGAGCGCCATCAGGTTCGGATTGGCCAGCGGCGCCAGTTCCGGCGATAAATAGCCGGATTTGACCACCAGAATTTTCACCTGCCGCGGGTCGAGTCCTAGCGCGCTAAAGTCGGCAATGTCGTGATACGGACGACGACGGTCGGCCACCACCACGGTAATACCGCCGGTCTGCAAAATCGCCTGATTGGCCGGGCGCTGCGGGCTTGCCGCCAGTAGGCCTGTCACGGTAAAACGCGCGCTTGCGCTGACGCCCGCCGGATCGAGGTTAGCGCCGAGTGTTAGCTGTAGTTCCGCGCCAATGCCGGCTTCAAAGGCCGCACGCGTAGCCGGCGCGTCGGTAATGCCGGCAACCAGGGTATTTTGCGCCTGCTGGCGTAGCAGTTCGGCGAGCACATCGCCGCGATCGCCGACGCCGCCGCCGGTTGGATTATCGCCAGAATCCGCCAGGATCACCGGGCCCGTGGCGCTGGCGATAGCCTGAGCGACGCATTCGGCGACGCCGCCCGTCCGGCAGCCGAAAACAAAATCTTCCCGCGCGTCCCAATAGGCCTGCGCCAGTTTTGCGGCCTGTTGCTCCAGTACCGCGCGATCGGTGCCGGTAAAAATGGCCGCGGCGGTGGCGCGCGGTTCATCGGCCCATACGTAGCCGACCATTAATGAGCTATCGAGTACGCCGTCTATCTGGTCGCTGTGCGGCAGCATGGCGTACAGGCTTTTTGCCGGTTCATCATCCGTACTGGTTCGTTCGCCAGGCAGTAATACCGGGATGGGCGCCCACACGACGCCCGGGCGCACGCCGCTTTGCAGACTATTCACCAGCATACTGACCGAACGGCGCATGGTCTCTTCTATATCGATATGCGGCGCGGTGCGATAGGTTGAGAACATGTCGATGGCGTCGATAATGCGCTGGGTCACGTTACCGTGTAGATCGTAGCTGACGGCAATCGGGCAGTCATCGCCAACGCAGGCGCGGGCGGCGGCGATCCAGTCTCCTTCGGCATCTTCCATACCTTCAACGAACATTGCGCCGTGCATCGCCAGGTACAGGCCGTCGATCGGCAGTTGCGCCTGTAGACGGCTTAAGAATTCGGCTTTGAACTGTTCATAGGTCTCTCGCGCCACCGGGCCGCCGGGAATCGCCCTGGTGTGCAGCGTCGGCAGAAACGTCGCCGGATAATCACGTAAAAACTGAAAGTGGGGCGCCTCCAGCAGGGCATCGCCCTTGACGGTGCGAAACTCCGCTTCATGAGTCAGTACTGGGTTAAACGTGCTGCATTCAATATGTATTCCGCCAACGGCAATGCGCATAGGGACCTCGAAATTAGGCTGGGAAGAGAACGTGAGTCAGCGCGACGCTCGCCGCGGCGAGCGCCCAACTGTCCTGCGTCAGCGGGCGATAGATAAGCGGTGTGTTTCCCGCCATCCCCGGCAGCAGGTTGGTTTCTATAGCTTGTTGCATCACGGTATTCAGTAAACCGTTAAAGCTTTCCGGCTGATGGGCAAGCATGATCGCCGCCGGATCGTGGGTCTGGATCTGATGTGAAATAGCCAACCCTAAGGCGTCACCGGCCCGATGCAAGATCTGGATGGCGGCAGTGTGGCCCTTGCGCGCCATGGCCTCCAGTTCATCCAGTTGGTCGGTGTTGATACCGGCCATGCGCGCCTGTTCAAAGATAGCGGTGAGAGACGCAATGGTGTCGAGACAGCCGCGCTTCCCGCAGCGACAAGGCGTGCCCGCCGGCACAATGGTGCAATGGGCTATTTCGCCTGCGCCGCCGTGGGCGCCGCGCCAGATTCGGTCATAGATGACCGCCGCGCTGCCGATGCCGCTGCCGTGGGAAATCACCACTGCGCTCTCCAGCTTGCGCAGATGACCAAACGTTTTCTCCCAGTTCGCCAGTGCCCGGGTGTCGTTTTCAATAAATACCGGGATCCCGCCGGTCGCGTGGCTTAACAATTCAGCTAGCGGCACCTGATGCCAGCCCAGCAGCGCCGACTGTACGCAGACCGCTTGCGCGGCGTCCACAAAGGCAGACAGGGCAAAACCGATGCCGACGAGCCGTTGGTGCTCGATGAGCGTATCCTTTAATAAACTGCGGATTTCACCCGCCAGTTGCTGGATTACGTCGGGGATTTCAAGCTGTGGCGTGAGCAGGCGCTCGGCGATTTTCTCGCCGCTGGCATTCATCAGCACCAACACAAGCTGATTATCGATAAGTGAGATGCCGATGGCGTAAGCAGCGTCCGGCGCCAGGGACAGGGTGACGGAGGGGCGTCCCTGACCGCCGGAAGCGGCCATATCGCTCTCCTGTAGCAGACCATCAGCCAGCATCTCTTTTACCAGCGCACCAATGGCCGCTTTACTCATACCCGTCAGGCGGGCGAGGTCAGCGCGGCTGGCACCTTCCTCGCTACAGACCAAATGAATCAATTGTTGGTGGAGTTTGTTCAGCATAGTTACTCAGCCATAACGCTTTTTTCTGAACATAATCGCGGGCTGGCGATTTAGCAACCAGTTTATTTTAAAAAACAACTAAATCATCACATATAAGTTAAATTTATTACCTAATTAAGCGTTATTCATGGCTAACATCACATTTATGGGACACTGTTTTAGGTAAAAAGAAAACCTAATCGCAACATAACAGCCACAACTGGCGACATAACAGACAGGTAGGGGTTAACGGATGAAGGCAATTATGAATAAATATCGACTTGCCATTCTGGCAGGCTTACTGGCGGCTGGCGGGGCGACGGCGCTGAAGGCGGCAACGCTGAACGTGATGCAAAACGAACCTCCGCGTAGCATGGACCCGGGCGATCAAACCGCGACCTTTACCGATACCGTATTAAAACCAATGTATGAAGGACTGGTAGACTTATCGCCGGATTTCAAGATAGCGCCCGCGTTGGCCACCGCCTGGAAGGTGAGCGATGATGGTAAAGTCTGGACGTTTACCCTGCGTAAGAACGTCACTTTTCATGATGGCTCGCCGTTTAATGCCGATGCGGTGGTGGCCAATATCGAACGACATATCGACCCGAAAGGCGGCCTGGCCGCGAGTTCGCGGATGCGCAACGTTATCGCCTCAGTGAAGAAGATCGATGATAACAACGTCGAGATTACGCTGAAAAAGGTCTATCCCTCTTTCCTCAATCTGTTGACCGGCGGCTCGGCGAAGATGGTGAGCCCGGCGGCGGCGAAAGCCGGCACCATTGGCCGTAAAGCGGACGGTACCGGCCCGTACATGCTGCAGGAGTATAAAACCGGTGAATATGTGCTGGAGAAGAAAAACCCGAAATACTGGGGCGAGAACCACGGCCCGGATGAGATTAAGTGGACCTGGAGCTCGGAGCCGTCGGTAATGAACATGGCGCTGCTTTCCGGCCAGGTCGATGTGATTAACCCGGTACCGCCGCAGTTTGGTCGGCAGTTGAAAAGCAACCCGCAGGTGAAACTGGAGCAGGGGCAGGGGGCGTCGGTATTCTGGGTGGCGCTCAACGTTGAGCAAAAACCGCTGAACGATGTCCGCGTGCGTCAGGCCCTGAACCTGGCGACCGACAAAGAAGCGCTGCTGAAGGCGGTGATGTTTGGTTTCGCTTCTGCCGCCAACTCGCCGCTGGCACCGGTGAACGAAGGATATGATAAAACCCTCAACGACTATCCGTGGGATCTCGATAAAGCGAAAGCGTTATTAAAAGAGGCCGGTTACCCGCAGGGCTTTGAGATGAACATCGCCGTGCAGGGACCGGATGCGCGTACCGCGCAAATCCTGCAGGCGATGTGGGGCAAAGTCGGCGTGAAGCTCAATATCCAGCAGATGGAGAGCGGCGTCTGGAGCAAAGCGGCGTTTGCGCCGGCGGCGGAAAAGTTGGCCAACCGTACCGATGCGGTGCTGGCCTCCTGGTCGTCCGGCCTTAATGGGTCTGATTTGCAGCTGCGCCCGCTGTACTACTCACAGAGCGCCGCGCCGGCCGGGGCTAACCTTGGCTTCTACCGCAACCCTCAGGTGGATGAGCTGTTAGACAAAGCGGCGACTACCATGGATGACAACGCGCGTATCGCTGAATATGTGGCGGCGCAAAAGGCCATTATGCACGACGCACCGCATGTGATGCTCTACTTCCAGGACGATCTGTACGCCACCCGCGCCACCATTAAAGGCGTGCGGATGGAGCCGGGCGGCGAAATTATCGTTACCGAAGCGCAAAAGCCATAACGTCGAGGTCAGGGTGGAGTTGTTATGAAAGCTTATGTGATTAAAAAACTGCTTTCTTTGCCGCTGATCCTACTGGGGGCATCGCTGATTGTCTTTCTGGCGATCAGAATGCTCCCCGGTGACCCGGCCCGCCTGATGGCCGGGCCGCAGGCCACCCAGGATGATGTCAGCCGTATGCATACGCGCCTCGGTCTGGACGATCCGCTGGCGGTGCAGTATGGCCATTTCGTTAGCGGAATGCTGAAGGGGGATTTTGGCACTTCGCTGAAGTCCGGTCAGCCGGTCTCCGCCGAAATGAGCGAACGGGTTCCTTATACTTTAGGCCTGGCGCTGCTGGCGTGGATGATGGCGGTGATCCTCGGTATTCCCATGGGGATGTGCGCGGCCATTTACCGCAATCATGTAGCCGACCATGTGCTGATGCTGGTGGCGATTGCTGGCGCGTCGATAGCCAATTTCTGGCTGGCGCTGATCGCCATGGATACCTTTTCGGTGAAGCTGGGCTGGCTGCCGCTACTGGGCGCCGAAGGCTGGAAAAGCTATATCCTGCCGTCGGTTTGCCTGGGGATTTTCCCGATGGCGGTGATGTCGCGGATGACCCGCTCCAGTATGGTTGACGTGTTAGGCGAGGATTACATCCGCACCGCGCGGGCCAAAGGACTGGCGCCGTTTCAGGTCTATTTCAAGCATGCGCTGCGCAATGCGCTGATCCCCATCGTGACAATTATCGCACTGAACTTCGGCAGCCTGATCGGCGGCGCGGTGGTGACCGAGTCGGTGTTTAACTGGCCTGGGATAGGCCGCTATCTGGTGGATTCGGTACGCTATCGCGATTATCCCGTCATCCAGGGAGTGACGATGATTACGGTGGCAAGCGTGGTGGTGATGAACCTGGTTGGCGAGATGATTATCGCCAGAATCAACCCGAAAATAAGGTTTGACTGATATGTCGGAAATTTCACTCGCCAAATCGCGCAGCGGCGTTCTCAGCGGCCTGCGTTGGGGGATGGAACATCCCTCGCTGACCCTCGGCGGCATCATCGTCGCCTTAATCGTGGTATGTGCCCTCTTCGCGCCGTGGTTAAGCCACTACGATCCCTATGCGCAGGACCTGCTGAATATTCTCTCCGCGCCGTCGGCCGACCACTGGCTGGGCACCGATGACTATGGCCGCGATATCTTTTCCCGCACCATCTACGGCGCCAGGATCTCGCTGATTGAGGTGGTGGTCAGCGTGGCGCTGTCGCTACTGATGGGGCTACCTCTGGGCATTATCGCCGCCCTGTGCGGTAAAAGTGTCGACCACCTGATTATGTGGGTGATGGATGTCATTTTCGCTTTTCCCGGCATCGTGCTGGCTATCCTGCTGGTCAGCGTCCTCGGCGCAGGGTTGATGAATATGCTGCTGGCGATCGCTATCTTCTCGGTGCCGGTTTACGCGCGCCTCAGCCGTAACCTGACGTTGGGCATCAAGAATATGGAGTACATGGAAGCGGCACGGGCACTGGGAATTGGCTATCGCCGACAGATAATCCACTACATCCTGCGAAATACCCTGGGGCCGATTACCGTGCAGGCGACATTGACCGGCGGCTCGGTGATCCTCGCCGCGGCTTCGCTCTCCTTCCTCGGCATGGGCGTGCAACCGCCGATGCCGGAGTGGGGGACAATGATGAGCGACGGGCGTAACTTTCTGGGTATCAGCCTGGGGATTTCGCTGTGGCCGGGGCTGGCTATTGTCTTTTCGGTATTAGGCTTCAACCTTCTGGGCGATGGCCTGCGTGATTTAATGGATTCGCGCCTATGAGTAACAGCGTGCTGTGTCTGGATATTGGCGGCTCCTTTATTAAAAGCGCGGTTTCTCCGGCGCCGGGGCAACTTGTTATGCCGCGCCAGCGGGCGATGCCGCTAAGCTCCTGGCCCGCCTTCGTCTACGCTGTGCAGGAGATTATCGCGCAATATGGCGATGCGATTAGCGAACAGAGTCCACTGGCGCTCTCCTGCGCCGGAGTGGTGGATGTTGCCAACGATCGTATTCTGTCGAGCAACATTCCGCCGTTCGCCGGTATTGATATTACCCGTTCGCTGCAGGCTGAGCTCGGGCGCCCGGTGGCGATGGCTAATGATGCTGACTGTTTTACCTTAGCCGAGGCGCGTTTCGGCGCGGCAAAAGATCTGCCGGTGGTGTTGGGCGTGATCCTCGGCAGCGGGATCGGCGGGGGGATTGCCATCAACGGCAACATTCTCTACGGCAATCAGGGGATCGGCGCCGAGTGGGGGCACGGACCCATTACGCGCACTCAGCTGCGGGGAATTGAGTTGCCGCGGCTGGCCTGCGGCTGCGGACAGCAGGGCTGCCTCGATACGCTCGGCGGTGCAAAAGGGATGCAGCGGCTGCATCAACTGCTCAGCGGTCAGGCGCTAAGCAGTGTCGAGATCGTGAAGCAGGGTATGGCCGGAGAAGAGACGGCGGCGTTTACCCTTGAAGTATGGCTTGAGCTGGTGAGCGAACCATTGGCCCATACGGTGAACATTCTCGGGCCGCATAAAATCGTCGCCGGGGGCGGGCTGGCGGGTGAAACGGCGCTGCTGGCGCGCCTTGATACAGCATTGCGGGCAAAGATTCTGCTGAAGAGCGCTGAGCCACTACTGGTCGCCGGGCAATTTAGTCGCGAAGGGGGATTACTGGGGGCATCGGTGCTGGGCTGGGAAAAATTTTAGCCAGAAATGTGGCGAATTTGACGGAAGCTTCTAGGATTAGAGCCTATCCCAGTAAGCGTAATTGGCGCAGCCAGTTTGAACACGGACAGCGCGCAGAAACCGGAGCGTACACGTAGTACGTGAGGATTTCGAGCACTGCCTGGTTCAAAATGGCAAGTAAAATAGCCCTACTGGGATAGGCTCTTAGTTTGCTTATAAAAATGGAGTAATAACCATGTGCACTAATTTACACGATAACGCCCGCCGCTATGCGGAAGAGAAAAAATGAACTCTTGCTACTAATCCTGTCCTGTGCCCGCCCAGACGACGGCAAAGGTTAATACAGTGGATTAGCCGACGACTGATACGAACGAATAAGAACCCGCCAATGGCGGGTTCTCCCTTTCTGGCGGCCTGAACAACTTACTTGAGCATTTTGTTATAGACGTAAAAATCCGTATCACGTACGAAGCCGCTACGCTCGTATAACGCCTGCGCTTTAGTATTATCGGTTGCCGTGCTGAGCATAATAAATGCGGAATCACTCTCTTTTGCCAGCTGTTCGGCACGGGCAATCAGCTGCTGTGCCACGCCGTGCTGGCGGGCAGACTCATCAACGTACAGATCGTAAAGCAACCAGATGCGCTTCATTTCCAGCGAGCAGAACAGGGGATAGAGCTGGGTAAAGCCCACCGCTTTGCCGTCCACTTCTGCGAAGAAAATGACCGACTCATTCAGTTGCAGGCGCTTAAGGATGAACTCCCGCGCCTGGCCGAGATTTTCTTCGACCTGATAGAAACGTCGATAGGCGAGATACAGCGGCAGGATGGTATCGACATCCTGGGGCTGGGCTTGATAAATATTCATACTAAAACCTCATTAAAATTACGGATGTAATTGTAATACAAATATGATTAACTGTCGCCAAAAGCGGTATGCTGCCTATTTGTTAGGCGATTGCGACGATTGCGGGAGGCGAAATTCAGCCGAATAGCGTACCTTATGGATTATTCACGCTTTTTACAGGCATGCATTAATGGAGGTTCAGTGGACGCGATTAAGGGCTCGGAGCTGAAAGTGCCGGACGCCATCTTTGCATGGGTGCTCGACGGGCAGGGCGGCGTAAAGCCGCTGGCTGATGACGATATTATCGATAAGAGCAGTCCCTGCTGGCTACATCTTAATTATACCCATACCGATAGCGCCGACTGGTTAGCCGCTACGCCGTTGTTACCGAATAATGTTCGCGACGCGCTGGCCGGTGAAAGCACTCGTCCGCGCGTGACGCGCATCGGCGATGGCGCGCTGATTACCTTGCGTTGTATCAACGGCAGCACCGATGAACGCCCCGATCAACTGGTGGCGATGCGACTGTATATGGACGAGCGGCTAATCGTTTCCACCCGTCAGCGTAAGGTGCTGGCGCTGGATGATGTGCTGGGGGATCTGCAGGAAGGCAATGGGCCGACGGATTGCGGCAGCTGGCTGGTGGAAATTTGCGATGCGTTGACCGATCATGCCAGCGAGTTTATTGAACAGCTGCACGACCGGATTATCGACCTTGAAGATGACCTGCTTGATCAACAGGTGCCGCCGCGCGGTTTTCTGGCGCTACTGCGAAAGCAGCTTATCGTCATGCGCCGCTATATGGCTCCGCAGCGCGATGTTTACGCCCGCCTTGCCAGTGAGCGTCTGCCGTGGATGAGTGACGATCACCGTCGGCGGATGCAGGATATTGCCGACCGTCTTGGCCGCGGTCTTGACGAGATTGACAGCTGCATTGCCCGCACGGCAATCATGAGCGATGAAATCGCACAGATCATGCAGGAGTCGCTGTCGCGGCGGACTTACACGATGTCATTGATGGCGATGGTTTTTTTGCCCAGCACCTTCCTGACCGGTCTGTTTGGCGTCAACCTTGGCGGTATTCCTGGCAACAGCTGGCATCTTGGCTTTTCGATATTTTGCGTAATGTTAGTTGTTCTAATCGGTGGTGTTACCTGGTGGTTACATCGTAGTAAATGGTTGTAAGAAATTGTCTTTTCAGGTGATTTTGCCGCTGAAACTCCGGCAATATTTGAGCGAAATCAATAAACCATCTACCCATTCAGGGCAATATCTCTCTCGCAGGTGAATGCAACGTCAAGCGATGGGCGTTGCGCTCCATATTGTCTTACTTCCTTTTTTGAATTACTGCATAGCACAATTGATTCGTACGACGCCGACTTCATTGAGTCGGCTTTTTTTTTGCCCTCTGCCAGCTAACTTCTACGCTTAAAGAATAGTCCTGTAAAGAGAGGGGATAAAATATGCGTAACATGGCGCTGTCCTTGCAGTCGATACCCATCGGCCCTGAGCCCAATGACCCGGTGCCGGTGCCCGATCCGCGGCCTCGCCCGCACCCGCTTCCCGACCCGCCGCCGGACGATGACCCGATTAAATTGTCGCATCAAGAGCGGAGATCTGCGAGGATACGCGCCTGCAGATTGTCCGCCCTTTAATGCGAGAAAACATTGTGACCGCTTTTTCAACACTGAACCTTTTGCCCGAAGCTCAACTGAACAACCTTAACGAACTGGGATATCACGCAATGACGCCAGTGCAGGCTGCCGCATTGCCTGCGATCCTGGGCGGAAAGGATGTGCGCGTACAGGCGAAAACCGGCAGCGGTAAAACGGCGGCCTTTGGTCTGGGATTGCTACAGCACGTTGATGCCGGTCTGTTCCAGACCCAATCACTGGTGCTGTGCCCGACCCGCGAACTGGCGGATCAAGTCGCTGGCGAACTGCGTCGCCTGGCGCGTTTTCTGCCAAATATTAAAGTATTAACGCTCTGCGGCGGCCAGCCTTTCGGCGCCCAGCGCGATTCTTTACAGCATGCGCCGCATATTATTGTCGCCACGCCTGGCCGCCTGCTTGACCACCTGCAAAAGGGGACCGTATCGCTGGATGCGCTGCAGACGCTGGTTATGGATGAAGCCGATCGCATGCTCGATATGGGCTTCAGCGATGCTATCGATGAAGTGATTCGTTATGCGCCAGCTTCGCGCCAGACCTTACTGTTCTCCGCGACCTGGCCGGAAGCTATCGCCGCAATCAGCGGCCGGGTGCAGCGGGATCCGCAGACGATTGAAATCGATAGCGTTGATGCGCTGCCGTCTATTGAACAGCAGTTCTTCGACGTTTCGCAAACCGGTAAAATCAAGCTGCTGCAAAAATTGCTCAGCCAGCATCAGCCCGCTTCCTGCGTGGTATTTTGTAACACTAAACGCGATTGTCAGGCGGTGTGCGATGCATTAAACGCTGCCGGCCAGAGCGCGCTGTCGCTGCATGGCGATCTGGAACAGCGCGATCGCGATCAGACGCTGGTGCGTTTTGCTAACGGTAGCGCCCGCGTGCTGGCCGCCACCGACGTGGCGGCGCGCGGCCTGGATATCAAATCGCTGGAGCTGGTGGTTAACTTTGAACTGGCGTGGGATCCTGAAGTTCACGTTCACCGTATCGGGCGTACCGCGCGTGCAGGCGAAAGCGGCCTGGCGATTAGTTTCTGCGCGCCGGAAGAGGCGCAGCGCGCTAACATTCTTGCCGAAATGCTGCAGATCAAACTCAACTGGGTTAACGCGCCGGCGGGTAATCATATTGCGCCGCTGCAGGCGGAAATGGCGACCCTGTGTATTGATGGCGGCAAAAAGGCGAAAATGCGTCCGGGCGATGTGCTGGGGGCGTTAACTGGCGATATGGGGTTTGATGGCGCGGATATCGGTAAGATCAATGTTCATCCCGCGCATGTTTATGTCGCTATCCGTCAGGGCGTGGCGCAGAAGGCGTATAAGCAGCTGCAAAACGGCAAGATCAAAGGCAAGTCCTGCCGCGTACGTTTGCTGAAGTAAGGGCGGCAAGTGACGGTCTCCGGCGCTTGCCGGAGACGTGTTGCCTGTTATTTTACTTCAACCACATTCAGACGCAGTTCATCTAACTGAGCGTCTTCTTCTTCCGGCTGCCAGCCCGCAGGCTGCAGCGGGATCTCTTCGCGGTCAAAGGCCAGATCGCCGCCGTCAACCACCGCAGAACCGTGTGTGATGGATTTAAAATCAAACAGATTGACGTCGCTCAAGTGCGACGGCACCACGTTCTGCATTGCGCTAAACATGGTTTCGATACGGCCAGGATAGCGTTTATCCCAATCGCGCAGCATATCGGCGATCACCTGACGCTGCAGGTTAGGCTGGGAGCCGCACAGGTTACAAGGAATAATCGGGAAGCCTTTGGCCTGCGAGAAGCGTTCGATATCTTTTTCGCGGCAGTAGGCGAGCGGGCGGATAACGATATGTTTGCCGTCATCGCTCATCAGCTTCGGCGGCATACCTTTCATTTTGCCGCCGTAGAACATGTTGAGGAACAGCGTCTGCAGGATATCGTCGCGGTGATGGCCGAGCGCGATTTTGGTCGCGCCCAGTTCGGTCGCCGTACGGTAGAGAATGCCGCGACGCAGACGAGAACACAGTGAGCAAGTGGTTTTGCCTTCCGGGATTTTCTCTTTAACGATGCCGTAAGTATTCTCTTCGACAATCTTATATTCAACGCCCAGCTGTTCCAGATACGCCGGCAGAATGTGCTCCGGGAAGCCCGGCTGTTTCTGATCGAGGTTAACGGCCACCAGCGAGAAAGAAATAGGCGCGCTTTTTTGCAGGCTGCGCAGAATTTCCAGCATGGTATAGCTGTCTTTACCACCGGAAAGACAGACCATAATACGGTCGCCATCTTCAATCATGTTGAAGTCGGCGATCGCCTCACCGACATTGCGACGCAGACGTTTCTGCAGTTTGTCGATGTTGTATTTTTCTTTTTTACTAATTTCTTGATTTTGCAGCATTTAATAGTGGCTCAATTCATAGTGTGGCATCAGAAGAGCACGCGTTGTGCCAGTCGCTGGATCTATCCCCGCTGGCGCGTAGCAATGAGTGAGGTCTGATAGAAAACCGTGGCGTGTATGGTACGGATTCGGGGGGGCAATGTCAGCATCTTTCCGGCACTTTAATCCGCGAGGAGTAAAGATAATAAAGCCCGCCGGGCGGCGGGCTTGGGATTACCTGACGACCAGAACCGAGCACTCGGCATGGCGCACCACCGCCGCGGCGTTAGAGCCGAGCAGATAGGTAGTAATGTCCGGGCGATGCGAGGCGATAATGACCAGGTCGGCGGGCAGCGATTTAGCCAGCGCCAGAATCTTATCTTTTGGCGAGCCCTCGGCAACGTGGAAATGCATTCTGTCTTCCGGAATGGCGAAGCCTTTGGCTAATTCGCGCAGTTGCGCTTCCGATTCAGCGCGTAGTTCATCCATAGCCGGCAGTTCAGCGGTATAGGCCATGCCCAGGGAGGCGTAGTAGGGTAGCGAAGGGATAACGGTCAGGAAATGCACCTGCGCGTCATCGACGCGAGCTTCGGATTCAACGTGGCGGATCACACGTTGCGTAAATTCTTTATCAGAAATATCGATGGGTACCAGAATCATTCTACTCATAAAACCTCCTGTTTTAATAACCACCAAAACAGTATGCCATCAGGATTGAGGTTCTACTACAGCGTGAATCACAAATTGCTACGGGAACCGCTATTTTATTGGCGGTTGAAGTGAAATGCCCGCCGCGAGCGGCGGGCGCAAGCATTAGAACTGATATACCAGACCCAGCGCTACGATATTGTCGGTAGAAATACCATTGTCTTTATAGAAGTCGTCATTGCCGTCGAGCAGGTTGATTTTGTAATCAACGTAGGTGGACATATTACGGTTGAAGTAATAGGTCGCGCCGACATCCATATATTTAACCAGGTCTTTATCGGAGTACTGACCGCCGTAAACCAGATCTTTACCTTTGGACTGCAGGTAGGAAATTGCCGGACGCAGACCGAAATCGAACTGATACTGTGCAGTAACTTCAAAGTTCTGGGTTTTGTTGGCGATGGTGCCATTCTGATTGCCGTACGGCGTCATGTTACGAGTTTCAGAATACATGGTCGCCAGATAGATGTTGTTCGCATCGTATTTAACGCCTGCGGTCCAGGCATCGGCTTTATCACCGCCCGCGGTAGACTGATGGGTCTGCTCGTTGGTACGGTCAGAAGAGCTGTAGGCCGCGCCTACGCTGACGCCCATACCTAAATCATAGGTAGAGGAGATACCGAAGCCATCACCGTTGGAGTTTTTAACATCGCGGCCGTCGCCATTGGCGGTACCTTCCTGGCTGGCGGAAGGGTTATATTCATGGCTGGCTTGGTTTTCGTTTTTACCCTGATACTGCAAGGCGAAGTTCAGGCCGTTAACCAGGCCGAAGAAATCGCTGTTACGATAGGTCGCGACACCGTTGGCGCGGCCGGTCATAAAGTTGTCGGACTGGGTATAAGAGTCGCCGCCGAACTCTGGTAGCATATCGGTCCAGGCTTCCACGTCGTACAGGACGCCGTAGTTACGGCCATAGTCGAATGAACCGTAGTCGCCCGCTTTGATCCCGGCGAATGCAAGACGGGTCCATGCCTGATCGCCGGAGCTTTCGGTGTTGTTGGCCTGAACGTTGTATTCCCACTGACCATAGCCGGTGAGCATATTGTTAATTTGCGTTTCACCTTTAAAGCCGAAACGCAGGTAGGTCTGGTCGCCGTCTTTGCTGGAGTCGCTGGAGAAATAATGTAAACCGTCTACCTTGCCGTAGAGATCTAATTTGTTGCCATCTTTATTATAAATTTCTGCCGCGTGAGCAGCGCCGGCAGCCAATAATGCCGGGATAACCAATGCCAGTGCTTTTCTTTTCATTTGGATATTCCTTTAACTATTTTTGTTTTAACTTCCTGGGTGGAAGTACGGCCATGCTAAAGGAGCGCATTCTGATATGATAAGTATCAATTGTTACAATATAAGTAAATTCTAAAGTAAATAAATATACAGTAATGATAATTTTCCGTATGAATGGTTTGCGGGTAAATATATAAAATAAAAATTATACAATACAGATTGAATATCGTATTCTGACTGCGTTATATGCCTTTATTGTCATTGAATCCTTATATTGTTGCCGTCTCATTCATATTGAATGATTAATTCGTCGGAAAATGACAAGCCCGAATAGATTTACTATTCGGGCTTTTTTTATAGCACCAGATTTGCGTCAGCCGGTTTAGCTTTCGGTTGTCGGTTTCTCCGCTTTACCTGCCAGCTGGGCCAGGAAGTCATAGCGTTTTTGTAGGTCGGCGGCCGCGTCTTTCCACAACTGCTCGGCAACTTCCGGCTGCTGGGCGTTCAGGCGGCGGAAGCGTTGCTCGTTGAGCAGCGTCTCAGCCAGCGCGTCTGACGGCGGGCGCGAGTCCAGCGCCAGCGGCAGCTTACCTTCATCGGCGCGACGCGGGTCGAAGCGGTACAGCGGCCAGAAGCCGGTTGCCGTCAGCTGGCGCATCTGGTCGTGGCTTAGCGCCAGGTCGTAACCGTGCTCCTCGCACGGGCTATAGGCGATAATCAACGAAGGACCCGGATAGGCTTCCGCTTCCTGAATGGCTTTCACCGTCTGGTTAAGCTGCGCGCCGAGCGAAATCTGCGCCACATAGACATGACCGTACATCATCATGCTCACGCCGAGATCTTTGCGTGCCTTACGTTTACCGTGCTCGCCAAACTTGGTGACCGCGCCGAGCGGCGTCGCCTTCGATGCCTGCCCGCCGGTGTTAGAATAACACTGGGTATCGAGTACCAGGATATTGACGTTTTCCGTCAGGCTCAGCACGTGGTCAAGGCCGCCAAAGCCAATATCATAGGCCCAGCCATCACCGCCGATAAGCCAGACCGATTTCTCAACTAACGCATCCGCATCGGTGAGCAGCTCTTCGGCTCCGGCGACGCCCGTCAGCGCCTGACGCAGCTCGGCGACCTGTTCGCGGCGCGCTTCCGGCGACGCTTGCGCATGTAGCGCGGCATTCAGTTCAGCCGGCAGCTTATCGGCAAATTCGCTCAACAGCCGCATTACGCGCTGGCGGTGTTGATCGACGGTTAAGCGGAAGCCCAGGCCGAATTCGGCGTTGTCTTCAAACAACGAGTTGGCCCACGCCGGACCGCGGCCGTTAGCGTCAGTGGTATAAGGCGTTGAGGGGAGGTTGCCGCCGTAAATAGAAGAACAGCCGGTGGCGTTGGCAATCAACATCCGATCGCCATACAGCTGGGTCAACAGTTTGATATACGGCGTTTCGCCACAGCCCGAGCAGGCGCCAGAGTATTCAAACAGCGGGCTAATTAGCTGCGAGGTGCGAATATCAATGCGCTCAAGTTTGGTGCGATCGATTTCCGGCAGGTTGAGGAAGTAGTCGTAATTGACTTTCTCTTCTTCAACGTGCTCAAGGCGCGACATCATATTGATGGCCTTGATGTCCGGATTCTGGCGATCTTTCGCCGGGCACACTTCGACGCAAAGGTTGCAGCCGGTGCAATCTTCCGGCGCGACCTGCAGAACGTATTTCTGCCCGCGCATATCGCGGGATTTCACATCCAGCGAGTGCAGGCTGGCTGGCGCGTTTTCCATCTCTTGTGGAGCGACCACTTTGGCGCGGATCGCCGAATGCGGACAGGCGGCGACGCAGTGGTTGCACTGGGTACACAGCTCTTCCTTCCAGATCGGGATCTCTTCGGCAATGTTGCGTTTCTCCCAACGGGTGGTGCCCATGGGCCAGGTGCCATCTGGCGGCAGCGCGGAGACCGGCAGCGCATCGCCAAGGCCGGCAAGCATCGCCGCGGTGACGGTTTTGACGAAGTCCGGCGCGGCATCGGAGACCACTGGCGGACGGTTGGGGCTGCTGGCGTTAACCGGCTGCAGCGGCACTTCCGCCAGCGATTCGCGGGCCAGCGCCAGCGCCTGCCAGTTGCGTTCCACCAGCTCCTGGCCTTTGCTGCTGTAGCTTTTGGCAATCGCACCCCGTAGTTCGGCCAGCGCGCTGTCGCCCGGCAGGATTTGGGTTAAATGGAAAAAGGCCATCTGCATAACGGTGTTGATGCGCGCGCCAAGGCTGCACTCACGGGCGATTTTCGCCGCGTTAACGACATAAAAGCGCGCCTGCTTTTGATTCAGCGCGGCCTGTACTTCCTGGGGCAGACGGGACCATACCTCATCAGCGCTATAGGGGGTATTGAGCAGGAAAATGCCGCCGGGCTTCAACCGCTCTACCATCTGATATTTATCGATAAACTGCAGTTGGTGGCAGCCGACGAAATCGGCCTGCGAGATCAGATACGAAGAGCGAATCGGTTTTTCGCTGACGCGCAGGTGCGAGACGGTCAGGCCGCCGGCCTTCTTCGAATCATAGACAAAATAGCCCTGTGAGAACCACGGCGTGGAGTTGCCAATAATCTTGATATTGTTCTTGGTCGCCGAGACGCTACCGTCGCTACCGAGACCGTAAAACAGCGCCTCCAGCTTCGCTTCCGCCGGTAGCGTATTTTCCGCCAGCGGCAGCGAAAGGTTAGTCACATCATCATAAATGCCAACGGTAAAGCGGGGTTTTGGCTGTGCGGCCTGTAACTCATTAAAGATAGCCAGCACGCATTCCGGGCCAAACTCTTTGGACGAGAGACCATAACGGCCGCCGATAGTACGCGGTAGCGTTTCGCGCTCGCCGCGGTTGAAGGCTTCCGCCAGCGCGGTCATCACGTCGAGATACAACGGTTCGGCAAGCGCGCCGGGTTCTTTGGTGCGATCCAGTACGGCAACCGCGCGGGCGCTCTCCGGTAATGCCTGCAGCAGATGCGTGGCGGAGAACGGGCGATAGAGGCGAACTTTCAGCACGCCGACTTTTTCCCCACGGCTCAGCAGTTCATCAACGACCTCTTCACAGGTGCCGATAGCGGACCCCATGATGACAATAACCCGTTCCGCCTGCGGGTGACCGTAAAATTCGAACGGTTTGTACTGGCGACCGGTTGCGGCGGCGAAATCATTCATCGCCGTTTCAACGTGTTCGTATACCGCGTCGTACCACGGGTTGGTCGCTTCACGGGACTGGAAATAAGTGTCCGGATTGGCGGAGGTGCCGCGAATGACCGGATGCTCCGGGTTAAGGGCGCGTTGGCGATGCTCGGCGATTTTATCCTGCGGCAGCAGGGAACGAATGGTGTCATCCGCCAGCGGCGCGATTTTGTTGATTTCGTGCGAGGTACGGAAACCATCAAAGAAATGAATAAACGGCACCCGGCTTTGCAGCGTGGCGATATGGGAGATCAGCGCGAAGTCCTGCGCTTCCTGGACGCTGCTGGCGCACAGCATCGCGCAGCCGGTCTGGCGCACGGCCATCACGTCGGAATGATCGCCGAAAATTGATAGCGCGTGGGTAGCCACGGTGCGGGCGGCGACGTGCAGGACAAATGGCATCAACTGGCCGGCCAATTTATACAGCGTCGGGATCATCAGCAGCAGGCCCTGCGATGACGTAAAGGAAGTGGAAAGGGCGCCGGTCTGCAGCGCGCCGTGCACGGCGCCGATAGCCCCGGCTTCCGACTGCATTTCGACCACGCGGGGGACATCGCCCCACACGTTTTTCAGCCCATCGCCAGACCAGGCGTCAGCCTGCTCCGCCATCGTTGAACTGGGCGTAATCGGGTAGATGGCGATAACTTCACTCGTGCGAAACGCGACTGAAGCGACCGCGCCATTACCGTCAATCGTAATCATAAGAAGACACCCTTACATTGCGCAAAAAGAAGGGACCCGTGAAACGGCGACGAGTCCTGTAATTATGCTTTCATTTTAGCAAACGCCCGCCGCGGCCATTTTCGCATTTGTGTCCTTGGGAATGTCCTTATCTATGTTTGGATCAATTTTTTGGCGGAAAAACAAAAATATGACTGGTAAAGGGTCGAAGAAGGTGTTGACGGATACCTACGCTGCACCGCTTAAACAAAGCAAAATCTATTTTTAAATTTAATAGCTTTTAGCCAACCGGCAATCGCGTGCTATTTATTTGCTGCGGTGAATTCCCCTCTGCGGCGGAGCGTTCAGTTCAGTCTCCTGTTGGCGAAAATTAGCACGCGAATTAGTTCGAACTGGCTAATTCACCGGGAGGCACCCGGCACCGCAATCACCATTCGCAAACTATGAAACCCGATCGCTGCAAGCGTGATTTTTTCGTCGGGAAAATATTTAGCGCTGGAATGAAAGCCGCGCTGCTGCGGCGCTTTGCCTGACGAGATCAAGCTTTAAGCGGAAAATTTGCTAGAAAATGTTAATGAGGCGCATAAATACGTATTTCGCCTCTCGACGGCAGGCGCTGCGCTGCCTATTATTCTTGAGTTTGTTTATTCTAAGATGTTTCTGAAGGGGGAGAGGATGCGAGCTGCGTTTTTAGTGGGATGTGCGGCGTTATTACTGTCGGCTTGTAGTAACGAGCCGGTGCAACAAGCCACCGCGGCACACGTACCGCCCGGCATGCGCGCGGCGATGAGCGACAGCGGCCAGGCGAATTGCGCGATGGTTGGCGGTTCATTATCGGTTGCCCGCCAGCTTGATGGCACCGCTATTGGCATGTGCGCGCTACCGAACGGTAAACGCTGCAGTGAGCAGGCCTTAGCGGGCGGAAGCTGCGGAAACTACTAATACGCAAGGCGTGTGGTTACATTAAATCGGCGAGTTTATATACCAGCGATTGGTCGGCGGTCGCCAGCGTGAGCTGATTCTCCGTCAGATCGACCTGCGCGCCATCGCGCAGCATTTTGCTGAGGGTATTATCCAGCGCGTTCCGCTGTGGATCCGCGCACAGCTTACGCGTCATCGCCAGCTGTTCAACTTTTAGCTCGCCGTCTGACAGCTTGCCCTCGCCGCTGAAGCCGTTGCACATCGTGCCTGACACATACATTTTTTCGCCGAAGCTAATTTCCGGCGGCGGCGTCTGGCTTGCCGGTAGCGCCTGGCCGTTAACGCTGGTCAGCACAAAACGGTGATGTTGTAGTTGTTCGGCGTTGGTAGAAACTTTGCTGTTGTATACGCAGCCCGATAGCAGCATGCCCGCCGCCAGCAGTGCAGCAAACTTATTCATTCGTACTCCAAAACATTTGTCATATCAATAAAACGAAAAACAGTGTAACTGTAATGCAGGCAGGATCTGTGGGGATTGTCTGAATGTGCCCCCCGTTAGCGGGGAGCACAAAAGGGGAAAGAAGCTTAGACCAGCGCGTTCGGGCAGGTTTCGCCCTTAGCTACCTGCTGCAGATTGCCAAGCGTTGTCTCGGAAATACCGATCAGCGCCTCAGCCGTCAGGAATGCCTGGTGCCCGGTAAACAGGACGTTGTGGCAGGCGGAGAGCCGGCGGAACACGTCATCCTGGATGACATCATTCGATTTATCTTCAAAGAACAGATCGCGTTCATTTTCATACACGTCCATTCCCAGCGCGCCGATTTTCTGATGCTTCAGCGCGTCGATAGCCGCTTGTGAATCGATAAGCGCGCCGCGGCTGGTATTAATGACCATCACGCCGTCTTTCATCTGATCGAATGCCGCCTGGTTGAGCAGGTGATAGTTTTCGTTGGTAAGCGGGCAGTGCAGGGAGATGACGTCGGACTGCGCGTACAGCGTCGGCAGGTCGACATATTCAACGCCGAGATCCAGCGCCGCCGCGCTCGGATAGGGATCAAACGCCAGCAGGCGCATACCGAAACCTTTGAGGATCCGCAGCGTCGCAACGCCGATTTTACCGGTGCCGATCACCCCTGCGGTTTTACCGTACATCGTGAAGCCGGTCAGCCCTTCCAGCGAGAAGTTGGCATCGCGGGTACGCTGATAGGCGCGATGAATGCGACGGTTCAACGACATCATCATACCGATGGCGTGTTCAGCAACGGCTTCCGGCGAGTAGGCCGGGACGCGCACGACGCGCAGGCCCAGCTCTTTAGCCGCCTCAAGATCGACGTTGTTAAAGCCGGCGCAGCGCAGCGCGATATATTTCACGCCGTGGGCTTTTAGCTCTTCCAGCACCGGGCGGCTACCGTCGTCATTAACGAAGATACATACCGCTTCACAGCCGTTGGCCGTTTTCGCGGTCTTTTCGGTCAGCAGGAAATCGAAAAATTCCAGTTCAAAGCCGTATGCGTCGTTAACATGCTGCAGATACTTTTTATCGTACTGCTTGGTACTATAAACAGCGATTTTCATAAGGCTTTCCTCTAGTGATAATACCGTCACGGTAGCATAATTAAAATAATCTTACAAATATTAAAAATTAGTTTAATCATCAGGTTATGATATTAATTCTAGAGCATATCGCAGTCTTAAGAAATCTCTTTAAAAGACAATACGTTTCACCAAAAACTGAGGCTGAATGCCCCCGGCGCCAGCAGGATAAATGGCCAGAGTAAACCCGATGCCACATTGGCAATCTGGAAACGCCATAGCGATGTACCGCTGGCGCCGGTGACCAGCGGTAACGTTGCGCGCAGCGGCGACAGAAAACGGCCGAAGAACACCGCCCAACCGCCGTGACGGCGCAGGAATAGCTGGCTACGCAGCACGCGTTCGGCGCTGAGCCAGCGCAGGCGTTGCAGATGATGCTGATAGCGCCGGCCAATTTGCCATGAGAGCCAGAATCCGCCGATTGCGCCCAGGCTGGCGCTTAGCCACATTAACAGGAAATGACCGATGCTGGTTGAGGCAAGGGCTCCGAGCACCAGCAAACCCGAGGTACCGGGGATCACAAAAGAGATGAGGGCGCAGGATTTACTGAAGGTCAGCAGAAAAACAATCAGTAATACCAATGAATAATGGCTCTGGGCGCGTTCGATCAGCGAGATAATGAGCTCCACGGAATAACGGCTCCTTATTACCTGTTTTTCCAAGTGTCGCAGGCACAATTTAAACGAAGACTAAATAGTTATTCAGCAGAAATGAGTGCGACTATCCTTAATCAGGACGGTAACTTTCACTCGCGGGTCGAACGTGCCACAATAGGCGCCTATCGGCTTTTACTTAGAATCAGGATTTGACTGCCCATGAAGGGTAAATATAAAGCCGCTCTTGCGCTGTTATTAGCTCTAATTTTGCTGCCGTTGGCCCTGCTGGCCACATTAACGCATTGGGTTCCGACGCTGGCGGGTATCTGGCTGCCGGTCGGCACGCGTATCTCGCTTGGCGAAAGTCCGCGCCTGACGCGCTCCTCGTTGATTATCCCCGATTTACGCTACCTGGTGGGCGATTGTGAAATTGCTCGTGTCAGCAACGCGCGCCTTACCCGTCCCAGCCGCTGGCGGCTACACCTGAGTGAACTGGATATCAATAGCGCCTGCCTGGCTAAGATCCCCGCCAGCGAGCCGCTCTCCGGCGCGCCGCGAACTCTCGCCGAGTGGCAATCGATGCTGCCTTATAGTTGGTTAACTATCGACAATCTGCGCCTGTCGCCGTGGGAAAAATGGCAGGGGAAACTGGTGATGTCGTTGACGCCTGGGCAGCAGGATATCGGTTATTCAGGCAAAGAGGTCACGTTACAGGCGAAACTGCGCGGCCAGACCTTAACGGTCAGCAATTTCAGCGCGCGGCTGGTGGACGATCAGGCGCCGGTTAAGCTGGTCGGTGAATTCGAAATGCCGCTGGTGCCGGATGGTCTACCGGTCGATGGCCATCTGGTCAGCACCTTCGAGTTCCCACAAACGCCGGGTCTGGTGGATGCGGAACTGGAATGGCAGAAAAACCGCGGCCAGCTGCTGGTCACGCCGCGCGGTGAGGTCGAGCCGATGCTCGACCTGCCGTGGGAGATCACCCCTGAACGTATCACCATCAGCGATGGGCGCTGGAACACGGTGTATGCCGGCTATCCGCTTAGTGGGCGGGTGGCGCTTTCGTTTGGTGACTGGCAGAAAGGCACCGAGGAGATGGAAATCAGCGGCCGGCTCAACGTGTTAACGCACGGCGAAGCGGGTAAAGGCAACGCCGTGCTGAATATTGGCCCAGGTAAGCTAAGCATGGACCACAGCGACATGCCGCTCAGCCTGACCGGCGAAGCCAAGCTCGACGATATGATTTTTTATGCCGTGCTGCCCGCAAAACTCAGCGGCCCGCTGATGACGCCAGAGCTGGCTTTCCATCCCGGCGCGCTGCTGCGTTCACGCGGGCGGGTGATTGACTCGCTGAACATCGATGAGATCCGTCTGCCGTTGGCGGGGGTGAAAGTGACCCAGCAGGGGGTGGATGGCCGCCTGCAGGCGATACTGCGCGCCCATGAACAGGAAATGGGCGATTTTACCCTGCATCTGGATGGGCAGGCCGACAATTTTATGCCCGACCGCGGTCGCTGGTCGTGGCGTTATTGGGGCGATGGTCACTTTACGCCGATGCAGGCGCGCTGGGATGTGAAAGGCGCCGGTGAGTGGCGGGATAGCGCCATTATTCTTAACAGCCTGTCGACCGGGTTCGATAAGCTACAGTACGGCACCATGCTGGTCAGCACGCCGCGCCTGACCCTCGATAAACCCATTCACTGGTTGCGTAATGAACAGCATCCGAAATTTAGCGGGGCGTTGTCGCTGGATGCCGGTAAAACCACCTTCAGCGGCGGCAGCGTTCTGCCGCCGTCAACGCTCAAATTCAATATTGATGGCCGCGATCCGACCTGGTTCCTGTTTAACGGCTCATTACACGCGGAGAAAATCGGCCCGATTCGTCTGACCGGCCGTTGGGACGGCGAACGCTTGCGTGGCCAGGCATGGTGGCCGAAACAGGCGCTAAGCGTATTCCAGCCGCTGATCCCGCCGGACTGGAAAATGACCCTGCGTGAAGGTGATATGTATGCGCAGGTGGCGTTCTCCGCGGCAGCCGGGCAGGGCTTTGAGGCCGGGGGCCACGGCGTCTTAAAAGGCGGTAGCGCCTGGATGCCGGACAACCAGATCAACGGCGTCGACTTTGTTCTGCCATTCCGCTTCAGCGGCGGGAGCTGGCAGCTCGGTACCCGCCGTCCGGTTTCACTGCGTATTGGCGAAATCGTCAACCAGTTCACCGCCAAAAATCTGAGTGCCGATCTCCAGGGAACATGGCCCTGGAGCGAGCAGGATCCGCTGGAATTGAGCAACGTTAATGTTGATATCCTTGGCGGCAAGCTGTCCATGCAGCAGCTAAGGATGCCGCAGCATCAACCGGCGCTGCTGCGTCTGCAGAATATCTCCAGCAGTGAGTTGATAAGCGCCATCAAAGTAAAACAATTTGCGGTCTCTGGCGCGTTTAACGGCGCGTTACCGTTATGGCTGAACAACGATAAATGGATCATTAAAGACGGCTGGTTTAGCAACCCCGGCCCGATGACCCTGCGGCTGGATAAAGACACCGCCGATGCGTTGGTGGCCGATAACGTCTCCGCCGGCGCGGCAATTAACTGGCTACGCTACATGGAAGTCTCGAAATCATGGACGCGCATCAACCTTGATAATCTCGGCAAGCTGACGATGAGCGCGGCGATTAGCGGCACCAGCCGGGTGGACGGAAAAAGCAGCACCGTGCATTTAAACTATACCCATGAAGAGAATATTTTCGATCTGTGGCGCAGCTTGCGCTTCGGCGATAATTTGCAGGCATGGCTTGAGCAGAATGCAAAACTGCCCGCCCCGCGCTGTACGGATACATGTAAGGAACCAAAATGATAAAACTGTTCGCCGCGGCGCTGGCGACCCTGCTGCTGGCAGGCTGTACGCCGCGTATTGAAATCGCCGCGTCCAAGGAGCCGATCACCATCAATATGAATGTCAAAATTGAGCATGAGATTCATATTAAGGTGGATAAGGATGTCGAAAATTTGCTGAAGTCACGTAGCGATCTGTTCTGAGGCGATAATGAGAAAACGACTGCTGACTGCCACCCTGGCGTTAATGCTGTTGAGTAGCCCGGCGCTGGCGCTGACCTTGAATGAGGCGCGGGCGCAGGGTCGAGTGGGGGAGACGCTGAACGGCTATCTGGCACCGCTGAAACAGGATGCGCAGACGTTGGCGCTAGTTAAACAGATTAATGCCGCGCGCAGCGAAAGCTACCAGCAACTGGCGGACGACAATAATCTGCCGGTGGATGAGGTGGCGAAAATGGCCGGACAGAAACTGGTCGCCCGCGCGCAGCCGGGAGAATATGTGCAGGGGATTAACGGTAAATGGTTGCGCAAATAGTTAACGATAGCGCTTGCGGTATTCGCCAGGCGACACGCCGAAGCGCTGCTTAAACGCCGTTGAAAAATGGCTATGGTCGCTAAAGCCCCAACTGTAGCCAATTCCCGCCAGTTTCTCTTCGTCGTGCGCGTTTTGTAACGCCCGGGCGCACAGGTCAAGACGCCGGTTTTTAATATACTGCGCGACCACCAGACCCTTATCGGCAAACAGGCGGTACAGGCTGCGTACCGACATGCCGGTTTCCCCGGCCAGCCACTCCGGACGCAGCTGTTCCGACTGTATCGACTCATCTATCAACGCCATGATCTTTTGAAATTGCTTGTCGCGGCGCGTCGGCGGCGCGTCCTGTTGCAGCAGCATTGGGCGTAACAGGCAGATGATAGCCTCCAGCGCCGCTTCGCCTTCGCTTTCTGAGAGCGCCGGGCTGCGTAAACTTTCTTGCAGCAACCGCTGGCTGAGCTGGACCATCGGCAGCGTTTTATTCAGCCGGGTGGCGATGCTGATGTCGCCGCCGTGCAGCTGGCTTTCCACGAGCTGGCGGGGCAGCAGCAGCGAAGCCTGTTTTGACGTGTGTTGCCAGAAGATAGAACAGGGGCGCGAGGCATCAATGAGCGTGATATCGCCGGCTTCGAGCGCCACCTGGCGCTCGTCCTGCTCGATAGCCGCCTGGCCTTCGAGCTGAAAAACGGTATAGAACCAGGCGTCGTTGTCGCGTTTGATTTCGTTACGGGTGCGGTAAAGATTGACGCCGCGGGCGGTGACGGTACTGACTTTGAGACTACCGGTATAGCTTGCATCAATCTCGCCATGGAATTCGTCGCCCAGCGGACGGGCGGCAAAATGGCCGCATACCTGATTAATCTTCGCTAACCAACGCTGATAGTCCTGCCCGCTTTCTACCGTCGCCATTGTCTGCACCTTGTAATAATGATGTTTCTGCATTGTTGCATTTATGCCGTGAGTGGCAAGAGCGCAGCGTGGAGTATATGAAAGAACTATTACCTGCGGCACATTTCACCGCCTTTCTGGGTGCTTAATTGCGGGACCTGTCACAGCGGCAACAACGATTGTCACAGAGAAAAAAGCGCAAATGGCTGACCCGTCCTAGACTGTGTTCACTATCCGCGAACAATAAGGAAGTCGCATGTCCACATCACAGGTCGCGCTGCTCGCCAGCGTACAGCAGTTTCTCGACAGACAGCATGGCTTATATATTGATGGCAACCAGCAGGCGGCGCAGAGTGAAAAACGCTTAACCGTCTGGGACCCGGCCACCGGCCAGGCGATTGCCACTACGGCAGATGCTAATGCCGCCGACGTTGACCGCGCGGTGATGTCCGCCTGGCGCGCTTTTGTTGCCCGGAGCTGGGCCGGGCGCACGCCGGCCGACCGCGAGCGGATTCTGCTGCGTTTCGCCGATCTGGTGGAACAGCATGGTGAAGAGCTGGCGCAGCTCGAAACCCTTGAACAGGGGAAGTCGATCAATATTTCGCGCGCGTTTGAAGTCGGTTGCACCCTCAACTGGATGCGCTACACCGCCGGGCTGACCACCAAAATCAGCGGCCGTACGCTGGACGTTTCCATTCCATTCCCGGAAGGCGCGCGCTATCAGGCGTGGACCCGTAAAGAGCCGGTTGGGGTGGTGGCGGGGATTGTTCCGTGGAACTTCCCGCTGATGATCGGCATGTGGAAGGTGATGCCGGCGCTGGCTTCCGGCTGTTCAATTGTGATTAAACCCTCCGAGACGACGCCGTTAACGTTGCTACGGGTAGCAGAGCTGGCAACGGAAGCCGGGATCCCGGATGGCGTCTTTAACGTCGTCACCGGCAGCGGCGGCGAGTGCGGCGCCGCCTTAACCACCCATCCGCAGGTGGCGAAAGTGAGTTTCACCGGTTCGACCGCCACCGGCAAGCATATTGCCCGCGCGGCAGCTGACCGTCTGACCCGCGTAACCCTTGAACTCGGCGGCAAAAACCCGGCCATCGTGCTGAAAGATGCCGATCCGCAGTGGGTGATTGAAGGGTTGATGACCGGAAGTTTCCTCAATCAGGGGCAGGTATGCGCCGCCAGTTCGCGGATCTATATCGAAGCGCCGCTGTTTGATAACCTGGTGGCAGGCTTTGAGCAGGCGGTTAAGTCGCTGCAGGTGGGGCCGGGAATGGTTGAAACGACGCAGATTAACCCGGTGGTGTCGCAGGCGCACTGCGCCAAAGTGGCCGCTTATCTGGATGAAGCGCGTCAACAAAACGCCGAGCTGATTAGCGGTAACGTTGGGCCAAATGGCAACGGTTTTTATATTGCGCCGACGCTGGTGATTAATCCGGATGCCGGGCTGCGCCTGAATCGCGAAGAGGTGTTCGGCCCGGTGGTAAACCTGGTGCGCGTCGCCGATGGCGAAGAGGCGCTACGTTTAGCCAACGACAGTGATTTTGGCCTCACCGCCAGCGTCTGGACCCGCGACCTGACCCAGGCGCTGAACTATACCGATCGCCTGCAGGCCGGTACGGTATGGGTTAACAGCCATACGCTTATCGATGCCAACCTGCCGTTCGGCGGAATGAAGCAGTCCGGGACCGGACGCGACTTCGGCCCGGACTGGCTGGACGACTGGTGCGAAACCAAATCGGTGTGCGTGCGCTACTGATTTTTTGTCGGATGGCGCTACGCTTATCCGACCTACGGTTCGTGCGGCCTGCCTTTAATTTATTCACCATGCTGACTGAAACTGCCGGTGTTGGTGGCCTCAAAATCGCTGAGACGTTCCCGGAAGGCCAGGGCAGCCCGCATGGATGCGGGCTGAGGGCCGTGTTTTGCACGGACGCTGCCTCGGCCCGACCCGAAGCCTGCAGGGATAAGTCGAAGGCACCACGAAGTGGCGATTTTGGCGGCCAGAGCCCGGGAGTACAGAGGGCGGCGGCGACTGGCCGCCCTTTGTGCGCTCCCTGCGCCATGATAGACATAACGCAGAAGACATTTCGGGAGCGCAATGTGCTCTGAAATAATAAAAAACAACTGTTTTTCCCGGACCAAAACAGTTGCAAATCGATAACAGTATCTACAGCGCTGTGCGATTTGGTAGCCCGGAGAAGGCGCACATACCTCTTCCCCCTGAGCGCTGATTTGCTATGATCGGCGCTCTTTTTTTCTGATGTTGCCCCACTATGTGGAATGATGCGCTTTGCTATCAGCAGTACGGCGCGCCGGAAACGGTGCTCGCGCTGCATCACCTGTCGTTGCCGCTGCTGGCGCCCGGACTTGTTCGGGTACAAATGCGCTATGCGCCAGTCAACCCTTCCGATCTGATTCCCATTACCGGCGCTTACCGCCATCGTACGACGCTGCCATCGGTGGCGGGCTATGAAGGTGTTGGGGTGGTAGTTGAAGACTCGACAAACGGTCGCCCACTTCTGGGGCAACGGGTTCTGCCGCTACGCGGCGCCGGAACCTGGCAGCGTTATCTCGATATTGACCCGCGCTGGCTGGTGCCGGTCGCTGAAGATATCGATGACATCCTGGCCGCGCGCGGCTATATCAATCCGCTGACCGCGATGCTGATGCTGACGCGCTGGCCGGTAGCGGGGAAACAGGTGCTTTTGACCGCCGCTTCATCGTCCTGCGCCAGCCTGCTGGGACAGTGGGCGCTCGCCATGGGCGCGCGTTCGGTCAGCGGTATTATTCGTTCGCCGCAGCACATCGCGCGCCTACAGCAATATGGCGTCTACCCGCTACTTGAAGGCGATAGCGCGCTGATTGAACAAGTAAGCCAGTACAGCGATCTGGTGTTTGATGCGGTGGGCGGTGAGCTGGCGAATTTTCTGCTGGCGGTACTGCCGCAGACGTCAACGCTGGTCTCTTACGGGTTATTATCCGGTAAACCGCTCACCCAGACGCGAGGCTGCGCAGCGGTACGCAAATTTCATCTGCGGGAGGCCTTACCGACACTCAGCGTTGATGCGTGGCAGGCGGCGTTTGCCGGGATCTGGCGACAGCTGCCGACCACGGCGCAGCCCGCCGCGCAGGTGATAAAGCTGTGCGACTGGCGTGAGGCGATTGCCGCCGCAGGCCAGCCGGGAAGAGGCGGTAAAATCCTGCTCGATTTCACCGCGGGCTAAGATTACTTTTTCTTCTCGCCAAGCGTTGGGGTTTCGTCAAAGAAGTTCCACGGCTTGAGCAGCGCGTGCGCCCACTCGGTCGGCATAATTGGCCACTCTTCGGCGCGCGCGACGTGGGTGGTGCCGGTGGTGATCCACACGACGTCGTCGTGGTTTGTCAGCGACTCATCATCCTTCGCGTACTGGCCTAAGCCGGTATCCTGGGCGGAACGGTTGGGATATTTCCCTTCCGGATAACGCTCTGTCGGGTGGTAACGCGTCACCCACAGCTGTTTATCCATAAAGCTCAGGCGATGATATATCCACTCGTCCGGGGCGAACTTGGCGCCGGTCGCCGCCGGATGCGTGCCGCCGGCATAAGGGATAATCTGGTAAGAGACCGGGTTACCCATGCGGTTCTCTTTGCTGGTGTTGCTCAGCAGGCGGATAGTGCCAGGGTCGAATTTCTGCGCAGCTTTCTGCTCGCTATCGATTGTGTACTGATTCACCTGCATGGTGCTGGTGCGCGGGCCGCCGGCGGTGTTTGGCTTCACTTCAGGATCCATCGCCACCAGGGTGTTGTTTTCGCCGTCCACGTCGAGATCGAGGCGGAAATTATAAATATGCTGGTGGGTGGTGCCGACAATATTATGGTCGATCAGCGTCCCGTAGCGGGTATCCTCTTTGGCGCTGGGGTCGTGCATGGTCTTCGCCTTCACGCCTTTAACGGCTTCAATGCCGGTGGCGCCGGCATCGATACCGATGGTGCCGTTGTCATGGAACACCCAGTCAAAGATATAATCATAGTTCCCGACGGTACTGATCCAGCGTACCACCAGTTCCCGGCGTTCGGTGCTGACGTTGGGTTTGCCCATTTCCAGGTGCTTATACTCAGGCCCGGCATAGCGTTCGAATATGGCCACCGCACCTGGAATAGTGGTCGGTTTGCCGGTGTAATCGGCGATAGTTTCGTCCAGCAGTACCGCATTTGACGGCGCATCTTTACCGCGAACAATCGGCGATGTTAGGGTGCCCATGCCGTAATCGCCGGAATCCAGATAGGCTTTGAAATACCAGCCGACGTCAGGGTCGCCGTAGGGGACGATCATCCCGCCGAGGGAACCTTCATACATTACCTGGCGTTTTGTGCCGTTGTCGTTGTAAGTCACCGTCGAGAGAATGGGCCCGACGCGCGAGTTCAGGCGCAGATGAAAATCCCAGTTCCGCCAGTGAATGGTATCGCCGGTGATCGTGTAGTTTTTGCCTTCCGGTTCGGTTATCTCCAGTGGTTTCACCGCCGGGGCGTTGCGGTCGCGACCATCGTAAGAACGGGGTTCCATCGGTACCGGGATCACCGGGCCTTCTTCGATTTTGATGATTTTCTTCGCTTCAAGGTCGACCACCGCCACCAGGTTTTCAATCGGGTGCGCCCAGTAGTTGCCGTCGCCGGTATCCAGATAACTGATGACTTTCAGCAGACGCGCATCCTGTTGCAGGCCATCTTTGCCATCAAAGTAGCCGACGGTGAGCGGGGTGGTGACCACTTTACTGGGATCGGTAATACCGTGCTTTTTCAGCACCTCAGCGAACTCGCTGCTGGCATTGATAATGTTCTGCACGCTGACGAAGTCATCGAGCAGCACCATCCCGTGGGCGCCTTTAATCGGCGTCCATGAGAGGATTTTTTTGTTTTGCAGATCGACGACGGCTTCAATGACATGTTTGCCATCAAGCATCACCACATCGGCGGTGCGGGGGGAATCAACGGGCGTTCCCTGCAGGGCAAAGGCCCATACCGCCGCTTTATCCGGCTCGTGTAAGGAAATCTCAGTAAAACGGGTATTCGGCTGGAACTCCGGCGCGGCTTTGACAATGGTCACTGCTTCACCGATTTCCGCCGCCGAGAGGGAGTTTAGCGGGTGAGGGCGTTTTTCTACCTGGAAGGTCTGATCGAGACCGGACTGGAATACATCGTTGATAAAGGTATCGGAGACCCAGGCTTTACCTTCCTTCATTACTACCGGCACCTGTAGATCAAGGGGGTTACCGTTGACGATCGCCGTTTTGGCGCCGGGTTTTACTTTGACGTAAGCGCCGTCTTTTATCAGGGTGAACATTTGCGCGTAGTCATCCCACAGCACATCGGCGCCGAACGCCTGCAGCGTTTTATCCAACGGCACCATGTGCGCTTCGCTACCGTGAGCGAAGACAGGTGATTGCCAGGCGCAAACCACCGCGACAGCCAGCGCCAGCGCGGTTTTACGAGGGGAAAACATCAAGCCGTTTGCCATTGTGACCTCATCTTATTGTTGTGTTGTTGTTGCCGCTGCGAATGTCGGCTTTGTTACGCTTACCCTAGCAGTCTGCCGCCCGGGAACGTTTGTTTGCTTTTGCCAGCTTGTTTGTCAGTTTTGCCAGACGGACGTAAAAAATGCCTCCGTAGAGGCATTAAGCGCGTGGGTGGTGCGTGTTGACTACGCCGGGAAGTCTCCCTGCTGGCGCGCCACCAGGGTAAGAATGGAATACAGCGCCACCGCCTGCTGGTGCTGGTTGAAAATCTCGACAGCCCATTCCACCACACCGGTGGCTTTCTCATCGGCGCTGCGCTGACGTTTGACCGTTTTCCGCTTACAGGTCAGGCGAACCTGAATGGTGTCTCCCGGTTTGACCGGCTCAATAAAGCGCAGGTTTTCCATGCCGTAGTTGGCGATAACCGGCCCGACGCCGGCATCGACGAACAGCCCGGCCGCAGCGGAGATCAGGAAATAACCGTGGACCACCCGCTCGCCGAAAATCGACTCGGCGGCGGCGATTTTGTCCATGTGCGCGTAGAAATGATCGCCGCTCAGGCAGGCGAAATTAACGATATCCGCTTCGGTCAGCGTTCGGCGCGGGGTTAATAAGCTATCGCCAGGCTGGATCTCTTCGAAGTATTTACGGAACGGGTGAATGCGGTCTTCATTCACCTGAGCGCCGCGCACCCACTGCTGGCTTATGGTCGCCAGCATCGTTGGGCTGCCCTGAATCGCGGTACGCTGCATATAGTGTTTCACCGAACGCAGTCCGCCGAGTTCTTCTCCGCCGCCAGCACGGCCGGGGCCGCCGTGTACCAGCTGCGGCAGCGGCGAACCGTGGCCGGTTGATTCTGCGGAGGATGCTTCATTCAGTATCTGAATACGGCCATGCGCGCGCGCGGCGCCAAGGATAAACTCGCGCGCCAGCTCGCCGCTGGCGGTGACCAGCGTACCAGCCAGGCTACCGCCGCCGGCGCGTGCCAGCGTGAGCGCATGCTGGCCGTCGCGATACGGCATCAGCGTCGCTACCGGGCCAAAGGCTTCAATGGCGTGAACCTCTGGCGTTTCATCCGGCTGCGGGCAGTACAGCAGGGTCGGCGGGAAGAACGCGCCATCAGCATTAAGATCTGCCTGTCCGCCGAGCAGCGCTTCACAGCCGGCGGCAATCAGTTTATTGACGTTATCCTGCACATCCTGACGCTGTTCGCGATTAACCAGGGCCCCCATCTTAATGCCCTCCTGAGCAGGGTCACCGACGGTTACTTTATGCAGGCGGGAGATCAGTGCATCGCTAACCGCATTAATCTGAGCCAGTGGCACGATGATTCTGCGGATAGCGGTACATTTTTGCCCGGCTTTCGCCGTCATCTCGCGGACCACTTCCCGAATAAACAGCGCGAATTCCGGTTGCTCCGGCGTGACGTCTTCACCTAATACGCAGCAGTTGAGCGAATCTGCTTCCATGGTAAAGGGAATAGATTTGGCCACCAGGTTAGGGTGCGTCCGTAGCTGCTGGCCGGTGGCGGCTGAGCCGGTAAAGGTCACCACGTCCTGGCTATCGAGATGGTCGAGAAGATCGCTCGCGCCGCCGCAAATCAGGCTGATGGCGCCTTCCGGCACCAGGCCGCTGTCGACAATCGCTTTCACCATTGCCTGGGTGAGCTGGGCGGTAGCGGTTGCCGGTTTAATGATCGCCGGCATGCCGGCAAGCCAGGTCGGCGCCAGTTTTTCCAGCATTCCCCAGCAGGGGAAGTTGAAGGCGTTGATATGGACGGCGACGCCTGATTTTGATGTCAGCACATGACGCGCGGCAAAACCGCCCTGTTTGGAGAGCGGGATCAGCTCGTCTTCCGGCCACAGAATATCGTCCGGCAGTTCGCGGCTACCGAGCCCGGCATAAGTGAACAAAGTACCGATACCGCCTTCAATATCCACCCAACTGTCGGCGCGAGTGGCGCCGGTTTGCGCGGAGATGGCGTAGAACTCGTCTTTCTGCTCCAGCAACCGTTTTGCTACCGCTTTCAGCATCGCGCTGCGTTCAATAAAGGTCATCGCCTGCAGGGCTTTGCCACCGCGTTCAATCGCGAAACGACGCGCCTGCGCCATATCCAGGCCTTCACTGGTCACCTCCCAAAGCGCCGCGCCGGTGATGGCGTGATGGATAGTACGGGCGCGGCCCCGGCCGGTCTGCCAGGCGCCGGATAAGTAACTGGCTAACTGCTGCATCGCAAATCTCCAAATGTGTTACGCATGATTACTATAAATAGTTCTTTTATGAATCATAAAATGCAAGTCTATATTTAATATTTTATTAACATTGTGATCGGTGGTTAATTGGGGTTTTTGTTTATGTGACTGTTATTAATGCTATTTACAAAAGGTTTTGCGGTTATCATCACAAAAAGAACAAACAAAATTTGTGGTTTTATTTAACCAATATGTAACCTTCAATAAACAAAGTGATTCACATAAATGTTTTTGTTGTGAATATCGGAATCATAAAGGTGATGACGTGACAGAAGAACAACGCTTTGACCAGCGCATCGCGCAGGAAACGGCCATCGAACCGCGGGACTGGATGCCGGATGCCTACCGTAAGACCTTGATTCGTCAGATAGGTCAGCACGCGCACTCGGAAATTGTCGGCATGCTGCCGGAAGGCAACTGGCTCACCCGCGCGCCGACGCTGCGCCGTAAAGCGATTCTGTTGGCTAAGGTACAGGATGAGGCCGGACACGGGCTGTATCTCTATAGCGCCGCGGAAACGCTGGGCTGCGCCCGGGAAGACCTGTATCAGAAAATGCTCGACGGGCAGATGAAGTACTCCTCCATTTTTAACTACCCGACCCTGAGCTGGGCCGATATCGGCGTGATCGGCTGGCTGGTCGATGGCGCGGCCATCGTCAACCAGGTGGCGCTGTGCCGGACCTCTTACGGCCCCTATGCCCGGGCGATGGTCAAAATCTGCAAAGAAGAGAGTTTTCACCAGCGCCAGGGATTTGAAGCCTGCATGGCGCTGGCGCAGGGCAATGACGCGCAGCGGCAGATGCTGCAGGACGCTATTAACCGCTTCTGGTGGCCGGCGCTGATGATGTTTGGCCCCAACGATGACAACTCGCCGAACAGCGCCCGCAGCATGGCGTGGAAAATCAAACTGCACTCCAACGACGAGCTACGTCAGCGCTTCGTCGATAACACCGTGCCGCAGGTAGAGATCCTCGGTATGACCGTACCGGACCCGGATTTGCAGTTTGATGAAGCCAGCGGCCACTACCGCTTCGGCGAAATCGACTGGCAGGAATTTAACGAGGTGATTAGCGGCCGTGGCATTTGCAATCACGAGCGGCTGGCCGCCAAGCGTAAGGCCTGGGAAGAGGGCGAATGGGTGCGCGAAGCCGCGCTGGCCCATGCGCAAAAACAGCAGGCCCGCAGCGCGGCATGAGGAGAGACAACATGAGCAAAGTTTACTGGCCGTTATATGAAGTGTTCGTTCGCAGCAAACAGGGGTTATCCCATCGTCACGTCGGCAGTCTGCACGCTGCCGATGATCAAATGGCGTTGGAGAATGCCCGCGATGCCTACACCCGCCGCAGCGAAGGCTGCTCAATTTGGGTGGTGAAGGCCAGCGAAATCGTTGCTTCGCAGCCGGAAGATCGCGGCGAATTCTTCGACCCGGCGGAAAGCAAAGTCTACCGTCATCCGACTTTCTATACCGTGCCAGACGGCATGGAACATATGTGAGGCGGCGATGAATAACCCTAACCCCGTAGCCACCTACGCCCTGCGTCTTGGCGACAATGGTCTGGTTCTGGCTCAGCGTTTAGGCGCCTGGTGCGGCCATGCTCCCGAGCTCGAGATCGATCTTGCGCTGGCCAACATCGGCCTCGACCTGCTCGGCCAGGCGCGCAATTTTTTAAGCTATGCCGCCGAGCTTAACGGCTGCGGCGATGAAGATACGCTGGCCTTTGGCCGCGATGAGCGCCAGTTCAGCAACCTGCTGCTGGTGGAGCAGCCAAACGGCAATTTTGCCGACACTATCGCCCGCCAGTTCTTTATCGATGTCTGGCACGTCGCTCTGTTCAGCCGCCTGGTGAACAGCCGCGATACGCAGCTGGCGGCCATTGCCGCTAAAGGGCTGAAAGAGGTGCGTTACCACCAGCGCTTTAGCCGCGGCTGGCTGGAGCGTCTGGGTAACGGCACCGAGTTATCAAATCGCAAAATGCAGCAGGCGGTCGATAATCTGTGGCGCTTCACCGGCGAACTGTTCCTTGCCGATGAAGTGGATCTCAGCCTGGTTGAGCAGGGCATTGCGGTTGATCCGCGTGAGCTTCAGGCCGAATGGCAAAGCGCGGTACACACGGCGCTGCTCGACTCCGGCTTACAAATCCCGCAGGAAGCGGCCTTCCGCAGCGGCGGCAAACAGGGGCTGCACAGTGAACATCTCGGCCCGCTGCTGGCGGAGATGCAATATCTGCAGCGTTCGCATCCCGGACTGCAGTGGTAAGTGAGGTGACTATGCAACGTCTTGCCGATATCGCTCCTGCAGAGGTTCGCACCATCTGGGGGTTATTAAGCGCGATCCCGGATCCGGAAGTGCCGGTACTCACCATCACCGACCTCGGTATGGTACGCAGCGTCGCGCGCCATGGCGACGGCTGGGTGATTGGCTTTACCCCGACCTATTCGGGCTGTCCGGCGACGGAGCATCTGCTGGGCGAGATCCGTACGGTCATGAGCGAGCATGGCTTTCTGCCGGTGCATATCGTCCTGCAGCTGGATCCGCCGTGGACCACCGACTGGATGAGTCAGGATGCTCGCGAGCGCCTGCGCCAGTACGGCATCAGCCCGCCCCAGGGGCACGCCTGCCATGCGGACATGCCCGCTGAGGTGAGCTGTCCGCGCTGCGGCAGCACCCATACTTCGCTGATTAGCGAATTCGGTTCCACGGCCTGCAAAGCGCTCTATCGCTGCGACAGCTGCCGGGAACCTTTTGATTACTTTAAATGTATTTGAGGTTGCCATGACGACGTTCCATTCGCTTAAGGTGGCGAGAGTCGAGCCGGAAACCCGCGATGCGGTGACCATCACTTTTGCGATTCCGCAAGCCCTGCAGGCGGAATACTGTTTTCGCCCGGGCCAGCATCTGACGCTAAAAGCCCGTCTGGGCGGCGAAGAACTGCGCCGCTGTTACTCCATTTGTCGCAGCCGCACGCCAGGCGAAATTAGCGTCGCGGTCAAAGCCATCGACGGCGGGCGCTTCTCGCGCTACGCCCAGCACGATATCCAGCAGGGTATGGAGCTGGAGGTGATGGTGCCGCAGGGGCATTTCGGTTATCAACCGCAGGCCGAACGGCAGGGTGAGTATCTGGCGATTGCCGCCGGTTCCGGGATCACGCCGATGATGGCGATCATTAGCGCGACGCTGGCGACCGAGCCGCAAAGCCGCTTCACGCTGATCTACGGCAACCGCAGCAGCCATAGCATGATGTTCCGCCAGGCGCTGGCCGATTTAAAAGACCGCTATCCGCAGCGCCTGCAGGTGATACATCTGTTTAGCCAGGAATCGATGGACAGCGATCTGCTACAGGGGCGCATTGACGGCGACAAACTGCGCCAGCTCGCTGACCATCTGCTGGATTTCAGCCGTTTCGACGAGGCCTTTATCTGCGGGCCGGCGGTGATGATGGACGAGGCGGAAGCGACGTTACGTGAACTTGGCGTAGCGGAGAAATCGATTCATCTCGAACGCTTTAATACCCCAGGCGGCAATGTGAAGCGGGCCGCTGGAGTGCAGGCGGAAGGGCGCACGGTGACCATCCGTCAGGACGGGCGCGATCGGCTTATCGCCCTCAGCGCCGAAGACGACAGCATCCTGGATGCCGCATTGCGTCAGGGCGCCGATCTGCCGTTCGCCTGTAAGGGCGGGGTATGCGCCACCTGTAAATGCAAAGTGCTACGCGGTGAAGTGGCGATGGCCGCCAATTACAGCCTGGAAGCGGATGAGCTGGCGGCGGGCTACGTGCTGAGCTGCCAGTCGTTGCCGACCAGCGGCGATGTAGTGGTCGACTTTGACGCGCGGGGGATGGCATGAGTGACCTGCTGATCCACCGTCATGGCCGGGCGCTTCAGTTGACGCTGAACCGCCCGCAGGCCCGCAACGCGCTGAACAATGCCTTATTAACCCAGATTGCCGAGGTGCTGGAGGCCGCGGCAGTTGATGACAGCGTCGGCGTCTGCGTTATCAGCGGTAACGCGCGTTTTTTCGCCGCCGGGGCTGACCTCAATGAAATGGCGGAAAAAGATCTGCCTGCCACCCTTGATGATATTCGCCCACGGTTATGGGCGCGAATCGATGCCTTTACTAAACCGCTCATCGCTTCGGTCAACGGCTACGCGCTCGGTGCCGGCTGCGAGCTGGCTCTGCTGTGCGACCTGATTGTCGCCGGCGACAACGCCCGCTTTGGCCTGCCGGAAATTACCCTCGGCATTATGCCGGGCGCTGGCGGCACCCAGCGGCTGATCCGCAGCGTTGGCAAGGCGCTGGCCAGCCGGATGGTGCTGAGCGGCGAGAGTATTGACGCCCGCCAGGCGCAACAGGCCGGGCTGGTCAGCGATATCCATCCGGCGGCTTTAACCGATGAGTATGCCCTGAAACTGGCAACCACCATTGCCCGCCATTCGCCGCTGGCGCTACGGGCGGCAAAACAGTCGCTGCGCCTGTCGCAGGAAGTCAGCCTGCAGGCTGGTCTGCAACAGGAGCGCCAGCTGTTTAGCCTGCTGAGCGCCACCGAGGACCGCCGCGAAGGCATCGACGCCTTCTTACAAAAACGTACACCGGAATTTAAAGGACGCTAATCGTGGAAGCTTTCATTCTCAGCGCAGTGGAACAGGGCGTCATGACCATTACCCTCAATCGCCCGGACCGCCTCAACAGTTTTAACGACCTGATGCATCAACAGCTGGCGGAATGTCTGAAGCAGGCCGAGCGTGATGACGGCGTACGTTGCTTGCTGATCACCGGCGCCGGTCGCGGCTTTTGCGCCGGCCAGGATTTGAACGATCGCAATGTCGACCCCAGCGGTCCGCCGCCGGATCTCGGCCTGTCGGTAGAACGCTTTTACAACCCGTTAGTGCGCCGTCTGGCGGCGCTGCCGAAGCCGGTTATCTGCGCGGTCAACGGCGTGGCCGCCGGCGCTGGCGCCACCCTGGCGCTGGGCTGCGATATCGTGCTGGCCGCGCGTTCGGCCAAATTTGTGATGGCGTTCAGCAAGCTCGGCCTGGTGCCGGACTGCGGCGGCAGCTGGTTCCTGCCGCGGGTGGCCGGCCGCGCTCGCGCGATGGGGCTGGCGCTGCTGGGCGATAGCCTCAGCGCGGAACAGGCCGTGCAGTGGGGGATTATCTGGCAACTGGTGGACGATTCAGAACTGGCGGATACCAGTCTGCAACTGGCGCGCCATCTGGCGGCGCAACCGACGTTTGGTCTTGGGTTGATTAAAAAGGCGCTGCTGGCTTCTGAAACCAACAGTCTCGATGCGCAGCTGGACCTTGAGCGCGATTATCAGCGCCTGGCCGGGCGCAGCGATGATTACCGCGAAGGGGTCAGCGCGTTTCTGGCCAAGCGGCCACCACAGTTCAGCGGGAAATAGGCCATGACAACATCCTTTGCCACCGTGGCGGTGATTGGCAGCGGCACCATGGGAGCCGGTATTGCTGAAGTAGCCGCTGCCGCCGGACATCCGGTGCGTATTTTCGATATTAATCAAACCGCGATTGCCCAGGCGATCGACGGCATTGCTATGCGTCTGGCATCGCGGGTCGAGCGCGGCAAACTGGCGTCAGAACAGGCCGACGCGCTGCTGGCGCGCCTGCATCCGGCTCACGATTTAGCCGCGCTTGCCGACGCGGATTTAGTAATTGAAGCGGCCTCTGAACGGTTGGAGGTCAAAACGGCGCTGTTCGCGCAGCTGGCGGAGATCTGCGCGCCGTCAACGTTGTTGACCAGTAACACTTCGTCTATTTCGATTACCGCCATCGCCGCCGGGGTCAAAAACCCGGAGCGGGTGGCCGGGCTGCACTTTTTTAATCCGGCGCCGGTGATGAAGCTGGTCGAGGTGGTGAGTGGCCTGGAGACGTCTGCAGAGGTGGTAGAGCAGCTGTGCCAGTGCGTAAGCGGCTGGGGGAAACAGCCGGTACGCTGCCGCTCAACGCCGGGATTTATCGTTAACCGCGTAGCGCGTCCGTTCTACGCTGAGGCCTGGCGCGCGCTGGAAGAACAGGTTGCCGCTCCTGAGGTTATCGATGCCGCTTTGCGTGACGGCGGCGGTTTTCCGATGGGACCGCTGGCGCTGACTGACCTGATTGGCCAGGACGTCAACTTCGCCGTGACCTGTTCGGTGTTTAACGCTTTCTGGCAGGACCGCCGCTACCTGCCATCGCTACTCCAGCAAGAGCTGGCGCTGGCCGGGCGGCTGGGTAAAAAGAGCGGCCACGGCGTCTATCGCTGGCCCGCGGAGACGCAGCCGGACGCGGCGCTGCCGACGGTATCTATTGGCGCTCAATCCATTACAGCTATAAGTGACAGTGTCACAGAGCTCGATGAGCTCTTATTGCTGGAGACCGAAGGCGAGACCGCGCTGGCGCTAAGCGTTAAGCATCACCGCCCGGTGGTGGTATATGACCTGTGCGCCAGCGATACGGTGGTGCTGGCAGCAGCGGCGACCAACGCGCCTGCGGCCACTGATAAGGCCGTGCATTACTTCCAACAGCAGGGCAAGAAAGTTCTGCGTATTGCCGATTATCCCGGCCTGCTGGTGTGGCGCACGGTGGCGATGCTGATTAACGAAGCGCTGGATGCGGTGCAAAAAGGGATCGCCAGCCCGCATGATATTGATACCGCGATGCGCCTTGGTGTCAATTATCCGCACGGCCCGCTGGCGTGGGGAGAACGCCTTGGCTGGCGGCGGGTGCTGCAACTGCTGGAGAACCTGCAACACCATTATGGCGAGGAGCGCTATCGCCCCAGTTCCCTGTTGCGCCAGAAGGCGCTGATGGAGAAGCACCATGAGCAATGATCCGTGGCGCAACGCGCGCGTGATGTACGAAAAAGATACTTGCGCCAGAAAGATGGGGATTGAACTTATCGAAATGGACGACGGTTTTGCGCAGATGAGCATGACCGTCTCGGCGGACATGCTTAACGGCCATCAGACCTGTCACGGCGGCCAGCTATTTACGCTCGCCGATACCGCTTTCGCTTACGCCTGTAACAGCCAGGGGCTGGCGGCGGTGGCTTCGGCGGCAAATATTGATTTTCTTCGTCCGGCGTTTGCCGGCGACAGGCTGGTCGCCACCGCAAGAGTCAAACAGCAGGGCAAGCTGACCGGCGTCTACGACATCGAAATTGTTAATCAACAGCAAAAGATTGTGGCCCTGTTCCGCGGCAAATCGCACCGTATCGGCGGCACAATCACGGGAGAAGTGTAATGCGCGACGCCTTTATTTGTGACGGGATCCGCACGCCGATTGGCCGCTACGGCGGAGCGCTGGCCGGCGTCCGCGCCGACGACCTGGCGGCGATCCCGCTACGTGAGTTGCTGAGCCGTAACCCCGGGCTCGACCCGGCAGCGATTGATGATGTGATTTTCGGCTGTGCGAACCAGGCCGGTGAGGATAACCGCAACGTGGCGCACATGGCGACGCTGTTGGCAGGTTACCCGCATACCGTGCCGGGCACCACGATTAACCGCTTGTGCGGATCGGGTCTGGATGCGATCGGTTTTGCCGCCAGGGCGATCAAAGCCGGCGATGCCGATCTGCTGATTGCTGGCGGCGTGGAATCGATGTCGCGCGCGCCGTTCGTGATGGGAAAAGCCAGCACGCCGTATCAGCGTCAGGCGGAACTCTTTGATACCACGATTGGCTGGCGTTTTGTGAACCCGCTCATGGCGCAACAATTCGGAACTGACAGCATGCCGGAAACGGCAGAGAATGTAGCTGAATTGTTAAATATCAGTCGGGCCGATCAGGACGCTTTCGCCTGGCGCAGCCAGCAGCGCACGGCGCAGGCCCAGCGCGACGGCATTCTGGCGCAGGAAATCGTGCCGGTGCAGATCATCGGCAAGAAAGGGGCGGTCAGCGCGGTACGCGATGATGAGCATCCCCGCCCGGAAACCACGCTTGAGCAACTCTCGCTATTAAAAGCGCCGTTCCGTAAAGGCGGAGTCATTACGGCTGGAAATGCTTCTGGCGTTAACGATGGCGCAGCGGCGCTGATTATCGCCAGTGAACAGCAGGCCAGCGTACAGGGGCTCACGCCGCGCGCGCGTATCGTGGCGATGGCGACGGCGGGTGTTGAACCGCGCCTGATGGGGCTGGGGCCGGTACCGGCAGTGCGTAAAGTGCTGGAGCGAGCCGGACTCAATATTAACGATATGGATCTGATAGAGCTGAATGAGGCCTTCGCCGCGCAGGCGCTGGGGGTGCTCAGACAACTCGGCGTGCCGGATGATGCGGCGCACGTGAATCCCAACGGCGGCGCCATCGCGTTAGGTCATCCGCTGGGCATGAGCGGCGCGCGACTGGCGCTGAGCGCCAGCCTTGAGCTGCAACGCCGGGGCGGGCGTTATGCGCTGTGTACGATGTGTATTGGCGTGGGTCAGGGCATTGCCATGATCCTCGAGCGAGTGTGAGCTAATTTACCTGCGAGTACCCTACAATGATAACTACTACAAAATTAGATCCGATTGAAACCGCATCGCGAGATGAACTGCAGGCTCTGCAAACCCAGCGCCTGAAATGGACGCTGAAGCATGCGTATGAAAATGTGCCGATGTATCGCCGCAAATTCGACGCCGCCGGCGTACACCCTGACGACTTTCGGGAATTAAACGATCTGAAAAAATTCCCCTGTACCACTAAACAAGATCTGCGCGACAACTATCCCTTCGATACCTTTGCGGTGCCGATGGAGCAGGTAGTGCGCATTCACGCCTCTTCCGGCACCACCGGCAAACCGACGGTGGTGGGATATACGCAAAACGATATTGATAACTGGGCCAATATTGTCGCCCGTTCGCTGCGCGCGGCCGGTGGTTCAGCAAAAGATAAAATTCACGTCGCCTACGGCTACGGCCTGTTTACCGGCGGCCTTGGCGCGCACTACGGCGCGGAGCGTTTAGGCGCGACGGTGATCCCGATGTCCGGCGGACAGACCGAAAAACAGGCGCAGCTGATCCGCGACTTCCAGCCGGATATGATCATGGTGACGCCGTCTTATTGTCTGAATCTGATCGAAGAGCTGGAGCGCCAGATGGGCGGCGATGCCCGCGGCTGTTCATTGCGGGTCGGCGTCTTTGGCGCTGAGCCGTGGACGCTGGCGATGCGCGCGGAAATCGAGCGCCGCCTGGGTATCACCGCACTGGATATTTACGGTCTGTCAGAGGTGATGGGGCCTGGGGTGGCAATGGAGTGCCTGGAAACCGTTGACGGCCCGACCATCTGGGAAGACCACTTCTTCCCGGAAATCGTCAACCCGGACGACGGTACGCCGCTGGAAGATGGCGAGCATGGCGAACTGCTGTTTACCACGTTGACCAAAGAGGCGCTGCCGGTGATCCGCTATCGTACCCGCGATCTGACTCGCTTGCTGCCGGGAACCGCGCGGACCATGCGCCGCATGGATCGCATCAGTGGACGCAGCGACGATATGCTGATTATCCGCGGGGTTAACGTCTTCCCATCACAGCTGGAAGAGGAGATCCTCAAGTTTGAACACCTGGCGCCGCACTATCAGTTAGAGGTCAATCGCCGCGGTCATCTTGATTCGCTGGCGGTACGCGTTGAGCTGAAAGAGAGCGGGCTGGCGTTAAGTCATGAACAACGCTGCCAGATTTGTCATCAGTTGCGTCACCGTATTAAGTCGATGGTCGGGATCTCCACCGATATTACTATCGTCAACTGCGGCAGCATTCCTCGCTCTGAAGGGAAAGCCTGTCGGGTATTCGACCTGCGTAAAGCGGTGGTCAGCGGTTAATTCTCTCCCCGGTAACCCGGCTGAGGCCTTTACGCCATAAGCCGGGGTTTTCCTGTGCTATGATTCATAAAGGAAAAATATAACAACAGAATGAATCAGATGAGTAAACTCGACGCCTTTATTCAACAAGCGGTGACGGCGATGCCGATCAGCGGTACGTCATTGATTGCCTCGCTGTATGGTGACGCCTTATTACAACGCGGTGGGGAAGTGTGGCTGGGTAGCGTCGCGGCGCTGCTGGAAGGATTAGGATTTGGCGAGCGCTTTGTCCGCACTGCGCTATTCCGTCTCAATAAAGAAGAGTGGCTCGATGTCGTGCGTATCGGCCGGCGTAGCTTCTATCGCCTGAGCGATAAAGGGCTACGTCTGACCCGGCGCGCGGAACATAAAATTTATCGGGCGAACGCCCCGGAATGGGACGGAACCTGGCTGCTGCTATTGTCGGAAGGGTTAGAAAAAACGGTTCTGGCGGAAGTCAAAAAGCAACTGTTATGGCAGGGATTTGGCGCGCTGGCGCCGAGCCTGCTGGCCTCGCCGTCGCAAAAACTGGCCGATGTCCAATCGCTGCTACATGAAGCGGGCGTTGCCGAAAACGTCATCTGTTTTGAAGCCCATTCGCCGCTGGCGCTCTCAAGGGCGGCGCTGCGCGACCGCGTAGAGGAGTGCTGGCATCTCACCGAACAAAATGAGATGTACGAGGCGTTTATCGCATTGTTCCGGCCGTTACTGCCGCTGCTGCGCGACAGCGAGCCGTCAGAGTTGACGCCGGAGCGCTGTTTCCAGATCCAACTGCTCCTTATCCATTTCTATCGCCGTGTGGTGCTTAAAGACCCGCTGCTGCCGGAAGAGCTCCTGCCGGCGCATTGGGCCGGGCAAACCGCGCGGCAGCTGTGCATCAATATTTATCAACGCGTGACGCCAGGCGCGCTGGCCTTCGTCGGCGAAAAAGGCGAAAGCTCAGTTGGCGAGCTTCCCGCCCCGGGTCCGCTTTATTTTCAACGCTTTGGCGGTTTGCCGGGCGTCTAAGGAGGTTGCATGCCGATTTATCAGATTGATGGGCTGACGCCAGTGGTGCCGGATGAGAGCTATGTTCATCCGACGGCGGTACTCATTGGCGACGTGATCCTGGGAAAAGGGGTCTATGTTGGGCCTAATGCCAGCCTGCGCGGCGACTTCGGTCGTATTGTAGTAAAAGACGGAGCCAATATTCAGGATAACTGCGTCATGCACGGCTTCCCCGGCCAGGATACCGTGGTGGAAGAGGACGGCCACATCGGCCACGGCGCAATCCTGCACGGCTGTGTGATTGGCCGCAACGCGCTGGTGGGAATGAGCGCGGTGATTATCGACGGGGCGGTAATTGGCGAAAATAGTATTGTCGGCGCTTCCGCCTTCGTAAAAGCGAAAGCGGAAATGCCTGCTAACCATTTGATCCTCGGCAGCCCGGCAAAAGCGATTCGTACGCTGAGCGAACAGGAGCTGGAGTGGAAAAAACACGGTACCCGTGAATACCAGGTGCTGGTCGAACGTTGTAAGCAGACGCTGCATCAGGTGGAGCCATTAAAAGAGATGGAGGCCGGGCGCAAGCGTCTGGAATTTGACGAAAACCTGCGGCCAAAATCCTAAACCTGAGGGGTAACTATAATGGCAGAGAAATTATCCGCTCATTGTCACTGCGGTGCGGTGGCATTTACCGTTGAGCTCAGCGATGGCTTCAACACCGTTCGTCGCTGTAACTGTTCATATTGTCGAATGCGTGGGGCGGTCGCGGTCTCTTCGCCGCGTTCAGGAATAGAGGTGGTACGCGGAAGGGATAAGCTCACAGAGTATCGCTTTAATACGGGGGAAGCCGTGCACTTCTTCTGCTCGGTATGCGGGATCTACACCTTTCATCAACGGCGATCAAACCCGCAGCAGTATGGGGTAAATGTGGCCTGCATTGATGGCGTTTCGCCTTTCGATTTTCCTTGCGTGGAGGTCAACGACGGCGTGAATCATCCAAAAGATGGCGGCGGAGGCGTGGTGGGGTATTTGCGCTACGAGAAAAAGTAAAACTCTCCTCCCGCAGGCAGCGAGAGGAGTCAAATATTAGGCTGCAACTACGCTGTCGATAGCCGCTTTGGCATCGGACTGCGCTTTGGCCGCAACTTCTGGACCATAAGCAATACCTTCAGCAAATACGAAATTCACGTCGGTGATGCCGATAAAGCCAAGGAAGGTGGTCAGATACGGCGTAACCAGATCGGTCGGCGTATCTTTATGAATACCACCGCGGCTGGTCAGTACTACCGCACGTTTACCGGTGACCAGGCCTTCCGGACCTTTCTCGGTGTAACGGAAGGTGACGCCTGCACGGGCAACCAGGTCGAAATAGTTTTTCAGCTGAGTCGGGATGTTGAAGTTATACATCGGCGCGGCGATAACAATCACATCGTTAGCTTTCAGTTCAGCGATCAGTTCATCGGACAGTGCCAGCGCTTCCTGTTGACGTGCGGTCAACTGTGCATCACTCGGACGCAGCGCGCCAACCAGTTCACCATCCAGTACCGGAATCGGGTTTGCCGCCAGATCGCGCACGGTGATAACGTCGCCTGCGTGTTTTTCACGCCATTGTTCAACAAAATAGTCGGACAGCTGGCCGGATTGCGAGTACCCTGCAAGAATACTGGACTTCAGAACTAATACTTTGCTCATGGGTGTTTCCTTTTAATGTGATTGACGGGTCAATGCCCTGGTGCTTGTTGACACTGTATTCACAATCATGCCGCAGAGATAGCGCAATATATCGAATCCTATGTTCAATTTTTTTGAACAAGGCATGAGTTCTACAGATGTGGTAATCTACAGCAATATTTCATGAGAGATTTTTCCGGCAGAGCGCTGCCCGATAACGTTATGACAGAACAACAAAAAATCACTTTCTCGCAGCTCTATGAACGGCTCGATGGTCTGATGCTGCGCGATAAATCGCGCTATAGCCGCCGCCTGCATGGCGCAAAGAAGGTTAAAAATCCTGATGCCCAGCAGGCCATTCTGCACGAGATGGCGCGGGAGATAGAACAGGCAGCAGGGAAAGTCCTGCTACGCGAAGCCGCGCGTCCGGCAATCACCTATCCGGAAAACCTGCCGGTTAGCCAGAAAAAACAAGAGATTCTCGAGGCGGTGCGCGATCACCAGGTGGTGATCGTCGCCGGTGAAACCGGTTCAGGTAAAACCACTCAGCTACCCAAAATCTGCATGGAGCTGGGGCGCGGCCTGAAAGGCCTGATTGGCCACACCCAGCCGCGTCGACTGGCGGCGCGAACCGTCGCTAACCGTATTGCCGAAGAGCTTCAGAGCGAGCCGGGCGGCTGTATCGGTTATAAAGTCCGCTTCAGCGACCACGTCAGCGAAAACACCATGGTTAAGCTGATGACCGACGGTATCCTGCTGGCGGAAATCCAGCAGGATCGCCTGCTGATGCAGTATGACACCATCATTATTGATGAGGCGCACGAGCGCAGTCTGAACATTGATTTTCTGCTGGGCTATCTGAAAGAGCTCCTGCCGCGCCGCCCGGACCTGAAAATCATCATTACCTCGGCAACCATCGACCCGGAACGTTTCTCGCGCCACTTTAATCATGCGCCGATTATCGAAGTTTCCGGGCGGACTTACCCGGTGGAAGTACGTTATCGTCCCATTGTTGAAGAGGCGGACGATAGCGAACGCGATCAGCTACAGGCGATTTTTGATGCCGTCGATGAACTGGGGCGTGAAAGCACCGGCGATATCCTGATCTTTATGAGCGGCGAGCGGGAAATCCGCGATACCGCCGAGGCGTTGAATAAGCTCAATCTGCGTCACACCGAAGTGCTGCCGCTGTATGCTCGTTTATCCAATAGTGAGCAAAACCGGGTCTTCCAGTCCCATAGCGGGCGGCGTATTGTCCTGGCAACCAACGTTGCCGAAACCTCGTTGACGGTTCCGGGCATCAAATACGTTATCGATCCGGGTACCGCTCGCATCAGTCGCTACAGCTACCGTACAAAAGTGCAGCGCCTGCCTATCGAGCCAGTATCACAGGCCTCCGCTAATCAGCGTAAAGGCCGTTGCGGACGTGTGTCTGAAGGCATCTGTATTCGTCTTTACTCGGAAGATGATTTCCTGTCGCGGCCGGAATTTACCGACCCGGAAATTCTGCGTACCAATCTGGCCTCGGTCATTCTGCAAATGACCGCTCTGGGGCTGGGCGATATCGCCGCGTTTCCGTTTGTCGAAGCGCCGGATAAGCGCAACATCCAGGATGGCGTTCGTCTGCTGGAAGAGCTTGGCGCCATCACCACCGATGAGCAGGCAACGGCCTATAAGCTGACCCCGCTGGGCCGCCAGCTCAGCCAGCTACCGGTGGATCCGCGTCTGGCACGGATGGTGCTGGAAGCGCAGAAACATGGCTGCGTGCGTGAAGCGATGATCATCACTTCCGCGCTGTCGATTCAGGATCCGCGCGAGCGCCCCATGGACAAGCAGCAGGCATCCGATGAAAAGCATCGTCGCTTCCACGATAAAGAGTCTGATTTCCTTGCGTTTGTCAATTTGTGGAACTATCTCGGCGAACAACAAAAGGCGCTCTCTTCGAATCAGTTCCGCCGCCAGTGCCGGGTGGATTTCCTCAACTATTTACGCGTGCGTGAATGGCAGGATATTTACACCCAACTGCGCCAGGTAGTGAAAGAACTCGGCCTGCCGATCAACAGCGAGCCAGCGGAGTACCGTGAAATTCATACCGCGCTGCTGACCGGTTTGTTGTCGCATATCGGGATGAAGGACTCCGATAAACAGGAGTATACCGGCGCCCGTAATGCGCGGTTCTCTATCTTCCCCGGCTCTGGTCTATTCAAGAAGCCGCCGAAGTGGACGATGGTTGCGGAACTGGTGGAGACCAGCCGCCTGTGGGGGCGCATTGCCGCCCGCATTGAGCCGGAGTGGGTCGAGCCGGTGGCCCAGCATCTGATTAAACGTTCATACAGTGAACCGCACTGGGAGCGGTCGCAGGGCGCGGTAATGGCGACAGAAAAGGTCACCGTCTACGGTCTGCCAATCGTCGCCGCGCGTAAGGTCAACTATAGCCAGATTGACCCGGCGCTGTGTCGTGAGCTGTTCATCCGCCACGCGCTGGTAGAGGGCGACTGGCAGACGCGGCATGCTTTCTTCCGCGATAACCTGAAGCTGCGCGCTGAAATCGAAGAGCTGGAGCATAAGTCGCGCCGTCGCGACATCCTGGTGGATGACGAGACGATGTTCGAGTTTTACGACCAGCGCATTAGCCACGATGTTATCTCCGCTCGCCACTTTGATAAGTGGTGGAAGCAGGCCAGCCGTGAAACGCCAGACTTGCTCAATTTTGAAAAGAGCATGCTGATTAAAGAGGGGGCGGAGCAGGTCAGTAAACTGGACTACCCGAATTTCTGGCATCAGGGCAATCTTAAACTGCGTCTTAGCTATCAGTTTGAACCTGGTGCGGATGCTGATGGCGTAACGGTTCATATTCCGCTGCCGCTGCTCAACCAGGTAGAGGAAGCCGGGTTTGAATGGCAGATCCCTGGCCTGCGTCGCGAGCTGGTCATCGCATTAATCAAATCGTTGCCGAAACCCGTTCGGCGTAATTTCGTCCCGGCGCCTAATTACGCCGAGGCATTTTTAGGCCGCGCGTCGCCGCTGGCGTTGCCGCTACTGGATTCGCTGGAGCGTGAGCTGCGTAAAATGACCGGCGTGACCATCGACCGCGAATCCTGGCAGTGGGATCAGGTGCCCGATCACCTGAAAATCACTTTCCGGGTGGTGGATGACAAAAATAAGAAACTGCAGGAAGGACGCTCTCTGCAGGTCTTAAAAGACGCGCTCAAAGGTAAAGTTCAGGAGACGTTATCGGCGGTGGCCGACGATGGTATTGAACAGAGCGGGCTGCATATCTGGAGTTTCGGCACCCTGGCGGAGAGTTACGAACAGAAGCGCGGTAATTATAAGGTGAAAGCCTGGCCGGCGCTGGTGGACGAGCGTGACAGCGTTGCCATCAAACTGTTTGATAATCCACAGGAACAGCAGCAGGCGATGTGGCGTGGTCTGCGCCGTTTACTGTTGCTCAATATTCCGTCGCCGATTAAGTATCTGCACGAGAAACTGCCCAACAAAGCCAAATTGGGACTCTATTTCAACCCTTATGGCAAGGTGCTGGATTTGATTGACGACTGCATCTCCTGTGGTGTTGACAAGCTTATCGATGAAGCCGGCGGCCCGGTGTGGACCGAAGAGGGCTTTAGTAAACTGCACGATAAAGTGCGCGCCGAACTGAACGACACGGTGGTCGATATCGCGAAGCAGGTCGAGCAGATCCTGACGGCGGTATTTAACATCAATAAGCGTCTGAAAGGGCGGGTAGATATGACGATGGCCCTGGGGCTGTCGGATATTAAAGCGCAGATGGCGGGTCTGGTTTATCGCGGCTTTGTTACCGGCAACGGTTTCCGCCGCCTCGGCGATACGCTGCGTTATCTGCAGGCAATTGAAAAGCGTCTTGAGAAACTGGCAATCGACCCGCATCGTGACCGCGCGCAGATGCTAAAAGTCGAGAGCGTGCAACAGGCGTGGCAGCAGTGGTTGAATAAGCTGCCGCCGAATCGCCGCGATGACGACGACGTACAGGAGATCCGCTGGATGATCGAAGAGCTGCGCGTCAGCTTCTTTGCTCAGCAGTTGGGTACCCCGTATCCGATCTCGGACAAACGCGTGTTGCAGGCGATGGAGCAAATTACGCCGTAGCCTGGCTGGTTGTCCCCGGTGGCGCTGCGCTTACCGGGGCTACTCGCTTAAGCGTTTACCCACGCCAGAGTAAAGCCGTCCCAGCCTTTAGTGCCCACGGTCTGCAGCGCCGTTGCCGTCAACCGTGGCTCGGCGCCCATCATCTCAATGAATTGACGCACGCCCTGAACGCGCTCGTCGGCGCTCTGTGGGTTGACCACTTCACCGTCGCGTACCACGTTATCGCCAATAATTAAGGTTCCTGGGCGGGAATAACGTAGCGCCCAGCGCAGATAATGGGGATTATTCGGCTTATCGGCATCGATGAAGATCAGGTCGAAAGCGGGACATTCGCCAAGCGCCTCCAGAGACTGTAGCGCCGGCCCCTCCCGCAGCGTGACCCGCTGGTCAACGCCCGCCAGCTGCAGATTCTCCCGCGCCACCAGGGCATGATGCGCGTCGGCCTCCAGCGTGAGTAGTTGGCCGTCGGCAGGAAGCTCGCGCGCCATCCAGATGGTGCTATAGCCGCCGAGAGTACCGATCTCCAGTATCCGCTTAGCCTGGGTAAGCCTTACCAGCAGGGCGAGAAACTGCCCCTGATTGGCGGCGACATCGTGTGCCGGCAGCCCGGCTCGATGGTTGTTTTCCAGTACCCGATCGAGCATAGGATCGCCGGGGATTAAGGCCTCAATCAAATAATTGTCTACTGCCGACCACTGTTGTTGCATATGACGCTTCCCCATTTAGCTCCCTGATGAGTCAGACCAGCCGCCTCCCAGCGCCCGGTACAAATCAATCTGCGCCAGCAGAAGATTATTTTTCACCTGCACCACGCTTAATTGAGTGGAGAACAACGTTCTTTGCGCATCCAACACGTCCAGATAAGAAGAATAGCCGTTACGATAGCGGTTCTGCGCGATACGCAACGTTTCTGCGGCGACCGATTCCTGCTCCTGGAGCTCGCTTAACTGTTCGCCGTAGCGGCTGATGGCATCCAGGCTATCGTTCACCTCTTTGAACGCGCCGCGTACGGTTTTCTCATATCCGTATAACGCCTGATTGCGCTGGGCCATCGAGACATCAACCTGCGCATTTAGCGCCTGGCGGTTGAGTAACGGCGCCAGAATACTGCCGCCAAGGCTCCATAACCGCAGCGGGTTGTCGAGCAGATCCGGCAGCGTTCTGTCCTGCAGGCTGCCGGTGGCGGTCAGGTTGATGGAAGGCAGCAACTGCGCCTGCGACGACGCAAGGGTGGCATCAGCGGCCACCAGTTGGCGTTGAGCTTGCACAATGTCCGGACGGCGGCTCATTAGCGTCGAGGGTAGCTGTGAGGGCAGGCGTAGCGGGCTAAGTTGTGCGAACTCGTTACGTTTTACCGCACCGGGATTGTCGCCCAAGAGAACGCTCAGGGCGTTCTCTTGTTGCGCGATTTGATGCTGCAATGGCGGGATCTGCGCCCGCGTCGAGCGCAGTTCGGAATCCGCCTGCATGAGTTCCAGGCGCGAGGTATAGCCGGTTTCATACTGCCGTTTAGCCAGATTCCACGCATCTTCTCGCGATTTCAGCGTTTGGCGGGTGACCCGCAACTGCTCGTCTAATGACAACAAGGTGACGTAGCCGACGGCGACCGATGTCGCCACGGTCAGATTAGCGGCAGCGGCAGCGGCTTTCTGCGCTTCAAGGCTGGCTTCGGCGGCGCTGGCGGCGCTGCGGTTGGCCCCCCAAATATCGACGTCATAGCTGGCGGTCAGGCCCCCTTTGTACAGCGTGCTGTGGATGGGCAGACCGGTCGCGGCGGACTGTGCGCGAGCGCGGGTACCGGTCAGGCTGGCATCAAGCGAGGGGAATAAGCTGCTATCAGCAGCGTACGCGCGCGCCTGATACTCGTTAACCCGCTCGCGGGCGATCAGGACGTCGCTGTTGTAGCGCAACGCCCGATCGACATACTGATTAAGCGCGCTATCGTGAAAATTGCGCCACCACACGCCTTCCACCGGGCTGGAAGGACCCACATCGGCACGCCAGGCGGCCGGGATCGCCAGCGTGGGCTCCGCACGTGGTACATCGGCAGACTGACAACCGACCAGCGCCAGCGCCACGGCAAGGGTTAACGGGCGGATCATTGTTTATTCTCCGCGCGGGTATCAATCGTCACCTGCACCGACATCCCCGGACGCAGACGATAGCTGTTTTTCTGCCCCTCATCGACCGCGATACGGACAGGGATCCGTTGGGCGATTTTGACAAAGTTGCCGGTCGCGTTATCCGGCGAGATCGCGCTGAATTCGACGCCGGTTGCTGGCGAAATACTTTGTACTTTGCCGTGGAAGGTTTCGCTGTTCAACGCATCGACCGAGAAGGTGACCGGCTGGCCGACGCGCACCTCGGCGAGCTGTGTCTCTTTCAGGTTGGCGATAACCCAGTGCTGAGGCGGTACCAGCGAGGTCAAATGCGTACCGGCGCTGACATAGGCGCCGAGGCGTACGGAGATCTGCCCCAGTTGCCCGGCCGTCGGGGCGATAATCCGCGTATTCTGCAGGTCGATTTCGGCAAGCTCCAGCGCCGCTTTGGCGCTGGCCACATCGGCCTCCAGCGAATCGCGATTGACGATAGTGGACTGCAGATCCTGGCGCGACATCTCCAGTGTGGCTTTCGCCTGTTCGATATCGGCTGCGCCTTGAGCCGCGCTGGCCCGCGCAGAGTCGCGTTCGCGAATGGATAACGAACCGTCCGCGGTGAGTTCCTGTACGCGTTTTAAATCGGCTTGGGTTTTCTGATTCTGCGCGCGGGCGTTTTGCAAGGCGGCCTCGTTTTTGACGATCGTCGCTTCGGCGCTTTTCCGCTGCTGCTGGTTGTTTTTCAGCGCCGCCTGTTTCATCGCCAACGTTGCCTGCGCCTGGTGCACCCGCTGTTTATAGATGCGATCGTCAATCTGGAACAGCACCTGTCCCGGCTGAACGGTATCGAAATCTTTGACGTTCACCGCGGTGATATACCCGTTAACCTGCGGGCTGATAAACGTCGTCTGACCACGCACGTAAGCGTTATCGGTAAACTGACTATGCCGGGTGAAAGGGGGCAACTGCCAGGCGTAAAGAATAACCAATACGCCGACGATGCCGATCGCCGCGGCGGTAAAAATAGACACCACGCGGATGTTGTTTCGGGTATTGGCCTGTTGCCTGGCCGCGTCCTGCTGACTCATAACCACTCCAGAGTAAAAATTATCTTATTATTTGTTGCCGGTTGCGCGTTTTAACGCGATACGGGCGGTGATTCGCAATCTGATTAAGCGCCAGAAAATCCACACCAGCGTTGCGGCAGAGATCGCCGCCGTCAGGAGATAAGTGTCATTGTAGGCGAGAATATTGGCCTGTAGCGTCGAGGCGTTTTGCAGCAGCGTGGTAGCCTGCACGTTCAATAGCGTGCTGTCGCCAATCTGGCTTTGGTACATCTGGCTATACTGCTGCAGTCGCTCGACGATCAGCGGGTTTAGCGTGGTTATCTGATCGGCCAACTGGCTGGAATGAAATTTTTCGCGCCAGGTCTGAAAAGTACCGAGGATAGCTGAGCCGAGCAGGCCGCCGATATTTTGGCTCATGCCAAACAGAACCGAGAAGCTGACCAGATTCCGCTGGTCGGCAATCACCCCGCCAATTCCCGCCAGCATGGCCGGCGCGAGGAAGAAGGCGCTGCCGAAGCCTAGTAAAAACTGGCTGAACATCAACTGTTCCGGACGGGTCAGGGCAGTGGACTGGCTATCAAGCAATGACGCAATCATAATCAACGCCAGCGCGGTCGCGGTGGGCCAGTAGAGGCGCTGCGGGTTAAGCGTCAGGCAACTGGCGACGATACCGCAGACGATACCGGCGAAAATCGACCATGCCAGGTTGGTCATCTGCTCGTTTTGCAAGCCGACGTACTGCAGCCAACCGATGACCCCGGTATTCTGTTCCGCCAGTACGATGCGAATCAGCAACATAATCAGTCCCAGACGAAGGATACTGCCGCTGGAAAGCCATTTGGTGTTAAGCAGCGGGTTAGTGCGATTATGCTCGAAGGCGATAGCCGAAACGATCAGCACCACCGCTCCCGCCAGCGACCAGCCAAGCCACGGCGCCTCAAACCACCAGTCCAGACGGCCCAGCGACAGGACCGCGCAGACTAAAGCCATACCGGGAGCCAGTAGGAAGAAGGTAATAAAGTCCTTCTTCTCAAACACCTTTTTGCGGTCGCTGGGCGGCAGTTTCAGCGCGATGACGCAGGCGAGCGACACCAGCGCCAGGCCGAGCTCAAAGAAGTAGAGCCCGCGCCATTCGTCAATCTGCAGCAGTTCGGTCGAGAACAGACGCGCCAGGGGGATCGCCAGCGACGATCCGGTGATACCGATGGTCAACGCCTTCAGGCGGTGGCGCGCCGGCCAGGCCTGCACCTGATAGTAAATTCCCAGTGAACTCAACGCCGCTGCCACCATGCCGTGCGCCGCGCGCACCATCATTGCCGAGCTGAGGTCGTTGACGAACAGGTGGAAGAAAGTGACCAGTACATACAGTACCAGGAAGCCTTCGGTAAAGGCGCGCAGGCCGAACTGTTGGCGAAATTTCACCAGCAGCAGGTTGATGGAAACGTTAGTCATAACGTAGACCGCCGGCAGCCATGCGATTTCCGTCGACCAGGCGGCAAAAGTGCCCTGCAGCAGCTGCAGGTTGGCGGTAACGACGGCGTTACCCAGCGCGCCGGTCAGGCACACCAGCAGCCCGACGATGCCATAAGCGACGCGTTTCGGCGTACTGTGGATCGGCGTCGACGGCGAACCGAGCATCGCCGGTTTTTCATGCGGCGCCCAGTCGTGGGGCACATAAGGATTAGCTTCGCGACGAGGCATTATTTCTTTTCCACCTCGTGTAGCAGCTTTTCCAGTACCCGGTGGGTTTGCTCACGCTCTTCCGGAGTAATGGCGGTGAGGATCTCCTCACGCAGGTCGTCGGCGACCGCTTTCACCTGATGAAAGAGCGCCATCCCTTTTGCGGTGGCAACCAACAGACGCTTACGTTTATCGCTGTCAGGCTTAACGCGCTCCACCAGTTCAAGTTCGACCAGGCGGTTAATGAGCGGGACGATGGTGGCGCTTTCGACCCCCAGTTCCTGCGCCAGTTCGCTTTGCGAGAGGGGCTGCTCGTTGCGGGCAATAGCTGACACCGCCACCCATGACGCCTGGCTCATGCCTAGATTTTTTAACCGCCGGTTAACCGCCAGCCGCCAGTGATGCGCGGTTAAGTATAAGAGATGGGAAAAGTTAAGCTGTCGGTTATCCATGTTCCGCCTAAAATCATTAGAGCTCTAATGATTTTAGGCGCGGCGATTTACTGATTTCAAGTCACGAAGATAAAAATAGGTTAACGCAATGTGCGTTTTTTGTGGGAAAGGCAGGCTGGCACGTGGAGAAAAATAAAAACCCGGGCGAGCCCGGGTTGAAGATTTGGATTACCCGGACATTAGCCCGGGTAAATGCCGCGATCTTTACGCGCCAGCAGGATACGCTCACAGGCGACGATGTAGGCCGCGGTACGCAGAGAACACGCTTTCTCGGCGGCTTTATCGCAGACGTGAACAATAGCATCGGTCATGATGCGGTCCATCTTGGCGTTGATCTCTTCTTCGCTCCAGAAGAAGCTCGCCATGTCCTGCACCCATTCGAAGTAGCTTACGGTCACGCCGCCGGCGTTACAGATAACGTCCGGAACCACGATCACCCCACGGTCGGCCAGCACGTCGTCGGCGTCCGGATAGGTCGGGCCGTTGGCGCCTTCGAGGATCAGCTTACAGCTGATTTTTTCCGCGCGTTCACGGGTGATTTGGCCTTCCAGCGCCGCCGGGATCAGGATATCCATCTCGGTGGTCCAGAAATCTTCTTTGGCGATTTCACGCGCGCCCGGGAAACCGGCAATCTTCTTGTTCTCGGCCTGCCATGCGGTCAGCGCCTGCATGTCGATGCCGCCTTCGTTGAACAGGGTCGCGGTGTGGTCCTGGATAACGACAATACGCGCGCCAACGTCTGCAAACAGACGAGCGGCTTCGCTGCCGACGTTACCAAAACCTTGCAGCGCGACTTTCGCGCCTTCGATTTCGATCCCGTTGCGACGGGCCACTTCACGACCGGTGACGAAGACGCCGCGGCCGGTGGCTTTTTCACGGCCCAGCGAACCGCCGAGATGAATCGGCTTACCGGTAACCACGCCGGTGATAGTGGTGCCGTGGTTCATGGAGTAGGTGTCCATCATCCACGCCATCACTTTACCGTTGGTGCCAACGTCCGGCGCCGGGATATCTTTCTGTGGCCCAATGATAATGCCGATTTCGCTGGTATAGCGACGAGTCAGACGTTCCAGCTCGCCTTCAGACAGTGAGAACGGGTCGACGCGGATGCCGCCTTTGGCTCCGCCGTAAGGAATATTGACCGCGGCGCACTTAATGGTCATCCAGGCAGAAAGCGCCATTACCTCGTTAAGATCGACATCCGGATGGTAGCGAACACCACCTTTACCCGGTCCACGCGATAGATTGTGCTGTACGCGATAGCCTTCGAAATGGCGGATGGTGCCATCATCCATCTGCACTGGAATATCAACGATCAGCGCGCGTTTCGGGTGACGCAGAGTTTCCACCCAGTAGGCGAGGTCGCCCAGATACGGCGCGACGCGGTCGATCTGGCGCAGGTAAGTGGTCCATGGAGATGTACTACTTTCAGATGCGTAAGATAACTTTTCCATAAGAGTCCTGTATCTCAATGTTATTTGTGTCGTGTAAAACCGTGGAATAGGTACAGCAGTAAAATCTGTGTGATGAATGTTATCACCAATTTTATAAACCAGTATTTGACGGCTATTCCGAATTTTACATTTTTGTTAGTTTTTTGGGGTTGCATTTGAATAAATAAGCACGACCAGGTGCCTGTATGTCATGCATGGATATGCATATTTTATGCAGATAAGTGAATATAGAAATAATTTTTTCATATTTTTCATTATCTTGATGATCCTCTAAAAGTGAATAAAATGATTCATGGTTGTATTGACTTTGTTGCTCGTCAGGGCCCAGCATTAGCTCACGCAATACACAAGGTATTAACCGTGAATTAACATATATCCATACAAATAAAATGGCTTATTTCAGTTGTGGTGAAAATATTTGTCATCGCAGCGGGACGTGTGCGCCCTGAAAACGGCTAAAGGGAAATTGTTAAATTCGACTATTCACGATTGGCCAATTTATGCCGCCGATCCTCGTTCCGGAGAATTGTTATGTCAGGCAGTATCACTCGCGAAGATTTTGATGCTTATATGGTTCCGTGTTTCGCTCCCGCGCCGTTTATCCCGGTGAAAGCGGCGGGCTCCCGCGTCTGGGACCAGCAGGGTAAAGAGTACATTGACGTGGCTGGCGGCATTGCGGTTAACGCGCTGGGTCATGCGAATCCGGCGCTGGCTAACGCGCTGAAAGCGCAGCTGGATAAGCTGTGGCACATCGGCAACGGCTATACCAACGAACCGGTACTGCAGCTGGCGAAAACCCTGGTGGAGTCGACCTTCGCCGATAAAATTTTCTTCTGTAACTCCGGTGCTGAAGCCAACGAAGCCGCGCTGAAGCTGGCGCGCAAGTATGCGCACGACAAATTCGGCGCTGACAAGAGCGAAATTATCGCCTTCAAAAACTCTTTCCATGGCCGCACTCTGTTTACCGTAACCGTAGGGGGGCAGCCGAAATACTCCAGCGACTATGCGCCGTTACCGCAGGACATCACCCATCTGCCGTATAACGATATCGACGCGGTGAAAGCGGCGTTCTCTTCCCGCACCTGCGCGGTCATCGTCGAGCCGATTATCGGCGAGGGCGGCGTCATGCCGGCGGATCCGCAATTCCTGCAGGTGCTGCGCGAGCTGTGCGATAAGCATGAAGCAACGCTGATTTTTGATGAAGTGCAGACCGGCGCCGGGCGTACCGGCCAACTGTATGCTTACCAGCATTACAACGTGGTTCCGGATATTCTCACCAGCGCGAAAGGGCTGGGCGGCGGCTTCCCAATTGGCGCGATGCTGGCGAAAGAGGCCTGGGCGCAGGTGTTCCAGCCGGGTACTCACGGCACGACTTTCGGCGGCAACCCGCTGGCGGCGACCGTCGCTAATAGCGTGCTGGCGCAAATGGATAGCGCGCTGCTGGCGGGCGTGGGCGAACGCCATACCCTTATCGTCGATAAACTCAATGCGCTGAACGCCAAATATGATGTCTTTAGCGCCGTGCGCGGAATGGGGCTGCTGATTGGCGCCGAACTGGCAAGCCATCTGCGCGGCAAAGCTAAAGCGCTGACCAATCTGGCGGCGGAAGAGGGACTGATCGCGCTGATAGCCGGGCCGGACGTACTGCGTTTCGCCCCGGCGCTCAATATTCCACTGGCGGATATTGATGAAGCCTTTGTGCGCCTTGAGCGCGCCGTCGCCCGCTTAACCAGCTAATCCGGGAGACGGCCTATGATGTTATTTCGTCCCGTACGGGAAAACGACCTCGATGATATTGTCCGCCTGGCCTCCCGGGCGGGCGTGGGAATGACTTCGCTGCCGAATGATGCCGTGCGCCTCGCCGCACGGATCAAACGCAGCGTGGAGACCTTTGCCGGCAAGCTGACGCGCGGCGAACAGGGGTTTCTGTTTGTTCTGGAAGATACCGAACTGAGCCGGGTTGTCGGCGTCAGCGCCATTGAGGTCGCGGTGGGGCTCGACGAACCGTTCTACAATTTTCGTATTCAGAAGACGGTACGGGCATCCAAAGAGCTTGGGGTTTACAAGCATCAGGAATTGCTCAATTTAAGCTACGACCATACCGGCCACAGCGAACTCTGTACCCTGTTTCTTGACCCGGAGTACCAGAAGAACCGCAACGGCCTGTTGCTCTCCAAAGCGCGGTTTGTCTTTATTGCCGCGTTCCGCGAGTGGTTTTCACCGCATCTGTTCGCCGAGCTGCGCGGGCGCAGCGACGAGCAGGGGAATTCGCCGTTCTGGGATGCGTTGGGGCACCACTTTTTCGACATTCCTTTCGCCGATGCCGACCGCCTCACCGGTACAGGAATGAAAACCTTTATCGCCGAACTGATGCCGGCCTACCCGATTTACATCTCGCTGCTGCCGGATGATGCCCGCGAGGTGATAGGCCAGGTTCATGCTAACACCGCGCCGGCGCGGGCTATTCTCGAAAAAGAGGGGTTTAGCTGGCGCGGGTCCGTCGACATCTTCGATGCCGGCCCGGTACTGGAAGCTGAAACCGATAATATTCGTGCTATCAGAGAGAGCTATTCGCTGCCGGCGCTGCAACTCATGACGCCGCAGGCGACGCCAACCATCGTCGCCAACGGACAGTTTGATAATTTCCGCGCGGTCCTCATCGCGCAAGAGACGCCGGGAGCACTCGATCAGCAGGCGCTGGACGCCCTGCAGGTCAATGCCACCGACCGGGTTCACGCGGTGACACTCAATCCAGAGGAAAACAGATCATGGCGGTAAACGCACAGTTTATAGCAGGTAAGTGGCAGCAGGGCGCAGGCGCGCCGTTAACCAAGCTGGCGCCGGAAGACCAGTCTATTTTATGGCAGGCGAGCAGCGCCGGCGCGGCCGACGTGCAGGCCGCCTGTACTGCCGCGCGCGAGGCGTTTTATGGCTGGTCGCATCGCCCATTAAGCGAACGCATTGCCGTGGTTCAGCGTTTCGCGGCGCTGCTGGAAGAGAATAAAGAGGCGCTGGCGACGTTAATTTCCCGTGAAACCAGCAAGCCGCTGTGGGAAACCCGCACCGAAGTACAAGCGATGATCGGCAAAGCCGGGATTTCCATTGATGCCTACGCCGAACGTACCGGTTATCGCGAGTCCGCTATGCCGGACGGCAAAGCGCTGCTGCGCCATAAGCCGCACGGCGTGATGGCGGTGTTTGGCCCTTACAACTTCCCGGGGCATCTGCCGAATGGCCATATTATCCCGGCGCTGATCGCCGGTAACACCGTGGTATTTAAACCGAGCGAATTGACGCCCGCGACCGCGGAACTCACCGTTCAGCTATGGCAGCAGGCCGGGATTCCGGATGGGGTGCTAAACCTGGTGCAGGGGGCGAAAGATACCGGCCAGGCGCTGCTGGAAAACCGCGATATCGACGGGGTGCTGTTTACCGGGAGTGCCGCCGCTGGCTTCCATTTCCACCGCTACCTCGGCGGCCAGCCGGAGAAAATGTTGGCGCTGGAGATGGGCGGCAATAACTCGCTGATCGTGGCCGACGTTGTCGATAGAGTTGCGGCGCTGAACGTGATTATTCAATCGGCCTTTATCTCCGCCGGGCAGCGCTGCACCTGCGCGCGTCGTTTACTGGTCCCGCGCGGCCAACAGGGCGATGCGCTACTTGAACAACTGATTGCTGCCAGCCGGCAGATCCGCGCCGGTAAATGGGACGCCGAACCGCAGCCGTTTATGGGCGGGGTAATTTCGCAAACCGCCGCGCAGGGCATGCTGGCGGCGCAATCGAAGCTGGAAGCACTAGGCGGCAAAGTGCTGCTGCGCATGAGCCAGCCTGATCCGCGCTCAACCGTGCTGACGCCGGGAATTATCGATGTTACCGGGATCGCGGTGCCGGATGAAGAGTACTTCGGCCCGCTGCTGACCGTGATTCGTTATGACCAGTTCGATGAGGCGATCGCGATCGCCAATAACACCCGCTACGGTCTGGCGGTGGGGCTGATTTCAGCCGACCCGGCGCTGTTCGACAAGCTGGCCGATGAAGCGCGCGCCGGGATTGTTAACTGGAACAAACCGCTCACCGGAGCCTCCAGCAAAGCGCCATTCGGCGGTGTCGGCGCCTCCGGCAACCATCGCGCTTCGGCGTGGTATGCCGCCGATTATTGCGCCTGGCCGATGGCTTCTCTGGTCAGCGAAACGCTGACGCTTCCGGCGACGACGTCGCCAGGTCTGCCATTCTGATAACCGTTTTTGTGAGGACACTATGTCTGGATTTGAAGCGAATTTTGACGGCCTGGTGGGGCCAACGCACCACTACGCCGGGTTGTCGGTAGGCAACGAAGCGTCACAAAACAACCGCGACGGTTTATCTAACCCGAAGAAGGCGGCGCTGCAGGGACTTTATAAGATGAAGACCCTGGCCGATCGTGGCTTTGTTCAGGGCATTCTGCCGCCGCAGCCGCGGCCAAATATGACGATGCTGCGCAGTATTGGTTTTCAGGGCAGCGACGAGCAGGTGATCCAGCGTGCGGCTAAAGAGGCCCCGCAGCTATTGTCGGCCTTTAGCTCCGCTTCCTCAATGTGGACCGCCAACGCCGCCACCGTGTCGCCGTCGGCCGATAGCGCTGATGGAAAAGTGCATTTTACGGTGGCGAACCTCAACAATAAGCTGCACCGCATGCAGGAAGCGCCGATCACCTCGGCCATCCTCAGGGCCACCTTCGCCGATGAGCGTTACTTCGCGCATCACGCGGCGCTGCCGCAGCATGGCGATTTAGGTGATGAAGGGGCGGCGAACCATAACCGTTTCTGTGGGGATTATGATCGCCAGGGCGTGCAGTTTTTTGTCTACGGTAAGCGAGCCAGCGGCGGCATTGCGCCAGCTAAATACCCCGCACGCCAGACGCTGGAGGCCAGCGAAGCGGTGGCGCGTCTGCATCAGCTCGACCCGCAGTACACCGTATTCGCTCAGCAAAATCCGCAGGCTATCGACCATGGCGTATTCCACAATGATGTTATCGCCGTCAGCAACCGCCACGTGCTGTTTCATCATCAGCACGCCTTCCTGCAGCAGCGGGAGGTACTGGCGACGCTGAAGGAGATCAACGCCAGGCTGAATATTCCATTCACCAGCGTTGAAGTCCCTGACGAGCAGGTTAGCCTCGATGACGCGGTGGCCTCTTATCTGTTCAACAGCCAGTTACTGAGCAAAGCCGATGGCAAAATGCTGATCGTGGTGCCGGAAGAGTGCCGTCAGCGTGAAAACGTTTGGCGTTATCTCTCCGCTCTTGCCGCCGATAGCGCATCGCCTATCGATGAAGTGGCGGCATTCGATCTACGTGAAAGCATGCGCAACGGCGGCGGCCCGGCCTGTTTACGTCTGCGGGTTGTGCTTAACGATGCCGAGCGCGCGGCGGTCAACGCTCACAGCCTGATGAATGACGAACGCTACCGGCAGCTGACCGCGTGGGTTGAAAAGCATTATCGCGATCGCCTGCATGCCAGCGACCTCGCCGACCCGCAGCTGCTGCGCGAGGTTTATCAGGCGCTGGATGAGCTGACGCAGATTTTACATCTGGGCGCGATTTATGACTTCCAGCGATAAGGGGCCGGGAATGGAACAAAACGTCAACGATTTACTGCATTGTAAACTGCAGACATGGACCTTTCCGCCGACTATCGAAGCCAGTTGGTTAGGCGATGGCATTCTGCAACTGCTGCCAAAAACGTCATGGCGACAGGCGACGGTGCTTTCTGCCGGGGTGCACGGTAACGAAACCGCGCCGATTGAAATGTTGCTGCAGATCCTGCAGGGATTAAGCCTGGGCGAGCAGCCGCTGACCCACGCGCTGCTGGTGGTGTTCGGCAATCTGCCCGCCATTCGCGCCGGCCGTCGCTATCTGCATAACGATCTCAACCGGCTGTTTGGCGGCCGCCATCTGGCGGCGATGCCGGGTAACGAGTCGCGTCGCGCTTTTGAACTGGAGATGGCCGTACAGGCCTTCTTCCGTAGCGCCGATGTTCACGGCAAGGTGCCGCGCACGCATCTCGATCTGCATACCGCCATTCGCGGGTCAAAATATCGGCAGTTCGCGCTGCTCCCCGCTCATGATGGCGACTACAGCGCGGATTTTTATCAGCTGTTGCAGGCCAGCGGTATGGACGCCATCGTGCGCCATACCGAACCGGGCGGCACCTTTACCCACTTCACCAGCGAGAAGTTCGGCGCGCAAAGCGCCACGCTGGAACTGGGGAAAGTGATGCCATTCGGTGAAAATGATTTGCGCTTGTTTGCCGCCACCGAACTGGCGATCGGCGCGCTGATCGCCGACGGCATCATGCCGCCGCGGAGCAAAGCGCCGGTCGAATACTTTGTGGTGCAGCAGAGCATCATCAAGAGCGAGAACGGTTTTACCCTTAATCTCGACCCGAAAATTGAAAACTTTACCGCGCTGCCGGCAGGCTATGAAATCGCCCGTCAGGCACAGAAAACCTGGGTGGTCAATGCTGACGCCCCCTACATCCTGTTTCCGAATGCGGGCGTCGCCGCCGGTCAACGCGCCGGGCTGTTGCTGACCGCTACCGCGCCAAGCCTTTCCATGCCTGCTTGAAGGAATCAACATGACTGAACATCAACGAGAGGGGCTGGTTCATCCTGCCACCGACGGGGAGTGCCCGTCGCAGCTCAAACGCGGCCTTGGCGCCCGGCACATTCAGATGATTGCGCTGGGCGGCGCTATCGGCACCGGACTGTTTATGGGGGCGGGCAGAAACATCGCCGTCGCCGGAACATCCATTCTGCTTATCTATCTACTGGTAGGTTTCTTTACCTATATGGTGATGCGGGCGATGGGGGAGCTGTTGCTGACCCGCCTGGATTACCGTTCGTTTGCGGATTTCGTCGGCGACTATCTTGGCCCGCAGGCCAGTTTCTATCTGGGCTGGACCTACTGGCTTAGCTGGGTGGTGACCTGTATCGCCGACGTGGTGGTTTGCGGCAGCTATATGCAGTACTGGTTTCCGGAGATGTCGGCATGGATGCCCGCGTTGAGTACGCTTGGGATCCTGTTCTTGTTTAATTTGTTGTCGGTAAAAATGTTCGGCGAGGCCGAATTCTGGTTTGCGCTGATTAAGGTCATCACCATTATTGCGCTGATTTTAACCGGCGCGTGGATGATTGCTATCGGCTGGACTTCGCCGGACGGCGTGAAGGCTTCGTTAGGCCATATCACCGACCCGACGGCCTTTATGCCGCACGGGGTGACCGGTTTCTTCGCCGGTTTCCAGATAGCGATCTTCTCCTTCACCGGTATTGAGCTGCTCGGCACCATGACGGCGGAAACACGCGATCCTGAGCGCATCCTGCCGAAGGCGATTAACGCGCTGCCGCTGCGCATCATTATTTTCTATCTGCTGTCGATGGTGGTGATTATTGCCGTGGCTTCATGGCCGGGCGTCTCGCCGGATGCCAGTCCGTTCGTGACCCTGTTCGCCAAGGCCGGGCTACCTGCCGCCGCGGCGGTGATAAACTTTGTCGCCTTGACGTCGGCAATGTCGTCGGCGAACAGCGGCGTTTATTCCAGTACCCGCATGCTGTACGGCCTGTCGGTGGAAAAACATGCGCACTGGCAGTTCCGTATACTATCGCGTAATACCCGCATTCCGGTACGTAGCCTGCTGTTCTCCTGCTTCTGCATGCTAAGCGGTACGTTACTGCTGTTCCTGGTGCCAAACGTGATGACGTTGTTCACCATCGTTTCAACGCTGGCGGCGATCATGGTGGTTTTCAGCTGGGGTATGATCCTCGTGGCGTACCTGGTGTATCGCCATAAACGCCCGGACCTGCACGCGCGGTCGAAATTCAAAATGCCGGCGGGAGTGGTGATGTGCTGGCTGAGCCTGCTATTTTTCGCCTTCTCAATCTTCATTATGATTTTCGACCCGGATACGCTGCTGGCGCTGATGGCCTCGCCGCTGTGGTTTGTTGCGCTATGGTGCTTCTGGAAAGTGAAACAGAAGCGCGAAGGGCAACTGGCATTGGATAACGCCAGCGCCTGATGATACCCGGCAGCTGAAGCGTGGCTGCCGGATTTTCCTTTTCGCCGTAGCGCGGTTTATGATGTCGCCCGACACTTCATTGTTGGATCAGGACAGAAGAAGGAAAGGGTATGACAGAGCATTTCCCGGCGCTTTCACACGACACGTTAGCGGCGGCCAATCTCATCGGCGACTGGTTGGCGCAGGATGATTTGCCGCAGAATGCGCAGCCGCAGATTGCGGTGTTGGCCGGTAACGCGGTGATCCCGACCATTGACGCCGCCTGTCGGCTCGCGGCTCAGAGGCAGATTCCACTATTGATAAGCGGCGGTATTGGTCATTCGACGACCTTTCTTTACGACGCCGTACAAAAGCATCCGCACTATCAGGCGCTGCAGGTAGAGGGGCGTCCGGAATCGCATATCCTGGCGGACATCGCCGAACAATTCTGGCAAATTCCGCGCGATCGCATTGTGGTGGAAGACCGTTCAACCAACTGCGGCGAAAACGCGTGGTTTACCCGCCGGTTACTGGAAGAGCGTGGGCTGGATCATTCCTCTGGCGTGGTGATTCAGGATCCGACGATGCAGCGTCGGACGATGGCGACCTTTGCCCGCGTCTGGCAGGAGGCACCGGCGCAGCCGCAGTGGTGGAGCTATCCCGGTTGTTCGCCGCGGCTTGAAAACAGCGCTGCTGGCCTGAGATTCAGCGGAGACGATAGTGGATTGTGGCCGGTGGGGCGTTATCTGGCGCTGCTGCTTGGCGAGCTGCCGCGTCTGCTGGATAACGCGCAGGGTTATGGCCCCTACGGTAAAGGGTTTATTACCCACGTCGATTTCCCACACGATGTTAGCGCGGCGTGGCAATGCTTGCGTGAAGATACGCTATTGAGCGAGGCGCTGAACGCCAGAACGCTGGGGTAGGGAGAAAGGCGGATAGCCGCAGCTATCCGCTGGTTCTGAGTTTACTTCGCGAATTTATCCAGTACGCGGACAAGCTGGGTAACAAAGCCGTACTCGTTATCGTACCAGGCCACGGTTTTCACGAGCTGTACGCCGCCGGCTTCCATGATCTCCAGTTGAGTCGCATCATAGATTGAGCCGAAATGGCTGCCAATAATGTCGGAGGAGACAATTTCCTCTTCGGTGTAGCCAAAAGATTCATTGTTCGCCGCCGCATTTTTCATGGCCTGATTAACCTCTTCAGCGGTGACTTTCTTCGCCAATACGGAAACCAGTTCCGTCACTGAGCCGGTTTTAGTCGGCACGCGCTGGGCGTGACCTTTCAGTTTCCCGCTGAGTTCCGGAATCACCAGACCAATGGCTTTTGCCGCGCCGGTGGTGTGCGGAATAATGTTTTCCGCCGCCGCTCGCGAGGCGCGCAGGTCTTTGCCACGCGGCCCGTCCACCAGCGATTGCGTACCGGTATAAGCGTGAATAGTGGTCATGGTGCCCACGGTAATGCCGAAAGCATCGTTGAGCACTTTAGCCATTGGCGCCAGACAGTTGGTGGTGCAGGATGCAACCGAAATGATGGTATCATCCGGGCTCATGGTGTCGTCGTTAACGTGATAAACGATGGTTTTCATCTCGCCGGCAGGGGCGGAAATCAGCACTTTCTTCGCGCCGGCGGTCAGGTGCGCCTGCGATTTTTCCGCCGACGTATAGAAACCGGTACATTCAACAATCACCTCAGCGCCTGCGGCTTTCCACGGAATATGCTGAGCCTCTTTTTCCGCATAAACGGTGATTTTTTTACCATTAACGATCAGCGCATCTTCTGTAAAATCAACGCTCCATGGGAAAGGACCGTAGTTAGAGTCATGTTTAAGCAGGTAGGCTAAGACTTTCGGTGAGGTGAGATCGTTGATGGCCACGACCTCCAGCGGGCTATTTACTTCTAACAGGCGGCGAAGTACTAAACGTCCTATACGACCAAATCCATTAATCCCAAGTTTGCTCATGGATATTCTCCTGGTGGTGAAGTTGATACGTTAAAACTTCTTCAGGCAGAGCGGGGAGAGTAAACTATTTACTTTCAGCGGCTTAGCAGTTCACCTGCGGTGTTTCTATTGCTAAGTTACCTGCCTGAAGCGTCTTCAGTAACTGTCACGTGGAGCCAGATGGTGCGAAGGAAGTATAACGCCGGGTCGGAGGTGGTTCCAATGTTCTTACCGCGACAGCACAACAAAAAGAGTGCCTACCATTGTTCGCTATTTCATGCGGTGTTGAGTGGTAAATATGATCTACATCACAATAACAGAAATTAGAAAAAGCGCAGAAGGATATAGCTACATCGAGGTTGTATTGATAACTATAGCGGTGGTTCAGCACAATATCGATAATGAGAATGAATATCATTCATTGACATCTGGTCATATTAATGTAACCTTGCATTAGGAATAATACAGGGATGAATAGAAAATGGATTGCGGCCTGAGGAATAATTATCAACCCATAGCTTAAAAATTTAAAAATCATGCCGAAATTCCATCCTGCTGGCATGAAATGCGGGGAGGAAAATCTGCAGGGTAAATCATAATGCGGGTGTTTAAAGATATTATCCTTGCCGGGAGCATTCTCTTTTCTGTCTTATATTCTGTTTTCTCGTTGTGCGATGTTTTGTTGATTATGCAGATATTTTATTGGCACCCAGAGCACTACTGTCTGTGTTTGCCATTGGATGTATATATTTTCTGAGCAATGCTTATTTTTGGCTATTGAATTACATAAGGAATATGAAAGATGAAAGAGCTAACAAATAAACAGTTGGGTATGGTCTCCGGTGCAGGGGGGGATATTGGGCGGGAAATTGCTCAGGGAATCGGCGCTGGAGCTGGCACATTTGTAGGCGGAACTCCTGGTGCTATAACCGGTGGGATCGCAGGGGGACAGGTTTATGACTGGGCTGCAACAAAAACACCGGACCCAGCGATGTCCCCATCTGGTCTGGGCGGAACGCTCAAACAAAAACCCGCTAACCTTCCATCCGAAGCGTGGAATGCAGCAGCAGGCAGAGAATGCTACTGGAATCCGAATAACCTCAATGATATTTGTTACTGACAGATGCTGATTGGGGTACGGGTATAAACCAGTCTAAAAGCCAATAAGGATAGCTGTTAGCGTATGGAAGAGCATATTATCAGCTCTTCCATCTCTTAACCTTTAAAACTAGCCATAATTAAAGTTTGTCAGTCGAGTGGGAGTCGTCCACGCCTTTTGGCGCCGATGGAATAAAAAATGAACGTTGACGGATATAACCGCGAGTACAATATTGCAAGAAACAAAGCCGTAACCGGCTGTTTTGCCATGTTTGCGCTATTTTTTAGCATCACATGTTTGCCGCTTTTTTTCGAGGGCAGCAAAGACCTTATGATAACGGGATATCTCTATCCACTACTTTTCGGACTAGAGTTCCTGGCAATTGCCCCCCTTTATTATCTCTATTTCTACAAACGCGAGGGTATGGGGAGAGGAAATTTTCATTTCGGCATTTTTATTATACTTTTCCTGTGTATTCTGTTGATCCAATTTCTGTTGCCTTTTGTCACTGCAGGCTATCAGACTGAAAACTGGTCAGCTTCACAGATGCGACTGGATGCGCATGTATTCTGGCTAAATGCCATTGTGATGATTCTATTGGTTCCTGTTTATGAAGAGATGGTCTTCCGCGGCTGTCTTTTCAGTGTGTTTAAATACTGGCTCGGGAATAACAATTATGCGGCGGCTGTCGCTGTGTCTGTTGTATTTTCAGCCTGTCATTTACAGTACATAGACTGGCGATCGTTCCTGATATTATTTCTGGTTTCGCTGATGCTGGTTATCGGGAGAATAAAAACCGGCGGAATACTGATGCCAATTATTCTTCATGCGCTGATGAACGCGGTCGTAATTGGTATTCAGTATGTGTCATTCCTCCAGTATTCCGGAGAGGCTTAGCTATAGCGGGAATGAAATATGTTTCGTAAGGAAGCGCTCGAAAACAGGGATAAAACATGGTGTGGCAAAGCAGTATTACTACCGGGAATCTCCTCTCGGCTGGTTATAATTACCAGCGCGCTTTTTTTCGTCTGCTTCATTGTTTTAATTAGCACCGGCACTTATACACGACGTATTAGCGTGCAAGGTGAAGTTACCACCTGGCCGAGACCGGTTAATGTCTATTCCGGTGTCCAGGGATTTGTCGCGACACAGTTCGTCCGGGAAGGGGACCCTGTAAAAAAGGGTGATCCTGTTTATCAAATTGATGTCAGTAAAAGTACACGTAGAGGCGTGGTCAATGAGACTCAACGACAGGATATCGAAAACCAATTGAAGCGCATCGCCGAGATTATCGCTCGCCTTAGAGAGAGTAAGGAAACCACTTTGCGGATGCTTGAGCAACAGAAAATACAGTATAGCGCCTCTTTTGAACGCTCGGCAGGCATTGTCAGGCGTGCTGAGGAGGGAATAAAATTAATGAAAAATAATATGGATAATTACCGACGGTACCAGCAGCAGGGGTTGATTAATAAGGACCAGTTAACCAGTCTGGTGGCCTTGTACTACCAGCAGCATAATAGTTTGCTCAGCCTGAGCGCGCAGCATGAACAAAATGCTCTACAGTTAACCAATCTGGAAAGTCAAATTCAGACGCAGGCGGCGGAATTTGACAATCGGGTTTATCAGATGGAACTGCAGCGTTATGAGCTACAGAAAGAGCGGATTAATACTGATGCGGGAGGCGATATTATCATTCGTGCCTCATCAGACGGCAAAATTGATTCATTAAGCGTCACCCCAGGTCAGATGGTCAGCGAAGGCGACAGTCTGCTGCAGATAATTCCAGAAAAAATACAACGCTATTATTTGGTTCTTTGGGTACCCAATGAAGCCGTTCCATATATTTCAGTCGGTGATAGGGTGAATATCCGCTACGAAGCCTTTCCGGCTGAAAAGTTTGGTCAGTTCTCGGCGAAAGTCACACTCATTTCCCGGACGCCAGCTTCCTACCGTGAAATGCAGACCTATACGACCGCCCCGATTAACTCTACGGCAGGTGCGGCTGCTTACTACAAAGTTGTGATTAGTCCAGAAAAGCAGGCTGTCAGCTACGCCGGCAAGCGTCTGCCTCTGGAAAATGGCATGAAGGCACAGAGCACGTTATTTCTGGAAAAACGTAAAATCTATCAGTGGATGCTCTCGCCATTCTACGATATGAAGCGCAGCGTTACGGGGCCGATTCATGAACCGTAACCACTTCATATCATCCATCGAGGAGAAATTGGATCTGAAATTTCGGCGGCGAGTCCCGGTCGTTCATCAGACAGAAACGTCAGAATGTGGACTGGCCTGTCTGGCGATGATATGCGGACATTATGGTCGTAATATCGACATGATCGCCCTACGTCGCCAAATAAATCTGTCTGCCCGTGGAGCCTCGCTTGCCAGTGTTCAGCAAACCGGGATTGAGTTAGGGATGGAAAGCCGGGCATTGTCACTGGATCTCCATGAACTTAATGCTCTCAGAATGCCCTGTATCCTGCACTGGAATTTTAATCATTTCGTGGTGCTCGTTAGCGTACGTAAGAATCGGTTCGTGCTTCATGACCCTGCGAGGGGGCGAAGAACTGTCGGGAGTGATGAAATGTCACAGTGCTTCACCGGCGTGGCGCTGGAGGTCTGGCCCGGCAGTACATTTGTGCAGGAAACGATGAAGAGCCGAATCGGAATTCGGGCATTAATCAGCAGCGTGCAGGGTATCCGGGGCGTACTGAGCAAAATTTTCTGTCTGTCGCTGATTATTGAAGCTATCGGCCTGGTGATGCCTGTCGGTACGCAATTGGTGATGGATCATGCTATTCCTGCGAATGACCGGGGACTGCTCATGCTTATCTGTGGAGTCCTGATGTTTTTTATTTTGGGGCGTACTTTGGTTAGCGTGATCCGCGCATGGTCATCCCTTGCGATGGAGTCATTGATAAATGTGCAATGGCAGTCGGGGCTATTCCGTCATCTGCTTCAGTTGCCGTTGACCTATTTTGAGCGACGAAAGATGGGCGATATTCACTCCCGCTTCAGCTCGTTGGATGCGCTTCGCGCCACGTTTACAACCTGTGTGGTGGGGGCAATGATGGACAGCATCATGGTTGCCGGTCTCTTGTTGATGCTTATCCTGTACGGTGGAAAATTGACGGTTTTTGTACTGGGCTTTACAGCGGTATATGTCTTCATTCGTATATTGACCTATAGCCGGTACCGCCAGCTGTCGGAAGAAGCGTTAATCGCCGGAGCCCGTGCTGGTTCATATTTTATGGAAACACTCTACGGAATAGCTACGGTTAAAATGCAGGGAATGGCAGAACGGCGTGGGAGCCACTGGCTGAACCTGAAGATTGATGCCATCAATACCGGTATCAGACTCAGCCGACTTGATATGTTCTTCGGCGGCATTAACACGTTTGTGGCGACGTGCGATCAGGTGACTATTCTGTGGCTGGGCATCAGTCTGGTTATGGAGAACCAAATGACTATCGGCATGTTTGTGGCATTTGGCGCATTCCGCGCGCAGTTTTCTGACCGGGTAGGATCGCTGGTCAACTTCTTATTACAGCTGCGTATGATGAGCCTGCACAACGAAAGGATTTCGGATATCGCTTTGAATGAAAAGGAAGAAAGAAAACCGGATTTAGGATTAAAGGCAACCATGTCTCCGGCTAGTCTGGAGATTAAAGCGCTAAGCTTCCGTTACGACAGCCAGTCAGCACCCGTCTTTAGCGGCCTTAGTTTCAGGATCCGAGCCGGCGAGAGTGTGGCCATTACCGGGCCCTCAGGTTCGGGGAAAACCACGCTGCTCAAAGTACTGTGCGGCTTGTCTGAACCGATATCAGGGACTGTCTTAATGAATGGTACGGATATCAGGCAACTGGGGATAAATAACTATCATCGCTTGATTGCCTGCGTAATGCAGGATGACCGGCTGTTTTCTGGCTCAATTCGGGAGAATATCTGCGGATTCACTGAAAATATTGATGATGCCTGGATGAGAGAATGTGCCCGGACAAGCCGTATTCATGACGTGATATTGGCTCTGCCAATGGGGTATGAGACGTTAATCGGAGAACTGGGGGAGGGGCTATCTGGGGGTCAGAAACAGAGGATTTTTATTGCCCGGGCGCTTTATCGCCGTCCGGATATATTATTCATGGATGAAGCCACCAGCGCACTGGACGCAGAGTGTGAAAAAGACGTCAGTCTGGCAATGAAAAAGTTGAATATAACCCGAATAATTATTGCTCACCGTGAAACGACCCTGCAAACCGCGGACAGGATCATCACCCTCGGCGAATCCAATTAACAGCCAATATCCTAATCCACTGCGGCCATTTGGTTTGCGATGCGGTTGAATAATGAACACAAAGCGGAATGGCAGGAGTGGCAGGGCCTGCAGTGAGTTATCCACAAACTATGCGATCTGATACCGACTCGTTTTGTGGATAACCTCAAATCTTTCGGGATACTTAATTCACTCTGCGTTATAAGTTTGCGCTATACATCACGATAATCAATGTCTTCACTCGGTACCCTTAATATAAGAATACTTAAACAAGGGGAATAGCATACCAATGAAAAAGAGCATTGCACTGACGATGGTGGCGCTGGCCTGCCTGGCGGCTAACGTCCAGGCAGCAGAGAAACTTGCTGGTAATGAAATACTTGCCGTACAGAAAGGCGGGGTGCCGGATAAAGTCTATACCCAACATCAGCCGAAATTACGTATAGCAACCTATAATATCGGCAAGAATGAAGCGTCTGATAATGTGGCCGATTTTACGGCACTTAATTCAGCGATTAAAAAAATTAACGCCGATATTATTGCCGTCCCGGAAGTCGATCACAAAACTCAGCGCAGCCAGAAAATCGATCAGCTTAAGACGATTGCCGATGCTAACAATATGCATTATGCCTTTGGTAAAGCGTTAGATTTCGACGGTGGCGAATACGGACTGGGGCTGCTGTCAAAATATAAAATCCTGCATTCTCAGGTGGTGAAGCTGCCGTCAGGCAATGCGGAACAGCGCGTGGCGCTACTGGCGCAGGTTGATGTACCGGGTTTTGATTCCGCGCCGATTATTATGGTGACCCATCTCGACTGGCAAAAAGATCCCACCATGCGTACCGAACAGGCTCGCTATCTTCTCGATTTGAGTATTGGCGATGCGGCGTCTGATTTTAAAGATATCGCCTCTTCAATTAAGATCCTGGCCGGCGATTTCAATTCAACCCGTGAAGAACAGCCGGTGAAAGAGATCGGTTATTTCTTTAACGAAGTGTCGAAGCAGGGGACGGATACGCGTAGCTGGCCTGCCGTTAACCCGGCCATTGATATCGACCACATTTTCACCTTCAAAGGACAAAAGTGGGATGTGAAGAAGCTGGAGATCCCGCATAACTCGCCGGAATTTAACTGGTCAGCGGCCAGTGACCATCTGCCGGTCATTGCTGAACTGCAACTCACCGAGCAGTAACATTGCCCAGGGCTCTTTGCAAAAGAGCCCTGATGCTATTCAATTCGCGCTAACGCAGTTTTTTAAGCCTCGGTAAAGGTTAATGAAAATTTAAGGGAAGGCGGTTATGTTAACAACATCACACTTCCATTAAGGTTTGTTCATGCGCGATAAATATTCTGGCCTGCAGATAGGAATACACTGGCTGGTCTTTTTACTGGTTGTCGTCGCCTACGCGGCGATGGAACTGCGCGGCTTCTTTCCGCGCAGCGACCGTCCGGTGATAAACATGATCCACGTCTCCTGCGGTATTTCCATTTTTGTCCTGATGATCGCACGCCTGCTGGTGCGCCTGAAGTCTCCGGCGCCGCCGATTGTTCCTAAACCCTCGCCGATGATGACCGGTTTCGCCCATCTTGGCCATCTGGTGATATATCTGCTGTTTATCGCGCTACCGGCGATTGGCATGGTAATGATGTATTACCGCGGTAACCCGTGGTTTGCTTTCGGCCTGACGATGCCCTTTGCGGCGCAAAGCAACTTCGCTTTGGTCGACAGCCTTAAGGGGCTGCACGGCTTACTTGCCAATATCGGCTATTTCGTGATTGGCCTGCACGCGCTGGCGGCGCTGCTGCATCACTATTTATGGAAAGATAATACGCTGCTGCGCATGATGCCGCGCAAGCGCTGAGTATCACGCCCGGCACTCCTGAACCCGCCCACCGGCGGGTTTTTTGTTTCCGTAACTCGCCAATAAATGATTCGCAAAATGTTACTTATGCTGCAAATTTGTATCGAATATGTAAATAAAAATGTCTAATCGAAACGAAAGGTTCTATAAGAATCTCAGTGCGGTGGATTGAATCCAGCCGGGAGGCCGTCGAAACGACACCCAGGCACGTTCAGCGGTATCCGCAGCGTCATTGGCTAAAACGCCTGCTTTTTCAATACCGATGAGCAAAAGGAAAACCTGACATGACCGATAATATACCGGCCGCTTCTCCCCCTGTCGCCGATGTGGGGGGCGCTGAACGCCTGAGCCCGCGCGAGCAGGTGGTGATCAATAAATTGTTCCGCCGCTTAATTCCTTTTCTGTTTCTGCTTTTTATCTTTTCGTTTCTTGACCGTATCAATATCGGCTTTGCCGGGCTCACCATGAGCCAGGATTTGGGGCTGAGTAGCACTATGTTCGGCCTCGCGACGACGTTGTTCTACGCGATGTACGTCATCTTTGGTATTCCCAGTAACATCATGCTGGGGATCGTTGGCGCGCGCCGATGGATTGCGAGCATTATGGTGGTGTGGGGAATCGCATCGACAGCGACCATGTTCGCGACTGGGCCAAACAGCCTGTATCTGCTGCGCATGCTGGTGGGGATTGCCGAAGCCGGTTTTCTTCCGGGGCTTCTGCTCTACTTAACCTACTGGTTTCCGGCCTACTACCGGGCGCGCGCCAATGCGCTGTTTATGATTGCTATGCCGGTGACGATGGCGTTGGGCTCGCTGGTCTCCGGCTATATTCTCAGTATGGATGGCATGCTGGCGCTTAAAGGCTGGCAGTGGTTATTCCTGCTGGAAGGATTCCCATCGGTGTTGTTGGGGGCGGTAGTCTGGTTCTATCTTGACGACAGTCCGCAAAAGGCCAAATGGCTCACCGATGAGGACAAACGTTGCCTTAGCGAGATGATGGAGAAGGACAAACTACGGCTAGTGCAACCGAACGGTAGCGCCAGCCTGAGCGCCCTGCAGCAGGGGAAAGGCAGCCTCTGGCGCGACGTCTTCACCCCGGTGGTGTTGATGTATACGCTGGCCTATTTCTTTCTCTGTAATACCTTAAGCGCGCTCAGCGTCTGGACGCCTCTAATTCTCAAAAGCTTTAACCAGGGCAGCAGCAATATCGCCATCGGCTTGCTTAGCGCCGTACCGCATATCTGTACCATTGTGGCGATGATTTGGTGGAGTAAACGTTCTGACCGCTTACAGGAACGTAAGCTGCACACGTTATTGCCCTACCTGTTTGCCGCCGCGGGCTGGATGCTGGCGGCGCACGGATCAAATAGCATCATGCAACTGTTGGGGGTAATTATGGCCTCGGCAGGGGCCTATGCGGCGATGGTGATTTTCTGGACCACGCCAGATCAGTCCATCAGCCTGCGCTCACGAGCGATCGGCATTGCGGTGATTAACGCGACGGGTAATATGGGATCGGCCATGAGTCCGCTGTTATTCGGCTGGCTGAAGGATTTAACCGGCAGCTTTAACGCCGGCTTTTACCTCGTGGCCGGGTTCCTGGTATTGGGGGCGCTGGTGGTATCGCGCATCCCGATGAAGGCCAGCCGTCCACGAGCGACGCCATAAAAAAGATAAAGGAGTAGTGATGAGAGTGAGACGCGCGGTACCTGATGAAGCCCCTGCGTTGTGGAATATCCGTAATCAGGCGATTCGCCATGGCTGTCGTCAAAGCTATGGCGCTGAAGTGATTCACGCCTGGACGCCGGAACAGATGCCCGAAGGGTATCGTCACGCCGTTGCCGATAATCCGTTTTATATCGTGGAAAATAGGCTGGGCCAACCCGTCGCTACCGGCTATCTCGATATTGAGTCCTTAAGCGTGGAAGCGATCTTTACGCTGCCGGAGTGGGGCGGGCAGGGATGCGCGGATTTGATCATGAGGGCGGTTATTGCCGAAGCTCGCCGACGGGGGCTCGAAACGATTACGCTTGAGGCGACCCCCAATGCGGCGGGCTTTTATCTACGCCATGGCTTTGTTTCACAAGGAGAAAAGAGTCATTATTCGAAAATGGCCAACGCCGAGCTACGCTGTATAGCCATGAGCCTCACTCTCGATTAACGGTAAACTTGCGCCGCTATGCTATGGTTGTTAACGGCGTTTCAATTTGCCACTTTAGTTAAATAAATATAGTATACCCCCCTATATGATATGGAGGGCCTCTCGTGCCACATTCACCAGAAGACAAGAAGCGTGCGCTTAGCCGCGTACGCCGTATTCGCGGGCAGGTTGAAGCGCTGGAACGTGCGCTGGAGTCCGGCGAACCCTGCATGACTATCCTGCAACAGATTGCCTCCATTCGCGGCGCCGCCAACGGTTTGATGGGCGAGTTGGTGGAGATGCATCTGCAGGATGAACTGGTTAGCGGCGATACCACCCCGGACCAACGCGCCGCCCGCATGGCGGAAGTCGGTCACCTGCTACGATCCTATTTAAAGTAAAATCACGACGAGGAATGGACAGTATGAAATCACGTGCAGCAGTTGCCTTTGGCCCCGGCCAGCCGTTAAAAATCGTGGAGATTGACGTCGCGCCGCCAAAGAAAGGCGAAGTCCTGGTCAAAATCACCCACACCGGTGTTTGCCACACCGATGCTTTTACTCTCTCTGGCGACGACCCGGAAGGCGTGTTCCCGGCGGTTTTGGGCCATGAAGGCGGCGGTATCGTCGTTGAAGTCGGCGAGGGCGTGACCAGCCTGAAACCTGGCGATCACGTTATTCCGCTGTATACCGCCGAGTGCGGCGAATGTAAATTCTGCAAGTCTGGCAAAACTAACCTCTGCCAGGCGGTCCGCGCCACCCAAGGGAAAGGTCTGATGCCGGATGGCACTACGCGATTCTCCTATAACGGCGAGCCGATTTATCACTATATGGGCACCAGCACCTTCAGCGAATACACCGTCTGCGCCGAGATTTCGCTGGCAAAAGTAAACCCGCAGGCGCCGCTGGAAAAAGTATGTCTGTTGGGCTGCGGCGTCACCACCGGTATCGGCGCAGTACATAACACGGCGAAGGTGAAAGAGGGCGACAGCGTCGCGGTGTTCGGGCTGGGCGGTATTGGCCTGGCGGTGATTCAGGGGGCGGTGCAGGCGAAGGCTGGACGTATTCTGGCGGTCGACACTAATCCGGATAAATTTACCCTCGCCAGGGAGATGGGTGCTACCGACTTCATCAACCCGAACGACTACGATAAACCGATTCAGGACGTGATTGTCGAGCTAACCGATGGCGGCGTTGATTTCAGTTTCGAATGTATTGGTAACGTCAACGTCATGCGCGCGGCGCTGGAGTGCTGCCATAAAGGTTGGGGTGAGAGCGTTATCATCGGCGTTGCTGGCGCCGGCCAGGAAATTAAAACCCGTCCGTTCCAGTTGGTCACCGGCCGGGTATGGCGTGGTTCCGCCTTCGGCGGCGTGAAAGGGCGTAGCCAGCTGCCGGGGATGGTTGAAGACGCGATGGCGGGTAAGATTCGCCTCGATCCGTTTATCACCCACCGGTTACCGCTCGATCAGATCAACGAAGCCTTCGATCTGATGCATGAAGGTAAATCGATTCGTACGGTTATTCACTTCGGTGATAACTAAGTATTGCTGATAGCGAAACCCGGGCCATTTATCGCCCGGGTTGACTTCTGGCCGCGTTAATACTTGCGCCAGTGCTCATAGCCGGTTTGCCAACGACGTTGCTCTCGCCGTTCTCTTTCACGCTGAATATCGGACTTTTGATCTTCCCAGACTGGGCAATCCGGGCCGCTTGCCACTTCGCAGGGGGCGGAGATATCGTTTAGCGGATTGACCTTTTTCTCTTCCCACAGCTTTGGATCGCGTAAATCCACTTCTGGCGCTTTCAGCGCCTGGGCTGAGGTGGTTGCGGCTAATAAGAGTGCGCCGATCGGCAGGTGATGGAGGGCTCCTTTCATCTTTTATCCTTGTTATGTTGTTATTGATAACCATTCGCAATAATAACATAACGCAATAAAACATTCTAAAATTAGAGCCTGTCAGGAATATTCATAACTCTGACGCAGGAATCATGCTGAGAATAAAATCCCCCGGCTTAGTTGATACCGCTTCGACGGTTAAGCCATTTTTATCGGTTCTGCCTTTGAAGACCTTGCCGTCTGGCGTAGTGATTTTATAGGGAAAATTGGGGATAGGTGTACCCGTAAGCGGGTGCTTAAGCACAAAATCATGGCGATATAGCTGTTGCGGTTCATTGTGGGCGCATCCTGTTAGCAACACGACAAAAAGCAGCGCTCCTGCGCCTTTCATTAAAGACATTATGGCTTCCTCCCTGATTATCGAGCCGGAAATATAAGACGCTATTGTAACAAAGGCGTGCGGATCGGCGCCTAAATGGAATCTGAAAGCGGTGAAGAAAAAAAGGCCCCTGAACGGGGCCCTGGTTTTATTTTTTATCGGGTAACGCGTAGGCGATGATGTAATCGCCGCGGTCCGGAGACTGACGCGCGCCGCCGGCGTTGATAATGATGTACTGCTTACCGGTTTTCGGTGAAACGTAGGTCATCGGGCCGGATTGGCTGCCCACCGGCAGGCGAGATTTCCAAATCTCTTTGCCGTTGGCGGTATCAAAGGCGCGCAGATAGAAATCCTGGGTGCCGGCGAAGAACAGCAGGCCAGACTGGGTAGACAGCGAAGCTCCCAGCGTTGGCATGCCGATAGGGATTGGCATATGCATGCGGATACCCAGCGGACCGGTATCTTCTACCGTACCCACCGGAACCTGCCAGACCAGTTTACCGCTTTTCAGATCGACCGCCGACATGGTACCGAACGGCGGCTTCTGGCAGGGGATGCCCAGCGGCGACAGGAAACGCTCGCGCATTGCGCCATACGGCGTACCTTCCATCGGTACGATACCCATTTCGATACCGCTGGCATCTTTAGCCACTTTCGCTCGCGGTACCATGTAGTTAGCCAGTCCAAGGCGCATGTCATTGACGAACATCAGGCCGTTATTCGGATCGACCGACACGCTGCCCCAGTTCATTCCGCCAAGCGAGCCCGGATACTGCAAGGAGCGGTCTTCACCCGGCGGTGTAAAGACACCCTCATGGCGCATCTCTTTGAACTGAATACGGCACAGCAGCAGGTCAACCGGGGTGGCGCCCCACATATCCGATTCTTTCAACGTTTCGTTGCCGATCATCGGCATGCCGACGGAGTAGGGCTGCGTCGGCGAGTAGCGTTCACCTTTGACGTTGCCGGCCGGGACAGAGCGTTCTTCCACTTTCGCCACCGGTTCACCCGTCGCGCGGTTAAGCATGAAGATCATGCCCTGCTTGCTGGTTTGCACCAGTACCGGCGTCGTACCGCCTTTACCGTCCGGCAGATCGTACAGCAGTGGTTGCGAAGGCAGGTCGAAATCCCACAGATCGTGATGGGTGGTCTGGAAATGCCAACGCACTTTACCGGTGGCGGCATCGACCGCAACGATTGATGAGCTGTATTTATCATCCAGCGCCGTACGTTCGCCGCCGAAGAAATCTGGCGTGGCGTTACCGGTTGGCAGATAAATGAGATTCAGTTTGGCATCGTAGGACATCGCGGACCAAACGTTCGGCGTCCCGCGCGTGTAGGTTTGTCCTTCCGGCGGTACGCCGGTCAGCTGCGGGTTACCCGGATCCCAGGCCCAGGCCAGTTTACCGGTATGCACGTCAAAAGCGCGAACTACACCCGGCGGTTCACCGGTGGAGTAGTTATCCGCGATGCGACCACCAACGACAACAAGGTTACCGGCCACCAGCGGGGTAGAGGTCTGCTGATAATAACCAGGTTTGATTTCCCCCATGCCGACGCTGAGATCGACGGTACCGTGTTCACCAAATGCTTCACAGGCTTTACCGGTATCGGCATCGATTGCGATCAGGCGCGCATCGGTAGTCGGCAGGAACAGGCGGCGGGCACAGGCGGCAGGCTGAGTCCCGGCCACGGCATTAGCCTGTGCCTGGCTATCTTCGTAGTAGCCTAAACCGCGGCAACGTTGCCAGTTCGGCGCCGTCGCTTTTGAGTCATAGCGCCATTTTTCTTTGCCGCTATCGACATCCAGCGCCAGGACTTTGCTATATGGCGTACATACATACAGCGTATCGCCAATCTGTAGCGGCGTATTCTGGTCTTCCGCACCGGAACCGTTACTCTGCGGAATATCGCCGGTATGGGCAATCCAGGCAACCTGTAGCTGGTTGATATTGTTTTTATTGATCTGATCCAACGCGGCGAAACGGTCGCCGTGAGTGGTATTACCCCAGTGCTCCCAGTTTTTTTGTTCTTCACCTGGCTGTACCGGTTTTACCGGAACCGCTTCGCTGGCGCTGACCAGCGGCTGGGATTTAAACATCCAACCAAAACTGACCAGCAGTACCACGGCCAGCACGCCCGCGAGGGTGAAGGCCGCGCCTTTTTTTGCCGGTGCGCTGGAAAGGAAAGGCCAAACAATGGCGCACAGAAAAGCCAGAACGCCAAGCGCAAACAGGCGTGAGAACAGCGGCCAGTAGGTCCAGCCGGCGTCGCTGATCGCCCAAACAATGGACGCCGCGAAGGCGACGGCATAAAGAACGATGCCGCCGCGACGATTGCGGAAAATAAGCAGGGAGGCGATAACCATCACCAGTCCCATAATGGCGAAATACCAGGTGCCGCCGACGCTTGCCAGTTTGGCGCCTAAAATGCCGATTGCCAGACCGATGATTAACATCAGTCCGGCGAGTAGCCACTGCAGGATCCGGGGGAATCCGCGCGGCACGTTGCCCGTAGCCATGTTGTCTCCTTATACCACCCCTTGCCAGGCGTGTACCAAATGAATCAAGTGCAAATAGAAATTGCTTTTGAGTGAAGCTGTTCAAAGCTTCATAAATGTGATTTCAAAAGATGAATTCATTTCACATGAACCAAATGGTGAAATCATGGCTATGATAAATCTGTTAATGAAATGAGCGCAAATGTTAATGAATGATTTCGCACTAATTGATTAGCGCGATGTATATATTAAGTGGCAGAAGAATGAACGTAGCGGTGCCGTTACCTCAATGTGCTGATTCGGGGTAACGGCCACTGAGAGTCAGCCAGGCATGGATTTGCGTATCGCGCTCAGTAGAGTTTGCGCCCCCTGCGACAGGCTGGCGTCCACCCGGGTAAGAATACCGATCGGCTCGCCGGCGCCTTCGGTGGCGATAGGTAATGAGGTTAACAAACCGCGACGCAGGTCGTCTTTCACCGCGCCGGAAGGGACGAACCAGACATAGTCGTAATCGACGGTGAGCTGGCGTGAAAGCGAGGCCGACAGCGTTTCAATACAGCCGGGGGGAATTTTACAACCCTGGCTTTGCAGTAGCGTTTCCGCATTCTGCCGCGGGATTGTCCCTTTCGGTGAGACCACCACCGGCCATTCCATCACCCGGCTGAGCGTTACCGTCTCCTGCAGCAGCGGGTGGCCGGGGCGGACGACCAGCTTTAGCGATTCAAGAAACAGCAGTTCATAGTTGAGGCCGCTCATCAGTTCTGGATCAGACATGCGCCCGATACCAATATCGACATCGCCGGATTTTAGCCCCGCCAGCAGCATGGTGTTATTCATGGTGGCGACCTGTAAGGTGATGTCTTTTTGCTGTTTATGAAATTGACCAATCACCGTAGGTAAAATACCGAGCGCCGCGGTTGGCAGGGCGCCAATCCGCACCACATCGCTATTCATGCCTTCTTTACGATTGAGAGCCTGGCCTGCGGTATTGAGGGCATCCAGCACCTTGACCGCGTGGGTAAGAAACTGTTCGCCAACCAGCGTCAACTGCGCGCCAAGCCGCCCGCGCTCAAAGAGACGGGTACCGGTCAACTGCTCCAGCTCGTTGAGCGTTTTTGATAGCGCAGGTTGGCTAAGATTCAGGGTTTCTGCCGCCCGCCCCAGGGTTCCCTGCTGTGCGACGGCGACGAAAGTATGTAAATGGCGCAAGCGAATGCGCTGACTGAAGAGACCATTTTTTTCCATAATCGATGTTAAAAACAGAGCTGTCTCGGTAGCAAGCGAAGTTGTTTAATTTTGATAACTAGTTAGCAAAATATTATTAACATTTGATCTTATTGTCTTACAAGTCATTTCTGTCAGGCGCGATAAAAAGCCCCGCACTCGGCGGGGCTGGAAAAAAGGGATGTTTTGGTGGGAAATTAAATATCGAAGAACACGGTCTCTTTATCGCCCTGTAAATAAATATCAAAGCGGTAGACGACTTCATCTCCACGCACTTCACGTTGCGCGATAAGCGTCTGGCGGCGAACTTCCCATTCAATCAGATTCAATACCGGATCCTGTTCATTTGCCGCCTGCTCATCAGCAAAATACATCCGCGTATTCAGGCCGATGTTGATACCCCGCGCTACCACCCACAGATTGAGGTGCGGCGCCATCATGCGTCCGTCACGGCCGACGACCGCGCCGGGTTTGATAGTTTGAAAGCGCCAGACGCCGGATGCAAAGTCTGAACACGTGCGCCCCCAGCCGCGGAAGTTTGGGTCCAGAGTCTTACTCTGCTGACGGTCGTCGGGATGGTTATAACGCCCGTCGGCGTTAGCCTGCCAGAGTTCCAGCAGCACGTCGCGTACCGGCGTTCCGGAACCATCGAAAACCCGGCCTTCAATCGTAATACGTTGGCCTTTGGTTTCCGCGCTCACTAAGTTGGGGCCGAAGTTTTTTTCGAAAATATGAAACCCTGCAGCGTCCGGCGCCAGACCAATATGCACATAAGGCCCGGCAGTCTGCGAGGCGGTTTCAGCTAAATAGTCTTTCATTGGGCGGCCCCCTGAGTACGATTTTCGAACAGCGTGGCGCGATGGCCGCGCAGCACAAGATCAAAACGATAGGCCAGGCTGTCGAGCGGCACGGCGGCGTGGGTATCCAGCTCGGCAATCAGGGTACGCACGGCATCATCGTTATTGATGGTTCTGACAATCGGACACTGTTTAATAAGCGGATCGCCTTCAAAGTACATTTGGGTAATCAGCCGCTGCGCCCAGGCATCGCCGGAGAGCGAAAAGTGAATATGCGCCGGGCGCCAGTCGCTAACCTGATTACGCCACGGATAGGGGCCGGGTTTGATTGTGCGAAAACAGTAATAACCGTTTTCATCGGTCAGCACCCGTCCACAGCCGCCGAAGTTGGGGTCAATCGGCGCCAGATACTGGTCTTTCTTATGACGGTAGCGGCCGCCGGCATTGGCCTGCCACACTTCCACCAGCGTATTTTTCATTGGTCGGCCAAAGCCGTCGCGCACGTAACCGTGAACAATAATTCGCTCGCCAATCGGCAGGCCGTCTTTGGCGTAGTTGAGGATGAGATCGTTATCCAGCAGGCCAAGGTCGTCGCTGCTGAACACCGGACCGGTAATTTCAGAAAGTGAATTTTGCAGGGAGATGAGGGCATTACGCGGCGAGCGCAGCACACTAGTTTTATATCCCGGTGCCAGCGCCGGCGGATGGCTATTGTAATCGCGATGTACAACCTCGCGCGGTGACCATTTATTATTCATAGGGTACTCCATCAATCGGAAGAGAGGCATGTTGTTGTAATGTCGCCAGAAACAGTCTCTGTAAATGTTTTGTTAATTTAAAGTGAAATTAAATCTAATCTTTCATAACCATTGGTTATGATTTGTGCAGGCGAAACGCGGTAGCAGGTTATCCGCATCACAGTTTGTAAATTCTTCCCGCCACTCTTAACGCGCTTTCCTACACTCCAGGAAGTATTCACTGGAGGTAAGACATCATGGCGAACACCATCACGGCTGATGAGATTCGGGAGAACTTTTCACAGGCTATGTCGGCAATGTACCAGCAGGAAGTTCCGCAATATGGAACCCTCCTGGAGTTGGTGGCGGATGTGAATCTGGCGGTCCTGGAACATAACCCGAAATTACATGAACAATTGGCTAATGCCGACGAGCTGGCACGGCTGAACGTTGAGCGCCACGGCGCGATCCGCGTGGGAACGGCGGAAGAACTGGCGACCCTGCGTCGCATGTTTGCCATTATGGGGATGTATCCCGTTAGCTATTACGATCTGTCGCAGGCTGGGGTACCGGTTCACTCCACCGCATTTCGCCCGGTCGATGACGCGGCGCTGGCGCGTAACCCGTTTCGCGTTTTCACCTCATTGCTGCGCCTTGAACTGATCGGCAACGAGGCGCTGCGCCAGCGAGCGGCGGATATTCTCGCCCGTCGCGATATATTTACGCCTCGCTGCCGTGAACTCATTGCGTTACACGAAGATCGAGGAGAATTCACGGCTGCAGAAGCGCGTGAATTCGTCACCGAAGCGTTGGAAACTTTCCGTTGGCACCGTCATGCCACCGTTGACGAGCAAACCTATCACGCGCTGCATAATGAGCACCGGTTGATTGCCGATGTGGTCTGTTTCCCCGGTTGCCACATTAACCATCTGACGCCGCGCACTCTTGATATCGATCGAGTTCAGGCGCTAATGCCGCAATGTGGTATCGAACCGAAAGCGCTCATTGAGGGGCCGCCGCGCCGCGAGGTGCCGATTTTACTGCGGCAAACCAGTTTTAAAGCGCTGGAAGAACCGGTGATGTTTGCTGGTGAACATAAAGGCACACACAGCGCGCGCTTTGGCGAAATTGAGCAACGCGGCGTCGCGTTGACGCCGAAAGGACGAGCGCTGTATGACCGCTTACTGAATGAGGCCGGGGTCGGTAAAGACAACCTTAACCACCAGCGCCATTTGCAGGAGGTCTTTAGCGAATTTCCTGACAGCGAATTTCTGCTGCGTCAGCAGGGGCTGGCGTGGTTTCGCTATCGCCTGACGCCTGCGGGGGAAGCGCATCGCCATGCTTTTGGCCCCGGCGACGATCCGCAACCGCTGATCGAACGTGGTTGGGTAGTCGCGCAGCCGATTGTTTATGAAGATTTTTTACCGGTGAGCGCGGCGGGGATCTTCCAATCGAATCTGGGCAACGAAACGCAGGCCCGCAGTCACGGTAACGCCAGCCGTGAAGCTTTTGAAGCGGCGTTAGGCTGCGAGGTCCTCGATGAGTTCGAGTTATACCAACAGGCGGAGGAGCGGAGTAAACGCCGTTGCGGTCTGCTCTAAAATCGGTACTCTGCATGGCATAACTTGCAAAAGGACGTTGTTATGCAGAATTCATCTACGCCGCTGGTGAAAACGCGGCAGGGCACGTTATCCGGCACTAATGAACAGGGGATCCATATCTGGCGCGGTATTCCCTACGCGCAGCCGCCGGTGGGCGAGCTGCGTTGGCGTTCGCCGCAGCCTCCAGAGCGCTGGCAGGGCGTGCGTCAGGCCGATACCTTTGCCGCCGCCAGCTGGCAGGATATAGAGTATTGTCGTGAACTTGGCGGCGGCGATCCTGGCCGTTTCTCGGAAGACTGTCTCTATCTCAACGTGTGGGCGCCCGCCGCCCGCTCGCAGCCGCTCCCGGTGATGGTCTGGCTTCACGGCGGCGGCTACACCATTGGCGCCGGCAGTCTGCCGCCCTACGACGGTAGCGCGTTGGCCAGCCGCGAGGTGGTTGTGGTCACCGTGAACTATCGTCTTGGACACCTAGGCTTTTTCGCCCATCCAGCGTTGGAAGGCGAAGAGGGCGAGCGGTTGTATAATTTTGCACTGCTCGATCAGATAGCCGCGCTGCGCTGGGTGCAGGATAATATCCACGCCTTCGGCGGCGATGCCGCCAATGTCACCTTGTTCGGCGAATCCGCGGGGGCGCGCAGCGTCCTGTCGTTAATGGCGTCGCCGAAAGCGAAGGGATTGTTCCATAAAGCGATCGTGCAAAGCGGTTATACCTTACCGGATTTACCGCGGGAAAAGGCGCTGGCCAAGGGAAAGCTGCTGGCGGAACATTTTTCTCTTGCCGATGCCAGCGCGGAACAGCTGCGGGCAATCCCCGCCGATGCCTTTTGGGCGCTAACTGCGCCGCTGAATATCGGCCCGGCGCCGATTGTCGGCGATGCGGTGCTGCCGGAGCCCATGCTCGACACGTTCTTTAAGGGACGTCAGCATGCGATGCCGGTGATGATTGGCTCCAATAGCGATGAGGCCAGCGTGATGGCGGTATTTGGCGTCGATATTGCCGGTCAGATTCAAAAACTGCGCCGCGAACGCCGTTTTGGCCTTGGGCTGATTAAACTACTGTATCCCGGCGTTAAAGGCGATGAGGCGTTAGGGCGGGAAGTGTGTCGCGATATGGCGTTCACGACTTTAGGGTATGTTGTCATGCAGGCGCAGCAGCGTCTCGGGCAACCGTGCTGGCGCTACTGGTTTGACTATGTGGCCGAAGCGGAACATGAAACTTATCTCCATGGCGCCTGGCATGGCAACGAAGTGGTTTATGTTTTTGACAACCTGGCCCGCGCCGAGCCGGTATGTCAGTATGCCAGTGAGGCGGATCAAGCCTTCGCCGCGCAGGTCGCCGACTACTGGGCTAATTTTGCCCGCCAGGCGGGCAATCAGTGCAGTGAGTTAACCGGCCCGGTACGCTGGCCTGCCTGCCAGCGCGGACGGGACCGTTTATTGCGTATCGGCCTCAACAAGCGCGCGGGCTTTAAAGTGGAGAACCGGTTTATGCGCGCGCGGCTGGCGCTGTTTCGTCGGGTGATGAAGCATCATGTGACGCTGGATTAACCAGCGCGGCGCGAAAGCGCGCCAGCCCGTCGGCCTTGCTTTGCGAGCGGCGAACAACCAGCCGGTAGCTGGCGCCGGTTTTGACGCTAAGCGAGAAGGGGCGACATAGTCGCCCGGTTCGCAGATCCCCGGCAACCAGTGTTTCGTCCGCCATGGCCACGCCGAGCCCCTGCATCGCGGCGGTGATCGCCAGATCCATGGTGTCGAAATATTGGTTTTTATGCATTTTTAGCGCAGTTTCATGCGGGAAGTGCGCAAGCCACAGCAGCCAGTCGGTTTTATCGCGCGTCGGATGGAGAAATGTAGTGCCTGATAGCTGGGGATCGCACGGCGTATCGGGACTGGCCACCGGCGTGAGGGCCTCCTCAAACAGCAAGTCGCCGGCGCTTTGATGGGTGCCGAAGATAATCGCCGCGTCGTAGGGTTCAGTCTTAAAGTTGACGCTATGCTCGGTGGTGGTGGTCAACGCCACCTGCAATTCCGGATAACGTCGTTCTATCTCCAGCAGTTTCGGCACCAGCCAGCGGATCGCACAGGTAGGCGCTTTCAGGCGCACGACGGTTTGCTGCTGGCGCGCCTGCTCGGCCACCGTTATCAGGCGGCCGAATGCCGACTGTAGCTCCGGATAAAGCGCGCTGCCCTGTGGCGACAGTCGCAGGCCCCGGGCGTGGCGTTCAAATAGCGGGAAGCCGAACCAGTTTTCCAGCGCGGCGATCTGTCGGCTGACTGCCCCCTGCGTCAGGCATAGCTCCTGTGCGGCATGGGTTAGGTTGAGATGCCTCGCGGTTATCAGAAACGTTTCTACGGTATGAAAAGGCAGGGCGCTACGCGACATGTTGGCTCCAGCTATGCATTTTGATCATGGGCAGTATGCCACGCATCGTTGCGAAATTGGGACGATGCGTTCCGTTTTTGCCATCTAATCGGCATCCGCTGCTTACACTATTATTAATCTCGTTGATACAACGTTTCTCACCGATTAGTTGATGTGTATAAAAGGAGCCACCATGTCTAAACCTTACGTTCGTCTGGATAAAAATGATGCGGCAGTATTACTGGTTGACCATCAGACCGGCTTGCTCTCACTGGTTCGTGATATCGAGCCGGATAAATTCAAGAACAACGTCCTTGCCCTCAGCGATCTGGCTAAATACTTTAAACTACCGACTATTCTGACCACCAGTTTTGAGAATGGCCCTAACGGCCCGCTGGTGCCGGAACTAAAAGAACAGTTCCCCGACGCCCCTTATATCGCTCGTCCCGGCAATATTAACGCCTGGGATAACGAAGATTTCGTTAACGCGGTAAAAGCCACCGGTAAGAAACAGCTGATTATTGCCGGTGTCGTCACTGAAGTGTGCGTGGCCTTCCCGGCGCTGTCGGCGATTGAAGAGGGATTCGACGTCTTTGTGGTGACCGATGCGTCCGGTACCTTTAACCCGATCACCCGTGATGCGGCGTGGGATCGTATGTCGCAAGCGGGCGTGCAGTTAATGTCGTGGTTTGGCGTGGCCTGTGAGCTGCACCGCGACTGGCGCAATGATATTGAAGGATTGGGCACCCTGTTCTCTAACCACATTCCGGATTACCGTAACCTGATGACCAGCTTTAACCTGCTGAGCAAGAAATAAACAGCTGGCGGCCAGTTTTCAGGCCTGGCCGCCGTTTCAATCAGACGGGATTATTCACTTATCGAGGCGGCATGGTGCGACTTTGCACTTTGATGTTTCAATAGCCGCGATGCCAGTACGCCCGACATCATCGACCCATTCACATTCAGCGCGGTACGCGCCATATCGACTATTGGCTCGATGGCGATAAAAATGCCGACCAGCGCCACCGGGAAGTTGAGCGTAGACAGGACAATCAACGCCGCAAATGTCCCACCGCCGCCGACGCCTGCGACGCCAATTGAGCCCAGCGCGATAGCCGGAAGTAAGCTGGCTAAAAACGAGAAGGACAGTGGGTCGATACCCAGCGTTGGCGCAATCATGGCCACCATGATAGCCGGATAGATCCCGGCGCAGCCGTTTTGCCCCATACTGGAACCAAAAGAGGCGGCAATATTGGCGATGGTATTCGGCACGCCGAATTTTTCCTGTGCGGTAATGGCTAATGGAATCGAAGCCGCGCTGCTGCGGGAAACAAAAGCGAAGGTGAGCACCGGCCACACCGTTTTAAAGTAGCGCAGAGGATGATGACCGCTAACGAGCAGCAGAATCGCATGCACGATAAACATGATAGCGACCGCCAGATAACAGGCGGCAATAAAGCCAAGCAGGCTGGTGAATTGCGCTAGCTGATAGGTCGAAAAGACTTTTGCCATCAATGCGAGGACGCCATATGGCGTCAGCGCTATCACGATACGCACCATCTTCATCACCCAAATTTGAATCGCGTTAATCCCGCTACTTAGTTTTTGACCTTCCTCCGGCGCCTCTTTTTTCACCTTCAATAACGCGACTCCGGCCAGCAGGGTAAATATAACGATGCCGATAACCGATACGCTGCGCGCGCCGGTCAGGTCGAGAAAAATATTTGTCGGGATCAGCGAAGTGACCAGTTGGGGTAGCGAAACGGCTGCGGTTTTGCTGACGTCTTCGGCGGTCAGCGTCGATTGCATATGGCTAAAAGCGCTGGCGTCAAGACCGAGTAAATCAGCGGTAAACAGTCCGACCCAGCCTGCCACCATCACCAGGCATAGCATGCAGGCAACAATGGTTAAGGACATTCGGCCAATACCGGCGCTATTTTCGAGTTTATTAATCGCTGACAGAATTGAAATGAAAATCAGCGGAACCGCGACAAGTTTCAGCAAATTAACATAGCCGTTGCCGACGATACTGTACCAATCAATGACCGTTTTTCGCGGTTCGTTGGCAATGAAATGGAGTGATAATCCGAGAAGGGCGCCGAGAAAGATGGCGATAAAAACGCTTTTTGATAACGAGTGGCTTTTTTGCTCGAGTTTAAAAAGTCCCCATGATGCGATTAAAAATAACGCGATATACGCTGGCGTAATAAACATAAGATGTGCCTCTTGCCCCATTCAGCACCTGAAATGCCGGAAAGAGATTTATTTCAAATTTCTCTAAGGCTGTGAAAAACCTTAGAACCGCTGGGGATTATAAAGAATTAAATAGCATAAGGCATATTAAAATTGTGGTTTATGTCCTGAGTGTTAGCCCTGTCATATTTCAGCAGGAGCCCTGGGAGCCATGATCGAAATGCATAGCTCTTATGATAACAATTCGCTTGTCGCTTGAAGGCGCTTTAGTTTGAATGGATATGCAAATAAAACGAGAAAGGATTAATCATGGCTCTTAGTACTTCGGTCACCACCCGCTCGAAATTGCCGGATGTCGGCACCACGATTTTTACCGTTATAGGTCAGCTCTCCGCGCAGCATAACGCGATTAATCTTTCTCAGGGCGCGCCTAACTTTGCCTGCGACCCACAGCTGGTGGCCGGCGTGACGCAGGCGATGACCGCCGGACATAACCAATACGCGCCGATGACCGGCCTGCGGGCCTTAAAGGAGCGTATTGCTGATAAAATCGCCACGTTGTACGGCACGCAATATGATGTCGATAGTGAAGTGTTGGTCACCGCCAGCGCCAGCCAGGGGATTTATTCCGCCATTGGCGGGCTGGTACATGCTGGCGACGAGGTGATTTACTTTGAGCCATCGTTTGATAGCTATGCGCCGATCGTGCGTCTGCAAGGCGCGACCCCGGTGGCGATTAAGCTAACCGTGCCGGATTTCGCTATTAACTGGGACGAGGTACGCGCCGCGATTACCCCGCGGACGCGGATGATCATCATTAATACGCCACATAACCCAAGCGGCCAGGTATTATCCGCCGATGACCTTAATCAACTGGCGATGCTGATCCGCAATACCGATATTGTGGTTTTGTCCGACGAAGTCTACGAGCACGTAGTCTTCGACGGCGAAAAGCATCACGGCATGGCGACCCATCCGCATCTGGCGGAACGCAGCGTGATTATCTCTTCCTTCGGCAAGACCTACCATGTGACCGGCTGGCGCGTTGGCTACTGCGTGGCGCCAGCAGCGCTAATGGATGAGATCTGCAAGGTACATCAGTTCCTCATGTTTTCTGCCGATACGCCGATGCAGTACGCTTTTGCAGAGCATATGCAGAACCCGGCTTCATGGCTGTCGCTGGCCGCTTTTTATCAGCAAAAGCGTGATTTGCTCCAGCAACTGCTGCAAGACTCGCCGTTCCGCTTATTGCCGAGCGCCGGCTCTTTCTTCATGCTGGCGGATTATCGCCATTTCAGCGATGAGCATGACAGCGAGATGGTCAAGCGGCTGATTACCGAATACGGCGTCGCCACGATTCCGCTATCGGCATTTTATACCGATGGTACTGATAACAAACTGATTCGGCTCTCTTTTGCCAAAGATGAAGCCACATTGCGGGCTGGCGCGCAGGCGCTGTGCCGCGTTAAGCCGCGTTAAGGAGCCAGACGATGAAAATAAAAGCCCTAACTCTAGCTTTGGGAATGCTGTGTACCGTATCAAGCTTTGCCGCCAGCGAGTTGCGCTACGGCGTGGAAGCGGAATATCCGCCGTTCGAAAGCCGCAACCCGGCAGGAGAGCTGCAGGGTTTTGATATTGATCTCGGCAACGCGATTTGTCAGGCCGCGCAGTTGAAATGCAGCTGGGTCGAAACCTCCTTTGATGCGCTCATTCCGGGACTGGTGGCGAAGAAATTTGATGCGATTAACTCGGCGATGAACATTACCGAGCAACGTCGCAAGAGTATTGATTTCACCCAGCCGATCTACCGTATTCCTTCACAGCTGGTGGGCAAGTCCGACAGCGGTATGCAGGCGACGCCGGAAGGGCTGAAGGGCAAAACCATCGGCGTGCTACAGGGCTCGATTCAGGAGACCTTTGCCAAAGAACACTGGGAAAAACACGGCGTCACGGTAGTTTCCTACAAAGACCAGAACATGGCGTGGGCCGATCTGCTTAACGGCCGTATCGACGCCTCGCTGGTGATGTCTGCCGCCGGGCAGGCCGGGTTCCTCAGTAAGCCGCAGGGTAAAGGATTCGGTTTTATCGGTAAGCCGGTGGCTGATGATACGATTCTGGGCAGCGGTATTGGCTACGGCTTGCGAAAGGGTGATGAGGCGACCAAAAAACAGCTCGACGCGGCAATTGATAAAGTGCGCGCTGACGGCACTATCACCCGTCTGGCGGCGAAGTACTTCCCCGGTATCGATGTCAGTGTGAAATAATCTTTATTTGCGGCTCTTTGCTGCGCAAAGAGCCGCCCGCATTACATCAGCACCACCGGTTTGATGACTTTACCGGAAGCTGAATCTACGAAAGCCTGATTAATCTCTTCGAGCGGATAGAACTCGATAAGCTTATCAATGGGGAATTTCCCTTGTTTATAAAACTGTACCAGCTGTGGGATAAACAGCTGCGGTACGGCGTCGCCTTCAATTACCCCTATCAATGATTTACCTTCCGCCATCAGATCGTTTTGCACATTAAAGGTGATATCGCCGGTAAAGCCGACGACCGCCACCGTGCCTAACGGCTTAATCGCGTGGATCGCCTGCAGAACGATGGCGGCGACGCCGGTCGTTTCGATGGCGTAGTGCGCCCCTTTACCGGTCAGTTGGCGAATAACCGCAACGCTATCTTCCTGTTTGCCATTGATCACGTGGGTTGCGCCGAGTTCACGTGCCAGCTCAAGGCGGTTCGCATGAATATCGACGGCGATGATTTGGCTACAGCCGGTGAGCTTTGCAGCCATAATGGCGCTTAAACCAACCGCGCCGCAGCCGAATACCACTAACGATTCCCCGGCCACCGGTTTTAGTCGATTTAACACCGTGCCGCTCCCGGTTTGAATTCCGCAACCCAGCGGACCAAGAAGCGAAAGTTCGACATCACGGTCGACAACAATAGCATTCGTCGCTTTGGTGACCACATACTGACTAAACGAAGATTGGCCGAAGAAGACGGATAATTCTTGATCATCCAGACGATAAGGGGTGGTGCCATCGTCTAAGCGTCCACCAAAGTTTAAGTCATTGAAACTTTCGCACGCGGAAGGATGGTTGGTGAGGCAGTTTTCACAGTGATGGCAGGCGGCGTAGCTCAGTACCACATGATCGCCAATTTCGACCCCACGAACGGCATCACCGACGTTAACCACGATACCTGCGCCTTCGTGGCCCAGGATGGCGGGCATCGGCAGGATCCCGGCGTTATCGCGGATTACCGCGTCGGTATGACAAACGCCTGTAGCGACAATTTTTACCATCACTTCGTCTTTTTTAGGTGCGCTAACCTGAATATCTTTAATGCTAAATGGTTGTTGATAACCCAACGTCACGGCGGCTTTTACTTTCATTAGATACTCCTGACATTTTTCCCTGGAGAGTAGAGATTACACCTGGCGTGATGAAAATTTATCCTGTTCGTGCTGAAAATAAACAAAGCGGGGGTAAAAACGCTGAGGTCTCGGGTCGCGCCTGTTCGCCAAAACAGCTCAGCGATAGCGATCGCTGGGTGGTTATTCAGTCTGTTCCGGTGGACATCTTTTTTTTCATGCTTTTCGCCTGCCAACAATTGGATTATCAATCATTTTTGTCTAGAGTGAGCGGAATTCACGACGCAGATGTTTGCAACGTTGCGTATCCGTCGAACTCTCAAAAAGGACGCTTTTCCAGGCATGAACCGCAGACGTTTTCTTAAATCATCCATGGCTGTTGCCGCCGTATGCGGAACGTCAGGAGTCGCCTCGTTATTCACTAAAGCGGCTTTCGCCGCGGATTCTGCTATCGCCGATGGCCAGACGCGCCGCTTTGACTTTTCCGTCCTGCAGGCGATGGCTCATGACTTAGCCCGCCAGCCGTGGGGCGGCGCGCCGCGTGACCTGCCGCCGACGCTGGCGAATCTGACCCCTCAGGCCTATAACAGCATCCAGTATGATGCGGCGCATTCGCTGTGGAATAACGTTGAAGAGCGCAAGCTGGATATCCAGTTTTTCCATGTTGGTATGGGCTTCCGCCGCCGGGTGCGCATGTTCTCGCTGGACGCGCAGTCTCAGCAGGCGCGGGAGATACACTTCCGTCCGGAGCTGTTCCAGTACAACGACGCCGGCGTTGATACCAAACAGCTGGAAGGGCAGACCGATCTCGGTTTCGCCGGTTTCCGTGTGTTTAAGGCGCCGGAACTGGCGCGCCGCGATATCGTCGCCTTTCTGGGCGCCAGCTACTTCCGCGCGGTCGACAGCACTTACCAGTACGGCCTGTCGGCGCGCGGTCTGGCCGTTGACACCTTTACCGATACCCCGGAAGAGTTCCCGGATTTCACGTCATTCTGGTTTGAAACCGTCAAACCTGGCGCGACGGTGTTCACCGTCTACGCGCTGCTCGATAGCCCGAGCGTCACCGGCGCCTATAAGTTCACCGTGAATTGCCAGCAAACGCAGGTGATCATGGATGTCGAAAATCATCTCTATGCGCGCAAGGACATTAAGCAGTTGGGCATTGCGCCAATGACCAGCATGTTCAGCTGCGGTAACAACGAACGCCGGATGTGCGATACCATCCATCCGCAAATCCACGATTCTGACCGCCTGTCGATGTGGCGCGGCAACGGCGAGTGGATTTGCCGTCCGCTGAATAATCCGCAAAAGCTGCAGTTCAACGCGTTCCAGGATAAAAACCCGAAGGGGTTTGGCCTGCTGCAGCTGGATCGCGATTTCAGTCATTATCAGGATGTGATGGGCTGGTATAACAAGCGCCCGAGCCTGTGGGTGGAGCCACGTAATCAGTGGGGAAAAGGGGCCGTTAGCCTGATGGAAATCCCGACTACCGGCGAAACGTTGGACAATATCGTCTGCTTCTGGCAGCCGGAAAAACCGGTAAAAGCGGGTGATCAACTGGACTTTAGCTACCGCTTGTACTGGAGCGCGCAGCCGCCGGTACGCTCTCCGCTGGCGCGAGTGCTGGCGACACGCACCGGAATGGGCGGCTTCCCGGAAGGATGGGCGCCGGGTGAACACTACCCGGACAAATGGGCGCGCCGCTTTGCTATCGATTTTGTTGGCGGCGACCTGAAAGCCGCGGCGCCGAAAGGCATTGAGCCGGTGATTACACTCTCCAGCGGCGAGGCTAAGCAGGTAGAGATCCTCTACGTCGAGCCTTTTGACGGCTATCGTATTCTTTTTGACTGGTATCCGACTTCAGATTCCACCGATCCGGTGGAGATGCGTATGTTCCTGCGCTGCCGTGGCGACGCTATCAGCGAAACCTGGCTATATCAGTACTTCCCGCCTGCGGCGGATCGGCGTAACTACGTTGATGACCGGATTATGAAATAACCCAGGTCGTTGAAATCCGCCCGCGGCGCGCTTCTGCGGGCGTTGTTGTTTATCAGTGAGATATCGTCATGACTGCCGAAAACAGCCCCATCATCGAAACTATCCCGGTCAACGAACAGCTGGAGCTGCGTGCGGTTGACGAACGTTACGTCAGCGAACTCCATCAATTGGTGCTCAAAAACCGTGACTGGCTGCAGCATGCTTTAAGCTGGCCTGCGGAGGTGTTGAGTGAAGATGAAACCCGGCGCCACGTGCAGGGAAACGTGATGCTGCACCAGCGCGGTTATGCAAAAATGTTCCTGCTGTTTTTACAGGGGCAGATGATCGGCGTCCTGTCATTTAACCAGATTGAACCGTTGAACAAGACGGCCTATATCGGTTACTGGATCGATCAAAGCCATCAGGGGCAGGGACTGTTGTCGCAGGCGTTACAGGCGTTTATCCATCATTATGCGCAAACGGGCGCCGTTCGCCGTTTCGTTATTAAATGCCGGGTCGCCAACCAGCGCAGTAATCAGGTGGCGCTGCGTAATGGTTTCCAACTGGAAGGTTGTCTGAAGCAGGCCGAGTTTTTAAATGGCGCATATGACGATCAGAATATCTACGCGCGGATTATTGACCCGCAATAAGCTGCTATAGCGAACCCAGCAGCGGCGTACGGGTGATATGCTCGTCGCCGCTCACGATTTTGCGCCCGCGAAGATGAATTCTGTCACCCTCCAGCGCTTCGATACAGGCGTTACCGCAGATTTCTACCTGTTGTTCGATAATCACATCGCCTCGAATCGTCGCATGTCCTTCGATAAGTATCTCGTCATCCAGCAGAATGGGGCCGCCGATAAGATGGGCGTGCCCGCCGACCATGACACGATGCTTTAACAGGCAGTTGCCTTCGACCACGGCGTTTTCGCCCACCTGGGAACTGTAGCGCAGGGTTGGGATCTGATCCTCGCCGCGCCCGGCGACCAGCCGCGCGCGATCGTAGACCCGGGCGTTGTCACAGATCCATACATCGTTATTTTCATTACCTTCAATACGTGCGTTATCGAACACTTCGGCACGGTGTTCAACAAAAGCATGCTCAACCACGGCATCGCCGTAGATTTGCGCCTGATGAACAATCCGTGAGGCGCTGACCGTGGCGCGCTGATAAATTTGCAGCACTTTGTCGATATCAGAAGTGAGTCCCTGAGCGGCAATCACCAGACAATGGGGGAGAATACGCGCCTGGTCGGCGATTCGGCAGACGCCACGGATTTGCGATTGTTTTATAGTGACGTTGTCACTTATCCTGGCGCCGTGACTTACCTCAACATTATCAAGCCAGGCGTTGTCGCTAATTGTCGCCCCGTGGCTTATCACGCAGGTGCCGGTCAGACGGGCGTTGTCGTCAACGCGCGCGCCAGCGAAGACGACGCTATTGGCATCATATATCCAGCAGTCGCCGCCCTGGCTTAACGCGGCTTCATCATCAAGCCAGCCGCCTTCGCTACCGGCCTTAACGTCCGAGAAATCAGTCAGCGCCACGATTTGCCGCAGAGTTACGCTATGTTTAATTCCGTCTTCTTCAAAGTGATACAGGCGGACGTGGTCGCTCAGACGATATTTCTTCATCAGCATTTCTCTTTACTGTTGGTTAACATAAACATAGCAAAAATCTCCGTAGCGCGTTTTATAAGGTTCCTTTAAAATGCAACTTAAAATTAAATTGAAACTTTAAATAAAATGAATAAACACGTAACGGGCGGCCAGGTACTGAATCTACCGGCTGGCTATTTTGGTATGGTGCTGGGGATAATCGGCATGGGCTTCGCCTGGCGTTATGCCAGTACCATCTGGCCGGTGAGCAGTATTATTGGCGATGCGCTGGTGGTGCTGGCGACAACTATCTGGGCGCTATTAATGATAGTGTTTATTGCGCGGGCTATTCGTTTCCCGTGGAGCGTTCGGCAGGAGATGCGTCATCCGGTGGCCAGCAGTTTTGTCAGCCTGATCCCGGCGACAACGCTATTGGTGTCGATCGCTTTTGCTGGCTGGTATCGCCCGTTGTCGCTGGCGTTATTTGCTGCGGGGGTTACGCTGCAGCTTTGCTATGCGGCCTGGCAGAGCGCCGGGTTGTGGCGGGGTAAACATCCGGGAGAGGCGACGACGCCCGGTTTATATCTGCCGACCGTCGCCAACAATTTTATCAGCGCCATGGCCTGCGGCGCGCTGGGATTTAATGATGCCGGACTGGCGTTTCTCGGCGCTGGCGTCTTTTCCTGGCTCAGCCTGGAGCCGGTTATCCTGCAGCGGCTGCGCAGCAACGGCGAGCTACCGGCGGCGTTGCGGACGTCGCTGGGCATCCAGCTGGCGCCGGCGCTGGTGGCCTGTAGCGCGTGGCTCAGCGTCAATGGCGGCGACGGTGATACGTTTGCCAAAATGCTATTTGGTTATGGGCTGTTGCAGTTGCTATTTATGCTGCGCCTGATGCCGTGGTATCTGCAGCAGCCGTTTAATGCGTCATTCTGGAGCTTCTCGTTCGGGATTTCCGCACTGGCGACCACCGGCCTGCATCTGGGTCACGGCCAGCCGCACGGATTTTTCCATACTCTGGCGATCCCCTTATTTATTTTTAGTAACCTGATTATCGGCCTGCTGCTGCTGCGTACCTTTCTTCTGCTGGTGCGGGGTAAACTGTTAATTCGCGTAGACCGTGCCACTTTATTGCCAAACAAGGATTAATCATGACGACTCGTGACGAAAACTACTTTACTGAAAAATATGGCCTGACGCGCACCCACTCAGAAGTGGTGTATGCGTCCTCCCAGATGCAGCCGGGACAGACGCTCGACCTTGGTTGCGGCAATGGACGAAACAGTCTGTATCTGGCGGCAAAAGGTTACAACGTCACCGCGTGGGATAAAAATCCCATGAGTATCGATAATCTGGAGAACATTCGTCAGGCCGAAGGGCTGGAGAACTTGCAGACTGCGATAAAAGATCTGAATACGCTGAGCTTTGATGGCGAGTATGATTTTATTCTTTCTACCGTGGTGATGATGTTCCTGGAAGCCAAAACCATCCCTGGTCTGATCGCCAACATGCAGCGCTGCACTAAGCCTGGCGGCTATAACCTGATTGTTGCCGCAATGGATACCGAAGATTACCCTTGTACCGTGGGCTTCCCGTTCGCCTTCAAACCTGAAGAACTGCGTGACTATTATGCTGGCTGGCAGTTCCTCAAGTACAACGAAGACGTCGGCGAACTGCACCGCACCGACGCCAGCGGAAACCGCATCAAGCTACGCTTCGCCACAATGCTGGCGCGTAAACTGGCTTAATCCGCCGCCAGCAGGCACAGCTGCAGGGCGGTAAGATAGGAGGCCTCAAAGGCGCGCAGCGGCAAAAATTCGAATTTCGAATGGAAGTTGTGCGCGCCGGTGAAGAAGTTCGGCGTCAGCAGACCCTTTGCCGAGAGCGCTGCGCCGTCGGTACCACCGCGCATCGGCGTAGGTTTTGGCGTTATACCGAGGCTTTCCATCGCGGTGAACATCAGGTCAATAGCCCGGCGGTCTTCGCCAATGGCGTTACTGATATTGCTGTAAGTATCGCTGATAGTGAATTCAACCCTGGCAGTAGGGTACTGGGCGGCGATTTTCTCTGCCGCTTCGCCAATCTGTTGTTTACGGCGGTTAAAGCTGTCCAGATCGAAATCGCGAATGTTTGCCTGCAACCTTGTGCTGTTCTGATCGCCATGAATACCGTTAAACCATACGTAGCCTTCGCGCCCGGCGGTGTGCTCCGGCGTCTGCTGGCGGTCGAAATAGCTCATGAAGTCGGTAGCCATTAACAGCGGGTTGACCAATACGCCTTTGGCGGACATCGGGTGTGCGGTTACGCCGGTAAACCGTATCTCCGCAGAGGCGGCGTTAAAGTTTTCATAAACGATCTCGCCGAGTTCGCAGCAGTCGATGGTCCAGGCAAAATCGACGGCAAAACGCGATAAATCCAGCGCTTTTGCCCCGCGAAGGCCAACTTCTTCGTCCGGGACGAACGCCACGACGATATCACCATGCTTATGTTCGGCGGTCAGGTTTTCCAGCAGCGTCATAACAACGGTCACCGCTGCTTTGTTATCGGCGCCCAGTACGCTGGTGCCGTCGCTGAAAATAATCTCTTCATCACGATAGGCCAGAATTTCCGGATGCTCGTCAACCCGCAGCCAGATTTGCTGTTCCGGGTTAAGGCAGAGATCTTCGCCAGTAAATCGCAGGATTTGTGGATGAATATCCGGCGACAGTCCGACATCAACGGTATCAATATGCGTGATAAAGCCGATCCGCGGCGCACCGGGGACGGTGCCTTTTTTAACCGCCGTCACGGTCGCATGCTCGTCGACAACGATATCGTCAAGGCCAAACTGACGTAGCTCGTCGGCTAACGCCTGCGCCATCTGATGTTGTCCGGGCGTTGTGGGTAACGTGGTTGCTCGTGGATCGCTTTGGCTGGTGATAGCCAGATAGCGAAAGAAGCGCTGGGTTAATTGTCTGGTTAAGGGCGAGGCCATAGTGATTCCTTCTTAATTTATTATTTCGGGTGTTTGCAATCTGGCTTTAGTGTTATCTATGGGCAATAAAACAAAAAGCTATTCATTAGTCAAAAAATGAAAAGGGAAACGCATGCAACGCACATCTACTTCAATAGCTCTGACGATAGCGGCATTAGCGGTGAGTTCTGCCGTGAATGCGAAAACACTGGTTTATTGCTCTGAAGGCTCGCCGGAAAACTTTAATCCGCAGCTTTATACTTCCGGGACCAGCGTCGATGCCAGCGCGGTACCGATATATAACCGGCTGGTGGACTTTAAAGTTGGCACCACGGAATTGCAGCCCAGCCTGGCGGAAAGCTGGGAGGTGAGCGAAGACGGTAAAGTTTATACTTTTCACTTACGCAAAGGCGTTAAATTCCAAAGTAATAAATATTTTAAACCGACCCGTGATTTTAATGCTGATGACGTTATTTTTTCGTTTATGCGGCAAAAAGATCCGAATAACCCCTATCATAATGTCTCTAATGGCAACTACTCCAATTTTGAAAGCCTGGAGTTTGGTTCGTTAATTACCGCAATTGATAAACCGGATGAATATACGGTGCGTTTTACCCTCGCGCACCCCGAGGCGCCTTTTGTCGCTGACCTCGGCTGGTATTTTGCTTCAATCCTCTCTGCGGAATATGCCGATGCGATGCTGAAAGCCGGTACCCCGCAGCGTGTTGATATGGATCCCATCGGCACCGGGCCGTTTAAGCTGGCGCAATATCAAAAAGATTCGCGGATTTTGTTTACCGCATTTCCTGATTACTGGCAGGGAAAAGCGAAAATCGATCGTTTAGTATTCAGTATCACGCCTGATGCCTCGGTGCGTTACGCTAAGCTCGAGAAAAATGAGTGTCAGGTCATGCCATTCCCCAATCCCGCCGATTTACCGCGGATGAAAAAGAACCCGCAGATCATTCTGATGAGCAAAGCCGGGCTTAATACCGGTTTCCTCGCCTTCAACACGCAGAAAGCGCCGCTGGATAATGTGAAGGTGCGCCAGGCGTTGGCGATGGCGATCAACAAACCGGCAATTATCGATGCGGTGTTCCACGGTACCGGTACGGTAGCGAAAAACCTGCTGCCGCCTGGCGTCTGGAGTGCCGATGCCGACCTGCAGGACTACAGCTGGGACCTGGAAAAAGCCAAAGCGCTGCTGCGCGAATCCGGAGTGAAGAGTCCCATCACCATCGACCTGTGGGCGATGCCGGTTCAGCGTCCCTATAACCCGAATGCGAAACGGATGGCGGAAATGATCCAGGCTGATTGGGCTAAAATCGGCGTGCAGACCAAAATCACCACCTATGAATGGGGCGAATACCTTAAGCGGGTGAAAGACGGCGAGCATCAGGCGGCGTTAATGGGCTGGACTACCGCGACCGGGGACCCGGATAACTTCTTTGGCCCATTATTTACCTGCCAGTCGGCCAACGGCGGTTCTAATTCGGCCAAATGGTGCTATGCGCCGTTTGATAAAATTATCGCCGAAGCTAAAACCATCACCGACCGGCCGCAACGAGAAGCTTTGTATAAACAGGCGCAGCAGATGATGCACGATCAAATGCCGGCCGTGATGATTGCGCATTCAACTATTTTTGAACCGGTGAGTAAATCGGTGACCGGGTATGAAATCGACCCGTTTGGGAAGCATATTTTTTATCAGGTGGACGTAAAATAAACATCGTAAATAAATCCGCCGCGTTGGCGGATTTATTTTTTGCAAGGAGTTGACGGACCACCATTTTTGTCACAAAACTAAGCGTGAAATTTTGTTATAAACCTTGCCGACAAACTGCATTTACAGGGATTATCCATGCGTACAAAAATGTTATTTAAAGTAGCCGCTCTGGCCGGGCTACTGGCATTAACTGGTTGTGCATCCAAACTGGCGCAACCGGAGCAGTATTCCGGGTTTTTAAAAGATTATTCTAAGTTAAAAGAGACCACTTCGGCTTCCGGCAAACCAGAACTGCGCTGGATCTCCCCGGACTACAATCCGAGCAACTATGACAACGTCGTCTACCGTCCAATCACCTACTACCCGGTGCCGAAACCAACGACCCAGGTAGGGGAGAAAGCGCTGCAGGACATCCTCAATTACACCAACAAGCAGATGAAACAGGCCATCAGCGAACGTAAGCCGTTGGCGACCACGGCTGGCCCGCGCAGCCTGATTTTCCGCGGCGCAATCACCGGTGTTGATACCAGTAAAGAAGGGCTGCAGTTCTATGAAGTGATCCCGGTGGCGATGATTGTCGCGGGTACCCAGGCGGCAACCGGCCATCGCACGATGGACACGAATCTCTACTTCGAAGGCGAACTGATCGACGCGAAGACCAATATGCCGGTTATTAAGGTAGTGCGTAAGGGCGAAGGTAAAACGCTGTCTAATGAGAGCACGCCGCTGACCGCTGATACGTTGAAGCAGGTGATTGATGATATGGCGATCGATGCGGTGAAATTCGATCCGTCGCAGAAGTAATTGATGCGTTAAGCCCGTCTTGCGAGTTGCCTGACGGGCTTATTATTAAGCCAGCCGGCGGCGCATAAACAGCTGTTCGGGGCGGGCGAACATCACCAGATTTCCTACCAGTATTAACGCCAGACCAATCACCGCATTGCTATGCCAGACGTAACCTTCGTAGAAGGTGGAGATAGTTAACGCCACCAGTGGGAAAAGCAGCGTGCTATAGGCCGCTTTGCTGGCCCCGATACGGCCTACCAGAGTGAAATAAGCGCCGAACGCGATCACCGAACCGAACAACGCCAGATACAGCAGGGCGCCCATATAACTCCAGGTCCACTGCGGCGTAAAGTTATCGCCGCGCAGCAGCGCGATCGCGCCCATGACCAGGGTGCCGTAAAACATGGCCCAGCTATTGGTGGTCAATGTCTCAAGCCCGTGGCGTTGGTGACGAATACTCAGCATGTTGCCCAATGAAAAACCGTACGTTCCCAGGGCGCTCAGGCCGATTCCCCACAGCAGCGACGCGTTCAGACCATTGGCGAGGAGATCCTCCCAGAAGAGGGTGACAATTCCTGCGAGCCCCAGCGCCGCTGCCAGCCAAAAGCGGCTCGGGGGCTGCTGGCGGAAGAAAATAAAACTGTTGATCGCGTTAAATAATACCGCCATCGAAAAGATCACCGACTCAAGGCCGGTATTGATATGCGCCGCGGCGGTATAAAAACACCAGAAGTTAAAGCAAAAGACGCAGCAGCCTTGCAGCATGCAAAAGAGATGATCGCGCATCGCCAGCGGGCGCAGGCGGCGGGTCATCAGCAAAATTGTCAGCATGGTGACGCTGGCGACGGCAAAACGCCAGAAAATCGATACCGGCGCGGCGACGGGGCCCTGTTGTAAAAAGATTGCAATCCATGTGGTACCCCAGATAACCACCACCAGCCCGTAGAGTAATGCGTTCAAAATGTCTCTCCTTTAAAATGCCTGGCGTAAGTGTGCGATTTTTCCAGGCAAAGCGCTGTCACCGTTTTGTTGCTGACTTGCAAAATCTTGCGCTTATTTTTCACAAGCTCATGGTCAATGCTGGTAAGCGGTGATGACAATTCATAGACTAGAGGTCTGCGGATTAAAACGATGTGAAGGCTATGGCATACGGGACGTTCGAAACATTACAACAAAAAAATGCGGTGCTGCGGGGGACCGTAGAACTCAATTCCGGGATCCAGCTTGCCGCGTGGTACAACGACCTTGACCGGATCACGGTGCGCAGCGACCACCACACGTTGAGCCTGTATGTCGCCGATGGTTACGAAAGCTACCAAAAAACACCGTACGGCTGGAAGAATGGCGGCGGGCCGGACCGTTTTTGTCTGATGCCAAAGGGCGATGAAAGCACCTGGGATATTCGCGGCGATCTCTCTTTCGTTCATCTCTATTGCACCGATGAGCACCTGCGTCGCGTCGGCGAACAAATTTGGGATCGCAGCCCGGCGTCTTTCACCTTGCAGGAAAAAACCTTCGCCAGCGATGACAAAATTACCGCGGTGTATCGCCAGTTTCTGCTCGATAACGACTGGCGCCAGCAGGCTAATCAACTGCTGTTAAGCTCGGCCAGTACGTTGCTGTTAACACATCTGATTCAAAACTATTCCAACGTGCAGTGGCGCCTGCCGACGGTTACCGGCGGCCTGGCGCCGCATCTGTTGCGTAATCTGGTGGCGTGGATTGAGGAGCATCTCGAGCAGCCGCTTACTCTTGCCGATCTTGCCGCCCAGGCGTCGCTTAGCGAGTACCATTTTGCACGGATGTTCCGCCAGTCAATGAATATGGCGCCGCACCAGTATGTGATGCAGCGGCGGATGATCAAGGCGCAACATCTGATTTGCCACACCCAACAGCCGTTGACCGAGATAGCGCTGGCCTGCGGATTTAGCTCCGCCAGCCACTTTAGTAATCGGGTTAAGAGCGCCACGGGTCTTACGCCAAGCCAGCTACGCGCGGCGCAGCGCGGTTAACAGCGCATAGCTGATACCGCCGAGGACCAGCCCCCAAAAGGCCGAGCCGACTCCTGCCAGAGAGACGCCGCTGGCGGTGACTAAAAAGGTTACCACTGCGGCATCGCGCTCGTTTTCTAGCCCCAGCGCTTGATAGAGGCTGCCGCTAATGGTTCCTAACAATGCCAGCCCCGCCAGCATCTGGATCCACACCGGCGGTAGCGCCGCCATAAGCGCGGTTATCGAACCGCCAAATAGCCCCGCCAACAGATAAAACACACCGGCCGCCGCTGCGGCGAGCCAGCGCTTATCCGCATCCGGATGCGCATCCGGGCTTTGACAGATCGCGGCGGTAATGGCGGCGATGCACACGGAATAGACGCCAAATGGTGAGAATAACAACGCCAGCGCGCCGGTAAATACGATTAGCGGCGAGACCGGAACCCGATAGCCTGATGCCTGAATGGTCGCCAGCCCCGGCGCATTCTGTGACGCCATGGTGACAAGGAAAAACGGTACGCCGACGCTGAGCAGTAGCGAAGGGGTGAACTGCGGCGTAATCCACTGCGGAGCAACAAAAACCATATCGTTTGCCACTGGCGACAGCGCGCCGGTTAGCAGGGCGATGATCCCGCCTGCCACTAACGCCGCAACGACCGCAAAACGTGGGTAGAGCGCTTTGCATAACAGCCAGGCGGCGAACATCCCGCCGCATAGCGGGAGATTATCCTGCAAACTGCCAAATGCCTGCAGACCAAAACGCAACAGGATCCCCGCCAGCATTGCCGCCGCCAGCGAATGCGGAATGATCTTCATGAGGCGGGCAAACAGTCCCGTCACGCCGCATAGCAGGATCAGCGCGTTGGCGAAAACAAATATTCCCACCGCCTGCGCTAGCGTCGCTCCCTGTAATCCACTGACCAGTAAAGCCGCGCCTGGAGTTGACCATGCGGTGAGGATGGGGACTTTACGCCATAGCGTTAATACCAGCGTGCTGACGCCCATCGCCAGGCCAAGGGCGGTCATCCAGCCGGCTATTTGCGCGGCATCGGCGCCAGCGGCGGCGGCCGCTTGCCAGATAATGGCGGCAGAACTGGCATAGCCTACCAGCACGGCGACAAATCCCGCGAGCAGCGTGGGGATGGGAAGGGTAAAGGAGCGCATGAACACCTCTTGTGCGTTATAACATACGACGAAGGTAGCATTGTGCGTTATAGCGTACAACTGGTAATATCAAGAAAATGATGAGGAGCCATCCATGAATATTGCGCAACATCTGGCAACGACGCTGAAAAGCCTGCGTCAGCAGCGCGGCTGGAGTTTGTCGCGGCTGGCGGAAGAAACCGGGGTATCGAAAGCGATGCTCGGGCAAATTGAACGTAATGAATCCAGTCCAACGGTCGCGACGTTGTGGAAGATAGCCACCGGCCTCAATGTGGCGTTTTCGACGTTCATCGTTGCCGATGAGACGGCTGCGCCCGCCGCCTTCGACCCGCAGCAGCAGGCGATGGTAGTGACGCCGATTTTTCCCTGGGATCCTGAGCTACGTTTTGACCATTTTTCAATTACCCTCGCCCCGGGCGCGCTGAGCGAATCGACGCCGCATGAGACCGGCGTCATTGAACATGTCGTGGTCATTAGCGGTACGCTGGATTTATGTCTGCAGGGGCAATGGCAGACGTTGCAGGCGGGAGAAGGGCGGCGCTTTGCCGGCGACCTGACGCACGCTTACCGCAATAGCGGCGCGCAGACGGCGCACTTTCATTCACTGATTCATTATCCAAAAGAAAAAGCCGCGGACTAATCCGCGGCCAATCAAGATGACTGAGACTAAAATTCACAACGTGACGAGGAAAATCCGGAATACGCAGCCACTGTAACCTTGCCAGGTTTTCATGAGAAATAGCTTTTTCTTCAATGCTTTGCCGATTTCTGCAAATTCGCTGTGCGGGCGCGGCGGAAAATGTTTTCGTCTACGCCCAGTTCTGACTACAATAGCCGCCATTTCGACCCCCTATAACGGATAACGACGAGCGTATGCGCCTGCAAAACCATCATCTTGAACTTCTTAGTCCTGCCCGCGATGCCGGGATCGCCCGTGAAGCGATTTTACACGGCGCCGACGCGGTCTATATCGGCGGGCCGGGCTTCGGCGCGCGCCATAATGCCAGCAATAGCCTGAGCGATATCGCCAACCTGGTGCCGTTTGCGCATCGCTTTGGCGCTAAGGTGTTTGTGACGCTGAATACCATTCTTCATGATGATGAACTGGAACCGGCGCAACGTCTGATTACCGATCTGTACGAGACCGGCGTTGATGCATTGATCGTGCAGGATATGGGGATAATGGAGCTGGATCTGCCGCCGATTGAGCTGCATGCGAGCACCCAGTGCGATATCCGCAGCGTTGAGAAAGCGAAGTTTCTCTCTGATGCGGGCTTCAGCCAGATTGTTCTGGCCCGCGAACTCAACCTCGATCAAATTAAAGCGATCTACGATAATACCGACGCGACTATCGAGTTCTTTATTCACGGCGCCTTATGCGTAGCCTATTCCGGTCAGTGCTATATTTCTCACGCGCAAACCGGACGTAGCGCCAACCGCGGCGACTGCTCTCAGGCTTGCCGCCTGCCTTACACCCTGAAAGACGATCAGGGGCGCGTTGTGGCCTATGAAAAACATCTGTTGTCGATGAAAGATAACGATCAGACCGCCAACCTGGCGGCATTGATCGACGCCGGCGTGCGCTCCTTTAAGATTGAAGGGCGCTATAAAGATATGAGTTATGTGAAAAATATCACCGCTCACTATCGTCAGATGCTGGATCGTATTATTGAAGACCGCGGCGATCTCGCGCGTTCTTCCGCCGGGCGCACCGAACACTTCTTCGTGCCGTCGACCGATAAAACGTTCCATCGCGGCAGCACCGACTATTTTGTTAACGCGCGTAAGGGCGATATCGGCGCGTTTGATTCGCCGAAATTTATCGGCCTGCCGGTAGGCGAAGTATTAAAAGTCGGAAAAGATTATCTCGATGTTGAAGTGACCGACGCATTGACGAATGGTGACGGCCTCAATGTGATGATCAAACGTGAAGTTGTCGGCTTCCGCGCCAATACGGTGGAGAAAACGGGGGAAAATCGTTATCGCGTCTGGCCAAACGAAATGCCGGCAGACCTGCATAAAGTGCGTCCGCACGAGGCGCTTAATCGTAACCTCGACCATAACTGGCAGCAGGCGCTACTGAAAACTTCCAGCGAGCGCCGCATTGCGGTTGATATCGCGCTGAGCGGCTGGCAGGAACAGCTGGTGCTGACCATGACCTGCGAAGACGGCGTCAGCGTCACGCATACACTGGATGGCGAATTCGCCGAAGCGACCCAGGCGGAAAAAGCGCTAGCCAATTTACGTGATGGCGTGGCGAAGCTCGGCCAGACCATTTACTACCCGCGTGATGTGCAGATTAATCTGCCGGCGCTGTTTGTGCCGAACAGTATGCTTAACCAACTGCGCCGTGAAACCGCAGAGATGCTCGATCAGGCGCGCCTCGATGCCTGGCAGCGCGGAACGCGTAAACCGGTCTCCGTACCACCGCCGGTGTATCCGGAAACGCATCTGTCGTTCCTGGCGAACGTTTATAACCACAAAGCGCGCGCTTTCTACCAGCGCTATGGCGTTCAGCTGATTGATGCGGCGTATGAAGCTCATGAAGAGAAAGGCGACGTGCCGGTGATGATCACCAAGCATTGCCTACGATTCGCCTTCAACCTGTGTCCGAAGCAGGCCAAAGGTTCGATAAAGAGCTGGAAGGCGACGCCGATGCAGCTGATTCACGGTGACGAAGTGTTAACCCTGAAATTTGATTGCCGTCCGTGCGAAATGCACGTGGTGGGTAAAATCAAAAATCATATTCTCAAAATGCCCCATCCGGGCAGCATCGTCGCCTCCGTCAGTCCTGACGAACTGATGAAAACGCTGCCCAAGCGTAAGGGCGCGTAAGAACCATTCTCACGGCGGGCAGTTATGCGCCTTTGCTTTGCGCGCGTACTGCCGGTGATAATGTTCGCGCAGCGAGCTGGCGGTCTCCTCAGCCCGGCTGCGTAGTTCATCGCAATCAGCCTCGTGCAGTAATCGCTGTTCGAGGCTTTGCACCGGGAAATAATCATGCCCCTGATGCTGGGCGAGCAGATGCCCGGAAAATAACCCACATATCAATACCACTGCCGCTATTCCTCTCCGCCACATATCATTTTCCATATCAATAGATAACGCGGGATCAATATGATTGATTTAATATTAGTTTTTTTATGGCGTTATCAAAGAAGCGCAAGGCTTTGTCAGGCGTGGCTGAAGAGGATGAAAAAAGCCTGACGCGATGAGCGCCAGGCTGGAGATGTGTTATATCAGGCACGAAGCCCGGCTGCGTTCATCAGCAGGCGGAAAATCATACTGACGGCGCCCAGTGCCAGCACGCTAGCGCCCCATATGGCTGCCAGCCATAGCAGACGTTTTATCCATGAATGCTCCATCAGTGATATCCCTCGCCAGTTTGAACTTTGCCGCGGAAAACGTAGTAGCTCCAGAAGGTATACCCAAGAATGACGGGAATAATCAGTAACGCGCCAACCAGCATAAAGCCCTGACTTTGCGGCGGCGCCGCGGCCTGCCATAACGAAATCCCTGGCGGAATAATATTCGGCCAAATGCTGATCCCAAGTCCGCTAAACCCAAGGAAGACGAGCCCCAGCGTCAACACGAACGGCAGGGTGTGAGCATCTCGTTGCCCAAGCGTGCGCCATAACCAGACGCTGATGGCGATAACCAATAGCGGCACCGGCAGCAGGTAAAACAGATTCGGCAGACTAAACCAGCGCTCGGCGATCGCCGGCTGGGAGAGCGGCGTCCATAGGCTAATCACGGCTATTATCATCAGTAAGGCCAGCAGCAGAAGGCGTGAAATTCTGCGCATGATATTCTGCAGCGGATTCTCGCTCTTCATTACCAGCCAACTAGCGCCCAGTAACGCGTATGCAACGGTGAGGCCGAAACCGCAGAATAGGGTAAATGGCGTCAGCCAATCCCACATTCCACCGCTAAAGCTGCGACCGCTGACCGGAAAACCATGAATGACCGCGCCGACGACCATGCCCTGGGTGAATGTCGCCAGTAGCGATCCGCCCAGAAAAGCTTTATCCCAGAAAGGACGGTGCGAAGGGGTCGCTTTGAAGCGAAACTCGAAGGCCACACCGCGAAAAATTAGGCCAATCAGCATCAGGGTTAAGGGTACCGACAGCGCGTCGATAATCACCGCATAGGCCAGCGGAAAGGCGCCGAAGAGACCAGCGCCGCCAAGCACCAGCCAGGTTTCATTGCCATCCCATACCGGGGCGACGCTGTTGACCATCACGTCGCGCTCATCGCCGCCGCGTACGGCGGCAAACAGAATGCCGATCCCTAAGTCGAAACCGTCCATGACGATATACATCAGGGTGGCAAACACGATGATAACAAACCAAATAACCGATAAATCAATACCCATTAGCGGGACTCCTTGTGCTGAAAACCATCCGTCGCGGCAGAAAGCGGACGCGCCGGCGTACCTGATGGCACTGGCGTCTGCTCTTGCGGACCTTTGCGGATCAGGCGCAGCATATAGCTATAGCCAACGCCGAATACCGAGCTGTAGACGGCAATAAATGCCAGCAGGCTAATGGTCATATGCAGATCACCGTGAGCTGATACGGCCTCGGAGGTGCGCTGTATACCGTAAACGACCCATGGCTGGCGTCCGACTTCGGTGGTCACCCATCCAGCAAGAATCGCAATCAGGCCAGAAGGTCCCATCCATAACGCGAAGCGCAGGAAAGGTTTTGAGGTATACAGACGCTGCCGATAGCGCAGCCATAGGGCAATGACGCCGAGCAGAATCATTAACATTCCCAGACCGGCCATCAGACGAAATGACCAGAACACAACGGTTGAGTTGGGGCGATCTTCTGGAGCGAACTCCTTCAGCGCCGGTACCTGTTTATCGAGGCTGTGAGTCAGGATCAGGCTGCCGAGGGCAGGGATCTCCAGCCCATAGCGGGTACGTTCTTGTTGCATGTCCGGCCAGCCGAACAGCAGCAGTGGCGTCGGTTCGCCCGGCGGATTTTCCCAGTGGCCTTCGATGGCGGCAATTTTCGCCGGTTGATGTTTCAGGGTGTTTAGCCCATGCATATCGCCGATCATTGCCTGAATGGGGGCGACAAGCAGCGTCATCCATAGCGCCATAGAGAACATGGCGCGGATGGCTGGGGTTTGATTGCCACGAAGCAAATGCCATGCGGCTGATGCGCCTACGAACAATGCGCTGCTAAGAAACGCCGCGACGGACATATGGAATAAGCGGTAAGGGAAAGAGGGGTTAAAGATAACGGCGAACCAGTCAACGGGTACGACCTGACCATTAACGATTTCGAACCCTTGTGGCGTTTGCATCCAGCTGTTTGAGGCAAGGATCCAGAATGTGGAAATGATAGTGCCCAGCGCCACCATGCAGGTGGCGAAAAAATGCAGGCCGGGGCCGACGCGGTTCCAGCCAAATAACATCACGCCAAGGAAACCGGCCTCAAGGAAGAAAGCGGTAAGAACTTCATAAGTTAGCAGCGGGCCAGTAATGCTGCCTGCGAACTGAGAGAAACCACTCCAGTTGGTGCCGAACTGGTAGGCCATCACCAGCCCCGATACCACCCCCATACCAAAGTTGACGGCAAAGATTTTCGACCAGAAATGATATAGCGAGCGCCAGACTGGATTTTTTGTTTTTAACCATAATCCCTCAAGCACCGCCAGGTAGCTGGCAAGACCGATGGTGATCGCGGGAAAGATGATATGAAATGAGACGGTAAAGGCGAATTGGATCCGCGCCAGATGAAATGCATCAAGACCGAACATGCTGGACTCCACAACAAAATTGATTCAACGCAATTTTAGGGGGAGGGAGATGGTGAAAGCAGAGGCAGAAATGATGTTTTTTATGATAACAGTTACTCACTGTTATTCTTTTTATACATATTTCATATTTATGAAATTAGTATTTATGTCATCATGAATAATGAATTGCTGGTTGTGATCTTTTTTAATGCTACTTCACATGTTTTTTTACGATTTTCCTTAGTGCTTCTCCTGTTTTCTATTAATTACTCTGGTAGATTGGAATTGTTTGGTGTTTAATGTAAACGCGAGATTCAAGTATTTAAATTTTATATGTGAATTCTTTATTTATTATTTTTTGATATATTTAGTGAGTGGAGATAAGGGAGGCGACTTGTCACAGAACGGACTGCGAAGTTTGTGTATCACATTGGCGCTAATGAGTGTCTTTTGGCTGGTTGTGTTTGGCGGACTCTATCTTATTTTTTGAATTCAACGGTTACATCCAGAAGAGATTGAATCCCCTGGTGTGTAGTTAATTTGTTTTATATCAGTGACTTGTCGTTTTTTATACCAGGTGCATTGTTCAATGGATAATGGTTTAGGTGCGTTAAATTATGTCAAAAAGACTGGCGAGGAATGAATTTATCTTATTGTGAATTTTCCTTAGTGGAGGAGTTGTTGATTCATAATTAAATATCAAGGCGTGTTTACGTTGGTGCCAGTTGGGATCTCAACGATAGACCATGACGTATGGTTCATAAATCAAATGAATATTGGTGATTATGAAGCGTTTATCAATGTAACCTAAATGCGAACATTATATTAACCCTAGAGGGTTTGATGGTATTTCAGTAGTAAAGTTAACGCGCGAATATTATTCCTGCTCTGGTTCAAGAAGCACATTGTTGTATATCAGTTATTAGAACCTGCCATTTTTAGTCAACTGTTATAAGATATGAGTCTCGATTGTTAAATGGATGCGGTAATGAAAAAGTATCAGCAGCTTGCGCAACAATTAACCGACCAGATCGCCCTCGGCGTTTGGCAACCCGGCGATCGGCTGCCCTCCTTACGCGAACAGGTTGTCAGCAGCGGAATGAGTTTTATGACCGTCAGCCATGCCTACCAGTTACTGGAAAGCCAGGGACGAATTATCGCTCGTCCGCAATCGGGTTATTACGTTGCGCCGCAGCCGGTGAAGCAGCGTCAACCTGATCCCCCGGCGCAGGTGACGCGTAATGAATCCGTTGATATCAACACCTATATTTTCGACGTCCTGCAGGCCAGCCGTCAGGCGTCGATGCTGCCTTTTGCCTCCGCCTTTCCCGACCCGCGGCTGTTTCCTCTACAGCAGCTAAACCGTTCTCTGGCGCAGGTGAGTAAAACCGCCACCGCCATGAGCGTGATCGAGAACCTGCCGCCGGGTAACGATGAGCTTCGTCATGCTATTGCCCGGCGTTATGCGTTGCAGGGAATGAACGTATCGCCGGATGAGATCGTCATTACCGCCGGTGCGCTGGAGGCGTTGAACCTCAGCCTGCAGGCGGTGACTGAGCCCGGCGACTGGGTAGTCGTAGAAAATCCGTGCTTTTACGGCGCACTACAGGCACTCGAACGATTGCGGCTTAAGGCGCTATCGGTGGCCAGCGATGTGAAAGAGGGGATCGATCTGGCCGCGTTGGAACAGGCATTACAAAATTATCCGGTTAAAGCCTGTTGGCTGATGACCAATAGCCAGAACCCGCTCGGATTTACGCTGACGGCAGAAAAAAAAGCGCAACTGGTGGCGCTATTGACGCACTATAACGTGATGCTGATTGAAGATGACGTTTACAGTGAGTTGTACTTTGGACGGGAAAAACCGCTACCTGCAAAGTACTGGGATCGTGATGAGATGACGCTGCACTGCAGCTCATTTTCCAAATGCCTGGTTCCAGGTTTTCGTATCGGCTGGGTCGCCGCTGGCCGACATGCCCGCCGTATTCAGCAACTGCAACTGATGAGTACGCTATCGACCAGTTCGCCGATGCAACTGGCGCTGGTGGATTATCTCTCTACCAAACGCTACGACGCGCATTTACGCCGGTTGCGGCGTCAGCTTGCCGAGCGAAAACAGCTGGCCTGGCAAGCGCTACTGCGTTTTTTACCCGCCGAGGTCAAAATTCACCATAGCGACAGCGGTTATTTCCTGTGGCTTGAGTTGCCCGCCGGCGTCGATGCTGGCGAACTCAGTGCTCTGGCGTTACGGGATAACATCAGTATTGCGCCGGGTAAGATGTTTTCTACCACCGCTAACTGGACCTCATTCTTCCGTTTTAATACCGCATGGGGCTGGGGAGAAAAAGAGGAGCAGGGAGTCAAACGGCTCGGCGAACTTATACGTCAACTTTTGCCTTAGTTTATTCATCGCTATTTTTTTAATTGCCGGTTTATTTTTCTCCGGCAATTAATTTTTCTCATTCTCGTATTCATTAATCAGGGTTAAATACCCGCTCACGCCGGGCTGTCATAGGGAATATGCATACTCATCCCTATGCCATAACTCCTTGTCTATAATCCATATTATCGAATCGTGGCGGCGATTTTTGCGGAATGCGCCCCGGGTCACAACCTGAGGAAATTTCCCCTGAGGCCCGCAGGCCGCCGTCTACCCTTATTAAGGGAGATATTTTTACGGCACGGCTGCCGCTACTTTTATTCTGACAGGAGTAAGTTCAAATGAGCAAAAAATTTGCCCGTGGCAGCCTGTGCGTGCTGAGTATGATTTTTGTTACTGCGCAAGCCGCAGAACCGCCGACATCGCTGGATAAAGGTGAAGGTCGGCTCGATATTATTGCCTGGCCAGGTTATATCGAACGCGGCCAGACGGATAAGAATTATGACTGGGTAAGTCAATTCGAAAAAGAGAGCGGCTGCCAGGTTAATGTGAAAACTGCCGCCACCTCCGATGAAATGGTCAGTTTGATGGCGAAGGGCGGCTACGATCTGGTCACCGCATCCGGCGACGCCTCGTTGCGCCTGATTATGGGCAAGCGTGTACAGGCGATAAATACCGCGCTGATCCCCAACTGGAAAACGCTTGACCCGCGAGTTGCTAAAGGCGCGTGGTTTAACGTCGGCGATAAAGTGTACGGCACGCCCTATCAGTGGGGGCCGAACCTGCTGATGTACAACACCAAAACCTTCCCGACGCCGCCGGATAGCTGGAAAGTGGTTTTCGTCAAACAGGATTTACCGGACGGAAAAAGTAACCAGGGGCGCGTTCAGGCCTATGATGGACCGATTTATATCGCCGACGCGGCGCTCTTTGTCAAAGCAACGCAGCCGCAGTTAGGAATTAACGATCCCTATGAACTCACTGAAACACAGTATCAGGCGGTGTTAAAGGTTCTGCAGGATCAGCATCCGCTGGTTCACCGCTACTGGCACGATGCGACCGTTCAGATGAGCGACTTCAAAAACGAAGGGGTGGTTGCTTCCGGCTCCTGGCCATATCAGGCCAATGGCCTTAAAGGTGAAGGGCAGCCCGTTGCTACCGTCTTCCCGAAAGAAGGCGTGACCGGCTGGTCTGATACCACGATGTTACATAGTGAGGCGAAGCATCCGGTATGCGCTTATAAGTGGATGAACTGGTCGCTGACGCCGAAAGTACAGGGCGATGTCGCCGCCTGGTTTGGATCGCTGCCAGTCGTGCCGCAGGGCTGTAAGGCGAGCACGCTACTGGGAGAGAAAGGCTGCGAAACTAACGGCTACAACCAATTCGACAAGATTGCGTTCTGGAAAACGCCAATTGCCCAAGGCGGCAAATATGTCCCTTATAGCCGTTGGACTCAGGACTATATCGCGATTATGGGTGGCCGCTAAGCGCCTGGAGACTGAACATGACGTACGCGGTAGAGTTTAATGACGTTTCGCGTCTGTACGGTGACGTGCGCGCGGTGGATGGCGTGAGCATCGCCATTCGCGATGGTGAATTTTTCTCTATGCTGGGGCCGTCCGGCTCCGGCAAAACTACCTGCCTGCGCTTAATCGCAGGCTTCGAACAGCTATCCGGCGGTTCGATTCGTATTTTTGGCCAGCCTGCCAGCGAATTACCGCCATGGCAGCGCGACGTGAACACGGTTTTTCAGGATTACGCGCTATCCCCTCATATGTCGATTATCGACAATGTCGCCTACGGGCTGATGGTGAAAGGGGTGGGCAAAAAAGAACGCCATCTTCGCGCCCAGCAAGCATTAGAGAAAGTAGCGCTTGGCTTTGTTCACGCGCGTAAACCTTCACAGCTTTCCGGCGGCCAGCGGCAGCGGGTCGCCATTGCCCGCGCGTTGGTTAATCAACCGCGGGTGCTGCTCTTAGATGAACCGTTGGGAGCGTTGGATTTAAAACTACGTGAACAGATGCAGGTGGAGTTAAAAAAACTTCAGCAATCGCTGGGTATCACTTTCATTTTTGTTACCCACGATCAGGGTGAAGCGCTATCGATGTCCGATCGCGTGGCGGTGTTTAATAATGGTCGCATTGAACAGGTCGACTCGCCGCACGATCTCTATTTACGTCCTAAAACCGCCTTTGTCGCCGGATTCGTCGGCACCGCAAACGTTTTTACCTCTGAAATTTCTCAGAGGCTATGTGGCTTGTCCGGCGCCTGGTCGTTGCGCCCGGAACATATCCGCCTGAATAGCGGCGGTGATATCCAGGTACAGGGGACCGTCCAGGCGGTACAGTTTCAGGGCGCGTCTACGCGTATTGAACTGAAACTCGCTGCGGGCGATAAGCTGTTAGTCAGCCAGGCCAACGTCGATGGCGGGGCGGCGGTTGGCACACCGCAGTTGGGGCAGCAGGTAATGGCCTGTTGGTCGCGTTCGGCGATGGTTTCCCTGGAAAACGGAGGCTGAGATGACGATGGCGCTTGTGCAACCGACGACCGGGCGAGTGTCAGGACTGTTCTGGCGAAAACCCTCATTGGGCCTGTTTTTACTGCTGCTGGGGCCGTTGATGTGGTTTGGCATCGTCTATCTGGGATCGCTCCTGACGCTGTTATGGCAAAGCTTCTATACCTTTGATGACTTTACGATGTCGGTGACCACGGATTTGACGCTCACTAACCTGAAGGCGCTGTTCAATCCCGCCAACTACGACATCATTATCCGTACCCTGGTGATGGCCATCTGCGTGACTATGGCCAGTGCAATCCTGGCATTGCCGATGGCCTGGTATATGGCGCGTTATACCCGCGGCAAGATGAAAGCTTTCTTTTATATCGCGGTAATGTTGCCGATGTGGGCAAGTTATATCGTCAAGGCCTACGCCTGGACGCTATTGCTGGCGAAAGATGGCGTGGCGCAATGGTTCCTCGGCAACCTTGGTCTGGAGAGCGTGTTAAATATGGTATTGACCATCCCGGCGGTCGGCGGCAATACCTTGTCGACCTCCGGGCTTGGGCGATTCATGGTATTTGTCTATATCTGGCTGCCGTTCATGATCCTGCCGGTGCAGGCGGCGCTGGAACGTCTGCCGCCATCGCTGTTGCAGGCCTCAGCCGATTTAGGCGCCCGACCGCAACAAACCTTCCGCTACGTGGTACTGCCTTTAGCCATACCGGGTATCGCGGCAGGTTCTATCTTTACCTTTTCCCTCACGCTTGGGGATTTTATTGTCCCGCAACTGGTGGGGCCGCCCGGTTTCTTTATCGGCAACATGGTCTATTCGCAGCAGGGCGCGATTGGCAATATGCCGATGGCGGCGGCGTTCACGTTGGTGCCGATTGTTCTTATTGCACTCTATCTGGCGTTTGTTAAGCGCCTGGGAGCGTTTGATGCACTCTGAACGCGCACCGTTGTTTCTCAAAATCGCCACCTGGGGGGGAGTGATATTTCTCCATTTTCCACTGCTGATTATCGCCCTGTATGCCTTTAACACAGAGGATGCCGCTTTTAGCTTCCCGCCGAAGGGGCTGACTTTACGCTGGTTCAGCGAGGCGGCAGCTCGTGCCGATATTATTGAATCGGTGACGTTGTCACTTAAAATCGCCGCCTTGTCCACGGGGATTGCGCTGGTGCTAGGTACGCTTGCCGCCGGGGCGCTGTGGCGGAGCACGTTTTTTGGTAAGAATGCCGTGTCGCTGCTGTTGCTGTTGCCGATTGCGCTTCCCGGCATTATTACCGGTCTGGCGCTATTGACGGCATTCAAAGCCGTTAATCTTGAGCCAGGGGTGCTAACTATCGTAGTGGGTCATGCGACCTTCTGCGTGGTGGTGGTGTTTAACAACGTCATTGCCCGATTTCGCCGGACATCATGGAGTCTGGTGGAAGCATCAATGGATCTTGGCGCAACAGGCTGGCAAACCTTCCGTTACGTGGTGCTGCCCAATCTGGGTTCGGCGCTGCTGGCGGGTGGCATGCTGGCCTTCGCTCTTTCCTTTGATGAAATTATCGTCACTACTTTTACTGCCGGACACGAACGGACGCTTCCGCTGTGGTTGTTAAATCAGCTGGGGCGTCCGCGCGATGTGCCGGTCACCAACGTGGTCGCGCTGTTGGTGATGCTAGTGACGACTGTACCCATCCTGGGGGCCTGGTGGCTAACCCGTGACGGCGAGTATAACGCCGAAAGCGGAAAATAATACACTTTACAGGATCATGCTATGCAACATAACCTTTTGATAAACGGTAAATTAGTGGCGGGTGAGGGCGAAGTACTGCCGGTATTCAATCCTGCCAACGGTGAAGCGATTATTGAGATTGCGGAGGCGACCGAGGCGCAGGTCGATGCCGCCGTCAATGCTGCAGATCGTGCGTTTGTCAGCTGGAGCCAGACAACGCCGAAAACTCGCGCCGAATGTTTACTGAAAATGGCTGACGTTATTACCGAACATGCAGAAACGCTGGCGAAACTGGAGTCTTTAAACTGCGGTAAACCGCTGCATTGTGTTATCAATGACGAAATGCCGGCGATTGCCGATGTGTTTCGCTTCTTCGCCGGCGCCGCGCGTTGTCTGCCGGGAATGGCGGCAGGAGAGTATCTGGAGGGGCATACTTCGATGATCCGCCGCGATCCTGTCGGCGTAGTGGCCTCGATTGCACCGTGGAACTATCCGTTGATGATGGCGGCCTGGAAGCTGGCGCCCGCGCTGGCGGCTGGTAACTGCGTGGTCATTAAACCTTCGGAAATCACTCCGCTTACGGCATTGAAGTTGGCGGAGCTCGCAAAAGATATTTTCCCGGCCGGGGTCATTAACGTGCTTTTTGGCCGTGGTCCAACCGTTGGCGATCCGCTCACCGGCCACAGTAAAGTACGCATGGTTTCCCTGACCGGCTCGATCGCCACCGGCGCCCATATCATTGGTCATACGGCTTCTTCGATTAAACGTACCCATATGGAGCTGGGTGGTAAAGCGCCGGTTATCGTTTTTGATGATGCCGATATTGATGCCGTCGTTGAAGGCATTCGCACCTTCGGTTTTTATAACGCCGGCCAGGACTGTACTGCCGCCTGTCGTATCTATGCGCAGCAAGGCGTCTACGATCGGCTGGTTGAAAAATTAGGCGCTGCCGTGGCCAGCCTGAAAATGGGGCAACCGGACGATCCGTCTACGGAGCTGGGGCCGGTGAGTTCTCTTGCGCATCTGGAGCGGGTGACAGCAGCGGTCAACGCCGCACGCGCTTTACCGCATATTAAAGTGGTCACCGGCGGCAGTCGCGCTGCGGGTAATGGTTACTATTTCCAGCCCACGCTGTTGGCTGGCGCCCGGCAGCAAGATGCTATCGTACAACGTGAAGTTTTTGGCCCGGTAGTCAGCGTCACGTCGTTTAGCGACGAGGAACAAGTGTTAACCTGGGCTAATGATTCGCAGTATGGTCTGGCCTCCTCGGTATGGACGCAGGATGTTGGTCGCGCTCATCGTCTGAGTGCGCGATTACAGTACGGTTGCACCTGGGTAAACACCCATTTCATGCTGGTTAGCGAAATGCCGCACGGTGGGCAGAAGTTGTCTGGATACGGCAAAGATATGTCGATGTACGGCCTGGAGGATTACACGGTGGTTAGGCATGTGATGGTGAAACATTAAACATTAACGTACCGGCAGAATTATCAGGCTAATAGTTGCAATAGCAACAAATGTTAAAACAGATAAGGGGTAATATGAGAGTATTCTTATACCCCTTCAAGAGCTAAGCCATTGTGAGTGCCGGAGATAAGCGCCGGATGGGGTGTAAACCATTAAGAGTCTGTTCTTAATCATTATGAGATCCCTGCAGATTAATGCGGGGATTTTTTTGCGAATCGCCTTTTATATCGATGCCACAATTAGCGTTTGTCTTTTTTAGAAGGCAAACCCGAATGGCGGCGCTCACGAATATAAGAGAGAAGGCTGTAGATAGCTACCACCAATAAAACTAATGCTATTAATAGCGCTGCTATTCCTGACATAAGCAACCTCAAAATAAGTAAGAGAAAAAGCAAATACGTTATAACGAATAGTCATGAACCTATGCGGAAAACCGTGAATTTGCAAATAATAATTTCTATCACTTAATCGAATAAATAGCACAAATTAACAAATGAAAATGTCGAATCCGCATTACCTATATGGTTGAGGAAGTTGTTTGTTGATTATCTGCACAAGCCAATTTAAGAAAATTCTCACCCCTTAAGTCCAGTGTAGCCAAATATCTATAACACCGTACGAGGTGTGTCAGATCATTTTGTTATTGCCAATAATATAAATATCCTTCCGCTGGCAAGAGGTCATAGGGCGGATAGCACTCGATACTTTCTATACCGGAAGACAATAATTGTAGCGATAATGTTAAATTCACGGCATGGATCGTAGCAGTAGCAGTAGCAGTAGCAGTAGCAGTAGCAGTAGCGGTGACAGGTGTGTATGTGATTTGACTTTGTTGGGGCGCTCATGAGAAAATTTTACATAATTTGTTATTCTGAAGTTGAATTGGTTTGAAAAAGCTAGCATATCTCTTGTTACTCATCGGCGTAAGCGCAATGCTTTACGGTAATCTCCCTGCCCAGCGTATTAGTCGCTGTGAAAGCCAGGGGGCAACTGTGGGCGTTTGCGCAATGGTTGAATGGGATAGCGAAAAGCTAAATTTCTTGCCGCAATATAACCCTGAAAATCATAAGATTATCGCGGTGCTTCAGCAACAAGATGCTGGGGAACGCGCGACAATAAAATCATAAAAAAAAGCAGCCATTGAAGCTGCTTTTTTAGGTTTAGTTGCTGAAAAAATTACTAAAGCCAACCAAAACGAACGGATAACAGGCTAATAAGCGCAAGCGCTGCGCCGACATTAATCAGAATTACGGTTTTGCTGGAAACATCCATAACGCCACCTTTATGAGTAAGCCCCTACATTTATAGTCGGTCGCATAGAGTTGCGCTATCGGACAACACTGAATCGATCGTTATTCCATGGTCTTTGCAGCGGTTTGTTTTGTGAGGTATTGATCTCTGACGTCCTAAGTGGTGCGGGAGATGGCGCGCATTGCGCGACGTCTGACAGGGAAGGAAAAAAATGACTTTATACCAGAAAATGCTGGTTTTTTATGCCGTAATGGGCTGTATCTGCGCGTTGATAAGCTGGTTTTTAACTAAGGAAAGCCGTTGTATTCGCCTGCTGGCTGCGTTGCTGATTGGTGCCACCTGGCCATTCAGCTTCCCTATGGCGCTGCTGGTTTCTCTATTCTGAACAACAGAAATGGCTGGCCTAATTGTCTTGATGGCTGTATATAAATACAGTTAAAAATAATAAGGATGCCATCTGATGAACAGCTTCTATTCGCATTTAGCCGGTGCAACGGTCCGTTGGTTTGATTTCCAAGGCCAGGGGGACCCTATTGTGTTCATTCATGGGTTAGGTTGCGCCTCTTCATACGATTACCCGCCAGTGGTTTCTAACCCTATATTGAATGGGCGCCGGGCCTTACTAATTGATCTTCCAGGCTATGGTTACAGCGATAAACCGCTTCAGTTTGGCTACCGAATTGCTGACCAGGCTGCGGTCGTTGTGGAGTGGCTGAACAAATTACAGGTCAGCCGCTGCATTCTCTACGGCCATAGTATGGGGGGCAGTGTGGCTATTGAGGCAGCGCAGCGGCTGGGCAAACGCGTTGAGGCCTTAATTGTCGCCGAGCCCAATCTCTATGCCGGTGGGGGATTCTATAGCTGTAAAATCGCCGGGCAGACGGAAGATGATTTTATCGCCAACGGCTATCAGTCGATGCTGGCGGAAGAAACGTCCCCATGGAAAGGTTGCCTACAAAACAGCGCACCGTGGGCGTTATGGCGGGGAGCTACCAGCCTGGTAGTAGGCGCTTCTCCCTCGTGGTTTGAGAGTTTTATTCACCTGCAATGCCGCAAGACGCTTATCTACGGTAGTTTATCGCTACCCTCACAGGAAGCGGAAGATGTCGAAACTGCGGGTATCGCATTGGCTGTCATACCACAGGCGGGGCATTCGATGGCATGGGAAAACCCGGCCGCGCTGGCGCGCGTGATTGCCGGGTTGCTCTGAAAGCATTGCGGGAAATCAGAACGGTAATTCGCGCGGGCGAGTTTGCATGGTTATCCAGCGAAGTTCGGTGAATTCAGCGATCCCTGCGCGTCCGCCGAAGCGGCCATAGCCGGACGATTTACAGCCGCCGAAAGGCATCTGTGCTTCATCATGTACGGTAGGGCCGTTAATATGGCAAATACCGGTTTGCAGGTTCTGCGCCACATTCCAGGCGCGAGCGGTATCGCGGCTATAAACCGCTGCCGCCAGGCCGTATTCGCTCTCGTTAGCGACGGCCAGAGCCTCCTCCTCGCCGTTGACACGAATCACCGATTTGACCGGGCCAAAAGATTCTTCATGCCATATTCGCATCTCACGCGTCACGCCATCCAGCAGGGTGGCGCGCATTTGCGTTGATTCCGCCTTTCCACCGCAGAGCAAACGAGCTCCCTTGTTCAGTGCATCATCAATCAACGCGTTGCAGCGTTGTACCGTTTTCATATCGACCACCGGGCCGAGAAGCGTAGAAGGCAGCGCGGCGGCGCGTTGGCTGATTAATGCGACGAACTCATCCGCGATGCTCTCATCGACAATTATGCGTTCGGTGGACATACAAATCTGTCCGGCGTTAGCGAAAGCGCCAAAAATCGCGCCCGCCGCCGCCTGCTGAAGATCGGCATCATCCAGTACCAGTAGAGGCGCTTTGCCACCCAGCTCAAGAATTGCCGGTTTAAGGTATTCTCCACAGGTGCGGGCAATAATGCGCCCAACGGGGGTCGACCCGGTAAAATTCACGCGTCGTACGGCGGGGTGAGCGATCAGCGTTTCCACCAGCGCAGGCGCGTCGGCTGGCGAGCAGGTGAGATAATTCACCACGCCGTCGGGAAAGCCCGCCGCGGCGAGGGCATCGATGACTAAGCTATGCGTCGCGGGCGAGAGTTCCGAGCCCTTGAGAATCACCGTATTGCCGCACGCCAGCGGCGTGGCGATGGCTCTGGTGGCCAGAATCAGCGGTGCGTTCCACGGCGCCATAGCCAATACGATGCCTGCGCCCTGACGCAAGCCCATCGCCAGATTACCCGGCACATCAGAGGGAATCACTTGTCCTTCTATTTGGGTGGTTAGCGCTGCAGCTTCGCGTAAGATATCTGCCGCCAGATGCACGTTAAATCCGGCCCAGTGCGCCGTCGCGCCGGTCTCCGCCGCCATGGTAGCAATAAATTTCGCCTCTCTAAGCTGCATTTGCGCGGCGGCTTCCAGCAACAGCCGGCGACGCTCGGATGGGGCGCTGTCCCGCCATGAAGGGAATGCGGCGGCGGCCTTATCTGCACAGCAACGGGCGTCATTGAGGCTGGCCGCTGCGGCGGTAGAGGCTGTCTCGTTATTTTGTGGATGGCGACGGATAAAAGTGGCGCGGCTTTCGGCATCGTGCCAGCGGCCGCCGCTATATAAGCTGCAGGTTATAGTCATTAGCGTAACCTCATTGGTCTGCGGAGTGTCGAGTCTACCGCCATACCTCATTGCGCAGCGGCGAAAGGGCGGTTATCGCACAACTTTTTTGCAGATTTCTCAGCGGGTCACAACTTAATAAGATAATAATGACGAACAGAAAAGCGAGGACGGACACATCAGAAATAGAAGTGCCGCAAACAGCGCTAACCTTATGAGTTAAAGTGTGAATCTAATAGCGATTCATTATTTGCTGGTTGTATTAGGCTGTGCTGTTATTAGTGGGCATATAACAAATTTATAAGGTTTATAACCATGTCTACAGGGAAATCACTACTTGCACTGGCACTAAGCGCACTGCTGCCAGCCGGCGCCGCGTTGGCTGCGGCCAACGACACGCTGGTCTACTGTTCGGAAGCCTCGCCGGAATCCTTTAACCCGCAAATCGCCAGCTCCGGTCCTTCATTCGTTGCCAGCTCACAGGTGCTCTATAACCGCCTGATAACCTTTGATCCGCTTAAAAACACACCGATTCCGTCGCTGGCGACCGAATGGAAAGTGTCCCCGGATGGTAAAACCTGGACCTTTACGCTGCGTAAGGGCGTGCAGTTCAACAGCAATAAATACTTTAAGCCGACCCGCGATTTCAATGCAGATGATGTGCTGTTCTCGGTGCTGCGCCAGCAGGATCCGCAGCATCCTTATCACAACGTGTCGCAAGGCAATTATGAATATTTCCACGACGTTGGTCTTGATAAGCTGATTAAAGAAGTGAAGAAGATCGATGATTACCACGTTCAGTTTGTGCTGAGCGAGCCCAATGCGGCGTTTCTCGCCGATTGGGGGATGGACTTCGCTTCGATTCTTTCTGCTGAATATGCCGATGCGATGTTGAAAAAAGGGACGCCGGAATACGTCGATAGCTGGCCTATTGGTACCGGCCCCTATGCGCTGCAGCAGTACAAAGTGGATTCACAAATCCGCTATATCGCCAATCCGCATTATTGGGAAGGTGAGGTGCCGACTAAACATCTGATCTTCTCCATCACGCCGAACGTTGAGACTCGTCTGGCTAAGCTGCAGACCAACGAATGCCAGATCATTCCCGCGCCATCGCCGGTACAGTTCCCGGTGATTAAAGGGAATAAAGATCTGGCGTTACACGCGGTGGAGGCGTTGAACGTGGGGTATCTGGCGTTTAATACGCAAAAGAAACCGTTTGATAACGTGCTGGTACGTCAGGCGCTGAACTACGCCACCGACAAGCAGGCGATTGTGAAAGCGGTCTTCCTGGATTCCGGCAACGTGGCGAAATCGCCGATCCCGGCCAATATGCTCGGTTACAAAAAGGATCTGCCGGATTACGACTACAATCCGCAGAAAGCGAAAGCGTTACTTAAGCAGGCCGGGTTGGAGAAGGGCGCAGAAGTGACCCTGTGGTCGATGCCGGTACAGCGCCCGTATAACCCGAACTCGAAGCGTGTCGCTGAAATGATTCAGAACGACTGGAGCAAAGTCGGCATTAAAGCGAAAATCGTCAGCTATGAGTGGGGCGAATACCTTTCCGGTATGCGCAAGGGCGAGCATGATAGCGCGCTGTTTGGCTGGATGTCCGATAACGGCGATCCGGACAACTTCGCTGGTACGCTGCTCAGCTGTGATAATATCAAAACCGGCTCCAACGTAGCGCGCTGGTGCGATAAGTCCTATGACGCGCTGGTGAAAAAAGCGCTTCTGGTGAGCGATCCGCAGGCCCGCGACAAACTCTACCAACAGGCTCAGGAAATTTTCTATCAGCAGGCGCCGTGGATCACGCTGGCGACGGGTAAAACTTTCTACGCCACCCGCAGCAACGTCAGCGGCTATAGCGTGAGTCTGATGGGAAGCGATTTTTCCAAAGCTAAGCTGAATTGATCGAAAAGGAGAACAGGATGGCACATCTGGACGATGTCATTGCCAGGGTCGATGACACCATTGCCGGGGGCGTGATTGCCTCTATGAACGAGCTACTGATCGCGTTAAGCGACGATGCCGAACTGGGCCGCGATGAGCGTTATACCCAGCAGCAGCGCCTGCGGACAGCGATAGCCCATCACGGGCGGCAACATCATGAAGATCAGGAAGCACGCCGCGAGCAGTTAACCAAAGGCGGCGAGATCCTTTAAGGATGACGTCAGAACTGGCGCCTGGCCACCAGCCAGACATAATCAGGCAGACTACACTAAGCCTAACAAAGGTCAGAAGTGTATTATATTTAAGAATACGTTTAACTGAATTTAAGTAGTTCTACAAGGCACTTAGACCTAAAACCTAAATCATTAACCCGCGCATTATGTGCGGGTTTTTTATTGGCCAAGGAAAACCAAAATGAAAATTAAAGCGCTATTAATCGCCACCGCTGTGATCATTCTGACATCTACTACAACTGCATACGCTTGCCCTAAAGGTGAGCGGACGGGAAGTCATCATAAGGGGGGGTATTGCTCTTATGAACAGTAAGGCGTTGCCGTTAATTGTTGTTGTGATAACTCTTTCTGGGTGCTCTGGGCCAGGACAGGCAAGGCACACTCAATGCCAGGAACTTAAGGAAAATGCTTACGGTGAGAGTTGGGGGGCTGCCTTATCCGGTGGCGTAGGGCAGATAAGAGCAGACATTGACAAGGCTAGATATGAGCGCTGTGAGGAGATGTTTGATCTAATTCAGTACCGTGCTCAACTGCAACAAGAGCAAGCTGAAGCGGCTGCACAAGCTCAGGAGCGACAAAAGCTTTTGGTGGAAAGAGCGAATAGTCCGGAAATGCAAGCAAAGTTAAAGTCTGCCTCGTTGGGAGATTTAGTGAAATGTGAAAAGGCTTTGCAAAACAAAGATGATACTCATGCTGTCGATGTGAAAGCAATGGTTTCATACGTTTGTGAGAAGGAGGTCGACAGGAGAGTGGATGCTGGTTTGGTTAGCCGTAGCAAGGTAAATACAATGCTTAATCAGGCAGGTAATCAAGAGTCGTTATAATGAAAATTTTTTGCCTATTGTGTGCGATTTTTCTTATGGAGCCAGTCTACGCAAGTTGTGAATCTGGTCACTGGATTCAAACTAAGAATGATGATGGGACGTTACTTACTCTAGAAGATGGATCGGTTTGGCGTGTTATTGATGGTGGTCAGGTTGACTCTCAACTATGGCTTGAAGTTGACGACGTCCTGCTTTGTGATGATGGAACTATGATTAATACGAGTGAGCAAAACGAGCAAGTGTCGGTGGAACTTCTTTCTCGCTAAGCTGTTTCGAGTTTACATCACTTTTCGGGGAATATTTCCAAGAGCTTTAAAGTGGATACAAATAAGAATCTCTTATTATGTTCTTGATATTTAGACTTTTTACTTAGTACTAACTAGCGGTTAAGATGGCCTCTACTGTATTCGTATTCGATTCACAGTATTGAATAAAATTTTGTGCAGGCAAGAGGTCTCACTGTAATTATTGCAAATGAAGAACAATAACATTCAATAATCAGACCCGTTTTTGCTCATATCTATGAAGTGCATGAGTTATATGTTTTAAAAGTTTTTTGGGAGATTACTATTTAATCAGATATCAGAACTGGCGCCTGGCCACCAGCCAGGCGCCCACCACCAACATCACCGCCCCGCATACTGGCCCGATTAACGCCCGAATCGGCACGCCCTGGGCGCGAATCAAATCAATAACCAGTCCGCCAACCAGCTGACTGGCCACCAGCACCGCAATGGTTGTCGCCGCCCCTACGTTTTGATAACCGCTGATGCTGGCGAAGACGAAAAACGAACCCAGCAGGCCGGGAATAAGGGTCCACCATTTGACGTTGAGCGCCAGTTCCTGAAAGCCTGCCGCGCCGTGGCGCAATAGCAAAATGGTGACAAAAATAACAATTCCCACCAGCGAATTGAGCAGCATGGCGATAAGAATCGTCGAGGCGGATTGGGTAATGCGGACCATCAGGGTGTTTTGCAAAACCAGACCGACGCCCGCCGCTATCAGGCAGGCAAGGGTGAGCGACTGATTCATACCTCGCCGTCCGGATCCTGGCGATCGTCGAGCTGTAGCTGCATAAAGGTCAGATCCAGCCAGCGACCGAATTTAGTTCCCACCTGCGGCATCTGCCCAGTGGTGATAAAACCCAGGGTTTCATGCAGATGTAACGAAGCATGGTTGCGGGATTCAATTCCGGCCACCATCACATGTTTGCGCAGACGCCGCGCCTCAGCGATAAGCGCGACTAACAACTTACGGCCAATCCCCTTGCCCTGATGATCGGGATGGACATATACCGAATGTTCAACGGTATGGCGGAAACCGTCAAAAGCGCGCCAGTCGCCGAACGAGGAGTACCCGGTAATGACGCCGTTTTCTTCACTCACCAGCACTGGATAGCCGGCAATCTGCCGGGCCTCAAACCAGGCAATACGGTTATCGATATCGACGGTTTTGTCATTCCAGATGGCAGCGGTATGCAGTACGGCGTGATTATAGATTTCGGCGATCGCCGCGCAATCGTCTTTACTGGCATGGCGGATGGACATAGCAAGCCTCAAAGTCTGTACACTATAGTGGTACGGTATTATTACAATAATGAACGGCAGGCTGTCATCAGTTTTACGATAAATTTTACGTGGAACGTTGCAATATCGGGGATGGCGGACAGTTGTGTAATACGGTAGTGCGCACTATATTGTTACGTCATGAATACTATAGAAGACAATCTCAACCAGCGCATTAGCGCACGCATTCGTATCGAACGCGAGTCCCGCGGCTGGTCGCTAAGCGATCTGGCTGAACGCGCAGGGGCCTCGCGGGCAATGGTGCATAAAATTGAACGTGGCGAAAGTAGCCCCACCGCGGCGATGCTGGGCCGTCTCTCCGGCGCGTTTGGCATCAGTATGTCGACCTTAATTGCGCGTGCAGAGATGCAGGAGGGCAAGCTTTTGCGCTTTGCCAACCAGCCAGTGTGGCGCGATCCACAAAGCCACTATTTGCGCCGTCACGTCTCGCCGCGTAGCGATCTGCCGATCGATCTGGTGCAAATAGAGCTGCCGGCCGGCAGCGATGTACCGATGCCTGCTTCTTCGTATGCGCTGGCGCGACAGCTCATCTGGCTACAGCAGGGTGAGTTAGTTTTTGTAGAAGGGAACACTCGCCATCAGATGCAGGCGGGGGATTGTCTGGAACTGGGGCCGCCCAACGATTGCCGGTTTATTAATGAGTCCAGCGAGACTTGCGTCTATCTGGTGGTGCGCCTGAACCAATCCGGCTCATAATGTTAAAGCGCGTTAAGCATAAAACGGCTAGCCTCAGTACAGGCCGTTAACAAGAGGAGTTTGCTATGACCGCTAATCCACAACGCCATCACCGCTGGGTATTGGCTTCACGCCCGCACGGTGAACCTACCGCCGAAAATTTCAGACTGGAAGAGGGTGACCTCCCGACGCCGGGGGCGAATCAGATCCTGCTGCGGACTATTTATTTGTCGCTCGACCCTTATATGCGCGGACGGATGAGCGATGCGCCTTCTTATTCGCCACCAGTGGACATTGGCGCGGTGATGGTCGGGGGGACGGTAAGCCGCGTGGTGAGCTCTAATCACCCTGATTTTAAACCCGGTGAGTGGGTGCTTGGCTATAGCGGCTGGCAGGATTATGCGCTTTCCGATGGTAGCGATCTGGTTAAGCTCGGCGACAATCCTGAGCACCCCTCCTGGGCGCTTGGGGTGTTAGGCATGCCGGGATTTACCGCTTATATGGGGCTGCTGGACATCGGCCAGCCGAAAGCGGGCGAAACGCTGGTGGTAGCGGCGGCAACCGGCCCGGTGGGGGCAACCGTCGGGCAGATCGGCAAACTTAAGGGCTGCCGTACCGTCGGCATTGCCGGCGGCGCCGAGAAATGTCGTTATGCGGTAGAGACTTTAGGCTTCGATGTTTGTCTTGATCACCGCGCTGCGGATTTCAGCCAACAGTTGGCGCAGGCCTGCCCACAGGGCATCGATGTTTACTATGAAAACGTTGGCGGCAAAGTCTTTGATGCGGTCCTGCCGTTGTTGAATACCGCGGCGCGGGTTCCCGTGTGTGGACTGGTTAGCGGCTACAACGCCACCGCGCTGCCGGATGGACCGGATCGGCTGCCGCTGCTGATGGCGACGATCCTTAAAAAACGTATCCGTATGCAGGGCTTTATCATCGGCCAGGATTACGGCCATCGCATTGCCGAGTTTCAGCAGCAAATGGGGCGCTGGGTACAGGAAGGTAAAATCAAATACCGTGAGCAGCAGATTGACGGCCTGGCGCAGGCGCCGCAGGCGCTGATTGGCCTGCTGAAGGGAGAAAACTTCGGCAAAGTGGTGATTAACGTCGCAGCGGAGGAGTAACGTTACCGCCTTCTCTAACGCCCCCGAAGATGCGTGCGGGGGCGGTTTCGTCGCCTCTAAGCAAAAAAATGACTAATCCATACTTTTATTAATGGTTTGCTTTTCCGTGAGCGGCTTTTTATCCTTAAGGAAACTTAAGAGGTTAATGCGATGAAAGATGTAGTTGATAAATGCAGTACCAAAGGCTGCGCCATTGATGTTGGCACCATTATTGATAACGAAGACTGCGTTTACCGGGTCGAGAAACTTTTCCCTACCCGTGAAGAAGCGGAGTCTGCGGTAGCGGCCATTCGCGAACGCGCCGTTGCCGCCGCCAGCGAAACGCCGAGCGTGGATTACACGATTGAGCCGGTGGGTAATGAGGCGAAACTGGACGCGGCGGTGAATTTCTCCTGCCAGGCGGAAAAAATTATTTTCGAATTGTCCTTAAGAAGCGCGTTCTAACAGAATGCGGCGGAATAAAAAGGGATCCCAATTGGGATCCCTTTTTTTATCATTACTCATTGGGCGGCGTCATCATTCGAAACGCCAGGCGAGATTCATACCGATGCCGAAGTTACGGCCCGGCGCCGGTTCGTAATAACGACCATTGGATTCATTGACAATCACCGAGCCAACGTAGGTGCGATCGAACAGGTTATCGACGCGGCCGAACAGATCCATATCCATTTTCCCGTAGCTCCACTTATAGCCGGTGGTCAGGCCTACCACGGTCCACGATGGCGCTTTGGCGGTGTTGGCGTCGTTGGCCATAATGTCGCCCATATAACGGATATCGCTACCCGCGTACCAGCCCTGTTCCGGTTGGTAGCCGAAAGAGGCATAGCCCATATTGCGGGCAATACCCGGAATACGATTGCCGTTGCAGTCTGATGAATCGCAGACGTTTGTGCGATAGGTCGCATCGAGCCAGGTCCATGCTGCTTTTAATTTCCAGCTGTCGCCAAACTGCTGGTCGAGACCGAGTTCCACTCCCTGGCGACGGGTTTTACCGGCGTTTTTATAGCTGGTGCGGCCGCCGCTGCTGGAGTCGACCACAATCTCATTGTCAGTATCGGTCTGGAACAGCGCGGCGGTGAACAGTCCGTTGCCTATCCGCGTTTTGCTGCCGATTTCCACGGTTTCATTTGTGGAGGGTTTAAGATCGAAGTTTAATCCGCTCTGATTGCCGGAACGATACGAGAGTTCATTGATCGTCGGCGTTTCAAAACCGCGTCCGGCGGAAAGATAGATATTCCAGGCATCCGTGACGGCATACTTCAATGAACCAGCTGGTAGCCATTTGTGGTAGCTGGCATCGCCGCTATCATCGCTGTTACCCGGAGTGACGTAATAGTCGTTAGAGTCAAACCAAACGGAGCTGTAGCGGACGCCAGCATCGAATGTGAGCTTGTCCGTCAGCTGCCACTGAGTCTGCAGGTAGGGATCCAGGTTCCACATCAGATTACGTTCATTACGGCGCAGGTTGCCCTGTTCGCCGTATTGCGGCGCGCCGTTCACCAGAACGTAGTTTTCATAACCTTTACGCCGTTCGCTCATGTTTTCGTAATCAAGACCGGTGGTAAAGGTCACCGGCACCAGTAATTCGCCGCGGTGGGTCCAGCGGGTGTCGATCCCCTGGTAATGGCGAGTTAAATCGATGACGCCTCCGGAGTGTGAGGGCTTCAGCTGCGGCGCCATCGGGATTGACTGATACTGGGTAGTTTCGCGCTCGCCGGCATACATCATCACGCTGAGATCGTCCTGCTGGCTAAGCTGGCGCTCATAGCGTAAACCGGCCTGGGTCTGTTTCACCGTTTTACGCGTGTTGTATTGATCGCCGCGCGGCGACTGCTGAGGATTATTACGCCATTCATCATATGTCAATCCGCCCGGGTCGTTTGCTTTGATATCCACGCTATTGAACAGCAGCGTTAATTTACTGACGTCGTTTATACGCACGCCTAATTTGGCGTTGGCGAGATTTTTACGCGCCCCGCTATGGTCGCGTGAACCGTGGGTAGTAAAACGGTTGGTCGACACCGTGTAGTCGACATCACCTGCCTGGGTGCCGTCGCCGACGGCGCCGGTGGCCTTCAGTCCGTAATGCCAGGTGCCGAAGCTGCCGTAGTAGCTGCTGGCCTCGATGGTCGGCGGCTGGCTGCCAGTTTGGGTATTGACGTTAATGACGCCGCCGGAAGAGTTGCCATAGAGCGCGGAAAAAGGTCCGCGTAACACCTCGAGGCTATCGATACTGCCGATATCGATATTCGACGTCTGGCCCTGGCCATCGGGCATGGTGGCCGGGATACCGTCAACGTATAGCCGCAGGCCGCGGACGCCGTAGGTGGAGCGGGAACCAAAACCGCGAATCGACAACTGCAAATCCTGAGCATAGTTTTGCCGGTTTTGTACCTGCAAACCGGGTACCGCGCCGAGCGATTCCGAGAGGTTAATTCGCGGGGCGGCCTGACGCATATCATCGCCGTTCACTACGCTGACGGCGGCAGGGGTATCCAGTTCGGAAATCGCGGTAGGCGTCGCCGTAACGACCATGGTTTGTTCGTCGTTCGTGCTGGCGTGCACGTTGGCGACGAGAGGGAGTAATAAAGCGGGGAGCGCGACCGTGCGCATGGCAATAATCTTCATCAAAGCGACTCGCAAAGAGAAACGTACCAAATGGAACATATGTATATATGTTACACCGTTTGTAAATTCTTTGAAAAGAATTAACTAACCGGTCGTTAACTAATAGCAAGTAAAGGTGATTCTTTTCATCAAAAAAGCCAATTAACGCTCCACATTACGATAAATAATGATTACTATTCTCATTTACAAAAGGAGTGAAGTTAACCTTCACGCTGTGGAAGCCATCTCTAACCAGTAATTAATTGTTCTATAAAGGGAATCGTTATGTCATTACGTCAGTTATCCGCGCCGCGTCTGCGTCGTTCTCTGTTATTAACGTCGTTACTGTTGGCAGGCAGCTTCAGCGCCCACGCCGCCGAGGAGCTCCTGCGTAAAGCGGTCGGTAAAGGCGCGTACGAAATGGCGTATAGCCAGCAGGAAAATGCGCTGTGGGTTGCCACCTCGCAAAGCCGCTCGCTGGATAAAGGCGGTATCGTCTATCGTCTGGATCCGACTACGCTCGACATCACCCAGGTTATTCATAACGACCTGAAACCGTTCGGCGCCACCATCAATAACACCACCCAGACGTTGTGGTTTGGCAACACCGTTGATAGCAGCGTGACCGCAATAGATGCCAAAACCAGCGCGGTGAAAGGGCGACTGGTGCTCGATGACCGTAAACGTAGTGATACCGTGCGCCCGCTGCAGCCGCGTGAGCTGGTCGTGAATGAGAAAACCAATACCGTATATATCTCCGGTCTGGGTAAAGAGAGCGTCATTTGGGTGGTGGATGGCGACAAGCTGACGCTGAAAGATACCATTGCCAATACCGGCGCGATGGCCACCGGACTGGCAATCGATGCTAACGCTAAACGTCTTTACACCACCAATGCCGATGGTGAACTACTGACTATCGATACCGATAGCAATAAGATCCTCTCGCGCAAGAAGCTGCAGGATGATGGTAAGGAGCATTTCTACCTGAACCTGAGCCTGGATACAGCCGGTCACCGTGCTTTCATTACCGACAGCAAGCAGCCGGAAGTGCTGGTGGTGGATATTCGTGACGGAAAAGTGCTGCAAAAAATCGCCGCGCCGGAATCCCTGGCGGTACTGTTTAACCCAGCACGCAACGAAGTCTACGTCACCCATCGCAAAGCGGGTGAAGTCAGCGTGATTGATGCTAAGACCTATAAGGTCGTTAAAACCTTTAAAACGCCGACTTTCCCGAATAGCCTGGCGCTGTCCGCCGATGGAAAAACGCTGTTTGTTAGCGTGAAGCAGGAGTCAACTCGTCAGAAAGAGGCCACCGCGCCGGACGACGTTATCCGCATTGCCCTGTAATCTTTCAAGGAGGGGGAGCCCCCTCCTTACTTCGGGTCTCATCCTCTGTTACAAACCGCTATTAGCCTGATTACTATAAAGGTTATACACTTACTTTTTCCCGCGCGCGGCGGGAGAGTGGTAATCATTCTGGAGAAATTATGAAAAAGCCATATATGGTGATCTGTGCGGCGGCAATGCTGGCGCTTCTGGCTGGCTGCAGCTCTAATTACGTCATGACGACAAAAAGCGGGCAAACTATCGTGACCCACGGTAAACCGCAGTTGGATAAAGAAACCGGCATGACCAGCTATATCGATGAGTCTGGCAACAAACGCGAAATCAACAGCAGCGACGTTGCTCAGCTGGTGGAAGATAATTAATTTTGCGCTGACGGTTTGCCCGCTGAGGGGCAAACCGTTATGGAGAGGCGCTTAGCGTTTTTCAACGCCCGGTGCCGTGCTGTGAACATCAGCCACGCGTTTACGTACGCCGAACCAGCCAGCGATCAGCAGCACCGCCAGCAGCGGAATGGAACCGATGGTATAGGTGCCGTTCGGGTAGTCAAAAGCCATCAACACCAGAACGCTCAGCAAGAACAACAGCGTTAGCCATGAAGTAAATGGCGCGCCCGGCATTTTAAAGCTGACATCCGCCGCTTTTCCTTCCTTGATAGCCTTACGCAGACGCATCTGGCAGATCACGATAAAGCCCCATGAGGCGATAATCCCCAATGATGCGACGTTAAGTACGATCTCAAATACCTGCGACGGTACCAGATAGTTGAGGAAGACCCCCACCACGTAGACCGCCAGCGTCGCGAGGATCCCGGCGTAAGGGACGTGATGACGGCTCATCTTTGACATAAACTTCGGCGCTGAACCTCCCATCGACATCGAACGCAGAATGCGCCCGGTGCAGTACAGGCCTGAGTTCAGGCTGGAGAGGGCGGCAGTTAACACCACGATGTTCATCACGCTGCCGATGTACGGTACGCCGAGCTTCGAGAAGAAGGTGACAAACGGGCTTTGCCCTGCCTGATAGGCATTCCACGGCAGCAGCAGCACCAACAGCACCACGGAACCGACGTAGAACAAACCGATACGCCAGATCACGCTGTTAATCGCTTTCGGTACCATGGTTTCCGGGTCTTTACATTCGCCTGCCGCGGTACCCACCAACTCGATGGAAGCGAAGGCGAAGACGACGCCCTGAACCAGTACCAGAGCCGGCAACAGACCGTGCGGGAAGAAACCGCCGTTGTCGGTAATCAGATGGAAGCCGGTGGCATTGCCATCCAGCGGTTTGCCGGTACCGAGGAAAATCGTGCCGACAACCAGGAACGCGACGATAGCCAGTACTTTCACCAACGCGAACCAGAACTCCATCTCAGCGAACCATTTCACGCCGATCATATTCATGGTGCCGACGATCGCCAGCGCGCCAAGGGCGAAGACCCACTGCGGAACATCGCCGAAAGCGCCCCAATAGTGCATATACAAGGCGACGGCGGTGATATCGACGATACCGGTCATTGCCCAGTTGACGAAATACATCCAGCCGGCAACGTAGGCGGCTTTTTCACCGAGAAATTCGCGAGCGTAAGAGACGAAACTACCGCTGGAGGGGCGATGGAGAACCAGTTCGCCGAGGGCGCGAAGGATGAAGAAGGAGAAGATACCGCAAACCAGATAAACCAGCGCCAGCGCCGGGCCTGCCATTTGTAAACGCGCCCCGGCGCCGAGAAACAGACCGGTCCCGATGGCGCCGCCAATGGCGATCATCTGTACCTGACGGTTGCCCATTGCTTTGTGGTAACCCGATTCGTGCGAGTTGAGCCAGTGGCGTTTCGCGGCATGATGTTCCGCCGCGTCAGTGTGTTTGTTATTCATTGATGTACCCATTTTCCTGTCAATGTCCATGAGTGGTTGTCGTATCGCGCAGCGGCGATACATCGTGCTGGCTTTCTCACTATTCTGTCGTAGAGATAAATCATGCACGGCGCTGCATCCTACACGTAACGTGATAGTGACGCACGTAAAACATTTCACAACAGCACTTACTTAAATATCAATGAGTTCAATGACGCAACGCGTCGACGAGTAGCGCAAACGCAGCGGTATGCTGACGGCGGCTGGGGTAATACAGATGATAACCAGGGAAGGTGGGTGTCCAGGCATCGAGTACCCGTACTAAACGACCGGTAACCAGCGCCTCCTCGACGCAATCATCCGGCACATAGGCCAGGCCGAGACCGGATTCAGCAGCATCAATGCGTTGCGGTAAGCTATTCAGCGTCAGTTGACCCTCTACATAAACCTGAAAGCCCTTACCATCATCGGTGAATTCCCAGGCGTAAATCCCGCCGCGGGTTGGTAGCCGCATATTAATACAGCGGTGCTGATCCAGTTGATAAGGCGTCTGCGGGGTGCCGTAGCGTTGTAGATAGTCGGGCGAGCCCACGACGACCATGCGCATGTCCGGGGCGATGCGCACCGCAATCATATCCTTTGCCACCTGATCGCCGAGACGAACGCCGGCGTCAAAACGGCCATCGACGATATCGGCCAGGCCGTTATCGACGGTAATTTCGATATTGATATCCGGATAACGCAACATAAATGGCTTTAATGCCGGCCACAACACCGCGCTGACGGCGTGTTCACCGGCGTTAAGGCGAATATTACCCGCCGGAAGGGCGCGGCTATCCCTCAAGGCGCCGAGCTCGCGTTCAATTTCCGTGAGATGCGGACGTAAATTCTGGAACAATTTTTCACCCGCTTCGGTGGGGGCGACGCTGCGGGTGGTACGGGTCAGCAGACGAACATCAAGCCGGGCTTCGAGGTTGCGCATCGCATGGCTCAGCGCAGATTGCGATACCCCAAGTTGGGCAGCGGCGCGGGTGAAACTGCGTTCGCGGGCGACTACCATAAACGACAGGAGATCGTTGAAGTTATCCTTTAACATGCTGTTACCGTATTTAATTTAGCGAATTCATGGCAGGAAATTGAGTCTAAACGCGGTTGACGGCTTTCGCCACAAGGAGCTACGCAGCTGAAGAGAGTATATGCTGACTATCGGGAGAAAAAGGGGCTTGAAATCATCATGAAAATCAATGTGGTAGGCACTAGCGGCGTAGGGAAGTCGACACTTGCGCAACGCCTGGCGGCAGCGCTTTCTTTGCCCTATATCGAACTGGATAGGCTCTACTGGCGGCCAGAGTGGGAGGGGGCGCCGGATGAAGAGTTTTTCGCCAGCATCGCGCAGGCAACGGCCTCTGCTGGCTGGGTTCTTGATGGCAACTATAATCGCAGTCGCGCAGTCAAATGGCGTGATATTGATCTGGTGGTATGGGTAGATTATAGCTTTGTTCGCACACTATATCAGGCCATTCGCCGTGCGCTGAGTCGCGCCTGGCACCAGCAGGAGCTATGGCCGGGTACCGGTAATCGCGAAACCTTTCGTCGCACCTTCTGCAATCGTGATTCGATAATTTTGTGGACCATGAAAACGTGGCGCTCTAATCGCCAGCGCTATTTAGCGGATATGCATTCTGCGCAGTATGGTCATATCCGTTTCGTCCGTTTACGTAATCAGCGACAAACAGAGCGCTTTATTGCTGAAATTGTCCATCAGCAGGCAATGGCTGGCAGGGTGCATATCTAATTTCCGGCAGAGTACATGTGAATAAATTGTTTCTCAGTACGCGCTGCAGATTCTAATAATGCAGGCATGTTAATTAAAACGAGCCTGCGAAATGTCTTATCGAATCAGTATCCTGGATAAAAGCCCCCTTGCTCCCGGTGAAACGGCCGCTCAGGCGCTGGCGCGTACGTTAACGCTTGCGCAACAGGCAGAACGCTGGGGATATCATCGTTTCTGGATTGCCGAGCATCACAACGCGGAACAGCTGGCGAGCCCGTCGCCGGAGCTATTGATTGCCTGGATCCTCGGGCAAACCCGGCAGATCCGCGTCGGTTCCGGCGGCGTGATGCTGCAGCACTATAGCCCCTACAAAGTCGCCGAGAATTTTAATCTGCTGGCAAGCCTTGCCCCAGGGCGTGTCGATCTCGGCGTTGGCAAAGCGCCAGGCGGTTTGCCGCTTGCCACTCGCGCATTACAGCAGGGCATTCATCAGCACGAAAAGGGCAGTTTTGCCGAGCAGCTTACCCAGCTTGATAACTGGCTAACGTTGACCGAAAGCCAGGGCGAGGAGAGCCTGCGTGCGACCCCCATTCCACCGCGCCGTGCGGACGGTTTCCTGCTCGGCGCCAGCGTCGACAGCGCCCGTCTGGCGGCCAGTCTGGGCTGGAACTTTGTTTTTGCCGCGCATCTCAATGGCGATAAAAACTTGTTGCAGGAGGTGCTGACGAACTGGCGCGAATTGAGCCGTCGCGAGGTGATCGTGGCCGTACAGGTTATCGTTGCGCAAGACGCCGCCAGCGCGGCCGATCTGGCGAAGCAGGTAGAGGTCTGGGGCGTCGAGCTGGCAAACGGTCAGCGGGTGACGGTGGGCAGTGAATCTCAGGCGGCAGCTTTTGCCCGTCAGGCCGGTAGCCCGCCGACGCGCATTGAGCGCCGCGAGTCCTCGCTGTTGTTCGGTACCGCAGAAGAGGTTAAAGCACAACTCGATGCCCTTCAGGCGCAGTGGGGCATTGATGAGTTTATTATTGATACCCCTATTGCCGAAGGGCGTGCGCGGCTGGCGTCGTTGGGATTGCTGGCGCAGGCGCATCTTGGCGCGGAGGTAACGCCATGAATTTCGAACAACAGTTGATTAGCTGGCGGCGCGAACTGCATCAGAACCCGGAACTCTCATTACAGGAAGTGGCAACCACCGCGCGTATCCGCGACTGGTTGCAAAGCGGCGGCCTGCCGTTACTGCCTTACGAGTTAACCACCGGCGCGGTGACGGAAGTGGGCAGCGGCGATAAAATCATCGCCCTGCGCGCCGATATTGACGCGTTACCGATAGAAGAGGCCACCGGACTGCCGTACCGCTCGCAAAATCCCGGCGTCATGCATGCCTGCGGTCACGATATACATACCAGCGTGATGCTTGGCGCGGCGTTGCTGTTAAAGGAACGAGAAGCGCAACTGCCGGGGCGGGTGCGGATCCTGTTCCAGCCAGCGGAAGAGAGTTTCGGCGGCGCAAAAACGTTGATCCGCGCCGGGGCGCTTGACGGCGTATCGGCAATCTTCGGCATGCACAATGAGCCCAATTTACCCGTTGGCGAGTTTGCCACCCGCGGCGGCCCGTTTTATGCCAACGTCGATCGCTTCGTATTCAAAGTAACCGGCAAGGGGGCGCATGCCGCCCGGCCGCATGAAGGCAAAGATGCCATCCTGCTAGCGAGCCAACTGGTGACGCTGCTACAGAGCGTCGCCAGCCGCGAAGTGAATACCCTGGATTCGGTGGTGCTCAGCGTGACGCGGATCCAGGGGGGAAATACCTGGAACGTCTTGCCGGAAAGCGTAGAGCTCGAGGGAACGCTGCGCACCCACAGTAGCGAGGTGCAGCAGCGGGTTAAGGCGAGAGTCAGCGAAATCGCCGCCGGCTTCGCCAGCGCCTTCGGCGCGCAAATCGATGTCTTCTGGTACGCCGGGCCAACGGCGCTGGTCAACGATGAGCAATGGGCGGCGTTCGCCAGCGCGGCGGCCGACCGCTTTGGCTACCGCACGCATCACGCCGATTTACATCTGGGCGGTGAAGACTTTGCCGTCTATCTGCAGCATATTCCGGGCGCTTTCGTCAGCATAGGTAGCGCCAGCGATTTCGGTCTGCATCATCCGGCCTTTAATCCGGATGAAAACGTCATTGCCCCAGCCGCGCGCTATTTCGCGGATCTGGCGGAACAGGCATTACACCATATTTAATTTTTGACAGGGTAAGGGGTCACTATGTCTGAAAAACGGCAATTACGTCTGGGGACGATTTTACATGGCGCCTCTGGAAATATGTCCGCCTGGCGTCATCCGGCGGCGCTGGCGGATGCCAGTATTAATTTTGAATTTGTGAAAGAAACGGCGCAAAAAGCCGAGCAGGGGAAACTCGATTTTATTTTTGTCGCCGACGGGTTATATATTAACGAAAAATCCATCCCGCATTTTTTAAACCGTTTTGAACCGTTAACGGTATTATCAACGTTGGCGGCGGTAACCGATCGTCTGGGGCTGGTCGGCACGCTCTCCACCTCCTATAGCGAACCGTTCACGACCGCGCGACAGTTCGCCAGTCTTGATCATTTAAGCCACGGGCGCGCCGGCTGGAACGTGGTGACATCGCCGCTGGAAGGCTCGGCGAAAAACTTCTCCCGCGCCCAGCATCCCGATCATGCGCTGCGCTATCGTATCGCCGACGAATATCTTCAGGTGGTTAAAGGATTATGGGATTCCTGGGAAGACGGCGCTTTTGTGCGTAATAAAGAGAGCGGCCAGTTTTTTGATAAAAATAAACTGCATACGCTTAATCATCATGGCGATTTCTTTAAAGTCGCTGGTCCTTTGAATATTGCCCGCACGCCGCAGGGACGGCCCATTATTTTCCAGGCCGGCGCCTCCGATGACGGCAAAAAATTAGCCGCTCGCCACGCCGATGCCATTTTTACCCACCAGGAATCGTTAACCGAGGCGCAGGCGTTTTATCAGGATGTCAAAAGCCAACTGGCTGCCTATCAGCGCAGTGCGGATCAACTGCATATTTTCCAGGGCGTCAGCGTAATCGTCGGTGACGACGCGGAGGATGCGGAGCGTCAATACCAGACCACGGCGGCGCTGGTCTCTATCGACGACGCGTTGAATTACCTGGGTCGTTACTTCGAGCATCATGATTTTGCGCAATATCCGCTGGATGAACCCTTCCCGGATATTGGCGACCTTGGGCAAAACAGCTTCCGCAGCACCACCGATGAGATTAAACGCAATGCCCGTGAACGGGGATTAACCCTGCGCCAGGTGGCGCTGGAGGCCGCCAGCCCACGCCCGCGCTTCTCCGGCACGGCCAGCGACGTCGCCGACGGCTTACAGCTGTGGTTCGAACAACGCGCCGCCGATGGCTTCATTATTCAGGGCGGCACGCCGGAAACCTTCCCGCGTTTCGTTGATGAAGTGGTGCCATTGCTGCAGGCGAGCGGATTGTTCCGCCGCGACTATCCAGGCACCACGCTGCGGGAAAGCCTGGGGCTGGATCTGCCTATTAACCAATTCGAAAAATAATAAAAGAGAACCGCGCTATGCAGAAATCAACACTATTGCTGGCCTTCGCGTTGGCAATTAGCGCCCCGTCGTGGGCGCAGGACGTCAATATCAATGGCACCGGAGTTAGCCTGGAAGCCAATAAAACCCCGATTCATACGGCAAAAAATCCGCAGGCTATTGCGCTGTTGCCGAAAGATCTGCACCTGGCGGTGCCGGGGAAATTTACCGTCGCGGTTGCGGCGCTAAACTCGCCGCCGCTGACGGTGTTTTCTGATGATAACAAAACGTTGCTCGGTAGCGAGGCGGATATTGCGCGTCTGGTGGCTGACAGCCTCGGCCTCGAAGTCAACGTTGTTCCGACCTCGTGGGAAGACTGGCCGCTTGGCGTCGCCTCCGGCAAATATGATGCCGCGATCAGCAATATTACCGTCACCAAAGAGCGCAAAGAGAAGTTCGATTTCGCCACTTATCGTAAAGATTCGCTGGGTTTTTACGTTAAAAGCACCAGCCCACTGAACAAGATCGACAAAGCGGAAGATATTGCCGGGCTGAAGATTATCGTCGGCTCCGGCACCAATCAGGAGGCAATCTTACTCGCATGGAATGCGGAAAACGTTAAGCGCGGGCTTAAACCGTTTATACCGGTCTACACCAAGGATGACGCCGCGCAGACGCTGGCTCTGCAAACTGGCCGCGCCGATGCTTACTTTGGCCCTAACGTCATTGGCGCCTGGAAAGCGGCGCTAACCGGCAAAACTAAGCTGGTGGGGAGCGTGGACGGCGGCTGGCCGAAGGCGGCGCATATCGCGGTGACGTTGAAAAAAGGCAGCGGGCTGGTCAATGCCGTCCAGGCGGCGCTGAATGGCGCTATCGCCAGCGGCGATTATGCCAAAGTGCTCAATCGCTGGGGCGAAGGCGTGGAGAGCATTCCACAATCGGAAATTAACCCCGCCGGGCTGGGCGATTAACAGGAGGCGCTATGAGCGAAGCATTCCGTGATATTTCTCCGGACGCGCCGGAGCTACAGCCGATTATTAGCGGCCTGTTTGCCGAGTACGCCACCCGTTACGGCGACTATTTTTCTCGTGATGCGGAAGTGGAGTTAACCGAATGGTATCTGCCGCCGCAGGGGCTGTTTATTGTGCTGGAGCGTGACGGCGAAATCATCGCCACCGGCGCTTACAAGCCGAAAGATCCGCACACCGCGGAAATTAAGCGGATCTGGACGCATCGTCGGCTGCGTCAACAGGGGCTGGCAGCCAGGGTTGTACAGGAACTCGAGCGCCGGGCGGTGCTGGCAGGTTATAGCCATATTTATCTCACCACCGGTTTTCGCCAGCCGGAAGCGGTAAAGCTCTATTTAAGCCAGGGGTACGAAGCACAGTTTGACCTCACTCGCGACCCGGAAGAGTACAGCCGCCCGCCCTATGATGGGCGGTTGCGGTTCACTAAAGCGCTGGCGGTTAGCGCCCTCAGCCACAGCGCTTAAGGAGGCGTCATGCAATCATCTGAAACGATTAAAGTGGTTCCGGCTCGCTATCCGCTGCGCGTCGCCGGGGCGGTATTGGCCCTGCTGGTGCTGGCGGTCGTCGTGCAGTCGGTCGCGTTCAATCCGCGCTGGGAGTGGGGGGTGTTCGCACACTGGTTCTTCGACCCGGTGATCCTTGAGGGGTTGGGGCAAACGCTGCTGCTTACACTACTTGGTACCTTTTTAAGCGTCATCTTCGGCGGCCTGTTGGCGCTGGCCCGCTTGTCGTCGTCGTGGCTGCTCAGCAGCCTGGCATGGGGGTATATCTGGCTGTTTCGTTCGCTGCCGCTAATCGTGGTGTTGATCATTCTGTACAACTTTTCATATCTCTACGACAGCTTATCGTTGGGGATCCCCTTCACCGGCATAACCTGGGCGAGCTACCAGACTATCAATGTACTGGGGCAGTTCTCCACGGCAGTAGTTGGCCTGACGCTGGTGCAGAGCGCCTATACTGCCGAAATTATCCGCGGAGGCTTTTTGGGCGTGGATCACGGGCAGTATGAGGCCGCCGCCGCGCTGGGACTCCCCGCCTGGCGACGTACGCTGCGGATCATTTTGCCGCAAGCGCTGCGCACCATTTTGCCTGCGGGGTTCAATGAAATCATTAGCCTGGCAAAAGGGACGGCGATGGTTTACGTGCTGGCGATGCCGGAATTGTTCTACACCATTCAGATGATCTATAACCGCACCCAGGAAGTGATCCCGTTACTGATGGTGGGCGCCGCGTGGTACCTGGTGATTACCAGCGTGCTTTCTGCAATTCAGTACCTGGTTGAACGCGCGCTGGCGCGCAGCGAACGGCGCTCAGCGGTGAACAGCGTGCGTAATACTCGCGTTAACCAACCGGCTCGTCAGCCGCAGGAGGCCGTCCATGCTCAACTCTCGTAATGGTCATATTTCGATAACCGGGGTCAGTAAATACTTTGGTCGTCATAAAGCGCTGGATGATGTCTCCCTGGAGATTGCGCCGGGAACGGTGACGGTGATCCTGGGGCCGTCCGGTTCGGGAAAATCGACGCTGCTGCGCACCATTAACCATCTTGAACGGGTCGATGAAGGGTTTATCCAGATTGATGGCGACTATATCGGCTATCGCCGTCAAGGCGACAAGCTATACGAGCTGAAAGAAAAAGAGATCCTTCGCCAGCGGGTCAACGTGGGCTATGTATTTCAGAACTTCAATTTGTTCCCGCATCTGACGGTGCTGGAGAATCTGATTGAAGCGCCGATTGCCCATAAACAGGCCAGTCGCAAAGAGGCGATTGCTCGTGCGTATGAACTGTTGGACATTGTTGGTTTGCGCAACAAAGCCGATGCCTGGTCACGGCATCTTTCCGGCGGCCAGCAGCAGCGCATCGCCATCGCACGCGCGCTGGCGCTCAATCCGCGCGTGATCTTGTTTGATGAACCTACCTCGGCGCTCGATCCGGAATTGGTTGGCGAAGTGCTTGATGTGATCAAAAAACTTGCCCGCTCCGGGACGACGCTTGTGGTGGTAACGCATGAAATCGGCTTTGCCCGCGAGGTTGCCGACCAGGTGGTGTTTATGGTCGATGGCAAAATCGTTGAACAGGGCAGCAGCGATGAAGTGTTAAATAATCCGCAACACCAGCGCACCCGGCAATTTTTATCACGGGTGCTGGCATGAGGAAATTAGCTGCCGCTCTCATGCTGCTCCTGAGCATCGGCGAGGCGCGCGCCGAACTTGATTTGCGCGCCAATGAACGGCCATTGCCGGTGACGCGAGATGATAACGCGATTAGCAAAATCCCGCCGAACTATCGTTTTGTGGAGCCCGGCGTGCTGACGGTGGCGATTTCGGCGTTAAATTCGCCGCCGCTGGCGCTGCTGGCCAGCGACAACCGTACGCGCATCGGCAGCGACCCGGACATTGCCCGTTTACTGGCGGGTAGCCTTGGACTGAAACTGAAGCTGGTGCCTACGGCCTGGGAGGACTGGCCTTTGGGGATCGCGTCAGGGCGTTACGATGTGGCATTGATTAACATTGCGGTGACCGAGAAGCGCAAAGAGAAGTTCGATTTCGCCACCTACCGCGTTGACTCGCTGGCCTTTTCGGTCAAATCAACCAGTGAGATCACGCGGATTTCAAATGCGCAGGATCTCTCGGGGCGTAAAGTCATTGTCGGTTCTGGCACCAACCAGGAGCGGATCCTGCTGGGGTGGAATGCGGAAAACGAAGCCGCCGGCCGTCAGCCGGCGTTACCGGTTTATCTTACTGACGATGCCTCCGGCAATTTGTATATTCAGTCGGGAAGGGCGGATATCTTTTTTGGCCCGCAGTCGGTGGCCTCTTATAAGGCTGCATTAAACGGGAAAACTAAAGTCGTCGGGCTGGGACCCAAAAAAGCCTGGGTGGCGACTACTACTAAAAAAGGCAATGGGCTGGTATACGCGCTGCAGGCGGCGCTAAACGGCGCGATCGCTCGCGGCGAGTATCAGCAGGTGCTCGCGCGCTGGGGGGAACAGGGGGAGGAAGTCAGGCAATCGGAGGTCAATCCGCCGGGGATAACCTATTGATGCAATGATTATTCATAGCAGGGATTGCTATACTCATGGCTACATCGTGTGTCTTTTTAATGGATTAATCACTGTGGCTGAAAACCAACTCTTACTGGAGCAACGCTGGCAGCACCATCGTGAACCCGCGTTGCTCGCCGCTTCCGGCGGCGCTATCGACACCATCAGCTTCATCACCTTGTTTGGCCTGTTTACCGCCCACGTCACGGGAAACCTGGTGGTGGCCGGTGCAGCACTGGCCACCAACAGCGAAGGTATTTTATCCAAACTGCTCGCCATTCCTGTTTTTATGCTGGCAGTGGCGCTCGTTACGCTGGTTATCAAACGTCGAAAAATTATCACGCCACGCTTCCTTGGCGGCTTGTTCGTCGTCGAGATCCTGCTGTTACTGCTTTTCGGCCTGTTGGGGCTGCTGTGGCAGCCCTTTGTCGGCGCGGATAGCGCGACCGCGTTAATCACCGGCATGGCAGGCGTAATGGCGATGGGGGTGAGGAATGCAACCACCCGTTTATTATTACCCACCACCAGCCCGAGTACGATGATGACCGGCAACGTCACGCAGTTAACCATCGATGTGGTGAACTGGTGCCAGGCGCCTAACCGCGAGAATAGAGAGAAAATCAAAAAATCGGGGGCTTCGGTGCTCGGTTTTCTGCTGGGCGCAGGGCTCGGAGCGCTGGGCTACATCCTGGCGGGCTTTTACTCGGTACTTATTCCGGTGGTACTGGTGGCCATCGTCGCCTGGCGCGAATTCAGCGCCGCGCGGAATTAGTGCTACGCTAAAAGTTTTCTACGCGGGAGCTGACGATGATGAAATTGTATGGCGTGCCGGGGTGGGGCTCGGCGATAAGCGAGATGATGCTAACGTTGGCCAATATCCCTTATCACTTTATCAATGTCGATGGCTTTGACCAGCCAGGCGCGCAGCGAGAGAAACTGTTGGCGATCAACCCGCTGTGTCAGGTGCCCACTTTGCTGCTGGCTGATGGCAGCGTAATGACGGAGTCGGCGGCGATAGCGCTGATGATCCTCGACGAGCGCCCGGATTTGGCGCCGCCAGCCGGTACGCCACAGCGCCGGCAGTTTCAACGTTTGCTGATCTGGCTGGTGGCTAACATTTATCCTACCTTCACCTATGCCGACTATCCCGAACGCTGGACAGCCTCAGCGCCTGACGAACTGCGTGAGAGCTGTCAGCAATACCGCAAATCACTGTATCTATGGCTGGAACAACAGCTGGCTGCCGCGCCTTACGCCTTGGGCGGGGATATCACGCTGTTGGATTGCTATATTGCCGCGATGTACAGTTGGGGGCCGCGCCGAGAGTGGTTCGCGGCGCATACGCCAAAGTTTGCCGCCGTGGCGCAGGCGGTTTATCGCCGTACGGAACTGCAGCAGGTACTGCGTGACAACAATCTTCTTTAAAGCACTAATTGTGACTTGCATCAGGAAACCTGTGATAGTTTTAAATTCCCAAGAATAAGGAGCCTGCTATGCCACATGTTGATATTAAATGTTTTCCCCGTGAACTGAGCGAAGAGCAAAAAAATGCGCTGGCTGCGGAAATCACTGAAGTTCTGATCCGCCATCTTAGTACAAAAGACAGTTCAGTTAGCGTTGCGCTCAATCAGGTGCAGCAGAGCGACTGGCAGCAGGTATGGGATAATGAAATCGCGCCGCAGATGGATTCTTTGATTAAGAAACCGGGATACCGAATGTAAAAGACCGGCCGCCGTTAGCGCATTTTCGTCACGCTAAATAGACTACCATCGGCGAGGTCAATTTTACTTGAGCGAAAGATATGCCACTTTATTGATCCAGATCAATAAAAGTGGCTTTTTTTTGATTTCCATACCTTTCATTAATTTACCTTTTGTAAAGTAATTGGCCATTTAAGAATAATCCTAATCAACATAAATAACTGATAATACTGCACTATATAGTGCATTGCGCTTTGTATGTATTTAAATGTAGTTTTATGTTTTGATTATTATGCATATCAAAATTGTTTAGGCGATTGCTGATTTGCCATGTAACCTGCCTTTGAAATGATGATTTTTATCATGGAGAGATGAATGATAATAGGTAGTGCGTTACTTGGTTACCAATTAGAGGATGATTTTTTTTACTTCTTGAAGTACCGGGAAATAGCTACTGTAAGTGGTAATAGAAAAAACATCCGTCTACGAAAAACGATGGCCTGTTTAATTGAGTATTTATTTGAACATGGCCTTGAAAGAATGGTTAGTGATGAAGAGTTGATGGTACATGTCTGGGAGAAAAATGATTTAAGGCCCTCATCACAACGTTTATGGCAAGTGATGCAAAATTTACGTCGGATCCTGAAGGATATCGGCATCGAACAAGATATTATATTACGCGTTAAGACTCAGGGTTATTATATCAATAGTCATTACGTTACGAGTGTTTATTCGGTAAGAACTCATAAACCATTCTGCCAGAATAATGATGCGACCGTTCAGCTTTGTGAGCTGTCCGAGCTAAATTAATAGCCATAGGGTCTGCCGTATTCAAGGTATGCCTGTCGTTTTCATGTTAAGGTTATAAAATTGAAGGTGATAATTAATAGTAAGGATATTTGGTTCCGACTGGGCGTGGAACACTGTCTGCAACAGATAGCTTCTGACGATAATGAGATCGATTACGCTGATTTGGATTTTTGTAATCATTCTATACAGCAAGCGGATCTCATTATATTGCCGTTACATGGCTATCAAGATTACAAGCATATTTATGCGCTATCTCAATTTTATCAGGGCATGATTCTGGGTGTGAGCACCTCCAGAAACGTTCACTCACGGCGGCTTTTATTTCGCCAAAATATATTATGGATAAGCAGTCGTGAAACCATAGATAATGTTCAAAAATTATTGTTAACGATCAAGCATCGGCAATTATATCATCATGATGGTCAACCGGATTTTAGTGTAATGAAGGCAAAAGATGGGGCTCCGCTCAGCGAAAGAGAAATGATGATTATTGATCATGTCGCCAAAGGCACTCCGGTGAACGCCATTGCCAGAGCGTTGGGACTGCGGGTAAAAACCATTTATGCGCATTTAGATAAAATTAAAGCTAACTTCAACCTTAAAGGTGGAAGTCACTTTCATCGCTTCATGATAAGCCCGCCGTCTTATCACTTACTCTAAAAGATGGTGAAAGGGAATGACGGCAAAGTTGCCGTCATTCTGTTAATTATGTGGCGTATTCGCCTGCACGTGACGGCCGCTGGCGACAAAATTGCCGGTACCGAGATGGTGAATAGTATTGAGTTTGTCATCATCAAACTGCCAGCGCCCGCTGACGAAGGCTCGTTCATCGGCCGCGGCGGCAACCACTTCTCCAAACAGCGTATCGTATTGCTCTTGTGCCGCGGTGGCGGGTAGCAGACGGCATTCCATCCACGCCAGGCATTTCTCTTCAATTAACGGTAGCCCCAGTTCGGGCCCATTCACCACCGGGATTCCGTAAGCATTGAACTTATCTTCATCACGCCCGCTCACGCTGCCGACCGCATAGACCCAACTGGCGGCGGCCACGCCCGGCACCACAATGCCAAAGGCGCCGTTACGCTCAATGATCTCCCGCGTCCAGGTGCTTTTATCCACCACAATAGCCACTCGCGGCGGGGCAAACTCAACCGGCATCGACCAGGCGGCGGACATCACGTTACGCCGTCCTGACTGCGCATCATAACTGGTGATCATAATGGTCGGGCCGTGGTTGAGCAGGCGGCTGGCGTACTGAAGTTCCACGTGGCGAAAACGGCTCATAAGCGTTCCTTGGTGAGTGGGCGAATGCCTGTAAGTAGTTTATTCACAATACAAAGGTAATCAATACATCAACGGCTATGTAAATCAGATATCAGCTGGCGCGATCGCACAAAATACACCGTCGCGGGGAAAAAATAGGCTATAAATGTCGGACACCAAAAGCTGGAGGCGTTGATGACCCCATTTTTAAGCGCGTATTTTACTCGTCTGGCCTGGACGGGAACCCCCGATGTTTCCATTGACACCCTGCGAGAGTTGCATAGCCATCATAATAGCGCGATCCCGTTTGAGAACCTGGACGTTCTGCTACCGCGTGAAATCCACCTTGACGATCGGGCGCTGGAGGAAAAGTTAATCACCGCCCGCCGCGGCGGCTACTGCTTTGAACAGAACGGGCTGTTGCAGCGGGCGCTAAGCGAGATCGGTTTCTCGGTTCGCAGCCTGTTGGGCCGCGTGGTGCTGGCGAATCCGCCGCAGATGCCGCCGCGCACCCATCGCTTACTGCTGGTGGAGGTCGAAGGCGAACGCTGGATTGCTGATGTCGGTTTTGGGGGGCAAACCCTGACCGCGCCGATTAAGCTGCTGGCCGATATTCCGCAGCATACGCCGCATGGTGTTTACCGCCTGGTGCACGAAGGCGATGAGTGGACGCTGCAGTTTAATCATCATGAACACTGGCAGTCGATGTACCATTTCGATCTGGGGCGACAATATGCCTCTGATTATGTGATGGGTAACTTCTGGTCGGCGCATTGGCCGCAGTCCCATTTCCGCCATCATCTGCTGATGTGTCGTCATCTGCCGGACGGCGGAAAAATGACGCTCACCAATTTCCATTTTACCCACTGGGAAAATAACCATGTAGTGGAGAAGGTGGATCTTGCGGACGTGTCGGCGCTTTATGAAACGCTGCAAACCCGCTTCGGACTTGGTGTAGATGACCCGAAGCACGGCTTCAGCGAAGCCGCGCTGGCAGCAGTGATGGCGGCGTTCGATACCCATCCGGAAGCCGGGAAGTAACGCTGATGACGACGGCGAAGAAAGCGCAGTTTCGCCGTTGTAGGCCGGATAAGGCGTAGCCGCCATCCGGCATAAAGGCTGGAGCCGGGGCTGATGAATATGACCCGGAGTCGGCGCAGGCGCCTCGTCCGGGCTATTGGTAAACGGGCATGGCTGGGGGCGCCAGCGCTCAGCGCCGGGAGCGCACCACCTGGTAGCGTCGGGTGAAATACTCTATCGGCGCGCTCCAGACGTGAACCAGCCGGGTGAACGGGAAGATAAGGAAGATAGTCATTCCCAGCACCAGATGGACGCGATACACCCACGCGACGCCGTCCAGATGCGCCGATGCGCCGCCGTGGAAGGTGACTACCGCCTGCGCCCAATCCACCAGTTTCAGCATTTCGCTGCCGTCCGGATGCTGGGCGGAGAACGGGATGGTCGTCAGCCCCAGCGCGCACTGAATCAGTAGAATGCACAGGATCAGGATGTCCGCAGTGGTGGAGGTGGCGCGAATGCGCGGGTTGGTCAGGCGGCGCGCCAGCAGGCCAATACCGCCGACCAGGGTCAGTACGCCGCAGACACCGCCCAGCACCATCGCCATCACCTGTTTCTGCGACATCGGCAGAAACCATGAATAGACCCAGTGCGGCGTCAGCATCCCGAAGAAGTGGCCGAAGAAAATGCCGAGGATGCCGATATGGAATAAGTTCGACCACAGCACCATGCCCCGTTTATCGAGCATCTGGCTGGATGACGCGCGCCAGGTATACTGCCCGTAGTCATAGCGCAGCCAACTGCCCACCAGGAACACGGTGCCGCAGAGATAAGGGTAGATATCGTAAAAGAAGACGTTTAAGTACTGTATCATTTCGGGCCTCCGGCGCGGATGTCGACGTACTGCGGCGCCACATCCTGGCTAAAGCGTCGTTGATAAGCTTGCATTGGCGAGCTATCGCAAGCGGTTGCATTATCTTCAATAAACTTCACCTGTTCCTCTTCCCACACCGCATCCAGCGCCTGGCGGGTGTCGTCACGCTTCTCACTCGCTACCTGCCTGGTGACGCTGTCACTATTTAGTGGGCTATCCGCCAGCGCAAGAAGGGTGTCAAAGAGTTGATAGTAATCGCATTCGCGCTGCTTTAAGCGTCCACCGAGCAACGCCAGAATAGGCGCGACGTTCTGCAGTCCTTCACGGGCATCGGCTAATGGGAGAATGCTGAGGTATTCAAGATATAAAGGCAGGTGGTCCGGCAGTTCGCGACAATCGATCTGCAGGCCCGCCTGTTCATACTGGTTCATCAGATCGACCATCGCCTGGCCGCGATCGCGTGATTCGGCGTGAACGTGTTCAAACAGCAGCAGCGAGGTGGCGCGACCGCGTTCAAACACCTCACACCATTCGGCCTGGCGGTCGAGCAGCGGCGCCGCCAGTAATCGCCTAACAAACGGCGTCAGGGCAGGCGCATCGGCGCTGACCAGCGCCAGCGCCTCCTCGCGGTTATCCCACAGCGCGTCGTCGGGATACTCCAGCAACAGAGCAATGACTTTGAGGATCCGCATTACTCTCCCTCCCCATGTCGACGAACGTCCCCGACGTCAATAGCGTCTATGCGACGACTGTTGAACAGGTTGAATTTAGTATCAGAACCGTGGCAACCATCGCCGAAGGTAAAACCGCAGCCGTTGCGTTCAGGGAAGGCGTCCTCCGCCAGTTCGCGGTGGCTGGTGGGGATCACGAAGCGGTCTTCATAATTGGCGATCGCCAGGTAGCGATACATCTCTTCCACCTGTTCGACGCTGAGGCCCACTTCTTCAATCGCACGGGTATCGGTCACGCCTTCGACGGTTTGCGAACGTTTATAATGGCGCATCGCCATCATGCGTTTTAACGCGCGCAAGACCGGGCCGGTATCACCGGCGCTCAGCAGGTTCGCCAGATACTGTACTGGTATACGCAGGCTTTCTACCGCCGGCAGGATGTTACCGTTACTCGGCAGGCCGCCAGCGTCGGCGACCGACTGAATCGGCGACAGCGGCGGCACGTACCAGACCATCGGTAAGGTGCGGTATTCCGGGTGCAGCGGCAGCGCCAGCTTCCAGTCCATCGCCAGTTTATACACCGGTGATTTCTGCGCGGCGTCGATCACGTTATGTGGAATACCCTGTTTCAACGCCTCTTCGATGACCGCCGGATCGTTGGGGTTAAGGAACACATCACACTGGCGCTCGTAGAGGTCGGTTTCATGTTCAGTGCTGGCCGCTTCTTCGATACGGTCCGCGTCGTACAGCAGCACGCCAAGGTAGCGGATGCGGCCAACGCAGGTTTCTGAACAGACTGTCGGTTGCCCGGACTCAATACGCGGATAGCAGAAGATGCATTTTTCCGATTTGCCGCTCTTCCAGTTAAAGTAGATTTTTTTGTACGGACAACCGCTGATGCACATCCGCCAGCCGCGGCATTTATCCTGGTCGATCAGCACGATACCGTCTTCTTCACGCTTATAGATGGCGCCGCTTGGGCAGGTCGCTACGCAGCTCGGATTGAGGCAATGTTCGCAAAGACGCGGCAGATACATCATGAAGGTGTTTTCAAACTGGCCGTACATCTCTTTTTGCATCGCTTCGAAGTTACGGTCTTTGGCGCGTTTTTCAAACTCGCCGCCGAGCAGTTCCTCCCAGTTTGGCCCCCAGGTGATCTTATCCATCCGTTCGCCGCTAATCAGCGAACGCGGGCGGGCGGTAGGCAAGTATTTGCCCTCCGGCGCGTTGTGCAGGTGCTGATAATCGTAGGTAAAGGGTTCGTAATAATCGTCAATCTGCGGCAGCACCGGGTTGGCGAAAATCTTCGACAACACGCTGACGCGGTTGCCCAGACGCGGAGTAAGCTTGCCGCTGATACCGCGGATCCAGCCGCCTTGCCACTCGTCCTGATCTTCCCAGTTTTTGGGGTAACCAATACCTGGCTTGGTTTCCACGTTGTTGAACCACGCATATTCCATCCCTTCGCGGCTGCTCCAGACGTTTTTACAGGTGACGGAGCAGGTATGGCATCCGATGCATTTATCCAGATTCAGCACCATTCCGACTTGTGAACGTATTTTCATTTCTTCGCCTCCTGTACCTGGTCACGACCTTCGCCATCCAGCCAGTCAATATTTTTCATTTTGCGGATCATAATGAACTCGTCGCGGTTGGAGCCGACGGTGCCGTAGTAGTTAAAGCCGTAAGCCAGTTGGGCATAGCCGCCAATCATATGCGTGGGTTTAGGACAGACGCGGGTCACGGAGTTGTGGATGCCGCCCCGGCGACCGGTCACCTCCGAACCTGGAATGTTCATAATGCGTTCCTGAGCGTGATACATCATGGTCATGCCCGGCGGCACGCGCTGGCTCACCACCGCACGCGCGGTGAGGGCGCCGTTGGCGTTGAAGGCTTCGATCCAGTCGTTATCTTCAATCCCCAGTTCTTTTGCGTCGGTTTCGCTTAGCCAGACGATGGGCCCGCCGCGCGACAACGTCAGCATCAGCAGGTTTTCGCTATAGGTTGAGTGGATACCCCATTTCTGATGCGGGGTCAGGAAGTTCAGCGCTTTTTCCGGGAAGCCGTTTGGCGGCACGTCCTTCATCTGGCTGACGCTGCGCGTATCGATCGGTGGGCGATAGGCCACCAGACTCTCGCCGAAGGCGCGCATCCAGGGATGATCCTGATACAGCTGTTGCCGCCCGGAGAGGGTACGCCACGGGATCAGTTCGTGAACGTTGGTATAACCGGCATTATAGGAGACATGTTCGCTTTCCAGACCAGACCACGTTGGGCTGGAGATGATCTTGCGCGGCTGCGCCTGAATATCGCGGAAGCGGATTTTCTCATCCTCTTTATTCAGCGCCAGATGAGTGTGGTCGCGGCCGGTAAATTCTCCCAGCGCTTGCCAGGCTTTCACCGCCACCTGGCCGTTGGTTTCCGGCGCCAGGCTTAAGATGACTTCACTGGCGTCGATAGCGCTGTCGATACGCGGACGGCCTTTGGCCGGACCGTCTGGCTTGACGTAGTTAAGTTTGCCGAGGAAGTCGACCTCGCTTTGCGTATTCCACGAAATGCCTTTACCGCCGTTGCCGAGCTTATCGAGTAACGGCCCCAGCGAGGTGAAGCGTTCCCAGGTGGCAGGGTAGTCACGTTCAACCAGCGCAATTGACGGCGCGGTTTTGCCTGGAATGAGATCGCATTCGCCCTTGCGCCAGTCGAGGACATCGAACGGCTGTGACAGCTCCGCCGGAGAGTCATGCAGCAGCGGTACCAGTACCACATCGGTCTCTTTATCAAGGTGGCCGACGCACACTTCAGAGAAACTTTTGGCGATGTCCTTGTAGATTTCCCAGTCGCTTTTCGCCTCCCAGGCCGGGTCGACGGCGGCGGAAAGGGGGTGGATAAACGGGTGCATGTCTGAGGTGTTCATATCGTCTTTTTCATACCAGGTGGCGGTCGGCAGGACGATATCGGAGAACAGGCAGGTACTGGACATGCGAAAATCGAGGGTCACCAGTAGATCAAGTTTGCCCTCAATCGCCGCGGTCTGCCACTCGACTTCCTCCGGCTTCACGTCAGCGGTGGAGCCAAACTCCTCGCCCTGAATACCGTTATCGGTACCGAGCAGGTACTTGAGCATGTACTCATGGCCCTTACCGGACGAACCCAGCAGGTTCGAACGCCAGATAAACAGGTTGCGCGGGTGGTTGTTGCCGCTATCCGGCTGCTCGGCGGCAAAGCGAATATCGCCTGCTTTTAACGACTGGACGGTGAAATCGGCCGGTGACAGCCCGGCGGCCTCGGCCTGCTGCCTGATGCTCAGCGGATTAACGTTAAGCTGCGGCGCGGAAGGCAGCCAGCCCATGCGCTCGGCGCGAACGTTGAAGTCAATCATATGGCCGCTGAATTTGCTGGCGTCGGCCAGCGGCGACAGCAGCTCCTGAGCGGTCAGTTTTTCGTAGCGCCATTGGCTGGCGTGGTTGTAGAAATAAGAGGTACTGTTCATCTGCCGCGGCGGACGAGTCCAGTCCAGCGCGAACGCCAGCGGCAGCCAGCCGGTCTGCGGGCGCAGTTTCTCCTGGCCGACATAGTGCGACCAGCCACCGCCGCTCTGACCGACGCAGCCGCAGAACACCAGCATGTTGATCATCCCGCGGTAGTTCATATCCATGTGGTACCAGTGGTTCACACCGGCGCCGAGGATAATCATCGAACGGCCATGGGTTTTATGCGCCGTATCGGCGAACTCGCGGGCGATTTGTTCGATATGTTGACGCGGCACGCCGGTGATCTGCTCGGCCCATGCCGGAGTATAGGCTTTGACATCCGCGAAGTCGCGCGCGGCATTGGCATCGTCAAGACCGCGATCCAGACCGTAGTTAGCCAGCACCAGGTCATACACGCTCACCACCAAAGCGCTCTCACCATTGGCCAACGGTAGCTGTTTAGCTGGCAACTGATGAAGCGTTACCGGCTCCTGCTTCACGCTGCGGAAATGCGGGTTTTCGTTGCCGCCGAAGTAGGGGAAACCGACCGACACCACGCTATCGTGCATATCCAGCAGCGACAATTTTAATTCGACGTCCCGGCCGTTAGCCTGTTGTTCGAGATTCCATTTGCCTTTTTCGCCCCAACGAAAGCCGATGGATCCGTTCGGCGCGACCAGCTCGCCTTCGGCGTTATAGGCGACGGTTTTCCATTCCGGGTTATTACTTTCTCCCAGCCCGTCAAGCAGGTCGGCGGCGCGCAGCATACGGCCAGGCGCATAGCTGCAGTCGTCACGACGGTCGAGCATTACCAGCATCGGCATATCGGTATAGGTACGGCAGTAGTTGAGAAAGTAATCGCTTGGGTTATCGAGGTGGAAGGTTTTGAGGATCACGTGGCCCATCGCCATCGCCAGCGCGCTGTCGGTACCTTGCTTCGGCGCCAGCCACTGGTCGCAGAGCTTGGCGACTTCCGAATAATCCGGAGTAATGGCGATGGTTTTGGTGCCCTTGTAGCGCACTTCGGTGAAGAAGTGCGCGTCCGGGGTTCGGGTCTGCGGGACGTTTGAACCCCAGGCAATAATGTAGCTGGAGTTATACCAGTCGGCGGATTCCGGCACGTCGGTCTGTTCGCCCCAGGTCATCGGTGAGGCGGGGGGTAAATCGCAGTACCAGTCATAAAAGCTCAGGCAGGTGCCGCCGATCAACGATAAATAGCGGGTACCCGCGGCGTAGGAAACCATCGACATCGCCGGGATCGGCGAAAAGCCCGCGACGCGATCCGGACCGTAGTTTTTGATGGTCCAGACGTTGGCTGCGGCGATCAGTTGATTTAACTCTTTCCAACTGGAGCGAACAAAACCGCCTTTACCGCGGATTTGTTTGTAGCTGCGGGTTTTCAGCGGGTCCTGCATGATGCTATCCCAGGCCTGTACCGGGTCGGGATGTTGTGCAAGGGCTTCGCGCCACAGCTCAATCAGCCGTTTGCGCGCCAGCGGGTACTTCAGGCGGTTGGCGCTGTAGAGATACCATGAGTAGCTGGCGCCGCGCGGACAGCCACGCGGTTCGTGATTTGGCAGGTCCGGTCGGGTGCGCGGATAATCGGTCTGCTGGGTTTCCCAGGTGACCAGACCGTTTTTGACATAAATTTTCCAGCTACAGGAGCCGGTACAGTTCACACCGTGCGTGGAGCGGACAATTTTGTCGAATTGCCAGCGTTGCCGGTAGCTATCTTCCCAGTCACGGTTATTATCGTAGACCTGACCGTGGCCGTTGGCAAAGGTCTCGCGTTTCTGCTTAAAGTAGCGAAAGCGATCCAGTAATTTACTCATGACATTCCTCCTGCTCCGCTAATGTCCGGCATCGTGCCATCCGGTAAATAGGTCGTTATGGTTGTGCTGGTTTACGGCGGCCATAGACCAGCCAGGTCACCAGCACGCAAACCACATAGAAGACAAAAAAGACTTTCATCGCGCCCACCGGCGAGCCGGTCATGGCCAGCGAGGTACCGAAGGCTTTTGGAATAAAGAAGCCGCCGATGGCGCCAATTGCAGCGATGAAACCGAGCGCGGCGGCGGTATCGGTCACCGCTTCATGCTGGGCCTGTTCGTCGCTGCCGCCGCGCTTTTTCACGCTATCAATGGTGAGCTGGCGGAAGATCACGGCGATCATCTGGAAGGTGGAACCGCTGCCAAGCCCGGCGGTTAAGAACAGGCCCATAAACACCACGTAGAAGGCGAAGAAGCTGCCGGAACCGGAGCCCGGCAGGGTGAGGAAAAGCAGCCCGGTAAAGACCGCCATCAGAATGAAGTTGACCAGCGTCACCCGTACGCCGCCCAGACGGTCGGAAATGATACCGCCGAAGGAGCGCGCCAGCGCGCCGATAAACGGGCCGAAGAAGGCCAGTTTCAGGATATCGACATCCGGAAACTGGGTTTTCGCCAGCATCGCGAAGCCGGCGGAAAAGCCAATAAACGAGCCGAAGGTGGCCAGATACAACAGACTTAGCAGCCACATATGCGGGCGTTTCAACACCGGTAGTTGATCGCGAATTGAAGCTTTGGAACTGGCAATATCGTTCATGCCAAACCACGCGAAAACGGTGGCGATAACCAGTAACGGCACCCACAGCAGCGGTGAGTTGCCAAGCCACAGCATGGCGCCGCCAGGTTGCTCTACGCCGCGAACGCCCAGAAAGGTAAAAATCGGCAGGAAGACAAAAATAGGAGAGACCAGTTGCATCACGCTGACCCCGAGATTGCCGAGCCCGCCGTTAATCCCTAATGCGCTGCCTTGTTTGGCCTTGGGGAAGAAGAAGCTGATGTTGCCCATACTGGAGGCGAAGTTGGCGCCGGCAAAACCGCAGAGTAACGAAATTGCGATAAATACCCAGTACGGGGTAGTTGTATTTTGTACTGCCAAACCCAGCCATAAACAGGGAATCACCAGAATAATCGTGCTAATAACCGTCCAGTAGCGCCCACCCATAATAGGTACCATAAAGGAGTAGGGTACGCGTAATATTGCGCCGGAAAGCGAAGGTAGCGCCGTTAATAAAAAGAGCTGGTCAGTAGTGAAATTAAAACCCACTTTATTGAGATTGACCGCAACTGCGCTAAATAACATCCAGACGCAGAAGGCGAGTAACAGACAAAATACGGAAATCCATAAGTTCCTGCGCGCAATCGCTTTTCCTTTATTTTCCCAGAAGGCTTCATTTTCTGGTCGCCAATCTTTTAAAAGATAATGATTCTTTTTATCACCTTCTATCGACATAACACCCTCACTAAAGCGTACGAGATCAAAAGGATAAATAAAAAACAGCTGAAACTATGCAGGCTGGAATTAAGCTTCAGCTGTTTTTAATAATTGTATTGTTTGAGGATAGATAAGAATCGAGGCGTGAAAGAATTCACGCCGACAATGAAGGGCGGTCAATTGTTACTAAATGTAACTTAAACCTGAGGGAGTTCCAGCGCGATATAATGTTTTAAGTAACGAATAAATGCCGCGTCGTCAATCGCTTGCATCCCCAGCGCGTAAATGCCATCCAGCCCGCAAACCAGAGCAATCAGACGCCAGGCAATATTGTCAGCCGTATCCTGCGGCTGAAATTCACCGGCTTCGGCGCCGCGGTTAATCGCCGTGACCGTTTCATCATGCCACATGCTCATGGTAAGCAGATATGCGGCCTTAATTTCCTCATCGCTACCGGACAAAATCTGCGCTTCCCGCCACAGGCGGATATAGGGTTCGAGACGGCCATCTTCGCTGCCAAGTAATGAAAACAGGCGTTCGCTCCAGGAGGCGTCATCGGTCAGCAGCTGTATATCGAGCATTTCGCGGATCAAGCGGATAAAGGCCTGCGCTTTTAGCTCGCCGGTCGAGGCAAAATGATGATGTAACTGACCTGCTGCGACGCCGGCGTCGCTGGCTATCTGGCGCACGGTCATGGCGCTGAAGCCGCCATTTAGCGCCACTCGCATGGCGGCCTGCATGATAACTTCCCGACGCGCTTCCCGATTTAAATAGTGCATAGCGACCCGTAAACAAGAGGTGATGGGATGATGGTAACAAAAAGTTGGACAGGCGTTCAACAATCCGGCAGGATCGCAATCCTGGACGCGTGTCCAATTTGATAAATTGAGGAAAAGAAGTATGTCTCGGCAATGGTTAACGCTGATGGCGATTTTGCTGGTTTATATCCCAGTGGCGATTGACGCAACGGTGCTGCATGTGGCCGCCCCGACGCTCAGCGTCGCGCTTGGCACCAGCGGCAATGAGCTACTGTGGATCATTGATATCTATTCGTTGGTGATGGCCGGTATGGTGCTGCCGATGGGCGCATTAGGCGATAAAATCGGCTTTAAGCGCCTGTTGCTGCTCGGTAGCGCCAATTTTGGCATCGCTTCGCTGTGCGCCGCGCTGTCGCCGTCGGCGATAACGCTGATTATCTCCCGGGCGCTGCTGGCGGTTGGCGCGGCGATGATTGTGCCGGCGACGCTTGCCGGGATCCGCGGCACTTTCGCCGAAGCCAGCCAGCGTAACATGGCGCTGGGATTATGGGCCGCCGTGGGCTCCGGCGGTGCGGCATTTGGCCCGCTGGTGGGCGGCATGCTGCTGGAACACTTCTATTGGGGATCGGTGTTCCTGATCAACGTGCCAATCGTGCTGCTGGTCATCGCCATCAACGCTAAGGTCGTTCCACGCCAGCCCGCACGCCGCGAGCAGCCGCTGAATCTGCCGCAGGCGCTGATCCTGATTGCGGCCATTCTGATGCTGGTATTTAGCGCTAAGTCAGCGTTAAAGGGGCAGCTGGCGCTGTGGCTGATTGTGCTGGTGGCTATCGGCGGCGCGGCCATGTTGACCTGGTTTGTCCGCAAGCAGCTGTCGATGCCGACGCCGATGGTGGATATGCGTCTCTTCACCCACCGCATTATTTTGAGCGGGGTGATGATGGCGATGACCGCGCTCATTACGCTGGTCGGTTTTGAATTGCTGATGGCGCAGGAGCTGCAGTTTGTGCATCAGAAAACACCGTTCGAGGCCGGGCTGTTTATGCTACCGGTGATGGTCGCCAGCGGCTTTAGCGGGCCGATTGCCGGAATGCTGGTATCTAAACTGGGGCTGCGGCAGGTGGCGACCGGCGGTATGTTGCTGAGCGCGTTGAGTTTCCTGGGGCTGTCGATGACCGACTTCAGCACCCAACAGTGGCAGGCGTGGGGGTTAATGACGCTGCTGGGCTTTAGCGCCGCCAGCGCGCTGCTGGCGTCAACGTCGGCGATCATGGCGGCGGCACCGAAAGAAAAGGCCTCCGCGGCAGGAGCGATTGAAACCATGGCCTATGAACTGGGCGCGGGGCTCGGAATTGCGCTGTTCGGCCTGATCCTTACCCGTAGCTACAGTTCGGCGATTGAGCTGCCTGCCGGGATTGGCGGTGAAGCAGCGGTACAGGCCTCATCGTCCATCGGCGAGGCGATGAAGGTGGCGCAATCGCTACCCGCGATACCGGCAGATTCACTGATTGCGGCGGCGAAAACCGCATTCATCAGCGCTCACAGCATTTCGCTGGCGACGGCTGGCGTTCTGCTGTTGTTGCTGGCGCTGGGGATCTGGCGCGGGCTGGCCAATACGCCGGCGCCACGGTAATGTCATAACTGAAGAGACAGCTCCATCGCCGCGCGACGCAGCGGCGCCAGGGCTTTCTCCTTCAGCGCCGCGGCGCTCATCGAAGAGGCGGGGACGCCAACGTTGAGGGCCGCCACCACCTGGCCGCTGCGCGACAACAGCGGTACCGCAAGCGAGCATAATCCAACTTCAATTTGCCTGTCCGCCAGCGCATAGCCCTGCATGCGAACTTTAGCTATTTCCGCGCGTAATGCCGTGGGGTCGCACAGGGTATGCGGGGTGTAGCGCATAAGATGTGCACGTGACAATGTCACTTCAAGTTGTTCTTCTGGCAGCGCGCTCAGCAATACCCGTCCCATTGAAGTCGTCCATGCCGGGAGGCGACTGCCGCGCCCCAGATCGACGCTCAGTAAGTTATTGACCGCCGCGCGGGCAATGTACAGCACGTTGTCGCCATCAAGCGTGGCGGCGGAGCAGCTTTCTCCTAACGTCTTACCAAGATTATCCAGTGCTGTTTGCGCCACTTTCGCCAGCGGGGTTCCCGCCAGATAGGCGTGGCCCACGGCTAGTACGCGCGGTAGTAGTTCATAGCTGCGGCCGTCCGGGCTGTGCACCATCCCCAGCGCCGCCAGGGTATACAGGCAGCGGCGCACCGCCGCGCGGGAAATTTGCGTTTTTTGACTTAACTGCGAAATGGTCAGCCGCTGGCGCTGCGGAGTAAAAGCATTGAGCACTTCCAGCCCGCGGGCGAGAGACAGCATAAAATTGGGGTCGTGCTCAGCCTGCCTGGCGCTCAGCGTAGTGTGGGTATTGTCGCTCATTGCATCTTTCTCCGTTGCAACGTAAAGCTCACGGGGGAATTACTATACCGCGCGCAAACCAGGGCGCGCCGAATTGTGCCTGTTTTACCACCTTGATCACATTATTAACCGCAATTTAACAAGCGTGCCGATAATCGCACAACATTTCGATTATCGCCGTTGACCATCCGCCAGGCTGGACCCTATTGTCAAAGCACAGACATCCCCGTTATGGATGTGGGTACAAAAAGTTATGCATCTTTCAGGAACAAAAAATGACTGCGACCGTAGAACGCATTGAGAGCTGGTTAGTGGATGTACCGACTATCCGGCCACATAAATTATCGATGACCACCATGGGCTGCCAGACGCTGGTCATCGTGCGCATTACCCGTTCCGATGGCGTATGCGGTATCGGTGAAGCGACGACCATCGGCGGGCTGAGCTACGGCGTCGAGAGCCCGGAGGCTATCGCATCGGCCTTGACCCACTATCTGACGCCGCTGCTGAAAGGGCAGCCGGCCGATAATCTGAATGCGCTGACGGCGCGTATGAACAGCGCCATTAAAGGGAATACTTTCGCAAAGTCTGCCATTGAAACCGCGCTGCTGGACGCCCAGGGGAAAGCCTTAGGCTTACCGGTCTCGGCGCTGCTCGGCGGCGCGCTGCAAACGTCGTTGCCGGTGCTGTGGACGTTAGCCAGCGGCGACACCGCAAAAGATATTGCCGAAGGGGAAAAGCTGTTAGCCGAGCGCCGCCATCAGGCGTTCAAGTTGAAAATTGGCGCGCGGGAATTAGCCACCGATCTCCGCCATACCCGCGCCATTGTCGAAGCTTTAGGCGATCGCGCCAGCATTCGCGTTGACGTTAACCAGGCCTGGGATGCCGCCACCGGCGCGAAAGGCTGCCGCGAGCTGGCGGCGATGGGGGTCGATCTCATCGAACAGCCGGTGAGCGCGCAGGACAATGCAGCGCTGGTGCGCCTGAGCCAGCAAATCGAGACCGCGATTCTGGCGGATGAAGCGGTCGCGACCGCATACGATGGTTATCAACTGGCGCAGCAGGGCTTTACCGGCGCTTACGCGCTGAAGATCGCCAAGGCGGGCGGGCCGAATAGCGTGCTCGCGCTGGCCCGCGTCGCGCAGGCGGCGGGGGTTGGCCTGTATGGCGGCACGATGCTGGAAGGGACCGTGGGTACCGTTGCTTCTCTGCATGCCTGGTCGACATTGCCGCTGCAGTGGGGAACCGAGATGTTCGGCCCGCTGCTACTCAAAGACGATATTGTCAGCGTTCCGCTGACCTTTGCCGACGGTCAGGTGGTGTTGCCGCAAACACCAGGGCTCGGGGTGGAGCTGGATGAAGACAAGCTGCGCTTCTATTCCCGTAAAGCATAACAGGAGAAAATAATGCTATTTAAAGTTGATATGACCGTTAATATTCCGATCGGTTTTCCTGCCGCCGAAGCGGATGAAATTAAACAACGCGAAAAAGCTTATTCGCAACAATTACAACGTGAAGGCAAATGGCGACATATCTGGCGCGTCGCCGGTCTTTACGCCAATGTCAGCATTTTTGATGTAAAAGATGCCGAAGAGCTGCATCAAATTTTAATGGGATTGCCGCTGTATCCATTTATGGATATTCGCGTAGAGGCGCTGTGCCGTCATCCCTCGTCGATTCGTGAAGACGATAGCTAATAATAATAACGTCGACCTCATGCCGGGGGCACCCGGCAAATATCCTACAACGATAAGAGAGAATAATTATGAGTAATGCTTTCGTACAACAAGAAGCCGTGCAGAAATTATTACGTGAAGGCGCGGGTTTAAATGTCCCTGGCGGTAATGAACGCTTTAAAGCCATTGTCCACCGTTTACTGGAAAATATCTGCACGCTGATCGATGACTATAACGTCACAGAAGAAGAGTTCTGGCACGCGGTAAACTATTTGCATGAGCTGGGTGGGCGCCAGGAAGCGGCGCTGCTGGCGGCGGGTCTTGGTCTTGAGCACTTCCTCGACCTGCGTCAGGACGCTATCGACGCGGCGGCGCATCGTGAAACCGGCACCCCTCGCACCATCGAAGGGCCGCTGTATGTGGCCAATGCGCCGCTGGCCGACCGCCATGCCCGCATGGATGATGGCACCGACGCCGGCGAAGTGATGTGGCTGCACGGCCAGGTTAAAGATAGCCAGGGCCAGCCGATCGCTAACGCCATCGTTGATATCTGGCACGCCAATACCCTGGGTAATTACTCGTTCTTCGATCAGAGCCAGAGCGACTACAACCTGCGTCGTCGTATTCGCACCGGCGCCGATGGCCGCTATAGCGTGCGCAGCATCATGCCATCCGGCTACGGCTGCCCGCCGGATGGTCCAACCCAGAAGTTGCTGGATCAGTTAGGCCGCCACGGCAACCGTCCGGCACACATTCACTTCTTCGTCTCCGCGCCGGGGCATAAACATCTGACCAGTCAGATCAACCTCAGCGGCGACAAATACCTGTGGGATGATTTTGCCTTTGCCACCCGCGATGGACTGATTGCCGACCCGGTGAAAGTGAGCGACCGCGAGACGATTGCACAGCGTGAACTGGACGGTGAGCACACCGAAGTGCGCTTTGATTTCACCCTCTGTAAAGCGCTGAGCCCCGACGAAGAGCACCGCGGCACCCGTCTGCGCGCCAAAGAGTAATCTGCTTTAGCGGCCCCGGCCACGCTGATGGCCCGGGCCGCGCTCTACACCCGATAATCACCACATTTGCCAAATATCTTTAATCCTGAATTCTGCAGGAGGAGTTAACTCATGCAAAAAACGCTATCAGCGCTTAAAGACAAAATTAACAACGCGTTAATTGTCGACCGTGAAAATCATATTTACCGTTGCCACCGCTCTATATTTACCGATCAGCAGTTATTTGATTTTGAAATGAAACATATCTTCGAAGGTAATTGGGTGTTTCTCGCCCATGAAAGCCAGATTGCCGAGCCGGGAGATTATTATACCCTGACGCTGGGACGGCAGCCGGTTATTATTACTCGCGATAAAAAGAATGAATTGCATGCATTAATTAATAGCTGCGCCCACCGCGGCGCCATGTTATGTCGACGCAAAACCGGGAATAAAAATTCGTTTACCTGTCCGTTCCACGGCTGGACCTTCAGTAATAACGGCAAATTATTAAAAGCCAAAGATGAGAGCACCGGCGCTTATCCTGACACCTTCAAACATGAAGGGTCTCACGATCTGCAAAAATTGCCGCGTTTTCAGTCTTACCGCGGTTTCTTATTCGGTAGCCTCAATGCGGACGTGCAGCCGCTGGAGGCGTATCTCGGCGAAACCCGCAAAATCATCGATCTGATCGTCGATCAGGCGCCGGAAGGACTGGAAGTGCTGAAGGGCTCGTCGAGCTATGTTTACGAAGGCAACTGGAAGCTGGGCGCGGAGAACGGCGCCGATGGTTATCACGTCAGCGTGGTGCACTGGAATTACGCCTCAACCATGTCACGCCGCAACTATGAAGCGGAAGGGACGCATGCGGTTGACGCCAACGGCTGGTCAAAGAGCGTCGGCGGCGGCTACGGATTTGACAACGGCCACATGTTGCTGTGGACCCGCGCGTTGAACCCGGAAGTGCGCCCGGTCTATGCCCACCGCGACCGTCTGCAGGCGGAGTTCGGTGAACTGCGCGCCGACCAGATGGTCAATGAAACCCGCAACCTGTGCCTGTATCCCAACGTCTACCTGATGGATCAGTTTTCTACCCAGATCCGCGTAATCCGCCCGATTGCGGTCGACAAAACCGAAGTCACCATCTGGTGTTTTGCGCCGAAAGGGGAATCAGACCAGGCCCGGGCGTTACGCATCCGCCAGTACGAAGATTTCTTTAACGTCAGCGGAATGGGGACGCCGGACGATCTGGAAGAGTTCAGCGCCTGCCAGCGCGGCTATCTTGGCGAAAATCTGGCATGGAGCGACCTCAGCCGCGGCGCGCTACGTTGGGTCGACGGCCCGGATGAACACGCCAGGCATGCGGGCTTTACGCCGCGGCTAAGCGGGGTGAAATCGGAAGATGAAGCGCTGTATATCGCCCATCATCACCATTGGCAAACGGTCATGCTGGCGGCGCTGGAACAGGAACAACAGCGTTACGACCAGTCCATTACCCAGCGCGTGGAGGTGGCCTGATGTTGAATCTCGAACAAGTTCGCCAGTTTCTCTATTACGAAGCCCGTCTGTTAGATGACCGTCAGTGGGATGAGTGGCTGAGCTGTTACAGCCCGCAGGTGGTCTACTGGATGCCGGCATGGGGCGACGATGACCAACTGACGCGCGACCCGCAAAAAGAGATTTCCCTTATCTACTACCCCAACCGGGAAGGACTGGAAGATCGCGTCTATCGCATTAAAACCGAGCGTTCCGGCGCCAGTACGCCGGAGCCGCGCACCACGCACATTATCAGCAATGTCGAGCTGATGGGCGAAAGCGATGAGGGGCTTGCGGTGCGCTACAACTGGGTTACGTGGAGCCATCGCTATCAACACACGGATGCCTATTTTGGCTCTACCTGCTGCACGCTAATTGAGCAGGACGGCAGGCCGCAGATCGTTCGTAAAACGGTACGCCTGAATAACGACTATATCCGTCAGGTTATCGACGTTTACCACATTTAAGAGGCGCTTATGACTTTTAATATTGCTCTTAATTTTGAGGACGGCATTACCCGCTTTATTCAATGCCATGCCGGGGAGAAGGTGCTGGATGCGGCCTATCGTCAGAAGGTTAACCTGCCGATGGACTGTTCGGACGGCGTTTGCGGCACCTGCAAATGCCATTGCGCCAGCGGTGAATACGGTCTGGGTGAAGATTATCTCGACGAGGCGTTAAGCGACGACGAGGCGCAGGCTCGCCAGGTGCTGACCTGCCAGATGGTCCCGACCAGCGATTGTGTGATCGATGTGCCGGTGGCCGCCGCGCAGTGTAAAACCGCGATGACCGACACCGGGGCGCAGGTGCGGCAGGTGAATTTACTGTCCGATACCGCCATCGAACTGGTGGTCGCGTTGGATGAGCCGCTGGCTTTTCTGCCGGGGCAATATATCAATATTCAGGTGCCGGGCACGACTCATGTGCGCGCCTACTCATTCAGCTCGCTGCCGGGTTCTCTCGAAGGGCGTTTTCTGATTCGTAACGTGCCTGGCGGCATGATGAGCCAGTGGTTAACCCAGCAGGCGCGGCCCGGCGACCGCCTGACCCTCAGCGGCCCCATGGGCAGCTTCTATTTGCGCAGCGGCGAACGCCCGCTGCTCATGCTGGCGGGCGGTACCGGGCTGGCGCCGCTGCTGTCCATGTTACACACCCTGCAGACACAGGGTAGTCAGCGTCCGGTAACGCTACTGTACGGGGTGACCCGTGACGGCGATCTGGTGAAAACCGATGCGCTGGACACCTTTGCTCAACAGCTTACGGGGTATCGCTGGCTGCCGGTGGTGGCGGATGAAAGCAGTTCCTGCCCACAGCGCGGCTTTGTCACCGAACATCTGGATGACGCGATGCTGAATAACGGCGACGTTGACATCTATCTTTGCGGACCGCCGCCGATGGTGAATGCGGTCGCCACGGCGCTGCGCGAAAGGGGAATTTCCCCGGCAGGGTTCTGGTATGAGAAATTTATCGCCAGCCAGAGCGCGGCGGCATAAGGAGGCATGATGCGTTTTACCGATAAAGTCGTCGCTATCACCGGCGCGGCGCAGGGGATTGGCAGGCAGACCGCGGAGCAGGCGGCAACTGAAGGCGCCGCCCTGTTGCTGATTGACCGCTCGCCTTACGTAAACGAACTGGCTGCCATTTTAGCCCAGGCCGGAAGCCAGGTACTGGCGCTGGAGGCTGACCTTGAGCAGTGGCAGAGTACCGAACAGGCGTTTGCCGCCGGGGTCGCGCATTTTGGCCGCCTCGACGTGCTAATCAACAATGTCGGCGGTACCATCTGGGCGCGACCTTTCGCTGAGTATCAGCCAGAACAAATTGAGAAAGAGATCCGCCGCTCGCTGTTCCCCACCTTGTGGGGCTGCCGCGCGGCGCTCCCCTGGATGCTGAAGCAGGGGAAAGGCAGCATCGTCAATATCTCGTCGGTGGCGACGGCAGGGGTGAACCGGGTGCCTTATTCGGCGGCGAAGGGAGGCGTGAATGCGCTGACCCGCTCGATTGCCATGGAGTACAGCGGCAGCGGTATTCGGATTAACGCCGTCGCGCCGGGCGGTACGGAGGCGCCGCCGCGTCTGACGCCGCGCAACGATGAGCTGCCGAGCGAACAGGAAAAGGCGTGGTATCAGCAGGTTGTCGATCAGACGGTGGCGAGCAGCCTGATGCATCGTTACGGCACGCTGGCGGAACAGGCGAATGCGATCCTGTTTCTCGCCAGCGATGAGGCCAGCTATATCACCGGCGTAACGATACCGGTGGCGGGTGGAGATCTCGGCTAGCGGCGAGTGGCATACCAGCAGAGCAGGGAGCCGAGACACACCATCCCGGCCCCCTGCCAGAATGACCATGAGAGCGCGGCGCTGAGCAGCACCGCCGCCAGCGCGGAAGAGAGCACCGGCGTGAAGTACGACGCCGCCGCCAGCAGGCTGACGTTGCCGTGCAGGATGCCAACGTTCCATGCCGCGTAGGCTAGCCCCAGCGCCACGGAGACCGTAATCAGCTTAATGACTACCGGCCAACTGAACAGCATCGGCGGCTGCGCGCTGGCAAAAAATTTCAGCCACAGGGTGAGCGCCGTTAATAAGACGAAGAGCGTAATCCCATTTTTGCCTTTGGCATATTTCGCGGTAACCGTGCAGTAGGCCGCCCAGATAAACGCGCCGATAAATGCCAGAAAGTAGCTTAGCGGGCTGGAGATGACGTTATTGATAATTTCATCAAGGTTGAGTCCATGCTCGCCGCCGAGCACCCAGCTCACGCCGAATAGCGCCAGCAATAAGCCTGGGATCACCAGCCAGCTACTTTTCTGGCCGTTAAAAAGAATGGCGAACAAAATGGTCAGGCTGGGCCACAGATAATTGACCATCCCCACTTCGATAGCCTGCTGGCGGGTGGCGGCGAACCCCAGCGACAGGGCGAGGCAGATCTCGTAGCTGACAAACAGCACACTGCCGGCCAACAGATAGCGGCGCGGGATCTGGCGCAGGTTGGGAAAGCCAACGGTGAAAATGAGCAGCAGGCCGCTCAGGCTATAAATCATCGCCGCGCCGCCGACAGGGCCAAGCCCTTCGCTAACGCCACGGATCAAACCGACCATCGTGCTCCATAAGATAATGGCGGCGAAGCCGATTGACGTCGCTCTCTTTTTTTCCATGTTTAACCTGATAGTGACTCAAACGCAGCCAGAATTTATAACATCTTTTCGCTCACGGCAGTCGATCTTTTCCGTGCCACCTAACTCTTTGGGGTTAGTCAAACTCGCCACCGCTGACTCTTAAGGGGGCGAGCGTTGGCGACCTTGATTTGACGCAATAAAAAAAGGGATATTGCTGTTAGTTTCCTCCGCGCGATGAACTAACATCCTGCATGGAGGAATCAATGGACGTCAGCCGCAGAAAGTTTTTTAAAATCTGCGCAGGCGGTATGGCCGGAACAACAGCTGCTGCACTGGGCTTTGCCCCTAAAATGGCGCTGGCTCAGGCACGCAATTTCAAATTGCTGCGCGCAAAAGAGATCCGCAACACCTGCACTTACTGCTCCGTGGGCTGCGGGCTATTAATGTATAGCCTGGGCGACGGCGCGAAAAACGCCAAAGAAGCGATTTATCATATCGAAGGGGATCCGGATCATCCGGTAAGCCGCGGCGCCCTGTGCCCGAAAGGCGCCGGTCTGCTGGACTACGTCCACAGCGAAAACCGCCTGCGGTATCCGCAATACCGCGCTCCGGGCTCGGATAAATGGCAGCGCATCTCCTGGGATGAAGCTTTTAACCGCATCGCCAAATTGATGAAAGCCGACCGCGACGCCAACTTTATTGAAAAGAACGAGCAGGGCGTGACGGTTAACCGCTGGCTTTCCACCGGGATGCTGTGCGCCTCGGCGGCGAGTAATGAGACCGGCATGCTGACGCAAAAATTTGTGCGCTCACTTGGCATGCTGGCGGTAGACAACCAGGCGCGCGTCTGACACGGACCAACGGTAGCAAGTCTTGCTCCAACATTTGGTCGCGGTGCGATGACCAACCACTGGGTTGATATCAAAAACGCTAACGTCGTGATGGTGATGGGCGGCAACGCCGCGGAAGCGCATCCGGTGGGATTCCGCTGGGCGATGGAAGCGAAAAACAATAACGATGCCACGCTTATCGTCGTCGACCCACGCTTTACGCGTACCGCGTCGGTGGCCGATATCTATGCGCCGATTCGTTCCGGTACCGACATTACGTTCCTGTCGGGCGTGCTGCTGTATCTGATCGAAAATAATAAGATCAATGCCGAGTACGTTAAGCATTACACCAACGCCAGCCTGCTGGTACGGGATGATTTTACCTTCGAAGATGGCCTGTTCAGCGGCTACGATGCGGAAAAGCGCCAGTATGATAAATCGTCCTGGAACTACCAGTTCGATGAAAATGGCTACGCGAAACGCGATGTAACGCTCAGCCATCCGCGCTGCGTGTGGAATCTGCTCAAGCAGCACGTTTCACGCTACACGCCGGAAGTGGTTGAAAACATCTGCGGTACGCCGAAAGAAGACTTCCTCAAAGTGTGCGAGGTGCTGGCTTCAACCAGCGTCGCGGATCGCACCACCACCTTCCTGTATGCCCTGGGCTGGACGCAGCACACCGTCGGCGCGCAGAACATCCGCACCATGGCGATGATCCAGCTGCTGCTTGGCAACATGGGCATGGCAGGCGGCGGCGTCAACGCCCTGCGCGGACACTCCAATATTCAGGGTCTGACAGATTTGGGCCTGTTGTCGACCAGTCTGCCGGGTTATTTGACGCTGCCGTCCGATAAACAGAGCGATCTGCAAAGTTATCTTAGCGCCAACACGCCAAAAGCGACGCTGGCCGACCAGGTGAACTACTGGAGCAACTACCCGAAATTCTTCGTCAGCCTGATGAAATCGTTCTACGGCGATGCGGCGCAGAAAGAGAATGACTGGGGCTTCAACTGGTTGCCGAAATGGGATCAGGCCTACGACGTTATCAAGTACTTCAATATGATGGATAACGGCAACGTCACCGGCTATATCTGCCAGGGTTTCAATCCGGTAGCGTCCTTCCCGGACAAAAACAAAGTGGTGCGTAGCCTCAGTAAGCTGAAATATATGGTGGTTATCGACCCTCTGGTGACCGAAACCTCCACCTTCTGGCAGAACCACGGCGAGTCTAATGATGTCGACCCGACCGCGATTCAGACCGAAGTCTTCCGTCTGCCGTCGACCTGCTTTGCCGAAGAGGATGGCTCGATCGCCAACTCCGGGCGCTGGCTGCAGTGGCACTGGAAAGGCCAGGACGCGCCGGGCGAAGCGCGCAACGATGGCGAAATTCTTGCCGGGATCTATCACCGTCTACGTGAGCTGTACCGTCGCGAAGGCGGTAAGGGCGCGGAACCGTTGCTGAAAATGAGCTGGAGCTATAAGCAGCCAGATCATCCGGAATCGGAAGAAGTAGCAAAAGAGAACAACGGCTATGCGCTGGCGGATCTCTACGATGGTAATGGGGGGCTGCTGGCGAAAAAAGGAGAGTTGCTGAATAGCTTCGCGCTGTTGCGCGATGACGGCAGCACCGCGTCGTCCTGCTGGATCTACACCGGCTGCTGGACCGAGCAGGGTAACCAGATGGCGAATCGCGACAACGCCGATCCTTCGGGACTTGGCAATACGCTGGGATGGGCCTGGGCCTGGCCGCTCAACCGCCGCGTGCTGTATAACCGCGCATCAGCCGACATTAATGGCAAGCCGTGGGATGCGAAGCGGATGCTGATCCAGTGGAACGGCAGTAAGTGGGTCGGTAATGATATTCCGGACTTCAATACCGCGCCGCCGGGGAGCAACACCGGACCGTTTATTATGCAGCAAGAGGGGCTTGGGCGCCTGTTTGCGCTCGATAAACTGGCAGAAGGGCCGTTCCCGGAACACTACGAGCCGATGGAAACGCCGCTTGGCACCAACCCGCTGCACCCCAATGTGGTCTCCAGCCCGGTGGTGCGTTTATACGAAGATGACGCCATTCGCTTAGGTAAGAAGGATAAGTTCCCGTATGTCGGTACTACCTATCGTCTGACCGAACACTTCCATACCTGGACCAAGCACGCGCTGCTCAATGCGATTGCGCAGCCGGAACAGTTTGTCGAAATCAGCGAAGGGCTGGCGAAAAGCAAAGGTATCGCTAATGGTGACTGGGTGAAAGTCAGCAGCAAGCGCGGCTTTATTCGCGCGGTTGCCGTGGTGACCCGCCGACTGCGCACGCTGAACGTCAACGGCCAGCAGGTAGAAACTGTTGGTATCCCGCTGCACTGGGGCTTTGAAGGCGTGGCCCGTAAAGGCTATATCGCCAACACCCTGACGCCTAACGTCGGCGATTCCAACTCGCAAACGCCGGAGTATAAGGCGTTTCTGGTCAACATCGAGAAAGCGTAAGGAGCGATTAAATGGCGATGGAAACACAAGACATTATTAAACGCTCCGCGACCAACCCGATAACTCCCGCGCCACGCGCGCGGGACTATAAGGTCGAAGTCGCCAAGCTTATCGATGTCTCCTCCTGCGTGGGTTGTAAAGCCTGCCAGGTGGCCTGTTCCGAGTGGAATGACATTCGCGATGAAGTGGGGCACTGCGTCGGCGTGTATGACAACCCGGCGAATCTTAGCGCTAAATCCTGGACGGTAATGCGCTTTAGCGAGACCGAACAGAACGGCAAGCTGGAGTGGCTTATCCGCAAGGATGGCTGTATGCACTGCGAGGAGCCGGGTTGCCTGAAAGCCTGCCCGTCCGCCGGGGCGATTATTCAGTACGCCAACGGCATCGTCGATTTCCAGCAGGAAAACTGCATTGGTTGCGGCTACTGCATTGCCGGGTGTCCGTTTAATATTCCGCGCCTCAATAAAGAGGATAACCGGGTTTATAAATGCACGCTGTGTGTGGATAGGGTCAGCGTCGGTCAGGAACCGGCCTGCGTGAAAACCTGTCCTACCGGCGCAATCCACTTCGGCACGAAAAAAGAGATGCTGGAAGTGGCGCAGGAGCGGGTGGATAAGCTTAAAAAACGCGGTTATGCCAACGCCGGGATCTACAACCCGCAGGGCGTAGGCGGCACCCACGTGATGTACGTACTGCATCATGCCGACCAGCCGGAGCTGTATCACAAGCTGCCGAAAGCGCCGCAGATCGATACCAGTATCAATCTGTGGAAGGGGGCGCTGAAACCGCTGTCGGCGGCGGGCTTTATTGCCACCTTTGCCGGGCTGATTTACCACTACATCGGTATCGGGCCGAACAAGGAAGTTGATGACGATGAGGAGGAGCATGATGAATAAATCGAAAATGATAGTGCGCACCAAATTTATCGACCGCGCCTGTCACTGGACGGTGGTTATCTGTTTCTTCCTGGTGGCGCTGTCGGGGATTTCGTTTTTCTTCCCGACCCTGCAGTGGTTGACGGAAACCTTCGGCACACCGCAGATGGGGCGTATCCTGCACCCGTTTTTCGGGGTGCTGATTTTTGTCGCGCTGATGTTTATGTTTGTGCGTTTTGTCCACCACAATATCCCTGATAAACAGGATATCCCCTGGCTGAAAGGCATCGTGGAGGTTCTGAAAGGCAACGAACATAAGGTCGCGCGCGTCGGTAAATATAACGCCGGGCAGAAGATGATGTTCTGGACCATTATGAGCATGATTTTTGTGCTGCTGGTGACCGGGGTGATTATCTGGCGCCCATATTTTGCGGAATATTTCCCGATACCGGTTATTCGTTACAGCCTGCTGATACACGCCACTTCGGCGATTATCCTGATCCACGCGATCCTCATCCATATGTATATGGCATTCTGGGTTAAAGGGTCGATTAAAGGCATGATTGAAGGTAAGGTCAGCCGCCGTTGGGCGAAGAAACATCACCCGCGCTGGTATCGCGATGTCGAACGCCTGGAAGCGCAAAAAGAGAACCGTGAGGGAATGAAGTAAGCCTTTACGGGGGAAACCCGCTCCGAAGATATTGGGGCGGGCTCCCCGCATTCAGCAGTTAGTGATAAGTGTATCGATTGAATCAATGACCCCCTGACGCGCACAACTCAGATTACATACGAAATCCTGTGGCTGGATTCGTTTATTATTTAAATTACTGATCATCGGCGTACAAAGTAAAAAGCTGTCAAACTCTATATTTATCCTTGGGGCGACATGCTGATGCCAACGAGGTAACTGTCGCGCCCGCATTAAAGGAATAATGACTCTAGTGGCCAGGTCAGCATAGTAATCATTCTGCACTATCATATAATACGGCAGGGTGTTATTTGTTTGCGCAGAACAATTTCGATAGACATTGAATTGTTCAAGCATCATAGTACCCTGAAAAATTCATCATCTGTGAGAGTACCTTTTTTTGCAATAAATTCATTCATTGCGGCAATGAATTCCTTATGCTGTCGCTGCTTATCGGCTTCTCGTAAATCCTTTCCTGCCTGCGCTGACTCCTTCCGGGTTGGCACGTCAGTACATCTTTTACGTAGCGTATTACTTTTCATCGTAGGCTCCTTGCTGGTGGTTCAGTGATTATTCTCTTTACTCACTTAAAAATAAACCTCAGCAGTAATTTTAATATTTATTTTGCGAGGCGGATTCCAGCGCAACGCAACAGATGAAATATTAACGTTAGTTGTAATAATCCTTTGCGCAGGGGTAATACTGCGCAAAGGTGATAAAGCTATTCATTCAAAATTTCTCAGGAATAAACCGGAAAGGAAAATGGGGCGGTTTCACTTTGCCAATTTTGCGTTTCGGTAAGGTAATGTGTTCCGTTGGCAGAGACTCGTAGGGGATCTGCGAAAGCAAATGGGTAATAATATTCAGGCGTACGCGTTTTTTATCTTCCGAACGGGCGACAAACCACGGCGCCCAGGCGGTATCGGTGGTGGCAAACATCGCATCGCGCGCTACGGTGTAGTCATCCCAGCGGTTGAAGGATTTTATATCCATCGGCGATAGCTTCCAGATTTTGCGCCCATCATCGATACGGTCGCGCAGGCGCCGTTCTTGCTCCTGCGGCGTCACCTCCAGCCAGTATTTCAGTAAAATAATGCCGGAATCAACCATCCCTCTCTCCACCATTGGCGCGCCGTCGAGGAATTTTTGCACTTCCTCCTCGGTACAAAATCCCATCACCCGCTCAACGCCGGCCCGGTTGTACCAGCTGCGATCGAAAATCACTATCTCGCCGGCGGCGGGAAGATGCTTGATATAGCGCTGAAAATAGAGCTGGCTGCGTTCGCGCTCGGTTGGCGCGGGCAGGGCGACGACGCGGAAAACCCGCGGGCTGACGCGTTCGGTTATCGCTTTGATGGTGCCGCCTTTGCCGGCGCCATCGCGACCCTCGAAGACGATGCATACCTTAAGCCCTTTATGCACTACCCACCGCTGTAGCTTGACCAACTCGACGTGCAGTTTACGCAACGCCTGCTGATACTCTTTCTCGCTTAACGGCTCCGTTTTGGCGGGTATGACGGGCGCAACGGCTTTCTTCTTGTTTCCCATGGCTGTCCTCATGCGTGGTGGCCTGAAAGGCAGGTCGCTGTTTAAAGTGTAATCAGAGCCAGGCAAAGCGGCGGAAAACTTCTCATCCAGTGGAGGGCGCAAGATAGCCATTAAGCGCATCAACTCACTGTTGCTTAATGAGGAATCGGGTAGGATAGTCTCGTCAATTTACTAAAATCATTCAGGGAGAGAGTATGTCGAATAAACTTCTGCAAGTGCACTTTGCTTTTAGCGGACCGTTTGGCGATGAAATGTCGACGCAATTAGCCGAACTCGCGCAATCTATTAACCAGGAGCCCGGTTTTATCTGGAAGATCTGGACGGAGAATAGCGCCACGCAGGAAGCCGGCGGCATATATCTGTTCGAAGATGAACAGAGCGCGCAGGCTTATGCGAAAAAACACGCCGCACGCCTGCGGCAATTTGGCGTGCAGGAGATGTTCTACAAGATTTTCGACGTCAATTTACCACTCAGCCAGATTAACCACGGGCCGCTCAATTAATATGAGACCGTGGTTACATATAGCGCTCAAACTGCCATGCCGCCACGGCTTCGAGGATAAACAGCCCGGATACCACAACACCCGCCACGCGATGGCGGGAATAGAAAAGTATTCCCGCGACCACGGCTAACACCGGTAACGTAATGGGCCAGCAGGCGACAATAGTAATCCAGGCGATGATCAGATAATCCTTCATCATGGCGAATACTCCATGGTCAACGTTTATCGGCGCGAACAATGCGCCGGTATAAATCAGAATTCGACGACGCCGCCTTGTTCAATACGGTCAATATCATTGGTAACGGGGTTCACCTTTTCGTTGTAATAGGTGTAGGCGTTAACGTCGGGGGTCATCGTTAATTTTGGTTGTTCCGTTTTCGATTCAGGCGATTCTGTAGGTGGATTAGCGGCAAGGTCTGCCGGTTCCGGCGGCGTATAGTGTAACTGGTCGGCGAGACTCCCCGCCGCGAAGGCGCAGGCGTTAATAGAAAGCGCGCTGAAGGCAATAATAATTAATTTTTTTAAAGTCATGATTTTCATCCATGAGGCAAAACCCGCCACGGCAGCAGGTAAAAAAACAAGGCTTAAGATAATACGTAAAAGAAGTTAATGTTTCAAAGCGCAAACGCCATCTGGCAGCATAAAGTTGCTACTCCTCGGTAATTCTTTATGGTAGTTGCCTGTATTGCCGAGCATTCCCCATGCCCTCGTTATTAATTTCACATTAATGCAGCAAAATTTTCACTAGTTTTGATCATCTCCGCACTTTTGCACCAGCCCGGTGCGCAAGGTTGCTAAAGACGTTCTATGTTTAGCTCACTGTCGGTATGGACACCAGCGTTCCCGGCAGGCCACGTGACGGCAACAGACCTCCTGACCTGTAAAGACTGGCGCATCGCCGGGGTGGTACCGATTGCGGTCACGCTACGCGACTATTAGTAATCGATCTGGCGATACCTCTCTTCCTGGCGGGTTTTTTGCTTTATCTACCGAAGCCGCTACGGCTTATTCCAGCATTGGCACGTTACGCTGTAAGTGGTTTTTACTGCGCCAGTTTATGGCGTCTGTTCGATATCGCTGAGGACTATCCGAATGTCTTTAAAACTTAAAAAGTTGACTCTGCATTTTGCAATAGCAGGTTGTTTGAGCGCGGCATTTTATGCACAGGCGGATGTGAAGATTGGCGTGGCCGGCCCATTTACCGGGCCGAATGCGACCTATGGCGCCCAATACTGGAAAGGGGCATCGCAGGCGGCGGCGGATATTAATGCCGCCGGGGGAATTAAAGGCGAAAAAATTGTGCTGGTGCAGGGTGATGATGCCTGTGAACCCAAGCAGGCAGTGGCGGTGGCTAACCGCCTGGTTGATGATTCCGGCGTCTCGGCGGTGGTGGGCCATTTCTGCTCTTCCTCAACGATGCCCGCTTCCGAGGTCTATGACGAAGCCGGGATCCTGACCATCACGCCGGGCTCCACCAATCCGCAGATCACCGAACGCGGAATGAAAGATATGTTCCGCATGTGCGGGCGCGATGACCAGCAAGGGGTGATTGCTGCCAACTACATGCTGGATGTGCTGAAGGCGAAGAAGATCGCCGTCATTCACGATAAAGATACCTACGGTCAGGGCTTAGCCGATGCGACGCGCGCGGCGCTCGCGAAACGCGGGACGAAAGAGGTGTTGTATGAAGGCTTATCCCGCGGGGAAAAAGATTTCAATGCCCTGGTAACCAAAATCGGCGCCCTGAAACCGGATGTGGTTTATTTTGGCGGCTGCCATCCGGAAGCCGGCCCGCTGGTGCGCCAGATGCGCGAGCAGGGCGTCCAGGCTAAGTTCTTCTCCGGCGACTGCGTGGTGACCGAAGAGTTGGTTACGGCCGCGGGCGGGCCGCAGTTTACTAATGGTGTGTTAATGACCTTCGGTAAGGATCCGCGCACCATTCCTGAAGGTAAAGCGGTGATCGACAAATTCCGCGCCAGCGGTTTTGAACCGGAGGGCTATACCCTTTACGCCTATGCGTCCATTCAGGCTATCGCCGCCGCCTATAACGCCGCCGGTACCGATAATGCCAAAGCCAGCGAATGGCTGAAAAACCACAGCGTCGATACCGTGATGGGGAAAAAGGCCTGGGATGGCAAAGGCGACCTGAAAGTATCGGATTACGTGGTTTATCAATGGGATGATAAAGGCAAATATCATCAGCTGTAACCCGGGATTGTAGTGCGCATAACGCCCTCATCAGAGGGGCGTCGTACCACCGTAAGCAGCAGACGTTAAGGCCTCTGCGTCTGCTGCACCTTGACTGGCAGGATGGTTCCTATGGCGGCATTCTTTCTGCAACAACTGATCAATGGCTTAACGCTTGGCGCGGTATATGGGCTTATCGCCATTGGCTACACCATGGTTTATGGCATCATCGGTATGATTAACTTCGCCCACGGCGAGGTATATATGGTCTCAGCCTACCTGTGCGCTATCGGGCTGGCGCTGCTGGCCTACTTCGGTATTCACTCTTTCCCGCTGCTTATTTTCGGCACGCTGGTGTTTACGATTATCGTCACCGGGGTGTACGGCTGGGCCATCGAACGCATTGCTTATCGGCCGCTACGTAACTCAACGCGTCTGGCGCCGCTGATTTCGGCTATTGGCATGTCGCTGATTTTACAAAACTACGTGCAACTGAGTCAGGGCCCCAATCAACAGGGGATCCCGACGTTGATGCACGGCGTACTGCGGCTTACGGTAGGAGATGGCGTGGTGCAAATCACCTGGACCAAAATCTTCATCCTGCTCGCCGCCTTCGTCGGCATGGTGGTGCTGAGCTGGATAATCAACCACACGCAGCTCGGGCGCGTATGCCGCGCGACCCAGCAGGATCGGCGGATGGCGGCCATTCTCGGCATTAACACCGATCGGGTGATCTCGCTGGTATTTATGATTGGCGCCGCCATGGCGGGCCTTGCCGGGGTACTGGTGACCATGAATTACGGCACGTTTGATTTTTATATTGGCTTTATTATCGGCATTAAGGCTTTCACCGCAGCGGTACTGGGTGGGATCGGATCGCTGCCGGGGGCGATGCTTGGCGGCCTGCTGTTGGGCGTTGCCGAGGCGCAGTTCGCCGGGTTAGTGAACTCGGATTATAAGGATGTCTTCTCGTTCGCATTGCTGGTGGCTATCCTGATTTTTCGTCCACAGGGGCTGTTAGGCCGTCCTGTTGTCGCCAAGGTCTAAGGGGGATATATGACCGATATTTCCCGTTTAGACGGCATCGACGTCAAGCGCAGCGTTATCGATAGCGTATTGGCCGGTTTATGCGCGCTGATAGTCTTTGGCCCGATCGTGGGGATCGTGCTGAAGGGGTACAGTTTTACGCTTTCCCCGCAGCGCGTCTTCGTGCTGGTGGCGGTGGTGATGGCGGGGCGGCTGTTGCTCAGCCTGCTTTTGCAAACCCGCGGGGGGAAGCGGTTTATCGGACGTTTTGAAGGCAACGATCAGGGGGTATTTGTCCGTCCCCCCGGCTATCGTAGTCGGCTGCGTTTTGTCCTGCCGCTGCTGGTGATTGCGGCTATCGTTTTCCCGTTAATGGCCAGTAAGTATCTGCTTACCGTGGCGATCCTCGGGCTTATCTACGTCCTGCTGGGGCTGGGATTAAACATCGTGGTGGGTCTCGCGGGGTTACTTGATTTGGGGTACGTCGCCTTCTACGCCATTGGCGCCTATGGCCTGGCGCTTGGCTATCAATACCTTGGCTTAGGTTTCTGGGCAATGCTGCCGCTGGGGGCGGTGATGGCGGCGCTGGCAGGAGCATTATTGGGTTTTCCGGTATTACGAATGCATGGCGACTACCTGGCTATTGTGACGCTGGGATTCGGCGAAATCATCCGCCTGGTGCTCAACAACTGGGTGAGCTTTACCGGCGGCCCCAACGGCGTTTCGGTGCCATCGCCAACGCTCTTCGGCCTCGAGTTTGCCCGGCGAGCCAAAGAGGGCGGCACCCCGATTCATGAATTTCTGCATATTGCCTACAACCCCAACCTTAAATTTATCTTTATTTATGCCGTGTTGTTTATCGTGGTGTTAATGGTGTTGCTGATAAAACACCGCCTGACCCGGATGCCGATTGGCCGGGCCTGGGAGGCGCTGCGGGAAGATGAAATCGCCTGCCGGGCGATGGGGCTGAATCACGTGCTGGTTAAGCTGTCCGCGTTTATGCTTGGCGCGTCGACGGCCGGCATCGCCGGCGTCTTTTTCGCCACTTATCAGGGGTTCGTCAACCCGACGTCGTTCACTTTTTTCGAATCGGCGCTGATCCTCGCTATCGTGGTATTAGGCGGCATGGGCTCGACATTGGGGGTGGTGCTGGCGGCTTTCGTGCTGACGGTTACGCCGGAGCTGCTGCGCGGCTTTGACGAATACCGGGTTCTACTCTTTGGCGTGTTGATGGTTCTGATGATGATCTGGCGCCCGCGCGGGCTGGTGCGCACCGGGCGTACCGGGGTGGAAATCCGCAAAGGAGTCGCGCCATGAGCGATGCAATATTGCAGGTCGAGCATCTGATGATGCATTTTGGCGGGATTAAAGCGCTGAATGATGTCAACCTTGAGGTTGAACGCGGATCGATTACCGCCCTGATTGGCCCGAACGGCGCGGGGAAGACCACGGTGTTCAATTGCCTGACCGGGTTTTACCGCGCCAGCGGCGGCGCCATTCGGCTTAATGCCCGGCAACGAATGACCGATGTGATTCAGGTTCTCGGGCAGAAACTGCATGCCGATGATTTTTTCCATCCCGCGCGTCTGGGACGGCGGATGTACTACAAAATGTTCGGCGGCGCGCATCTGGTCAACCGCGCCGGGCTGGCGCGTACCTTCCAGAATATCCGCCTGTTTCGAGAAATGACGGTAATTGAAAATCTGATGGTGGCCCAGCATATGCAGGTTAACCGCCATCTGATCGCCGGGATCCTGAATACCCGCGGCTATCGCCAGGCGGAGAACCGCGCAGTAGAGCGGGCCTTTTACTGGCTGGAAGTGGTGGAGATGGTTGACTGCGCCAATCGACTGGCGGGAACGCTCTCTTATGGCCAGCAGCGGCGGCTGGAGATCGCCCGCGCGATGTGTACCGGGCCGGAAATACTGTGTCTTGACGAACCCGCGGCCGGGCTCAACCCGGCGGAAACGCGTGCCCTGAGCCGGATTATTCGTTTTCTGCGTGAACATCATGGCGTCAGCGTACTGTTGATAGAACACGATATGAGCATGGTGATGGAAATCTCCGATCGCGTGATCGTGCTCGACCACGGCGATGTTATTGCTCATGGCACCCCGGCCGAGATCCAGGCCAACCTGAGCGTGATCGCCGCATACCTGGGTACCGATGAACAGGAGATCGCCTGATGAGCCAACCGTTGCTGGAATTTCGCGAGGTGAACGTCTATTACGGGCAAATCCAGGCGCTGAAGTCGGTATCGCTAATGGTCAATGAAGGCGAAACGGTGGCGTTAATCGGCGCTAACGGCGCCGGAAAATCCACGCTGCTGATGTCGATTTTCGGCCAGCCGCGGATTACCGATGGCAGTATTATCTATCGCGGACATGATATCAGCCGCCAGTCGACGCACTATATCGCCACCAACGGTATTGCTCAGGCGCCGGAAGGACGGCGTATTTTTGCCGATATGACGGTGGAAGAAAACCTGCTGATGGGCACTATTCCCATAGGTAATCGTTATCAGAATGAAGATAAAGCGCGGATGTATCAGCTGTTTCCACGGCTGGAAGAGCGTCGCGCGCAGCGGGCGATGACGCTCTCCGGCGGCGAGCAGCAAATGCTGGCAATCGCCCGCGCGCTGATGAGCCGGCCAAAGCTATTGCTATTAGACGAACCGAGCCTGGGTCTGGCGCCGCTGGTGGTGAAGCAGATCTTCAGCGTTTTGCGCGAGTTGACCGACCTGGGCATGACGCTGCTGCTGGTGGAGCAAAATGCGCACCACGCGCTGAAACTGGCTAACCGCGCGTATGTGCTGGTCAACGGCGAAATACGTCTGAGCGGTAGCGGCGCAGAGTTGCTGGATAACCCGGAAGTCAGAAATGCTTATCTGGGGATGGGTTAAGTTGTCGTCGGTCGTAAGGGGAGAAAACAGAGTGTGAAATCGGTTACACTAGCGTCGTGAACGCACATTAAAGTGACCGAATAGATGAAGAAAACGATTTTTTCCTTAGCGCTGGGGACCTTTGGCCTCGGAATGGCGGAGTTCGGCATCATGGGGGTATTGCCTGAAATCGCCCATGATGTCGGCATTACCATCCCCGCGGCCGGCAACATGATCTCGTGGTACGCCTTTGGCGTGGTGTTTGGCGCGCCTGTCATGGCGTTGTTTTCCAGCCGTTTTTCGCTGAAATCAGTGATGCTGTTTCTGGTGGCGCTGTGTGTTGCAGGCAACGCGTTGTTTACCTTCTCCTCAAGTTATCCCATGCTGGCGCTCGGGCGCTTTATTTCCGGTTTTCCTCACGGCGCTTATTTTGGCGTCGGAGCGATTATCTTGTCGAAAATCGCCTCGCCGGGCAGGGTTACCGCGGCGGTCGCCGGGATGATAGCGGGTATGACGGTGGCAAACCTGCTTGGCGTACCGGCGGGCACCTGGCTTGGCCATCAGTTCAACTGGCGTTATACCTTCACGGCCATCGCGCTATTTGATGTGCTGGTGCTTTTGGCGATACTGCGCTGGGTGCCAACGCTGTATGACAAATCAACCACCCGGCTCAGTGAACAATTCCATTTCCTTAAATCCCCGGCGCCATGGTTTATTTTCGCCGCCACGATGTTCGGCAATGCCGGCGTTTTTGCCTGGTTTAGCTATATCAAGCCCTTCATGATAAATGTCTCCGGCTTTAGCGAGTCGGCGATGATGTTCATTATGATGCTGGTCGGATTGGGGATGGTTTTAGGTAATCTCTTTAGCGGCAGGATCTCTGGGCGTTACAGTCCGCTGCGTATTGCGGCGATGACCAACGGCGTCATTGTTGCGGTGTTACTGCTCATCTTTGCCTTTGGCATACAGCCGCTGGCTTCGCTGGTGCTGGCGTTTATCTGCTGCGCCGGGCTTTTCGCGCTCGCCGCGCCGCTGCAAATATTACTGTTACAAAATGCCAGAGGCGGCGAAATGCTCGGGGCGGCGGGCGGTCAGATAGCGTTTAACCTCGGCAGCGCGATTGGCGCCTACTGCGGCGGGATGATGATTACCTTTGGCGCGGGTTGGCGTTCGGTCGCGCTGCCGGCGGCAGCGCTGTCGTTCCTGGCGATGAGCTCGTTGCTGCTGTATGCGCGATACCAGCGGCGGGTAACGCGTCATCGCGTTACCCAGGCAGAGCAGGCCTGATTAATCCCGCCACGGTTCGCCAAGGGTTAGCATCAGGCGGTTAGCCCAGGCGAAGAATGCCGTCGATTGCAGCAGGTCCAGCTGTTCGACGATATCCAGACCCTGCTGCTCCAGCGCGCTGAGATGCGCTGGGGTTATCGCGGGCGGGGTGACGGAAAGCGCGGCGGCGGCGTCAATCTCCGCCTGCCAGCGCGGCCCTTGGCCATCGCTGAGATTCTCCCCAGGCGTTACCGCCAACAGGTTCTCCACCGCTCGCTCATCTTTGGACAACTGCGCCGCCTTGCGCGCGTGTACCGACGCGCAGTAGATGCAGCCGTTGATTTTACTCGCCACCGTGGCCGCCAGTTCACGCTCGGCGCGCGGCAGGCCGCCCGGCGTATAGAAAATCCCTTTATCGGTCAGCGTGCGCTGTTCAAGCACCGGCTGATTGCGCGCCAGTAAGCGAAAGTAGGGGGAATCACTGTGGCCGAACTGCGCCAGCAGCGCCTGCTCGGCGGCGTTAAATTCAGCGAGAGGCTTATCGGCAATCCACGGTTCCCAGTGTAATTCATCACGAGTAAACGCCACCGGCGCAGGTTTACCGCTAGCCGTCCGGGGATGAGTGTGCCAGTAGCCGGCAACCACCGGGGTCCCAGCTGCGGAAATTGGTTTGCCATTTAACAATCGTAATCCGCTCAGCAATCGGCTTTGAAAACTGACAAACGCAACAAGCTGCGCCAGCGTCACAATACCTCGCAGGCTCCAGCCCGCGTCGCTCAGCGTTTGCAGCGCCGCGGGCGTCGCTTCCACCGGGGTGAAGGTCAACAGGCGGGCAAACCCCAGCGCCGCGGCAAGCCGTGGGGTTGTCGGGTCGGCAATACCGAAACCGGCGTAATGCGCCGCCAGCGCGTCTGCCTGATGAAGTCTGGCCACTTTTGCGGCGACGGCGAACCGTTCTTCGAGCGGAAAATCCTCATCCTGTTGGCTAAATAGCACCTCGTAACTTCCCTGGGCGTGGCGGGTCGCAGCCTCGCGCAAAGCGCGGGCCTTGCCCAGCGCTGAATCGGCGGCGATCTCCGCCAGTTCAGCCAAAATATCCTGACTTAAGCTCATAGCGACTCCTTATCTGAATTGCGGGGCAATGTGTTTAGCGATGAGTTCGATAGAACGCAGCGTGTCCTGATGCGATGGCTCCACCGAATGGACCTGAAACGAAATGTCAGTCACCCGGGCTAGCACGCTGTCTTTAGCCAGCGATGCAAGCACATGTGGCGCATCACCAATGTGGGCATCCAACTGGCGAGCGTAATCCGTGACGGTGTCACCACTAATCTCATGGCCGGCGGCGCGATGGGCTGCCGCCTGTTTACTTAATCCCGGCTCTGCGGCCTGTAGCGCGTACCCCTGACTGTCGGCAATAAACGCGGTGCGGGAAGCCAGAATTCTCGGCGCCACGCCGGCTGGTAGCGCGGCGAGGTAGGCGTCGATAATCGGGTTCTGAATCGCATCCAGCGGCAGCTCGCTTTGACCTGGCGGACGCGGCTGTGTGCGCGATAGCATCAACCCGTGGCCGGATTTAGCGGTCCGAATAGCGCCTTCAATCGAAAAGGTGGCGATCCAAATCCGTTTTGCCAGCTGCGGCGCGGGCGGATAAAGGTGATTGTCAGGATGAGCCAACGTATCGCCGCGCCAGGCGCTTTCAATCAAATGCAGATGATCGGCGAAGACCGTGCCGCGCTGTTCGCAGGCCAGGCCAAAAGGGAGAAAAGAGGTTGGCGTTCCGCCGGAACCAAAACCCACTTCCAGGCGACCCTCTGCGAGTAAATCCAGTACTGCCGCATCTTCTGCGACACGTAGCGGGTTCTCCATCGGCAGCGTAATGATGGCGGTGCCGAGTCGGATCCGTTGCGTATGTGCCGCCGCGTAGGCAAGAAACACCAGCGGCGACGGTAAACCGCCTTCATTTTCATGAAAATGGTGTTGCGCCACCCAGGCGCTATCAAAGCCCAGCCGTTCCGCATGGCGGATCTGCTCCGTCGCCAGTCGATAGCGCTCTTGCGGCGTGGCGTGGTCGAGTAAGCGGGTAAAAAACCCCAGGCGTTTAGGCGTCATGCAACCTCCGTGCACGGTGCGTGATAATGAGGAATGGCGGCGAGCAGCTCGCGGGTATAGTCGTGCTGCGGCGCGGCGAACAACTGCTTAACCTCGCCCTGTTCGATGACTTGCCCGGTGCGCAGCACCGTCACGCTATGGGCGATGCGGCGTACTGTCGCCAGATCGTGGGTGATAAACAGATAGCTCAACCCAAGCTGTTGCTGTAATTGCAGCAACAGGGCGAGAATTTGCGCCTGCACCGTGACATCCAGCGCTGAGGTGGCCTCATCGAGCACCAGAATCGTGGGGTCGAGGATCAATGCCCTGGCGATAGCGATCCGCTGTCGCTGGCCGCCGGAGAGCTCACGAGCGGTTCGGTAGAGTAGCTCCGGCGCCAGCGCGACACGGGCGGCGACGGACTCTACCCGTTGACGCCGAGCTTCTTTGGACAGGCGCTGTAAATTCTTCAGCGGCTCTTCGATAATGTCGAACAGGGTTTGGCGAGGGTCGAGTGAGGCGAAAGGGTTTTGATAAACAAACTGAATTTTGCGCCGCAGTTGGCGCTGGGCCTCGCGGCTCAATTGTCCGCTGGCAATACCGTCGATGGTCACCTGTCCGCTATCGGCCTGCTCAAAACCCAGCAAGATACGGGCGAGGGTGGTTTTTCCTGAACCCGATTCGCCGACCAGCGCATGGGTACTGCCACGCGGTAAAATAAAGCTTACGTTATCCAGCGCCTGGAGATGGCTGCCCCCTAACGCAAAGCGTTTGCTCACGCCTTCAACCCGAATTGCCGGCGTAACAAACGGGTGAATCGTGGTGGTTAAGTGCAGGTTCTGTCCCTGCAGATCGCACAGCAATTGGCGGGTATAGCCGTGCTGCGGGGTGCGAATAACATCACCCGTATTGCCCTGTTCCTGAATTTCACCGTGACGAAAAACCACCAGCCGGTCGGCACGCTGCGCCGCCAGCGCGAGGTCATGGGTGACAAATAGCACCGCGGTGCCGGATTCACGGCGCAAATGATCGAGCAGATCGAGGATTCTTTTTTGGACCGTCACGTCGAGCGCGCTGGTCGGCTCATCGGCAATAATCAAATCCGGCTTCAGGGCGATGGCAATGGCGATCAGCACCCGCTGCTTCATACCGCCGGAGAGCTGGTGCGGATACTGCTCGAAACGCTGCTCTGGATAGCTTAAGCCGACTTTTTCCAGCAGGGCGATAACCTGCTGTCGACGCTCGGTTTTACTGCTTTTTTGATGCAGTCGGAGTATTTCGCCGACCTGCGCGCCGATGGTTTGCACCGGGTTCAGCGAGTTGCCGGGATCCTGCGGCACCAGGCTGATTCTGGCCCCGCGCAGGTTATCCAGCCGTTTGCCTGACCAGCGGCTAATCTCTTCACCGTTGAGACGAACCGTCCCGGCATCGAGGCGGGCGTTTTCCGCCAGCAGACCGATAATCGCCTGGGCGGTGGTGGTTTTTCCCGAACCGGATTCGCCGACGAACGCCAGCATCTCGCCGCGTTTAATCGTAAAACTGACCCGGTGAACCACTTCGCGCCACAACCCGCCAGAGCGGTAGCTGATGGTGAGGTTTTCTACGCTAAGCACGTTCATCGGCGCTCCCTATTGAGTTGTTGGCTGATACGATTGGCTGCCAGTACCACGGCAATGACCGCGATACCGGGGAAAGTGGTGAGCCACCAGGCGGTGGAAAGATAGTTGCGCCCCTCGGCGATAAGTAATCCCCATTCCGGCACCGGCGGCGGAGTGCCGTAGCCGAGAAAACTCAGGGTTGAGAGGGCGAGAATAGCCTGGCCAAATTGAAGGGTGGCGAAAGCCAGCACCGGCGAAAGCGCGTTAGGCAGAATATGCCGCCAGAACACGGCCAAAAAGGTTCCCCCGCTACCATAGGCTGCTTCGACATAGTCGCTGTGACGAATGCGCACGACTTCGGCGCGCGACAGTCGGGCGAAACTGGCGATCGCGGCAACGCCGACCGCCATGGCGGCGTTCAGAGTGCCAAAACCAAGCAGTATGATTACCGTTAGCGAAAGCAGGAGCGAAGGAATCGCCAGCAGAATATCGACAATCCGCATGACGACCGCTTCGACCCGCCCGCCCAGCGCCCCGGCAACGGTGCCCAACGCCGTGCCGACAACCAGGCCCATGGCGACGGCGGCCAGGGCCGCGGAAAGCGAATGCCCTGCGCCGTAGACGATGCGGCTCCACACATCGCGACCGAGTTGGTCGGTACCTAACCAGTGTCCCGCCTGCGGCGCCAGACGTTGGGCGCCAGCGATGCCGTCGAGTGGATTAAACTCGGTGAACCATTGCGGCGCGAAAGCCATTAGCACCGCAACCGTCATTACCAACCATGCCAGCCACAGCCCCGGCTGCAAGGAAAAACGGCGCCAGTTGACCGGACGGCGTCGCACCGCCGAGGCGTAATCGACCAGACTCATAGCGCACCTCCGCGCAGGGGTTTTAAGCGCGGGTCGAGCATCGGCATCAGCAGATCGACCAGCAGATTGATGACGACGAAGCCCAGCGCTGAAATCATCACCACGGCCTGAAGAATGGCAATATCCTGATTATTCACCGCCTGCTGCGTCAGTTGGCCGAGCCCGCTGCGGCCAAAAACGGTTTCGGTAATTAAGGCCCCGGCGATCAGTTCTCCCAACAGCAGGCCGGCAATGTTTAATGTCGGTAACAGAGCATTGCCGGTGACATGCCGCCATAACACCCGTGGTTCGCTCATTCCCTTGGCGCGAGCAACGGCGACGAAGGGTTGTGCGGCGATGTGATCCATGGTGCGTAACAGAATTTGCGCCAGCGGCGCGGAAATCGGTATCGCCACCGCGATAACCGGCAGCACCAGGCCTTGCAGAGGTCCGGGATTGATAACCGGGACCCAGTGCAATTGGAATGAAAAGATCTGGATTAAGGCGATGCCGAGCCAAAAGGTCGGCAGTGAAATAAACAGCACCGGCAGCGACTGTAGCAGATTGCTGATACTGCGTAGCCCCGGCAAACGCGAAGCGATAGCGATCGCAAAGGCCAGCAGAACCGCCAGCGCAAAAGCCGGCAACGCCAGCGCCAGCGTGTCGGGTAAATTGCTGGCAATCAGGGAGCTAACAGGCAGTCCAGCCTGCAGTGAATAGCCGAAATCCCCCTGCAGCATGGCCAATAAGGTGTGGAAATATTGCTGCCACAGCGGGCTGTCAGCACCGTAGACCACACGCATTTCGGCGATCTGTTGCGGGCTCAGCCCCAGATCGGGGTTCTGAAACTTAATCAAAATCGCGTCGCCGGGCAGTACCTGCAGCAGAAAAAAGGTCAGGGTGAAGGCCGCCCACAGCACCAGCACGCCTTGTCCCAACCGTCGCCAAAGATAGTGGCTCATGGCGCCCCCTTAGTGTTTATCCAGCCATACGCCGTAAAACGACGGACGTCCCACGGCTTCAAAACGTACGCCTTTTACCCATGACGCGCCGGCAAAGACCTGCGGTTCTTCAAAGATGGGAATAACGTAGGCGTTATCCAGTAGGTAACGCTGTGCATCGCCAGTTAGCTGCAGACGCTTTTGCCCATCCACTTCGGCAGAGATTGCGGTTAACAGGGCGTTGAGCTTATCGTCACGGAAGGATTTTACTTTGTCGCTCGAACCGCCCTGTTGCAGCAAGGCATCGCGATTAGCCGGGAAGAACATACTCTTCACCACATCCGGGTCGGCGCGGCCGACTTCAGAGACGGTTAATGGCGTTTTCAGCGGGTCGAGATTATCCAGTACCCGGCTTCCGGCGTCGCCGGCTTTCACGCTTAAGGCCACGCCAACCTGACGCCACTGCTGCGCAACCAGCTGTAGCACCTCTTTGTTCTGCGGCTGCGGCAGGGATTCATAGACCGTGAGCGCCAGCCGCTGTCCCGCTTTTTGTCGGATACCATCCGCGCCTGGGGTCCAGCCCGCCTCATCCAGCAGCTGTTTGGCTTTCTGCTGATCGAAGGCCAGTTTGTCGCTTAAATCGACGTATCCCGCCGCGGTGCGGGCGATAACGGAACTTGCCTGCGGATAGTTTGGCGAGAAAAGGGTCTCAACAACCTGTTTGGCGTTGGTAGCATGCAGTAGCGCCTGGCGTACCCGCTGGTCGGCAACCAGCGGGTTATCCGGACGGAAGCTCAGGCTATCGTTAACGCCGCGCGTCGGCGCGGCGTAAATATTAAAGCCCTGGTCGGTTGCCTGTTTTTCATCATAGGCCTGCACCTGGCGAATAAACCCGGCCTGTCCCGCCAGTAGCGCGCCAATACGTACGCTATCTTCCGGCGTGACGATATAGGTAATGCCGTCGAGGTTCGCCGGGCCTTGCTGAGCAAGATTTTTCGGCCCCCATTGATAATCTTTCCGCGCCACCAGCGTTAATTCGCGTCCGGGTTTTTCATCTTTTACCGTAAAGGGGCCGGAACCGATGATATGGCGGGCATCGCCCAGCGCCTCAAAGCTCCGCGCCAGAGTGCTGAGGGAAACCAGCCCGGAGCCAATTGTCGCGGTACCTTGCAGGAATCCCGGGGAGGGCTTTTTGAAGTAGAATTTGACGGTCAACGGATCGATGACTTCACTACGATCGTAATTGTTGATCACTTCGGAAACCGGTAGACGCAGTGCTTTATTGCCCAGACCGTAGGTATCAAAGTTCTTTGCGACCGCATTGGCATCGAGTGGGGTACCGTCAGAGAAGGTGACGCCAGGCCGCAGCTTAAAGGTATATTCGGTCTTCTCGTCGTTGCTACTCCAGCTTTCGGCGATCCACGGCTCGATAGCTAGCGTTTCCGGGTTTTGCCAGGTTAGCTTGTCTGTTATCTGATTGAGGATCCCGCCGTTAGGGTAAAAACCGCCGGCTGGCGGATAGAGATTGGTGTGCGGCTGTTGTTCCAGATAAATTAAGGTGCCGCCTTTGATCGGCGTTTGGGCGGCCGAAACTGAAAATGCGCCTGCGATAAAAAGGGCGGCAAGCGTAGGCAGGCGAAAGCGATTTTGCATGGTGAATTCCTTTGTTATCTATTGTCTTGCCATCATCAGGCGCGACGGAATACAAAGGAACCAACGATTTGCGCTAAGCATTTGCGAAATCTGACTATTCCCATCATGCGGGAATAGTCAGCAGATTAGGCTCTTTCGTCTGGCATAGTCAGGCAGAATTAACGGCGGAAATCGATAACCATACGGCCGCGGATTTGACCCTGTTCCATCTCCTTAAAGATGGCGTTGATATCGCCGAGCGGGCGCAGAGTGACTTTCGGCACCACTTTGCCTTCGGCGGCAAACTGGAAGGCTTCAATCAGATCCTGACGGGTACCTACCAGCGAACCTACTACTTCAATCCCGTCCAGCACCAGACGAGGAATATCGAGGCTCATGGCTTCCGGCGGTAGGCCAACGGCGACGACGCGGCCGCCGGCGCGAACCGCATCCACGGCAGAGTTAAATGCCGCTTTAGCAACGGCGGTAACCACGGCCGCGTGGGCGCCGCCGGTTTTCTCCTGAATGATTTTGGCGGCGTCTTCGTTGCGGGAATTTACCGTCAGGTCGGCGCCCATCGAGGCGGCAAGCTCCAGCTGCCCGTCGTTGACGTCAACGGCGATCACTTTGGCATTAAAGACGTTTTTGGCATATTGCAGCGCCAGGTTACCCAGGCCGCCGAGGCCATAAATGGCAATCCACTGGCCGGGCTTGATGTGTGAGACCTTCACCGCTTTATAGGTGGTGACGCCGGCGCAGGTGATGCTGCTGGCGGCGGCGGAATCCAGTCCATCCGGCACTTTGACCGCGTAATCGGCGGTGACGATACACTCTTCGGCCATCCCGCCATCGACGGTATAACCGGCATTTTTCACCGAGCGGCACAGGGTTTCGTTGCCGCTGTTACAGTATTCGCAGTGGCCGCAACCTTCAAAGAACCACGCCACACTGGCGCGATCGCCCGGCTTCAGCGACGTCACGCCAGGGCCGACTTTTTCCACGATGCCGATGCCCTCATGGCCGAGAATGACGCCGGTTTTATCGCCGAAATCGCCGTTTTTCACGTGCAGGTCAGTGTGGCAGACCCCGCAGCATTCCATTTTCAGCAGCGCTTCGCCATGCTCCAGCGGGCGTAACTTTTTATCGGTTACATCAATCTGGTGGTCGTGGGTGACTACAGCAGCTTTCATGCGTTTCTCCTTGTTAATGATACGAAGGTGCTAACAGCGAAAATAATACTCATTAAGGATTAGATCTTATGTCGCTAATTACAAGCGGTATGGTTGGGAATGGGGGGATTTACCGCATATTTGGCACAATATTCATCCGTTTATACCAATTTTAGGGGGCGCAACCCGAAAGGAGCGGAGTATGCCAGGGCCATTGACAGAGCGTGTTGATAATGGTTGTATTATGCAACTACCTTTCGCGGATATTACCATGCCTGACACTTTACTTATCAATCAAATTCGTTCCGCATCACGATTGATGGTGCGCGAGCTCGGCTTTATGAACAGCACGCTGGCGGCGACCGACTATTCACCTTCAGCGGTGCATGCGCTGCTGGAGATTTCTACTCATGGCGCGATGACCGCCGCGCAACTGGTGCAGGTATTGGGGCTGGACAAATCGAGCGTCAGCCGAATGTTATCGCGCCTGCAGACCGCTAACGAGATAGAGGAAAATGGTTGTGGTGATGACGGGCGTTTTAAACAACTCTCATTGACAACCAAAGGGCAGGCGACGGTCGCCCGCATTCATGAGTACGGCGCCATGCGGGTGATTGAGGCGCTGGCGCATTTGGATAGCGCACAGCAGCAGATCGTTGCCGAGGGGTTGACGGCCTATTCGTGGGCGCTTGAGCGCTGTCGTCAGCAGCCGGTCACGAGCAGACCAAACGACATCACGATAGTTACCGGCTATCAGCCGGGAATGATTGGCCGCATTGCGCAAATGCACGGTGAGTATTACGCCCGTCATTACGGCTTCGGGCATTTTTTTGAAGGTAAAGTCGCCAGCGGTCTGGCTGAATTTTCTGGCAGGCTGAACAATCAACGTAACCAGATTTGGCTGGCGGTCAAAAATGGCGTCATCGTCGGCTCTGTCGCCATTGATGGCGAAGACCTCGGGAATAATGAAGCGCATCTACGTTGGTTTATTCTCGGCGATGGCTGTCGGGGCAGCGGCGTGGGGCGCCGCTTGCTGACTGAAGCTATCAACTTTTGTGATAATCAGCGCTTCGATGCGGTTCAGCTATGGACGTTTAGCGGCTTGCAGGCGGCGCGTAAATTATATGAATCCTTTGGGTTTACGCTGAGTAAAGAGTGGCAGGGCGATCAATGGGGGAAGACCATGCTTGAGCAGCAGTTTACCCGCCGCTAAAGCTGTTAAGCCACCGGGGCGCTGACGCTCCGGTGGCATAGGCATTTAACTCAGATGGGTATTTATCTCCTCAATCTCCTGACGCCACAGCGCCTGTAGCTGCGGCTTCTGATGCTTCGGCTTACGCTGCAGATCGTCCGCCAATAGCTGTTCCAGCATCACCAGACGTTCCAGCAAATCCTCTTGCAGGTCGTCGACGGGCGGCGCCTGCGGCGGCGTTTGCGTCGCCGGGCTTTGAAGGCGCTCGTTGCCGCGCAGACGGGCGTACACCTCGTCGACGTCGTGCCACTCGCTTAACCCGTTTTCATCAATTAACCAGAAGCGGTTACAGCTCTGGCTGATGAGCTGTCGATCGTGGCTAACCAGTAGCAGGCCCCCGGGATACTCCCGCAACGTCGCCGCCAGCGCCTCTTTTCCCTCCATATCCAGATGGTTGGTGGGTTCATCGAGCAGCAGCAGGCTATAGCTCGCCAGCGACAGGCCGACAAACAGCAGCCGTGAACGTTCGCCGCCGCTGAGGGTGCTGACCTTCTGCCCGTGTCGCGCCCAGCCGAAGCCGGCGGAAATCAGCGCCCGCTTGCGCGTTTCCGGCGAAGGCTCAAAGGGCTCCAGCGCCTCCAGCAGGCTGGCCTCATCCGCCAGTTGATGCAGGGTTTGATCGTAATAACCCGGATGTAGTCGAGGATGTAAACGCAGCCCGGCTTCGCTAGCCGGTTGCTGCATTTGTCGCCATAACAGGCGCAGCAGCGACGATTTCCCACCGCCGTTGCGCCCCATTATCGCTACCCGGTCGCCGCTTTGCAGCCGCGCCAGACCGGTGGTGAACAGGGCGGGGAGACCGGGCGCCGGCGGCACGGGGAGATTTTCCATCTCCAGCAGACGGTCGGCGCGAACGGCGTCGCCATGCACCTCAAGACGCCACGGCGTGCCGGCGGTGAGTTCCGTCTGGCTATCCTTCAGGCGTGAAACCTGCTTTTCCATCTGCTTGGCTTTACGCGCCAGATCTTCGTTATCGTAAACCCGACCCCAGATGGCCAGCCGTTTGGCGCTGGCAGCGACGCGGTCGATCTCCTTTTGTTCCGCTTTGTGGCGCAGAGCATCGCTTGCATCTTGCTCCTGCAGCGCCTGACGGGCGGCGCTGCAGGGTAGTGAGAAAGCGTGCAGCGTGTTATCACGTAAAATCCAACTGGTATTAGTTACAGCATCCAGTAAGAGGTTATCGTGCGACACCACCACGAAGCTCCCCTGCCAGGTTTGCAAGAAGCTTTCCAGCCACAGCAGGGTCGGCAGATCAAGATGGTTGCCTGGCTCATCCAGCAACAGCAAATCGGGTCGTTGGATCAACGCGCGGGCGAGCAACAGACGAGTATGTTGTCCGCCGCTCAGGGTGGCGGCTTGCTGTTGGGTCTGTTGAACGGTAAAACCCATTTCAGCGAGCAGTCGCTCCGCTTGCCAGCGCAGCGAATCCCGTTCGCCAGGCGCCAGTTTTTCCAGTACCACCTGCAATAGCGGTTGGCTGAGTAGGGCGTCAGGCAGATGTTGTTCCACGCGCGCCAGCAGGCAGTGATTAGCCCGCGATACGCTGCCAGAATTCGGCGTGAGAGTGCCGTCCAGCACCTGCAATAGCGTGCTTTTCCCGCAACCGTTATAGCCAATCAGGCCAATGCGATCGCCTTTTTTCAGGGTAAAGGAGAGGTCGTTGAAAAGTGGGCCAAAGGCCGTATCAACGTGGAGAGATTGTGCGCTTAAAAGTGTGCTCATTGTGAACTTACTCAAGAGTTACAGGCATGAGAATGCCTCGTCAAACATCGCTGACGATAACCCGGTAAGCCCGAGGAAGGGATTTAGTCGTTGGCTTCTTCGCTCAAGCTAAAGTTATCGCAGCACGATACCGATAACGCTTGAGCTGGTGCGATCGCCAAATGTATGTGAAACATTAAACAGTTCACAGTACAGCATGGGGATCCTCCTTATTTTTTCAGTAGGTTGATGGATGCAGGGAGTGTAGTGGCTAAATTGTCTTTTGACCAGATACCAGCATTGAGGATCGCGCCGCCGGTTTTATCGGCGGCGGGTATGACGATTAGGCCGGAGCCACGGTGAGTAGTAGGTTGGCAAAACGACGCTGTTCGCCGGAAGCGATGACCAGTTGGGTCAACGGCAGCCGGGATTTTGCGTAGAAAGCTTCGCGTTCGACATAATCAAGCGGGCAGTTTGTCGGTAGAAGCTCCCGGTATTCACTGGCGATGGTGTTAGTGAATTCCGCTGGTGATGCCATCAGCGTCGCGTGTTCGACATTAACGCAGGTAAGCAGTTTTTCGACGATATAAGTTGCCGGTACCATGCCTGGCGCGAGGTTGAGCTGAATCAACGTGGCATCGGCATTGGCATTAACGCGACAGGCAAAATTGCTATCCGCGATGAGAATTTGTGATTTATGGCCGCAGCACGCCAGAGCAGCCAGCAGTTGTGGATGGATAATTTCGAATTTGATCATCAGGTACTCCCTGGCGGGCGGCGATTTCTGGCCGCCCGGTTTGCATTACATGCGATAAATTCCGCCGTTAATATCGATAGTGGCGCCGGAGATAAATCCGTCATACTCGCCGGCAAGGAAAGTGATGGCGCGGGCGACGTCATCGGGCGTTCCCGCGCGCTGAAGCGGAATTTGCCGGATGGTTTCGTCAGCCGAAGCCTGTGTGGTGTGGCGGTTATGAAAACGGGTGCCGAGAATAAGCCCCGGCGCAACCGCATTGACGCGCACGCCGTGCTCGCCCAGTTCAGCCGCCAGCGAGCGTGTCCAGGTCAGGATGGCCCCTTTTGTGGTTGAATAGGCGAGAGAACCGGCATGCCCCCCGGAGCGCCCCGCCAGCGAGGCGAGGTTAATGATGCTGGCGCCATCCGTTGCCGATTTAAGCCAGGGAAGCGCCGCCTGGGTGACGTTAAGCATGGTGGTCATATTGACGTCTAACACCGTTTGCCAGAACTGACGGTCAATTTCGCCAAGCCACTTACGCCCGACGATACCGCCGACGTTATTCACCAGGATATCGATACCGCCGAGGAATTCCGCGGCGGCCTGCACGCAGGCGGTCGCGTCCTCAGTGTCAATCAAATCCGCATAGCGCCAGGCCGCTTTTTGCCCTCGCGCGCTGGCGATAGCCGCCAACTTTTGCGGGCCTTCTTCACCGCTGTGATAGTGCAAAAAGACATCGCATCCCGCCAGAATCAGTTTTTCCGCCGTAGCCCAGCCGATACCTTGTTCAGAGCCGGTGATAAATGCTTTTTTTCCAATAAGAGTTCCCATGATGTTTCCTTAAATTTTCAGGATTGAATGACGCCTTCGCGCTGTCTGGCGCAGTAGAAAATGCAAATCAGGCCGGTGATCAGCAGGCACATGGCGAGGAATATCAGTCCCGGCGTGCTGCTGTGGCTGAAGTCGTTAAGGAGGCCGACCACGTAAGGGGCGACGAAGCCGCCCAGGTTGCCGATGCAGCTCACCACGGCGAGACCCGCGGCCGTCGCTGCGCCTGCCGAGACGTTGGCAGGCATCGATAAGAAACACGGTACCGCGGTATAGATACCAATGGCGGCAATGGTCAGGAATGAGAGTGAAATCGCGACGTTGAACTTAAAGAACACCACCGCGCCGGCGAGCCCTAATGCGGCGACAACCATACTGATACCGGCAAAAACGGCAATTTTGCGTGTTTTACTGGCCAGCATACTCCATGGATAAACCAGTAGCGCCGCCAGGCCGTAGGGGATAAGGGCAATCAGGCTTACGCGAAGAATATCATCGCCGGAAATAGCGGTAATAATCGACGGTAGCCACATCCCGAAGCCGTAAATCCCACAAACCATCCCGAAATTCAGCAGCGCATAAAGCAGGTATTTGGGATTTTTAATACCGCTGGCGAACTCAGCCAGCGAGACTTTACTCCCTGATTTTGAACGGTTCGTACTACTCATTAACCACGCCTTTTCTTCAGCGTTGAGATAGCCGACTTCTTGCGGTGAATTCTTAATAATAAAAGGGATGAACAGGCCGATAACGATCGGCGGAATACCTTCGAGGATAAATAACCACTGCCAGGATTCAAGGCCAAACCAGCCGTTATCGATATGCAGAATTAAGCCTGAAATCGGTGAACCCACGGCGTTGGATAGCGGCTGGACAATAATGAACATGCCGAGAATTTTGGTCCGCCAGGCTGGCGGAAAAAAGATCGTGAAGTAGTACACCACTGAAGGGAAGAAACCGGCTTCGCACACGCCAAGCATAAAACGACAGATATAGAGTTCGGTCGGCGTTCTGACGAACCCCATCAAAGTGGCAAATATTCCCCAGGTGATCAGAATACGCGCGAACCACAGCCGCGGACCGAACTTAATCGTGCCGGCGTTGCTGGGAATTTCAAACATAAAATAACCGATGAAAAATATTCCCGAAGCAAAGCCAAAGGCGGTGGCCGTCAGGCCAAGGCTATCTTCCAGCGCCATTGCGGCGTAGGCCATATTATTACGGTCAAGAAAAGCCAGAAAATAAAGCAATATCATTAATGGAACAATATGCCATGTCAATTTCTTAATGGCGCTCTTTTCTATATCTTGCGCAGATTGTAGGTTCATCATTATTTCCGGTTATACTCGTTAAAGTACAAAAGAATGGGATGGAAATCCCGACATTAATATGCGTTTTGAATGTAATAGGGTATAGGTCTCCCTGCAGATAATAACTATTATCTGCACCATGCTATTTATTTATAAAAACAACTAGGGTTGCTTTATTTTTACCGACTGACGCTGTATCACTTCCGGTGCAAAGATAAATTCGTCGGTTTGTAATCCCGGCTCAGTAATTCTCTGGACAAGCCGCTCAACCATCATCGACGCCATTGCCGAAAGCGGGGCCATTACCGAGGTGAGGCCCGGTGACGATAACGCCGACAGGGAGATGTTATCGATGCCAATCACCGAAATATCTTCCGCTATTTTCAGGCCCTGCGCGCGTAGCCCAACCATCAGGCCGATGGCTAAAGCATCGTTAATCGCTACCACGCCATCCACTCGCGGCGTTAAGGCGCTAATTTTTTGCGCCAGGCTTACGCCCAGTTCGAACATCTCGGCGTCGCCGAATTCCCGATTGCCTTTGCCTTCTATCACCACGCCTCTGGCCGCTGTACCGCTTTGGGAAAGCGCCGACTGAAAGCCGAGGATTTTATGGCTGCGTCCCAGCGTTAACCCGCTTTCGGTGGCAAAGACGATATTACGGCAACCGTTGTCCAGCAGATGTTGCGCCGCCAGACGTCCCGCTTCAACGTTGTCCATTGAGACACTATCGAAGTAGCGCGCCCGAGGCGGGACGCTTTCGGCCAGCCGGTTGTCATAGCTAATAATGGTCATGCCTTGTTCCGCTGCGCGCACAAAGTGGGTTTTGCGTACGTCGCTGGCGGCAACTATCAACCCGCGCACGCCGTGGGAGAACATATCCGCGATAAAGGCTGACTCCTCGTCGGCATCGCGGCAGCAAATGCCTAATAACAGCCGGTGGCGAAACGCGCGTGCCGCAGTATCCAGTTCATGCGCCAGCGCTGAAAAGCTGGGATTGACGATAGACGGTACCATCAGGCCGAGCATTTTGGTTGCTGAATCGGCGACCGGCGGAGCGCAACGCGCAGGGCGGTAATTTAGCTCAGCCATCGTTTTGACTATCCGCTGTCGGGTCTCTTCGCGCATCTGTTGCGTGCGATTATTAAGTACGTTGGACACGCTACTAATTGAAACTCCAGCCCGCCGGGCGACATCACGAATATTCGCCATACTTAAACCTTCTGTTTTCTGCTGCGCGCTTATTTCAGCGCCGCGGTATCTGTTTGCTAATTTATCGGTGAGCGAACAGGCGGGCAAGGTATTTACCTCCCGGCAAGCGAATGAAATAAAGCATCTGTGAAGCGCCTCGTAAGGATGGGCAGGTGTTTAGTAAACAAAGGGGAATGAATAACGGCCAAGGGCGGGGATAAAAAAACGGGCCCGATCTCCGGGCCCGTTGAAATAAAGCGTTAAATTGAGGTTCGGCGATAGTTGCGATATTCCGGCTGCCAGAAATTATCGCTAATGGCCTGCAGCAGCGCTTCGGCCGATGTTTTCACCGCCACGCCCTGTTCCTGAGCCACTTTACCGACCGCAAACGCGATAGCGCGCGATACGGCCTGAATATCTTTCAGTTCCGGCAGTACCGGGCCTTCGCCGTTATTCACCAGCGGCGAGTGGTTAGCTAAGGTTTCGCTTGCCGCCATCAGCATTTCGTCGGTGACGCGTGATGCTCCCGCAGCGATCACGCCAAGGCCGATGCCCGGGAAGATATAGGAGTTGTTACACTGCGCGATGGCGTACTGCTTGCCCTTAACCGTCACCGGGGTGAACGGGCTGCCGGTGGCCACCAGCGCTTCGCCGTCGGTCCAGGTCAGGATGTTCTGCGGCGTGGCTTCAACGCGGGAGGTCGGGTTCGACAGCGGCATGACGATCGGCCGCGGGCAGTGCTTGTGCATTTCACGAATAATTTCTTCCGTGAACAGCCCCGGCTGGCCGGAGACGCCAATCAGGATATTCGGCTTCACGTTACGCACCACGTCGAGCAGCGAGAGCGCTTCGTTGGTCGTATCCCAACCTTGCAGGTTTTCGCGTTTCTGCACCAGCTTGCTCTGGAAAGACAGCAGATTCGGCATACCGTCAGTCAACAGGCCGAAGCGGTCCACCATAAATACGCGTTGACGGGCTTCTTCTTCGCTTAACCCTTCGCGCATGATTTGCGCGATGATCTGTTCAGCAATACCGCAACCGGCGGATCCCGCGCCGAGGAAGACAATTTTTTGCTCGCTGAGCTGGCTGCCCGCGCCACGGCTGGCGGCGATTAATGTGCCGACGGTGACCGCCGCGGTGCCCTGAATATCATCGTTAAACGAGCAAATCTCGTTACGATAGCGGTTAAGCAGCGGCATGGCGTTTTTCTGCGCGAAATCTTCAAACTGCAGCAGCACGTCCGGCCAACGGTTTTTGATGGCCTGGATAACGTCATCAACGAATTGATAATACTCGTCGTCGGTCACGCGCGGATGACGCCAGCCCATATACAGCGGGTCGTCGAGCAGTTGCTGGTTGTTGGTGCCGACATCCAGCACGATAGGCAGGGTGTAGGCCGGGCTGATACCGCCGCAGGTAGTATAGAGCGACAGCTTACCGATAGGGATGCCCATACCGCCGATACCCTGGTCGCCGAGACCGAGAATACGCTCGCCGTCGGTCACCACGATCACTTTGACGTTATGGTTCGGTACGTTTTGCAGGATATCGTCGAGGTTGTGCCGATTCTGGTAGGAGATGAACACGCCGCGCGCGCGACGGTAGATTTCCGAGAAACGCTCACAGGCGGCGCCGACGGTGGGGGTATAGATAACCGGCATCATCTCATCGAGATGATTGCCAATCAGGCGATAAAACAGGGTTTCGTTGGTGTCCTGGATGTTGCGCAGATAAATGTGCTTATCAATCTCAGTTTTAAACCCCTGATACTGGATCCACGCGCGTTCAGCTTGTTCTTCGATGGTTTCGACCACTTCCGGCAGCAGGCCCAGCAGGTTGAAGCTGCTACGCTCTTCCATGCTGAAGGCGCTTCCTTTGTTGAGTAACGGAAACTCAAGCAGAACCGGGCCAGCGTAGGGGATATAAAGAGAGCGGTTTTTTTTATAGATGAATTGCATCGCACTAACTCCTTGATGTTCACTTCAGACCCGGGCGCGGCGATAAGCGATCGGTCTGGCAGGAAATGCAGCGGGCAGAGTATAAAGCAGATGGTAACAAAAGAAGGATGCGAAGCGTGGGATTGTCTTAAAAAAACACCATCCCGTTTGGCGGATGGTGTTTTTATCATCACTCAGCTGAAAAATTAACCACCGCGGCGTTTGCGGCCCGTAGCATGGATATGGTTAACGGTAGTTTCTTCGTCGCCTTCGAGCACCACTTTTTTCTGGCGGGAAAGCTTGTAGTTCAGACCGAGAAGATGACGTGCCTGATGGTTCGATTTCATTCTTACTCCTTAATCCTGTTCTGGTTTCAAGGACAAGCCCGACGCAAGCCGGACGAAACGTAACCCTAAGTACGCCGCGCTTTTTAACGCGACGGGATTATCGTGGTCCATTTTTTTGCGAATAGCAACCTTGCGTCGGCAGATTAAGAGCGTTCTCGATTCAGGCGTGGCCGATTACCACTTCATTTCGCCGGTGTTCACTTTCGCGCTCAGCTCCAGCGAACTTTCTTCAGCGAGACCCGGATATTGCGCCTTCATGGCTTTGATGACGCTGGCGGAATCTTTATGCGCTTTCAGCGCCTGCTCGAATTTCTCCAGATAGTCGCGGGTAAAGACGATAGCCTTGTCGCCCGCCGGCGGCGTGCCGAGATAGTGGCCCGGGATCACCTGTTGCGGATGCAGCGCGGCCATATCGCTAAGGGTCTGGCGCCACTGCTGACGGCTCGACGCGCTTTGGGTATCGGCGGTCCAGACGTGCATGCCCCAGGCGACGCCGGTGCCGCCAAGAATCGCTTTATTCGCCGGGATCCAGACGAACGCGGCGTAGTTCTGCGGCTGACGAATTTCCACTTTCTCGCCGTCAATGGTGAAGCTATTTGCGGCTAATACCTGTGGAACATAGACCTGCTTCGGCGCGCCGTCTTTCATCTGTGGGCCCCAGTATGCCAGCTTCGCCGCTTTGGTCTCTTCAATATGCTTAACCACTTGCTCGGTTGCCACCACTTTGGCCTGCGGGAAGGCTTTCACCAGCGGCTCGAGGCCAAAATAGAAATCCGGATCGCCAGAGGTGATCACAATGTGCGTGAGCTTCTTACCGCTTTTGTTGATCATCTCAACCAGCTTTTCGCCATCTTTAACGCTGAACTGGGCGTCAAACAGCACCGCTTCGTGCGGGCCGGAGGCCAGCGTGGAGTTCACCGCGAAGATCGCGTTCTCCTGCGGGTTGTAGGTTTGCAGAGTCAACGGCGCGGCAAAAGCGGTGGTGCTGAACAGGGCGGTGGCGATAGCCAGGGCAGATACTTTCATGTTGGTTTTCTCTCTTTCAGGTGAATAGGTTCATTTTACGTCATTCTTGATTTGCGAAAATTCCTGAAAAAAGAGATGCTGAGTTTCATAAAACGTGCAGATGGATACGGATATGGATCGAGTTATCGCCGCCCAGGTATATATGCGCATATGCGAGCTGGGCAGTTTGAGCGCGGCGGCCAGGGCGCTTGGTATGTCGCGACCGATGGTGAGTCGCTATCTGGAGCAGATGGAACACTGGGCCGGTACCCGGCTCATTCATCGTTCGACGCGCAAACTGACCTTAACCAGCGCAGGCGAAAAGGTATTGCAGAAAACGCGTAGCCTCACGCAATTGGCGGATGAGATAGCGGGGCAGACGGAACGCGCGGTGCCGAGCGGCACGTTGCGGGTCGCCTGCGCGCACTTTACCGCCATGCAGTTGCTCTCACCGCTGCTACCGGAGTTTTTGGCCCGTTACCCCCAACTGCGCCTCGAACTGGATATCAACAACCATCCGGTAAGCCTGATTGGCGAGCGTATCGATGTCGCCATCCGGATCACCGATAATCCGGAGCCGGGGGCGATAGCGCGGCGGCTCGGCATTTGCCGCTCGGTGCTCTGCGCCTCGCCGCGGTGGCTACAGCAGCATGGCCAGATAAATTCGCCGGAGGAGCTTAGTCAACATAACTGTCTCCACTATAGCCATTTCGCCACCCCAACATGGCAGTTTACCGATTCGCAGGGCGAACCCGTGTCGGTGGCCGTCTCCGGCAACCTGAGCGCCGGGATCTCCTCTCTGCTGATGGAAGCGGCGGTGGCGGGGTGCGGCATCGCCATGCTGCCGGAACTGGAAGCCCGGCGCGCGCTAAACAGCGGCGCGCTAAAACAGGTGCTGCCTGGCTATACGCCAAAATCCCTGGCCGTCTATGGCATCTATCTGTCACGAGATTATCAGCCCAGCGCGCTGCCGCTGTTTCTGGAGGCCATTCAGCAACAGTTGTCCCAGGTCAGCTAGAGCTGTCTATACTTACTCCTTTAACGTCAAAAAGGAGTGAAACGATGGCAATTCATAAGAAAGGTCAGGCGCATTGGGAAGGGGATCTGAAAAGCGGTAAAGGCACCGTCTCGACGGAAAGCGGCGCGCTTAACCAACAACCTTATGGTTTTAATACCCGCTTTGAAGGCGTTAAAGGGACTAACCCGGAAGAGCTTATCGGCGCGGCCCATGCCGCTTGCTTCTCAATGGCGCTATCATTAATGCTTAGCGAAGCGGGCTATACGGCGACCTCTATCGATACCGTTGCGGTGGTCACGCTGGATAAGAACGGCGGCGGCTTCGCCATCACCAAGATCGCGCTGCAGAGCAATATTGTCCTGCCGGGTATCGATAAAGCGGCCTTTGATCCGATTATCCAGAAAGCCAAAGCTGGCTGCCCGGTTTCGCAGGTACTGAAAGCCGACATCTCACTCGATTATCAGCTCAACGCTTAATCCGTGGCGTGCCCGCGGGAACGCGGGCGCGTTGGCGTTTAAAGTCACCGTCGGCAAATGCCAGCCGCCGCGAATGGTGTTATGTTGGTGGCGTTATGGATAGCGACGGGCAACGCAATGACCAGCATACGCGGCATGATTGAATTACAGGTCCTGGGTTTAACCGGGATGGCGTTAAAAGAGATTGATTTTGAAAACCCGAAGGGCGAGCCAGGCTTATTTGGCCCGCGGTCGGCTATCTGGCAGGTACACGGCGACTTTACCTCAATGCTCTGCGGCGGCATTAGCGCGCTACTGTTACAGATGCTGCATCCGCTGGCGCTGGCCGGTGTGTGGGATCATTCGCGTTTTCGTGAGGATATCTTTGGCCGTCTGCGCCGCACCAGTCAATTTATCTCAGCCACCACGTTTGGCACTACCGACGATGCCGAAAGATTAATCGCTAAAGTGCAGGAGATCCATCAGCGCATCAGCGGCGTTGCGCCGGACGGTACGCCTTATCGCGCCAGCGATCCAGCGCTCTTAACCTGGGTTCATGTGGCCGAGTGCAGCAGCTTTATGGCCTCTCATCTGCGTTATAAGCGCACCATCGTCACTGCCGCGCGTCAGGAGCAATACTACCGCGAAGCGGCGGAGGTCGCCCGGCGACTTGGCGCCGCAGACATCCCCGAAACGCCACGTCAGGTGGCGGAGTATTTGCAGGATATGCGCCCCCAGTTACGTTGTGATGAACGAACGCAGGAAGTGGCGCAGGTGCTGCTCACCACCCGTCTGCCGGGCCGGCTAAGCCAGCCGGTAGGGCGCTGGATGATGGTCGCCGGAATCGATCTGCTTCCCGATTGGGCGCAGCAGATGCTGGCGATCCCCATCAATCCGCTGCAGCGGCGAACCGCCAGAGTGGCGGTCAATGGCGTGGCGCGGGTACTTCGCGCTTCGGTGCGCAATGGCGCTTATCACTGCGCTATGCGCCGAATGGCAACATCATAAAAGTAAAAAATAGCCGCTCAATGTCGGCTATTATTTTTAAAGCGTAATCATTCGCATTTATATATTATAACTCAGGCTATTTATTTTAAATTTATTATCAACAAGCCATTAATATTGAATGTCGCTGACTCATATCAGGCTATCATCCATACTTTATTCGGGAGGGATGATGGCAAATAAAAATCAACAGAATGATAATAAATATCATCAGCGTTCACAGGCTGCGCGTAAAAGCACCCTGGTTAGCGTCGTGGTTAATCTTTTTTTATCGACCGGGCAAATTATCGCCGGCCTGTTTTCAGGGTCGCAAGGGCTTATTGCCGATGGCATCCACTCTCTTTCCGATTTAATTGCTGATTTTGTGGTTCTGATTGCCAATAAGAAAAGCCGTAAACCTTCCGACAGCGATCATCATTATGGCCACTGGCGCTATGAAAATGGCGCGTCGCTGATATTGGGCGCGATTTTAATGGTTGTCGGTGTCGGCATGTTGTGGTCGGCGGTGGATAAACTACTCCATCCGGAAACCATTCAATCCGTGCATGTAACGGCATTATGGGTGGCCCTTGCAGCGCTGATCGCAAAAGAGACGCTGTTCCGTTATATGCTGGCGGTAGCAAAGCGCATTCAGTCGTCATTATTAATTGCCAACGCCTGGCATGCGCGCTCGGATGCGGCGTCGTCGGTAGTAGTGGCGGTAGGGATCGTTGGTAACCTCGCCGGTATTGTCTGGTTGGATCCCGTGGCGGCATTGTTAGTAGGGGTATTGATTACACGAATGGGTTACACTTTTGCCGGCGATGCCTTGCATGATTTAATGGATCGCTCGGTCGACACGCAAACCCAGAATGCTATACGCGACACCATTGCCGCAACCGGCGGCGTTGTGGGGTTGCACGATCTAAAAACTCGTAAGGCGGGCGACCTGATCCTCGTCGATGTCCATATTGAAGTTCCGGGCGAGCTGTCGGTTCGTGCAGGCCATGCTATCGCGCTGGCGGTGCGGGAAAATGTGCTCGCGCGCCACGAGGTGCTACAGGTGATGATTCACATTGATCCCTACGAAGCGCCCGGTGGCGAACTGGCTCACGCGTAAACAACTTGCGACTCCTGCCTGCAGGAGTCAACGCTACCTTGCCGTTAATTGGCAATAACAGAGGATGATATGAAAATTAACGAACCTCAGGCGATTACTTTACCGCTGCCGCGAACGGCGATATTCATCGTCGCGACCGTAGCGCGCAGCGCTGAGAGCCTGAGCCGCGTGCGCGACTGGTGCGATGATTTTGCCGCGGTTGTGCGTTCCGTTGGTACCCGCATGCCGGAGGCGGGGATTTCCTGCATCTGCGGATTTGGCGCTGAAATCTGGCCGCAGTTGTTTGGCCAGCCCACCCCGCAGCAGCTGCATCCTTTCCGCCGCGTGGGCAGCGGAGAGCGCGTGGCGGTCTCTACGCCGGGCGATCTGCTGCTGCATATCCGTTCCGATGATATGGGGCTTAGCTTCGAGCTGGCGACGCAGTTGATGGATAAGTTGGGGGATGCCGTAACGGTCGTCGATGAAGTTCACGGCTTCCGCTATTTCGACCGTCGGGCGATGATCGGTTTCGTTGACGGTAGCGAAAACCCGCAGGGGCGCGCGGCGGCGGATTTCACCATTATCGGTGATGAAGACCCGGATTTCGCCGGTGGTAGCTACGTGATTGTGCAGAAATATCTGCACGATATGGCGGGCTGGAATGCGCTAACCGTCGAACAGCAGGAGCGTATTATCGGGCGTAAAAAAATGACTAACATCGAACTGGATGCCGACGTCAAACCCAGCTGTTCGCACAGTTCGCTGACCACCCTTGAAGAGAACGGCGAGGAGATTAAAATCCTGCGCGACAACATGCCGTTCGGCAAGCCCGGTATGGGCGAGTTTGGTACCTATTTTATCGGTTATGCGCGCAGCCCGGCGCCCATCGAACAGATGCTGGAAAACATGTTCGTCGGTCGCCCGGCCGGTAATTACGATCGACTGCTCGATTATAGCCGCCCGGTTACCGGCAGTTTGTTCTTTGTACCTTCCGCGACGCTACTTGAAGAATTATCCAGCCGCCAGGCTGAATAACCCTGCATAATATCGGCCATTAAGCCGTTATTGATGGTTTATTTCTCCGGCCTGCTTGCAGGCCGTATATTGCGTGGAAAATAAAAAGAGCCCATAATTAAACCACCATTAATTCATCGCTAATTAATGGCGGTTATCAACGCGATGTCGTGTTTGTGTACAATAAAATTAACCAATGGCTTAATAGATAATATCTATACCCTAAATAATTCGAGTTGCAGGAAGGCGGCGACGCAGGGAATCCCCAGGAGCTTACTCCAGTAAGTGACTGGGGTGAGCGAGGACAAATTCGTCAGGAACGAATTTGAACGCAGTTCACTGCGCCCGTAAGGGCGAGGCCCAGGGATGGGCCGAGTTATTGCCAACGCACATGCAACTTGAAGTATGACGGGTATATACCCATCATTTTTCATTAGGGTATGTACTGAGCATCATTGGGTCTTCAGGAAGTAATACAATGATCATCCGGCCAGAACAACACTGGTTTTTTCGTCTGTTTGACTGGCACGGTTCCGTGCTGTCAAAAATTGTTTTCCGCCTGCTATTGAACGTTCTGATGTCGGTCATCGCCATCATCAGCTATCAATGGTATGAACAACTTGGCATTCACTTAACCGTTGCGCCATTTAGCCTGTTGGGGATCGCGATTGCGATTTTTCTCGGCTTTCGTAATAGCGCGAGCTACAGCCGCTTCGTTGAGGCGCGTAATTTATGGGGAACCGTGCTGATTGCCGAACGAACCCTGGTCAGGCAGCTGAAAAATATCCTTCCCGCTGAGGAGGAAACGCATAAAACGTTAGTCAGTTATCTGGTGGCGTTCAGCTGGAGCCTTAAGCATCAGCTGCGTAAAACCGACCCGGCGGTTGACCTCTATCGCTTGTTGCCGAAAGAAAAAGTGGCGGAAATTCTCGCCAGCTCAATGCCGACTAACCGAATATTATTATTGATTGGTAATGAGTTAGGTAAGCTGCGCGAGCAGGGTAAGCTCAGCGATATTACCTACGGCTTGATGGATAATAAACTCGATGAGTTAGCCCATGTTCTGGGGGGCTGCGAGCGTCTGGCGAGCACGCCGGTGCCGTTTGCCTACACCTTGATTTTGCAGCGTACCGTTTATCTTTTCTGCGCGTTATTGCCCTTCGCGCTGGTGGGGGATTTGCATTACATGACGCCGTTTGTTTCGGTGTTTATCTCCTACACCTTCCTGTCATGGGATTCCCTGGCGGAAGAGCTGGAAGATCCGTTTGGCACCTCGGCCAACGACCTGCCGCTGAATGCAATGTGCAATACCATTGAACGTAATTTGATGGATATGACCGGGCAACATCCGTTACCGGAAAAAATGCAGCCCGACCGTTATTACAACCTTACATAAAAAAACGCCGGGCGGTCAGCCCGTCCGGCGTTGAGTATTAGTGAGTGCGCATTCCTGCCGCCGTCATCAATAGCTTAAAGAAGGTGGCGACCACGCCGAGCGCCAGCACGCTGGCCCCCCAGATAATCACCAGCCACATCAGTTTGCGCCAGAACGGACGATGATGCGTCGTTAACGTTTTATCAGATTGAGTCGCCATCAATGATACCCCTCATCGGGTTTGATTTTGCCGCGGAACACGTAGTAGCTCCAGCAGGTGTACATCAAAATAACCGGAATGATCAGCAGTCCACCGACCAGCATAAAGCCCTGACTCTGCGGTGGCGAAGCGGCCTGCCAGATAGAGATTGCTGGTGGAATAATGTTTGGCCAGATGCTGATCCCAAGGCCGCTGAACCCGAGGAACACCAGCGCCAGAGTGAGTAAAAACGGCCCATAGCTGGCCTGACGATTATAGGCGCTACGGACAATCCCCCAGCAGCAAACCAGCACCAGCAACGGCACCGGCATAAACCAGATGATATTGGGGAATGTAAACCAGCGGTGAGCGATTTCCGGGTGAGTCAGCGGCGTCCAGATGCTGATAATGGCGACCACTGCCAGCAATGCCAGGGTCAGTGGGATCGCCAGCTCAGACATTTTGCGATGCAAAGCGCCTTCGGTTTTCATTATCAGCCAGGTGCAGCCGAGTAACGCGTAGGCAATCACCAGCCCGACGCCGCAAAACAGCGGGAAGGGCGCCAGCCAGTCGAGGGTTGAGCCGCTAAATTCGCGACCCGTGACGCTGAGGCCGTTGAGCAAGGTACCTACGGCTATCCCCTGACTAAACGTCGCCAGTAGCGAACCGCCGATAAACGCCTTATCCCACAACGGACGATGTTCCGGCGTCGCCTTAAAGCGAAACTCAAACGCTACGCCGCGGAAAATCAGCCCCAGTAACATGGCGGTTAACGGGATGCTGAGCGCATCGATAATCACCGCGTAGGCCAGCGGAAACGCGCCATACAGCGCCGCGCCGCCCAGCACCATCCAGGTTTCGTTGCCGTCCCACACCGGCGCCACGCTATTCATCATCATATCGCGGTCGGTTTCATTTTTATTAAACGGGAACAGAATGCCGATCCCGAGATCGAAACCGTCCATCACGATATACATCAGGGTGGCAAAAACGATGATCGTGAACCAGATAATTGACAGGTCGATACCCATATTATTTTCTCCCCGAAGTATTCATAGGTTCGCGCACCGCAGACAGCGGGCGGGCAGGGGTTTGGTTCTGAGTCGGGTCCTCCGGCGTGTGCGCACTTTCTGGCCCTTTTTTTATCAGGCGAATCAGATACACGTAGCCGACGCCAAACACCGAGGCGTAGACCACGATAAAGGCCAGCAGGCTGAGGGACATATGCAGATCGCCATGGGCGGAGACCGCATCCCGGGTGCGCTGAACGCCATAGACTACCCACGGCTGGCGGCCAATTTCAGTGGTAAACCAGCCTGCCAGTAGCGCGACCAGCCCGGAAGGGCCCATCAACAGGGCAAAACGCAGGAACGGTTTTGAGGTGTAGAGCCGGCCACGCCAACGCAGCCAGGCGCTGACCACGCCGAGCAATACCATTAACATACCGAGCCCGGCCATCACCCTGAACGACCAGAAGATAATGGTGGAATTTGGGCGATCTTCTTTCGGGAAACTTTTTAAGGCCGGAACCTGTTTATCGAGGCTATGGGTCAGGATGATGCTACCAAGATAGGGAACCTCAATTTTATATTTGGTGCGTTCCTCGTCCATATCCGGCAGACCAAACAGCACTAATGGCGTGGCTTCACCCGGTTTATTCTCCCAGTGCCCTTCAATCGCGGCGATTTTTGCCGGTTGATGTTCGAGCGTATTCAGGCCGTGCGCATCGCCAATCATCGCCTGAATGGGGGCGACGATCAGCGCCATCCACAGCGCCATCGAGAACATCTTGCGGATTGCCGGCGTATCATTGCCTTTCAGCAGATGCCAGGCTGCCGAAGCGCCGACGAAAAAGGCGCTGGCAAGGAAGGCGGCGGTAGACATGTGCAGCAGGCGATACGGGAATGAAGGGTTAAAAACGACCTTCAGCCAGTCTACCGGCACCACGATGCCATTCTCGATAATGTAGCCCTGGGGCGTGTGCATCCAGCTATTGGACGCGAGGATCCAGAAAGTGGAAAACAGCGTGCCCAGCGCCACCATACAGGTCGCGAAGAAGTGCAGGCCGCGGCCGACGCGATGCCAGCCGAACAGCATGACGCCAAGAAAGCCAGCTTCGAGGAAGAAGGCGGTCAGGACTTCATAGGTCAACAGCGGCCCGGTAATACTACCGGCGAACTGCGAGAACCCGCTCCAGTTAGTGCCAAACTGATAGGCCATTACCAGCCCGGAAACGACGCCCATACCAAAATTAACGGCAAATATTTTTGACCAGAAATGGTAGAGCTGGCGGTAGGTATCCTCTTTTGTTTTTAACCACAGCCCTTCCAGTACCGCAAGGTAGCTGGCGAGACCAATGGTAATAGCGGGGAAAATGATGTGGAAAGATACAGTAAATGCAAACTGTATCCTGGCTAAATAAAAGGCATCTAATCCGAACATGGCTCACCCCTGTACGACATTACTTCATTGTATTTATGGAATATTTTCTGCATAGCGGATACGGCTTTACCTGCGTAAAGCCTCCTGTTGATGACAATTAAATTACGGCGTTGACGGGCATTGAAATATGTTAATGCCCTTGATAATAAAGTTTAAAAATAATTCTTTAATTATCAAATAGGTTAAATTTAACACCCGATAGATAACATCTATTATACAACACGAAATGACATGTTATTATTTGGTTAACGAGTAAATTTGCTCATTTCATTTTCACCAGACATTTAGTTAAAGATTAAAAACAACGAGTTAACCCTGTCATTTGCTATTCATTGGAAAATGAAATGTGGTATTTCCCGCTTAATTAATGTGGTTATTTAACATCGCCGCAAAAAACCGTGACCAATGTTGTTAATAACATCCGTTAGCTGAAGAGAGTATTCAGGAGTTCATATGAATAAGAAAAAACGCGCTGTCCCCGGTGTTCATCCCTATGATGGCCCAGCGGGTGGATGGGGGGCGTTAAAAGCGACCGCCATCGCCGTGCGTACGCAAATGGACGCGCTTGACGCCCCGGTCACGCTGCTGCGTACCAACCAGCCTGACGGTTTTGACTGCCCCGGCTGCGCCTGGCCGGATAAAGAACATAAATCAACCTTCCAGTTTTGTGAGAACGGCGCGAAGGCGGTTACCTGGGAAGCCACCAGCAAACGCGTGACGCCAGAGTTCCTCGCCGCCAATACCGTGACCTCGCTGCTGGCGAAAAGCGACTTTGAACTGGAAGGTTACGGACGTATTACCCATCCCTTGTCTTACGATCGTGAGAGCGACACGCTGCGCCCGGTCTCCTGGGAAAGCGCGTTTGCCCGCATTGGCGAAGTATTACAGGGCATACAGCCCGATGAAGTTGAGTTCTATACCTCCGGGCGCGCCTCTAACGAAGCGGCATATCTGTTCCAGCTTTACGCCCGCGAGTTCGGCACCAATAACTTCCCGGACTGCTCCAATATGTGCCACGAGGCGACCAGCGTCGGTCTGCCGCAATCGATCGGCATCGGCAAAGGCACGGTGTCTTTGGACGACTTTGATAAAACAGAACTGGTTATTTCCATCGGTCACAACCCCGGAACCAACCATCCGCGCATGATGGGCACGTTGCATGAACTGTCCCGCCGCGGTGTGCCGATTATCGTCTTTAACCCGCTGCGTGAAAGGGCGCTGGAACGTTTTGCCGACCCGCAGAACGTTATTGAAATGGCAACCTACAGCTCGACGAATATCGCCTCAACCTATTTCCAGGTGAAAGCGGGCGGCGATGCCGCGGCGCTGAAAGGGATCGCTAAAGCATTACTGGAGATCGAAGCGAACCAGGGCCAGGTGCTGGACCAGGCGTTTATTAACGAGCACACCCTCGGCTTCGAGGCTTTTGCCGAAGATTTACGTCAGACCAACTGGCCGGAAATTGAGCGTGAGTCCGGATTAACCCGCGACGATCTGCAGCGCGTTGCCGTTGCCTACGCCAAATCCAACGCCACTATCGTGACCTATGGCATGGGGATCACCCAGCATAACAAAGGCACCTCTAACGTCCGGTTGATTGCGGACCTTCTGCTGATGCGCGGCAATATCGGCAAACCGGGGGCTGGGATCTGCCCGCTGCGCGGTCACTCTAACGTGCAGGGCAACCGTACCGTCGGCATTACCGAAAAACCGAGTGCGGAGTTTCTGAATAACCTCGAAAGCGTGTTCGGTTTTGTCGCTCCACGCGGACATGGTCACGATGCGGTGAAAGCGCTGCAGGCAATGGTTGCCGGCGACGCGAAAGCGCTGATCTGTCTTGGCGGTAATTTCGCGGTGGCGATGCCGGATCATGAACGGGCGTTCCCGGCGATGCGCGGGCTGGATCTTAGTGTGCACATCGGCACCAAACTGAATCGTTCGCATCTGCTGGTGGCGAAAGAGACTTTTATTCTGCCTTGTCTGGGCCGTACCGAACTCGATATGCAGGAGAGCGGACGCCAGTCGATTACCGTGGAAGACTCGATGTCGATGGTCCACGCCTCATCCGGCAAACTGAAACCGGCCTCTGACCGGCTGCGCTCGGAACCGGCTATCGTCGCCGGGATGGCGGCGGCGACGCTGCCGAACAGTAAGATCGACTGGTTATCGCTGGTGGCTGATTACGACCGCATCCGCGATCTCATCGAGCAGACTATCCCCGGGTTCGAGGATTATAACGAACGTATTCGTCATCCGGGCGGTTTCCGTATGCCGCTGCCGCCAACCGAGCGGATCTGGCCGACGCCGACCGGCAAAGCGATGTTCTCGGTGTTCAAAGGCGTCCATGAGAACTTCCGCGTTGACGGCGACGACGTGATGCGCCTGGTTACGCTGCGCAGTCACGATCAGTACAACACCACGATTTACGCGATGGACGATCGCTATCGCGGAGTGTTTGGCCGCCGCGATGTGCTGTTTATGAATGAGCAGGATATGGCCGAGCAGGGGCTGGAGCATGGCGACCGCGTCGATATTTTTACCGCGCTGCCGGATAGCGATCTGCGCCTTGAGGATATCACCGTGGTTGCTTACAGCATCGCGCCTGGCACCGTGGGCGCCTATTACCCGGAAGCTAACGTTCTGGTGCCGCTGGATTACATCGATGAAGAGAGCGGCACGCCGTCGTACAAATCAGTTCCTATCCGCCTGACGCTGCGTTCGAAAGAGGTGCGCGCCGTCCCCGGTCTGCGTTAATTTGCTGAATATTGCCAGTGGCCTGCGATCGGGCCACTGGCAAATGGCATCTTGAAATCAGCCCCTACCGCAAGTAACATTTAAATAACATATCTTATCGCAGCTGTGTTCTGCATCGCGTCCACCACTGACCCGCGGACGTCACTATTCTGGAAGTTAAGATGGACATTAAACAGCTGAAATATCTGATCGCGCTCGATCAGACGCGCCATTTCGGCCAGGCCGCGGCGGCCTGCCATATCACTCAACCGACGCTTTCAATGCGCATTCGCAACCTGGAAGACGAACTTAATCTCACGCTGATTCAGCGCGGCCAACGCTTTGAAGGCTTCACCCCGGAAGGGGAACGCATCCTCGCCTGGGCGCGGGCGCTGCTGGCGGCGCACGATGGCCTGGCGGCTGAAGCGGCGATTTGTCGCGGCCAGATGGTGGGCCAGTTACGCGTAGGCATGGTGCCGTTAGCCAGCCTGAACCCGATGCAGCTGATCAAACCGCTGGCGGAAAAATACCCAGAACTGCAGTTCAGTCTGCTGTCGATGACCTCTGAGCAAATTATTGACGGCGTCAGCCGTAACCAGCTCGATCTAGGCATCTGCTATTTGCACCACGTCGATAGCGCATTATTTAACGTCACCTGGCTGCCGAAAACGCGAATGGGCCTGCTGCACGACAGTCGCCATTTCCAGTTTGACGCAGGCATACCCGAGTGGGAGACATTAGCGGGGCTGCCGCTCGGTTTCCTTACCAAGGGAATGTATTATCGTGAATCGATTGAAATGAGCTTTAAAGCCAAAGGGTTAACGCCGAAATACGTCTTTGAAAGCGATTCGACATTTCAGATAATCCAGGCGGTACAGGCCGGGATCTGTTGCGCCATCATGCCGCTCAATAACGGCCTGGAAGCGCTGAGCGACAATCTGGCGATTATGCCTATCGGGGAAACCGAGGTTGATTCCACGCTTGCGCTTATCATGCGCAACCAGGAGCCGGTGTCGTCGTTGGCGGAAAAATGTTTCGCCGATGCGCAGATGATTTTTGGCGAAGCGCCGCAAATTTAATTGGCGGCCAAATGCTGCTGCATGAAATCGAGCCAGACGCGAGAGCGGGCAGGTAAAAAGTGGCGTTCGCGATACAGCGCCACTAAATGTAGCGGTGCCGGCGGTAGCTCCAGTTCAACCACCTTTAACTGACCTGAGGCGATAAACGGGCGGCAAGCCTGTTCAGCGAGGATGGCGAAACCTACGCCGGCGACGGCGGCATGAAGGGCGATCTCTCCGCTATTCACCCGAAAATGAGCCTGGACATTCACTTTTTTAAACGCGTTTCGTGCGGTGATAAATTGCCAGGCTTGCCCCTTCAGCGCGCTGACGGTGGTGATGCAGGGAAGTGAGGCAAGCTGCTCGCAACGTACTGGCTGTCCGCATTTTTCCAGCAGCGAAGGCGCCGCGACAACACAACAGGGAAATGTCGCCAACGGCATGGCGATATAGCTGGCATCCTCCATTTTGCCTCGGACGATGGCGACGGCAATGTCGATATCTTCTTTAAGCGCGTCGGCTCCGGCAAGGCTGACCACACAGCTTACTTCGATTTTGGGATAACGCATGGCGAACTGCGCCAGCATGGGGCCAAAAAGCGTCGGTCCAATCTCGTTGGGAAGACATAAGCGCAACAGCCCCTCAGGATCGGCCTGCTGTTGAGTTAAGGCCGCTTCGGTTGCCGCGAGCTGATCAAGCAGGGGGCGCATACTATTAAAAAAAGCCTGCCCGGCATCGGTGAGATGCATGTGTCTGGTGCTGCGCTGGATAAGGCGCAATTGCAGTTTTTCTTCCAGTTGAGAAATCTGGCGACTGACATTTGACGAAGGCATACGTAATGCCCGCGCCGCCCCGCTGAAGCTGCCGTTTTCCACGACATTCACAAACACGCGTAGTGCATTCAAATCCAGTTTACTCACCGCTGATTATCCCATTTTTGATAATTAACCCGCCCATTTTTACCGACTTATGCGTTTTTTTACTAGCCGATAAACTGACGCTCCCCCTGATGAGAGGAAGTGTAATGACCATAAATCTACGGCGAATGGGCGCGATCATCGCTTTTATCCAATTTACCAACGCGCTCGAATATATGATTTTTAATCCGCTATTTGTCTACATGGCGCCAACTTTTCAGGTGCCGGTGAGCTGGGCAGGTTATGTCAGCGGTATTTATACGCTTGCGTCGGTCATTTCTGGAATCGGCGCGTGGCGCCTGGTGGGAAAGCTAAATCCGCGTAAGTTTCTACTGGTTAATATGGCCTTACTGGGAGCATTAACGCTGATGGTTCTGGCTACCCAGCACTTTATATTGTTGCTGATACTGCGTTTTTTGGCCGGGCTCCTCGGCGGAATGACGATGGGGGTGGCCAGCAGTTTACTGATCAACGCGGCGGACCAGGAACACCGCGCGCGATTGTTGGCAACGGTCATCTCTGCCTTTTCGCTGGTCAGTATTATCGGCATGCCCGGCATGTTGTTTCTCTGCGAACGTTTCGGCTGGCAGACGGCGCCGGCATTGATTGGCGTTCTCTGCCTGCTGGCGCTCATCATGATCTATGTTGGCCTGCCGAAGGCTTCCGGCGGCGCTGGCTCTGGTACAAAGATACGCATCACGCCAACGATGCTGTTATTTGCCAGCGGCAATGCGTTAACCCAGTTTAGCCCGATGCTATTACTGCCGATCCTGGTGCCTTTGCTGCTGGGCAATATGCGGGCAAGCAGCGAGGCGCTACCGTGGTTATTCTTTCTCGGCGGTATGGCGGGATTCGCGGCGACAAAGTTGAGCGGCAGCCTGTGTCAACGCTTTGGCGGCTATCGGCTGAGCCTGGCGGCAACCGCAGTTTTTATCATCAGTTTGCTGATGGTGCTGTGGCTGGACGGCGCGAGTTGGTTGTTTATGATTACCTTCCTTGGGGCATCTTATAGCCGGCTGGTTGCCTCCTCGGCGGTGGCGATTCGTTTCCCGGACGATAACTGGCGCGCGGGATTTACCACTCTGCAAGGCGGTGTCATGTCATTCAGTACGGCACTCGCTTTTATGCTCTGCTCACTGTGGCTGGCCGACGGCGAGATGAGTCAGCAGGCGTCTACGGGGTTGATTGCATTTAGCGGCGCTAGCGCCTTGCTGCTGCCATGTTTACTGCGCTATCAAGAAAAAATACTCGTACGCAACGCCGCCGAACGGGCAACCGGCGGCGTTGGTGAGCTTTAAATATTCTCCAGACGAATACCCCGGGTTCTTGGCCCAAATATGCCTACCGACAGCATGACCATCAGCATACTGGCGACGATAAAGCTAATCACGCCCGGCGTTCCGGCATATTGCAGGATCACGCCAATCATAATGCTGGTAACCGCGGTGGACAGACGGCTAAAGGAGTAACAGAAGCCCACCGCCCGGGCGCGGATGTGGGTAGGGAACACCTCCGCCTGATAGGCGTGATAGCTGATGGTGAGCCAGGCATTGGACCAGGTGATCATAAAGCCGCAGATAACCAGCAGTACCGGACTATTTTGTAAAGCGAACAGTGTGCCGAAGATCACCGTCATCAGCGCTGACAGAACAATTTGCCATTTGTTTTCAAAACGATGGACAAAGCGAGTACAGAACAGGCAGCCAAGCGGGTAGGCAAGGGTGATAAAAAAAGCGTACAGCAGGCTATGGGTAATACTGGCGCCCTGGCCGGAGAGCAGCGCGGGCAGCCAGTTACCGAAACCAAAGAAGCCGATGGCCTGGAAAAAGTTCATCACCATTAACATGAGGGTGCGTTGACGGTACTGCGGCGCCCAAATCTCTTTAAAATTGCTGCGTTGCGGCACCGCTACCGCCTGACTGGCATGGCGCCGGGAAGGCGATAAACCGCAGCGTTGTTCCATTTCACCCATAACCCGGTGCGCGTCATCGTGGCGACCTTTGCTTTCCAGCCAGCGGGCGGATTCCGGCAGTTTTTTGCGGATAACCCAAATGACCAGTGAACACAGTGCGCCGAGAATAATCACCCAACGCCAGCCGCTCAGGCCGAGAATGGTCATTGGCACCAGTAGCCAGGACATCAGCGCCACCGTCGGTACCGAGAGAAACTGAATAAAGAAGGCGTAAGCGAAGGCTTTATTACGTAAGTGCGTCGGCATCCATTCACTGAGATAAGTATCGATAGTCACCAGTTCAATTCCCAGGCCGATCCCCACCAGGAAACGAAAGAAAATAACCCCTTCAGCGCTATTTTGCAGCGCCATAATCAGCGAAAAGATGCCATACCACGCCAGCGCGAACATAAAGGTCAGGCGGCGTCCAAGTCTGTCCGCCAGCGGCGCGAGCAAACTGGCGCCGATAAACAGCCCCATAAAGGTCGAGGAAGCGAAGGCTGCCTGATCGGCAATACCAAATACCCCATCTTTCCCGGTATGGAAAATACCCTCGGCGAGCAGGCCGGTGCTGATATAACCGGTCTGGAACAGGTCGTAGAGTTCGAAAAAGCCGCCTAATGCCAGTAGGGTGATAAAGGACCAAAGACCGGGGGAGGAGGGCAGAGCGTCGATACGCGCGGTTAAGCTATCGGGATGTTGTCCTGGCGGGCTAAAGGAGGCGTCGCCGAGAACCTGGGTAGTAGACATATTATTATTTTCCTCAGGAGAAATGTTTGCCTGCTAATGTTAATTGGTTGTTAATGGTTTTAAATTTTTAATTGTGAGCGGTGTGGCGATTTAACAGTTGGAAATCATGTTTAATACGCTGATGGATGATAAATATGCTGTTTTTTTGTCGGCGCAGACGGCAGAATTGAAGTAAACGACCAGCAGCGATCAATCAGACTAAGAGAAATGGTGACTTCGGTGAAAATCACCTACATTTGCAGTGTGTATCTATGTCTACCAGGGAAAAGAATATGTTAAAGCGTCAGGCAATAAAAACGGCGTTGGCAATGGTGATGTCGGTAACGATGGCCGCGGCACCGGCGCTTGCTAATCCCGGGAACGGTAATGGCAATGGTGAACATGGCAATAGCGGTAAAAACATCTATCATGGCGATAAAGGTAATCATGGTCATAGCGCCAGCCAAAGCGATAACGGCGGCGGCAAGGGCCAGCGTAAGAATTACGGCAAACCGGATCACGTCGATAGGGATATCAGCTATACCACCGCTCGCGCGCTAGCGGTGAACTACGGCTTGACCGGCTATAAAGCGCTGCCTCCGGGGATTGCGAAAAATCTCGCGCGTGGAAAACCATTACCTCCGGGCATTGCCAAAAAAACGGTGCCTGCCTCGATGCTCAATCAATTACCTTATTATCCTGGCTATGAGTGGCGGGTGGTGGGTGACGATCTGGTTCTGATTGCGCTCAGTACCGCCGTGGTCACCGCGATCATTAATAGCGTCTTTGATTAACATAGAGGCCCCGTGATAAACGGGGCTTTGCTTTTCTAATAACATTTGATCTCTTTCTTAAACCAATCCTCACTAGGGAGAGTATTAAACTTTACAGCTATTATTGGCGGGCTATACTAAGCACAACTTTATACAGGAGAGATATGTTGGACAGTCACCCTTATTTAAACATCAAGGCAAACTGACGCTATCTATTCTGCGCTGTTTGCCAACCGGCAGGCAGCAATCCTTTCCCAATCCTGATTGCCTCCTGAGAACTGGAATTCGCTTTTTTGCGAGGTAATTCATCATGCTATTATTTTTCTACGCCCTGTTCCCTCCGCCTTTTACGCGGTAACACACGCTCACAAAGGCCATTAAGGCTATCTCACTGCGGTTAAGCAATCTACGCAGGAATATCTACTACACGCAATTTGTGAGTGTAAAAAATAACATCTAACTATGCATGATTTATTTATGCAGGGATTACCACATCTAAATTTGGGGATGAATCATGACTGACATGAAAGTAGAAAACCGGAATACCAACCGGTCTGCGTCAGAAAATGATAAGCAGCATAAAAAGAGCTTTGCGATTGAAACGGAGGCCTTTAATAGTCCGGACCATACGTTGGCACGTTTAAATAGCAGTCGGCAGGGACTAACGACCGCCGATGCACTGGAACGGCTGGACGACTATGGTCGCAACGAAGTGGCACGCGAAAGTGTGCCGCCGTTTTATATTCAATTACTGCAGGCATTTAATAACCCGTTTATTTACGTACTGATGGCGCTGGCGGCAGTCAGTTTTATTACCGATTACTGGCTACCGCTACGAAACGGTGAAGAGACAGACCTCACCGGCGTTATTATTATCCTGACGATGGTGAGCCTGAGTGGTCTATTACGCTTCTGGCAGGAATTCAGGACCAATAAAGCCGCGCAGGCGCTGAAATCCATGGTCCGTACCACCGCAACGGTACTGCGCCGCGGGCCGGGCAATATTGGCCCCAGCCAGGAGGAAATACCCATTGAAGAGCTGGTGCCGGGCGATATTATTTTCCTTGCCGCAGGCGATCTGGTGCCGGCAGATGTTCGTCTGCTGGAATCACGGGACCTCTTTGTCAGTCAGTCCATTCTTAGCGGTGAATCACTACCGGTAGAAAAATATGATCTGATGGCCAGCGTGTCGGGAAAATGCAGCGACCGTCTACCGACGCCGGATAAAAATAAAAGTCTCTTAGAGATGGGCAATATCTGTCTGATGGGGACGAACGTCACCAGCGGCAGGGCGCGGGCGGTGGTGGTGGCGACCGGCGACCGGACCTGGTTTGGCTCGCTGGCAAAATCGATTGTCGGCACCCGCACGCAAACCGCCTTCGATCGCGGGGTGAATAGCGTCAGCTGGTTGTTAATCCGCTTCATGCTGATCATGGTACCGATCGTGTTGTTGATTAACGGTTTCAGTAAAGGCGATTGGGTAGAAGCCTCGCTTTTCGCCCTGGCGGTGGCGGTCGGTTTAACGCCGGAGATGTTACCCATGATCGTCAGTTCGAACCTCGCGAAGGGCGCGATTGCCATGTCGCGGCGTAAGGTGATCGTTAAGCGTCTCAATGCCATTCAAAACTTTGGCGCAATGGATGTGCTGTGTACGGATAAAACAGGCACCCTGACCCAGGACAATATCATCCTTGAGCATCATCTCGACGTTGGCGGCGCGGAAAGCAATCGAGTATTAATGCTGGCGTGGCTGAATAGCAGCAGCCAAAGCGGAGCGCGTAATCTGATGGACAGAGCCGTGTTACGCTATGGGGAAGGGCGGCTGGCGCCGGCGGAAAAAGAGCGTTTCGTGAAGCTCGATGAATTGCCGTTCGATTTTGTACGCCGCCGCGTATCGGTCTCGGTGGAAGACAGCCGCTATGGCGATAAAAGCCTGATTTGTAAAGGGGCGGTTGAAGAGATGCTCGAAGCCGCGACCCATATTCGTGAGGGCGACAAGATCGTTGAACTGGACGCGCTGCGCCGGGAACTATTGCTGACGAAAACCGAAGATTATAACGCTCAGGGTTTTCGGGTATTGCTGGTCGCTACCCGCAAGCTGGATGATACCGCGCTAAATGTGCCGCTCACCGCCGCTGATGAACAGGGGCTCACCGTCGAGGGCATGTTGACGTTCCTCGACCCGCCGAAGGAAAGCGCGGGCAAAGCCATTACCGCACTGCGTGATAACGGTGTCGCGGTCAAGGTACTTACCGGTGATAACCCGGTTGTAACGGCGCGGATTTGTCTTGAAGTGGGCATTGATGCGCACGACATACTCACCGGCCAACAGGTTGAGTCAATGACTGACCGCCAGCTTCAGCAGGAGGTCGAGAAACGCGCGGTGTTCGCCAAACTGACGCCGCTGCAGAAGTCGCGCATTCTGCAGATGCTACAGAAAAATGGCCATACCGTAGGTTTTCTGGGCGATGGCATTAACGACGCCCCGGCGCTGCGCGATGCCGATGTGGGTATTTCTGTCGATAGCGCGGCGGATATCGCGAAGGAGTCCTCGGATATTATTCTGCTGGAAAAAGACCTGATGGTGCTGGAAGAGGGGGTTATTAAAGGACGCGAGACCTTTGGCAACATTATTAAGTACCTGAACATGACCGCCAGCTCCAACTTCGGCAACGTGTTTTCGGTATTAGTCGCCAGCGCCTTTATCCCGTTCCTGCCGATGCTGGCGATTCATCTGTTGATTCAGAATCTGATGTACGACATCTCACAGCTGTCGCTGCCGTGGGACAAAATGGATAAGGAGTTTTTGCGTAAGCCGCGCAAGTGGGATGCGAAGAACATTGGCCGCTTTATGCTGTGGATTGGCCCCACGTCGTCGATATTCGATATCACCACCTTTGCTCTGATGTGGTACGTCTTCGCCGCCAATCATGTGGAAGCGCAGGCCTTGTTCCAGTCCGGCTGGTTTATCGAAGGGCTGCTGTCGCAGACGCTGGTGGTGCATATGTTGAGAACGCAGAAAATTCCGTTCATTCAGAGCCGCGCGACGCTGCCGGTTTTGCTCACCACCGCCGCCATTATGGCCATCGGCATCTATATCCCGTTCTCGCCGCTTGGCGCCATGGTGGGGCTTGAGCCGCTGCCGCTGAGTTATTTCCCGTGGCTCGTTGCCACGTTGCTGAGCTACTGCCTGGTGGCGCAGGGTATGAAACGTTTCTATATCAAGCGCTTTGGCCAGTGGTTCTGATGACAAAAAGGAGGATGACGATGAATCGTTCACCGGAGGATCTCATCGCCTGGATGTTTTTACTGGCCGGTTTGCTGGTACTGGCGCTGGCGATACGGCAAATCTTTGACTAGCGGGGGGACTATGCGCAAAACGTCGTTAGACCCAATCTTTCTCCAGGCCGTGTTGATGATGGTGGTGATAGTCTTACTCACCGTCTGGATTAGGTAGTTTAAGGCCCGGGGCGTTACCGCTCCGGGCCTAAAGTCCCTGCGGTATTCCTGCAACATGGCAAATGGTACTTTCCACCACGGGGAACACGTCGATTAACTCAATAATGGTAGAGCTTCGAGCATATTCTTCAGGTTTAAGGTATCCCAGGGCAGGTGTTCGGCGACGGTGAGGCCGACCGGTTTGGCCTGAGCGGCGGCTTGATTGATAAGATTAACCACTTCGGCAATCGTCAGTTTCCCTTCGGCGACATCGCCAAAATCGTGTACGCCGCGCCCCGGACGAGCAAATAGCACTGCTCGAAACAGGGCCGGGTCGAGGACATCAAGATCGAGATGGATGGCCAGGTACTCAATACGTTCACGCGCTATCCACTCGTCAATCGCCTGCGGATTCTGACGCAGCTCTGATGGGCTTAAGGTGGCGATGCCGCGTTCACTAATAAACTGTTTTTCGACATCGAGCGGGCTATGGATCCCGGCAATGAGCGCTTTGCCTGGTGATAATGGCTTTCTGACCACCTGGGTTAATTCCGCGTCGCCATTGCCCATTAACGCCCCAAGAACGTGGGCATGAGCATGTGGGAACTGCTCTGGCGTCATAACGTCCGGGTGAGAATCAATCCATAATACCCCCAATTTATCGCCATATTTTTCCACAAGCCAGGCGAAAGGAGCCAGGGAGACCAGGCAATCGCCCCCTAAGGTGACAATGGTCTCTGGCTGATTTCGAGTGATTTTGTCTTGTGCATCAAGCAACTGTTCAACGATCGCCCGGCGGCCGACAATTCCATCTTCATTTGCCAGTTGAGCGTGTCCTGGTTCGGGGACACAGACCTCCTCGACAACGCCTTGCGCAGGAGGCGCCAGCCAGGACAGCATCCGGGAGCCGAAGAAGTAGGGCGGATTGTTGCCGCCTTGCCATTGCGGAAAAAGCAAACGCAGACTGGATTGGGTATTTGGCATCATGGTTCTCCTCATATTTATCATCACAAATGAACGAACGTTCATTCATTAATAATGAGGCGCACTGTCGGTGATGGCAAGTAAAAACGGGTTATTTACCCTAACATTAGGCTGCTAGCCAAAAAGCGCTTGAAGCAGGTAGAATTGCCCATCGCCGGAGGTAGTTGAAATGTTAAATAATTCAGAAACGTACCATAAGCTGATTGTCGCCGCGGCGGCGTGCTTTGCCGAAAAAGGATTTAATGGAACCAGCGTGCGCGAAATTGCACTGCGCGCAGGTATTAGCCTCGGCGCGATGTACACCTACTTCAAAGGCAAAGATGAACTCATTGAGGCGATTATCCTTGAAGAGCAAAAATCGGCATTAGCTAAGCATCAGGAGCGCTTCGAAGGTTCCCATTTTGCGCAGATTTGCGCCTTAGCCGTTTCCTGTATAGAAGAAGTGGGGTATCCCTCTTCGCACCAGCTATGGGTGGAAATTATTGCGGAATCGGCAAGAAAGCCGGCGCTGCGGCAGATTTTCGTCAATAGCGACAGGATCATGCGCGACGGAATGGCACAGATTATTGCTCAAGGAATTGCCGCTGGCGAGCTCAGCCCACACGTTAACGTCGAAGAAGCAACGCTCACCATCTTTGCATTCATCGATGGTCTGATTGGCCGTAAAGCGATGAATCCCGCATTTACCGTGGCTAAGGATCTGCCGCATTTTGACAACGTCATGGCGACCATTCTCAATAAAAATAGCGCTAGTGAATCCCATGCCACAGTACGCTGATTTCTGTTTTAGCGCCGTGATGGCTCAACGGGCGGCAAAAGAAAATCTCACCCTTGATGCCGACCAGCTCGCGTTGGTCGCCAACTTGCAAACGCTGAGCCATCAGTTATTCCGGCAGCAAACGGCAATACAAGGATTGTACGTCTGGGGGCGAACCGGGCGTGGGAAGAGCTTTATTCTCGATAGTTTCTTTGCCAGCTTGCCGCTGCGTGAAAAGCGGCGGGTGCATTTTCATCACTTTTTCCGCGAACTCCATCAGCGGCTGAACGCCCCTTCGGCGCCGCGGTTGCAAGAGGTCGTCGCGCAAATGACCGACAACTGTCGTCTGCTCTGTTTTGATGAGTTTCATCTTCATGACCCGGCTGATGCGATGTTGATAAAGGTGCTACTGGAGCATTTGTTCGCGCGAAATATCGTCTTATTAGCGACCTCCAATTATCCCCCCGACCGTTTGCTGGCGAATCCGCTCTATCACGAACGTTTTTTGCCTTCCATTAACCTCATTAAACGTCATATGACGGTAACGGCGCTCAACGGCGAACAGGATTACCGCGAGCGACATGCCTCGCTGGAGAATGATTTCTGCCAGGGAAAACTGTTGGTGCAGCCAACCCCCAGTACTCGCGCGGCGCTCGGTTTGCCGGCTATTGCCGCGCAGGCGCAGGCTCTGCAAGTAGGTTATCGAACCCTGCAAACGGCATCGCCGCAAGGTACCTTTCTGCATTTCACTTTCGACCAGCTCTGCCTTGCGCCTACCTCGGTCATGGATTACCTGACGCTATGTGAGCAACACCAGAACTGGCTCGTCGAGAAGGTTCCACCGTTGGCGCGAGTTAGCCCTGCGGCACAGCAGCGCTTTATCAACGTGGTGGATATTTTGTATGAAAAACAGTGCCGCTTAATTTTAATTACCGATTGCGGGCTGGAAACACTGGTGGCGGATGTGGAGCTGGATGATATTCAACGCACCTACAGTCGGTTACAGCAGCTCGCTCGGGAAGCATAAAAAAGCGCCACTCGATAATGAGCGGCGCTTTAACAGAGTAACCTGCCGCCGGTTGTTCACCGGCGGGCAGGGGAATTACAGATCGAAACGATCCAGATTCATTACCTTGGTCCATGCGGCAACGAAATCAGTAACGAATTTCTGTTGCGCATCGGCACAGGCATAGACTTCGGCCAGCGCGCGCAGGACCGAGTTAGAACCGAACACCAGATCGACGCGAGTGGCGGTATATTTCTCTTCGCCGCTCTTACGGTCGTGACCGGTAAACAGCTCAGCCTGTTCATCCGCGGCTTTCCATACGGTGCCCATATCCAGCAGGTTGACGAAGAAGTCAGTGCTGAGGACGCCGACGCGATCGGTGAAGACGCCATGTTGGCTGCCATCGAAGTTAGCGCCCAGCACGCGCAGGCCGCCGACCAGCGCCGTCATTTCCGGCGCCGTCAGGGTTAGCTGCTGCGCTTTATCGATAAGCAGGGTTTCCGTTGATACGCCGCCTTCGATGCGACGGTAATTACGGAAACCGTCGGCCAGCGGCTGCAGCAGATCCATTGCTTCAACATCGGTCTGATCCTGGCGCGCATCAACGCGACCCGGCGCAAACGGCACGTTTACTTGAACGCCGGCAGCCGCTGCGGCCTGCTCAACCCCCACGACGCCCGCCAGAACAATGATATCCGCCAGCGACGCTTTACCCGATGCTTTCTGGATGGCCTTTAGCGTTGGCAGCACTTTGCTGGCAATGGCGTTGACCGGCCATTCTCTCTGTGGCAGCAGGGCCAGACGCGCGCCGTTAGCGCCGCCGCGTTTATCACCGCCGCGGAAGGTTGAGGCGGAAGCCCAGGCCACGGAGACCAGTTCGCTGACCGACAGGCCTGAATCCGCAATGGCCGTTTTCAGCGTAGCGATGTCGGAGGCGGTCGGGTTATGCGTCGGAGCCGGTAATGGATCCTGCCAAATCAGATCTTCTTTTGGCACTTCCGGACCGAGATAACGGGATTTTGGCCCCATATCGCGGTGAATTAGTTTGAACCAGGCGCGGGCGAAGGCTTCGTTAAAGGCCTGCGGATCGTTCAGGAAACGGCGCGAGATTTTGCCGAATTCCGGGTCGAAGCGCAGCGTCAGGTCCGTCACCAGCATGGTCGGCTTGCGTTTTTTATTCGGATCAAACGGATCGGGAATAATCTCCGGCGCATCTTTCGCTTCAAACTGAATAGCGCCCGCCGGGCTACGCGTCTGTACCCACTCGTATTTGAACAGGTTCTCGAAGAAGTAGTTGCTCCATTGGGTCGGGGTTTGCGTCCATACGACTTCCAGACCCGAGGTGATGGCGTCCGCGCCTACACCGCTGCCGTAAGTACTGCTCCAGCCAAGACCCTGAGATTCCAGCGGGGCGGCTTCCGGTTCCGGGCCAACGTGGCTTGCCGGTGCGGCGCCGTGCGTTTTACCCAGCGTATGGCCGCCGGCGATCAGAGCGACGATTTCTTCATCGTCCATCGCCATATTGCCGAAGGTCGCACGAATGGCTGCCGCGGCGGAAAGCGGATCGCCGCTGGCGTTAGGGCCTTCCGGGTTGACATAGATGAGACCCATTTCTGTGGCGCCCAGCGCCTGTTTTTCCAGGCTTTCCGGGTGGCGATGTTTCAGCCACTCTTTTTCATCGCCCCAGTCAACATCGAGGTCCGGTTCCCACACGTCTTCACGCCCTGCGCCGAAACCGAAGGTACGGAAGCCGGCGTTTTCTAATGCCACGTTACCCGCCAGCATATACAGGTCGGCCCAGGAGATTTTCTGACCATATTTTTGTTTCACCGGCCACAGCAGACGACGGGCTTTATCAAGGCTGACGTTATCCGGCCAGGAGTTAAGCGGGGCGAAGCGCTGCTGACCGCGACCCGCGCCGCCGCGGCCATCGACGGTACGGTAAGTCCCCGCGCCGTGCCACGCCATACGAATAAACAGGCCAATGTAGCTGCCCCAATCGGCAGGCCACCACTCCTGAGAGTCGGTCAGCAGCGCGCGAAGGTCGGCTTTCAATGCGGAGTAGTCGAGCTTTTTGAACTCTTCCCGATAGTTGAAGTTTTCACCCAATGGGTTAGAACGATTGGAGTGCTGATTCAGCAGGTCAACACGAAGTTGGTTGGGCCACCAGTCACGGTTGGCGGTACCGCTGCCGGCGCTTTGCTTCGGCGTCCCGGCGTGGAAAGGACATTTCCCTGCGGATGGGTTGTTAGTGGGATCATTTGACGTGCTCATATCAGGCTCCGTTTGCTTTTGTGAATGCCATTACGATATACACTGCTACCAATAAGCGATATTTGAATGAGTCTACGGATTTAATAGCTTTTACCGTTCAACAAACATAATTAAAACCAGTGTGTTAGTGTGTTTACTCGGCGAAATTCAAAACCACACCTTTAAACATAGTCGTAACGCAGCGGTAAAGGAAACGTTATGATGCGTTACCCGCAACGGATCGCTAATTGTTTGAGATATGACAATTTTACTGCGATGAAAGGATTAGCGTTGCCAGTAAAGCGGCGTGCCGAAAACGTCGGTAAAATAATCAATAACGGTGCGTACATTGAGCGACGGATGACGAGCATGCGGATAAATCGCGGCAATGTAAGAGGGCAAATGGTTAATGCCAACGCTGTAGTCATTCATCAGCGCTACTAATGTTCCCTGCGCCAGCGCGTCGCTCACCATCCAGTCCGGAAACAAAACAATGCCCATTCCGCCAATCGCTGAAGTGAGAAGGGCATCGGCGTTGTTTGAGATTAGCCGCGGTGTTTGCGGGTAATGGGTCCACTCTTCTTCCCTCTGGCGAAAAAGCCAACGGTTAGCACCCTGTGAACCGCGATACACCAGCGTGCGGTGTTGATTAAGCTCAGAAGGCGATTGCGGCGCGCCGAAACGGGAAAGGTAACCAGGCGCTGCGGCGAGGTAATAGCGCTGGGCGCCAAAAACCTTTGCGTGATAGCTGGCGTCAGGCAGGGCGCTGATGCGAAAAATGATATCAGTCGCCTGGCGATGAGGATCGACAAAGTCATCGGTCAGGATTAATTCGTACTCCAGCTCGGGATAACGATCGGCCAGTCCCGCTAACCATGGCGCGATATGCCGTTGGCCAAAGTAGACCGGGGCGTTGATGCGCACGAGTCCGCCAGGTTGTTGGGCGCGATCCTGTAATTCGCGTTGCGCGTGAGCGAATTGCTCGGTCATCCCGCGGGCATAGTCAGCAAACAGGTTTCCGGCCTCCGTTGGAACGACCGCACGGGTATTGCGGTAGAACAGCTGCTGGCCAAGCGCATCCTCAAGTTGCTGGATGACTCGTGAAATCAGAGAAGGGGACACGCCTTCACGTCGCGCGACAACGGAAAAACTATGGCTGTCATACACGGCGATAAACAGCTGGAGGGCGCGGAGATTGATGTTACCTACGTCGGCCATTAATGCAAATCCTGCAAAGGTGTTTGCAAAACTATACTATTTTTTGCATTAGCGCGCCGTTCTATTCTCTTCCGCTCTTAACAACTGAAGAGTATTTAACATGCAGCGTGTGCTGATTTTTTTAGTGATTGCCGGCGGAATGGGGCTGTCCGTAGAGGCAGGTCTATTGGGGCCGCTGGCGGGTCAGGTCGGTGATTTATGGGCAACAATGAGTATTTTCGCCATTGGCGCGGCATTAACGTTTTTACTGATGCTTTTTTTTAGCCCGCGACAAAGTCCCTCTTTTTTTTCGCTCCCCGGTTGGCAATTAACCGGTGGTCTATTGGGGCCAGGTTATGTGCTGATATTAACGATTGTTACTCCGACGATCGGTATCGCAATGACGATTACCGGTGTTCTCGCCGGTCAAGTATGTAAGAGTCTGTTAATCGATCATTTTGGCTGGTTTGGTAGCCCGCGGCGAAAAATAGATCGCCGCCGGGTTATTGCTCTGTTGTTCATTGTGGCGGCATTAGTGCTGATTGCCGTTGATTGAGGTGCTGATATGAATATGTTGATGATTATTTTGTCGCTGATTGGCGGCGCATTGCTAAGCGTACAGGCTGCGGTGAATGGCCGTCTTGGCGCGCAAGTCGGAATATTGCGTAGCGCCTTTTTGACCTTTTCCATTGGCGCATTGGTGACCGGTTTATTCATCGTTTTCTTTGCTCCGCAGCAGTCAATGACGCTACTGGATGTACCAAAGTGGCAACTGCTTGGCGCGTTCTGCGGGGTACCCTATATTGTCATCATGGTGCTGGCAGTACAGCGAATCGGCACGGCAACGGCGACGGTGGCGGTAATATTTGGTCAACTCGCGATGAGCTTGCTGATTGATAATTTCGGGTGGTTGGGAAATAGCGCTATTGCCTTTTCGCCACAACGCCTGGCAGCGGTGCTGTGTTTGGCGTTAGCACTGTACTTTATATACGCGTCTGGCGTATCAGGAGCAGTTGCACCTTCTAAACGGCCGGGAAAGGCGAAATGGTTGTCGACCGAACGGGAATAAGCTAATACTTAGACACCATGTGACTGGCGCTAAAGACAGAATACTGTTGGGGAGCATGGTCAAGTACGCCGCGCGCCTGGGCATTACCCCTATCTGGAGATAAGTTATGCCTGAATTAGCTTCATTATCGGCTTTTGCCGCGGTGGCGTTGGGGTTGGTGTTAACGCCTGGCCCCAACATGATGTACCTCACTTCACGGTCGATTTGCCAGGGAAAACGCGCCGGCTTTATATCCCTTGCTGGCGTTGCGGTGGGGTTTTTCTTTTATATGCTGTGCGCGGCTTTTGGCATAACCGCGCTGGTTTTCGCCGTACCCTATGCCTACGACGCGTTGCGAATTTGCGGAGTGGCTTATTTACTCTATTTAGCGTGGCAGGCGATTAAACCCGGTGGGCGGCCGATTTTCGCGGTGCGCGACTTACCGGCTGATAGCGGGCGTAAGCTGTTTCTGATGGGCTTTCTTACCAGCCTGGCGAATCCTAAAGTGGCTATCTTGTATTTGTCTTTGCTGCCGCAGTTTATCACCCCCGGACTCGGTAGCGTGCTGAGTCAGTCCCTAATACTAGGCTGTACCCAGGCGCTAATAAGCGTGGCGGTTAACGGGCTTATTATTATGCTGGCCGGGCAGGTGGCGCTGTTTCTTGGGCGGCGACCGGGCTGGCAACACTTTCAGCGTTGGCTGATGGCGACGGTACTTGCCGGAATGGCGGTAAAGATCGCTTTTGAGGCCAGAAAATAATCGTTACCGCCTGACAACGCGTTCTTATGCTTTTCTCTCGTTGAGAAAGGCAACTCACGTTCTAACATACTGATACATTTCTGCCAGTTCATTAGCAACCTTTCAGTAGGGCTAATGCGTCAATAAAGCTATTCTTCCCCGCCTTTAGTTTTTGTGCTTTCCAGTGACGCAGGTAAATTGCCGCCAATGGCCCTATTGAGAGATGAGATCCGCGACCACTCGGCAGAAGAGATGCTGTTTATCCGCCGCGCCGTTATTGCTTTCCTGTTGGTGGTGGTCTGCTTTGGGGTGTTGATTTTCAATCTCTACCATCTCCAGGTAGAGCAGCACGACTTTTATCAGACCCGCTCCAATCAAAATGACATTAAAATGTTGCCGATCGCGCCAAGCCGGGGGCTGATTTTCGACCGCAACGGTATTCCGCTGGTACAAAATATCACCCTGTATCGCCTGCAGGTGATCCCCAGCAAGATTGCCGATATGTCGGCGCTGCTGCAGGCGTTAAGCCCGATTGTCGACCTGACGGCGGATGATATCGCCAGTTTCCGCGACGATATGCACCACAATAGCCGCTATAAAGAAGTGACGCTGAAATCCGATCTTACCGATGTGGAAGTGGCGCGATTCGCGGTCAACGAATTCCGTTTTCCCGGCGTCACCGTCGAGAGCTACCAGCAGCGAAGTTATCCCTATGGCGCGGAACTGGCGCACGTTGTCGGTTACGTTTCGAAAATTAACGATAACGATTTACAACGGCTGGCGAAAAACGGCGAAGCAGAAAACTACGCGGCCGATCGCAATATCGGTAAACAGGGGATTGAAGGCTATTACGAGAAAGAGCTGCATGGCACCACCGGTTATCAGGAAGTCGAGGTAGACAACCACGGTCGCGTCGTTCGCCTGTTGAAAGAAGTCCCGCCGGTCGCCGGCAAAAATATCTATCTGACGCTAGACCTGCATTTGCAGCAGTACATCGAGTCGGTCCTGAAGGGCCAGCGCGCCGCGGTCGTGGCCGTCGACCCGCGCGACGGCGGCGTACTGGCAATGGTCTCCAGCCCCAGCTATGACCCCAACCCCTTCGTTAAGGGGATTGGCTACCAGGCTTACAAATCGCTGCTCGATAACCAGGATCGCCCGCTGATTAACCGCGTCACTCAGGGCTTGTATCCCCCGGCTTCCACGGTCAAGCCGTATATGGCGCTCTCAGCCCTTTCCGCCGGGGTGATTACGCCAAATACCACCTTCTTCGGCGCGCCGACCTGGACGCTACCGGGTACTCAGCGCCGCTATCGCGACTGGTTAAAAACGGGACATGGTATGTTGAATGTGACCAAAGCGATTGAAGAGTCGGCGGATACCTTCTTCTACCAGGTCGCTTTTGAGATGGGCATCGATCGTATACACGAGTGGTTGAGCAAGTTTGGCTACGGACAATCGACCGGCATCGATCTCAATGAAGAATACGCCGGGGTTTTGCCGAGCCGCGAATGGAAACAGCGGGTACATAAAAAACCGTGGTATCAGGGCGATACGATTTCCGTCGGTATCGGCCAGGGCTACTGGATCGCGACGCCAATCCAGATGGTGAAAGCGCTGACCACCCTAATCAACAACGGCAAGGTACAAAACCCGCATCTTTTGTACTCAATGAAGCAGGGGAATAAGGTCGAACGGTACCAGCAGCCAGCCAATTTACCGCAGGTCGGCGATCCGAAATCGCCATACTGGGGGGTTGTCCGCAATGGTATGTATGGCATGGCGAACCTGCCGAACGGAACGGGATATAAGCTGTTTCATACCGCGCCGTACCAGATTGCGGCGAAGTCCGGCACCTCGCAGGTGTTTAGCCTGAAGGAGAACCAGACCTACAATGCCAAAATGATCCCGGTACGTCTGCGCGACCACATTTTTTATACCCTGTTTGCGCCGTATCAGCATCCGAAAGTGGCGATGGCGCTCATTCTCGAAAATGGCGGCGGCGATGGCGTTGTCGCCGGCCCGACGGCGCGTGCGATTCTCGACCATATCTTCGACCCGGCGAATGCGCCGGCTGCGGATAGCGCGCAAAGTAACGTTCCGCAGGTCGAAAGCGCCGATGCGCAGTAACCACTTAAGTGGCGGACGTCGTCGGCGCGCTATACAGGATTCGCCAGCTGCGGCGACGGCGAGTTATCTCACGCCATAGCGTGATGACCTCGTCCAGCTGTAGGTCGTTAACGTTCTGCGGCGTGGCTACCGGTAGATGATAGCGCTGGCGCAGGGCGGAGAGTGCGGTGGCGCTGGCGTCCTGCGCCTGACCGTTCTGCTCAGCCAGCTGGTGTTGTAACTGGCTGAACTCAGCTTGCCCACACAGCGTTAACTGGCGGAGAAAGGTTTTACAGCAGCGTAGCAGGTTACTGATGGAACGATCTGGCGACTGCAGCGCCAGCAGCAGGCCATCGCGATCGGCGATCCGCTGATAACGGCAGCTCACCACGTAGCCAATCTGCTGTTCGACCCGCAGACGCTGGAAGAATTGCGGCTCGCAAAGTAGCGCCAGCAGTTGCAGCGCGGCCAGCGATGCCCCCTCGGGCAATGGAATAAAAACCAGTAGCGCGTTATCCGAGCTGGCGTGGGGAATACGCTGAATACCGCGGCGACAGCCCGCCGAAGAGTGAAGCTCGGCGTTGATCGGGGTATTGAGCAGCGTCAACTGACGGGCAACCTGCTGCGCCAGATTGCCGCTGCCGCCCACCATCGCCGCCAGCCAACCCTCTTGCGCCGGGGCGATAGTCAGATGTTCAGGTAATTGTTGCAGTAGCTGGCGAATCGCAATGGTTTCAGGTGCGACCGTCGTCCCCGGCGCGGGTTGGGCTAATCGGCGCATAAGTGCGGTGACGACGCGCTCCGCTACGCCGCCGGATTCCGGTAGCTGTAGGGTAAGCTGCCAGTTGCCGTCCACCGTTTGCCACTCGCCGCTGCCGCCAGCATGGCGAAGTTGCGCGAGCAAGGGACGGAGCTGCTGGCTTATCGCCATCCCCTGCGCCTGACTAAGCACGCTATAGAATGGCTTGCGAACGATCAGCGTTGGCGTTTGATTATCTGCAATGACATGCAGCAGCGGGCTGGTCGTTGGCGGCAGGTCAGGCGCTGCCGCGGTCGCCGCCTGCGGATAGAAGCTAAATGCCAGCGGATCAATCACGACTGTCCGTGGCTGCCTGCGGCCGAGCGGCAAGGTAAAGCCCTGGGTTGCCACGCCATCGCCAGCCGCTATTTTGCGGCACACCAGCGAAGAGGCTGGCGCCGTCAGCAAGCTGGCGCAGAAACGGGCAAAGTCGATGGGCGGGGAATCGGGCGCAAAACCCAATGCCCGCTGACGTAACTGTTCGAGCGGGGTGAGTGCGTTAAAACGCCGCTGCGCCAGCCTGTAATAGTGCAACTGCTGTTCAGGCGAGGTGTGGCGCAATGCCTGCAGCCATCGCTCGAGATGCTGCTGGATGGCGTCGGGATGGTCGCTGGTAAATACCAGCGCCAGCCAGCCGACGCGTTCATCCTGGTAAAGCCAGTTCAGCGCGACATCGTCCGCGAGCCCGCATTCACGTAGCCCGGCCAGCAGGCTGCCGGGCGCTTCATCCAGTAAGAATTCACGAAAAGTAGTGACGTTGTCACTTACTGCAATGAGCGGACAACGCCATACCGCCGGTTGGTCTTCAACGGCCAGTTGAAGATCCACATTGTTGCTAAAATACGCAGACGGCGGGCTTTCCGGCGGCAGGCCGCCAGGGAATCCCGCGGCAAAAAAATGGGCCAATGCGGCTAATTCATCAAGCGACAGCGGCCCCTGAAGCCATAGCTGCAGATGGCTGGCGACATAATAGCGCTGATGAAACTCGCCGAGCGCAACCTGCAGCGCAGGCAAGTTTCCGCCCAGAGAATCCATGCTGCCGACCTGAAAACGGCGAAAAGCCGCGGGCGCCGCCATCGCGTGACGGGCTGCGGCTTCACGGCGGGAGGGATCGTGCTGCTGGATAAGCCGGTTTTCCGCATCGATGACCGCCAGTTCCTGACGGATATCTTCAGGCGACAGCAGCGGCGCCTGGAGCGTATCCCGTAGACGGGTGATGCCCTCGGCCAGACTACTGGCGGCGACCTCGAAGAAATAGGCGCTGTGGCGGGCAAGGGTGGTGGCGTTGACGCTGCCGCCCTGGCGTTGGATCCACGCCATTAATCGCTCGTCTGCGTGATAGCGCTGGCTGCCGCGAAACAGCAAATGTTCCAGTAAATGGGCCAGCCCCGGCAGGGCATCGGTTTCGTGATGGCTTCCGGCACCCACCTTAACCAACGCCGCAGCACGCGTCGCCTGCGGCTGATGAACCAGCGTTGCGCGAATCCCGCCTGCCAGTTCCACGATGCGGGTGGCGGTGGTCATCACAATTCCCGGGTTTTATAGATCAGCTGTGAACGGGTGCGGTTACGGAACTGCAGCTGGCTGATTTTGATGTCGCTACAGGCCGCTTCGCGCCGCGCTTCGAGGATTTTATGATGGTGCGGCGATTTGCTGCACACCGGGTCAGCGTTATCGGCATTGCCGGTCAGCATAAAGGCCTGACAGCGGCAGCCGCCGAAATCTTTCTCTTTTTCATCACAGGAACGGCACGGCTCCGGCATCCAGTCGAAGCCGCGGTAGCGGTTGAAGCCAAACGAGTCATACCAGATCGATTCCAGGCTCTGCTCCAGCACCGACGGGAACTCGACCGGTAACTGGCGCGCGCTGTGACACGGCAGCGCGGTGCCTTCCGGGGTCACGTTGAGGAATATTGAGCCCCAGCCGCCCATACAGCCTTTAGGGCGTTCTTCGTAGTAGTCCGGGGTGACAAAGAGCAGATTGGTCAGATTACCGTTAGCCGCCATTTTATGGCGGTAATCAGCAACGACCTGTTCAGCTCGGGCGATCTGTTCGCGGGTCGGCAGTAACCCCTGACGATTGAGGAACGCCCAGCCGTAAAACTGGCAGGTGGCGAGCTCAACATCATCCGCTTCCAGCTCGATACACAGCTCGATGATTTTATCGATCTGGTCGATATTGTGGCGATGGAGGACAAAGTTCAGCACCATCGGGTAGTCGCGAGCTTTTACCGCTTTCGCCATCGCCAGCTTCTGCTGGAACGCTTTTTTGTTGCCCGCCAGCGCCGCGTTAAGCACTTCATCGCTGGCCTGGAAGCTAATCTGGATATGATCCAGCCCGGCCTCGCTGAAGGCGTCGAGTTTGCTCTCGGTGAGCCCAATGCCTGACGTAATCAGATTGGTGTAAAAACCGAGGTCGCGCGCGGCGCGGATAAGCTCCGGCAGATCTTTGCGCGTCAGCGGTTCGCCGCCGGAGAAACCCATCTGCACGCTACCCATGGCCCGCGCCTGGCGAAAGACCTCAATCCACTGTTCGGTGGTGAGTTCTTTCTCCTGCTGAGCAAAGTCCAGCGGGTTAGAGCAGTAGGGGCACTGCAACGGACAGCGATAGGTCAGCTCCGCCAGTAGCCACAGCGGCGGATTAACGGCGGGTTTATTCTGGCTCACGGAAGATAATCCACTTCTGTTGGTAAGCTATCTGCAGGAATTCGATGACGTCGTCATCGACGCCGCCGGCTTCCGGGAAACGGGCGTTGAGTTCGGCGATTATTTTTGCCGCGTCGCGTTGACCATCGACCAGTTCGAGGATCGCGGCGGCGGTCTCATTCAGTTTCGCCATTCCTTCCGGATAGAGGATCACGTGGCTATCCTGAGCAGCTTCCCACTGCAGGCGGTAGCCGCGACGAAAGGCGATGATTGCGCTTTTTTGCATAGTTATACCAGTCGGGTCGTGTGCCAGGCCGCCTTGTCGGTGACCGTATGATAGGGCGGGCGCTGCAACGCGTAGGCCATGGTCATGGCATCCAGCATCGACCACAGAATGTCGAGCTTAAACTGCAGGATCTCCAGCATCCGGTTCTGCTTTTCCGCGCTATCGCAGTAGATCTTCGCCAGTTCCAGCCCATGTTCGACGTCGCGATTGGCCTGGCTTAAGCGGCTGCGGAAGTAGAAATAGCCGTCTTCTTTGATCCATGGATAGTGCTGCGGCCAGCTGTCGAGGCGCGACTGATGAATTTGCGGGGCAAACAGTTCGGTCAGCGAACTGCACGCCGCTTCCTGCCAGTTGGCCCGGCGGGCAAAATTGACGTAGGCGTCGACGGCAAAACGCACCCCGGGCAGCACGTGGCGCTCGCTGAGTAACTCATCACGGCTTAGCCCCACGGCTTCACCCAACTGCAGCCAGGCTTCAATACCGCCTTCCTGGCCGTTACTGCCATCGTGGTCGAGGATCCGCTGCACCCATTTGCGTCGGGTGTGTGGATCGGGGCAGTTTGCCATAATCGCCGCGTCTTTTAGCGGGATATTGGTCTGGTAGTAAAAACGGTTCGCCACCCAGCCCTGGATTTGTTCGCGGCTGGCCTCGCCGTTATGCATCGCAATATGGTACGGATGATGGATATGGTAGTAGGCGCCTTTTTCCCGTAGCGCTTGTTCAAACGCTTGTGGCGATAGGGTTTCGCGTATCTGCATAGTTAGTCCTGAAGCGTGATAGGCATCCCGTCCCAGCTCACTTCAATTCCCTGTTGCGTCAGGGCCTTGCGCTGCGGCGATTGCTCGTTAAGGATAGGATTCGTGTTATTGATATGAATCAGAATTTTGCGCTTTGCCGGGAGTGAGGCCAGCAACGCCATCATGCCGTGTTCATCGCCAAGCGCCAGGTGGCCCATATCACGACCGGTATTGCGCCCGACGCCGGCCGCCTGTAGTTCATCATCCTGCCAGACGGTACCGTCAATCAGCAGGCAGTCCGCTTTTTTCAGCCACGGCAGGAGCGCTTCATCCGGTTCGCCAAGCCCCGGCGCATAGAACAGCGTCTGGCCGTTACGGCGGTTTTCGATAAACAGCGCCACGTTATGGCCCGGCAGCGGGCGATCGCGAAACGGCGAGTAGGGCGGCGCATTGCTGGCGATGGGGACGGCGGTAAACTGCAGATCGGGACAGGCGTCAACGGTAAAACTATTCAGCGGGGTGACAGGATGGTGAATCAGGCCGCCGTTCCAGTGCCGTAACATAGTAAAAATGGGAAAACCCGTGCTGAGATCCTCATGTACCTCCGGCGTGCACCAGACCTGATGGGGACACCCTTCGCGTAGGCTCAGCAGCCCGGTAGTATGGTCAATCTGGCTATCGGTAAGGATAATGCCGCCAATATGCGTGCCGCGCAGTACGCCTTGTTTGTTTAACTCTGGCGTGTGGGCAATTTGCTGGCTGATATCCGGAGAGGCGTTACACAGCACCCACTCTTTGCCGTTATCGCTAACGATAATGGAAGACTGGGTGCGGGCGGTGGCCTGAATTGTGCCATTGCGCAGCCCCTGACAGTTGGCGCAGTTACAATTCCACTGCGGAAAACCTCCGCCAGCGGCGGAACCGAGGACTTTTATAAACATGAAGACGGACCAGATAAAAAACAAAATGCCCGCACGGACGGCGGGCGGAGCGATTAGCGGTTGGAAATGTACAGCGTCACTTCCAGACCCAGACGTAAATCAATAAAAGCAGGTTTCTTCCACATCGTTTTTTCCTCTATAAAAATGCGACATCAACGTCTTCGGTTGTGTCGGTTTTGTGATGGCCATCAAATATTGCCCCTCAGGGAGACAAAGGTCAACCGGCAACATGTAAGCATTTAACCTTATGTTTACAATATAACCTATTGTTGCCAAACATTTTTTAATACCTTTTGCCAGTTGCCCCAAAGCAGTTTATCCAGCACCAATTGTTCATAACCGCTATGGCGCAACGCGTTGATTAGCCGTGGTAAACCGCTAACATCGCCCAATTCGTCCGGCAGGGTGATGCCGTCAAAATCGGACCCCAACGCCACGTGATCGTCGCCGATAATGTTAATAAGATAGTCGATATGGTGAACGATGGTAGCTAATGGGGTGTCGCTGTCGCGTTTGCCGTCGGCGCGCAGGAAAGCGTTGCCGAAATTGACGCCGACCACGCCGCCGCTGTCGCGAATCGCCCGCAGTTGTTCATCGGTGAGATTACGCGGCTGCGGGCATAGCGCGTGGGCATTCGAGTGGGTGGCGACCAGCGGTGACGTCGAGTGTTGGGCGGTATCCCAGAACGCTTTTTCATTCATATGAGACACGTCAATCTGCATCTTCAAGGCATTGGCCTGCTTAATCAGATCGATACCTGCCGCTGTCAGTCCAGGCCCAGTGTCCGGGCTGCCGGGAAAGGAACCGTTAACGCCGCTGCCGAAGCGGTTTGCAATGTTCCAGAACGGACCAATGCTGCGGACCCCGGCGGCATAGAAGGCCTGCAGGTCGCCGCCCTCGCCATCAAAACCTCCGGCGCCCTCAATATGCGCCACCATTGCCAGTACGTTATCCTCGCGGCATCGTTCGATATCCGCCGCGCTCAGACATAATCGCAAGCGTCCAGCGGAGTGCGCGACAAGTTGCTTCAGGATGGCCAGTTGCTGCCAGAGGATATCGATCGGATCCCATCGTTGGCTGGCGTATTGCGGCGCCATACGGGCAATATATTCCTGCGGTGGCACGAATAGCGCGAATAGCCCGCCGGCAAATTCGCCTTGCAGCATGCGCGGATAGTCGAGATGACCGTTCTCAATCCCGGCAAAGAAAGCGGTTGAAGGATCCTCGCGATGGTGAAGCCATAAATTGAGCAGCAGGTCATTGTGACCATCAAAAATCGCCATAGCGCGCTCCATCTGGTGGTTGTACTGGAAATGCCTGACACGGTAACTGATTTGTTCGCTGCGGCAAGTGGAAATTCACAACTTAGCAACAATCGCCAAATCTGGCGTTTGTATCACACTGTATCAATCGGCAAACCTCATACATGGCGATGCAAAAACACGATAAATCCCACACATGCTGGATACACAGGCCTGATTAACTGTTCACGTACTTGCTTAACGCTTCCAGATAAAAGGTGAAATGAGGATGAACAGATTATCCGCAATCCGTCATGTCAGCGCGGCGGCGCTGTGTCTCTCCACGCTGTGGTCTGCCAGCGTGTGCGCTGCTGAAGACGCAGGCGCTTTCGACAAGGTGCAACAAATCAACGCCGGCGATTTGAATATCGGTTATGTCGATATGGGGCCACGCGATGGCCAGGCGGTAATTTTGCTGCACGGCTGGCCGTATGATATTCAAAGCTACGCGCAGGTGGCTCCGGCGTTGGCGCCGAAGGGTTACCGGGTCATCGTGCCGTATCTGCGCGGCTACGGCTCCACCCGTTTCCTGTCGGCTAAAACGCCGCGTAACGGTCAGCCATCGGCGATGGCGGCGGATATTGTGCATCTAATGGATGCGCTAAATATTAAGCAAGCGGATTTCGCCGGCTTTGACTGGGGCGCGCGTACAGCGGATATCGTCGCGGCACTCTGGCCGCAGCGGGTTAAGTCGCTGGTATCGGTGAGCGGTTATCTGATTAGCAGTCAGCGAATTGGCGAGAAGCCGTTACCGCCGCAGGCGGAACTGTCGTGGTGGTATCAATTCTACTTTGCCACCCCGCGCGGCGAGGCGGGCTACCGGCAAAATACCCATGACTTTGCCAAATTTATCTGGCATCAGGCTTCGCCACGGTGGACATTCACGGATGCCACGTTCGCCAATAGCGCGAAAGCGCTGGATAACCCGGATCACGTTGCCGTCACCATCAGCAACTACCGCTGGCGCCTGGGGTTGGAGCAGGGCGAAGCGAAATATGCGGCCTACGAACAGCGACTCGCGAAACTGCCGGCGATTAGCGTACCCACGATTACCATCGAGGGGGAAAACAATGGCGCGCCGCATCCGGCGCCGGATAGCTATCGGGCGAAATTCACCGGTAAATATGAGCATCGGGATTTTAAAGGCGCAGTGGGACATAACCCGCCGCAGGAGGCGCCAGCGGAATTTGTTCAGGCGGTTATTGATGCCGATCGCTTATAAGCCTCACCACGCCGCAAGCGCAGAGTTGCGCTTGCGGAAAAGCCGCATATGCTTTTCATGAGCTTATTTTTCCGCAGGAGCCGCCTTTGGAACGTATTGACCACATCCTGGTTGTCGATGACGACCGCGATATCCGCGAACTGATCGTCGGGTATCTGGAGAAATCGGGCTATCGCGCCAGCGGCGCAGCTAATGGCAAAGCGATGTGGTCTGTACTTAAAAACCATCAAATCGATTTGATTGTCCTCGATATCATGCTGCCCGGCGATGATGGTTTAACCCTTTGTCGTCAGTTGCGCAATGATGGCCAACAGGATATCCCGGTGCTGATGCTGACCGCGCGTAGCGAAGATAGCGACCGTATACTTGGTCTCGAAATGGGGGCCGACGATTATCTGGTGAAACCGTTCGTGGCCCGGGAGCTAATGGCGCGGATCAAAGCCATCTTACGCCGCGCTCGCGCGCTTCCCCCCAATTTACAAATCAGCGAAGCCGGCAGGCTTATCGCCTTTGGCGACTGGCTGCTCGATACCTCGGCGCGGCATCTACTGGACGAGAGTGGCACAATTGTGGCGCTAAGCGGGGCGGAATATCGCCTGCTGCGGGTGTTTCTTGATCATCCTCAACGTGTGCTCAACCGCGATCAGTTGTTGAATCTTACCCAGGGGCGTGATGCCGAACTGTTTGAACGGTCTATCGATCTGTTGGTGAGCCGCCTGCGTCAGCGTCTGCGGGAGGACGCGCGTGAGCCCGCCTATATCAAAACCGTGCGCAGCGAGGGTTACGTGCTGTCAGTGCCGGTGTCGATCCGCGAGGCGCGATAATGAAAGTGTGGCCGGCGTCATTGCAGTCGCGCTTAATGATAATGATTTTTCTCGCTCTGCTGCTCGCTAATGCCCTGACGCTATCGCTTCTGCTCTACGAGCGCATGAGCAGTGCCCGTAGCGTCATGCTGGGCAACCTTGAATACGATGTCGCCACAAGCGTGGCTATCCTTGATCGTCTTCCTGCGCAAGAACGGCCGCATTGGTTGGCGCGTCTGGCGCGCGGTAACTACCGCTATCAGCTTTCAGCCGGACAAACTGGCGATTATCCCACCAGCTGGCGTACCCGCGATGCGGTACGCTCGTTACAGGAAGCCCTGAGCGGTCGCTATCCTGTGAGTATTATCGCCGTCCCTGGACCGCGCGAACATATTCAGGCCCACGTGACCCTGCGCGACGGCGCGCCGCTAAGCATTGACCTGTGGCCAAAGCTGCCGGCCATCGCACGTTGGCTACCGCTGGTGCTGGTCGCGCAGTTTCTGTTACTGCTATTTTGCGCTTGGTACGCCGTCCGCCAGGTGGTCGCGCCGATGACCCGCTTTACCCGCGCCATTGATACGCTGCAACCGGCTACTCCGGCTACAGGGCCGCTGGCCGAGAAGGGACCACAAGAGGTGCAGCGCGCGGCGCGCGCCTTCAACGCGATGCAAAAGCGAATACAGGACCATTTGCAGGAGCGCGCGCGGATCCTGGCGGCGATCTCCCACGATTTGCAGACGCCGATTACCCGTATGAAGCTAAGAGTCGAGATGGCCGACCAACCGGCACTCCGCGATAAGCTGTTACAGGATCTCGATAGCATGACCCGACTGGTTCGCGAAGGCATCGCGCTGGCACGATCGGCCGAACCGCTGGCAGAAGCGCCGCAGCGGATGAGTCTCAATGCGTTACTGGATAGCATCGCCTGTGATTATGCCGATATCGGTAAAGCGGTCAGTTTTCGTGCCGGTAAAGAGGCGGACGTCATGACGCTTCAGCCGCAGGCGCTGCGGCGGATCATGAGTAACTTAATCGATAATGGGCTGAAATACGCCGAAAAGGTGGAAATCAGCCTGAGTTACCCGCCGAATGGCGATGTTATCATTCACGTTGTTGATGACGGCCCCGGCATCCCGGAAGGAGAGCTCACCGCCGTACTGCAGCCGTTCTATCGCCTCGAGCAGTCACGTAATCGCGATACCGGCGGTACCGGTTTGGGGCTGGCAATCGCCGCCCAGCTCGCCGGGCAGATGCAGGGAAGTTTGACCCTGCATAATCTGCAACAGGGCGGTCTTGAGGCGCGGGTACGTCTCAATGCCGCCGTTTTGTATCCTTCTGTATCCATTCCAACTGCAGATAAATCCATATACTAAACCGCCGTTTCACGGACATATCCGCCATACAGTCGCCTGTTGTAATGCTGACGTTGCCACTTCGGCAACGTTGCAAAGGAGAATGATCATGGCTGTTGTGATTGCATTTTTGGCCGGTATGTTGACACTGCTCAGCCCCTGCACCTTACCGGTGATCCCGCTGGTGTTTGCCAGCGTAAGCGGGCGTAAGGGGCAACTCATCCTGTTGTTGTTCGGTATGGGGTTAATGTTTACCGCTGTATCGCTGCTGGCCACGGCGGCAGGGGGATGGTTAGTCAATCTGACTATCGTCGGGCGTTGGCTGGCGCTGGGCTTTTTGGTCGTTGTGGCTATCAGTTTACTGTCAACAGGCGTTGCAGGCTGGCTCGGATCGCCAGCGGTTGCGTTGGGTAATCAACTTAACCAACAGAGCTATCGTTATGGCAGTGGGCTCGCTTCAGTATTCGCCGGACTGGCGATTGGACTACTTTGGGCGCCGTGCGCGGGACCGGTGCTGGGGGCGATATTTAGCCTGGCGTTGTTGCAAGGAAATACAGTGACTACCGGCATCTTGCTGCTTTCCTATGCCAGCGGATGCGCGCTGATGTTGCTGCTATTGGGGTGGTTCGGCGCGCGGCTGATTTCCCGTTTGCGCGGTGGTCAGGCGATAAGTGGGCGGTTACGCCAACTGGCTGGCGTGGCAATGTTGGCCGCAGTGGCATTAATCGCCAGCGGTAGCGATCGTTATCTGCAGGGCGCCAGCGGTTTAACCCATCGTCTGGAGCAGCGGCTCAGCGCGTTTATGCCCCAGGATCAACAACGGGTTCGGCTGGAGCCGATCGTTGCGCCGCGGCCAACCAGCGCTATGCCGGAATTGCAAGGCGGCACCGCATGGATTAATAGCCCGCCCCTTACCAATGCGGCGTTAAAGGGCAAGGTGGTGCTGATTGATTTTTGGACCCGCGATTGCATCAACTGTCAGCATACGCTGCCTTATGTACGGACGTGGGCCAATAAGTATCGCGATGCGGGGCTGGTGGTGATTGGCGTACATACGCCGGAATATCCGTGGGAACGGTCGTTGCCGCAGCTTCGTGAAGCGGTCAGCCAGCGGCAGCTAAACTATCCGGTTGTCGCAGATAACAACTACGCCATCTGGAATGCGTTTGGTAATCAGTACTGGCCGGCGCATTATTTCTTCGACGCGCGGGGGCAACTGCGTTATACCGCCTTTGGCGAAGGCGATTATGCCCGTCAGGAGCAGGTGATCCAACAACTGCTGCGCGAAGCGCGGACGTGAGAGGGAAATAAAAAAGCCGATAACAGCAGTTATCGGCTTTGCAGGACACTTGCTAATCGGCAGTGTCTTATTTCGCCAGCAGTTCCTGGGCGGTGCGTTCAACGAGGCTCAGCAAGACCTTCACATCGTCCAGCGTCACCACCGGGTTGAGCAGCGTCAGCTTCAGGCAGGTTACGCCGTTATGCTCGGTCACGCCGACGTTGGCGCGGCCGGATTCCAGCAGGGCGTCGCCCACGCGCTGGTTGAGCAGGGCGATCGCGGCGCTATCACTACCAGCCATTTGCGCCGGACGTGAGCGGAACAGCACGCTTGCCAGCTGCGGCTGCATGACCAGCTCCAGCGTTGGCTGAGATTTCACAAATTCCGCGACGTTTTTCGCCATCGTCACGCCATGATCGATGATTGAAGCGTATTGTTTCTTGCCCAGTGCCTCAAGCCCCATCCACAGCTTCAGCGCGTCGAAGCGGCGGGTGGTCTGCAGCGATTTGGAGACCAGGTTCGGAACGCCGTGTTCTTCATCAAACTCGGAGTTCAGATAGGCCGCCTGATAGCGCATCAGCTCGTAGTGGCGAGCATCTTTCAGCAGGAAGGCGCCGCAGCTAATGGTCTGGAAGAACTGCTTATGGAAGTCCAGGGTAACTGAATCCACTAACTCCAGGCCATCGAGGTAATCGCGATACTGCTCGGAGAGCAGCAGCGCGCCGCCCCACGCGGCATCAACGTGCAGCCAGATCTGGTGCTCCGCCGCGATACCGGCGATATCACGCAGCGGGTCAATCGCGCCCGCGTCGGTGGTACCAGCGGTGGCGACGATGGCCATGATCTGCTCGCCGTTGGCCTGCGCTTGCGCAATCTTGGCCTTCAGGTCGGTGACGTCCATACGGGCGAATTCATCGGTTTTCACCAGCGTGACCGAGCGGTAGCCAAGCCCCATCAGCGCCATGTTCTTCTGCACCGAGAAGTGGGCGTTTTCCGAGCACAGCACTTTGTACTGACGAATGTCGCCCGGAATACCATCCTGTTGGATGGAATGCCCCTGACGAGCGAAGAAGGCGTCGCGTGCCAGCATCAGGCCCATCAGATTGCTCTGGGTGCCGCCGCTGGTGAAGACGCCGGCATCGCCAGCCGGATAACCGACCTGCGCACGTAACCACTCGATCAGCTTCATCTCAATGATGGTGGCTGAAGGGCTCTGATCCCAGGAGTCCATGCTCTGGTTGGTGGCGTTGATCAGCACTTCCGCCGCCTGGCTGATAACCAGGCTTGGGCAGTGCAGGTGCGCCACGCACTGCGGATGGTGCACCGACAGGCTGTCTTTCAGGAAGTACTCGATCGCACGTTCAATCGCCGCCTGGTTGCCCAGACCCTGTTCGTTAAAATCAAGGGTGATGCGCTCACGGAGTTCATCAACGCTTTTCCCCTGATACATTTCAGGTTGTTGCAGCCACTGCGCAACCGCCTGGCTGGCCTGGGAAATGACCTGCTGGTAAGCGTCAATGCTTGCCGCGGACCCAGCCAGAATCGGATTCAATTTGGACATTGCGGTCACTTACTCCACTCAGACCGGTTTTACGCCGGCGGCCAGCAGGGCCTGTTCAAACTTATCGAGGAACACTTCCAGCTCCGCGTCGCTAATCAGCAGGGACGGCAGCAGACGCAGTACGCAACCGTGACGGCCACCGCGTTCCAGGATCAGGCCAGCTTCGAAGCATTTCTTCTGCAGCAGCGCGGAGAGTTCGCCGTCAGCGGGGTAGCAGCCCATATGATCCTGCGCCTCGTTCGGCTTCACGATTTCGATACCGATCATCAGACCGAGACCGCGTACGTGACCGATAACCGGATAGCGTTTTTGCATTTCCGCCAGTTTGCCTTTCAGCCATTCGCCCTGGGCGGCGACTTTGTCGGCAATCTTGTTATCACGCAGATGGCGCAGGGTGGTCAGACCGGTGGCCATCGCCAGCTGGTTGCCGCGGAAGGTACCGGTATGATGGCCAGGTTCCCAGGCATCGAACTCTTTCTTAATGCCCAGAACCGCCATTGGCAGACCGCCGCCAACGGCTTTCGACATCACGATGATGTCCGGCTCGATGCCGGCGTGTTCGAAGGCGAAGAATTTACCGGTACGGGCAAAGCCTGCCTGAACTTCATCGATGATCAGCAGAATGCCGTGCTCTTTGGTGACTTTGCGGATGCGTTGCAGCCACTCAACCGGAGCCGGGTTCACGCCGCCTTCACCCTGCACGGCTTCAAGGATAACCGCTGCAGGTTTGCGAACGCCGCTTTCCACGTCGTTGATCAGGTTTTCGAAGTAGTAGGTCAATGCCTTGACGCCCGCTTCGCCGCCGATACCCAGCGGGCAACGGTAAAGGTGCGGATAAGGCATAAACTGGACTTCCGGCATCATGCCATTGACCGCCGCTTTTGGCGACAGATTGCCGGTCACGGACAGCGCGCCGTGGGTCATCCCGTGATAACCGCCGGAGAAGCTGATCACCGCCGTACGGCCGGTGTATTTTTTCGCCAGTTTCAGCGCGGCTTCGACGGCGTCAGCGCCGGAAGGACCGGTGAATTGCAGGCAATATTCTTTCCCTTCGCCCGGCAGGCAAGAGAGCAGGTATTCAGAGAAGCGATCTTTTAACGGTGTTGTCAGATCGAGGGTATGTAACGGCAAGCCGCTGGTAATGACACTTTGGATGCTCTGCAGTACTTCAGGGTGGTTATGGCCCAGCGCGAGGGTCCCGGCGCCGGCGAGGCAGTCCAGGTACTGTTTGTTATCCGCATCGGTCAGCCAAACGCCTTCGGCTTTGGTGATAGCGAGCGGTAACTTGCGAGGGTAACTCCTGACATTCGATTCGAATTCAGCCTGACGAGCCAAAAAGGTTTCGTTGTTCGCGTCCAATAAATCTGCACTTAAAGTATCAATACGGACTTTATCCGTCATCATATCACTCCCACAACCAGCGTTACGTTTGAACTCTGGTTGAATAAAAAGGTTTAGAAAATTGAATCGGCATTCATAAAGCGCGCACAATATATGGCTTTTTAAATCCGCATTCAATCTTTAATTTAAGGCGCTATTTTGACGCGATTATTACATACAGGAATGTCAATATAATTGGCTGATTTTAAAACTAAATTTCGATTGTTTTTAAAACCATGGAAAGTGTAATTATTAGTGAGAAAGTCTATATATTTTTATTACCGCTTCGCTGAATGACTGACGGAAATACTTCCGTCAGTTTTATGGTTACTTAACGCAGTTCGATCGCATAATTTGCTAAAGGTGTTACTTTTTTCACCAACTTATTGTTATATAAAAATTGTTCATACGCGTCGTAGCGCGGCTTATCTAACGCTGCCGGATCGGTGGCGAACAGCGGCACGCTCTGCAACCACGCCTGCTGGTTCAGTTCGGTATTGAGTTCCGGATGCGCTTTGGCAAATCGCTGCCAGGTTTGCTGCGGATGCGCGCGCAAATAGCTCACTCCCTGCTGTAATGCGTCGAGGAATTTTTTGATTTTAGGGGCGTTGACCTCGGCTTTGTTTGCCACGATCACCAGTTCGTCGTAAGCGGGCACGCCATAGTCTTCCACATTCATGACCACCGGTCTTTTGCCCTGCAGTTTGAGTTCCAGCGCTTCGATATTGCGATAACCGCCGATAACAGCATCGACCTGGCCGGCCAGCAGAGCGCTGGTGAGCTGGAAATTAACGTTGATCAGTTTAATGCTATTAGGGTCGATGTTGGCGTGCTGCGCCATGGTGGCCAGCGTCGCTTGTTCAATACCGCTCACCGAGTATCCCACTTTTTTCCCTTGTAGATTGGCCGGAGATTTGATGCGCGGATCCAGCGCAATCACGGTATTCAGCGGCGAGTGGATCAGCGTCCCGACGCGAACCAGCGGCAGTCCTTCATCGGCGAAGAAGTGAACCTGCGGTTGATAGGTTATCGCTAAATCCGCCTGGCGTGCGGCAACCAGGCGCGGAGGGAGCGCCGGGTCGGAAGGGGGGATGATGTTGACATCCAGCCCGGCATCCCGAAAGGCGCCAATCTGTTCCGCCACCATAATGGGCGCATGATCCGGGTTGATGTACCAGTCCAGTACCAGGGTCAGCTTTTCATTTGCCGATGCCTGGCCGCAAACCAGCAGAGTGAGGCCGGCCAACAGAGGTATACGCATATCTCTTCCTTATTATCTGTTGATAAGTCATTCCGGCGACCAGTTGATCAGCCGGTGCAAAAAGGCGTCTACCGCCAACCACAGCGCGATGGTCAGCAGCACTAAAATGAACAAGGCGGCGAAGCTGATATCGGTTTGCAGACGGGCATTGGCATTCAGCATTACGTAGCCGAGCCCCTCGGCGGAGCCGACCCATTCGCCAATAATCGCGCCAATGGGGGCGACGGCGGCGGCCATCCGCAGGCCGGAACCGAGCGCGGGTAGCGCCGCCATCAGTCGAACATGGCGCAACTGAGCGCCAAAGGAGGCGCCCATGGTGCGGGCCAGATCGAGATAGTCGCGATTGACCCGTTGCAGACCGTCAAAGAAAGCCGAGGTGACGGGAAAGAAGATAACCAGCACCGCCATCATAACCTTGGCGCTCATACCAAAACCAAACCACAGCACCAGCAGCGGGGCGAGGGCGAATACCGGAATGGCCTGGCTGGTCAGTACCAGCGGCATTACCCACCGTTGTAATCGCGGAGACATGGTCATACAGAACGCTAACACCATACCGAGCGCGACGCCGAGCGCCATTCCGCTGAGAATTTCGCTCAGGGTGATAAGGGTATGGCTGGCCAGATAGCTACGGTTATTCCACAGCGCTTCAGCGACCGCCGCCGGAGAAGGCAACAAAAAAGTGGGAATGCCGCTGTAGCACGCCAGCTGCCAGAGCAACAGTAGGCCACAAAATACGCTGCACCCGCGCAGTAACTTGCCCCTCATCCGTTCGCCCTCATCAATTGCTGCAGCAGCTGCGCCTGGCTTGCCAGCAGCGCGGGATCATCCGGGGCGCGAGGCGGGATTCCGCTTAAATGATGACTATCATCAATCCTGCCCGTCGGCGAAAGCACCAGCAGCCGATGGCTGAGGCGGCAGGCTTCCATCGGGTCGTGGGTAATGAGCACTACGGTACGCCCGGTGAGCAAGCGCGCGGCGAGGGTCTGTATCCGCGTTCGGGTAAGCGTATCGAGGGCGGAAAACGGTTCATCCATCAGCACAATGGGGCGATCCTCATAGAGGGTGCGTGCCAACGCCGCGCGCTGGCGCATCCCACCGGACAGCGCGGCCGGGCGTTCATCAGCGCAGGAGGCGAGCCCGACCAGCTCAAGAAGCTCGTTTACCCGCGTGTTATCGGCCTTCTCACCGCGCAGCCTGGCGCCGAGGGCGACATTTTCCCGCACGTTAAGCCACGGATAGAGCAGATCTTTTTGCCCCATCCACGCCAGTCGCGTGGTAACAGGAAGGCCATCGCTGGCGACGACGGTTCCGCGGGTTGGCGCCGCCAGCCCGGCGATAATACGCAACAGGCTGGTTTTGCCCGCGCCGCTGGCCCCCAGCAGCGATACCCATTGCCCGGCGGCAATATCGAAAGAGAGATCGTGAAAGATCTCCCGCGAGCCAAAGCGCAGACATAAATCGCGAATGTGAATACCTGGCGCCATCACCCCTGGTCCTGCCCGGCGGCGTTCAGTCCCATCTGCCAGAAATTACCTTCCAGCCGGGTAGCGGTAGTGAATATGTCGCTCAGTCCGGCTAACCGGGATTCCGCGCCGCGCTGTTGCCAGAGCGTTTCCAGCAGGTCGATCGCCGCGTTGACGCCTTGAAGATAGCTCTCGTCGCCGTAATTGCGGATCCACGGCGCGTAGGGGTTATCGTGCAAGTTGGTTTGTGGGTTGTGCAGCAGACCAAGCCCGATCTCCGCATAGCCCGCGACGCAGGGCAGCAGCGCCGCCAGTAGATCCAACGCGTCGCCGGAGTGGCCGATATCCAGTACGTAGCGGGTGTAGTTGATGGTTTCCATCGCTTCGCTTTGCAGGGCCATAGCGTCTTCACTCAACCCCCATTGCTCGCAATAGCCTACATGTAGCGGTAGCTCAGCAAGGATGGCATTCATCGAGGCGGCGGCGGCGCGCATCTCCGGCAACGTGCGAAGTTTGCTGACCAGCAGGGCATAGCTGCGGGCGAAATGGATTAGGAAAAGATAATCCTGGGTCAGATAGCGCCGAAAGGCTGCCTGCGGCAGCGTACCCGCGGCTAATTGCTGGAGGAAAGGGTGCGACACGTAGCGTTGCCATTCGCCACCGGCCTGCTCGCGCAGTCGACCGTAAAGACCTTGGGTAAAAGCGGGAATCATCATGGGACCTCCTGAAAATAGGGGGAGATCCGGGCGTGCAGAAGTGTGAACAGGCAAAACTGAAAACTGGCGAACATGCCGACCCGTCCCTTCGCTGGCATGACCCAGATCAGGTTCAAAGGGTTCGGCTTTTACGCCATCTCAGCCCTCACGGGACACCCCTCGGTTGCGACATGTTATACGTCATTCACTTTTTGATTACAACGGCGGCGAACTAAAAACCATCGCACATGGTGACACTGTCACTTATTAATAGTCATGAACCAGAACGATAAATAACATTTATCAATTTGTGTGATTAACCACGCTTTTTTATCCAAAAATAAGCAAAGTAAGGAGAGGGTAAGTTGGCGAAGAACAAGGGCTTACGATATATTTTTAGCTCATTCCCTTAATATTCCCTTATGAATGCGTCAGTGCTGGAGACCGCATGAAGCTGGCAGGCCTTACTCTTTTACTGATGCTTGCTCTCGCGCCTGGCGCGTCTCGTGCCGCCCAATTGTTCGACCCTGAAGATGGCATGCTCGATATGAGCCAGTATCTGCAGGATAACCCGTACGGTTTTTTGCCGGTGCCGGTGATGATTACCGAACCGGCTATCGGCTACGGCGGCGGTCTGTTTGGTTTATTTCTGCATGGTAAAGGCTCCCGCGAGGGCGATCGTTTTATTCCACCGGCGCTGACCGGATTCGGCGGCGGTGGGACGCAAAATGGTACCTGGTTCATCGGCGCCGCGCATCGTCATACCTGGAATCATGACAGTATTCGTTATCTGGTTGGCGCGGGCTACGCCAATGTCAATCTCGATATCTATTCGGGTGACATTGCCGGGTTTAACAAAAATGTGGCAGTGCAAACCCATACCAAAGGCTTTGGCGGTCTGCAAAAGCTGTTGTTCCGCGTGGGGGACTCACCGGTTTTTCTCGGCGCCTCGCAATTCTATGCGCACACCGATGTAACCGCGGACAATCAGCTGATCAACAAGGTGTGGCAGCGGGTGTTGGGGGAAAACAGCACCTCTTCGGCCTTGGGCGTGGTGGCGGAATATGACACCACTGATAATTTTTTCTACCCTAAGAAAGGGTTATCACTGCAGGGCGAGTACCGTTTTTACCGCGCTCTTCTCGGCGGCGACTATCATTACAATCAGTTGTCGCTGGATGGTAAATACTTTATCCCGCTGGCGCCGACCTTAACCCTGGCGCTGGCGGCAAATTATCAGTCGCTGACTCATCATGACAAGCATCTAACGCCAATGGCCCGGCCTTACATCGAACTGCGCGGCATCTCGCGTTTTCGCTATCAGGGCGATTATGTCGCTGTCGCCCAGACGCAACTGGCCTGGCAATTTGCGCCGCGCTGGATCCTGCAAGGTTTTGTCGGTATCGGCAGCGCGAGCGATGAGGCGGGGTCGCTGTGGCAGCAAACCGAAGTGGCGTGGGGCACCGGGTTTCGTTATCTGGTCGCCCGTCAGTATGGTTTATTTACCGGCGTCGATGTCGCATTTAGCGAACACGAACAGGCGGTCTATTTTAATGTGGGTTCCGGACTGTAAAGGTACGAATAAAAATGAGATGGAAAATAACCGTCATGACGCTGTTGTTGACCTCTGGCGCCGTGTGGAATGCCTGTGCGGCGGAAAGTGACGACAGTGATAGCTACTTTCCCATCTGGGGAGACGAAGCCCGCGCCCGCGGTTATTCCATCCCGCTGCCATTTGGCGTCAATCTCAGCTATATGAATATGCGCCAGGATATTATGGTCGACAGCATCACCTTTTCCGGACTGAAGCTGGGTAACCATCCGATCCCCAGCGATATGTTCGCCATAGATGCCGGGCACACGCGGGAGAAGAGCAAAACCGAGAATCTTCGTCTCGATATGTGGGTATTTCCGTTCCTTAATGTCTACGGGATTTTAGGCCACACCCGCGGTTCGTCGGTGTCGAATGTGTCGGTCGATGCCGACCCAACGCAATACCGCGGCCTGGATCGCATCATCGCCGGCACAGTGCATAACCTTAATCAAAGTGGCGAGTTGCAAAATATCGATTTTGTTCTCGATTTCAAAGGTACCACCTGGGGGGGCGGGTTCACGCTGGCTGGCGGCTATGAGAACTGGTTTGCCCTCGTCGATACAAATTACACCCGCACCGATTTCGATATTCTCGACGGCAGTATTTCTGCCGTGACAGTGTCACCTCGCGTTGGCTATCGCTTCAACCTTCAGGGGATTTCCGGCCCTTCGCATCTCAGCGTGTGGGTCGGCAGTATGTATCAGGATGTGCAGCAGGAATTTAAAGGCAACCTGGCCGATTTGCATATGCCGCCACAGCTGCAGCCATTGATTGCCGCGGTCAATAAAGACGGCGACGGCAAGTTTGATGTCAAACAGAAACTCACTTCACCATGGAATATGCTGATCGGCGCCCAGTACGAAATCACGCGTAACTTCAACGTTCTGACCGAATTTGGCTTTAACGATCGCAATAGTTTCTTTGTCGCCGGTGAATACCGTTTTTGACTTAACGGCGTGTAGCCATCGGCGAGTATGATGCGCGCTGTTTTTGTGTCATGGAGAACGCTTTTGATGCGTAAGAGTTTGTGGTGGTTATTGGCGGCTGCTTTTTCGGTATTTGCCCAGGACCCGGTATTACCGACGATTCCCGTTAACCATGTCAGCCCGGTAGTGGGTGAATTATCGCCGCCGGAATCGCTGCGCCCATGCTGCGCCTTCGGTTTCGATCTGCGGGTGCGCGCCATTGGCGTGCCAATCCCGGTTTATCAGATTGGTAATGTGCTGACGCTCGATACCTTAGGTGAGCATCATTACAACGATAGCGCGCTCGGCGCGGTCAAAAATCTGGTTGGCTTAAGCGATGAGCACAATGGCCTTATTTATACCCGCCGCGGCGGTTTTATTGATATCGCCCATGTGCGTGATACCGCTGATTACACCTTTTATTTATTCAGCCGAATTTACCCGACGCTGGGGCAGCCAGGACGCATCTTTTATAGCGAGGAACTGGGCGTACGCCGCGTCCAGTTAAATGCCTTTACGCCGCCGGCTTCAATGCCGCAGCGATATACGATTGCCGCCTGGCTTGCCGGCCATCTGGCCTTCGAAATTGCGCAATGGCATGAGATCGCCCAATGGTATGGTTTCCAGTCGGTTCCGGGTTTTTCAGAAGAAATTTCCGCCTTTTCGCCGGAGGACCTCTATTCCAATCTGCTTGGCGCGCGTCTGGCGATTAACGTTATTTTGCAAGGGCAAGCGGGTTCAGTCGATGCTTATAACCGGGCGATGGAAGCGGCGTTAAAACAGGCGCTGGTCAAACTGTTGGTCGCGCCGCAAAGTGAGACCGAGAGGATGTTCCGTGAAGTCGACGGCGACTGGTGGAACAGTAAACGGCGAGTGCCGGATAAATTTCTGGTGCTGAAGCGGAATTACGATCTCAGCGAAAATCGCCTGCCAACGCCGGTTCCTTTTGAACGCACGCCGCCGTATCGCCTGACGATGCCAAAGGAAGTTGCCGGGTTTACGCTCGCGGAACTGGGTCAACTGCAAATCCATCCGGGGCAGGATATGCAGTCGCTGCCAGCGCCGCATAATTTTTATTCTCCGCAGCAGTTCCAGGAGCTCGCTGATAAAGCGCAGCAGGCGGATGCCATTCAGCTGCAGCGTATTGAAAAATAACTAACGTTTGGACGCTGCTGGCTATACTCAATCAAACGAATTCCCCCGTTATTGATGAGGTAGCATCAGGCTATGGTATTTGGTGTTCCGCGTGCGTGCTGGCTGCTACTGACGGTGCTTTTAGTTAGTCAGGAAAGCTATGCCCTGGACGGCAGTCGGCTAAAGCAGCGCGCGGACGCGGTGCTCACCTTAATGAGTTACACCGTGGTACCTGACGTTACCGCCAGCGATCTGAATATTGGCTCCGGCGCGAATGAGAAAAACGAACTAACCCTCACGCAATTTGGCGGCGGCGCCACCTTGAGTGAGGATTTTCCGCTCTATCTGGAAGGCACCCTCGGTTACAGTCGCTACGATCCGCAATTTGTGGTCAGCGATGGTGCCCAGAGCCGTACCATTCCCACCAAATGGAACAGTCTGACCGCTACCGGCGGCGTCGGCTGGGACTTTCCATTGTATCAGGACCGATGGGGCGGAAAACTGGTGCTACGGCCTATCTTCAATATGATGCTGGGCACCATGGCCAGCGATGCACGCCTCGGTCGCTGGGCGCTCGAACGTAAAACGGAGGTTGATATTCGCTTCCTCGATGGTGGGCGACTGAACGCTTATGGGTTGGGCGGTTCGTTAATGCTTGATTATGAACTGTTTTCCAAAACGCAGGATATTGACATAGAAGCGCGCTATTCCGCGATGAATTTGCAAACCTTCGGTAGCACATCAGAAGCGGTCCAGGGGCAGGCCAGCGCCGAAAATCTGGGTATCTACCTTCGTCGACGCGCGCCGATAGCCGACTGGACGCTGCTGAAAAGCCCGGTGCGCTACGTGCTGGAAGGCGCTCATACTATCTATCTTGGCGACCAGCGCGGTGAACTCGGCTTTGATAGCCTGAGTTCGCTCGGCATTGGTCTGGAACTCGACAGCAGCCAGTATCCGGTATTTATCACCCGTACCCGACTGGTGGCCCGCTATATGTTCGGTAATAACACCGAAGGGTATGGCCTCGGTTTAGCGATGAGTTTCTGAGTCATTTACCCGTTTTCATGATTGCGCTATTTTTTTCATTTTTATTGGCAATATTTTCTTCGCTGATTCGTCTACCTCGATACATACATTTTTATGAGGTAATTGACGATGAGAGATTTTGAACGACACGGGCATCATCACCAGGGTTTTGGACGTCACAGAATGGCGCGGCCGCTGATTATCGGCGCGGTGATTGTTGTGGTGCTGAGTCTGGTCGTGATGTCGCTATGGAACGCATTGCTGCCAGCTATCTTCGGGGTGAAAAGCATCGGTTTCTGGCAGGCTTTGGGATTACTGGCGCTGTGCCGTATCTTGTTTGGCGGTTTAGGTTTTCATCGCGGTATGTTTGGTATGGCGCAGGCGCGTCGACGCATGCATGAACGCTGGATGACCATGACCCCGGAGCAGCGAGAGGAGTTTGCCCAACGTTTCGGCCGCCACGGACATCGCGGCCGTTGCGGCTGGCATGAACGTCGCGGTGGGCAACCGACTGACGATAACCCATCGGCGAAAGCGCCGGATGCCGAGTGAACGAGGTAAACAATGCGATGGCGGGGGAATCACGGCTGCTGTCTGCGCTTGCCGCCTGTCGTGCGCGTTTAAGCGCGTTTATTCGCGGTAGAACCGCCGTACGTGACGATGCCGATGACATCCTGCAGGAAGTCACCCTGCAACTGATGAAGGTCGAGCAACCGGTGGAGAACGTGGCGGCATGGTTATTCCGGGCGGCGCGTAATGAAATGACCGACCGGTCGCGTAAGAAGCGCGAGTTGCCATTAACATTCGATACTGATGAAGATGGCGATGGCGGCTTTGCCGAGGATGAGCTGGCGGAAACGCTGTTTGGCGTCGCGCAGACGCCGGAGGAAGCCTATCTTAAAGAACTGCTGTGGGAGGCTTTAACCGAGGCGCTGGCGGAGCTGCCGCCGCTGCAGCGTGAAGCCTTCGAGAAAACCGAGCTGCAGGGCTATAGCTACAGGGAGCTGGCGGCAGAGAGCGGCGCTAGCGAGCAGGCGTGGCTGTCGCGTAAACACAAAGCGGTGCTGTTTCTTCGCAGCCGTTTGCGAACGCTCTACGATGAACTTACCGCACCTTAATTCATGCCCGGCGGCAGATAGCGCCGGGCTTTATTTTATCTGTATTTCTATAACATTGTCGCCAGCCACTCGGCGAAGACGCGCACCTTGCGCGAAACATGACGATGGGGATAAATAAGCGATAACTTCCTGGAGGGAACCGGATTATTCGGCAGGACTTCAACCAGCTCGCCGCTTTTCAACCAGGGGTGAAGGAAAAGATCCAGACCCTGCATAATGCCGAGTCCAGCAAGGCCAGCGGCGATGTAAGTCTCTGAATTATCCACCACCAGTTTACCCTCTAGCGAAATGTTCTGCTGCCCGGCGTCAGTTTGAAACACCCAGCGCATGGTCTGATGATTACTGTTATTCAGCCAGTTGATCGCCTGATGATGCCGCAGGTCGTCAAGGGTTGCGGGAACGCCGTATTTCGCCAGATAGGCCGGGCTGGCGCAGGTTTTCATACCGACGGTACCGAGATGACGTGCGATATAGTCACCGTCTTCAAGCTCGCCAATGCGCAGGACGCAATCGAGGCCCTCGCGAAGCATATCCCGCCGCCGGTCGGAGCTGCTCAGCACAATTTCAATCTCCGGATGTTGCTGATAAAAGGCGGGGAGATTCGGCACGACCACTAACTTCGCCAGGGAGATAGGCATATCTATGCGCAGTTGTCCACGTAGCGGACGCTGCGGGGCGAAAGATTCCATAAGATCATCGGCCTGCGCCAGCAGGGGTTTACTACGACGATAAAACGCCTCGCCATCAGGGGTGAGGTGGATCTGTCGGGTGGTTCGCTGCAGAAGCCGAACGCCGCAGTGCTGCTCAAGCTGCTGTAGCGCTTTCGTGACCGCCGGGCGATGGATCTGTAGATTCTCGGCGGCGCGCGTAAAGCTGCCAGACTCGATAATCTCGATAAAAATCTTAATAGATTCAAACAAATTTAAGTTCATTTGTGCCAATGTGCTCCGATGACAACATCGTATTTCACTTTGATTATTACTTATTTAATAACAGTGAAGGATAACTTTTACTATTTTTCCCAACAATAAAGCGGCCTACAGTGGCGTCATCCCAGCGCTAAGCGCCAGAAAACACACTAAGGAAGCAGCATCATGCAAAACCATTCTGTTAGCCATATTCTCGGTATTGAAAAACCTGTCATTCAGGGGCCGCTATCCTGGCTAACCGACGCCCGGTTAGTCGCCGCAGTCAGTAATGCCGGCGGGCTGGGCGTATTAGGGCCGAACGCAGGTTTAACCGCACAAACCGCTGTCTCGACGCCGCAGGAAACGGCAGAAAAGATGCGTGAAGAGATCCGTAAAACGAAACGACTCACCGAGAAACCTTTCGCTGTAAATCTCATTCCGACGGTTGAAAACGATATCTGGACGCCGCCGATTGTAGAGGTAGTCAAGGAAGAGGGGGTTAAAGCGGTGGTTTATACCGGCTATGGTCAAGGAGCTATCATTCCCTCGCTGTTTGCCACGCTTAAGCAGGCCGGGATCAGCATTATTTATCGTGATATTAACCCGACGCCGGAAAACAGCCGCGAGGCCGAGGAGATGGGCGCTGATGTTATTGTCGCCACCGGCTTCGACGAAGGCGGAACGCTTCCGGGAACGGCGCTAGGGACGTTTTCCATCGTGCCATTGATTGTTGATGCGGTGAAGCGTGTGCCGGTGCTGGCGGCTGGCGGGATTACCGACCGGCGCACCGCCAGGGCCGCCCACGCGCTGGGCGCGCAGGGGGTATTTGCCGGCTCCGTGTTTATCAGCACCACCGAGAGCCGCGTGCCGCCATCGGTGAAAGAGATGATCGTGCAAGCTAACGGTCTGGATTTGCAGCTATTTCGCACATTGCCAGATTACTATCGTTCGCTGCCGGGTAAATTAGCCGCCAGGCTGGTGGCGTTAGATAAATCCGGCGCCAGTAATGAAACCATAGCCGCGGAAATGGGCGGTTTACGCGGCCTGCGAATTGGTATGCTGGAGGGCAACACTGACGAAGGCTACATTTCACTGGGAACCGGCATCGGCAGTATTCAGCGGATCAAGAGCGTAGCGGAAGTGGTGGAGGAACTGACGGTTTAATCTGCCTTCCCGCGTTCTCATGCGGAAAACAGAAACTCCCCGTTGCGACAACGGGGAGGGTGATTAGCCGGAATTAGCTACCCCAGCGCTGCTGCAGATACTGAACCGCCTGCTGGGTTTGCGGCTGGTTAAGGTTGTTTTCACGAAACAGAATCGTCCCCTGAATACCCGGTGTGGTTTCATTGAGGTCGATCTGTTTTTTCAGCTCCGGCACGCCGCCGTCGACCATCCAGTCTGGTTCATTTTTTGACGGTTCGCCGACTTTATACAGCGCCACGCCGATATAGAGCCGGGTGTGAGTGGGTTTCACGACATCGGCCCACCACTTAGCCAGCACATCATAGCGCGCGGCGTCGCGGGCGAACGGCCAGTACAACTGCGGCGCGATATAATCCAACAGCCCTTGTTGTACCCAACTGCGGGTATCGGCATAGGACTCGTCATAGGCCGCCGCGCCGCGGGTGTCAGAACCGGCCGGATCGTGGGAGCGGTTGCGCCATACCCCCGCCGGGCTGACGCCAAACTCAACCTGCGGATTGAGTTTCTTGATGGTCTGTGAGACCTGCGCTATCAACTGTTGGGTGTTGTGACGCCGCCAGTCGGCTTTCGAAGCATAACCCTGTCCATATCGCTGATAGGTTTGATTATCGTTCAGCGTCGATCCCGGCGTCTCAGTATAGAAATAGTCATCAAACTGTACGCCGTCGATGGGATAGTTTTGCACCACTTCCGCCACGATACTGGTGATCCAGTCACGAACTTCCGGGATCCCAGGGTCGAGGACAAAACGATCGCTGGCGGTGCGTATCCAGTTACGGTGTAAAACAAATACGCTGGCGGGAACCTGAGTCAGGGTGTGGTTAAGTTCGGCGATGGTGGCGGGTTTGGTATTAACCGAAACACGATACGGGTTGAACCACGCGTGAACTTTCATCCCGCGTTTATGCGCTTCATCGAGCATAAACTGCAGCGGATCGTAGCCGGGATTTTCGCCAATTTTGCCGGTCAGCATGTCTGACCACGGCAAGATGTGGGAATCCCACAGCGCGGTACCATCCGGTTTGACCTGGAAGAAGACGGTATTGATGCCCAGGCGTTGCAGATTGTCGAGCTTGGCAATCAAGGCCAGCTTTTGCTGACTGATGCGGCTTTCCGGACTGCTGGCGATAATTGAACCCACCGGCGGCCAGTCGAGACGGGAAACCGTGGTGATCCAGACGCCGCGTACTGGCTGCTGATTTTTTACCGATTTTTGCGTAACGGGCGGTTTGCTGGCGGTCACCAGCGATTTTGGCGCTTTACTTGAGCAAGTCACGAGCAGCAGTACGGCGGCGGCAACCGCGCCGAGCCGGGTCATGCTGGTGACGGAGAGGAGGCGACGAGAAGCGATAATCATTACTCCCGTAGGCATGTAGACGCTTGAAAAATCACATTGTCTTATGATTCCCCCACCAGGGCAAGCCGCGCTCCGATGCAAAGAAAAATAAAACGCATTTTGTCTATTATCCGTACGCGTAACGTGCAGAACTAACGACAACCTTTCTCAGCAGTTAGCTGAAAAAGCAGAATTAACCTGGATAATTAGCTGGTCAGTTGTGTTACAACATATTACGAGACGCACAGCTAAGGAGAATCCGATGCGAAAAATATTATTGCTGGCCGCCGTTTTGCTGGCATCCGCACCGATCGTCACCCAGGCCGAGGAGATTACGCTTTTACCGGCTATTAAACTGCAGATAGGCGACCGGGATTCCTACGGTCATTACTGGGATGGCGGCCGTTGGCGTGACAAAGACTACTGGCATCGTCATTATGAATATCGTGACAAGCACTGGCGAAAGCTAGAGAAAAAACAGCGTAAAGCCTACGAGAAGGGCTATCACGACGGTCGTAAAGACGCGAAGAAGCGTGAGAAAGAATACTATAAACACCACAAGAATCATCATCACTAAAACAACAACGGGGCCATCAGGCTCCGTTTTAGTTCCTGCATTTCATCCTCCTAAGATTCAACTCATTATTCGCTGTTGTAGTTGCTTCGCGTAATCTGCCTTTAGAAGCCCACCGCAATAATGTCAAATATCGCTTTGAGTTTTTACAGTGTAAGCATTACCTGATGACAATAAAAATAGCCTACCAAGATTGGTGGGCAATTTTGCCGCCAAATATTTTTTAAGACTATTCCATATTCACAGCGAATGAAAAATCCGATTTGCAAAATAATTAAATATATCTTTTAAATCACATGGTTAAATTACACTTTATTTTGTATGGTTTTTGGGATTACACTTTTTTGGCGATTGTTCGTCTTTCAGCGCTAAATGCGTGAGTGAGATTAATCCTAAAAATTTAAATACGCTAACCACCCATAACTACGAGGCGAAATTGCGTGTTGAATTGACTCGATCGATCTGTAAAATTGTGTGGTGATAGTTAATGAAATGTAATAAAGGGATCCACTGCGGTGAAGATTCGTGCGGTAGCTATGGCCATATCACAGCTGGAACCCTTTTACGCACAGTGATTAAGGATATTCAGACTTGTTATTCAAGCAGGGATAACCCTTAAGAAAATAATAGCATTGCAATGGAAAAGCATATGAAAACGCGAGTGTTTTTAGCCGCTATGATTGCGGTTTCACTGGCAGGGTGCGAAGCGCCGCCGAAGCCGCAAATTACCGATGACACCATTGAAACCACGCAGGTTAACGGCGTCAATTTGACCCATCGCCATATTGTTGTTCCTCCAACGGAATTTACCCCGATTAACGCAGAATATCGCGCGCTGTATTCCGCCGCGGTAATGAGCCAGGCCGGGTATGGCGGCAAAGTGATTGTGCAATTAGTTCCAGGTGCTAATTATATTGCATTGGGACAGGCCCAGGACGGCTGGATAGCGTTAGCCAATGAAGGTCAGGAAAATTTAATTGGCTATGCTCCGGCCAATGCCGTTGTCAAAAGTGAGCTGTATGATAAAACGGTTCGCGAACAGTCGAAGCGCCCGAAGGCGCGTAAGAAAGCGACCTGCGTGAGCGTCGACGGAAATACCAAAGCCTGCAAAAACGGCAATAACGGTACCTGGATTCTGGATTAATCCCGCCTTTACGAGCGACACCGTATGAATAATAACTCTCTTTTACGCCAGGTCATGCTGGCGTTTTATTTGTTTCTTTTTACGTTGGTTAGTGGATGTGGTTCGTCTTCACACAGCGACCCTGCCCGATACAATCTTCAGTTCCAGGCCCACCCGCAAATTAACCGTTCTGCGCCATTAAAGGTCAGAGTGTTAGTGCTGAAATCCGATGCGGAATTCATGTCCGCCGATTTCTACTCCTTACAAAATAACGCGCAAAAAGTTCTCGCCGGCAACTTGCTGAACAGCGATGAATTTTTCCTGATGCCGGGGCAACTGGCAAAAAAACTCAGCGGGCAAAGCTCGCCGGAGGCGCGTTATATCGGAGTGATGGCGGAATACCAATCTCTGGATGGTAAAAAGTGGCGCATTTCTCTTCCTCTGCCAACGCCTGGCGAAACCCCTTTCTGGCAGTTCTGGAAACTGTCGGCAGATCAACTGCAAGCCAATTTATATCTTGACGTTAACGGGATCCGCGTCGTGCAGCAATAGCGCGAGCCCTAACAGGAAATTTGTATGAATAAAGCAGAAAAGGTGGTCTGGACCGAAGGCATGTTTTTGCGTCCGCATCACTTTCAGCGGGCAGAAAGCTACCTGCAAACGCAAATTCGCGAATGGGGCGGATTACAGCGCTCCTGGCTGTGGGGTTTTCTTGAGATTGAACTTGATGATGCGATGCTGCGTCAGGGGTGCATAGCTCTGAGCTATGCCAGCGGCCTGCTGCCGGATGGGACTTTCTTCCAGTTTCGCGATGCTCGTCAGGGCCCGGCGCCGTTGCAAATCCCGGATAACGTCACGGGCGAAAAAGTCGTATTGGCCTTGCCGGTACGCCGCGGCGGTCGGGAAGAGGTTATCTTCAGCGAGGAAAAAGACTCGCTGGCGCGATTTACCGCGTTTGAACAGGATGTGGAAGATGACAATGCGCTGTCGGTCGGCGATGCCACCGTGCAGTTTGCCCGCCCGCGGCTCACCCTGATGCTGGAAAAGGATTTGACCGCCGAGTGGACGGCCATCGGCGTGGCGTTCATCGCCGAAAAGCGCAACGATAACGCCGTAAAACTCGATAATGGCTATATCCCGCCGATGCTTAACGGCATCAATCATCCTTTGATTTACGCGATGATCAACGACTTGCATGGTCTGCTGGCGCAGCGTAGCCAGCAAATCGGCAGCCGGCTACGACAGCCGGGGCGTTTTAATACTTCCGAATTAATTGAGTTCACTCTACTTGCGCTGGTCAATCGCCATCTCGGCCATCTCTCACATCTCAAAACGCTGCCGTTAGTTCATCCCGAGTCATTGTGGAATAGCTGGCTGCCGTTCGCCGCCGAGCTGACGACCTGGATGGCGCAGCGCGGTCCGGATGCTGCGTTGCCGATTTATGACCATGACGATCTCGCGAGCTGCTTCGGCAAACTGATGCTGTTGCTGCGCCAGGGGTTATCACAGGTAATGGAAGACAATGCCATCCAACTGCCGCTGATAGAACGATCGCATGGGTTGAACATCGCAACGGTACCCGAGAGCAGCATGGTGCGTGATTTCGGATTCGTATTGGCAGTTAAAGCCAGCGTACCAGGTGATGTTCTGCAAACGCACTTCCCGGCGCAGATGAAAGTCGCGCCGGTGAGCAAAATTCGCGATCTGGTGCAACTACAGCTTCCGGGTTTAATTCTGCGCGCTATGCCCGCCGCGCCGCCGCAAATCCCGTGGCATGCCGGTTACAACTACTTTGCAGTCGAGAAGGGCGGCGAGCTGTGGAACGACATGGAGAAATCTGGCGCCTTCGCTCTGCATCTGGCAGGCGAGTTCCCCGGCCTGGATATGGAATTTTGGGCTATCCGTAGCCCGTCGGAATAAGAAAGCGAGCGTTGATGATGCAGGAACAACAGGCCGATGCCAACCATGGCGTGAGCGGCAATAATCCCCTGGTGACGGCCGCCAACCCATTACTTAATGCGATTCCCCAGATCCGTCATTCGGTATCGCACGATGACCAGGCCGGTTTGCGCCAGCGTTTGATTGATGAAATCCGCCGTTTTGAAGTGCGCGGTCAGCAGGCGGGGTTACCCTACGAAGTAATAGTCGGCGCCCGTTACTGCCTGTGTACCGCACTGGACGAGGCTGCGGCCTTGACGCCATGGGGGAGTAGCGGCGTCTGGTCGGGCAGCGGTCTTTTAGTGACCTTTCACAATGAAACCTGGGGCGGGGAGAAGTTTTTCCAGCTGCTTGCACGCCTGTCGCAGAATCCGCGCGAACATATCAATCTGTTGGAACTGATCAACTACTGCTTATTGCTCGGCTTTGAAGGGCGTTACCGGGTAATGGATAACGGCCGCACGCAGTTGGAAACTATCAAACAGCGCCTGTGGCAGATGATTTGCGGCGTACGCGGCGGCTACGCGCCGCCGTTATCGGTTCACGGCGAGGATCGCCCGGTGCTGCGTAAACTGTGGCGTCCGGTGGTGCCGCTGTGGGCCTGCGTCGCGCTGGCGGGGTTCGCCGCCTGTCTGTTCTATATCATTCTTAACTGGCGGCTTGGCGATGCTACCAACCCGGTGTTGGCGAAAATTTACCAGACGCCGTTGCCGGAAGCGTCGATTGCTCAGCCGGCGGAAAAATTGCCGGCGGTACTTAACCTGCGAGGTTTTCTGCGCCCGGAAATTGCCGAAGGGCTGGTTGCGGTCCGTGACGAAGCGGACCGCAGCGTGGTGATCCTCAAAGGCGACGGGCTCTTTGCTTCGGCCTCAACGGTGGTGCGCGATCGCTACGACCCGGTCATTGACCGTATTGCGCAAGCGATGAACAACGTCAGCGGCCGCATTCTGGTGGTCGGCTATAGCGATAACGTGCCTATCCGCAGCGCGCGCTTTGCCTCGAACTACGAGCTGTCGCTGGAACGCGCGCGTTCGGTACAAAAACAACTGCAAAATCATCTAACGCAGCCCGAACGCGTAAAAGCCGAAGGGCGAGGGGAAATGAACCCCATCGCGCCGAATACCACTCCTGAGAACCGTGCCCGTAACCGCCGTGTGGAAATTACTCTGCTGGTGTCGCCCGATAATACCCGGGCTGAGCTGAACGGATTGCCCCAAGGAAATTAAGGATGCTGACACTTCTGCTTTCCATACTGACCAACCGGCTGCTGTGGGGTTTTCTCGGCGCCACGGCGGTGGCGGCCGTCATCTGGATGATTGGCCCGCTATTGTCGATTGTCGATACCAGGCCGCTGGAATCGGAACAAAACCGCGTTATATCTATTGCGCTGGTGTACCTCATCTGGGCGCAAAGCCACATTCTGCCGCGTCTGTACAACGCCTGGCTTAACCGCAAGCTGATGGATAACCTGAAGGAAGACACGCCGAAGGGCAACGATCCGCAGCAGCGCCTCAATAGCGAAGACCAGATCCTCGCCGATCGCTTTGATGAAGCCGCGCAAATGTTGAAAAAAGCGCACTTCAGCAAAACCGGTAATGGTCAGTGGACCCAGCGCTTTAGCACCCACTATCTGTATCAGCTGCCGTGGTATGTGATAATTGGCGCATCCGGCTCCGGTAAAACCACAGCCTTAGCCAACTCCGGGCTGCAGTTTCCGCTAGCCGACCGCTTCGGTAAAACGGCGTTACGCGGCATCGGCGGCACGCGCAACTGTGACTGGTGGTTTACCAACGAAGCCGTGCTGCTGGACACCGCCGGGCGCTATACCACCCAGGAGAGCGAGCAGGCGCAGGACGCCAGCGAGTGGCTGAAGTTTATGGGGTTATTGCGTAAATACCGCCGCCGCCAGCCGATTAACGGCGTTATCGTCACGGTAAGTATCTCCGATCTGTTAACGCAATCGACGGAGGCCTCGCGGCAGCAGGCGGTTAATCTGCGCCAGCGTCTCTCTGAACTACATGAACAATTGGGTATTCGTTTCCCGGTATACGTACTGGTGACGAAGGCCGATCTGCTTAAAGGCTTCCGCGCCTGGTTTGCCGGTTACGACAAGTCGCAGCGCGATCAAATCTGGGGCTTCACTTTCCCGTGGGAGCAGGCAAGCCTTGCTGACTTCGATCTGATGGGCCGCTTTACCCAGGAGTTTGCGTTACTGCAACAACGGCTTGAAGCGGGGCTGCCGGATACGATGCTGCAAGAGCATGATGCCAAAACCCGCGCCGAAGCCTGGCTGTTCCCGCAAGAGTTTGCGGCGTTGCGACCGCTGTTAGCGGACTATCTTAGTACCGTTTTTGCCCGCTCTAACTTTGAAACCGAGTTTTCACCGCGCGGCATTTATTTCGCCAGCGGCACCCAGGAAGGGTTACCGTTCGACCGCGTGATGGGCGAACTCAATCGCGCGCTGTCTTTGCCGCAGGGAAATGAAAACGACAACTGGGACTCGGTCAGTAAAGAAGCGCCGATCCCCGGCGCCAAGGGCCAGAGTTATTTCATTAAAAACCTGCTGCAAAACGTGATTTTCCAGGAAGCCGGCATCGCGGGGCAGAACCGCTGGTGGGAACTGCGTAACCGCGCGGCGATCTGGTCAGGCTATGCGGCGCTCGCGGCGCTGTTAATCATTTCATGCGTACTGTGGTTGACCAGCTACGGCAAAAACAAGGCCTACCTGCAAGAAGTCTCGGCGAAGGTGCCGCAGATTGAGCAGCAGAGCAAAGCGCTGCAAAACCCCGAGCAGCGCGATCTGTTCGCCATGCTGCCGCTACTCAACGGCCTGCTGGAATTGCCGAAGAGCGCCGATTTTGACGTCAACGACCCGCCGGTTAGCCGCCGGATGGGGCTCTATCGCGGAAATGATGTCAGCGACGCCTCGCAGACGCTGTATCAAAAAGCGCTGCAGCAAATGCTGCTACCGGATGTCGCCATGCGTATCACTACCTGGTTGCGCAACGATAATGGCAGTGACGCCGAATATAGCTACGAGGCGTTGAAAGCCTATCAAATGCTCTATCAGCCCAAGCAGTATGACGGCAAGTTTTTACTCTCCTGGGTGATGCTTAACCTGCAGCGTAACCTGCCGCAAAACGTGACGCAGGCGCAGCTACGACAGCTGGAAGGGCATCTGGTCCAGCTACTGGAACCGCAAATCCAGTCCTCGCCGTATGCCAAAGACGATGCGCTGATCGCCCGCGAACGGGCGTTGATTAACCAGCAACCGCTCTCCTCAAGAGTGTATGGTCGGCTGAAACGTCTGCTTGAGCATGACGACAATCTGAAAGCGGTCTCGCTGGCGACGCTCGGCGGGCCGCAGAGCGAACTGGTGTTCTCGCGTAAAAGCGGTACACCGATCGCAGAAGGCGTGCCAGGGCTGTACACGCCAGATGGCTACTGGCAGGTGTTCAATAAACAGATCGATAACGTGACCAGCGCGCTGCATGAAGATGATATCTGGGTGCTGGGCGCCGCCAGCGCGTCGGAAGATAAGCAGCAAACCGATAACGCCGTCCGCCAGCTCTATATGCGTGATTTTATCGCCAACTGGGATCGCTTCCTCGCCGATATTCAGCTCAACAATAGCGCCGATCTGTCATCGCGGATCAACACCGCGCGCCTGCTTTCCGCCAGTAACTCGCCGCTGCGCCGGCTGGTTATCAGCCTGAGCCAGGTGCTGAACCTGGCGCGCGCCGAGCCGGATACGGTTAAAAGCGAAAGTTCAGCCGAGCAGGGCAACCGTGCGACCCGAACGCTGGAAGCGCTTTTTCGCCATGATGAGGGCGGCGCAACCCAGGGCGCGGCGCTTAGCCAGACGCCGGAACAGCTGGTAACCGAACACTACGCGCCGCTGATCGAGCTGGCGCAGCCGTTGGAAAAGGGCGGCAAAACGATTGTGTTCGACGATTTCCTCAAACAGATCGACGAACTTTATCGCTACTTGACCGCGGTACAGGATGCCGCCAACAGCGGTATGCAACCGCCGGGCGGCGACGCGATTAGCCGTCTACAGGCCAGCGCCGGGCGCTTACCGGGCGGACTGCAAACCATGTTCAGCAAAATGGCGGTCGGCGCCAGCAGTGATACCCAGCGCCGCGATCTTGATAACGTACGTAAACGGATTAACGTGGAAGTCGGCGGATTCTGCCGCCAGGCTATCGCCGGGCGCTATCCGCTGGTTCGCAGCGCCAGTAGTGAAGTCACGCCGGACGATCTGGCGCGTATGTTCGCGCCGGGCACCGGCATGATGGATACCTTCTTCCGTGACAACCTGACCAATAAAGTCGATACCACGCAGTCCAGCTGGCGTTTTATGCCCGGCATCGATGGCAAAACGTTGCCGGGTAGTGAAGGGTTATTAAGGCCTTTCCAGCAGGCGCAATCGATCCGCGACGCGTTCTTTGCCAATGGCGCGACCACGCCGTCATTTAAAGTGACGGTGCGCACCATCAGCATGGACAACCAGATCCTCAACCTGACGCTGGATGTTGATGGCCAGCAGTTGCGCTACAGCCACGGTCCGCAGGCGGTGCAAATGATGAGCTGGCCAGGGCCGGGCGGCACCAATCAGGTGCGTATGCAACTCGGTCTGGCCGATGGCACCACCTCGACGCTGGTGACCAGCGGCTCATGGGCGCTGAACCGCTTCTTTGATAAAGCGCGCACCGCGCCCGGCAGCAGCAGTTTGAGCCGTCAGGCAACGTTTAACGTCGATGGTTATCAGGTCACGCTGGAGTTTGCGCCGAACAGTATTCGCAATCCGTTCCAGCTTCCCCGTTTCTCATGTCCATAACCGCAAGGAAAGCCGAATGACTCACGCCCCTGCGATGAGCTGGTACGGGAAACTCCCCAGTACCGGCGATTTTTTACAACGTCGATTTCCGGACATGCTGGTTCGCCAGTGGTCGCAATGGTTTCAGGTGGGGCTGTTGGCCTGGCAACAGGAGCAACAGCGTAGCGGCGAACGCCAGTTCAGCAACGCGCCGGTGTGGAATTTTATCGTCCCGCCGATGTTGAGCGGCCAGATGGTACAGATGGGGTGTCTGATCCCCGGACGCGATCGGGTAGGCCGCCAGTATCCCATCTGCGCGCAAATGGCCTTCAACCCGCTGGAGTGGTCGCCTTCAATCCTCACTCAGGCCGGAGAGTGGTATCAGCAGGTGGGCAGAACGCTGCTGCATGCGGTACGTAATGGCTTTTCCGCTGAACAACTTGACCAGGCGCTACTCGCCATTCCGGCGCCAAAGCTGGTAGAGGCGGAAAAGCGTTCGGAAATACTCGACGTGATTGGCTATCAGCAAGATGGGCAAAGCTCCCTTGGCTGGCAGCAGGCGGCGGACTGTTTTGATCCGCAGCGTCAGACCAGTTTTTGGTGGACCAACCGCGCCGATGGTTATCCGCTCTATACCCACGTCCATAGCGGTAATTTGACCGGCCAGCTGTTCACGCTGCTGTTTGATCCCGCCGGGGGCGCGAGACCGGGCCGTCACGGTCTGTATCCGCCGATGTTTGAATAAGCAGGTAGGCCATGAATATTGATGAATTCCTTGCTCCGGTTAGCGCGGAGCAGCCCTGCGGTGAAAACCTCGAATATGACGCCGATTTCCAGGCAATGGAACAAGCGATGCAGGGTAAAGCCGAGCAGCAGTTCGGCGACACCATTATCCCGGCGGAACCCGCTGACTGGACGACGGTAGAAAAGCTGGCGGCTGGGCTACTTAGCCGCACCAAAGATTTGCGCGTCATGCTGGCGCTGACTCAGGCGTGGACAAAACGCCGCGGTCTGAGTGGTTACGCGGATGGCCTGCTGCTGGTGCAACAGGCGCTGTCGCTTTACTGGCAGCCTATCTATCCGCTGCTGGAAGAGTATGGCGAAACTGATCCGTTTTACCGTATCAATGCGCTCGCGGGGCTAAGTGATAAATCAGCGCTGACCAGCGCGTTACGCAATGCCGTGCTGTTACGCAGTAATGGCGATGAACTGCTATTGCGCGATGCGCAGGCGCTGCTCGATGGCAGTAAAACCGAATGCACGGATTATCCCGGCGGCCGTTCGCGATTGATTGATGAACTGGCCCGCGGCGGACAGCCGGGGATTGACGCCATCCTCGCCATTCACCAGCGCTTGCAGACCATCCGCGAAATATTATGCGATTGTCTGGGTGAAAGCGGCGTGCCGGAAATGGAACAACTGCAGAAGACCGTCGGTATCGTCGCCGGCGCCTGCCAGATAACCGATATTTCGTCCTTTCACGCGTCCCGCGAGGAGAGTGCCGTGAGTGAACATCAAGCGATTCCCGACGCGCATGCGCCGTCAGCCGTTGACTGGCGCAGCGCGCAAATCAGCAGCCGCGCCGAGGCGCAGCAAATGCTGGAAAAAGTAAAACAGTACTTCGCCCAGCACGAACCGAGTCACCCTGCGCCGCTGATGATTGAACGGGTACAGCGGCTGATTGAGCTGGATTTTATGGACATCATCCGCGATTTAGCGCCGGACGGCGTTCATCAACTGGAAAACATTTTTGGACGTCGCGACTGACGCGTCCGGACATTATGGCGACAGGCATAAGGTCTGGCGCTCAACCTTTACCGCGCATCTTCGATGGAGAACATCATGGCAATAAGTAAAAGTGGGCAGAAATTTATCGCACGCAACCGTGCGCCCCGCGTACAGATCGAGTACGACGTAGAGATTTATGGTGCGGAACGCAAAATCCAGCTTCCGTTTGTAATGGGGGTAATGGCGGATCTGGTGGGTAAACCGGTCGACAACCAACCCGCGGTCGATGAACGTAAGTTTCTCGACATCGATATTGATAACTTCGACGAACGTATGAAAGCGCTGAAACCGCGCGTCGCTTTCCAGGTCGACAATACGCTGACCAACGAAGGCAAACTGAACGTCGACTTAACCTTCGACAGCATGGACGACTTCCTGCCGGATGCCGTGGCCCGCAAAGTGGAGCCGCTGAACAAACTGCTGGAAGCCCGCACCCAGCTTTCAAATCTGCTCACCTACATGGACGGCAAAAACGGCGCGGAAGAGCTGATTGCCAAAATTTTGCAGGATCCGACGCTGCTCAAATCGTTGAGCCAGATGCCGAAACAAGATGACAGTGCGAAAGGTAGCGAGGAGTAATCGATGAGCAACCCGACTCAACAACATGAGCAGCAGTCCAGCCAGGCCTTTAGCCAGGATGAATTCAGCGCGCTGCTGAACAAAGAGTTTCGCCCGAAAACCGACCAGGCGCGTTCCGCCGTTGAGAGCGCGGTAAAAACCCTCGCGCAGCAGGCGCTGGAAAACACCGTCACGTTTTCCAACGACACCTATCGCACCATCCAGAACCTGATTGCCGGTATCGATGAACAGCTGTCGCGCCAGGTGAATCAGATCCTGCATCATGATGAGTTCCAGAAACTGGAAAGCGCATGGCGCGGCCTGAGCTACCTGGTCAACAACAGCGAAACCGACGAGATGCTGAAAATCCGCTTTATGAGCATCTCCAAGCAGGAGCTGGGGCGCACTCTGAAGCGTTACAAAGGGGTGGGCTGGGACCAGAGCCCGATCTTTAAGAAAATTTATGAGCAGGAGTACGGCCAGTTTGGCGGCGAGCCATTCGGCTGCATCGTCGGCGATTACTATTTCGACCATAGTCCGCAGGATGTGGAATTACTGGGCGAAATGGCGCGAATCGGATCGGCTGCGCATTGTCCGTTTATTACCGGTACCGCACCGGAAGTGATGCAGATGGAGTCCTGGCAGGAGCTGGCGAACCCGCGCGACCTCACCAAAATCTTCCAGAATACCGAATACGCCGCCTGGCGTTCGCTGCGCGAGTCGGAAGACGCGCGTTATCTGGGGCTGGTGATGCCGCGCTTCCTGTCGCGCCTGCCGTACGGTATTCGAACCAACCCGGTGGACAGTTTTGATTTTGAAGAGCAGACCGACGGCGCGGATCACAACAATTACGCGTGGGCCAACTCGGCGTATGCGATGGCGGCGAACATTAACCGCTCGTTCAAAGAGTTTGGCTGGTGCACCTCCATTCGCGGCGTGGAATCCGGCGGCGCGGTGGAAAATCTGCCTTGCCACACCTTCCCGAGCGACGATGGCGGCGTGGACATGAAGTGCCCGACCGAGATCGCCATCAGCGATCGCCGCGAAGCGGAGCTGGCGAAAAACGGCTTTATGCCGCTGATCCATCGCAAAAACTCCGACTTTGCCGCCTTTATCGGCGCGCAGTCGTTGCAGAAACCGGCGGAATATCATGATGCCGACGCCACGGCGAATGCCCGTCTGGCTGCGCGTCTGCCGTACTTGTTCGCCTGCTGCCGTTTTGCTCACTACCTGAAGTGCATTGTGCGCGACAAAATCGGCTCCTTCCGCGAGCGCGATGATATGGAACGCTGGCTGAACGACTGGGTGATGAACTATGTCGATGGCGATCCGGCTAACTCGTCGCAGGAGACCAAAGCGCGCAAACCGCTGGCGGCCGCTGAAGTACAGGTAGCGGAGATCGAAGACAACCCGGGTTACTACACCGCGAAGTTCTTCCTGCGTCCGCACTACCAGTTGGAAGGGCTTACCGTGTCGCTGCGTCTGGTTTCCAAGCTGCCGTCGCTGAAAACCAAGGAAGCGTAATATGATGCCGCCGGGAGGCGACTCCCGGCAGGTACCACGCCATGGAACTACACCGACTGCAAAGAAATATGGTTTTGGGAAATTAACTTCCCAGATAATCATCGGTGATCCTAATAAAACCTGGAGTCAGGATAACCCGCATTAATTTCAACTTTGCATTCCTGCTATTTCACAGCATGAGTGTTAAGACCAGCAATGGGCTTAAGCCTGTTGCTCTGAGGCAGAGGTAAAATATGGATGGTTTTATTCAGCCCCATGCTTTCCTGTTTGCCATATAAGTGCTTTTTCGAAAGCAATAATTTTCATTAACGAAGAGTAGATATTATGGCTATTGATATGTTTCTGAAGGTCGAGGGTGTAACCGGTGAATCAAAAGATTCTAATCACACCGGTTGGACTGATATTACCTCTTTTTCCTGGGGCGCATCCCAGCCGGGTAATATGAGCGTGGGCGGCGGTGGCGGTGCGGGTAAAGTGAATTTCAACGACCTGCACGTAAATGCGCTGATCGACAAATCCACCACCGCGATTCTGAAGCACTGCTCCAGCGGCAAGCACCTGACCAAAGTTGAACTTTCGGTCTGCAAAGCCGGTGGTCAGCAGGTTGAATATGCGCGAATCACCCTCGAAGATGTACTGGTGACTTCTGTGCAGTACACCGGCGCCGATAACGGCGACACCGTTGGCGTAACCTATGCCTTCCAGGCGGCGAAAGTGAAACAGCAGTACTGGGAGCAGACTTCCGCTGGCGGTAAAGGGGCAGAAAGCAGCGCCGGCTGGAATATCAAAGAAAATAAAGAAGCATAATTATATTGCTTTAACCGAACCGGGGGACTCTCTGGTTCGGTTTAATTCACCAGGGACTAAGAAAATGAAGGGACAATCAAACTTATTACCAGGTTACTGTATTGTACAGCAGCCGGGAACATTGGATTTTCAAGCTCGCTTATTATTCAATAATATCAATTGTGAATCCGCCCGTTACTTTATGCAGCTTAATCGCGATACCCCATGGGTCAAACCAGGCCAGATATTAATTATTGCCAACCCAAACAACTTAAATCAAGCATTCCAGATGAATTCACTTTTTGTCGCCAAGAAAAAAGTAAACACAGCATTATCGACAGTTGATAATTCAGTGGCTGAAATGCTCAATAAAAATTATGATAAAATATCTACCATTACTTCGTGGGGGGATGCGATAGTTGGCAATGCGAGCGATTCAGGCGAAAAATATTTCAGGCAAATCGAGAGTATTCTGAAAAAAATTGAAGCAACGTATCAAAATCAATTCAGGACACAAGGTGCTTTGATTGGACAACAATTCTATGCTGAACGAAATGCGTTATTTACTCAGCTAAAACCACTGCTTAATAAGGTTGTAAGAAAGTCCCTTAAATTCAATGACTATAACGATATGAAAAGGGTACTTGGATTGTCTACTCAATCTATCGTTCATGAATGGAGCACAGTTGGCATTGGGGCAATACCCGGTTACGCAACTTATGTGAACAGTGCAGCCAAAGCTGCCGCTTTTATGAAGATGGGGGGCTGGGTGGCATTTGGTCTATCATTCATGAACACCAGCAATGACGTCTATCACGCTTGCACCGCAGGCCGAGAAAGCGAATGTGGTCAGGTAGCAATCAAAAAATATAGTGAGTTTGCTGGGGGAATAGGTGGCGGTATGGCTGGAGCATCATTTGCAGCACCTATTTGTATAGCGGCTGGTGTTCCCACTTATGGTGTAGGAACTATTGTATGTGGATTAGTAGTTACGGCAGCAGGTTCTTGGGCTGGTAGTATCGTTGGCGACGAAATTGGCAATACATTAAATAGATTAATTTATCGTGGGGATTGATACTACATTGAAATACTACCTTGATATATTGTACTTGCTTCTTGTAGTTGTTTTTTTTACATCTATTATTTTTCTTTTTATTTTATCGTCGCCATACGAAGCAAGTAGAAGCAATATGCCTATTACTCGTGCAAGAGGGACTGCTTAGTACTCAAGATTATGAGTTTTGGCAGAGGTTAGGATTCTGGGGATTTAGTTTTCGCGTGGCAATGGTTTCACGAATTCATAATGGCAAGCCAGTTAAATTGAGTAATGCCAAAATACTGGATGCCAGGGAAGGTCAGCGTTGCATCGCAAACTTCGAACTCGACTGGATTCGTAATTATTATAAATGCGTTACTATAATGGCTATTGAGTTCTTAGTGCTTCTGGTATGGACGCTTATGCGTTAACTAAAATGTCTATTGTTAGTTATCACCTCATCATTTCTTCATTTTTGTTTGTTGCAGTATTTGTAATGTTGATTATCTATCATGATTATTATAAAAAACACGATCAGGAATTAGCTGGCGCTTTCGAATTATTACGGCGGAACGGTTTTCTTGATTACCAGGATTATTATTTATATGAAAAGCTGGGGTTACCCGGTTTCGGTTTTCGAGCATCATTAATGGCCGCAATTCTTAAGGAGAAAAAGATAAAAAGAAAAGGGGGCGGTTGGCTTAAGTCTGGGGCGAGTCAGTTAGTCAGAGAATATTATGACATTTCCTTGCTACAGAATTTTCAGCGCCTGACTTGGTTAATGTTATTTTTATTTACGGTGATGTTCATTCTGGCCTTGCTGGGCGATAATTAGTTCGCTAAATTTACTTCTCTTTTTTTTCTAAATGACTCAATAACTCGCCCGTAAACGCCGCCGTTCTTATTCCGAGAGCGGCAGCGTTTGTGCGCCAATCATATCAGCAGGAATAGGCTATGCGATTCACGATTATTTCGACCAAAGCCGGTCATCAGCCCCCGCAGGGCAGCTGTGACTTTTACGCGCCGGGCGGTACCATTGGGCGCGGCACGGACAATAACCTGGTGCTGCCGGATGACGACCGCGCCATTTCTCGCCTGCAGGCCATCGTTCACGTGGCGGCAGACGGCGAGTGCAAAATTACCAATCGCGGCAACGTGACGCGGGTGGTACTCAACGAGATCCCGCTGGAGCGGGGGCGTCAGGTTGAACTCCAGGATGGCGATATCCTCGCTATTGACGACTATCGCATCGAAGTCAGCGATCTGTTGCAGGATAGCCAACCGATAAGCCGGATGGCGGCGAGCGGTCAGCCGCCTGTCACAGCGAAACCGTCGACACCCGCGCCATCCGCAGCGCCCACCGTGGCGGAAGCCGCGCCAACCGCGGTACCATCAGAAATCTGGGATAGCCTGATGCAGGAATTCTCGATTGCCGACAGCATCTCCAGCAGCCGGGCTAAGCCGCAGGCCGATAATGCGCCTAATCCCTTCGCCGAGCCGAAGCCTGCCGAACGTAATCCGGAAGATCCGCTGGCGATGTTCGCTGATAGTGAACCTCTGTTTGAGCGCCCGCCGGTGGCGACGGACGACCTGTTTGCCGATGACACCCCATTTGATCGCGACAGTATTTTTGCCGACGTTACGCCAACGACGCTGGTGCCACCAGTTGAAAAACCGGCTCAGCCTGTCGCCGATGAGCCGCAGGCAGAATTGGATCCGCTGGCGCTCTTTGGCGGCGACGCTAGCGCCAAAACCGCGCGTCATGACGATCCGCTGGGGCTAATGGGCGGCGCGCCGCTGACATCGGTAGATGCCTTCAGCAACGAAGAGCCTGCTAAAACGGTTGCCGACGAACCTGATGCCGCTTTTGATTCGCCATTATTGATGGCCCAGCCGCCGCAGGAGCCGCCCGCGGCAGCGCGTGAAGAAGCGCCGGAAATAACCTTACCGACGCCGCAGGCCGTGGCGCGGCAAGCCGCCCAGACGCCAAAAGGGCGCTTGCGTATCGATCCCGTACGTCATGAACATCAGGCGACCAGCACGCCGCAGCCGGGTAACGGCGAAGTGCTGCAGGGAGAGCTACTGGAAGCCTTACTGGAAGGCATGGGGCTCGGCGATATGCAGCCGGTGCCGCAGTTCGACAAAGAGAATATGCGGCAGCTTGGTCAAATGCTGAGCATGTTCTCGCAGGGAACCGTCGCGCTGCTCTCTTCGCGTTCGATCCTCAAACGCGGCGTCAAAGCCGATATGACCATGGTACTGGACGACGCCAATAACCCGTTCAAGCTGTTGCCTTCCGGGAAAACCGTGCTGATGCAGATGTTCGGCGCGCGGATGCCGGGCTTTATGCCGCCGAAAAAATCGGTACGCGATGCGTTGATTGACCTGCAGGCCCATCAGTTAGGGATGATCTCGGGGATCCGCGCCATTATTGCCGCGATGCTGCAGTCCTTTAATCCCGAGCAGCTGGAAGAAGAGGCTAAGCGCGATGGCCATACTTCGCGCCTGGCGCTTCCGGCCAGCCGCAAAGCGGCGTTATGGGACTATTTTGTCCGTACCTACGGCGAAACCGCCGGGGAAATTGAAGACGATTTCCACACCCTGTTTGGCGAAGCGTTCCTCTATGCCTATGACATGGAAGTGAATCAGTACAAAGACTCACAGAGCGGATCGGAAGAATAATGGACATTACCACGGCTTCTCTTTCCCGCCAGGGAACGCGCGCCAGCAATCAGGATCAGACCGGCGAATGCGTGGGTGAGCGCTCCGCCTGCTTTGTGGTCTGCGACGGCATTGCCGGGTTGCCCGGCGGCGAGGTGGCGGCGGAACTGGCGCGCAACGCTATTCTGGATCGGTTTGACGGCGATAATCATCTGAACGCCCAGACCATTCGCCAGTATGTACAGCAGGCCAACGGCGCCATTCTCCAGCAACAGCAGGCGACGCCGGATTATCGGCGAATGGGCACCACGCTGGTGAGCCTGTTTATCGATCGCGATTATAAGCTGGCCTATTGGGCCCACGCCGGTGATAGCCGGTTATACCTGTTTCGCCGCGGCTGGCTGTACCACGTCACCACTGACCACAGTCTGGTCCAACAGATGAAAGATGCCGGACATCAGACCGACGATATTAACAGCAACCTGCTGTACCGGGCGTTAGGCATGGCCAGCGACGGTGCGGAAGCCAGCTATAGCGATGTGGTGCCGGTAGAAGATGGCGATGCCTTTTTGCTCTGTACCGACGGTTTCTGGCACGGCGTCGGCGAAGAGCAGATGAAATCCTCCCTGCAGATGGTCAACACCCCGCAGGAGTGGTTAACCCTGATGAATCAGTATCTTCAGAGAAACAATGACGGCGACCAGGCCTCGCAGGACAACTACAGCGCCGTCGCGGTATGGATGGGCAGTCCGGAAGAGGCGACGCTGCTGCACTCGCTGGCCGACGCCGCGCAATTTTTCCCCCTGCGGGATTGAGACAGGCTAAGAAGGATTTTTATGAAACATTGGATATTGGGTGCGGCACTATTTGCCGCCACCGGCGTCGCGCAGGCGGAAAACTACCGTATCGTGCAATCGCCTTCGCAAAAACTGGATGTCTGGATCGATAACATCAAGGGCAATACCGCGCAGAGCTGGTGCGCTAATGAAGTGGCGCTACGCATCGTCGCCAATGGCAATAAGAACGTCAAGATACTGGATAACTTCCTGCCGCGCGTCGGCGCGTTAATGGAGCATCAGTGTTCGCGTTTACAGCAGCTGAACTGGACGCTGGTTGACGCTAACAATGGGCATATCGCCCAGGGGAGCGCGGCGAAAAACAAAAAATGGGCGGTAAAAGTCGCGCCCGCCGAGACCGCCGTGGCGGCGGAAAAGCCCGTCGCGCCAGCCTGGCTGCCGCCGGAAGAGAAGGCGGAAAAACTGTCTCCCGCCGCCGACCGCACGCCGTGGCAGGAGTTCACATTGCAGGGCGGCTGTCGACTGCGCACCTTCTGGCAGGAAAACGCCGCCGCCTTATTCATCCCCGCCGTTGAATCCGGTAGTTGCGAAAAGGGCGGCTGGCTGAGCGGTCGCACCGTCATCACTCAATCCGTTAACGGTAAAGAAAAGCAGAGCACCGTGACCTTCGTACATGGTTTCCCGGTCCTGGGTCTCAATGCCGCCGCTGACCCCAATAAACTTCTGATCACCGCGGTCAATAATCAACGCATGGTAGTCAGCAATGAAAACGCTCAACAAAGCTGGATGATCCTGCCCTATGTCGCCGGGCAAAACGGTTGGCAGATGACCGGCACGCTGGCTATCGAAATGTCCCAGGAACTGGCCAACGATCCGTCGCGTCTACAGGCGCGGATAGAGGCGGCGCGTAGCGTCTGGACGCCGTGGCTGGCGCCGGATATTAAACTCAACGTTGTGCTTATCGACGGCCTGCACCCGCTGCTGCGTAACCCGGCGGCCGGCGCATGGCGCGCGGCAAACTAAGGAGCGACGATGAACACGCTATATCAACAGCTGGCTGGCGAAAGCGTCGGCGCGGCGCTGCAACGCCTGGAAAGCGAGATCAAAAGCCGTCCCGCCGATGCCGATTTACGTGCGGCGTTCGTTCAGTTTCTATGCCTGAGCGGTAACTGGACGCGCGCGTTGGCGCAGCTAAAAAGCTGGCTGGCGCTGAAGCCGCAGGCCCAGCCAACGGTCACCCTGCTGGAACAGAGCATTCAGGGCGAGCAGCAGCGCGATGCGGTATTTGCCGGCAGCGCCCGCCCGCAGATGCCGGACAGCCAGTGGCCGTGGCTGTCTGCGCTGGCCTCCGCGCTTTGTTCCGATTCAGAAACCGCCCAGCGACAGCGGCTGGCCGCCTTTGAACAGGCGCCCCTTAATCCTGGTAATCTCAATCAGACGGATACCCCCGCGGTCGCTTTTCACTGGTTGATGGACGGCGACGCGCGTCTGGGCCCGGTTTGCGAACTTATCGTCAATGGCCGGTATTGCTGGCTGCCGTTCGCCGCTATCGCCGAAATTCGTTTTCAGGCCCCGGCGAGCGTCACCGATCTGGTGTGGCGCCACGCTCTGGTGCGCCTGACCGATGGAAGCGAGCAGGTGTGTCAGATCCCCGCGCGTTACCCTGTCACGCCGCAGGCGGAAGCCCGCTTCCAGTTGGGCCGCGCCACCGAGTGGCAGCCGCTGGACGACGAAGGATCGCTCTATCAGGGCCACGGACAGAAAGTGTGGCTTAACGATAGCGATGAATTCCCGATTCTCTCTCTCGACGTGGTGAGTTTTGCATGAACAAACCGGTACGCGACGGTGACGCGCTGCGCAGCGGCTGGCAGGCGCGTAGCAAACAAGAGACCATTGGCGCCCGCGATAAGATGCAGCCGTCGCTGCTCGACCGCCTGACCGATAATCAGCCGCAGAAAAAATCAGAGCCGCTTAACAGCAACCTGATCACCCACAGTACGCTGCGCCGTCACGTGCTGCGCGATCTGCAGTGGCTGTTTAATACCATCAATCATGACGATCCGCAGGCGTTGGCCGCGCTGGCGCACGTGCGCCGTTCGGTGGTTAATTTCGGCGTCGCGCCGCTGGCCGGGAAACGGATGTCGGATATTGAGTGGCAGGATATTCAGCGCAAACTTACCGAGGCGATTATCAGCTTCGAGCCGCGCATTCTGCCGCAGGGGCTGCAGGTCCGCTGTATTTCTGATACCCAGTCACTGGATTTACATAACGTCCTGTCGATTGAAATCAAAGGGCGGCTGTGGTGCGTACCGTATCCATTAGAGTTTCTGTTCCGTACCGATGTGGATCTCGAAAATGGCCACTTTGAATTGAAAGACGCGGGGTAACAATGGAAGGCAAACTGCTTGAATATTACAACCGCGAGCTGGCCTATCTGCGTGAGATGGGCGCTGAATTCGCCGAACGCTATCCGAAGGTTGCCGGCAGGTTGGGCATGCGCGGTATTGAGGTCGCCGATCCTTACGTTGAGCGGATGATGGAGGGGTTCGCCTTTCTGACTTCCCGCGTGCAGCTAAAAATGGACGCCGAATTCCCGCGCTTTTCACAACGTCTGCTGGAGATGATCGCGCCCAATTATCTGGCGCCTACGCCGTCGATGGCGATAGCCGAACTGCAGCCGGACATCAATAAAGGCGATCTGAGTAAAGGTTTCGTGGTGCCGCGCGGTACGATGATGGACAGCCAGGTATTGAAGAAAAATGGCGTCACCTGTAGTTACACTACCGCGCACGATGTCACGCTGTTGCCGCTGCGTATTGAGAAAGCCGAACTTGGCGGCATCCCCGCCGATGTGCCGCTGGCCGCGCTTGGGCTCAGCCAGCGCGGCGCCGTCAGCGCTTTGCGCCTGCGTATAAGCTGTGAAGGGGCTCAACATCTTGGCCATCTGACCTTTGACCGGCTGGCGTTTTTCTTAAGCGGCCCGGATATTGAGGCGCTGCGCCTGCTGGAGCTGATTCTTGCCCACCAGGTCGGGGTGGTGTGCCAGACCACCGGGCGCGATCCGCTACGTTTTTCGCTGAGCGAAGAGGCTATCCAACAAGAGGGTTTCGCCGCCAATCAGGCGCTGCTACCGGAAGATCTTCGCAATTTTGACGGCTACCGGTTGCTGCACGAATACTTTGCCTTCCCGGCGCGCTTCCGCTTTATCAGTATTAACGGCCTCAGCAAGTTAATTGGCCAGTGCAAGGAAGAAAAATCCTTCGATATCATTATTCTGCTGGATAAAACCGACGACCGGCTGGAACAAGTGGTGGAAGCTAACCACTTCGCGTTGCACTGCACGCCGGTGATTAACCTGTTTCCGAAAATCGCCGCCCGCCAGTCGTTGAGCGACAGCCAACATGAATACCATCTGGTGGTCGATAACATCCGCCCGCTGGACTACGAAATCTATTCGGTGAGTAAAATTCACGGCAGCGCTGATGGCCACCGCGACGATCGCGAGTTCCGTCCATTCTGGAGTTCATGGAGCAAGGATGCCGGAGATTACGGCGCTTATTTTTCACTGCGCCGCGAACAGCGGGTGCTTTCCGAACACGCGCTGCGCTATGGCACGCGTACCGGCTATACCGGCTCTGAGACCTTTGTCTCACTGGTCGATGAGCAGCATGCGCCGTGGCAGGAAGATCTGCGTTACATCACCGCCGAGGTGCTGTGCACCAGCCGCGACCTACCGTTGATGCTACAACAGGAGCTGGGGCAATTCGTGCTGGCGGATTCGCTACCGGTAAAAACATTGAAAATGCGTAGCGGCCCGACGCCGCCGCGACCGGCGCTGGCGGAAGGGCTCAGCACCTGGCGGCTGATAAGCCAGCTGCAGATGAACTATCTCAGCCTGATGGACGGTGAAAATGGCGAAGGCGCAGCAGCGCTGCGCCAGTTGCTTGGGCTGTATGCCGGGCTGGCGGAGACCGCCGTGGCCCGCCAAATCGAAGGGGTACGCCACTGCGTGCTGGAGCCAGTTCATCGCCGGGTGCCGGAGCCGGGGCCGATCGTCTTCGCCCGCGGTATCGGCATTACCTTGACCGTTGACGAGCGCGCTTTTTCCGGCGCCAGCCCGTGGCTGTTTGGCAGCGTACTGGAACGGGTCTTTGCCCGGCTGGTGTCGCTCAACAGCTTTACCGAATTCACCTTATGTAGCCAGCAGCGCGGCGAAATCGGTTACTGGGCGCCGCGAATGGGGAAAAGGGCGCTGATATGAGTGACACGTTGGCTACCATTCATCGCCTGACGCCGCTGGCGGACGTTTTCTGGCGCGAGGTTACCGCCGCGCCCTGGCGCTACGACCTTTTTCATCTGCTGCGCCGCATTGACGCGCAAGGGGGCGAACGTTATCCGCTTGGGCGCGCGCCGCTGCCGAAATTCGAATCGCTGCGCATCGGGCAAACGCCATCAATGGGGTTTGCCCCCGCGACGCTGGCCAGCGCGCAAAAACGGGCAAATAGCGCGGTGCATGAGATATCGATTCTCAGCTTCGGTCTGTTCGGCCCCAATGGCCCGCTGCCGGTTCATATGACCGAATACGCCCGCGAGCGTATTCATCATCATCAGGACGACAGCCTGAGCGCTTTTGCCGATCTCTTTCATCACCGCCTGACGCTGCTGTTCTACCGCGCCTGGGCCGACGCGCAGCCAACGGTATCGTTAGACCGTGCGGACAACCGCCGCTTTGAGCGCTATCTCGCCTCACTCATCGGCATGGGCCAGCCGGGGCAACTGGAGAAGGGCGACCTGAGCCCGCATGCGCGTTTCACCCACGCAGGCCATCTCAGCCGCCATGGTCGGGATCCGGAAGGGCTGGAGAAGATCCTGCGAAATTACTTCAAAGTCCCGGTCAACATTATCAGCAACGTGCCGCAATGGATGCCGCTGACCTCGCGAGAACAAGCGCAACTGGGGGCGGGAAGGCGTTTACCTCGCCTGGGCGTCTCGGCGTTTCTCGGCGTCGCGGTACGCGATGTTCAGCATAAATTCCGCCTTGAAATCGGCCCGCTTAGCGCCGCCGAATACGCCCGTTTTCTGCCGGGCGAAAACGCGGTAAACGAATTACGCGACTGGATCCGCCAGTATCTTGGGATCGAATATGCATGGGATGTCAGGGTACTTATCCGCGGCGATGAAATACCCGGTACGGTCCTCAGCGGCGACGGCAAACTGGGTTACAGCACCTGGCTTGGCCACCAGCCAGCCCCCGCGCCGCGTGGCGATTTAGTGTTTAGCGTGGAGCAGAGCGACGCTTGATGTCGTCTGCACTCTGACACCTTTATTAATGTTATCAATGGAACCGAACATGTCAGAAATCAGCCGTGCCGTACTCTTCGGCAAACTGGATACGCTGTTGTTTACCTCGCTGGAAAGCGCAACCGCCTTTTGTAAACTGCGCGGCAACCCTTACGTTGAGCTGGTGCACTGGCTGCATCAGCTGATGCAGCAGCAGGACGGCGATCTGCAACACATTATCCGCCATTTCGCCCTTGATGAGCAGGCGCTGACCCGCGATATCATCGCGGCCCTGGATGCGCTGCCGCGCGGCGCCAGTTCGGTCTCCGACCTTTCTGAGCATATCGATAGCGCCGTCGAACGCGCGTGGGTTTATGGCTCGCTGAAATATGGCGTCAACCGCATCCGCGGCGGCCATTTGTTAATAGGGCTGCTGAAAACCTGGAATCTGGCTAACGTTCTGAAAGGCATTTCGCCGCAGTTTAGCAAAATCAATGTCGATGCCTTGAGCGAGAGCTTTGAGACGCTGCTGGCCGCCAGTAAAGAGAGCCAGCAGGCGGCGGTGGAGGCGGCCAACACGAGCGCGACGCCGACGGCGCAGGGTACGCTGGCCCAGTACGGACAGAACCTGACGCTGCGGGCGCAGGAGGGCAAAATCGATCCGGTGGTTGGCCGCGATGAAGAGATCCGCCAGATGGTGGATATCCTGATGCGGCGCAGGCAGAACAACCCGCTGCTGACCGGGGAGGCTGGCGTCGGTAAAACCGCGGTGGTGGAGGGGCTGGCGCGGCGGATCGCCGCAGGCGATGTCCCGCAGCCGTTGCGTAATATTGAGCTGTGGCTGCTGGACATCGGCATGCTGCAGGCCGGTGCGGGCATGAAAGGCGAATTTGAAGCCCGTCTTCAGGCGTTAATTAACGAAGTGCAATCCAGCCCGACGCCGATCGTGCTGTTTATCGACGAGATCCACACCCTGATTGGCGCAGGCGGCCAGCAGGGCACCGGCGATGCGGCGAACCTGCTGAAACCGGCGCTGGCGCGCGGACAGTTACGCACCATCGGCGCGACCACCTGGGCGGAGTACAAAAAATATATTGAAAAAGATCCGGCGCTGACCCGCCGTTTCCAGACGGTGCAAGTCCACGAGCCGGATGAAGAGAAAGCGTTGCTGATGCTGCGCAGTACTGTATCGCCGCTGGAGAAACACCATCGGGTGCTGCTGCTTGATGAAGCGGTTAACGCGGCGGTGAAGCTGTCGCATCGTTATATTCCCGCGCGGCAGTTGCCGGATAAAGCGGTCGCGTTGCTGGATACCGCCTGCGCCCGCGTCGCCGTCAGCCAAAGCGCGCCGCCGCCGCAGTTGGAAGATTGCCTGCAGCGCATTGCCGCCCTGGATGTGGAACTGGAGATTGCCCAACGCGAGAACCGGGTGGCGATTGGCGATGCTCAGCGCATTGAGCAACTCAAGCAGGCGCGTCAGCAGCAGGAAACCGAACGCGATACCTTGAGTCGTCGCTGGGAGCAGGAACGCGCGTTGGTTGATGAAGTCATCGCGTTGCGCGCGCAATTGCAGGAGGCTGATGACGACGCCGAGCCGGCGCTGCGCCAGACGCTTAATGAAAAACAGCTGGCGCTAAAAACCCTGCAGGGTGAGATGCCGCTGCTGTTCGCGGCGGTAGATGAGAACGTGGTGGCGGCGGTGGTCGCTGACTGGACCGGCATTCCGCTGGGGCGGATGGTCAAAAATGAAATTGACGCCGTACTGAGCCTGGCCGACACGCTCAACCAGCGAGTGATTGGCCAACGCCACGGGCTGGATCTGATCGCCAAACGTGTTCGCACCTCACGCGCGCGGCTCGACGATCCCAATAAGCCGGTCGGCGTCTTTATGCTTTGCGGGCCATCCGGCGTGGGTAAGACCGAAACCGCGCTGGCGCTGGCGGAAGCGCTGTACGGCGGCGAACAGAACGTTATCACCATCAACATGAGTGAGTTCCAGGAGGCGCATACCGTCTCGACCCTGAAGGGCGCGCCACCGGGTTACGTGGGTTACGGCGAAGGCGGGGTGCTGACTGAAGCGGTACGACGCCGCCCGTATAGCGTGGTGCTGCTGGATGAAATCGAGAAGGCGCATCCGGACGTGCACGAAATTTTCTTCCAGGTGTTTGATAAAGGCTGGATGGAAGACGGTGAAGGCCGCCATATCGATTTCCGCAATACAATCATTATCTTAACGTCTAACGTCGGTACCGAGCTGATTAGCGCTATGTGCGCCGATCCGGATCTGATGCCCGAGCCGGAAGCGCTGAGCGGCGCGCTGCGTCAGCCGCTGTTACAGGTCTTCCCGCCAGCACTGCTTGGCCGCCTGTTGGTGGTGCCGTACTACCCGCTGAGCGATGCGATGCTGGGGCAAATCGTGCGTCTGCAGCTGGCGCGTATTCAGCGCCGTCTGCAGGACAATCACAACATTGTCTGCGAGATTGACGACAGCGTCGTCGAGCAGGTGGTTCAGCGTTGTACCGAAGTGGAATCCGGCGGGCGTATGGTCGATGCGATTCTGACCAACACGCTGCTGCCGCAGATGAGCCAAATTCTGTTAACCGCCAACCGTAACGATGAGCAGTTTACGCAACTGCGCATCAGCTATGCGCAAGGCGAGTTTCATTGTCAATTTGCCGCGTAACACCATCAGAAAGTGAGTCTTAAGATGACGGATCACGAAAACAATCGGACTGTCCTGAACGCGCTGCCGGTCGGGTATCGTTTTAACGAATTTGAAATAAAGGAAGTGATTGGCGGCGGCGGTTTCGGCATTGTGTATCGCGCCTGGGACCATCAGCTGGAACGTACCATCGCGATAAAAGAGTTTATGCCTTCGTCGCTGGCGGTACGTAACGAAGATATGACCCTGGTACTGCGTAGCGAGCGCTTCAGCAAAGCGTTCTCAGCCGGATTAAACAGCTTTATCCAGGAGGCGCGGCTGCTGGCGCGCTTTAATCATCCCAACTTGCTGCACGTGCTGCGCTTTTGGGTTCAGAACGACACCGCCTATATGGGCACGCTGTTTTATAGCGGCACCACCTTGAGCCGCCTGCGCGAACAGCAGCCAAACCTCATCGATGAGGCATGGATCCGCCGGATGCTGCCGATGCTATTCGGCGCCATTAAAACCATTCACGACGCCGGCTATTTGCACCGTGATATCTCACCGGAAAATATCCAGATCCAGGATAACGGCCTGCCGGTGCTACTCGATTTCGGTTCGGCGCGCCGGACCATCGGTAATCTCTCCGACGAAACCGAAACTATGCTGCGCCCGGGTTATGCGCCTATCGAGCAGTATACCGACGATAATGACAGCGAACAGGGCGCCTGGACCGATATTTATGCCGTCGGCGCTGTGCTGCATACGCTGATCGTGGGTTCACCGCCGCCGGTGAGCGTGGTGCGGAGTATTCAGGACAACTATCAGCCGCTGGCGGAACTGAAGCCGGCGGGTTACTCGCTGCCGCTGCTACAGGCGGTAGATAAAGCTCTGGCGCTGCGGGTGGAAGATCGTCCCCAGTCAATCGACGCGTTCGCCGAGCTGATTGAAATGCCGGTGTCCAGTATCGATGACGTCTTGTCGGTCAAAAAAACCGGCACCATGCTGGCGCTGGTCGAAGAGGAAGAACAGGAGCCCGCCGCGACAGACTGGCGGCGCTATAAGGTTCCGGGGATGGTCGCCGCAGGCGTATTGGTCGGCATTATTGCCGGCGGTATGCTGTTCAGCGGCGGCGGCAGCGAGGCGCAACCAGCACAGAGCGCCAGCACCCAGCCGCCAGCGGCGGTTACGCCGCCGGTAACAACGCAGACCGCTAACGCGCAGACCGCTCCGCCCGTTGCTGTTCAAGAGAGCAAACCTGCCGCCGCGGCGGCGCCTGTTGCTCAGGTTTACGTGCGCATGCGGGAAGGGGAAAAGCTCAAACTCAATGGCGAACCACATAATACGCAACCGGCCACAAACGGCTTCGCCTCGCTGAAACTGGCGCCGGGACATTATGAAATTACCCTGCAGGGTAATGGACAAACCCGCGAGCAGACGCTGGATATCGCCAAACCGGGAACCTGGCTTATTAATCCATCGAGCTAGATGGCGCAATTGAGAGCGAAATCCACCCGCCAGAAATGCACGGCGGGTGGCTAATCACTGGTCAACAAGGAGTGTTTAATGACGCCAGGCTGGATTATCAACGCAGTATTGACGCTGGTTATTATTTTCATCAGCTTTTACCTTGCCAACCGCATAGTAAAAAACTCGCAACGGCGGGAGCAGCGGATTATCGAAAACGGGAACGATATCCAGGTTACGATACTCGCAATGCGGCAAACCGGATTATTTATCAACAACAATCCTGTCATTGATATGGATCTGCGGGTACAGGATTTAAATAATGGAAAAACGTGGCTTGTGGAAAAGCACCAGGAAACGGTTTTGCTCATTACCCTCGATGCCTGGCAGGTCGGAGTGACTTATGAAGCAAAACTCGAGCCAAAAGATAACGCCATTGTGTTTGTAAGAGATATTAACGATAAGCCAAAACTGACGAGTGGAAGATGAATATTTTTACTAACGTAATCGTTCTGGCCGTGGTCCTACTGTTTATTTATATTTTTGCGTCATTGCTGATTCGCGATGCGAAAAATAAAAAACTCAAAGCGGCTATCCACAATGATGGCGTTGCGGTGTCTGGCACCATCACAAATGTGAGAAGCCGCTCGGGCGGTAATTCCGGGTTTATTAATATTAGCGTCGATTTTAATTACGTTAACGAAAAAGGTGAATTGCTGACCGGTCAGCGGGATATCGTTATTGATATTACGCGTATCCAAAACTTTCAACCGGGAAAGCCGATTCCGTTACGCTACTTGCGCCTTGACCCGCAACAGGTGCTGGTCGATCTGCCGAACCCACTGTTAACGCGCAGCTAGTGCTGCACAAACTGTATCCCCCTGAATGGAATAATATTATGTCTAACAGGATCACCGTTCAGCTCCCCGTTGAGGGGCTGCTTTTCTGGAAACTCAGCGGACATGAAGCCATGTCGGAAATGTTCGAGCTCAGCTTAACGCTGCTTGGCAGCGATGCGCGTCTGGATCGCAGCAAGCTGCTTGGCCAGCCGGTCACCGTGACCATTCCGACGCAAAACGCGCTGAGTTCGCGTTATTTCAACGGTAAAATTACCCGCGTGGCGGTGAGCGCCGTTGAACTGAGCGGTATCCGCTACGCCGCTTACCAACTGATCGTTGAACCCGACTTATGGCCGATGAAACGCGACCGCAACCTGCGTATATTCCAGGGGCAGACGGTACCGCAGATCATCAATACGTTGCTGAGTGAATACCAGGTCAACGTTGAGGATAAGCTGAACGGCAGTTACCGCGTCTGGGATTACTGCGTCCAGTATCAGGAAAGTAGTTTCGCCTTTATCAGCCGCCTGATGGAGCTGGAGGGGATTGCCTACCATTTCCGTCACGAGGCGGGTAAACATACGATGGTTCTGACCGATTCAGCCACCCAGCATCAACCGGTAAGCGGCTATGAAACCATTCCCTACCACCAGACGGCATCGGGCGGTATTACCACTGAAGAGGGGATCGGTCAGTGGGCGCTGGAAGATAGCGTGACGCCGGGGATTTACAGCCTCGATGACTATGATTTCCGTAAACCTAACGCCTGGCTGTTTCAGGCGCGGCAGAACCCGGCATCGCCCTCGCCGGGCAGTATCGACGTGTACGACTGGCCGGGGCGGTTTGTCGATCACGGACACGGTGAATTCTACGCGCGTATCCGCCAGGAGCGCTGGCAGGTTGAACATCAGCAGATCCAGGCGTCCGCCACCGCGGTAGGCATCGCTCCCGGCGCAACGTTTACCCTAACTAATGCGCCATTCTTTAGCGATAATGGCGAATATTTGACGACCGCCGCAGATTACTTGTTTGAAGAGAACAGCTACGCCAGCGGCGGCAATAGCGATATCTCGCACCAAATCCATTTTAGAGTGATCCCCTCTTCGGTAGTCTATCGCCCGGCGCAGGTAACCGACTGGCCGCGAACCTATGGCCCGCAGACGGCGAAAGTTGTCGGGCCTGAAGGGGAAAGCATCTGGACCGACAGGTATGGCCGCATCAAAGTGAAGTTTCACTGGGACCGCCATGCCAAAGGCGATGACACCAGCTCCTGCTGGGTTCGCGTGTCGAGCGCCTGGGCAGGCCAGGGCTTTGGCGGCGTGCAAATTCCCCGCGTCGGCGATGAAGTGGTCATTGATTTTATCAACGGCGATCCTGACCGCCCGATCGTCACCGGACGTGTGTATAATGAAGCCAGCATGCCGCCATGGGATCTCCCCGGCGACGCCACCCGGATGGGCTTTATGACGCGGAGTAAGGATGGGAATCAGGACAATGCCAGTTACCTGTTTTTTGAAGATAAGCTTGGTGAAGAGTCCGTCGATTTGCATTCTGAAAAAAATATGAACGTGTCTGTTGAAGGGATGCACAATGAAGTTGTTCATCAGCAAACGATCTATTCACATCTAAATACGCGTTCCACTAGTGTGGTAGGCCACGATACGCAAACCTTTAATGCCGGGCAAACCATCGCTATCACGGCTAATGGACGTAATGAAAGCATTGTCGATAGTGAAACAAAATCGGTTACGGGTTATTCAAGTAATAGTTATACCGGCAATGTGGTAACCGAAAGCGGTGATACGGTTAGCACTTTGGCGGCATCGAAGATAATGTACGAAACGCCAGATGTTATCTTTGGTCAGGTTGTCGATGCCAAAGGTACAGAAAGTGCAGTTCCCAATATACCTTTTGATATTAAAAATACCGCTGGGCAGATTATGGCTGCACCAGGGACCAAGCTCTACGCAACAGATTATTTGGCAGCAGCCTCTACAAGCGCAGTTTCCGCTGCCACCAGAGTGACATACAAAAAAGGGGTTGTAACGCATATCCAAGGTATTGACAAACTTACCGTGGATAATAATCAAATAGTAGACGTTAAAGGGAATGTTGCTAGAAATATCCTGGGTGAACTTAATGAAACGGTTCAAGGCAAAATATCTATTAACTCACCATTAAAAATATCTATAAAAAGCGATACTAAAGTAGAAATTGTTTCCCCTGAGGGGTTGTTCACTAACAAGGGAATAAGTGTATCATTAAATGGCACAACACACTCCTTCAACGGACTTAGCACATCTGTGAATGGTGCATCGTTTAGTTGGACACCATTAAACATGCCAACGTCATTAGCAAGTATTGTCCACTCTCCAATGAATGTAACTAGATCTCTAACAAAAATAGAATCTTCATTGCAGAATGTAGTTATTGGTTTTATCCACATGTTTATGTAAGAGGTATATATGAATTTCCTTTCTGAACACTCAGGACCTATTGCGTTAGGTGTAATGTTGATATTCATCTTCATCTGTCTCAGAGGATTAAAGGGACAGAAGGAAGATTTTAGTGAAATAAGAAATTGGGTTGCAAGAGACAACTGGAACGGCGAATTAGCAACAGGAAAATTAAAAGAATGGAAACAAACATCAACTACCAATAATTTTGACCATTTCTATATTTTTACTATCGAGTCTAATTTGAGTGGTGAAGCTCAAACATATAAAGCAGCAACTGTGTTAAAGACCTCTGAAGTCATTAAATTAAAAAAGGATATGCCTGTAATGTTCAAATACCAGGGAGTACCCCCAAAAAAAACAGCAGTCATGAGCGTAGGCTAGTACTAGTCGATGCACGACATATAATTGCTGCTTTACCCTTTGATAGGGAACATGGCATAGAAACGGCCTCCAAATGCTGCGTTTCCTTTCCATTGGTTTTAGCTGGTAATAAATAATCAATCCAGAACCTAACGATTTCTCAATTTTTAGCATTTAAAATAAGACAGCCATCAATGGTTCACTTAATGTAAGATTTTACGATGTCAAATTCAACAATGTGGTCTATCTTTATAACCATTTTAGTTTTGGGGTGGTTCTTATACAGTATAATGAAGTCAGGAAATAATGATGAGAAGTTTCGTAAGGAAGGCATTAAAGTTGAAGCTAAAATCATTAGTAAACAACATATAAGTACCTCTGGCACCGGAAATATGAAATTTAAGTTTGAATTGGAATTTATGACTCCCGATGGAATTGTCGTCACATATGCTCGTCGCTTTATAACTCCGGAAGAAATGGTTAAAATTGGTAGGAAAAATACAGTTTTTTTATATTACCTCCCAGGTGCCCCTGAAAAAGTCTACCTTGTTCCTGGAGATATGGAGTAAACTATTGATGATAGTTTTTGTTAACAGCACGGATGCAACCCTATGAATGTCATCACGGAACCATCTTTTATCTTTGGCATTGTGGTGACAATCATAGCATTAGGTATATCATTTGCTGCCTTCAAACCGAATAAAACTGAAGTTTCAGCAATTAAAAACTGGTTGTCGAGAGATAAGTGGTCCGGTCAAACAATCCAGGTTCCGCTAGAATCATGGCGTCAGACAGAAACAAAGTACGGCAATGATTATATTTATGATTTCTATTTTAATGCAAATATAAACGGTTCTGTAAAAAAATACATTGCGAAAGGCATTGTAAGACCCGATGATATTCATAAATTAAAGAAAGGAATGTTATTATCAGTAATGTACAGTAATAACACGCCTCTAAAGATAGCGGTTACTTCCGTTAATTATTAAATGTGTAATGGTGCAGTAATATTTGATATTTCATTCTACCTATAAAATCACGACCTGGAATTGATTAAATGGATTTTCTAAATACAAAATGGTTTTATATTCTGCTTGTGGCATGCCTTATAGCACTCTATATTATTGGGCGGAATTTTCGTAGTTCCGTTATCCCTATGATCAAGGCTGGGTTTATTGAAAGCGCTGTTCTTAAAACAGGAATCGCAGTAAATGCCGATATTATTGCATCTCATCAAACTAGTATGTGGGGTGGAAATAAGCCAATATACCATTTGACCTTAAAATTTAACACTCTTGAAGGTGTTGAAACCGAAGCGAGTGTTGATATGGGGCTAAGCTTTGAAGAAATTGAGAGATTTAAACCCGGCAATGGGACAACAATAAAATACGACGCTAAAAATCCTAAACGAATCGCAATTTATGACAGACCATTATTTTTATAATGTGACAATTATTTATATTTAAAACCTAAAAGAGCTAACAATGAACTTTATTTATCAACACTCTTTGTTAATTGTTATTGCATCGGTTGCATTTAGCTTTTTTCTATTGTTCGGTTCGCTGCGAAGTCTCAAAGGACAGGGCGGGGACCTTACTGAAATAAAAAACTGGCTAAGCCGTGAGCGCTGGCCCGGTGAGATAAAAAACGCATCTCTGGTAAGTTGGCGTCAAACTAACGCGACCAATAATTTCGATTATTATTTCGTATTTACCTTTGAGGCGAACATTGAGGGTACGACAAAACAGTATAATGCTGCTGCCGTGGTACGTGCTTCAGAAATCCCCAAATTAAAACCGGGGCTTCAATTAACTATAAAGCATGAGGGCGTTCCGCCAAAACGAATGGCTGTTATGGATGTGGATTATGAATAAACAGGGTATCCACTAGACTTCTATGCTCGTGGCCATTTAGGTGGCCACTTAAAAACACTCACAGAATTTCTAATATGTGGTGAACTTCATCATTAATGGATCATTATGTTTGACTCTATGTGGGGAACATTAATATTAGCCGTTTTAATTTTGTTTGGTTTGTTCTTATATTGTTATCGTTCAGGCTCCAATTATGATAAGTTTAAGGCAAATGGCATTCGTACCGAGGCTAAAATATTAAGCATGGAAAAAATTGGCGCGAGTGGCGGAGGGAGCACTAAACTTAAAATGGAATTATCTTTCAATACTGACTCAGGTCTGGTGACGGCAACGGCTAAACAGTATATTTCCCCGCAAAATATGGTAAAAATCATGAGAAACAATACTATTTACATCTACTACATGCCTGATAATCCCAAAGAGTTATTACCAACACCTTGGGAGATGGAGTGATGGAGTCTCTCTATATTGTGAGAAAACCAAGATGTCTTTTTACCTAAAATAATGAATTGTGAAGCCTGAACTGAAACCCACCAGGGATAATTATGTCATTTGAAAAATGGATCACCAATATGTCTCCAGGGGAAATGATACCCGTGATTATTGGTTTATCAGTAAGTATATTATTCATGATGGCCACCTATTTCACATTCAGAAAGTCATCGTTACAACTAAAGTCAGTGAAAATCTATTTAAAACGCGAACGCTGGCGAGGAGACTTACTGAGTTCGCGGATTGAATTCTGGCAACAAACTAATGTAATGCTCGGTAATAATCTATTTTTCGATATATATTTTCGCATCGATGAAATGCCTCAATTATTTTGCGCCAAGGCGCTGATTGCACCAGCACAAATACATCTATTACGTAAAGGGCTGTCCATTGTCGTTAAGAAAGGACGCGGCAATAAGATTGCTATTATGCAAATCGGTGATGTGGGTTAATTCACTATGGATATACTCTTTTTTATCGTCATGGGGCTGATTGTCCTGGTGTTTGGTATCTATCCCATGGCCCGTTTTCTTTATCAGGATTTTTACCCGTATTTAAAGGATAGTTTCACCCACAGTGAGGTCCTGCAATCCGGCATTGCGGTCAACGCGGATATAATTGCCGCACACCAGACCAGCGCCTGGAGCGGAAGTAAACCGATCTATCGTATCACCTTTAAATTTAAGACCCGCGAGCAGGTGGAAGTTCAAGCTAGCCTGAATCACACCCTGAATTTCAGCGACATTGAACGTTTTAAGCCGGGTAATGGCACAACGATTAAATACGATCCGGCGAACCCGCAGAGAATTGCGCTATACGACAGGCCGCTTTTTTTGTAAGAACTAATCAGGAGATAACATGGAAATCGTCTCTACCATAGTGCTAACCATGGCATGGGCCATTCCGCTGGTAGTATTGCTCTTTGTGGCCTGGGTTGCGATGCAGAATATACGTTCTGCGCGACAAGATAAAAAAACGAAAATGAATGGTGTCAATGTTAAGGCCACCATCCTGCAGATCAAATACGATCGCGACCAGCGAATTAATAATCACTACTCAGCCATTTTGACCCTTCGTTATCATTGGCATGAGCAAGAACTGCAGGGCATCCGCGGCGTTATATTCCCCGCGCAAGACCAATCTGAGGTTCAGGTGAATCAATTAATCAATATTCGCGTTCACCAGGACGACCCACAACATTTCTACTACCTCGATTATCGTAATGTCTGATGCTAAGCATCAATTCCCCTTAAGAACCTATCGCATTAGGGCTATATGAAAATCATTAAACCCTTACGCCTGAGCGTACTGAACCGGCCATTCCGCTGGCAGGGCAAAAATTATCTTGGCGTTTCGGTGCTGGCGTTGGCGGATATGGGGCCAAACCCCCAGCTGCGCCCCGAGATGGAACTGTGGCAGCTTGCCGCCGACGAACTACAAACCAGCGGCGGCGTGGTGGATATGGCCATCCCTAAAGTCCGCGCCGAATTTCTTGCCACCGGTTTTGCCTATACCCATCATCAGCAGGAAAAAAGCGCCTGCGTGGCGCGCATCGATATCGACAAACTGAGTAAGTCGTTGGTGGTGTTCGGCGATCGCGAGTGGACGGGGCAACGTATGACCCGACCGCAGCCGTTTAGCGAAATGCGCCTCGACTGGAGCCGCGCCTTTGGCGGCGGTGATTATGCCGACAACCCGCACGGGCTTGGTGTCGCGCCGGTAAAACAGCAGGGGCGCGAACATCATCCTCTGCCGAATATTGAACCGCTGGAGGGAAGAGTAAGCTCGCCGCAGCAGAAACCGCAGCCGGCAAGTTTTGGCCCGCTGGATATTCAGTGGCCGCGGCGCTTTAGCCGTATGGGCAAAAAATATGATGCCAGTTGGCTACAACAGGATTTTCCCGGTTTTGCCAGCGATATTGACTGGAAAGTCTTTAACGCCGCCAGCCCGGACCAATGGTGGGAGGATCGGGATACCTTGCCGCCAGGGGCGAAATGGCGGATCTGGAATATGCATCCTGAGAAACCAATGCAGGAGGGCCAGCTGCCGCCGTGGCAGGCTCGCTGTTTTATTCATCGCCAGCGCGCGGATGAAACGCTATTTGAAGAAATTGCCTTACGCGCCACCACGGTATGGTTCTTTCCCCATCGGGAACAGATGATGCTTATCTGGCAGGGGCACATTCGTATCAATGAAGACGATGCCGCCGACGTCCTGCAGCTGATCCCGGCGCTGGAAAAAGAGGGCGCCGCCCGTTCGCTTAATCACTATCGCAAGGTACTGGCCCAGCGAATGGATAAAGAGAAGGGCGCGCTCTTCTCCTTCCGCGAAAAGGATCTCATACCGGAAGAGACCATCGGCCCGTGGATCGACAATGAAATTGAACAGTCGCCGAGTCCGCAGCAGGAGAATATGAAAAACCGCGCCCGTCTGCTGCGTGAACAGCACCGCGCCGCCATTGAAGCCAGCGGCGGTGATATCGATAGCCTGTTGGCGGATATCGACGAACCCACGTTGCCTAAGCTTGAAGACCTGCCGGAGTTTATCGCCGACATGGAGCGTCAGGCGCAGGAAATGGAGAATGATGCACAACAGCGCAAGCGTGAGATGGAGGCGCACTATCCGCAGTTGAATAACGATGAAAACCAACCGCGCGGCCCCGAATCCATGCACCGGATGCAGGAGATGCTGCATCAGCACCAGCACGAACTGAGCGAGAAAAAGCGCGCGCAAACGCGCGAGGCGCTACATCAGATGTACCTGGCCGCGGTGCAGCATCAGCCGCCGGCGGTCCGGCTGAAGGGCGATCTGGCGATGATCCTGCGCCAACGCGCCGAGCGTACCATGGCGCAGGGCGGCAATTTTAGCGGGATGGATCTGACCGGCGTTGATTTTTCCGGCATGGATTTTCGCGGCGCCAATTTTGAAAAGGCGTTACTGGAATGCGCGGACCTCAGCCACTGTCAGCTGGATAACGCCTCTTTTCAGGGGGCCGTGCTGGCCAGAACGGAGCTACAGCATTCGTCGCTGCGTAACTGTGATTTTAGCGGCGCCAGCCTGGTACTGGCGGAGTGCCATCAAAGCGACTTCACCGGCGCTCGCTTTGAAGATAGTCAGCTACAGAACGCGCTGTTTGCGCAATGCATTTTCGATCACGCGACGCTAAAAACGCTGATCCTTCGGGAAATCAGCCTGATTGACTGCCGTTTTCAGCGCGCCGAGCTGGATGGCTGTGTCTTTATGGAACTGACGCTGGCACAACCTGATTTCAGCCACGCGCGGCTGCACAAATGCTCGTTTTTACAATCTGAACTGGAGCATGCCATTTTCCATCAGGCGACGCTGGAAAGCTGTTCGCTGGTGCAGACCATAGCGGAGCGCGCTGATTTTAGAGCTGCAACATGGCTAGCCAGCGCTGCGGTGTCGGAAAGTTCACTTATCGGCGCCGACTTCAGCCACGCGACGCTGCAGCAGAGCAATTTGCGCCAGACGCCATTACAGGGCGCGCGCTTTGTGCTGGCAAAAATCGAAAACAGCGATCTGAGTGAGGCCGATTGTCGCGATGCCAGCTTTATACGCGCGAATCTGGTCGGCAGTCTGTTTGTTCGCACCGATTTTCGCGAAGCCGATTTTACCGACGCCAACCTGATGGGCGCGCTGCTGCAAAAAAGCCAGCTGGCCGGGGCCAATTTCGAAGGCGCCAATCTGTTCCGCGCCGATCTTTCACAATCCTTTACCAGTAAAACCACGCGGCTGGATGGCGCATGGACCAAACGCATTAAAACCCTGCCGAAGCGCGATGGAGAAGTGATATGACGATACTGAGCCCGGAGGAGATCGTTCAGCGCATCAAAAACGGCGAGCCACTCAATGAAATATCGCTGGATGGTATCAACCTGCAGGGCTGCGATCTCTCCGGCGGTCTGTTTCAGGAGGTGTCGCTACGCGGCGCTAATCTGCAAAATGCCAATCTGCATGAAGCCCTGTTTACCGAGTGCCAGCTGCAGAACCTGCAGTTGCAAGGCGCCCAACTTAAGCAGACGACCTTCAATCAGTGTGAAATGGCCCATCTTCAGGCCGCCGAAACCGCGCTTGATAGTTGCGTGTTTAATCAGTGCGACCTGCAAGAGAGCGATTTCTCGGCGACGACGCTGCAAAGCAGCCAGTTTATGCGTTGCCAGATGAGCAGGAGCCGTTTTTGCGGTTCAACGCTGGAACGCAGCGTGTTTTATGAGGCTGAGCTGACTCACGCCAGCTTTGCGCAAAGCCGCGGTCTGTTGACCACCTTTTACCATATCGATTTGCGGGACACCGCGCTTGACGGAATGCAGTGCGACCGGCTGGTGTTTTTCCAGTGCGATCAGCGCGGCAAAGACTATTCAAGGCAGGGGTTTACCGGTTGCCAGTTCACCGATTGTCCGCTGGACGGCGCGAAGTTTAACGGCGCCCAGCTAACCCAGTGCAATTTCAAAGGCGCGTCATTGCGTGAAGCAGAACTCAATCAGGTGAACGCCAGCCAGGCGCTGTTTATGGAGGCCGATCTGCGCGGCGCCCAGTGTCGCGGCAGCCTGTTCGACCAGGCGATATTTGTCGGCGCGATACTGGAGCAGGCCGACTTTAGCCAGAGCAGGTTGTTCCAGAGCGTTTTACAGCGGGTTCAGGCCGCCGGGGCGCGATTCGCGCTCTGCGATCTGACGTGGAGCGATTTTTCCGCCGCCGACCTGCGCCAGGCGGATCTGCGCGGTGCGACCTTTTCCCGCACCCGACTGCATCGCGCCCGCCAGGACGAAGCGCTGTTTACTGGCCGCCAGGGGATCCTGGAATACGATGAAGAGTTATTAGCCGCTGAGGCGTGGAGCGCCCAGCGCCACAGCCGTTGTTAAGGAGACAACAGATGACAACCATTAATCACAAACTGGCCCAGGCGGTGATGCCGCCGGCGCAGGCTTCCGGCACGGTGACCCATTGCTTTGCCGACGGTAGCGTGACCGTCGAGAGCGAAGGGCGCGGCTGGCACTGTCGGCGAGCGGTCAGTTGTCTGATCGCGCCGCAGGCTGGGGATCGCGTACTCATCAGCAGCGTGGACAACCAGATCTGGCTGTTAGCGGTGCTGGAGCGTGATGAAAGCCGCCAGGCGGAGCTCAGCGTACCGGGTGACCTGCATATTCAAAGCCATGGGGAACTCAGCCTCAGCGGTCAGCGGCTGTGCGTCAATGCCGCGCAGGGGGACTGCCATATCAGCGAGATGAACTACAGCGGCGATAAGCTATCGGCATGGGTGACACTGTCACGTATTGTTGGCAAACGCGCCGAATCGGTCTGGCAAACGGTGACGCAAATTAGCCACAATCTGCTGCGCACTACCCGGCAGACCGAGCAGGTGCGCGCCGGGCAGCTGGATATGAAAGCGGAAGATTACGCCCGCCTGCATGCGCACAATACGGTTATCACCTCAAAAGCGATCACCAAAGTCGATTCAGAACAGATCCACATGGGCTAAGGAGCTAATTATGTTTGCTAACTGCCAGCTATTCGGTGTCGATTTAGCCTTCCCCGACGTCTGTCTGACCCCGATGCCAGCGCCGACGCCAATTCCCTATCCGGACATCGCGCTGGGGCCGACGGCGATCCCTAACGCGCTCAATATTCTGTTTATGGGCATGCCCGCGCACAATATGGCGACGGTGACGCCGCTCACCAACGGCGATAACCCCGGCGTGGCGACCGGGGTGGCGTCAGGTACGGTGATGGGGCCGTCGCGTCATCTGACCGGTGCATTTACCGTGTTGTTAAAAGGCACGCCGGCGACGCGTCTAACCAGCGTTAGCCTGCAAAATTCGACAAATGCGGTCGGTATGCGCATCGTCCCCAGCCAGTTCAAGGTATTGATGCTGGCGCCGTAGGAAACACGTTCCAGATGCCATACCTGAACATCATTCTCGGGAAGCCTTTTTACGATCTCCTGCAGCATGGCCGGGAGATAGACCGCGCTATTGCGCGCCGGGACGGCACCTCACTGAATCACTCCACGCCAGAACTTGAACGCTACTTTTCGCGTCCACCTGGCGAACGTCCCCGGCAAAACCCATTTCCGGTCGCCGCGCTATTCCCACTGTTCTTAGTGGCTTTTGCATTCAATCTGCTACCATTTTTGCAGACGCTCCCGCCATTCTCTGCGCCGATACGGGTAGCGAGTTTCTTTGTACCAGCGCTAGTGGTGGTTATTTTTCTGTTGACCAGCGGCGTGTTGCTGGCTCGCGGTTATACCCTCGGGCTGAAGGGATTTCTGGCGCTATTTCTTCTCCTCTCAGCGTCAACGGCGGCGCAAGCGTTGAGAGCGATGGTCAGCGCAGGTGAAAGCCTCTGGCCGCTGGCATTCGCCGCGCTGGCATTACTGTGTTGCCGGCTAATATTTAACCGCCAGGGATTCGTGCTGTTCACGATTTATTGTCGTAGCCATCGGTTGGCTCTTCTCGCGGGCAAACTACGCCGGCAGCGCAAATAGGGAGTGGTAAAGGCGGTGAGCAACCCCTGACTATCAACGGATAGCCAGGGATTTTGTTTATTGCGGGTAATTAAACGCGTCAGGATGGTTTTCAAGGCTGCCGCTCAGCGCGGCAAACAACACGGTTTTGCCATCAATCGACAGCGCATCGCTGACGTTAAGCCAGGTCAGTTTTTCTTGCGATGTCTTCTCATCAACCACTGAGAAGACGCCCGCCATCTGTTTGGATTTTTCAGACCAGATCACGGCGATACGTTCGCTTCCACAATCGTGTGGTTTACAGGCGCTTAATACCTGCCAGGATTCAGATCCCAGTTTCACGGTTTGTGCCGGGGATCCGGTACCACCGCTGTTAACCCAGGCCGGGAGCTTATGGCCTTTTACCATCTGGCTGAACGACGCTTTGGTCGCATTATCTTTGGCAAGTGAAGTCAGCGTAACATCGCTTTGCGCCATGACGCTGGCGGATGCGGTGAGTGCGACGATGGCGGCAAGTGCTTTGAACATGTTTCCTCCTGGAGTTGATATGTCCTCATTTCGGGCCCCTTAATAGTGGGCGCAGAGCATCATTAATGCAAATGAACATATTTATACAATGAATGTGATCACCCGCGCAAAGCGTGGACTTATCCGGCTTGGACATGTCATGATGCACATTGGTTAAATTTTTGTATTAATAGCCGAGAGTGAAGGGCTAATACAAAAGGGCATATTTATTCAGGCGATAACGCATGGCGTATTTGAATCATCTGTTGACGTTTATTGAAAGTAATCCGGCATTAGCGATCGGCTTTAACCTTATTCTGCTGGTCGTCTCCGGCATCTTTGCCCATCTTTTGTGCAAGTTTTTGCTGATTAAAGTGATACGCAAGGTGTTCTTCGCCAGCCATAAACAGGACGTACCGCTGGAAAAAGACCGCCGTATCGCCGAGAAACTGTCAAACTTCATTCCGGTTATTATCGTCTACTATGTTCTGCAGTTTATGCCCAATATGCCGGCATCGCTGGTAACGGCGATTAATACCATCTGCGGAATTTTGTTTTTTATTTTTCTGTCGATCTTCTTCAACGAAATGCTGGATATCGTCAATAGCTCTTATCTGCGTAAGACCAAGCGCAAAAACCACTCCATCAAAGGCTATATCCAGATAGGCAAAATCTTAGTTCACATTCTGGCCGCGATTATGATCCTCGCCGTGATGTCGAATAAATCACCGGTGATTATCATTTCCAGCCTCGGCGCCGTCGCGGCGGTGCTGATGTTAGTGTTTCAACATACCTTGCTGTCGCTGGTGGCCAACGTCCAGCTATCGTCCAACGATGTCCTGCAACTGGGCGACTGGATCGAAATGCCCGACAAGAACCTGAGCGGGGAAGTGACGGATATCGCGCTGCATACCATTACTATCCGTAACTGGGACAACACCATTTCGCGTATTCCGACCAAGAATTTCCTTACAGAAACGTATACCAACTGGCAGGCGATGTTCTCGTCCGGCGCACGAAGGATCATGCGCAGTATTAATATCGATCAGCACTCGGTAACCTTCCTGAATCAGGAGATGTTAACCCCGATGCTGGCAATCCGTGGGGTGAGTGAGCCGCTCAGTAAATTACTGGATGGCCGGGATCCGGGCGGCGTCGCGGATCGCTGGTTTATTGATAACGGGTTGACTAACCTGACGCTGTTTCGCCATTACCTGATGAGCTATCTCGCCGAACGGCCGGATATCATTAAAGATATGTACATCGTAGCGCGAACGTTAAAACCGTCGCCGTCCGGGCTGCCGCTGGAAATCTACTGCTTTACCTCCTCGACGCTGTGGATGGATTACGAGAACACCCAGTCTGCTATTTTTGAATACATTACCGCCGTGGCCGGGCAGTTTTCACTGCGTCTTTACCAGTATCCCGCCGGGCATGATTTCTGGCGCTTATCGCAGGAAAACGCCAGCCGCGCCAGTTCACCGCCGCCAACTGAGGGGTGACCGGGAGATGGCAATCGTGTTGAGAAAAATGCGGGCCTCCGATATTAGCGGTGGCCTGATGCTTAGCCAGCAGATGGATTGGCCGCATCGTCGTGAAGACTGGCTGTGCGCCTTCACGCTAGGTGAGGGTATTGTGGCGGAAGTAGAAGGCGAACTCTGTGGCACGACGCTATGCTGGCGCTGGGGTCAACATCACGCCACTATCGGCCTGGTGCTGGTGGCTAAACAGCTGCAGGGTAAAGGGCTTGGCAAGAAGCTCTTTGCCGCTCAATTAGAGAGGCTGGGCAGCCGCACTATCCAACTGCACGCCACGCCTGCCGGAGAACCGTTATATCGTAAGTTTGGTTTCCGTCCGGCAGGATTTCTCCAGCAATGGCACGCCCACGCATTACCTGCCGTTGCTTCTTCGGGCATCGGCATCTCTGCCGCGACGGTCGCCGATATATCACAGCTAGCTCTGTTGGATGGCAAGGCTTGGGGCGCTCAACGAGAGCGTCTTATCCGCTGGCTGCTGGCCAACGCGCACCTTGCCGTTATCCGCAATAGCCAGGAGCAGATTTGCGCCTGGGCCGCCTGTCGCCGCATGGGCCGAGGCTATGTAATCGGGCCGGTGGTGGCCAGCCGAAGCGATCATGCGCAGGCGTTATGTGCTAGTTTTCTGACGACGCTCGCCGGCGAGTTTGTGCGACTCGATTGCCCGGAAGGCCAACATGAATCGTTTACCCACTGGCTTGGGCAAAACGGGTTCACGCTGGCGGATCGGCCGTTGGCAATGGTGAAGGGGGATATTTGCCGCCACAGCTATGATGTACGTCTTTTTAGCCTGATGTCCCAGGCGATGGGGTAAGTGGAGTAACAACGTCCATTCGGAATAATCCTGAATTTTTATATTTCTATAGCAATTAACCTTTAGGGCATAAAATAGATGCCCATATGCATGGAGAGAATCAATGACAATGCCTGGAGAGTTTGCAAAAAACAATTTACCCGATTATGGTTTTGCAAGGAGTCTGGGACTGACCTCAGGCAATGATTTTGATTTTAAGGCTCTGGCCAATCAATTGGATTGTTCCCGAGATTTTAACCATGCAGGTATTATTTATTCTGACGGTAGCCAGCAGTGGCTTGTTAGACCGTCCAGAAATATTGCTCAGGAAAATAAAAGCACCGTCACCCACGTTATCGTTACCCGAATAAATGCTCAACCTTCGGCATATAATGCCACCAAAGCACTAAATCATACGATTCAGACGCCATCCCTGGCAAACGAGATCACCTCAACGGCTATTTCATGCGGTGCGGCTGTCGTAACGGGAGTTTTGGCTGTCGGCGCAGGTGCCGCCGTTCCAATAACCGCAGGGGCATCCGGTGTTGTTGCTGCGATTATTACTGCGGGAACGGTAGCTACAGTCGCGCAATGTTTTATTGGTTTAGGTCGTATTACCCTGATTGCAACAGATCATGATGATGTAGTCACATGGCTCGACAGCGAATCATGGTATGTGGCAACAAGTACCGCATTAGATATTGTTTCGCTTGCGGGTGCCGGAGCTGGGCTGAGAAGCACGATAGAAACATATAAGATGATGAAAGCTAGCACTTCAACGAATGTGATAACCTGGCTTAAAGGGCTAAACCGTGCGGAACGTCGCCGAATTACGGAAGAAATTATTCGTGCGCAAAACCCTGGAATATCGAATACAGGAATTAAAGCCGCTATGCGTGCAGGGTTTTATCCCAAACGCTTTCCTTCTGATGCCTTACAGAGAAGCTTACAACGTGAATTAACCACGGCGGTAGTGAATACCTCCGCATTTGCGGGTAGCGCCATGACTGGAACAATCCGTAATCCGCAAAATATGAGGGCCTCAACACAATATGCCATTGGCCTTATTCAGTCATTCTCCTTGTTGGGAACTCATTAATAATAATCATGAAATATATTACCAGAAACCTTATTTTAAGTGCCGTTGTTTCTCGAAAAATGGACACTAACGATCCGCAGCAGCTTGAAAAGCTTAAAGACAGATTAAAAGACCGGATGGGTATTCCGGTCGGCTGGCATATGTCAGGAATACCGCTGGTAGGGGCTATGATTCTGAGCATGTTCGCTTTTGCCCTGGCTCAACCTTATCTCTGGTTGGCGGTGTTCGAGCTATTTGGGCTGCCGCAGTATGCCGTGATGGCGGCGATTGTGCCTGTATCGCTAATTTATAGTCTGATAATGGTACTGACGATGTACTTCGTTGCCAGAGGCAATTTTCTGGCGCTTAAATTATCACTGGCTTTGATGGCTTTTAGCGGTCTGGTTGCGATTGTTTATTTTCTTTCTGTTTGCCTGGGGGCATTATTCGGCGCCGGACTAAAACCAGGATTTCTCATTAGCGCCGTGCTGGGGTTTGTATTCATTTTAGGCGGTATCCGATGCATTAATAGCCAGACTTTTTACCGTGCAAACGCCCTTTATCTACATAACAGGGTCTGGCGAAAACAGCTTAATATTCAGCGCCAGACGCTGCGCCGCGCTTCACGTTAGAAAAGGGCGGCAACAGGCCAGTTTTAGCCTGGCCTTATTTTATAAATCAATAAGCAAATTCGTGCTGCGGCTGCGGGAGCAGCACAGCGCGACATGCTGCACGATGGCGCATTTTTCTGCTGCTGACTGCACCGTATCACGATGATCCACCTCTCCCTCGACCACCCTGGTCAGACAGGCGCCGCAAATACCCATCTCACAGGAGAGTGGCACTGCCACACCATTTTCCTGTAATACCTGCACGATGGTTTGATTGGCGGCGACAGGCCAGCACTGGCCAGAAGAGGCGAGCGTTACCGTAAACGTCTCTTCCTGCCGAACGTCGTTGGCGGGCATTGACGCCTGAAACGCCTCCTCATGGATCTGCTCAGCCTGCCAGCCTTGTATCGCCGCCGCCTGGCGCACGGCGGCCATAAATCCCGCCGGACCACACAGGTAAAGCCGATCCTCACGGTGAGGAACGCTCAACCTTCCTGGCAAATTTTCTCGTGGGCTCTCGCCTTCAGCTGAGCTATAAATCCTCACGTTTTCAGGTGCCAGCTTGCGGGCAATCGCGGCTACCAGGGCGCCGTTTTCAAGGCGCTTGAGGTAATAATGCAAGGTAAATGGCTTTCCTTGCGCCGCTAACGCCCGCGCCATGCTATACAGCGGCGTAATGCCAATCCCGGCGGCCATCAGGGTGACGTGTCGCGCCGTCTGCAGGGCAAATTGGTTTCGTGGTAGCGAAATCATCAGCCTCTGACCCGGTCGCAGCGTCTCATGGATGTAGCGCGAACCGCCGCGCGATTCTGCCGATCGCGCCACGCAAATCAGATAACGTTCCAGCCTGCGGTGGCTGCCGGTGAGTGAGTACTGACGGGTCACGCCGTTCGCCAGATGCAGATCGATATGGGCGCCGGGCTGCCATGCGGGTAATGGGTCGCCGTCAGGCGTCACCAGCCTGACCGCCAGATTATGTTCTCCTTCACGCCAGAGACCATCGACAACCACCTCAATTAGAGTTCTCATCGTATAACTCCTTGCTCAGACCAGGAAAAACTCACCGAAACCCAGCCGCTTCAAGCCGCGACGGTAGGCAATTGAGCTACGGTCGGCTGGAATATGTGCTTCCAGGGTAAGATCCAGAGGTAGCGTCTCCGGGCGCTGGCTCTCGACCATCAGCCGGTCTTCTTCAAAAACGCGAAGGTTGAAGGCGTAGACCTCCTCCACCGGCACATGCAGATCGAAATTGCGGGCGATTGGAGCAAACATCCGCGTGACCCGTGATGAGACGGGCGAGGCGGCATTCATAATAACCAGCCGGGCCTCACCGGGAAAATGAATCGTCAGGGTGGCGGTAAAGGGCAAATGCATCTCAAAGCGACGCAGCCATTGAAATCCCTCCGGAGCCCGGTAACCGGCGCTTGCCGGATAATTGCCGACCGTACTCCAGTAGTCGACGACAAACCCGTTTTCCGTTTCCTCAGGCAGGTAGTCAGGAACCTGTTGATTCTCCGCATCGGCGAAGGTGTCGGTATGGATCCACGCAAAATGCGCCACATCAAGAAACCCTTCAACCTGACGGCCTGCAAAGCCATTGACCTCAAACGCCGGGCAGGTCAGTTGCTGGAATCCGTCGTCTGCCCAGTGCGGCATGGTCGGTAACCGCGGGGGATTGTCAGCATCATAATCGAGACACACCCACACCAGACCATAGTGTTCTTCCGCCGCGTAGCAGGTCAGATTTAATTTCGCCGGTATCGGCTGATTTGGGCTGGAGGGGATTCGGTTACAGCGGCCATCTTCCCCAAAGCGCAGGCCGTGATAAGGGCAAATGATACCTTCTTCGTCATGAAAACCTAACGTCAATGGTACCCCGCGGTGGGGACAGACATCGCGGGCGACTACGACTCGTTCGTGCAGGCGATAGATAACCAGTTTTTCATCCAGCAGGGTGGCTTTCACCGGTTGCGGGCCGATATCAGCGCTGCGCGCCACCGGATGCCAGCATTTTGCCAGCCGCAGCCAGTCCTGGGGTTCAAAGGTGCAATGCGCGGGGGGCGCGAGCGGTTGTCTGTTCATCGTCTTGCTTCCTGATGGCTAAGTTGATTGTTTAATTGTTGTGAGTTTATTGTTGCCATAGTAGGGTGTTGACATCCATCAGCATTAATTCAGCTATCCGTTGCAAAAATCAGTACAGGTAACCGATGAGTCCTTTCTCGCGCTTTGCGCATTATTTTATGGAAGTGGCCCGCAGCGGCAGCCTGCGCCGGGCGGCGGAAAAACTGCATATTTCGGCTTCGGCGATTAACCGCCAGATACTGCAGGCTGAAGCGTCCTTCGGCACGCCGCTGTTTGAACGGCTGCCGGAAGGTTTGCGGATGACCACCGCAGGCGAGCTGTTGTATGACAATCTGCTGCGCTGGCAAAAAGAGTTTCGCGTGACCCAACAGAAATTTGATGAACTGCAGGGGCTAAAACGCGGAACGGTGAATGTCGGTATGGTGCAGGCGCTGGCCGAAGGGAGTTTTGCCGCGGCGCTGGCAGAGATTATCAACCAGTGCGAGTGGCTGGAACTGATGTTGCAGGTCGCCGATAGCCAGAGCATCAGCGACAGAGTGCGTCAGGCCGATGTCGATTTTGGTCTGATCCTCGATCCTGAAGGTCAGGCGGGTCTCAACGTACTGGCGTTTATTGAAATGGAAGTCGGGGTGGTACTGCATCCGCACCATCCTTTTGCCACCGCGCCCGCGATCTCGCTGGGGGAACTTAGCGATGAACGGCATATTATTCCCGGCGCGCCGTTAATAGTGCATGACCGGGTGGCAATGCTCTATCGCCATTATGATTTTTCGCCGCCCAACACCGTTAGCTGCAATGATATTCGTCTGATTAAATCGCTGGTGCTTAAAGGCGGCGGGGTGACGGTCCTGAGCCTGCTGGACGTGCAGGACGAGGTAAACAACGGTTCGCTGGCGTTTGTGCCGCTACGTAATAAGCTGCTACGACCTTTGACTCTGGCGCTATGCACCGCGCCATCGCGCCAGCTATCTCGTCCGGCGCAAATGGCGATTCAAAAACTAACGCTGGTGATGGAGGAGATGCGTAGCGCCGCTCACTCTCAGCCTAATGGCCCGCCCTGAATGGTTTCACACAAGCCGTTGATAATACGCTCGCCGGTTTCCGTTTTCAGTTCCTGATACCAGGCTTTGGTTAACGCCATATCCTTACCGTGGGTGATATCACAGCGTTTACGCGCTTTGAGCACCAGGTCACGCACCCTTTCACAACGCAATGCTTCGTACTGGCGCAGCGCGGTGACAATATCGCTATTGCCGCGCAGTACATTACCCAGCACGACCGCGTCCTCCATCGCCGCACAGCCGCCCTGGCCGATATCCGGCGTGGTGCTGTGCCCGGCATCGCCCAGTAGCGCCACCTTGCCACGCACCAGCTTATCAAAAGGTTCAATATCGTGAATTTCTATCCGGTTGGTAGTCTGCGGGTCGAGTACGGCGATAAGCTTTTGCACCGGCGGCGCCCAGCCGGCGAAGTAGCGGGTTAAATCGTCGCGCAGGGTGAGGCGATCTTCCGCTAACCCGGCCGGCAACGGTACATCGAAGAAGAAGTAGAAGCGTCCGCCCGCCACCGGCATCAGCGACACGCGTTTCCCTTCGCCGACAAACGTCGTCCACTGATCGGCGGGGGCAATGGACTCATCAATGTCGACCAGACCATTCCAGTTGACGTAACCAGCATAGCGGCGTTCCGGCGTATAGCCGAGCACATATGGCCGCAGTGCCGAATGGCTGCCGTCGGCGGCGATGACCATATCGCCGTGCGCCTCGCTACCATCGGTAAACCAGACGGTGACGCCGTCGGTATGCTCTTCCACGCGGGTGACCCGCTTGCCGAACTGCACCTGCTCACGCCCCCAGAAATCAAGCATCTCACGCTGAAGTTCCGTTCGCGACACTGGCGAAGGGCGGCCCTGCGTACGTTCAACCAGCGGCGCGAGACTGAACCGTGTGAGCGTTTCCCCGTGTTGATACTCCTTATACGCCAGATAATGCATCGGGCCGCCATAAGCGTCGATGATCTCGCCCATCCCCAGGCGGTTCATACACTTGACGCCGTTGGGCCAGATAGAGATCGCGGCGCCAACCGGCTTAATCTCTTTTACCGCTTCGAACACTTCGCAAGCGATGCCTGCATTACGTAGCGCCACCGCGGCGCTCAACCCGCCGATTCCCGCGCCAATCACGATTGCTTTCATTGTCTTCCCCTTAGGTGTGTTGTTTAAGGGGTTCAGCAATTTGCATACCAGGTAGCAGAACCTGCGAAATCAGCGGAAAACGGACGGGTGATGGCGGGGAGGTGCACCAAAGGAGGGCAAAGTTGCGATTATGTTGCCTTTTTATGAATCAAAGATTTCTTTTGATGAATTAAGGAATCAAAAGTTTCAGCGCCCCGCGCCAACGATCGTTACAGAATACTCGCTCTTTAATTTAGCTATTTCACTGATGAATAAAAGATAAAGCGATTGTTACGTGGATAAAGATAGAGGGAATAAGCAATGTGGCCTGCTTTGTGCACTACATCGTGAACGCTTATCCACGACGAGACGGTGACCCCATGTCTGATGAAAAGAACAGCAACCTGCTTTATGACCTGGAGCAGCGCATCCCGCCGCTGCCGGCTTTTTTTAGCGCCTTACAGCACGTGCTGGCAGGGCTGGTCGGCATTATTACGCCGCCGCTGATTATTGGCGCCGCGCTGGGGCTTGGCGAATGGCTGCCATATTTAATTAGTATGTCGCTAATGGCTTCCGGGATTGGCACCTTTCTGCAGGCTAACCGCGTCTGGGGGATCGGTGCGGGGATGATCTGTATGCAGGGCACCAGCTTCGCTTTTCTCGGCGTAGCGATTGCCGGCGGCATGTGGGTGAAAGCGCAGGGAGGCGGCCCGCAGGACATTATGGCCATGCTGTTTGGCGTCAACGTTGTTGCCGCGCTGGTACCGGTCGTCGTCAGCCGCTTTATCGAACCGCTGAAAAAACTTTTTACCCCGATTATTACCGGCAGCGTCATTGCGCTGATCGGCATTAGCCTGATAAAGGTCAGTATTATTAACTGGAGCGGCGGCGAGCACGCGAAGGATTTCGCCAGCCCGGGCAATATCGCATTGGGCGGCATAACGTTAGGGATTATCGTGGTGCTGAGCTGCGCGAAAAACCGCTGGCTGCGTTTATCGTCGGTGGTCATCGGCATGGCGGTGGGCTGTATCGCCGCCGCATTGAGCGGAAAATTTCATCTGGCGCCGATCGGCGATAGCTGGTTTCGTCTGCCGGCGATATTTCCTTTTGGCTTTCAGTTTAATAGCGCCATATTTTTACCGGTCGCGCTGGTATCGCTGGTTTGCATTCTTGAAGCCGTCGGCGATTTAACCGCCAACTGCCTGATCTCAAAACAGGCCATCGATGACGGCGCGTTTCGTTCGCGCCTGAAAGGCGGGATCCTCGCGGATGGCATTAGCTGCCTGATCGCCGCGGCGATCTGCGCGTTTCCCAATACCACCTTCGCACAGAATAACGGCGTCATCCAGATGACCGGCGTCGCCAGCCGCTATGTCGGGCGTTATATTGGCGTATTGCTGATTCTGCTTGGGCTGTTTCCGCCATTCGGCGAGATCCTACGCCAGATCCCCACGCCGGTGTTAGGCGGCGCGACGATGGTCATGTTTGGCTGTGTCGTGGCGGCCGGGATCCGCATTATCACCCAGAACCCGCTAACCCGCCGCGATATGCTGATTGTTGGCCTGGCATTTGGTTTTGGCCTCGGCATTGAGGCGGTTCCCGCTTTCCTTGCCCATTTCCCGCCCATCATCGGTAACCTGTTTGGATCTGCGGCCACCAGCGGCGGGCTGGTGGCGATTGTACTGAATCTGATTATTCCGCAAGAGAAAGCCGCCATGACGGCAGCGGCAAGGAGCAATGATGATAACACTCAACCACTTTAATCAGTTGCCGCAGGCGGAAGCCATTCGCCAGCTTGAACCCTGCGTGGCGCTCCCCGCCTGGCGCGAAGCGCTGGCGCTGGAGCGGCCCTATGCCACACTGACGGCCTTAACGGATCGCGCACAACAACTGATGCAGCACTGGGGAGAGGCAGAGCTGGCGCGGGCGCTCAGTGCCCACCCGCGGATCGGGGAAAAGCCGACGGGCGGGGAAGCGCATGCCGCGCTGTCTCGCCAGGAGCAGGCGGAGGTTAATGCCGACGATGCCGCTACCGCCCGGGCGCTGAAAGAAGGGAACGCCCGTTACGAAGCCCGCTTTGACCGCGTGTTTCTGATCCGCGCCAAAGGGCGCAGCGCCGCCGAGATCCTGCAGGCGCTGACCCAACGGCTGACGAATAATGACGCGCAGGAAATTGAAGCGGCACTGGAACAATTACGTGAAATCACCTTACTCAGACTGGCGGGAGTTATTAGCGAATGATCACCCTGAGCACCCATATTCTTGATATTTCTACCGGCAAGCCTGCACAAGGCGTGGTGGTTACCCTGTTATGCGAAGGGCGCAGCCTGGCGTCAGGCGTGACGGACAGCCATGGCCGCCTGGGAGAGCTGGCGACGGGACAACTGCGTCCCGGCAACTATCAGTTGGTGGCCGAACTGCAATCGTGGTTTGCGCGCGATGGTCGTCAGACCCTGTACCGGCAGGCGCAGATCGATTTTATGATCACCGCCGAGGACAAAGACCATTTTCATCTGCCGTTTTTAATTGCCCCCGGCGGCTGGTCGACCTATCGCGGAAGTTAAGTTGAGTCCGCCGCCCGGTCAGAATAAAGCGCCGGGCAGCGGTTCAGCCTTCGTTACACCATACCTGTTGGCCATTGACCCAGGTCTCACTAATGTTTCGTTCATCGCCTAAGGTCATCAATACGAACAGCTGCTCATAGACATCATGACAGCGTGCGCCGCGCAGCTTTTGTAGCGGCGTCACCGCCGGGTCGATAACCACCAAATCGGCCTCTTTTCCCGACTGGAAATTACCAATTTTGTCATCCAGGCGTAACGCGTGCGCGCCGCCCAACGTCGCATGATAAAACGCTTCGCTGGCGCGCAGGCGATAGCTCTGTAGCTGCGCCACTTTATAGGCCTCGCCGAGGGTGCGCAGTAGGCTGAAGGTGGTCCCGGCGCCAACATCGCTGCCGATGCCGATCCGGACCTGATGTTGCCAGCTGGCGGGCAGGCGAAATAGCCCGCTACCTAAAAACAGGTTTGACGTCGGGCAAAAGGCGATTGCCGAACCGGTCTCATGCAGACACCGCCACTCTTTCTCCGCCAGATGGATCCCGTGGGCGAAGATGCTGCGCGCTCCGGTCAATTGATAGTGATGATAAACATCAAGATAGTGCTCATGCTCCGGCCATAACTGCTTTACCCACGCGACTTCATTAAGGTTTTCACTGAGATGGGTATGCAGCCAGGTATCAGGAAACTCCTCCCGCAGCCGCTGAACTGCTTGTAGTAGTTCCGGTGTGGAAGTGGGAGCAAAACGCGGCGTAATAGCGTAGCCCAGACGGCCTCGCTTGTGCCAGCGCTGGATCAGTTCGCGGGTCTGGCGATAGCTCTGTTCGGCGGTTTCGGTTAAATACTCCGGCGTATGGCGATCCATCATCACCTTACCGGCCAGCAGGCGCATGTTCAGGCGCAACGCCTCGGTAAACAGGGCCTCCACGGACGCCGGATGAAGCGTACAAAACACCAGCGCGGTGGTGGTGCCATGGCTGAGCAACTGGTTGACAAAAAAACGGGCGATATCTGCCGCGTACCGTTCATCGGCAAACTGGCTTTCCACCGGGAAGGTATAAGTGGTCAGCCATTCCAGCAGCTGTTCGCCAAAGGCGCCGATCATTTCGGTTTGAGGATAATGAATATGGGCGTCGACAAACCCCGGCAGCAGCAGTTTACCGCGCAGATCGCGATAGCCTTTATGTGGATCGAGTAATGCTTCGCCTTCCTGCCATGGCAGTAGCGCCTGAATCTTCCCGGCGTAAATAAAGAGCACGCCATCATCAATATATCGCGCGTAGCGGGCGATATCGTCAGCGCTGGCGGCGGGTTGGCTAATATCAAAAAACGCACCGCGTAGCGCGGTGTGGTATTCCAGCATGTTGCCGCCTTATATAAGTAGGTTGATAGCTATTGCGCAAATATGTGCAAATTTAATGCCAGGAGGCCGCGGAAGGCACCGCGGCCGGGTGGGATTATTCTTTCTGCGCCAGCGCGCCGGGGGTAAAGCGGGCGGAGGAAGCGGCCTGCCGCTCGTCGCGGGCAATCCAGCGATACAGGCTGCCGCTTAACAGCACGCCGATGAACCAGCTAAAATTGGCCACCTCATGCAGAGCGGGAATAAAGCTGATAATCAGGCCGACCGCCACCGAGGGCAGCAGCGCGGCGATGGCCTTCGGGTTAAAGCCGTTGCGGTACCAGTATTTGCCTTTAGGGGTATCATCGAAAAGATCGTCGATCGATACCTGTCCGCGTTTAATCAAATAGAAATCAACCAGCAGAATGCCGAACAACGGCCCGATAAACGCTCCCAATACATCCAGGGTGTAGTGGATAAGTTCTGGGGAGTTAAACAGATTCCACGGGGTGAGCAGTATCGAGCCGACGGCGGCAATCATCCCGCCGGTGCGGAAGCTGATTTTTTGCGGCGCGCAGTTGGAAAAATCAAATGCCGGCGAGACGAAGTTGGCGACAATATTGATGCCAATAGTGGCGGTGATCATGGTCAGCAGGCCGATGGCCACCGCCAGATCGTTACCCACATGGCTCACCGTTTCAATCGGGTCGGTGATCATCCGGCCAAATAAAGATTGCGTCCCGGAGACGATTACTACGGTCACTACCGAGAACAGCAGGAAGTTAAACGGCAGCCCCCAGCGGTTGCCGCGGCGAATTTCGCCCATGCTTCTGGCATAACGGGAGAAATCGCCAAAATTAAGCAGCGGACCGGAGAAGTAGGAGACCACCAGCGCGGTGGCGGTGATCATCTGCCAGCTTTGCTCACCGGCGGTCAGCGTCTTACTGGCGAGGGTAAAGGAGATACCGTCGAGCCCTGTCTTGTATACAATCCAGCCCGCCAGCGCCAGCATCACCACATATACCGCCGGGCCGGCGATATCAATAAAGCGCTTAATCGCGCTCATGCCGTGCCAGAACACCATCGCCTGCAACAGCCACATGGTGGCGAAACAGATCCAGCCAAGCGATGAAAGACCCAGCAATGACGTTTGCGTCATTGCCGCCAGCGAGGGCCAGAACTTCAGCAGCACCAGCATTAAGGCGTTCGCAGCCAGATAAGTTTGGATCCCGTACCAGGCGAAAGCAATCAGCCCGCGTATCACCGCTGGAATATTGGCGCCGAAGACGCCGAACGCCTGACGGCAGATGACCGCATAGGGCACGCCGGCAATCTGGCTGGGTTTGGCCACCAGATTGGCGCAAAGCTGGACGATAACAATTCCGGCCAACAGGCAGATAAGTACCTGCCAGCTCGCCAGACCCAGCGTAAAGAAACTCGCCGCCACCACATAGCCGCCCATGCTATGCACGTCCGACATCCAGAAAGAAAAAATGTTGTACCAGTTCCAGTTTTGCTCGCGCGTCGGCGCCAGATCCTCGTTGCAAAGACGCGGGCTGTAGCCTGATGCCGGGTCTCCGGCGTTGAGCTGATGCGTGTTTTGTGTATTTGGCATGGATCCTGCTCCTCTGAAGACAAACGTTGTGCCGTTGATAGCGGAAGGCGTTGCAGGATTCAGGCCAGAATGGTTAATCTTGTATACAAAATATTTATTTTATGTATACGATTTGATATCAAAATGGAAAGTGGAGTAGACCAATGGGCAATGAAAATCCGCTGCAGGCCGCAGCCGGACTGCATGACAAGGATGAGTCTATCTACGAGGCCTTGCTGACCGCGATTGTCGAGCAACAACTGCTGCCTGGCAGCAAATTGCCGGAAGAGGCGCTGGCGGAGGTGTTCGGCGTCAGCCGCACAGGAGTACGCAAAGCGCTGCAACGACTCGCCGCTGTGCAAATGGTGACATTAACGCCCAAACGTGGTGCACAGGTCGCCAGTCCGACGGTTGACGAGGCACGGGAAATATTCCGCACCCGTGCGCTACTGGAAGTAGCGAATCTGCCGGATGTACTTCAACGCTGCCAGCCTCCGCATCTGGCGGCGCTGGAAGCCATTATTCAGCAGGAGCAACTGGCGCATGAGGCCTATGATGGCCCGGCCGCTATCCGCCATTCCGCTAATTTTCATATTCAGTTACAGGCCATTTCCGGCAACCAGGTGCTAACGGAGATGGTCACCCGGCTCAGTCAACGCTCATCGCTGGTGATTGCCGCCTGGGGCGCGCCGTGGCGGCAAGGGTGCCGCTGCGATGACCACGAGCGCCTTGTCGGCCTGTTACGCGAAAAAGCGCTGACCGCGCTGACCGAGGCGCTCAACCATCACTTTGAACACATCGTCGCCAGTTTATGTTTTTCCCGCACGGGGGAGTCAGTCCCCGATTTCGCCCGGCTGTTTGCCGGCTATAAGGAGCGGTAATGTCCACCATCTGTATACAAGTCATCAATCCCAATACCGATCCCGGTATGACGCAAACTATCGCCGAGGCGGCCCGCGCCGCGGCGTCGCCAGGAACCGATATTGTCGCGGTCTGTCCACCAGACGGCGTGCCGTCGATTGAAGGGCATTTTGACGAAGCCATCGCCGCCGTCGGCGTGCTGGAGCAGATTAAAGCCGGGCGGCAGCAGGGCGTTTCCGGGCACGTTATCGCCTGTTTTGGCGATCCGGGGTTACTTGCCGCCCGTGAACTGGCCCAGGGGCCGGTTATTGGTATTGCCGAAGCGGCGATGCATATGGCGACGCTGGTCGCTACCCGCTTCTCGGTGGTCACTACCTTGCCGCGCACGCTGATTATCGCTCGCCATCTGCTACATCAGTATGGTTTCCATGAGCATTGCGCCGGTCTGCATGCGATCGATCTACCGGTGTTGGCGCTGGAAGATGGCAGCGGCGTGGCGCAGGAAAAAGTACGCGCCCGCTGTATTCAGGCGCTACAGGAGGATGGCTGCGGCGCTATCGTGCTGGGCTGCGGCGGCATGGCGACCCTGGCGCAGCAACTGACCCGGGAACTTCAGGTACCCGTTATTGATGGCGTCAGCGCGGCGGTGAAGATGGTCGAATCTCTGGTGTCGCTAGGCCTGACAACCAGCAAGCACGGCGATTTAGCTTATCCGGAACGTAAAACGCTTAGCGGTAAATTTGCCGTGTTTAATGATTAAATGAAGGGGTGGGAGATGATACCTGCAGCAGAATTATATCCGCGCGATTTGCGCGGCTACGCGGGAAAACCGCCGCACGCGCAGTGGCCAAACCAGGCGCGTATCGCGGTGCAGTTTGTGCTTAATTACGAAGAAGGCGCCGAGAATCACGTCCTGCACGGCGATGCGGGTTCTGAACAGTTTCTCTCCGATATCATTGGCGCTGCCAGCTATCCCGATCGCCATATGTCGATGGACTCATTGTATGAATATGGCAGCCGCGCGGGTTTCTGGCGTATCCATCATGCCTTTCAGGAGCGGGGGTTACCGCTGACGGTATTTGGCGTGGCGATGGCGTTGGCGCGTCATCCGGATATCGTCGCGGCGATCAAAGCGGCCAACTACGATGTGGTCAGCCACGGGTGGCGTTGGATCCACTATCAGCATATGGCGATTGAACAGGAGCGTGACCATCTGCATAAAGCGGTGCAGGTGCTGACCGACCTGTTTGGCAAACCGCCCACCGGCTGGTATACCGGGCGCGATAGCCCTAACACCCGGCAACTGGTGGTGGAACATGGCGGGTTTGATTACGACAGTGACTATTATGGCGATGATTTGCCGTTCTGGACGGAGGTGCCTTGCGCCGACGGGCAACGTAAACCGCATCTCATCGTGCCTTACACGCTCGATGCCAACGATATGCGCTTTGCCACCGCTCAGGGGTTTAATACCGCTGAACAGTTTTATACCTATCTGAAAGACAGCTTTGATGTGCTGTACGCGGAAGGTGAAACGTCGCCGAAAATGATGTCTATCGGCATGCACTGCCGGTTGCTGGGCCGCCCTGGACGCTTTCGCGCTCTGCAACGTTTTCTCGATTACGTGCAGCAGCATGAGCGCGTGTGGATTTGTACCCGCCAGCAGATTGCCGACCACTGGCGGCAGGTGCATCCGTACCAGCCATAGCGGCAGGTCCATTGCGCCGTTATTTGTCGGGTGGCGGCTAACGCCTTACCCGACCTACGGTCCGTGCGGCCTGCCTTTAATTTATTCACCATGATGACTGACACTACTGGTGCTAGCGATCTCAAAATCCCCGGTGGCGCTGCCGCTTACCGGGGCTACAGCACAATGCGATTTGGTAGCCCTGCTAAGCGCAGCGCAAGCAGGGGACGACAAACAACGGCATCAATGTCCCATCAAACTAACCTGTGCGGCAACGATACGCCAGCCACAGGCAAACCGAACCCAGGTTTGTTGCTGACGGCCGATACGTTCGCTGCCTTCACGGGTGAACTCGGTACTGCATACCGCATAATCCTCTCCATAGGTTGTGATCACCGTATGGCGTAACTCCCGCGCAAGCCCTGCGGCGGGGCGCGCGGCGCGGAAGGCGCGGATCTCATCAATACCATAAAGATTCTCCCCGGCGCCGAGGCGAACCGTGCGCGTATCGTGCCAGAACAACGCATCCAGCACTGCGATATCGTTACTCACCAGCGCCTGTTCATAGCGATAAAAGGCCGCCGTAACTTCGGCGACCACTTGCGGAAGGTTGATTTCTTGCGATGCGATCATGCGGCTATCTCCACCGGGCGGGAATCGGTTATTCCCATCGCTTCCAGCGCATAGGCGGCGCGCAGACAGGCCTGTTCATTAAACGGCGCGGCAATTAACTGCACCCCGACAGGCAGCCCCGTCGCGGTACGTAGCGGGACGGTCACCACCGGCAGACCGATAAAGGAGATTGGTTGAGTAAGCATGCCCATGCTGGCGCGTATCGGTAAAGACTCGCCGTTGATCTCCATCGTCTGCTCGCCAATAAGCGTGGCGCTGCACGGTGTTGCCGGGGCGATGAGCACGTCGGCATGGGTGAATAGCGACGCGACTTGCTGCTGAGCGTGGCGACGAAAGCGCTGCGCCTGCAGGTACCAGGCGGAAGGAATCATCGCTCCCGCCAGCAGACGTTCGCGCGAGTGCGGTTCAAAGCGCTCCGGCTCACGCCGTAAGGCTGGCAGATACTGGCTTCCGCCTTCAGAAGCGCTAATGATAAAAGCAGAAGCGCGCGCCAGCTCCGCCTCGGGGAAGAGAAACTCTTCAGAGGCTTCGAGATAGCGGGCGACGCGAGCCACCGCCGCGCGGGCATCGTCATCGCACCAGCGGCTGAAATAGCCGCCTAAAACCGCGCAACGCAGCCCCTGGAGGCCATATCGCAGATGCGGCGTAGCTGGGGCGACGCCGCGTTCGGCCTGAAACCCGTCGTTGACGTCTCGCCCCTGCAGAACATCGTAGACTGTGGCTAAATCCTCTACCGTACGAGCAAACGGACCAATATGATCGAGGCTGGGAACAAAAGGGTGGCTGCCGGTACGCGACAGGCGGCCAAAGGTTGGCTTGAGACCAAAAATCCCGCTCAGGGATGCCGGAACGCGGATTGAACCATTGGTGTCGCTACCGAGCGAGAAAGTAACCAGCCCGGCGGCGACCGCCGCCGCTGAGCCGCCGGAGGAGCCGCCGGCAATGCGGTTAAGATCGTGCGGATTGCGCGTCGCGCCATAGTGGCTGTTTTCCGTGGTAAAACCGTAAGCATAGGCGTCCATATTCAGCATCCCGCTGAGCAGGCCGCCTGCGCTTTGGATTTGACTTACCGCCCAGCTATCGACGCGGGCAGGCGGGTTATTGCTGAACAGTTGGGCGCCGGCGAGGGTGGTTTCTCCCGCGACATCAAACAGATTTTTGACCGCGTAGGGAATGCCTGCCAGCGCAGGCAGCGGCTGATTCGTGCGCCGTAGGGCATCAATGGCGTCCGCTTCGTCGAGCATCCGTTTCCCGGTGACAGTCGTCCAGGCATTGAGCCGCGGGTTACTTTGCGCAATATCATCAAGCGTCTGGCGAGCCAGCTCTCTGGCGCTAAATTCACCGCGACTCAGCGACTGCTGAATGTCGGCAATGGTCATCTTATGTAGCTTCATGCTTTATACACTCCGGCGATTTCCAGACGCTGATCGAGCGGATAGGCCATCAGCGGTTCAGCCATATCGGCAATGCGGCGAAATTGCGCCAGCAGCTCAGCGCGGCGCGATTCATCCAGTTCCAGGGCGAGGATCTGTTCCATCTGAAGAAGCCAGTCGCGCCACTCTTTTTCGGTTTTTTTCATGCTTCTCCTCCTAATAGCCAGCGGCGGCGCCGTTACTGCGCGGGTCAGACGCGCCTTCAAACAGGCCGTCAGGATGGCGGACAATGGCCCCGGCATGTCCCATGGCCTCGCTGAAGTCGGCCAGTACCTCAACCTCATGCCCCAGTTCCCTGAGCCGGGCGAGGGTTTGCGGCGCAAAGCGGCCTTCTACTTTTAGTGAGTCCGAGGTCTGTCCCCAGGTGCGCCCAAGCAGCCAACGCGGACGAGAAATACTCTCCTGAAGCGGGACGTTCTGCAGGATATAGCGGGTGAACAGCGCCGCCTGCGTTTGCGGCTGCCCGTCGCCGCCCATAGAACCATAAACCATCACCCGCCCATCGTTCAGGCGTGCGGCGGCGGGATTAAGGGTATGGAAGGGTTGCTTGCCCGGCGCCAGAGCGAGCAAATGCACCGGGTCGAGGCTGAACGACGCACCGCGGTTTTGCCAGACAATACCGCTGTCCGGAAGCACCACGCCGCTGCCAAACTCATGGTAGATACTCTGGATAAAGGAGACCGCCAGCCCGCTACTGTCCATCACGCCCATCCAGACGGTATCGCCGGGGCCTTTGCCTGCGCCCCATGGCGCGGCGCGCTGGTCGTCGATCTTCTCCGCCAGCGGTTGTAACGCCTGCGGGGACAGCAGGCTTTGAATATCCACGTCCAGATGCAGCGGGTCGGTAATATGTTTATCTCGCAGGCTGAAGGCCAGTTTTGTCGCTTCCACGATACGGTGGATGGTCTGCGCATCGTCGGCCTGCTCCATCGCCAGCCGGTCAGTGATGCCGAGGATGGCCAGCGATACCAGCCCCTGTGTCGGCGGCGCCAGGTTCCATAACTCACCGTGTTGATGCTGTAACCGCAGTGGTTGCGGGCAGCGCGCGCGATGCTGGCGCAGATCGTCAAGCGTAATAGGCAGGCCGTAACGGGCCATGCCGTCCGCCAGTTGCTCCGCCAGAGAGCCGCGATAGAAACTATCAAGCCCTTCCGCAACCAGCCGTTTTAGCGTGGAGGCCAGCGCAGGCTGACAAAAGCGGCTGCCGCTTTGCGGAGGGCGGCCATTGACCAGAAAGGTCTCAGCGAAGCCCGGCTGGCGCTGAAGTTCATCTAACTTTCCAGCGGTGGCGCTGGCTTGCGAGGCGGTCACCGGAATACCGTTATCGGCATAGCCGATCGCGTCCTGTAACAGACGCGAAAGCGGTAGTGATTTACCGGTCAGCGAGGATGAAACTTTCAGCGCCTCATCCCAGCCGCTAACGGTGCCAGCGACGGTCAGGGCGGATTGCGGGCCGCGATGCGGGATGTGCGTTAGCCCGGCATAGGCTTCCGGCGTCGCCAGTGAACCAGCGGCGCCGCTGGCGTCAATGGCGATCGGAGCGCCCTGCGGCGGCACGATCAGCCAGAACCCATCGCCGCCTAAACCATTCATATGCGGATAGACCACCGCGATGGTCGCGGCGGCGGCGACCATCGCTTCTATTGCGTTTCCGCCTTCGCGCAGCACGGACAGCGCGCTTTGGCTAGCCAGATGATGGGGGGCGACCGCCATCCCCTGGGTCGAGAAATGACTCTGCATAAATTATCCTCGTAACGAATCATGCAGCCACTGCTGCAAACGCTGTCCGTGCAAAAGCTGTTCCACTTTGAAAAGAAAGTTTCAATGATGCGGCGGTCGTTTGTCTTTTCTCATTGTGGCATGCATTGTGAAGGGTGTTAGCGGTATAGTTCAGTGAAACAAAAGTTACAGAGGCGCTATGGAACAACTCGATGAACGGCTGAAGGCGCAATATGCGTCGTTGTCACCCCAGGAGCAGCGGGTGGCGGATTTCATTGTCGACCACTTTGATGACCTGATTAGCTACAACAGCGCCGAGCTGGCCCAACTGAGCGGGGTATCAAAAGCGACAGTAAGCCGTCTGTTTAAACGGCTGGGATATGAAAAGTATCGCGATATGCGCGATGAGCTGCGCACGTTACGCCAGAGCGGGATGCCGTTGACCGATCATCGCGAGGCGGTGCAGGGTAATACGCTGCTGGCGCGGCATTATAAACAAGAGATGGCAAACCTGACGCAGTGGGTAAACGCGCTGGATGCCCGGCAGTTTGCCGAAGCCATTAACGCACTGGTCAAGGCCAGGCGCGTCGTCATTATTGGCATGCGAAACTCCTGGCCGCTGGCGCTGCATTTGCGCCAGCAGTTGCTTCAGGCGCGTGGGCAAGTGGTGGTGCTGCCGCAACCGGGGCAAAGCCTAAGTGAAGAGCTGGTCGATTTGTGCGAAGAAGATATCGTGGTGGTGATGGCGTTTCGCCGTCGGCCGCGGATTATTCGTCCCCTGATGCAGCAACTGCAACAGCGGGGAGTTCCGCAGCTGCTAATTTGCGAGCCGCAGGCGCATAGCCTGTTTCCGCTGGCGTGCTGGCGGCTCAGCGCTCCGCTGGACAGCGTTTCGGCTTTCGACAGCTACGCGTCGGCCAATAGTCTTATCAACCTGCTGGCGAACGCCTTGCTACATGAAATTCTCGATAGCGGTCGCCCGCGCATTCATGACATCGCCACGTTATACCAGCAACTGGATGAGCTTGAACAACGATAATGGGGAGCCAGTCTGGTGCTTTGCACCTTTTTGGTGCCAAAGTGCGGTAAGGAGAAGGGCGACTCTTCTTACCGTCATGGTTAATATTCGCGTCATTTCTCGCTAAAAGCCGATTAGGCAGCGCAAATTTCTTTTGTCCGTATCTGGCACATTAGTTGCAGAAGTTTATTTAAAGAATCTTTTGTTTCATACTAACGTAACGGGTAATGATGATGAAAAAACTGCTGATTGCGCTGACCGGGGCCGCTTGTCTGTTGACACAAATCACCGCCGCACACGCGGACCAACTCCAGGATATTGAAAAACGCGGCGTGATCCGCGTCGCCGTTCCCCAGGATTTCCCGCCGTTTGGTTCTGTCGGCACCGATCTCCAGCCACAGGGGTATGACATTGATATGGCCCGCTATCTGGCAAAGCAGATGAAGCTAAAACTGCAGCTGGTTCCGGTGAGCAGCGCCAACCGGGTACCGTATCTGCAGACCGATAAAGTGGATCTGGTGATCTCAAGCCTGGGTAAGAACGCCGAGCGGGAAAAGGTCATTGATTTCAGCCAACCCTACGCGCCGTTTTTCCTTGGCGTCTTCGGCCCGCAGGGAGCTGCCCTGAAAGACGCAGCCGAACTGAGCGGTAAGAGCATCGGCGTGACCCGCGGCGCGGTGGAAGATATGGTGCTGACCAGCATTGCGCCGAAAGCGGCGCAGATTAAGCGTTACGAAGATAACAACACCACGCTGTCGGCCTGGCTTTCTGGTCAGGTGCAATATGTGGCGACGGGTAATCTGGTGGTGGCGGCTATCTCACGGCAAAACCCGGCGAAAGCCCCGGTCGCCAACTTTATGCTTAAGGATTCACCGTGCGTGATTGGCCTGAAAAAAAATGAACCGGCGCTGAAGGAAAAGGTGAACGCCTTAATCGCGCAGGGCATTAAGGACGGCACCCTCAATACGTTATCACAGCAGTGGCTGAAAGCGCCGTTGCCCAGCGACTTTGCCGCTTAAGGTACGGCGATGACGGAGCAATTACATTTTTCCGCGCTCTGGCCCTATTGGCCGGAGCTCGTGGCGGGACTCTGGGTCACTATCCAACTCACCGCGCTGGCCACGCTCGGCGGCCTGGCTATCGGGATCATCGGTGCCGCTCTGCGTAGCGGGCGGGCAAGCTGGCTGAGTCGGATATGGGGGGCTTACGTTGAGGTTATCCGCAATACGCCGTTCGTGGTTCAACTGTTCTTTATTGTCTTCGGCCTGCCGAATCTGGGGTTGAAGATGACGGCGGGCGAAGCGGCTCTGCTGGCGATGATCGTCAACCTGGGCGCCTACAGTACGGAGATCGTCCGCGCCGGGATCCAGGTGACGCCAAAAGGACAGTGGGAGGCCGGCCGGGTACTGGGGCTCAGCCGGAGTCAGACCTTTATTCAGGTGGTTTTACCGCCGGCGTTGCAGCGTATTTACCCGGCGCTGGTGAGCCAGTGCATTATCGTAATGCTCGGATCGTCGGTGGTATCACAGGTCTCTTATGAAGAGCTGACCTTTGCCGCCAACTTAATTCAGTCGCGAACGTTTTTGAGCTTCGAGGTGTATCTGGTGACGACCGGTCTCTATTTAGCGTTATCGATAGCGATGCGCCAGCTGCTAATGGCGGCTGGACGTAGATGGCTGAGGGTACAGGCATGATAACAACCTTTACCGACTGGGACATCGTACGCAACCTGCTGCTGGCCGGACGCTGGACCGTGCTGCTATCGCTGACGGCCTTTATTGGCGGCGCGCTGGTGACATTACCGCTGTTGCTGCTGCGCCTGCGGGGTAAATTGTGGGTGCAGCGCCTCATTCGCGGCTATATCGAGCTATTTCAGGGGACGCCATTGCTGATGCAGCTGTTTCTCGCCTTTTTCGGCGTGGCGTTATTCGGGATCGATGTGTCGCCATGGACCGCCGCCGCGCTGGCGCTGACCCTCTATACCAGCGCCTTTTTGCTGGATATCTGGTACGGCAGTATTCGGGCCTTGCCGAAAGGACAGTGGGAGGCATCGCGTTGCCTGGGATTAAATTTCACCCAGACGTTATGTCGCGTGGTGGCGCCGCAGGCGGTGCGTATCGCCATCGCTCCCACCGTGGGTTTCGCCGTACAGGTAATAAAGGGCACCGCGCTGGCGTCGATTATCGGTTTCGTCGAGCTCACCAAGGCTGGCACCATGCTCACCAACGTGACGTATCAGCCGTTTAAGGTTTTCGCGCTGGTCGCGCTGGGCTACTTCATCTTGTGTTATCCGCTGTCCCGTTACAGCCGCTATCTGGAGAATAAATTCAATGCCGCTCATCACCATTAATCAGGTGCAGAAATTCTACGGCGATAATCACGTGCTGAAGGGGGTCGATCTCGATATCAATATGGGCGAGGTGATCTCCATCATCGGCCGAAGCGGCTCGGGGAAAAGCACCTTATTGCGCTGCATTAACGGGCTGGAGGGGTACCAGGAAGGCAGTATTAAGCTCGGTGGCATGACCATTACCGACAGCGATTCGCAGGCGCGGGAGATTAGCCGCTCCGTTGGCATGGTATTCCAGAACTTCAATTTATTCCCGCATATGACGGCGCTGGAAAACGTGATGCTGGCGCCGCGGCGGGTATTGAAAAAAAAGCCCGCCGAGTGCCGCGAACTGGCGCAGCAAATGCTGGTTAAAGTCGGGCTTGGCGATCGGCTGGATTTCTATCCCTCCAGCCTTTCCGGCGGTCAACAGCAGCGGGTCGCTATCGCCCGCGCGCTGGCGATGTCGCCAAAAGTTTTACTCTGTGACGAAATCACCTCCGCGCTGGATCCGGAACTGGTGGGCGAGGTGCTCAAAGTGCTGGAACAGCTGGCCGCGGAAGGAATGACGCTGATTCTGGTTACCCATGAAATGAATTTTGCCCGTGAAGTCGGCGACCGGGTGGTGTTTATGCACCAGGGTCGAGTCTGGGAGCAGGGCGACAGCAAAACGCTGTTCAGCCAGCCGCAAACCAATGAACTCAAACAATTTATCTCCTCCGTGCGCGGACTGAATTAATAAAGGAATCTACGATGGATATCGCTCAATTTTCACCAATCAATCCTCCGCATCGCCTGCTGATGGGGCCGGGGCCGATCAACGCCGACCCGCGCGTCCTGCGCGCCATGTCCAGCCAGCTTATCGGCCAATACGATCCGGCTATGACGCACTATATGAACGAAGTCATGGCGTTATACCGCGGGGTATTCCGCACCAGCAACCGCTGGACCATGCTGGTGGATGGCACCTCACGGGCGGGGATTGAAGCCATTCTGATCTCCGCGATCCGCCCCGGCGACAAAGTGCTGGTGCCGGTATTTGGCCGCTTTGGCCATCTGTTATGTGAAATCGCCCGCCGCTGCCGGGCGGAAGTGCATACCATTGAGGTGCCGTGGGGTGAAGTGTTCTCTCCCGAGCAGATTGAAGATGCGATCAAACGGGTGCGTCCACGTATGCTGCTGACGGTGCAGGGAGACACCTCGACCACCATGCTGCAGCCGCTGGCGGAGCTGGGCGAGATCTGCCGTCGTTATGATGTGCTGTTTTATACCGACGCCACCGCCTCATTGGGCGGCAATGCGCTGGAGACCGATGCCTGGGGGCTGGATGCGGTATCGGCGGGGATGCAAAAGTGCCTCGGCGGCCCCTCCGGCACCTCGCCCATTACCCTGAGCCCGCGGATGGAAGAGGCTATCCGTCGACGTAAATGCGTTGAGCAGGGGATCCGTACCGCCGAACACCTTGATGGCGTCGATGAGATGGTTTACTCCAACTATTTCGATCTCGGGATGGTGATGGATTACTGGGGGCCAGAACGGCTTAACCATCATACGGAAGCGACATCCGCGCTGTTCGCCGCCCGCGAATGCGCGCGTCTGATTCTTGAGGAAGGGCTTGATAACGGTATTGCCCGCCACAAACTGCACGGCGACGCGCTGGTGAAAGGTATTCAGGCGATGGGTCTGGAAATCTTTGGCGACCAGCAACACAAAATGAATAACGTACTGGGCGTGATCATCCCACAGGGCATTAATGGCGACCAAGTACGCCAACTGATGCTGCAAGATTTCGCTATTGAAATTGGTACCTCATTTGGCCCGCTGCACGGCAAAGTGTGGCGTATAGGCACGATGGGTTACAACGCACGCAAAGATTGCGTCATGACCACCCTCAGCGCGCTGGAGTCGGTACTCAATTACCTGAAATTCCCCACCACGCAGGGGGCAGCCATGCAGGCGGCGTGGGATCATTATCGCAGCGAGAAACCGCTATGAACCTGGCCGCAGCGCGAGTGATGGCGCGGGCTGAGAGATTAGCGGCGATAAGCGAAACGCCGGAAGGCCTGACGCGGGTTTACCTTTCGCCACAGCATCTCGACGCTAATCAGCAGGTTGCCCACTGGATGCGCCAGGCAGGCATGATTGTCTGGCAGGACAGCGTCGGTAATATTTGTGGGCGCTATGAAGGTAGAGAAGAAGGGGCGCCGGCGATTTTGCTCGGATCGCATCTCGATACGGTACGCAACGCCGGGCGATATGATGGCATGTTGGGGGTGTTAGCTGCCATTGAAGTGGTGCAGAGCTTACATAATCAGGCGCGCCGCCTGGCGCAGGCCATCGAAATCGTCGGCTTCTGCGATGAAGAAGGAACACGCTTTGGTATCACGCTATTGGGCAGCAAGGGTCTGACGGGAAGCTGGCCGCAAACCTGGCTGGCCCAACGCGATGCCGAAGGCATTAGCCTGGCGCAGGCGATGGTCAACGCCGGATTGGATCCATCACGCGTCCATTCAGCCTCGCGCCCGGCGGAAGATTTTACCGCCTATCTCGAACTGCATATCGAGCAGGGGCCGAGGCTGGAACAGGCCGGTTCGGCACTCGGCGTGGTCGAGGCGATCAACGGCGCGCGGCGCCTCAATTGCTGTTTTACCGGCGAGGCGGGTCATGCCGGCACGGTGCCGATGGACCAGCGCCGGGACGCGCTTGCCGCCGCCGCGGAGTGGATGCTGTATATTGAGAGCACGACGCGCCAGCAGGGAGGCAACCTGGTCGCCACCGTCGGGACATTGCGCTGCTCGCCGGCAGCGGTCAATGTGATCCCCGGCGAAGTCGCGTTGACTCTGGATATCCGCGGTCCGCAGGATCAGCCGCTGGATGCATTACTGGGTTCATTGCTGGCGGCAGCCGCAGAGATTGCCGGGCGTCGCGGCCTGCAGTTTGCCGCTGAGGAGTTCTACCGCATTGCGGCAACCGCCTGCGATCCGCGATTACAGTCGGTGATTGCCGAAGCGCTATGCGAGGTACAGGGCACGGCGTTGACGCTGCCAAGCGGCGCCGGACATGACGCGATTGCTATCGCGGAGCGCTGGCCGGTGGGGATGCTGTTTGTGCGCTGCAAAGGGGGAATTAGTCACCATCCGGCGGAATCGGTCAGCGAAGCCGATGTCGAACTGGCAATTGATGCCTTCAGCCGGGCGGTGATAAAACTTGCCGGGTAAATCACTAACGGGCGCATCCTCTTTTCGGGGATGCGCCGCAAACTTATTCCGCTCCCGCAGGAAAAGCTATTCTCCGCAGTCGGCTGGCGCTAACGGCCACCGACAACGCCGAGGCCGCGGCGGCGATCCACAGCGCAAGATGAACGGCGCTTTCGTCTTTTGCCAACAGTACGCCCATCACGGCGGCTCCCAGACACTGCCCGAACGTGCGCATGATGGATAAAACGCCCGAGGCATAGCTCGCCTGTTCGCGACTCACGTTTGACAGCATTTCCCGGTTATTCGGGCTCTGGAAGCAGCCAAAGCCAATACCGCATACCAGGCTCCGCAGGCAGATATCCCACGCGGCGGGCGTAGCGGGCAGCATCGCCAGAAGGATTAAACCCGCGACAAAAATCATCAGTCCCAGCGTCGAGATGAGCGGAGCGGAGATTGAGTCCGCCCAGCGGCCGGCGTGCGGTGCGATCAGCACTATCCCTAATGGCCACGGAGTAAACAGCAGCGCCGAGAGCACCGGGCTATAGCCATACTCGTTCTGGAACAGGAACGGCAGGGCAATAAAAGTGATCCCCTGGCTTACGAAGGCGATCAGCGACGTAAAGGCCGAAAGGGTAAAGCGTTCATTTTTAAACATCGCAGGCGGCAGCAGCGGGTTGTCCGTCTGCCGGATGCGCCAGATAAAGGCGGTGCCGCTTATCGCTGCGAGCAACGTCCAGTACAGACTATCGATATGCTGCGAAGCGCTCTGCATGCTATTCGCCGCCATGATCGTTGAACCCAATAGCAGCGCCGACAATATCGCTCCGGGAGTATCGAAAGCGGCTTGCCTGTCAACTGTCGGCCGCGGGAGCGCTCTCACCGCCAGCACTAAGGCGACGGTACCGGGGAGCACGTTTATTGCAAACAGCCATTGCCAGCTCAAAGTATGCAGGATCGTGCCGCCCAGTACCGGCCCGATGGCGGAGCTTGAAGCGATAAGCAGGGCGTGTATCCCGAGAATACGCCCCAGCAGTCGCGCCGGAAAAACGGAGCGCAATATGGCGGGCGCGATACTGAGCGTTGCCGCACCGCCGATCCCCTGCAGCACCCGCATGCCGATGAGCAGCTCAGGCGTCGTCGCCAGCGCGCAACCTGCTGATGCCAGAATAAATGTCGTCAGTCCGGCCAGAAACACCGGGCGGTAGCCGAAGCGCGCAGCCAGCGCGGCGAATATCGCCAGCGTCATCGCCGCCGCCAGCAGATACCCGTTGGCGAACCAGACGGCGGTACTGGCTGACGCCTGTAGTTCCTGCGCCATCGACGGCAGAGCAATGTTTACCATAGTGCCATCAAAGACGCCCATTAAGGTGGTGGTCATTACCGCGGCCATAACCCGCGCTCGCGCCGGGCCTGGCAGGCCGTCATCGCCAGGTTGGCTGGAAAATAGTGTCATCGTGTTGTCTCCTGCAGAGAATATCTGGATGACGAAACTATAAAGATGGCTTTTACCGGGCGGAAGGCGCACCATTTACACTCTATAGTTGCATGAAACGCCTTATCTGAATGTTCCAGGAGTTGTGGTCATGTCAGACCCCGATTTTAATTTATTGATTGCACTCGATGTATTACTGAACGAAGCCAGCGTGGCGGGCGCGGCACGTCGTTTGAATCTCAGTACGTCAGCCATGAGCCGCACGCTAAGCCGGTTACGCGACGTCACCGGGGATCAGATATTGGTTCGCGCCGGGCGTAACATGGTGCTGACGCCGTGGGCGGAGGCGACCCGCGATCGTGCCCGTCGCGCGGTCTTCGAGGCGAAGGCGGTGCTGCAGCCAGCGGCCGAAGCGCTCAACGTACAAAATCTGGAGCGTCTTTTCACCATCAGGGCAAACGATGGTTTTGTGGTGGCGTTTGGCCCTTCGCTCATTGCGGCAGTAGCCGAAGCCGCGCCCAATGTCTGTCTACGCTTTGCGCCTAAGCCCGAAAAAACGTCACGCTATCTACGGGAAGGGCTGGTCGATCTGGAGATTGGCGTCCAGAGCAATATGGGGCCTGAAATACGACTGCAACGGCTATTTGAAGATCGGTTTGTGGGGGTGGTGCGTAAGGGGCACCCGCTGGCCGCCCTGAGAGAGATAACCGTGGCGGATTATGTCGCCTGGGGTCATGTGGTGGCCTCACCAGAAGGTACGCTGCACGGGTCCGTCGATGATGTGCTGGCCGAGCTCGGAATGAAACGCAAAATCGCCAGCGTCGTCCCCGGATTTCCGACCGCCCTGTCCGTGGCGCTGCAATCGGATCTTATCGCCATGATCCCCGCTCTCTATTTAGTCAATCAGCAGGTCATGGAGCAGGTACATCTTTTTGAGCTGCCTTTTAAAAGCCGGCGGATTACCGTCTCGCAAATGTGGCACCCGAGAATGGAACGCGATCCCGCTCACCGCTGGCTCAGAGAGAAAATTTTGGCGATATGCCGCGTGGACAAGTCGTTACACCAGAAGCTGTAGAAGATTATTGGCATTGAGTTTCTTCAGGGCGTTACATTTATAGGTCGAGACCTGTTTTTCACTCATCTTCGTCATATGCGCGACATATCTTACCGACTGCCCCTTAACCAGCCTGTCGAGGACGTTAAATTCCATCTCGGTCAGGCAGCAGCGCAGGGTGCGGATCCGCCTTGGCTCTTTAGATAACAGCCAGGCGGCATCCGCCACGGAGATCCGGTCATCGATGATATGCAACGTTAAGGTTTCAAAACGCTTGCGCAGATAGGTGGCCAGCCCCCAGCTTTTTTCATTACACACCAGATAGCCCGTTCCTCGCCAGCCATGGGCTTCCAGGGTAAGCAAAATATCAACCAGCGACTGATGCGTGCCAGTGATAGAGAAACGGCAGCGAATAACCAACGTCGTGCTCTCTAACAGTAAGGGCTGCCACTGCACCGTGCCGCTATGCACTTCCATCATAACGTTACGACGGAGGAGGGCGTAGCGCAGCCCCTCCGCATAAAAGCGATTATTATCAAGAACAACGTAACTCACAGTGGCCTCTTTATAACGTACTGGGGGTATAGATAACGCGTAACGTACCGGTATAGTCACCCGCGTTTTTGCTGCTGGCGGCAAAGGCGGGCGTTTTCAGGATAATGGGGGCCGGGATGCATAACACGCTTTCGCGGCCGCCCGGCAGCACAACCTGACGCAAATAGCCGCGATTGTTGGTACCCTCCCAGGTCAACGTTTTGCCGTTAGCGGCAACTTCAGTTGCGCCGGTGGTCGGGTTGGTCACCAGCACCTGATAATCGAGACGATCTCTTGGGTCCGTCTGGCTGCCTCCCCGTCGCCGGATAGAAAACGCCCCTTCGGCACGCCCGGTCGCGTCAAGCCCATCGTCTTCAAAGCGCAGAAATGCCCGCGTACTGGTGCTGTTATTGCCATCATAGAGGCACATATCCAGCGAGTTTTCGCCCTTAATTTCACTGCCGCCGGGTCTGCCCGGGAAATTGGTGAGGTTGAGGTTCACCACCGGCGTGGAGTGCGGAAATGCCGGTAAATAAATCTGCTGATTGCCCGGATCGACCACCTCAACACGCAGGTTTGCTTGCCACTTAGCAAGGGTGAGGTAGCCTGGGCAGCCAATGTTGACGTTATTAAAGTCGCCGCCGCAGTTGGCGCTTCCCCATTCGCGCAAATCTTGCCTCAGCGTGGCCGTCCAGATCCCGGCCTGATTGAGTTTGTTTAATTCGCTACGGACGATGTAAAAATCAAAATAGGGCGCACTGTTCCAGGCTGACAAATCTACTGTACCGCCCGTTACGTAACTGGCGAAAATAAAGGTTTTGTTATTGATGAACATACGGTGTTCGCCATAGACTTTTACATCCACCGTTTTGTTGGTTATTGCGTGGGTAAAACGCAGGTTTATCGGATAGGGCGCGGCCGGGTTCGCCGAAAACCATACCGGCGCAGTCATGCAGGCGCCATAGGTTGTATCGGTACGCGACTGGCAGGTCAGGGTATTTCGTCCCCATTTTTGCGGATCGTTGGGATCATAACCGCCGGACTCGTGCAGCCAGATATCCAGGCGGGCAGGAGGAGACTGGCGATCGAAGGCAAACGCCACGCTGGTATTTCTGCCGGCAGGACTAGCGGCCTGAGCCTCGGTAAAACAGATGCAGGCAAGCAGTAAAATCAAAAGACGCGTTATCACATCATTTTCCTGTAGAGAGTGTAGAGTTATTCATCGCCGTTGGGCTGACCGCCGGCGTACGGCCAGCCAGCAGCAGTTGCGCCTGCTGCTGCACGGTTTCCGGTAACGCGGAATAAGTCAGTTCTTCGCAGGTCACCGTGCCGACATAGCGCACGACGTCTCGCATGGTCTTCACCTTCAGCGCGCACTGGTAAAACTGCTGTTGTTTCACCAGGTAGAGCGACTGGATCAGGCTGTCGCTTTCCGCACTAAAGCCGCCATTACCTAAATCGCTCCAGCCGCTGACGTTAAGCGGCATGCCGCCGATAAACGGCGTATGTTGTTCATCGGTCAACTGGCCAAGCCAGGTATAACGCGTGGTGGTTTGCACCTCTCTGTGCAGCATTTTTCCAGGCACCATAAATACCGTTCTGCTTCCCGACCCCTGCGTAATTTCACTGTTGGCGCCGTGGGAAATGTCCGTCGACTCATTAATAGTCAGCGTGGTTTGCTGATAGCCGGGCAGGGCGAACAACGCGCGGGCGTTTGCCGGGATATCGGCGCTACCGCTGTTATCAAGCGAAACGGCAATGCGGGAATCAGGTGACGCTTCCGGCGTTGCGACGTTGACCGCAATGGCTGATGCCGGGCGTCCGTCACCCCAGCGGCCAAACCACAGGCCAGAACGAGATAGCGCCAGCGTAGAACTGTAGTTACCGCTGCTGCTGAACCGGTGGCGATGATCCTGGCGATCCCACGAATCGCTGACGGTCAAACTTCCGTTACCAAATCGACCGCCCTGACGGGTATAGGCCGAAGTATTTAGCGAGTCGCTATTAATCCCGGATGCGTTAAGACCATATTCGTTTTCACCGCGCGCATCGGTGTACCAGTTATGCGCGACGTTATAGTTGAGCTGATTTTTTTCATGCTTCTGCTGTTGCCACGTGGCCCCCACGGAGGTGTAGCTGGAGGCATCGCCCTGACGATTATGTGCCAGCGACAGGCTTACGCTGAGGAAGCCGCCTTTATCCTTGCCATCTCCAGAATGGTCGTTACGCATAAACAGGTTTATGCTGCTGTTGATATTCAACCCGCGGGTGCTGAACGCGTTGCTCAGTCCGGCCTGCCACGCCTGCGAACGGGAGCGGGTCATATACACCGATTCCCAGGGCAAACCATTGTCGTGCCGATCGTCACTATTCGGTAATTCACGCCGTGAGACATAACGGCCTTCATTGCGGTTATCGGAATAACCGAGGTTGGCATACCACGAGCCGACCGGAACGGAGAACATCACCGAGAGACTTCTGTAGCAACCATTCACCGCGTCAAAGCCTGTACTGCTGGAATCACAGTTATCAGCCGATAAGGCGTTACGATAGAAGCTCAGTGAAAAGCCATCGTTATAGCTGATTTGCTGGATATTGCCGCGTTGGCCCTGGCTGCCATAAAGGTAGCTAAAGCGTGTGCTGAGTACCCCATCAATGGGGCCGGTATTGAAACCGCGACTCCAGTCGACCGCGCTCTCCACAAAACGCTGGTTCTTTTTCACCGTTGCGCCGCTGGTGATCGCCAGCGTAGAAGTTACAGGCAGGCGAATGCCCGCTTGCGCCACGGCGCTGCGTTCGTCGCTCATATCGTCGTTATCGGTTTCACCGGCCTGCATAAACCACTCGACGCGGTCGAATGGCGTGATGCCGGTGCGGGTAAACGGAACCTGCTCGGTACGGGTCAGGCGGTTGTTTTCATAAATCGCCAGCGTCACGGTATAGCTCCCGTCCGGAAACGAACGGGTATCCAGGGTTTGCGCCCCGGCATTAAGATAAAAACTGGCCAGCAGCTGATTGCCTCGGCGCGCATCGATACGCGCGTCATGGGAAAGCAGCACGGTAATGGGCGTTCCACTGGACTGCTGAACGGGGTTGATCCACGCTCGCGTCGAGCCGGTACGCAGACCGCGAATTTTTCCAAGCGGTAGCTGGCTGAGGTTGATATTGCCGCCGGCCGCGCTGAAGAGATCGCGCGTATCCATTTCACCTAACTGAACGTAATATTCATGCCACAGATCCTGACGGAACCAGGCATTATTGACCGTGATCTCCTGCTGCTGTTGATGGCGAGAGCGCTGCCCAAGCCAGGTCCAGTCGAGGTTAAAATACCCATTCTCAGTCATGGCCAGCGCGCCGTTTCCCTGCACGGTCATCGACTGATAGTCTTCATCGGCCACGAAGTTGATATTTTGCTGGTGGATCAGCGCGTTCTCAGTATTGCGCGTAGGCTGATACCACTGATTTTCCGCCGTTTGTTTCGGTAGATACCGCCTGTCGAAAAACAGGTTAATACGGGCGTTATTCTCGTCATAAATCAGGGCCACGCTTTTGGTGTCGATAAAATCGCAACCCGCCGCGGAACCATTGCTGCTGCAGGCGAGATTGCCGTTACGCGCAAGCGGAGAGGAAAGGGCGGCGGTCACAGAGGCGATCAAGGCAGGATCATCGTTGAACTGACGCTTAATTGCCGCGATGAGCGTTTCCGGCGCCACAAAGGTTACCGTTTCAAGCGTGATATCGGCTTCAAACAGGCCAAGCGACGCGCCATACAGACTGACTTCTGTCCACAGGCGCTGCGTTTTCGCCAGATCTTCAAAACCCGCAGGTACGACGATAGTGGCGCTGGCTAATTGAACGGAAGCAGGTAACAAAACGACAAAAAGAAGAGCATTTCTGTGAAAAGCCATGAACGAGCCTCGACGTCATCCTGACATCAGAGGGCAGGCGCCCTCTGATGTACTTCCTTATACGTATTGTGGGGTTACGCGCCGCCTTCCGCGGTGGTCGCCTGAGTCAGCATCAGACTCACCACGCCGCTGTACTGACCGGTTTTCAGAATGCCTTTTGTGGTCTGAGAGATGGTCAGCGGCAGGACCGCAGAACCGTTTTCAACGCTGCCCGGGAACAGCTCGCTGCCGGTAAATTCTGCATCGGTAGTGTTCAGGGTTTTATCACCCAGTTTTACGGTCATCGGTACCGTCTCGGCGCCATCTTCATTGGTCAGATTCGCTGCGCTAACCAGACGGACTTTGACGTTGCTGGTGGCTGAGTTCGACCAGATTTTGGTATTGAGACGGTAGCTTTCCAGCCCACGGCCCGGCAGATATTGCATATCGATGCTGGCAGGTAACGGCGTATTATCGGCCTGGGTCATATCCAACTGGGAATCGACGTTGGCATTAACCGTAATATCCTTCTGAATAGCCATTGCGCTGAACGCAGTAGACATCGCAGCAACGATCATCAGAGGTTTAATATACTTCTTCATTGATATCTCCATATTTATAAACGAGCTCCATTAGCTCTTTAAACAAACCACATGTGGTTTTGACAGTGATGTCGTGTTATTGCACGACGGGCAAGTCTGCTTCTTCAGCTGTTTTATTAATCCAGTTGAAATAGCGGAATTTATATTTCTGGCCGTGATTCTGAGTGAGTGACTTTAATTTTCGCTCAGTATCCGGATAAATAGTTGCATCTTCTCTAATCCATCGGCATTTATCGCTTGTATCGCATACGCCAATTTCTTTCAGCGGTACTCGCAACGTGCCATCATTTTTTAAAGTTCCTGCTGCGGGATTTATTCGCAGAGAAACCACCGGCTTTTCCGGCGCCAAATGAACCAATGCTCCCCAGATAACGTTAACGCCGAGTTTGGCCGAAGCCGGCGTTCCCGCGGATGCTGCAGGCAGAATACTATCCGGCTGTTTTACCCCTTCAAAATAAACGCGCCAGGTACTCTCTTTTTCTGGCGGCGTCAGAGAAACCAGCCTTACGATACGTAAAGCGCCTGCCGCTAAAGCGAATTTTTCAGGGGTAACGACCACGCCTCCGTCTTTCCACGCTGCCATCTCAACTTCTTTTTCCTGTGGCGTACCCGGATTAAGAATTTTCTTTTGCCTCACCCGAATGAACTGAATATCATCGCTTTTAGAGGCCACTCTGATTTGGGCCGTCCCGGAACTGTCGACGTTAAGTTCCATCGGGTAAACGCTCATATTGGCCTGTGTCATTTCTGCGAAAAATGACATCGACAGGGCAGCGAGATAAAGCGCAGTGGACTTGTTTGCTCTGTTTTTTACTTTCACATTCATTCTGCCTGCTCTGAGTTCATGTACGACTTTAACACCACGACACCGTCTGCTTTCGTATCGCTTCAGGACAGGGAAACTTTAACCGGAACAGCAGGTTGTGAAAATTTGTATTAGTTAACTCAAAAAATACAGTTTTTTATCCTGCATTCCAGGCTTTAAAGTTGTATAGTTAAAAGAAAATGCCAAATCCTAAGAGGCTTAAGAAAATTCCCACTGATGAAAAAACAAGCTAATTCAGAAGGGCTTTCTTGCCTGCTGTTACAAGGATTAAAAGCAAGCGGCAACAGATGAGAGTGAAATATGTTTTTTATATGCAACAATTCGTTGTTATTTGATCCTGAAGCTCACACAGTTAGTGTTGTTGGACAACCTGAATCCGTATTAACGCTTTCGGCACCGGCCGTGCGTCTGTTACAGGAATTTATTCGTCATAAAGGAAGCGAACTTAGCCGTGAGGAGTTGATTACCCGCGTATGGCAGGAATTTGGTTTTACGCCTTCGGGAAATAATCTCAACAAAGCGATAAGTGAGTTACGCAAAAGTTTCCAGGCGTTGGGAGAACATCATGAATTGATTGTAACCATACCGCGATATGGTTTTCGGTTTGATGCGGATGTTATTTTTCAACCTGCGCAAAACATTGACACCAGCGCACCCCAACCCCAGCTTCAAAAAGCTGAAAAGAGGAAGCAACCACCACGTCTGAAATGGTGGCTGATATTCACGGCATTATTAGCGTCAGTATTCGGTATTGGCATAATTATTCGCCAACAGCAGAATATAACAACGCCGATAAGGCTAAAGGCTGTTGAGCAAAAAATTGCAAAATGTAGCGTCTGGCTTATTAACGATCATGGGCGACCGCTAGTGTTATCGAAATTAGCCGCACTGCTGGATAAAAACAATGTGGCGTGCCAGCGAGAAGAGTACAGTGTCTATTATTTCAGCGCTCGTTTTTCCCTCGTCGCAGCGGATGAAGTGTTTATCGGTGCATGCCCGGTCAATAAAGACAGCTTGTGTAAAACCATTCGTTATAAAAGTGGGGCTGAGAAATGAAAATTAAACTCATCGGCGGCCTCAGCATTTTTCTGTTAGGTGGTGCACTGGCGCTTTATTATTGTTCCACCGGTGTTGGTAAGCGGGATGTACTGGCCTGCAGTACAGTGTTTAATTTTACGCGCAACGAAGGTAAGGCCAGTGAAGTGCGGGTTAATACCGTTGCTCAGTTCTATTTTCACCGCGACGGCACTGGTCTGACAGCCTATAAAGGGGCCGCCTGGGCAAATGGCCAGAGCATGATCGTCGACAGAGACGTCGATTTTATCTGGTCGCGGCGGGAGGATGATAAAGTGGTGGTATTGAGCTACACCAAAACCTGGCGCAGGCACAATGACAACACGCCGGATGCGCAATGGGGAAGCTTCGCTAATCCGACCGCGCGTTACTATCTGACCATCTCCGAGGTTTCGCCATCGGTGTGGCTGATCCAGGACCGACATTATCCCACCTATATATGTCGGGGTGATTAACCACCTATAAAACAAGGAGAGTACCTCAGGTATTCTCCTTGTTTTTTCAGATAGTTGTGGCAAAGCATTACGGCTTGTACCCCCATGCTTTGAGAAACCCCTCAATTGCGCAGTCGGCAAGTTGCTCCAGCCTTTTTGGATCTATTGCTTTTTGTGCAATGAGCGCCCCAGGCAGCGGGTAACCCATAATTGCGCCGAGAAACGCTGTTGCCTGCAGTTCCGGGTCGTTGATGGTCAACAGTCCCTCGTCTCGTTTTTGCGCAAGGATCTCGCTGAGTGCCTGCAGTACGCGACCGGAGGGCCGTTGCTCAAGCGTGACATATAGCTCGGGTTTCTGCACGAGAACCTGGATCAGTAAGCGCTGAAAATGGATGTTCTCAGGGGCATAGAAGTGCTGCTGCACAACGTTTGCAAATCCGTGCAGCAGCGCGGGAAAATCCTGCTGACGTTCCTGTAAAAGCTGGCGTAGGGGGGGCTGCATTGTGTCATTCAGAAACGCAAAAGTCTCCAGTAGCAGCGCATCTTTACCACCGGGAAAATGGCTGTACAGCGTCGGACGCGTGGCGCCCGCTTCGGCGGCGATGGTATCCAAAGACACGTCCAGTCCGTGCTGGAGAAACAGCTCACGCGCGGTTTGCAAAATGCGAGGGCGAGCTTTCATCGGCCGCCCGCGTTGATTGACCATCAATTGAGTCCTTACTGTTTGCGACTTTTCAGTCGCATAATTCCTTGCTGCACTAGCAGGAAAAATAGTGGAACGAAAAGCAACGTCAGTAGCGTCCCTGAAAGCATGCCGCCAATCACCGCCGTCCCAATTTCTTGTTGGCTGGCAGCGCCGGCACCTGCAGAGAGTACCAGAGGGATCACGCCGACAACAAATGCGAGTGAGGTCATAATAATCGGACGCAAGCGCAGCCGTGCGCCTTCCAGTGCGGCTTCCGTCAGGCTTTTTCCTTGCTGAAACTGCGATAGCCCGAATTCGACGATCAGGATCGCATTTTTGGCCGAAAGGCCCATTGTTGTTAACATCCCCACTTGGAAATAAATATCATTTTCATAACCGGCGAGCAACGAAGCGCTGATCGCGCCAATGATGCCCAACGGGATAATCAACATCACGGCAATGGGGATCGACCAGCTTTCATATAAGGCAGCGAGGCACAGAAACATAAAGGCTAGCGATGCCAGATAGACCCACAGCGTTTGCACCGAAGATGAGCGCTCCTGCCAGGACAAACCGCTCCATTGCAGGTCAAATCCGTTCAGCGAGCTGGCCATTTCGGACATTTCAGCCATTGCCATGCCGGAGCTGACGCCAGACACAGCACCTCCTTGAAACTGCACGGCCGACAGCCCATTGAAACGCTGAAGCATCTGCGGTCCGCTGGTCCAGCGAAGCGTCGAGAAGCTGTCGAAGGACGCCATGTTGTCGCTGTTGCCACGGACAAACCAGGCGGATAAATTTTCCGGTGTTGAACGCCAGGGCGCGTCTCCCTGGATATACACGCGTTTAACCCGCCCTCGATCGACAAAGTCGTTAACATATATGCCCCCCCAGGCCGCTGAAAGCGTATTGTTGATATCGGCCTGATCCAGCCCCTGAACCTGGGCTTTTTGTCGGTCGACATCGACTTGCAGCTGCGCCTTTTCCTCCAGACTATTAATCCTTACCGCGTTAAGAGCAGGATTTTCTCTGGCGGCATTGAGCAGGGTGGTTTGTGCCTGCATAAGTGCCGCACTGCCATTTTCGGCGCTGTCCTGCAGCCATAATTCAAAACCGCTGGATTGTCCGAGACCGCGAATGGTCGGGGGTGACATCACGCTTATGTTGGCCTGCCTGGCATTGTTATTAAAATACTGGTTCGCGCGTAGAATAATGGCCTGAGCGCTGTTTTCTTTCCCGGGACGCTGGTCCCAGTGTTTTAACTCAGCGAATGCCATACCGACGTTCTGCCCGCTACCGGCATTATTTCTTCCTGTGACCATAAAAATAACGTCGAGGTTATCTTTCTCCTCAGTCATAAAATAGTGGGTAATATCCGCGCCAACGGCCTCGGTCATCGACATCGGCGAACCAGACGGCAGCGAGTACTGAACCATAACCGCGCCCTGATCCTCCTCGGGCAAAAATCCGCTTGCGAGCTTTTGATATTGCCAGAGCATCAAAAAAGTTAGTATCAGGGCCAGGCAAACAAAACGGAGTGGATGGGCGGTCATTCGACGAAGTGTGGCCAGGTAGCTGTTCTGACTTATTGCGACTCCGCGATTGAAGAGGATAAAAAAACGACCTTTATTTATGTGTCCAGGCTTGAGCAGGTGGGCGCACAGCGTTGGCGTCAGCGTCAGAGCGACCAATGCAGACAGCGCCATTGCTGAAACAATGGTCACGGTGAACTGACGATAGATAATCCCCACAGAGCCACCAAAGAACGCCATCGGGATAAAAACGGTGGAGAGAACCAGAGCAATACCTATCAGCGCCCCGGTTATCTCATTCATCGAGCGCAGCGTGGCCTCCTGTGGAGTGAGGTTTTCCTCTGCCATCAAACGTTCAACATTTTCCACCACCACGATAGCGTCATCTACCAGCAGCCCGATTGCCAGCACCATGGCAAAAAGGGTCAGTGTATTGATGCTGTAGCCAAGCAGGCTGAGAATGCCGAAAGTGCCCAACAGAACCACCGGTACCGTCAGGGTCGGGATAAGCGTTGCACGCCAGCTTTGAAGAAAAAGATACATAACGGCCACGACAAAGAGTATCGCTTCAATCAGCGTATGCACCACGCTTTCGATCGATACCGTCACAAACGGAGTGCTGTCGCGTGGATAGGCGGCGATTACGCCTTGTGGAAAGCGGGGAGAAAGGCGTTCGACTTCAGTCCTAACTTTCTCCGCCGTTTCCAGCGCGTTGGCTCCCGAGGCCAACTGAATTGAGATCCCAGCGGAAGGGTAACCATTGAGCGTCGTTTGGTTTTGATAGTTTTCCGCGCCGATTTCCACGCGGGCCACGTCGCGCAAGTACACTACTGAGCCATCGCGATGAGTGCGTAGAATAATATTCTCAAACTGCTCCGGATGACCAAGGCGGGACTGCGTCGTCACCGTGGCGTTCAAATATTGTCCCTCAATCGTCGGCAGAGAACCAATTTCACCGCTGGTCACTTGCGAATTCTGCGCCTCGATCGCGGCCTGTATGTCCGAGGGCATCAATCCATAGCTGGTTAGTTTGAGCGGATTGAGCCAGATGCGCATGGCATACTGCGCGCCAAAAACAGTGGTTTCACCCACACCTTCGACGCGGCTCAACGGTTCTTGTAAAGAGCTGATGAGGAAATCGCTAATATCAAGGCTGGTTAATTGCCTGCTTGGGTCATACAGGGCTACCACCATCAAGCTGTCCCCCTGAGATTTGGTAACGGTAATTCCTTGCTGCTGCACCTCTTGTGGTAATCGTGTAATTGCTTGATTTACCGCGTTTTGTACCTGTACCTGCGCCATATCAGGGTTAACGTCCTGATCGAAACTAAGGCTAATGCGGGCCTGGCCAGCTGAACTGCTGCTTGAGGAAAAGTAGATCAACCCATCGATACCTTTGATCTGCTGCTCCAGCACCTGAGTAACGCTATCCTCGACGGTTTCTGCTGAAGCGCCAGTATAGTTAGCCGTGACATTAACAGCAGGCGGGGCGATATCCGGATACTGTTCCACCGGCAAAGTCATCATGGCGAGAGCGCCGGTTGCCATGATGCAGATGGCGATGACCGCGGCAAAAACCGGGCGAAAGACAAAAAAACGGGCCAGCATTGTTATTCACCTTTAGTCAGTTAAGGGATTTTTGCATAGCAAACGCGTCAGTTGGTTCGTTTAGCTCGTCGTCAGCCGGAAGAGGAGAAAAAGGCAAGGGCGGTATCTGTTTTGCCACGCCGTAGGAGTTGATTGTGAACAATTTGCGGGTTGCAACACATGGTGATGCGCGCAAGTATTCACTGCTGAAGTTTGGCAAACCAGCATCAGCACTGGAGCTCAAAAGCCATAAGCCAATGAAATAAAGAAGCTTTCCCCAATTTCTTTCGTTGAGCATCAGTGTGATCTCATGAATTTATTTACTTTACAGTAAAGTAAATAAATTATTTAAACAAGCAATCTTCTGTACGAATGAAAAAAGGGAAAGCAAGAGCGTGAGTCAAAGGTCTTAGAACATGCCGTTGCCGCTGGCGGTTTTTTGCGGAACGTTTTGGGTAACATCCCAATGTTCAACGATTTTGTGCTGTTCGTTGAGGCGGAAGATATCCACGATAGCCCGCGTAACGCCTGGCTCACGACCGGTCACTTCAACATGCAAGATCACGTTATCTCCGTCGACGAATGCCTGCTTAATTTCGCTGTGCGAGTCGGGATATTTACTCTTCAGAAAAGCGATAAACTGCTCGAAGCCTTCCACGCCATCTTTTGCCATCGGATTGTGCTGTACATAGCGATCCCCTAGATAAGGCCTGGCGGCAGAGAAGTCTTTTTCATTCAAGGCCTTATTATAAAAATCAATCACATTCTTTTTATTCAACAGCTCGCTTTCGCTATTGCCCGCAAAAACGGCGGGCGTCAGAGCGAAAAACAATGAAAGGGCGACTATCGATTTTTTAAGCATGCTTCCTCCAGCGATGGTTTGATGTCAGGCTTCAGGCCTGTCAGGTTAATGAACCGGCCACCCAGCGACATTTCAGACAGTAACGGTCTGCTGAGTTTGCGGCTGATTGAGATGACTTCATGAACAAATGGAGTCTTGAATCTGCGGCATCGACTCGTTTAGATCAAGCTGCTTTTACTTAAGAAGAAAAAAGGGCAGTTTGATCTACTTTGCGGGAGGTCGCTAATCACCACAAATTACCAGGTTCATAATCCCATGTGGAGATCGTCAGGTATGCTCAATGTAATTTAACTATTCTGGGTTTGAGGAATATACATAATTTACTTCAGCACCAGAAACAGTATAACAAACTGTTTTAAATGGATATTAATCAAATGGCGATTCAAACTCACAGTTATGAACTCAGTTTTGGTTCATAACTGTGTTAAACGCTGTCCATAAATCACTCGATGTCACGCCTGTTGGTTCATGAACTGTTCGTTCTAATTTTGTGATGTGCATCAAGTTTTAGTGTTCAGTAATATTACCTTTTACTCGATGATCGATTGTTTAGCACCTCTCCGACAACCGAAGCAGCGGTAAATGCGTTTGGCCAGCCAGCATAGAAGGCGGCCTGGGTAACGATCTCACCAGCTTCCTCAACAGAAAGTCCATTATCCATTGCTCTATTGAGGTGATAGCCAATCTGCGCGCTCTGTCCGGATGCGATTAAGGCGCTGACCGTAATCAGGCTTCTGTCGCGGGGTTTCAGCGCGGGTCTTTGCCAGAGATCCAGGAACAGTGGATCTGCAGTGAATTTAACCAGGCCCGGAGATATTGGGCCAACATTTTTTTCCACTGTCTCTGAACGCTGCTTTTCTGCATCCTGGTTGAGAGGAAGCAGGTCCGGAGAAGCGTCAGGAAGTGCATCTGCCGTGACGCCACGAGTTTCAAATACTGCTTTGGTCACGCTGACGGCTGACATTGCATTTGGCCAACCTGAGTAGAACGCCAGATGGGTAATGATTTCTGACAATTCCGCTGGCGTAACGCCATTATCAAGGGCAATGTCTATATAGTGCTTAAGGTCGCCAGGCTGGTTTCTGGCAATTAGCATGGCGACGGTCACCATACTACGATCCCTTGGCAAGAGGGCATCGCGTGTCCACAGATCTTCAGTAATAGCTTCTCGACCAAAGCGCGCAAGAGCCGGTGAAACAGAACGAATATCAGCTTCAGAAATCGCTGAAGGTTCAATTTTCATCATCGCTTTACCTCTTGTTTCCTCAGCATTAGCAAAATCAGAAATAAGCGACATGGCCGCCGCTGCAATTACGCTTTTCATGTCAATCCTCACTGGTCAACGGTGCGGATCCTGTTTGATTCCGCCTTTGTTACGAAGAAATACCGGTTTTACCGGGATAGCGTCCTTACTGACGCTCATATTCGCCGTTTGCCTGAGATAGTCGCGGAAGTGTGGCGTTTGACGGTGCAGTTGATACGCTTCCTCACTGGCGTAAATCTCATAGAAATACCAGCGGTTCGGAGTCTGTGAGTCTGTAGCGGCATACATGGCTAACACGCCTTTCTCTATTTTGAGCGACTCAGCCATTTCAGGCATGACGATGTTTTTAAATTCGGTCTGTAATTCAGGCTTTACCTCGACGATCACCAGATTATTAATGGTTCGCTCATTCGGTATGATGTGTTTGTCCCCCAGAAACTGGGGCTCCAGAGTGATTTTATTTTTCCGATCGATAATGTCAGGTGCCCGGGCAGCGAATGCCTTGTATGGTTCGGCATTCAGATGTTTGCGGTAAGCACTCTCGTTTTCATAGAGTTCGACCATGAATGCCTTACGTGGATTGTCGCTGCGGTGCAGGGCGTACATCGCCAGCGTACCTGCTTCATGATCAACCGAAGCGGAAATCGACTGTCTGGCTACGTCTGCAAAATCTTTGTCCCGATCGGGCCTGACGCCGAGCTCAAAGAGATTCATCACTCGCTTATCCGGCGCGTCCAGTTTTGTTGCAAAGACAGGGCTGCTTATCAGCATGCAAATTAAAAGCATAAGAGTCTTTTTCACGATGATCCTTTTACTGAAATGGCCGTTTAAGACGTTCTATAAGTTGGTGTTGGTAAGAAGGTAACCGACCGCTGCTGGCGCTCTCAAAGACCAGGGGAGGAAGCCACGTCATACCTGCGTGCAGGGCGCTTGCCTTCATCGGTAAAAACACATCCGCAAGCGATACCCCGATCCTGCCGTCCGTCCCGTAAGTGGAGCTTCCCCCCGCAGCCGTACTGACAACAAACATCTCCTTTCCCTGCCAAAGACCGGGTCCGACACTTCCCCAGGTTTCATTCAGCCAGGCCTTCATCATTGGTGTAATGTTGAACCAGTGTGTCGGGAAGATAAAAACAACACGCCTGTGCTCACGCATCATTTTTCGCTCCGCGTCGCCATTAATCCGACGTGTGTCATAGCCATACAGTGTCTCAAGGTTGCGAACCGTCACGCCTTCCAGACTCTCAGCGGCTTCCTGCAGCCCTTTTGTCAGAACTGAGCGTTCCGGATAAGGGTGAGAGACGATAACGAGCGTTTTAATGTCGGTCTTTTCACGGCTATAAGCATGACTAACGGGCATGAGGAAGATAAAGGCAAACAAAAACAATGCTGCTGCTCTGCGCTGAAGTAACACCATCATAAACCTCCTTTGTCTTAACAGGACTGTAAAACGCTATGGTGTAACAGGAGCCAGTTCTGGCAATCCTTCTACGATATAGGTTCGCGAATTGCCAGCACGGTGTCGGATAGGAATGATCTTCTGGTACGCGACCGAGCTATACCAGTCCTGGGCATTTTTGAGACTCTCAAACTTGATTACAACCAGTCTGCCCTGTGCTCCAAACCCTTCTTTAACATCGGGTTCACCTCCTCTGACGATGAAGCGTCCACCAAAAGGTCTGAAGGTGGATTCAACCTGAGCGCTGTACGGTTTGATAGCGTCAAGATCGGTCGCCTGAAACTCTGCGATGTAATAAGCAGGCGTTGCTGCCAGGGCTGGCGCGAGCCCGGAGAGTGTGAAAAGAGTGGCTACCACTGTTTTAAAAATCATCCTTCCTCCTCATAACCTTTCATGAAAGAGAATAAGGGCTACCGCGTCCAGACCTGCCTGGCGTCTTTAGTTTGCGGCGTGTTTTGCGCCATGATCCCCGTCAGAACGTGCGGCTGGTAGGTTTCTTCCAGAAACCGGATTTCCTCCGGGCTCAGTTGAAGATTTACGGCGTTTACCGCGCCATCGACGTGATCTTTTTTTGTGGCCCCTACGACAGGTGACGTGACTTTTGTCAGCAGCCAGGCGAGTGAGATTTCCGTCATGGACACCTGATGCCGTTCAGCAAGCTCGGAGACGCGCTCGATAATGATCCGATCCTGTTCAGCCGTGCTGTCATATTTTCCGCGGGCATAGGCATCCTCGGTGGCTCGCCGCGTGTGGCCTTCTTTCCGGGAGAGACGACCGCTGGCCAGCGCGCTATAGGGGGTCATGGCGATATCATCTTCAGCGCACAGACCGAAGAGCTCTCGTTCATCTTCACGCATAATCAGGTTGTAGTGGCTTTGCACAGAGACAAAGGGCGTCAGCCCTTCGCGTTCGGCAAGGGCGTTCGCTTTCGCAAGCTGCCAGGCATAGCAATTGGAAATACCAATAGCGCGCACTTTCCCCGCAGTAACGGCGGCATGAAGCGCTTCAAGCACCTCAATAACTGGCGTGTTGTAATCCCAGATGTGGTAGATGTAGAGGTCGATGTAGTCCATCCCCAGATTCTGTAGGCTCTGGTCGAGCGATCGGGCTATTGCCTCTTTTCCGCCGATCCCCGCGGCAATTTGCTCGGCGGTTCGCGGCAGAAACTTGGTGGCCAGCACCACGTCCTCGCGTTTTGCCATCTCCCGCAGCGCCCGGCCAACGTATCGCTCGCTGGAGCCGTTCTGATAGGCGATGGCGGTATCGTAAAAATTGATACCCTTTTCGAGACCGTAGCGGATGATGTCCCGGCTTGCTGTTTCGTCCAGCGTCCAGCGATGCTGGCCCGTTAACGGGTCGCCAAACCCCATACATCCCATACAGATGCGGGAGACCAGTAAGTCACTTTTACCGAGCCGGGTATACTGCATCGTTATTCTCCCTCTGGATTATTCACGACGGAATTGAGCAGATCGACAAGCCTTGAAGCGTGTTCCCGGGCAAGCGTTTTTTGCTGCGCTATTTTGTCGGCATCCCGGTCGGCATAGCTGATACCGCAGGTATAAACCGGCGCCAGCAGCTCAAGATTGCACAGTTTTGCCGTGGTCTCGAACGGAATAAGATATTCTTCAATGGCATGGTCAAAGAAACCGTCAGCGGTATAGAGCGCCTGTGGCGCCCCTGTAGTGAAGGAGAGGATCAGCTTTTTACCGCCCAGTTTCGCCGTTGAGCCATGCGCGAAGCCGTGGACAAAGACCTCGTCCAGCCAATGTTTCATTAACCCGGGCAGCCCATACCAGGAAAAAGGAAACTGCCAGACAATCACATCAGCCCTGAGCAGGCTTTCCTGCTCCGCAGCGATATTGAATTTGCCGTCCGGATAGAGCCAGTCCAGACGACGAATTTCAGCATCGGGAAGGGCGGTCGCCACTTCATCAAGGATAGTGGCGTTGGCGACGGAATGGGTAAGCTCAGGATGGCCTGAAACAATAAGGATATTTTTCATTTCAATGAGTTAAATATATTTGGTGAATGTTTAACCCAGTATAGAGTGACACCATTATTTTTTTTAGAGTAGTAAAGACTCATTCACTTTTAGACAAAAACTAATAATGGTCAACTGTTCTCATTGTACCGGTCATCACGAACCCGTGAACTACGCCGTGATGCCCAGTAAACGTTCTGCATTGCGAAATGCGATGGCCTCTTTTTCAGCCTTGTTGACGGGCAGACTGTCTATAAAGGTTTTTACACCGTCCAGGGTCTGATAGGGATAATCGACGGAGAACAGGATCCTTTCTGCCCCCATTAACTCGTAGATAAACTTGAAGTGCGGCAGTGTCAGCATACCTGACGGGGTAACGTAAACGTGTTCCTGGAAGGTTCTCGTTAGCGTGCGTGACAGACCCGTTGCAGCCAGTGGTAGGCTGTCATCAAGACGCTGGAGCCAGAAGGGTAACATCTCCCCCCAGTGGCCACTGATTACCTGCATGTTGGGATATTTATCAAATGCGCCCGATAACATCAGCCGCAACAAATGGATCCCCGCTTCGTGATGCCAGCCCCAGCCAAACATAGAAAGCCTGGCGTTGACCTCTGCGCTGAAGCCCGTGAAGTAGGCCTGCTGTACGCTTTTAAGCGGTAATCCGGGATGAAGATAGAGTGGCACATTCAGTTTATTAAAGCGGGAAAGCAGGGAGTCATAGTCAGGATGATCGAGAAAGCATGAAGAGGGTCTGCCATTCAGCAGTGCTCCTTTAAATCCTAGTTTTTCAACTGCGCGGACAAGCTCATTTTCAGCATCTTTCGGCTGTGCCCAGGGAAGTGTGGCAAATGCCGCGAAGCGATCTGGGTGATTTCTTACCGCCTCGGCAAGGCGATCGTTTGCCGCCGTATTTAATGTTACCGCTTCATCCTCGGGTGCCAGTTGGGGGAATCCGCCCACAGAGAGTATCTGCAGGGTAATTCCCGCCTCATCCATATCCCTGAGGCGGCGGCTTCCCAAATCAGCGCCTTTCGCGTTTATCAGCGCATTCTTTTCTATCTGCGGCCGGCTTCGGTCAGGATTATGACCATCAGCGACGGTTTTCCCCCAGTCGCCAAGGAAAGGTGCCTGCTCAAGCGCAACAGGCATACACGCTCGCCCTAACTCGCTGTCGAGATAATGTTCTTCGAGGCAAATGATTTTCATATTGTCACCCTTCATACAAAGCAGTAAAAGTGATGCAGATTAGGATCGCCCGGAACAGCCCGTTCGTGAGTGCCATTCATGACAGTCTGTCCCGGATGGGGTTTACACCATCGGTTTTTCCCAGGCGCCTCGTGTATCCACTCTGGTCTCTGTGGCGAGTTGTTCCAGCAGGATGATTTCCTCATCGCGTAACTGAATGTCTGAAGCGCAGGCGGCGTCCAGAACGTGATGGGCTTTAGTCGCACCAACGAGGGGAAGGGTGCCTTTTGCAATAGCCCATGCGATGGCTATCTGTGCAACGCTGGCATTCCTTTCGGCTCCCATTTTTTTCATGGCGGCGGTTAATCTTTCTATCTGCGGCAGTACTGCGTTATAACTTTCGGCCCGGCCACTCCCGGCAGGCATGGGATGATTTGAATCATAACGACCACTGAGCGCGCCTTGCTCCAGGACCATGTAAGCAAAGAACGTGATGTTATTTTGTCGGCAATAATCAAGGATCCCGGCCTCTTCAGAGGCGCGATAAAGCAGGCTGTAGTGATTCTGTACTGCACTGAGGGAATAACCGGAAGCGTTAAGGATTTCGTTGGCGCGTCTGATTTGTGCCAGATTGTGGTTGGAAACCCCGACGCGTTTTACCTTACCGCTTTGTAAAAGTGGGATCAGACCTGGCGTCCATTTCTCAACGTCGAGGGGATTGTGGATCCAGTAGATATCAATCACGTCCACACCCAGACGTCCAAGGCTGGCCTCAAGCATATCGCTGACAGGCTGCGCTGACTGTTCGTCAGCAATCTGCGGTGTGAATTTGGTGGATAAAATCATATCCTCGCGGGGGAACTGACGGACTAATGTTCCCAGCGCTGCCTCGGAACTCCCCATGCCATATACTGCTGCGGTATCCCAGAGATTGAGACCCTTACTCATGGCCGTGGTGAACACGTCTGCCATCTGAGTATCAGAAAGATGATTGCCGAAGACGGTGTCGCCACCGGCAAAGCCTGTGCCCCAGGACCATGTGCCCAGCGCGACGGAAGGTAGTGTTTTCATATTCAGCTCCTGTAAAAAGGCCGGAACGTTGCTGACGTAAACCGGCCAAAGAGGGTGAGTAACGATGAAAGACAGATGAATGAATTAAGTTGGCTGGCGGAGGGCATTTAACAGCGCCACACCGACACCGTGCGCTGAAGCGGGATTCTGCCCCGTGATAAGGCGTCCGTCGGTAACCACGTTTTCAGACCAGTTCGGGGCTTCATGATGAAGCGCGCCATGCTCGCGGAGTGCAGTCTCAAGCAGGTAGGGAACCACATCTGTGGTGTGAACTTCTTCCTCTTCCTTGTTGGTAAAGGCCGCCACGTTTTTGCCTTTCACCAGGTATTCGCCGCTGCTGAGCTTTGCGTCAACCAGTGCCGCAGGCCCGTGACAGACGGCTGAGACAATCCCATCACTTTCATACACTTCGCGGATAATACGCTGGGCATCATGGCTGTCGCGGAAATCCCACATGGTTCCATGCCCGCCCGCAAAGAAAACGGCGCTGTAATCGGAACCGTTCAGCTCAGATAACGCAGGCGTTGTGGCCAGGCGCTGCTGAAAATCGGTTTCGTTCCAGAACCAGGCGTTGACAGAGTCACTGAGGTCAAATCCATCCACCGGCGGCTGTCCCCCGCGAATGCTGGCTATCGTCGTTTTTAGGCCAGCATCTTCCAGTACTTTCAGCGGATGCGTCAGCTCAGCCAGGAAAAAACCGGTTGGTACACCGGATGCGCCTTTAATCGGATGACTGGAAACGACACACAGCACGGGTTTATCTGCAGGTTTCATATCGGGCCTCACTCTTTATTCTTAAATTCAGCGGCAAAGAGATTTTCCCAGTTAATAAAGGAGCCAAGCGGAATGCACTCAAAGCTTAATAAGCCAGCTTTAGCCAGCGGGAACTCGGCCATTACGTTCATTGCTTCATCGACAGAGTCACATTCAAGAAAAATAGCGACGCCAGGTCTGTCCTGACGGAAGTAGATGTCGCGGATGAAGCCGGATTTATACAATCCCCAAGCGTGTAGCGCTTCAGCGTTAAGGTGTGGAGCATATTTTTCCAGCGATGCTCCAGGTGCGGGGATATCCAGACATAAAATTCGCATCATAGTCTCCTGAACTCAGGTCGTTGTAGAAAGAGATAAAAGTATAAGAGGCGAATTTCACGAAGATTAGAGGAGCATTGACTTAAGCATCTTTAGACTGTACTTAATAATCAGGCGGAGATTGCTTTAGGAACACATTATGAATAACGCCCTGTATAACCAGATACGCATCTTTCAGAGCATTGCACGTGAGGGCAATATTTCGGCAGCCGCAAGAAAACTGGAAATTACGCCTCCCTCCGTCAGCAATGCGCTTAAGCTGCTGGAAGAGCATATTGGCCATCCGCTTTTTGTGCGTACGACCCGCCGTATTGAGCTGACGGAAACTGGGCAGCTGTTGCTGGAACAGACCGCTGCGGCGGTGGAGTCGCTGGAAAATTCGCTTGAAAGCATTCGCGACCAGAATCAGGAGCCCTCTGGTATCGTGCGAATCACGCTCTCGCGTTTTGCCTATCTGTTAATTCTTAAGCCTGCCATGGCGGAATTCTGTCAGCAATACCCGGGTGTACAGCTGGAAATTTCGGTTTACGACGGTACCGTGAATGTTATCGAAGAGCGTTTTGATCTTGGGATCCGTTTTGGCGATATCCTCGAAGGTGGGGTAGTGGCGCGGCCGTTAATGAAACCCTTTCGTGAAGGGTTATATGCATCCTCAGCTTATATCAGCGAGCATGGAATGCCCGAGGTGCCGGCTGACCTCAGTCAACACAAGCTGATTGGCTACCGTTTTATTACTAACAACCGCATCCTTCCGTTGATTCTGAACGATCGCGGAGAGCAGTTGACGGTTGAGATGCCCGGGCAGTTAATCAGCAACGATATTGACGTTATGGCAGACGGGATCCGTAACGGCCTGGGAATCGGACGTTTGTTTGAACCCATCTTACAGTTACAGCCGGACAGGGAGCGCTTTATACCCGTGATGGAGAGCTACTGGAAAACCTACCCGCCAGTGTATCTCTATTACCCCAAAAACGCGGGTAAAACGAAAAGAGTGAAGGCCCTGATTGATTTTCTGATATCCGTTACGGGGCGATAAAGACGATAACGCATCGTCCCGCATGGAAGTGCTATTTCACAACCCCAGCGGCCTGGCCTCCTGGATGAACTCAATCAGAAGGCGAAGCCCGGTCGGTAGTTGCCGGCGGCTTGAATAATAGATATGAAAACCTTCCTCCAGCGGGGACCACTCCGTAAGCACCAGGCGGAGCCGTCCATCCTTCACATAGGGTGCAACAAGAGGCTCCGGAAAATACATCAGGCCGGCTCCGCCTAATACGGCCACAAGGCCCGTTTCAGCCTGATTGACCGTCACAGAGCCTGGCACAGTGATTTGGTACGTTTCGCCGTCTCGCTCAAGTTCCCAGCGATAAATCCGATCGTCGCCGAGACGATTGCTTATACAGCGATGGTGTAACAAATCATCCGGATGTTCAGGCGTTCCGTAACGTTCCAGGTAGTCGGGGGATGCTGCGATAACCCAGCGAATATCGGCAGATAAACGGCGGGCAACCATGTCTTCCGGGACGGTGCCACCATAGCGGATACCCGCATCGAAGCCCGCATCAGTGACGTCAACCATACGGTTGCTGGCCACAATATCAATTTCAATATCGGGATAGCGATCCATAAACGCAGGCATGACCGGCGCAAGCAAAAGATTGGCCGCTTCAACGGCAGCATTGATGCGGATACGTCCGGTAGGGGTATTACGATACCGGTTAAGCGATTCAAGCGCGCCTTCTATCTTGTCGAAAGGCTGAAGGACAGACTGAACCAGTTCTTCACCTGCAGCCGTAGGGGTAACGCTCTTGGTCGTACGATTAAGCAGGCGAACCCCGAGCCGGGTTTCCAGTCCCTTCAGAGCATGACTAAGCGCTGATGCACTGACACCTAATTCAATCGCCGCACGGCTGAAACTGCGATGACGTGCAATAGCCATGAAATAAATGAGATCGGCGACATCAGCTCTGCTTATTTGCATACAGAATAGTTTTCCTTGTGCGTTAAAGGCCGAATGCGTTGATACGGAAATGATATACACATTAGACCGACCAGGGCTAATCCGTTGCTGAATTTTTTTCACAAGTCCATCCACTCATCGCCTCTCACTGAACACGTTGTGCTTCGTTATTCTTGAAAATTATGCGCTCTGGCCGTCGGTCAGGGCGGAACATTCACTTAACGGAGCCGTGTATGAACTATACGCATCTTGGCCGCACCGGCCTGAGAGTCAGCCGCCTTTGTCTCGGAACCATGAATTTTGGTGACGTCACCGACGAGAAAACCAGTGCCCGCATTCTGGATGAAGCGCTTGAGACGGGTATAAATTTCATTGATACAGCAGATGTGTATGGCACTGAACAATCACCCGATATCCAGCAAGGTTCGGGGCTGTCTGAAGAAATTATTGGTCGCTGGCTCCAGCAGGGTGGCCGCCGTGACCGTATCGTTCTGGCGACGAAAGCCTATCAGCCAATGGGACCGGGTCCGAACGATCGGCGTCTTTCTGCTTACCATATTCGCAAAGCCTGTGAGGACAGTTTGCGACGGCTTAAGACCGACCATATTGACGTCTATCAGATGCATCACATCGATCGCTGTACGCCATGGGAAGAGATCTGGCAGGCCATGGAACTCCTTGTTCAGCAGGGAAAAGTCCTTTATATCGGTAGCAGCAATTTCGCGGGCTGGGACATTGCGACTGCACAGTCAGTTGCCACGGCCCGTCATTCCCTGGGCCTGGTTGCTGAGCAAAGTCTCTACAATCTGACTGCCCGAACTATTGAGCTGGAGGTCATTCCCGCATGCCGTCATTTTGGGCTGGGACTGATTCCCTGGAGCCCACTTGCCGGAGGGTTGCTTGGCGGCGTACTGAAAAAGATGGCAAGCGGGCGCCGTGCCAGGCCCGAGTTTTCCCGTCTTATCGAACAGTATCGTCCGCAGCTGGAAGCCTACGAAGGATTATGTGAGGACCTCGGTGAAACACCTTCCGATGTGGCGCTTGCGTGGCTCCTGCAGAATCCTGTCGTTACTGCTCCACTTATCGGGCCACGTACGGTCGAACAACTCCGGGAGGCGCTTCACGCAACGACAATCACGCTATCAGACGACACCATGAGCTGCCTCGACGAAATCTGGCCCGGACCCGGGGGAGAAGCGCCCCAGGCTTATGCCTGGTAATGATCAAATTAATGAATCCTTTCTTCGCTATAGGGAGTTCCAGTTTATGAGCAAGATGATGCATGACCAGCATTCTGCTTCTGTACCCGCTTCCCGGGATCGTCGCAATTTTCTGATCGCCGGCGCCGGTCTGGCGTTGGCCGCTACCACCCTTGGCAGGAGCGGAGCAGTGATGGCTAAACCGGCTGGTCAGGACACGTCGAACGACCCTTCGGATGCTGTTCCCGTCCAGAAGGAGACCTTAACCACGCGTAAACTCGGCTCGCTGGAGGTTTCAAGCATGGGGCTGGGGTGTCTGCCCATGGTGGGGTATTACGGCGGTGGTCCGCGCGATCGTAAAGCCATGGTTTCGCTCATCCGGGCAGCCTTCGAACAAGGCATCACGTTCTTTGATACTGCCGAGGTGTATGGCCCCCATCTCAGTGAAGAATTTGTCGGGGAAGCACTGGCCCCCGTTCGCGATCGTGTGGTGATTGCCACTAAGTTCGGTTTCGGCGTGGAGGAGGGGAAGCCTACCTCCCTAAACAGCCATCCTGACCATGTTCGCCGCGCCGTAGAGGGCTCGCTAAAGCGTCTGAAAACGGACCACATCGATCTTCTTTATCAGCATCGCCCCGATCCGAATGTGCCGATTGAGGATGTGGCAGAAACCGTGAAGGCGTTGATCCAGGAGGGTAAAGTGAAACACTGGGGATTGTCGGAAGCCAGTGCCAGGACAATCCGCCGCGCACATGCGGTACTCCCTGTGGCTGCAGTGCAGAGTGAGTATGCCATGTGGTGGCGTGAACCGGAGACACTGATATTTCCAACGCTCGAAGAGCTGGGTATCGGTTTCGTACCTTACTGCCCGACCGCCCGCAGCTTCCTTGCCGGAGCAGTCAATCCAAGCCAGCGGTTCGACAGCACCGATCGGCGGCATAACCTGCCACGCTTCCAGCCCGATGCACTGGCCAAAAACATGGTACTGCTTGAATTCGCGCAATCGTGGGCCCGCCGCAAAAACACCACTCCGGTTCAGTTCGCACTGGCCTGGGTGATGGCACAGCGGCCATGGATAGTCCCCATACCGGGTACGACGCAATATCCGCACCTAATAGAAAACAGTGGTGCACCGCAAGTCCGGTTGACGGACAGCGAATTAAGCGAAATCGATGCAGCGCTTGCCAGGATCCCATTGCAGGGCGGTCGCGCAGATCCGTTTACCGAAAGTCAGTTTGATAAAAGTTAAACGGTGATGGCCACCTTTATACTTACTGTCACAGGGAGACTGTAGATAATGTCTCCCTCTGTGTTATTGTCAGGGATAAACCACATGAATGGACTAAATCATAACGCGCTTAGGGCATTAACAGTCCTGTATTGCTGAAGGCGGCGTGAGTGAAGGTGGCGTATCCGGAAGTGGGGGGATGATCCCGTCGACGGGGTGCGGCAGATAGTGTGCCTCGAGTTCCATGATTTCGGCATCGCTAAGTGAAAAGTCCAGCGCGCTGATAGCCGTGGAAAGATGTTCTGGTTTCGTCGCGCCGATGATCGGTGCTGTGATGACCGTTTTTGATAGCAACCAGGCAATTGCAACATGGGCTCTTGGCACATCGTGCTTTTCAGCAATGCTGGCAACAACATCAATAACGGGCTTATCCAGCAGGGCTGCGTTCTCATACATTTTTAACGCAAAGGCATCGTTTTGCGTTCGTCGGGACGTGACACTCCAGTCTCGCGTGAGCCTGCCCCGCGCCATCGGACTCCAGGGGATCACACCAACGCCCTGGTCTTCACACAGGGGCAACATCTCGCGCTCTTCTTCCCGGTAAAGCAGGTTGTATTGCGGTTGCATCGTAATAAATCGGGTCCAGCCGTTACGCTCTGCAGTATGCTGCATTTTTGCAAAGCGCCAGGCTTCCATAGATGATGCGCCGATGTAACGTACTTTTCCTGATTTAACGAGGTCATGCAGAGCCTCCATGGTCTCTTCAACAGGCGTTGAGTGGTCAAAGCGGTGAATCTGAAAGAGATCCACATAATCCATACCTAAGCGCATCAGGCTGTCGTCAATAGACTGAAAAATGGCCTTGCGGGAAAGAAACCCGGTATTGGGTGAGTTGCGCCACGGAAAGAAGGTCTTTGTCGCCACAACGACCTCATCGCGTCTGGCCATTTCTCTCAGCGTTTTTCCAGTGATCTCTTCAGAACTTCCGCCCGAGTAAATATTCGCGGTATCAAAAAAATTAATGCCCGCTTCAAGCGCCTGGCGAATGAGCGGACGTGACGCCTTCTCATCCAGGGACCAGGGTTGAGGCAAGCGTTCAGGTTCACCATAGCTCATACAACCGAGACAAAGACGGGAGACTTGCAAACCGCTACGACCCAGATTCACATACTTCATTCTGTGTTCCTTCTTTTATTGCCAGCAATTCTGTATGTGACAGGGTATTGCACTGACATGAAGGGAACCAGCATGCGCCATCGAATGGTGTTGTGAGCTATTTTCACAGATGGGCGTAATCGTCAGTGGATTTTACATTCAAGGACAGCGCCCACACGCTGACATCATTCATTATTGTTAGCTGAGGTTTTCGGGCACGCCTGACCAACAGGAATAACGATTTTTTCACGGTGTTCCCCGCGTTCATAAACGCAGATTGTACCTTCATCTGTATTGACCTGTTCCTTCAGCGGGAGCCCTGGTTCCTGCGCAAAAATGCGAAAGGATGCGACCAACATCAATGCCAGAGAACACAAAAGCTGGACTGCATTCATATCTTCACTCCTGAAAAATATTTAACTCATTTCCAGCACCGACTGGCGAGGCGTAAGCTTACCAATTATCGGTGGCAGTTCCGTTTCGCGAAGCGGACGACCCTCAACGATGCTTTTAATACGCTGTACGCACTGGTGCAGGAGGGGTTCCATTGGCCATGAAATACAGGTCAGTTGCGGATATAACTGCGTGGCCAACGGTGAATCCTCAAGACTGAGGAGGGATACCTCCTGAGGCACGGCAATATTAAATTCGCGGAAGAGGCGCATGGCCTCCGCAGCGTAAGCATCACGCTTAACTACGATGGAAGAGAACTTGCTCAGACTATTAATAAGCGTCAACAGCGCGCGTTCGACACTCTCATTGGCTGTTAATACCAACTGGCGATTAAACGGAAATGAGTAGTTCTGCAACACATTGCGATAACCTTCAACCATTCGCTTGCTTGCGTCATCCGTCTCGTTATCGATAACCAGCGCGATGTTGCGATGGCCTTTACCTATCATGTAGCGGCAGGCGCTCTCCGTAGCAAAGGCGAAATCGTAGCCCTGACTTTTCGCGTCCACCACGGGTCGGTCGAAAGAAATCACGTTATCGCCACTGCCCGGTACAACTGGTCCGAACACTACAACGGCGGCGCATTGTCGTTGTAAATCATCTACCGAAGCTGCATGTTCGACGTCATTATCCACATACTGGACGATCAGCGTTTTGTTCAGCACTTTCATTGCGCGCGCAAGCGCGGGAAGAATACGTGCGCCACTGCTTTCCTCACGTGAGGAAAGCACCACACCGATATGGCTTGATGACTGACTCGCCAGGTTTTGCGCGGCGAAGCTTGGGCGGTAGTTGAGTTCTTCTACAGCCCGTAATACCGCCTCACGGCTCTCTTCGCGAACACCCCTGGTCCCCGTCAGCACGCGGGAAACCGTTGCTCTGGAAACATTGGCTAATCGAGATACATCATCAATCGTTGGCATAGCGTTTTCTGCGTGGTGAGTTTTCATCATCTTAACATAACCCTCCCGAAGAATCGTCCCGTCGCCGGTCATGACGCTTATGTTTCGTTCGCGTTCAGCCGGGGAAGCCAGGCTGCGCCACGTACGCCGCTGGCGTCGCCAAAGCGCGCCGGAACAATGCGCGTATAGCAGGTTTCAGAAAAGAGATAAGAAATAATAGCGACAGGCAGATCATCGTAGATTCTGCTGACATTCGACAATCCTCCTCCTAACACAATGACCTGGGGATCCAGAATATTGATGACTGACGCCAGGCTACGGGCAAATGCATCAATAAAATGCCGCCAGTGTTCGCGCGCCTTCGGATCTCCCTGTTCTGCGGCGTTGATAATTTCCTGAGAGGTCAGGTTTCCCGGGAAACGACGGGCAAAACCGGTACCGGAAATAAAGGATTCAATACAGTTATGCTTGCCACAGTAGCAGGGCTGAGCGGGGCCATCAATCGCTGGTACGTACCCCGGAAGCGGGTTGTGCCCCCATTCGCCGGCAATGGCGTTTGGGCCTTGTAACAAATGCCGGCGCACGGCGATCCCACCGCCACACCCCGTACCGATAATCACACCAAATACGGTGTCAGCCTTTGCACCTGCGCCATCTACCGCTTCAGAGAGAGTAAAACAATCAGCGTCATTGGCAATCCACACTGGCTGCCGGATACGTTCGGCAAGATCGGCTTTCAGATCGTGACCATTAAGAACCAGGCAATTGCAATTTTTGATGAGCCCCGTTTGCGGGTCAATTGCGCCAGGCAGACCGACCCCTACGGTGAAGGGTTCCGGGCTAGCCGCGCGGGCATCATCAATAAGGCTCACCAGATGCAGCATAAATTCAGCGTAACTTTCTTTCTGAGTCGGCTGGCGCTTACGCCAGAGATAATCGCCTTGAGCTGAAAGCAATACAGCTTCCATTTTTGTGCCACCGATATCCAGTCCAAGATAATGCATACAATCCTCTGTCATAAGAGAGGCCGCGGCCTCTCTGCTGTCGTTATGCCTGGTGCGGGCGTGTGCGGTAAATGTGAATAAGTTCGGTCACCAGCTCCCTGGCCAGAATGGAGGTCATCAGGTGGTCCTGCGCATGCACCATCACCAGCGTCATTTTGGTTTTCCCTTCGCCTTCATCAACTTCAATGAGCTGGGTTTGAACAAGGTGAGCTTCGCGGGCAAAATGAGTCGCCTCTTTCATTAGTTGATCTGCGGCTTCAAAATCACCTTGCTTTGCGCAGCCGAGGGCTTCATAACAAAGGCTGCGCGACTGACCCGCGTTAATGATGATGCCCATAACTTGTTCTTCTAATTCCATGTTTTTTTCCTCTATGTTCTACTTTCAGGCGGATTGAGCCGCATCTTCTGCATGTTCAACCGCGTTTTCATGCTCTTGTTCCAGAAGCTGTTTTTCGTAGGCCTTCAGGAAGGGGAAGTACATGACGGCAGATGTCACCATGCATATCAGGCACAGGATCACAGGGCTGAAGCTCCAGTTGGCTGCCCATGATGCGCCAATGGGTGCAGGTGTTGTCCATGGCGTCATCGATACCACACGGCTGACTAAATCAAGATCCAGTGCAAACCATGCGAAGGTGGCATTGACCATCGGGACCAGCACAAACGGCAGGAAAAACAGAGGATTCATAATGATGGGCGCACCAAACAGAATGGGTTCGTTAATGTTAAACACCCCTGGTACCACGCCCATTCGCCCAATAGTCCGCAAATGGATGGCTTTGCTGCGCAGCAAAAGGAAGGCCAGCGGCAGCGTCGAGCCAACACCACCAATTAGCAGGTAATGGTCCCAGAAACCCTGAACGTAAATATGCGGGATAGCTTCACCCGCGGCGATTGCCGCCTGGTTTACGGACAGGTTTGCCATCCAAAAAGGGTTCATAATACCGGTGACGATCAGCGCACCATGGATACCGGCAAACCAGAGCACCTGGCACACCAGCACCGAGAGGAGCACTGCGGGGAGCGTATCGGACGCGGCAACCAGCGGTTTCACCAGCGACATAATCGCTTCGGGAATAATCATCCCCAGTTGCGCTTCAATAAGCAGGTTCAGCGGATGCAGCGTGATGACGATTGCCAGTACCGGGATGAGGATCTCAAACGAGCGCGCTACGCCAGTTGGGACCTCCGGCGGCAGGCGGATGGTAATATTATGTCGCTTCAGGAAGGCGTAAAGTTCCGTGGAGTAAATAGCCACCAGAATGGCGGTAAAGATCCCTTGACCGGAGAAGTAGGCCGTTGAAATCTGCCCGTCCTTCAATGGCGCAGCGACAAGCAAAAAGGCCATTAAAGAGAGCATCCCGGCGGTAAGTGCGTCGAGATCGTGGTGTTTGGCCAGACTTGCGGCAATCCCGACGGAAATAAAGATCGTCATAATTCCCATGCTGAAGTTAAAGGGCAGCATGAGAGCTTCACGGTGATCGAGCGAGAATTGCAGCCATGCCCTGGCGAAGCCCCAGGATGTGTCGGGCGAGAAGGGGGGGAAGATAAATACCAGCATAAAAGAACCCACAATCATGAACGGCAGAGCGGTAATGAAGCCGTCACGAATGGAGGTGACATATTTTTGCTGGCCGACGGCGCCCGCCATCGGAGTAATTTTCTTTTCGATAACCTGAATTAGTTTTGCGTACAGAGAGCTCATAGGGTTTCCCTTCTTTATTTGTTATCTATCAGGGAGAGGGCGAAATCGAGAACGGCGCCCCCTTTTTGCATGCCGTAATCCATCATGTTGATTGGCTCAACGCGGATCCCGTATTTATCGGCTTGTTTCTGTAGATCGCTTTGCATGTACTTCACCTGTGGTCCAAGCAATACCACCTGGTAGTGACCAACCTGCTCGGCAAATTCGGCAACGCCATACGCCTTGATTTCCGCTTCCAGGCCACGCCTGTGCGCTTCATCGACCATTTTTTTTACCAGCAGGCTGGTAGACATCCCGGCAGAACAACACAACATGATTTTTTTCATAACGTCTCCTTTGAATTTATGGCTGGAATATAGTCACCACGGAACAAAACGGAAAGCGCTTTCCGTTTGCGGATAAGGTAATTGTGACCACGATCACTTGAGAGCACCTTTCACTTTGTATGAATGTGCGCGATCATCCCTGCTATTCAAGAACTACTAAGGTCGACTTATGAACATTCATTTGATGAATGTTGCTGTGGATTTGATAGAGCAACGCCTCACGCCGGTGGCGAATATAATCACTAAAAATCAACACATTACAGCAATGCGAGACGGCTTTTCTCTTGCAATGCCTTTTGTCATCGTGGGAAGTCTGATGGTGCCAATGCTGTTTCCACCGTTCGCCATTTCAAGCACCTCACGATTCGGATCTTTTTATCTGCTGCTGCGTCCGATGCTGTTACCAACCTTTGAGCTGACGCTCGGCCTGGTGGCGTTGATTGTTGCATTTGGTGCAAGTGCCAGCCTTGCCAAGCAATATCAATTACCGGAACGGTTATGCGGGCTCACCGGATGTCTCGCCTTTCTGCTGTTTATCGGTTTTCGGGATAATGGCGCGACGAATGTTTTTCTGGGAGGGATGGGGCTTTTTACTGCCCTCATTTCAAGCGCATATTCGATTGAAATTATAAGGTTTTTTTATAATAAAGGGTGGTGCATTCGTTTGCCGGATGAGGTGCCGGTGATGACACGGAATGGTTTCCAGCTGCTGATGCCGCTGCTGGTGATTATGCTTTCCATCAGCGTGATGAATGCCGTGATGCTGCAGACGACCGGACAGATTTTGCCGCAACTGATTGGGGAAGCATTGCGCCCACTCATTGTAGCGTCAGATACTCTCACGGCTGTGCTTATCTCCTTGTTTCTGTGTAATCTTTTATGGTTCGTCGGTATTCACGGCGCGCTGATCATTACGGGGATCATGAACCCGTTCTGGCTCACCTATCTGTTTGAAAATCAGCGAGCCCTGGCCGCTGGAGAGGCTGTGCTGCCCCATATTTATTTACAGGGGTTCTGGGATTTTTATCTGTTGATTGGCGGTATCGGCTCTACGCTGCCACTGGTGTTTATGGCAATACGAAGCCGCTCAAGGCAGTTGAAGAGTGTGGGAAAGATTGGTCTTTTGCCTTCTCTGTTCAACATTAATGAGCCAATATTGTTTGGCTTCCCCGTCATCATGAACCCGGTTTTTTTACTGCCCTTTGTTTTTGTTCCGTTGATAAATGCCTGTATAGCCTGGTATTTGACGCAAATGGGTATCCTCGACAGGGCCGTTGCAATGCTGCCATGGTCAATGCCCTCACCGCTGGGTGCTGCATGGTCGGCCAACGGTAGCTGGAAGAATATGTGCATGTGCCTATTTGCCTTTTTCAACGCATGGATGCTTTATCGTCCATTCTTTAAGGTTCACGAACGCCAGCTGATGCAGCTGGAAAAATAACGCTCCTCTTGCTGTTTCTGCCCATTTCTCGTGGGCAGAAGCTTAATTAGTGATATTCATCACAAAAATATTCTCAAAGATCTCAAATTTGTGATTCAATCCGGCAAACACGGAAAGCGCTTTCCGTTAATGGATGTACATTTCCATTTTAGATCCTTACATTTCCCCTGCACGTTTAACCGTGAAAATAAAAATTCAAAGGGAACCTATGCAAACGTTATTTAAATCAATACCTCTGTCCTTGATTACCCTCACTGTCATCAGCAGCTATGCCAGCGCAGATGAGAAATATGATTTTGCACTCCACGGCTATTTGCGCTCAGGGATCCTCGCCAACAGTGACGGAAACCGGGTGGATTCAGTGGGACTGATGCCCGACGGGAAATGGCGTCTGGGTAACGAAGAAGATACCAAGATTGAGCTTATCCCGACAGTAACGCTGAAATCGGATACTGGCGCAGTTGCTCGTGTTCAGGCCAACCTGACGCATCAAACAAAATGTACCGCAGACTGGAACTGTACCGACGATGACGGTAAAGAAACCCAGTTCCGCGAAGGTTTTGCTGAGTTATCAAATCTCGATTTTGCGCCGGATATGACTTTCTGGGCGGGTAAACGTTACAGCAGCTCCAATCTTTCCAGTCACCAGTTCGACTGGGAGTATATTCAGTACAACGGAACCGGGGGCGGGTTTGATAACCTGGATTTAGGCTTCGCGCGCTTTGACGCCGGCGTTTATGCGTTTTCAACAACGGATGAAGCCAAAGCCTATCCCGTGGCTCTGGGGGATCAGGGATACCCTGACGATTACTCGCTTAACCTCTGGTTTAAAAAAATCGGCGGCACCGGGCTGGATGTTGAGCTTATTGGCCACCATATGAACCGCAACGAAAACCATCCCACTTCTGCTGAAAAAGGTTATGGCGTGACGGCGCTGTATAACGTCGACAGTTTTTATGGGCTGACAGGTGGCTATTCCCGCATTGTTTTCCAGTACGGCAAAGGGCTCGCTGCCGCTGACTCGCTGGGTAAAAACGGCTGGGGTTGGGCAAACCTGGAAGACACCCAGTCCTGGCGCGTGATTCTGGATGGCATGGCCAGTCTGGGCGAAGTGGACGTATCGACCTTTGCATTTTATCAGAAAGATAAAAACTACCGCTGGTGGACCAGCGATGATGACGGCTGGGGACGCTCCATGTGGGTGGCGGGTATCCGGCCGTATCATCAGATAACGAAGAATTTCGCCATGCAATATGAAGTGGGTTACGAATATCTGGATGATAAAAACTACATGGGGGTAAACGGCAAAGGAAAGGGGGGCCTGACCAAGGTGACCATTGCGCCAACGCTCACCTTCGATTCTGGATTCTGGAGCCGTCCACAGCTGCGCTTCTTTGCCACGTATGCCAAATGGGATAAAGGCGTCTCGGATGCGATAGACAGAAATTACGACTGGAGCACCGGTACCCTTAGCCCGGGGGGATACTCTCGCAGCGGGGATACCGATACGCTGAATTTTGGTGTACAGGCTGAAGTCTGGTTCTGAGGAGATAAGAGATGGCTTTCCCGATTCGAAAACTTCTGCTCGTCTCCTTACTGTCCGCGCTGGGAAGCGCGGGGGTGCTGGCGGCGGAACAATCCCATTTTGAACATTTTATTACTCGTGATGGTGCTGCGTTAAAAGACGGCGATCGGCTCTTTCGCTTTGCCGGGATCCATGCCCCGGAGCTGCATCGTATAGAGGATGACGCGAGAGGAACCTGCAAAGCGGATCCGCGCGGGTGGGGGCAATATTTCAAATGGCCTACTGCTGAAGAGCAAGAAAACTGGATTAAAGCCCTGGTGCAAACGGGTGCTAAAGCACAGCGCGTGTATGTGCTATCCGTTCAGCAGGAAAACGACGCGGCCTGCGGACGTGAAACGCATATCCTGTCGCCGGAAACGCCTGACGGCATGCCGCGGCTGAATGAAGCGGCAATGAAAGTTTATGACAACATGATTGCTGAAGCAGATAAGCAGGGGCTTCGCCTGATTCTACCGTTTATCGATCACTGGTGGTGGTGGGGTGGGAGAGAACAGCTTGCCTCATTTTATCATGAAAAACCTGAGGATTTTTATCGGACGAACAGTAAAACCTTCCAGGCTTATCTTGACGTGATTCGTCAGGTTATAACCCGGACGAACACCATTACGGGACGCCACTACTACGATGAAAAGGCGATTATGGCGTGGGAAACGGGTAATGAGCTGGAGGACACTAACGCCGATTTTCTTCATCAGACATCTGCCTGGATCCGTAAATGGGCACCCCATCAGCTTGTCGTAGATGGGACTTATAAAAAGGTGAATGATTTCGCGCTCAGCGATCCGAACGTCGACATCATCAGCAATCACTATTACACCAATGCCAATAACAACCACCCCGGGCAGGTTCGTAAAGATCTGGAGGCGATTGGTGGCAAAAAAGTCTATCTGGTTGGCGAATTTGGTCTCCTCGACCAAAAAGACCTTAACGCTATCATGCAGTCTATTGTGCATACTGAGGTCAATGGCGTGCAGGCCGCGGGCGGCTTTATCTGGGGTTTTCGCGGTCATCGGCATGATGGCGGTTTTTACTGGCACAAAGAGTATACCGGACACTATAGCTACCATCTGCCTGGCTTCCCGGATGAGGGGAAAGCGAATCAGGAGATGGAGGTTGTCAACCTGGTACGGACTGCCGCCGCACAAATGGCTGGTCTGAGCAAGGTGCCAGATTTGCCGGTACCAGAAGCACCGAGGTTACGCGAGAGCGATTCCCCCTTTGCCATTAACTGGATGGGGTCACCCGTTGGTCGTTATTACGACGTGGAAAGAGCTGTGCAGCCACAGGGCCCATGGACACGCGTCGGAAAGGACATTTCCGACGGCAAAAATGAATGGGATCCATCGAAAATGAGTCTTTTCCGCGATAATTATCGCAGCCTGACGCTCGGCCAGACTTACTACTATCGGGTAATCGCTAAGAATGAAAGTGGTCAGTCAGCACCTTCAAACGTGATTCGCCTGAAACATATGCAGAAAAACCTTCCACCGGTTATTACCCTGCAGGACATGCTTTCTACCACTGTCGATAGAGGCGTTCAACTCAATGCTGCCTGGCAGGATGACAATCTACCTGGCCCGAAAGTCAGCGTAGCGTGGAGCCATGACGGTAAGAATAACGTTCACTTCTGTAACAGCAGTAAAGAGGAAACCCGAGTCTGGTTCTCCGCGCCGGGCGACTATGCGTTGACCTTTACTGCTGATGACGGGTTGCTGGAAAGCAGCAAAACGATAAATGTCAGCGTGAAGCCCGCTGTGAGGCCTGTACCGGCAGATTATTGCAGCTTTGGCAGCGGGACTATGGATGTTAGCAAGGGAACACTTAACTCCATTAAAAGTGAAAAAGATACGTTAGCCATCGGAGAAGACGGTTTCCTCGGGCCTTTCGCGCATGACGGAGACAGCGTGAGCTGGCAGGTTAGCGCTCCCTGGGACGGTAAATTTACCCTACACGTGAAATTTAACGGCAAATGGGGAAGCAAGAAAAACTCGTTCATCGTGAACGACGGAACGCCAGTCAGAATTGAATTTCCGCAAACGGATGAGAAGGGCAAGACCATAGTCGTTCCTGTTTCGCTCAAAGAGGGGGGTAATACCATCAGTTTTGGAAAGTTTACCGGCGACTGGGGATATATGTTCATCAAATCAATTGAAGTTACTGCAGAGTAATTATTTGGCTGCCCTTTTGGGGCAGCTTTTTAACATTCAGGAGGCATTATGAATCGGTATCAATTTCCGGAAGGTTTTTTTTGGGGGGCTGCAGCATCAGGCCCGCAGACAGAAGGCTTCGCGAATAAGCCGCACCGTTCTATCTGGGATAGCTGGTATGCAGAACAACCCAACCGCTTTTTCCAGCAGATTGGTCCGCAGAAAGTATGTGAAACCTACAGCAAGTATAAAGAGGACGTTGCGCTAATGAAGCAAACGGGATTTAACTCGTTTCGTACTTCCATTCAGTGGTCACGGCTGATTGATGATTTTGAAACCGGTACCCCAAACGCAGAAGCTGTCCGGTTTTACAACAACTACTTCGATGAGATGATCGCCAGCGGCATTGAACCAATGATTAATCTTTATCATTTCGACATGCCGGAAATATTGCAAAAGCAGTATGGCGGTTTTGAATCACCCCATGTGACGGATCTTTTCGCAAGGTTTGCCCGCACTGCATTTGAGCTATTTGGTCATAAGGTCAAATACTGGATCACCTTTAATGAGCCGATAGTACCTGTCGAAGGCGGCTATCTTTATGATTTCCATTATCCTTGCAAAAAAGATGGCAAGCTGGCGGCGCAGGTTGCATTTAACATTATGCTGGCGCATGCAAAAGCGGTGCACCTGTACCGGAAACTTGAGCTACCGGGCGAAATAGGCGTGGTGCTTAATCTGACTCCCTCGTATACCCGAAACAATAGCGACGAGGATAAAAAAGCAGCGTGGTATGCCGACCTGTTCTTTAATCGCAGTTTCCTTGAACCGCTGGTTAAGCATGAATTCCCGAAGGAGTTATGTGAAGTCCTCGCAACCCATGATTGCTTGCCAGAAATAAAAAAAGCGGATGTCGATCTGATAACGAGTTCGCGGGTAGATTTCCTGGGGGTTAACTACTATGTTCCACGTCGGGTTAAAGCGCGCGAATGTCCCTATGAACTTGATTACTTCACGCCAGAGTATTACTTCGAGAACTACAGCGATCCCGAAGGGCGCTTCAATCCGTATCGCGATAATAACGAGATTTTTCCGCAGGCGATTTACGATATAGCCAGCAACATCCGCGATAATTACGACAATATGAAGTGGTATCTGGCTGAAATCGGTATCGCCATGGATATCCAGTCAGAAGGTCCTGTTCTGGCTGATGGGGTTATTGATGACACTTTCCGTATCGAATTAATGGAAGAACACCTCGAACAGCTCCATCGCGCCATCAGCGAGGGGGCGAACTGCTTTGGCGTACACCAGTGGACATTTATTGATAACTGGTCGTGGATAAATAGCTTTAAACGCCGTTACGGTTTCTGGCGACTGGATCTGGAAAGCGGGGAGCGACAGATAAAGCGCAACGCTCTTTGGTTTGCACAGTTGGCTGCCTCTAATGGATTTACGCCCGGAGCGTTTATAAAGGGCAACAAGTAATGGTCTCGTTCTATCGCATGATATTTAGGGGAACGGACGGTGGAGACAATCATGTTTAACGGCGTGATTTTATATTAGAAGAGGAAAATAGTCCGCACGGCATAGACTGAGCGGGCTATTAGGGAGTCATCCAACTTAACAATCAACATGATTTAACATAATATACATTATGCGCACCAATGTGGATTGTGTCTGATAACGGCGTTGCCGTGTGTATTTGCTTTGGTTATTGCTGGCCTACGCTGACTTCCAGACTCATGATATCCTCACTCTGACATGTCGCTTTTTCCCATGGCTACTGGCCAACGGTAATCTCCAGTTGTCAGATTAATCGCGGACAACAACTTTTGCTGCCCGCGCTTAAAACATCGTTATCAACATGGCGGCTTAACCGCTCATCGTTCGCCATCGCTTTCGAGCGGCATGTCATCTCGATCAGAACACCTTAAATCGATATTCCATGATCACTTCCGACGACAGCGTGTTTGTACGTGTATAATGACCGTCCGTAAGGACTGGCGTTTTACCTTGCGTCTTATATGACCATCCCGGCCCGAACATCGCCCAAAAAGTGAAGTTTTTAAACATGGACTGCGTTGGAACCCAACGGCTAAAGGCGTTGATTTCTCCGGTACGGACATGATTTCCTTTATAGTTAAATTGCCCGATGTTTCCCGCCAGGCCAACGGCTAATTCTGGCGTTAATCGATATTCGGTGATGTTCGCCAGCACCAGTTCCCCATCCCGCATGTAATCATCGCCAGCGTAGGCCATAGAAATAAACGTTCCCCGGGAATTTTTACTCATGTGGCGTGGATAAAACCCGACTTCACCTGCTTTTTTAGCATTGGTGTAGCCAATGCCCATTTTGCTATTCCAGCGTTCACCTTTCCAGGTCGCGTCCAGCGCAAAATGCCAGGCGTTATTGTCAAAATCCCGTTTGCTCGCAGGCATTGCGCGGTAACTTTCCATCGCGTGGGTGCCGTAGACTTGCGTTCCAATCGTTAGTTGCGAATCCGCCCGAAACTGCGTAAACAGCAGGTGCCGTTGCAGGTAGTTTTTACTCTCACCATAAGCATACTGTGCATCGAAATTTTTCCCTCTCCAAAGAATTTCTCCGCTTGCCAGATGGCTAATATATTCACCGGTATTGGTCTGGAATCGCTTTTTATCTGGTGAGTTTCTGTCCATGGAATTTTCAAGCCACGCCCCTCTTATGGTAAATGGGCCGTAGCTTACAGCACTGCTTACGCCGGAATACGTTGTTGGAGAAAGCCGGTTTGACGTTGAAATAACGCCATAATTTTTCAGCATCTGCCATCCCCAGCGCGCGTTTAACTGAGCCCCAGAAAGCGTGTAGTTAAGCTTCACGTTACGTTGGCCGAACTTGGAATATCCTTCGGCGTTGCTTTTTTTGTTACCTGTACCATTATTATAAAGCACGCCGCGGGAGTTGAAATAGTCGCTGGCACCCAACTTTATCGCACTATAATACGACACATCGAAGCCGATAATATCTGCAAAATAACCAGACTGGTATTCTGCTGAAAATCCCTGCCCCCAGGCGTTGTGTACATGTTTAGGATTGGCATTTTCCTCCTTAAGATATTTCCAGTAATTCTTTGCAGAGACAGTGAGCTGTGAGTCAGTAAAAAAAGGATCATCAAAAATAGTGTCTGTAGCGGCCCATACAGGCGTAACCAGCCCGCACGCTATTAACGCGGAAGTTATGTTCTTATACATTTTTATTTCCTGAGAAAAGATCCGCCATAGCTTATTTATGGCGGAAAACTAAACTGTAAGATTATTTGTGATTTAGTGATTTTTTGCCTGCTTCAACGTATTTCATGGTGCCAATTTCTGGCACGCTGTATTTACCATCGTGATACGTGATTTTCACCACTGCAGCATTCGACAATGGCAGATTTTTGGCCGGGTCGTCCGTCAGATCGGAAATCATTATCTGAATCGCCGTGCCTGAAGAAATGGCCAGAATATTTTTATCACCCTCTTTTTGAGCATTTTCTACAATAGTTGCCAGCGCAGCTTGTGTCCGTACTTTTACTTGCTCATAGTTTTCCGCTAGCTGTTTAGGATCGGATTTGGCCAGCGCGTTCTGGCTTTCCTTTACCGAGAGCGTGCCTGCTTTCATCGCTTTAAAAAGCGCTTTGCTGTCCGTCATTCCTAGCGTGTGTGCGCCTGCATTGGCCATATCGACATTATAACCGCCTTCAAAACCACCAAAAAACGCCTCTCGCAGACCTGTCATTTCTGTTAAATGATAATCCGTTACGCCAGCCTGTTTAAGAATCACTGCCATGGTTTCGCGCTGCCGCCCCGCATCACTGGAATAAAAACGATCAAATTTTATCCCTTTGAGTCCCTCACCTAAATATTGAGCAACCTGCACCCCATCCTTCGTCAATGGGGAATCAATCCAACCTTGCACGCGATCAAACGAATTAAGCAGCGTTTTACCATGGCGCGCAAAATAAATATTGATGACCTCCTGCTGGTCATTTTTATCATTCGTGTTCGCCATCAGCAGTGGACTGGTAATGGCAGTAACTGCCATTAAGACACCCAGAAATAATTTTTTCATTTTAAAGAATCCTTTTTCATAGCCCAAAAAAAAACCTACGTACTCTTCAGCCCCCTGGTATTGAGGTGGAGAAGAAAACGTAGGTTTTGCCTGTTGAAACAGTAACAATCCAGCTACTGTCGACCCTATCACTAATGTTTTTGAATTGCACCTAATCTATAGCGATGATTTATGTAATTGTGATCCTCCTCATATCAACCGTATTCCCATCTGGACGTTAATATCTGCAGTACGTATTTTAAACTCTCTTGGGATTGTTACTGTTTCAGGCAAAACCTAAGGCCGTTTCTGTACTCGTTGCAGGAGCGGCCTTAGGTTTTTTTTTGCATTTTAGTTACCCTCATGAATAACAGGAGTTACGATGAACAAGTCATGTATTGCCGCTGCGCTGATCTCTGCATTCGCTTTTACCGCAAGCGCCGCACCGCTAAAAATTTTGATTGTCAACGACGATGGTTGCGAATCCACGGGCAGTATTTCGCTTCAGGAAAAACTCACGCAAAAAGGTTTTGAGGTGTGGATGGTTGCTCCAGCCACCAATCAGAGCGGCATCGGTTCAGCCATTACCTTCAAAACGGGTAAAATCTTTGATGTAAAGAAGGCTGCTGATAAACGCTACTGCTTCCCGGGAACACCCGCCGATGCGGTTGATTTTGGCTTACGGGGATTACTCATTAATAATCCGCCGGACCTGGTTATTTCTGGCGTCAACGATGGCCCGAATACAGGAATGGCTCAGGTCAATTCAGGGACGGTAAGTGCGGCAGCCAGGGCTGTACGTTATGGTTTCCCGGCGATTGCGGCCAGCATTGGGTATATCTTTACCGAAGATGAAATGAAGAATAAATGGCCAAGTACACATAAATATTGGCCTGATGCGGTGGATTATGTGGTTGATGTTGTTGAAACGCTGAATCATAAACAGGTTTCTGGAACACCTTTATTGCCTAAAGGGTCGGGCTTAAGCATTAACTATCCGCCGCTGCCAAAATCAAAAATTAAAGGTGTGCGCTATGTTGAAAATGAGATGTTCCCTACCCCACAGATTGGTTATGATATTTTGCCTGATGGACGCGCTAAACAAACCATCAATCCGGAATCGTTAAAGACAGTAGAGAACGATACCGATTCCGGCTGGCTTAATAAAGGTTATATCACCTATAGCCTCTTTGATGGGGCAATGAACGCCCCGCAATTCCAGGCGCAATATGAAGAACTGTTGAGTAAATAATTCACCAGACTAGCTCACAACCTTGCACTATCATCTTCACGCCTGCCAGCGTCACACTTAATCGCTGGCAGGCGACGTTTTCATTTTTTATCGCCGCACAATAAAATTGTTAAAGCCTACATCTAAGTTGTACTATGCGTATCATATAAACCATTAGGGCGCTAATGCACGGCGTAATGAAATATATTAATGACAGTCTCAAACTGGGTACCATCGTTGAGCAAAGAATAAAGGAGCGGGATCTTAAGCAGCTAGAGTCCGCGAAAATGGACTTGATGGAGCGTATGGGAACGTCTGTCGGTTTGCATACCGCAGGTGTGCCTTTTATCTCAAGCGCGTTGTTAAGCGTGGTAAGTTTCGCTATGCCGCAGCTAACGCTTTGGGGGGCCATCTTTCAATGGTTTTCCTGGCCCGCGCATGCTGTTTTTGCTGGTATCATCCCCACAGGTTTACTCTACTGTCTGCTGATCTTCCCGTCGATGACGCTGTTCTCTCGAGGTTTTCTGGCTGCGCTTAAGTTCTATCTAAGTCTGATTTTCCTGACCGCCGCGCTAGCCGCGGGAAATCTTATTTACGCATTCACTTTGGTATTCATATGTGGCGGGCATGCCGGCTTGCTTATAGGCGCTTTGGTTGGTGTATTATTTAGCGCTGGCAGCATCAAACTCGTTAACAGTGCTATGTTTGTAAAAACCTCAGCATTTTATTTGCATAATCGAATTTGGCGCTGGCAATTAAAACAACATGTACAGAATACAGTATGATAAAAATCCTCTACTGGCTCATCCTCACACTGCTAAGCGCAACGGGGCTTGGCGCCTGGTTTCTTCAACAGCAATATGACGCGCGCTCCGCCGACTTCCGCATCCTGTATCGCGAAATCACAGTAAAAGTGTCGCAGCACGATGCCATCATCCCCCTGCTTCCGTCCGGTCAAAACGCCGCCGAAGTCCAGCAGATCCTGCCGCAGATTGTGCAATGGCGGCGCTATGATTCCCTGGAGCCACGACGCCCCATCGTCGCGCAAAGCCCCGCACGCTACTGGCTGAATCTTCCGGGCATCTCCCTGCTGATTGATTTGAACACCCTACTTAACAGTCTCAATGAGAAAAAGACATTCAAACATCTTGCCATTCGTTGGGACGGTACCACGTTGTTTGAGGACGGTACCGCATCTGCCAACACCTGGTGGCGCTGGGAGAAAACTGTTGCCAGCCCAACACAACCGCTGTTCATTAGCGCAGGTGATAACCCGCAATGGCATCAACTGCCGTGGTGGCTGATACTTTCACCGGCACTGTTCTGGGCGGTGATTATCTATCTTGTTAATCAGTATCGAACCAATAAACGCCGACGGGATATCGCCGATCTACGCACCCGCTATGGCGAACTGACTCGCCTTAACACCATGGGCGAGCTGGCCGCTGGTATCGTGCATGAGCTTAATCAACCTTTAACCGCCATTATGAGCTATAACCAGGCGGCAGTGCGCCTGATTAAAAAAAACGATCCCGTAAAGATCCCCGAACTGCTTGAGGCCTCAGTGTTGCAGATAAAACGCATTGACGCCCTGCTCAGCCAGTTTCGTCTCAAGCTAACCAGCAAGCGCGCCGAATATCAGCCGGTTGACCTACCGTCGCTGTGGCTACGCGTGTGCGAATTACTGGATAATGAGATCCGCGCCGGTAAAGTTCGTATCTCCAGCCATTTTCCGTCGGACCTACCCGCGCTTCCTGCGCCGCCGCTGTGGGTAGAGCAAATACTGCATAATATCGTTAGCAATGCCATTCAGGCACAAAGCATAAATGTTCCAGGTAGTGCGTGGATTCATCTGCAAGCCGTGCGGGTAAATAACGGTATCGCTTTAACTCTTACTGATGGCGGACCAGGGTTATCATCTGAAGCGCTGGAGCAGGTTTTTATACCGTTTTATACCACCCGTACTGATGGTGTGGGACTCGGCATGGCCCTTGCGGATACCCTTGTTCAGCGTCTTAATGGCAAGATAGAAGCGAGCAATATCACCGGACAAGGCGCTTGCTTCCGGTTATGGTTTCCGCTGCGCAATGAGGAGAAGTAATGGAGCAGTACATCTGGTTAATTGATGACGATGCGGCAATACGCGATTCATTAAGTCTGCTGCTCTCAACCGTTGGCTGGCAGACGCAGGCGTTTGATAGCGCACACGCTTTTCAACATCAGGCAGGGAATCTAGCCGAATTAACCGGCTGTATGCTGCTGGATATCCGCATGCCGGGGAAAACCGGGCTGACGCTGCTCGATGAGTGGCGCCAGCTAGGTCTAACCTTGCCGGTTATTATTATGACCGGGCACGGTAATATTGATTTATGTCGTCGCGCCTTCAAAAATGGCGCCTTTGAATTTTTAACCAAACCCATTGATGCCGACCTGTTATTCGAAGTGGTCGGCGAAGCGATGGCGCAGCAAAAAGCGCATCTTGAACGACAACAAATATTACTGCCGCTGCAGGAAAAACTCGCCACCCTTACCGCCCGTGAGCATGAAATGCTCCAGCAGCTGCTTCAGGGCTACTCCAGTAAAGAAATCGCCCGTTTATGCTCGCTATCGCCGCGTACCGTCGAAGCGCATCGCGCCAATATTTTTAGCAAACTTGAAGTTAACTCGCTGCCCAAATTGTTGAAGATTTACGCTGATGTCGCCAGTGGTTCTAAGTAAAAATACCTGGTACGTTCAGTATTCGCGGCAATAGTCGCCATGCTCCTTCCCTCCTAGTATTGGCCTATCGCCACTCAATACGACGGAGCATCACCATGAAACGTATCCTTCTTAGCGCCATCCTGCTGGGCAGCCTGGTCACGACCGCCAGCGCCGCAACGGGCGTTCTCAGCCAGAAAAATTTGTCAGTGGAGCTCGCGGATAAAATCGCGCAAAGTACGCTACAGGCCTGCGCCAAAGACGGCTATAACGTTGCCGTCACGCTGGTCGACCGTTCCGGTACACCGCTATTAATGAAGAGAATGGATAATGCCGGCCCGCACACCGTCGAAGCCAGCCGAATGAAAGCATTCACCGCGCTAACCACTAAAAACGCCACCAGCAATGTCATGAAAGGTTCTCAGTCCAACGCCGGAGCCGCGAACCTGCGAGATATACCCGGTTTTCTGCTATTAGCTGGCGGAGTGCCGGTTAAGATGGGCAACCAGGTCATTGGCGCGGTTGGCGTCGGCGGCGCGCCGGGGGGAAATTTTGACGAAGCCTGCGCGATTGCCGGGTTGCAATCTATCGAAGGCGAGCTTAACCAGGGCTAATCCAACGCGGGTAGACTATTGCTACCCGCATCGTCATAACGGGTTACCGACTCACATGCTGCATGGCGTTTTGCTCAACCGCCCCGCTTATCTTCTTCGCCCGGCTTTCATGACCAAAGAAGGTCAGGATCGCGATAATGATCGCCACCGTACCGGCGACGATTGCCATCGCCAGCCCATAGTTTTGACCATGATGTTCCGCGATCGTGGCCTGTAACGTCGCATTAACCGAAGCGATAAGATTACCCAGTTGATACACAAAGCCCGGCAGCACCGCACGGGTATTCGCTGGAACCAGTTCATTCAGATAGGTCGGCACTACGCCCCAGGCGCCCTGAACCATAAACTGCATCAGGAATGCCCCGATTCCCAGCATCAGCGAACCGCTAGCGAATGCCCACAGCGGGATAACCGGTAGTGCCAGCAGCGAGGCGGTTATAATGGCCTTTTTTCGGCCAATCTTCTCGGAAAGCGAACCGAACAGCACCCCGCCGATGATCGACGCAATATTGTAAGTGACCGCGATAATACTGATCGTTTTCGGATCAAAGCCGTGCTGCACTTTTAAAAATACCGGATACAGGTCCTGGGTACCGTGGGAGAAGAAGTTGAACGCCGCCATCAGTACCACCAGATAGCAGCATAGTTTCCAGTGCGTTTTCAGTACCGGCAGCAGCGCCGTGCTTTCCTTTCTCTCTCGTGACGCCAGCCATACCGGTGACTCCTGCACGCAGAACCAGATAAACGGCAGCAGTAAAATAGGCGCAGCGCCGATGACAAACATCCCGCGCCAGCCGAGTAATTCAAATAGCAGCCCATAAGCGACGGCGGCAATCAGATAGCCAAACGGATAACCGGCCTGGAAAATTCCGGACATCAGACCTCGGGAACGATCCGGAATGGTTTCCATTGACAGCGACGACGCCACGCCCCAAATACCGCCCATCGCCACGCCATACAGCACTCTTAAGACCAGAAAAATCGTTAATGACGGCGCCGCAGCAGACAGCAGCTCGAAAATCGAAAAGAAGATGATATTCAACATCAGGATCGGCTTACGGCCATATTTTTCGGCGAGCCGGCCAAAAATGAGCGCGCCGATAGGCCGTACGGCAAGCGTCAGTAGTATCGCCAGCGTGACCTTTTCCAGCCCAACATGAAACGTCTGGGCAATGTCACTCAGTAAGAAGACGAGGAGGAAAAAATCGAAGGCATCAAGTGTCCAGCTTAAGAAGCTGGCAATGGCGGCATTGCGCTGTAGTGAAGTCCAGCCTAACATCGTGTTATCCCTATCCTGGCACAGCGGCCTGGAGATGTAGCAGCTAGCCGAAAGAACATGCAGGGCCAACTGCATATGTAAATGTAAAGTTTCTTAAGTTACCCATATGTTAAATACACCCAATAATCGTATGGCTGCAAGTTAATTAGCATGCTAATTTGTTTCAAATTAAGTATATGTCTCCTGATAGACCGTGCAGACAGAATGTATAGCATTTGCTATACACCTGTTCTACAATGAGCTGTATACCAATTGCTATACGGGAAAAGAAGATGAAATCAGATATCCAACTCAACATCCGGGCGAAGGAGTCCCAGCGGGCGCTGATTGATGCGGCTGCCGAAATTCTGCACAAATCACGGACCGACTTTATTCTTGAGATGGCCTGCCAGGCGGCAGAAAACGTAATTCTCGACCGCCGGGTGTTTAACTTAAGCGATGAGCAATACGCCGAATTTATCGACATGCTGGATGCGCCGGTTGAAGCTAACCCCGCTCTCGATAAATTGCTGGCGAGAAAACCGCAATGGGAAAAATAAGCGCGCCTGCACCGCTATCTTCACACCATCAGATCGCGGAATTTTGTTGTGGAGAAACGGTTCTCGATCAATGGCTGAAACAGCGAGGATTGAAAAACCAGGCTCAGGGCGCCGCGAGAACCTTTGTGGTCTGCAAGGAAGAGAGCCATCAGGTGGTGGGGTTTTATTCGTTAGCAACCGGCAGCGTTAATCACACGGAAGCCACTGGCGGCCTGCGGCGCAATATGCCCGATCCTATCCCGGTCATCATTCTCGCCCGCCTGGCGATCGACTGCGCGTATCACGGACAGGGGCTGGGAGCTGATTTACTCCATGATGCGCTCTTACGCAGTTATCGCGTTGCCGAAAATGTTGGCGTTCGTGCCCTGATGGTCCATGCCCTGACCGATAGCGCGAAGCGATTCTATTTACACCACGGATTCAAAGCCTCCACCACCCAGGAACGCACACTTTTCCTCGCGTTGCCTAAATAACTCCACCTTTCGTCATTTTCTCTACCACACTTATCTTTCAGTTCGGGAACCACACCAAAGGAAGGATAACGATGAAGAAAGTGGCGATTGTCGGCGTTGGGCCGACCGGGATCTATACTTTTCATTCCCTGGTTGAACGGGGTGAGCCGCTGGAGATAGTGCTCTACGAGCAGGGTGAAGAGGCTGGCGTCGGCATGCCTTATAACGATGAGCATAACTCAGCGCAAATGCTGGCGAATATCGCCAGTATCGAAATCCCCCCCATCTACATTACCTATCTGACGTGGCTACAAAATCAGAGCGAAGACTGGCTCACCCGGTATGGCATTGAGCGTGAGGCCTTACATGAGCGGCAATTTTTACCGCGCGTGATCCTCGGCGACTATTATCGCGATCGGTTCCTGGCGCTGTTGGAGAAAGCCAGGTTAGCGGGTTTCAAAGTTAGCGTGCGCGAATCCTGCGAGGTTACCGATCTCCAGGCGGAACAGGATGGCGTCAAACTGTGGATTAATCACGTGCCCACAGCGGAACGTGCGGATTTTGCCGTTATCGCCACCGGTCATCTCTGGCCGCAGGACGATGATTCTTCCCGCGAATATTATCCCAGCCCCTGGAGCGGTTTGATGCAGGCGCAGATAGCCCCCTGCCGGGTCGGTATCATGGGGACTTCACTCAGCGGCATTGATGCTGCCGTCGCCGTCGTCATTCAACATGGCCATTTTACGACTGACGCCGATGAGAGCGTCCATTTTCGGCTTAATGACGCGAGTCATAAACTCCATATCACCCTGATGTCACGAAACGGCATCCTGCCCGAGGCCGATTTCTACTGTCCCATCCCCTATGAACCGCTGGAAATTGTCACCCATCAGAGGCTGGAAACGGCCATCGCTGAGGGTAGTGAGGGATTGCTGGATCGCGTATTCCAGCTTATCGTCAGGGAGCTGGAACTCGCCGCGCCGCACTGGTGTAAGCAGATAGGCTTACGCCAGCTCACCGCGGATACGTTCAGCGACGCCTGGTTTATCGACAGAAAACGACACGATCCCTTTGCCTGGGCGCAAGCCAATTTGCAGGAAGTGGAACGCAACAAACAGCAACAGCATACCGTGCCGTGGCGGTATACCATTCTGCGATTGCATGAAGTGATTGAGATGATTACGCCGCATCTTAACGAACGCGACCGCGAACGCTTTAAAACAGGGCTCGCCCGGGTATTTATCGATAATTACGCGGCCATTCCATCGGAATCGATTCGCCGCCTGCTGGCGCTGCGTGAGGCCGGGGTGATTAGTATTTTGCCGCTCGGGGCCGATTATCAACTGGAAGTTCAACCACAACGGACGGTCATTCACCATCACAACCAACGCAGCGAATTTGACGTCTTTATTGACGCCAGAGGCCAAAAGGCGCTGAAGAGTAAAGACATCCCTTTCCCGACGCTGCGCCAGCAACTTCTCGCCTGCGGTGATGAGATCCCGGATATCGGTGATGATTACACCCTGCAGGCGCCGGCGTGCGCTCGCGGCCGCATTGCCTTCGGCGCGCTGCCGTGGTTGATGCATGACCGCCCTTTCGTTCAGGGCCTCGTCGCCAGCGCGGAAATCGGCGCCGCGATGGCGAGATCGGTTTCACAGCAGGCCAGCGGCCGCCGGCGCAAGCTGTGGTTCAGTCATGAAGAGTGGTGATCCATCAGCATGCGAATAACGACTAACCGCGTCTTAAGCGCAACAACGGAAAAGAGACCGCCATCCAGGCATGTTACAACTACAGGTTATCAGGTAGCACAACGCTTACGAGGTACATATGAGTCAACTATTTAGCCCTGCGCGAATTGGTAAACTGGCGCTGGAAAACCGGATTGTCATCGCCCCGATGTGTCAGTACTCCGCCGAAAACGGCAAGGCAACCGCCTGGCACCGCATTCATCTTGGACAGCTGGCTTTTTCCGGCGCCGGTTTGGTGATTATTGAAGCCAGCGCCGTTGAGCCCGCGGGTCGCATCTCCCCGGCGGATGTCGGCCTGTGGGATGATGAAACCGAAGCCGCCCTGTACCGGGTACTGGAAGATGTTCGCGCCTATTCAACAACCCGCATCGGTATCCAGCTGGGGCATGCCGGGCGCAAAGCCTCCGTCGCTGCCCCCTGGCTTGGCGGCGGTCAGTTGGCGCTGGATAACGGCGGCTGGCAAACCGTCGCTCCATCCGCGCTGGCATTTCATGACGGCGACCGGGCACCGAAAGCGCTGAGCCATGACGATCTGGCGCGGCTTAAACAAGCCTTTGTTGATAGCGCGCGTCGCGCTGAACGCCTGGGAATTGAACTGATAGAGCTGCATGCCGCCCACGGCTACCTGTTGCACCAATTCCTCTCGCCGCTGAGCAACCAGCGAACAGATGAATACGGCGGTTCGCTGGAAAACCGCTTACGTTTCCCGCTGGAGGTTTTCCAGGCAATACGGGAGGCGGTCAGCGAAAATATCGCCGTCGGCGTACGGCTTTCGGCGACAGACTGGGTGGATGGCGGTTGGGATACGGCGCAATCCATCGTCTTTAGCCAGCAGCTTGAAGCGCTGGGTTGCGACTATATTCACGTCTCCAGCGGCGGGTTGTCGCCGCAGCAGGCGATTCAGGTCGGTCCTGGCTATCAGTTACCGTTCGCCCATGAAATCCGCCAGCAGATCAACGTTCCGGTCATTGGCGTAGGGTTAATTACCGAACCGCAGCAGGCTGAAGATGCACTGCAAAACGGCGACGCCGATCTGATTGCCATCGCCCGCGCGGCGCTCTACAACCCACACTGGCCGTGGCAGGCTGCGGCGGCTCTGGGGGCCCAGGTTAGCGTGCCGCCGCAATACCTGCGTTCAGAACCGCATGGGCTGAAAGGCACGCTAAAATCTAATCGCTGAAGCTTCACGCTATGAACGATAGCGGCGCGAATGCGCCGCTAAATTATTGACAGGAATTAATCGCGGGTTTGTACCCAGAACGCGTGAATAAGGCCAGGAATATAGCCCAGCAAGGTCAGAATTATATTCAGAATGAATGCCCAGCCCAAGCCTTTACCCAGCAGTACGCCCAGCGGCGGCAGGATGATAGTAAATACGATTCTCCAGAAACCCATACACTCTCCATACAAACAAAATTAACGACTTAAAAAAGAGACTTCGTCTCTAAGCATAGTAATTCTACCTGATGCCGTCACGTTAACCGCCCCCTTTACCCGATTTTACGCATCTTGTAATGAGCATTACGTCAGCGTGTGCAATTCATCCGATGTATGGTTTTGTGAGTTCGATCATGTCCCCCTCTCCGCATTGTCGTTATCCTTAACCCAACTTGTATGGTAGTAGACTATAAACAACGCGGTAAGGAAAAGTTTTCATGCAAATGACGATGCGCTGGTTTGGGCCAGACGAAGATAAAGTCACTCTTGAGCAGATCCGTCAGGTTCCTGGAGTGGAAGGTGTGGTCGGCGCGCTGTACGACGTACCGGTTGGCGAAGTCTGGCCACGGGAGAAAATTAAGGCGTTAGTCGAGCAGGCCCACGCTAACGGTCTGACGATGGAAGTTATCGAAAGCGTGAATATTCACGACGCGATTAAAATCGGGCTGCCGGAGCGCGATCGCTATATCGCCAACTATCAGCAAACGATCCGTAACCTCGCCGCCTTTGGCGTTAAGGTCATCTGCTACAACTTTATGCCGGTTTTCGACTGGATGAAAACCGACATGAACTACCGGCTGGCGGACGGTTCGCTAACGATGGCTTTTGAAAAAGCCGGCATCGATAAAACGCTGGAACAGGTCGTCGCGGAAGTGCTCAGCAACGCCAACGGCTATGCCCTGCCGGGCTGGGAGCCCGAACGTTTAGCGCAGGTACAGACGTTATTCGACAGCTATAAAGCGGTCGATGATGACAAACTGCGAGAAAATCTGCTCTATTTCCTGGAGAAAATTATTCCGGTCTGCGAAGAGGTCGGCGTGAAAATGGCCATTCATCCTGACGATCCGCCGTACTCTATTTTTGGTCTACCGCGCATTATTAAAAACCGCGACGATCTCGACTGGTTGTGTCGCGCGGTGGATTCACCGGCAAACGGTATTACCTTATGTACCGGCTCTATTGCCGAGGAGCCGCAAAATAACGTTTATCAAATCCTCGCGGAATTCAGCCAGCGCGGGCGCATTCATTTCGCTCATGTCAGAAATATTAAAATCATAAAAGACAAAGATTTCTACGAATCGGCGCACCCTACCCGCTATGGCTCGCTCGATATGTACCGGGTGATGCAGGCGCTGCACGACAACGGCTTCGACGGCTATATTCGTCCCGATCATGGCCGTTTTATCTGGGGAGAAACCGGCCGTCCGGGATACGGCTTATACGATCGCGCGCTCGGCGCCACTTACTTACTGGGATTATGGGAAGCGCTGGAAAACCAGCACGCCTGATCCGCTCGTCACCCAAGTGCCGGAATTCTCCGGCACTGAAAATAATAAAATCTCTATTGGGAGGATGCCATGTCTCCAGCCCTGGCTCTGCTATGGGTGGTGGTCGGTATTGCGCTACTGGTCATCATGAATCTGAAATACAAAGTTCACAATATTTTCGCCTTATTAATTGCCGGCCTGTTCGTCGCCGTTATGGAAGGTGTGCCCCTCGATAAAATCGTCTCGATGGTTCAGCAAGGACTGGGCGGAATAATGGGACACCTGGCGCTGATCATTATATTCGGCGCTATCATCGGCAAATTTATGACCGAATCCGGTGCCAGCCAGCAGATTGCCGATACGGTAATCAGACGTTGCGGCACCCGTTATCTGGCGGTCGGCTTGATGTTTATCGGCGTCATCTTCGGCATTGCCATGTTTTATGAAGTGGCGTTTTTGATTGCTATGCCGCTGGTTCTTAACATCGCCAGCAAAGCCAATATCCCGTGGATGAAACTGGTTATTCCGACGGTCGTCGGCGCCACCATGGGACATAGTTTATTTCCGCCACAACCGGGGCCGGTTGCATTAGTCAGCGCCTTCCAGGCGGATATTGTTCAGGTTTATCTGTACGGCATTATCGTGATAGTCCCGGCGCTGTTCTGTGCGGGGATCCTGTTACCTGCCTGGCTTCCGGGTATCCGCGAAATGAAGCTGAATGCCATGATTCAACCGCAGGAGGAGAAACCTGCCGACGCGCTGCCGTCGTTTGCGGTCAGCATTGCCATTCCGCTGATCCCCGCGATATTGATGATTGCGTCTTCGCTGATTCAGTCGCTGTTTGGCGCGGCCTCTTCTGCGGCAAAATTCTTCCAGTTCCTCGGTAGCGCGGAAATTAGCATGCTGTTGGCGACCGGCGCCGCAATCTGGCTGCTCGGCTGCCGCCGCGGTATGAACGCCGTTCAGGTTAACCACTGCGTCACGGACTCGGTCGCCAGAATTGCCAACGTCCTGTTCGTCATCAGCGCCGGCGGCATTCTCAAACAGGTTATTATCGATTCCGGCGTCGGCGACCATATCGTTACGATGATGAGCCACGTCCCGCTGTCGCCGTTTATTATCGCCTGGCTGATTACCGCTATTATTCGTATTCTTACCGGCCAGGGCGCCGTTGCGGCAATTACTTCAGCCGGGATTGTTTCGCCAATGGTTACCGCATTTCATCTTAATCCAGCGCTGATGTGCCTGGCGGTGGCCTGTGGTAGCAATACCATTACTTTGATGTATGACGGCGGCTTTTTACTCTTTAAGGAAACGTTTGGCATCTCGATGCGCGATACCTTTAAGACCTGGGGCTTACTGGAGCTCATCAACTCGGTGGTGGGTCTGTTGATGGTGTTATTACTGAGTCTGTTTATTTCCTGAGAAACGCATCGCGGCGGCGACAATACCGCCGCGGTAAGCACTCAAATATTTACTGTTGGCCGGCCGGCGCCTGCTGCGCTGGCGCTTGCTCCGGCGCGATACTCTCTTTTATTTCTTTGGTCTTATTGGCGGCATCGGCGGAAAGCTGGTTGGCTTCAACGATGGCGTTATCTTTAATTTTTCCCGCCTCTTTCATGATCGCATCGCTTTTTTGCTGCGCATCCTGTTTTACCGCATCCGCTTTATTTTTCGCATCCTGGGCAATCGCGTCAGCTTTCTTGTCGGCTTCAGATTTAATACTGCTGGCCTGAGTTTTCAGGCTATCCGCTTCATTATTGGCCTGCGTTTTGATGTCGTCGATCTGCTTATCCGCTTCTTGCTTAATGGCCCGCGCTTTATCGGCGGCCGCATCTTTAATTTGTTCCGCGTTATCTTTGGCCTGATCCAGTTTATTGTCGACTTTCGATGAGTCATCGCAGCCAAACAACGCCAGGCACAATGCAGAGGTAATCAGCGTTTTATTCCACAGTTTCATCAGTATTCCCTTATCGGTCCAGGTGGTAATCCAGTGACGGTCATAGCCTTGCCGTATCGGCAGAGTCAATTTATTTATAATCGCTATGCCTGGAGAGTCAAGCTATCGATAATTTTCAGTAATGCTTTGCCGGAAAATGCATAGACCAGCCAACGCCAGCGGCTAATTTGCTTAAAAACAAGGCAAAAAACCGCTATTCCAGCAATCGATACGCCCGGGCGGATAACCTGCTTTCCTTCTGGATGGCTAAAAAGCATCTTATATTCCATTTTGCGCTAAACGGCAGATTTATGTTCTTTAAAATGCCGTTTTTACAGTTCTACCATTCAGCTATCTCGATACGAATGGATAAATGGTTATGTCACTCTTTCACTCTGTAAGCGACCTGATTGGTCATACCCCGCTGTTACAGCTGCATAAACTGGATACCGGCCCGTGCAGCCTGTTCCTGAAACTGGAAAACCAAAACCCCGGCGGTTCGATAAAGGATCGCGTGGCGTTGTCGATGATTAATGAAGCCGAGCGCCAGGGAAAACTGCGCCCCGGCGGCACCATCATTGAAGCCACCGCCGGTAATACCGGGCTGGGGCTGGCGCTGATTGCCGCGCAGAAAGGCTACAAACTGATCCTGGTGGTGCCGGACAAAATGAGCCGCGAGAAAATTTTCCATCTGCGTGCGCTGGGCGCCACCGTGCAGTTAACCCGCTCGGACGTCAACAAAGGTCATCCCGCCTATTATCAGGACTACGCCCGCCGTCTGGCGGATGAAACGCCGGGCGCGTTTTATATTGACCAGTTCAATAATGAAGCCAACCCGTTGGCTCATGCCACCACTACCGCGCCGGAGCTGTTTGAGCAACTCGATGGCGACATTGACGCCGTGGTGGTTGGTGTCGGCTCAGGCGGTACCCTGGGCGGTTTGCAGGCATGGTTTGCGCAACACTCGCCGAAAACCGAATTTATTCTTGCCGATCCTGCGGGCTCGATTCTGGCGGATCAGGTAGAGACCGGGCAATACGGCGAAACCGGCTCCTGGCTGGTGGAGGGGATCGGCGAAGATTTTATTCCCCCGCTCGCCCATCTGGAGAAGGTGCGCAAAGCGTGGCGCGTGACCGATCGTGAAGCGTTCGCCACCGCCCGGCAGCTGCTGCAAGTGGAAGGTATCCTCGCCGGCTCGTCAACGGGCACCCTGCTGACAGCAGCTCTGCGCTACTGCCGGTCGCAGTCCACCGCTAAGCGGGTGGTCACCTTCGCCTGCGATAGCGGTAACAAGTACCTGTCGAAAATGTTCAACGACGACTGGATGCGCCAGCAAGGTCTGCTAAGCCGCCCGACGCGCGGCGATCTTAGCGATTTTATCGCCCTGCGTCATGATGAAGGCGCAACCGTCACCGCCGCGCCCGACGATACGCTGGCTGCCGTCCTTGCTCGTATGCGCCTGTACGATTTCTCCCAGTTGCCGGTGCTGGAAAACGGCCACGTGGTTGGCATCGTCGATGAATGGGATCTGATAAGCCACGTCCAGGGCGACAGCCGGCGTTTCGCGCTACCGGTCAGAGAGGCTATGACCCGCCATGTCGAAACCCTGGATAAGCACGCCCCGGAAAGCGCGCTTAAAGATATCTTCGACCGTGGACATGTCGTGGTCGTTACTGATAACGATCGGTTTATCGGCCTGATTACCCGTAGCGACGTCCTGACCACCTGGCGTAACCGACTGGAACAATAAGGAACGAACATGAAAAATTTACAGACGCTCAGCGTCCATAGCGGCATTTTTAACGACCAGCATGGCGCGGTGATGCCACCAATTTACGCCACCTCTACCTTTGCCCAGCCCGCGCCGGGCCAGCATACCGGCTATGAATATTCGCGTAGCGGCAATCCGACCCGCCACGCGCTGGAAACGGCCATTGCAGAGCTGGAAAGCGGTAGCCGGGGTTTTGCTTTTGCTTCAGGCCTCGCGGCCATTTCCACGGTACTGGAACTGCTGGATAAGGATAGCCATCTGGTGGCGGTAGATGATGTCTATGGCGGCACATACCGGCTGATTGAAAATGTTCGCCGTCGTAGCGCCGGTCTGCAAGTGACCTGGGTCAAACCTGACGATCTGGCAGGCATCGAAGCCGCGATCCGCCCTGATACGCGGATGATTTGGGTGGAAACGCCGACCAATCCGTTACTCAAGCTGGCGGATCTTGCGGCCATTGCCGAGATTGCCCGTCGACATAACATTATCAGCGTCACCGATAATACCTTTGCCTCACCGATCATCCATCGCCCTATCGAACTGGGCTTTGATATCGTGGTGCATTCAGCGACCAAATATCTCAACGGTCATTCGGATGTCGTCGCCGGGTTGGCGGTGGTTGGCGACAATCCGACGCTGGCCGAGAAGTTGGGCTATCTGCAAAACGCCGTCGGCGGCGTACTTGACCCATTCAGCAGCTTCCTGACGCTGCGCGGCATTCGCACCCTGGCTCTACGGGTGGAACGTCATAGCAGCAACGCTCTGCTGCTGGCGGAATGGCTGGAGCAGCAGCCGCAGGTCGAGAAAGTGTGGTTCCCCTGGCTCGCCAGCCATCCCCATCACGATCTGGCCCGCCGACAGATGGCCCTGCCAGGCGGTATGATTTCCGTTGTGGTCAAAGGAGATGATGACTACGCCGGGCGCATCATCAAAAAACTACGGTTATTTACGCTGGCGGAAAGCCTGGGGGGTGTGGAAAGCCTGGTGAGCCAGCCATTCAGCATGACGCACGCCTCCATTCCGCTGGAACAGCGGCTGGCGAATGGCATAACGCCGCAGTTGATTCGACTCTCGGTAGGTATTGAAGATCCGCAAGACCTGATCGCTGACTGGCGAAACGCGCTACGTGAGTAAACGCTAACCCCGCGCGCGGCGCGGGGTTTCATTACCCTCAGCAGAAACATACCGCTTTGGCGTTTTCCGTCGGATGATAGGGATCGCTTCGGTGATCGTCGCTATCATCCCGTTTCCGCGGGATCTCGCCGTGTTTACCCGGCTCTTCTCGCGCCGGGTGTTTACCGCGTTTATCGAGTTCATGGTGATGCGCTCTGCTCATACTCAGGCTCTCCGGTTAATTGGGCGCTTGTTTGCGCAGCTTATCAACCCGCACCAGCGGCGGCGTCATTTTACTATCCAGGCTTCCGTTGATGCTCACCAGTTTGTCTGGCTTGATGTCCTGACCATCAAAAACGGCTGCCGGAATAATGGCCGCAATGGTGCCAGTTTTATCACGGAACAGATAACGGTCGTCGCCTTCATGCTTAATCACATTGCCGCGCAGGGAAATAGTCGCGCCGTCGTGCATGGTTTTCGCCTGCTCAATGGTCATAATCCGGCCATCCTCCATACCGCGATAGCCGTCGTCCAGCTGGTGCGGCGGCGGCGGTGCGGCATCGTTTTTAAAACCGCCCTTCTCTTCAGCCCAGACGCCAGCGGTGAGTAACAAACAGAGTGTCGCGATTAGCTTTTTCCTCATTATTTCACCTTTCATGTCAGCATGACTGTTATTAAAGTCTGGCCGCGGATAGCGATTTTAACAACGTCAATAATTCTGATATCAGCTAAAATAACAACGTCGCTATCGTATCGTTAAATATAAACATCATGCTGGAGCCGAAAGATGGACAATAATCAACAGGATCCGCCAGAGATAAACGAGAATCTACAGGCGTTACGCTTCGAGTATAACTTCCGGCGCTATGGGGTGGTTTTTCTCGCCATTATTATCATTGCTGCATTATGCGGTTTATTTTCATCTGGCTTCCTGAGCTCCGCCCATCATGAGAATTCCGCTTCATCGTTAACGGTAGACTATGACCGTTTTGCCAGGTTAATGAGCGAAACCGAAGTCAATGTTCAGGTAAAAAACAGTGGCCTCGCTCATACCTCAGTGGATTTTTCACCCACGTTATTAAGCCATTACCAAATTGGTGATATTCGACCGCAGCCCGATAAAATGTACAGCGCTAACGGTCATCTGATACTGGTTTACAATGAAAATAGCAGTGGCGCGCCGCTTTCGCTGTGGTTATCTATCACGCCAAAAACATTTGGCAAACTTTCCACGACACTACAGGCGAACCGGCAACCTGCCGTCACCTTTAGCCAATTTGTCTTTCCTTAGGAGTCACAACGATGGAAATGGTGCTCAGAGCCGTCGCAATCTATCTTATCTTATTGATTATATTTAAAGTTGCTGGCAGAAGAACGCTTATGCAACTCACCAGTTTTGATCTGATTTTACTGTTGATTATCAGTGAGGCCACGCAGCAGGCCATGCTCAGCACCGACTATTCTGTTACCGGTTCAATGCTGACTATTGTCACGCTGGTCAGCGTGGATATTTTATTTGGCTATATAAAGAAGCGCTTTTCTCAGGCTGAGAATTATCTTGATGGTTCGCCGACGATCGTCGTAGAAAATGGTGTTGTCGCTGACGATAAAATGAAAATGGTCAATATCTCTGTGGATGACATATTGCTCGCCGCGCGACAGCACCATGGTATATATCAACTTGAGAAGATTAAATTTGCGATCCTCGAACGTAACGGCCAGATTTCAATTATTCCGACCGAAGCGTAGAGACTTTTCAGCGCCGCATTTACAGACCTTTTGCCGCTAAAGCTTAGCATCAAAACCCGGCGTTTCGGAGCGAATAATATATTGCTCCGTAATATCCGGAATATGTTGCAGCAGCCATTCGGCCATGCCTCTCTCTTCCGCCAAAATACTTTCTAAATCCGCAATCGAATCATGATCGTTGACCTTTTGCGCGGCGGTTAATAAGGAGGTATAACAGGCGACCTCAAACTGCTCGAAAACGTAACCGCTGATCACCCCTTTCACCACTTCATCTTGTGGAAACATTCCTCCAATAGATTGTCCCATTGCGGCGATTTTACTCATTGAGTCTTTAAGAACCGAGCGGGAAATATTGTTGCGCACAATAATATCATCCAGTACGGTAATTTGCCGACGGGTTTCAAAAAGATGCTGCTCAAGGCGGGTACATAATTCCGGATAGCTGTCGGTTCGTTTTACCATTGATTCAAGCATTGATTCGGCCTGCTTTTCCATAGCGTGCGCGTCACGCAACCAATCGTGATAGTTTTCAATATCAGTCATAACAACCTCTTTATACAAGCCAGTACAAACCACATTATCGCCGCGACGAGATGACACCTTTTTATTACAACCGGACTAAGACTCATTTTTTTGCCTGATGCCTTAGATAGGATTAAGCGGACTGTTGGGCATCCTGATTGACGTGTCCAACGGCGATGTCCGTTAATTTCATATCAGCGTCTTTTTCTTCTTCCAGCGTTTCCGCCAGCAATTTCACCGCGGCTTTATAGCCGAGCTGCTCTGCCAGCGTACACAGCGTACCGTAGGCCGCAATTTCATAGTGTTCAACTTTCTGCGCGGCGGCTATCAGCGCAGCATCGCGGATCTCGTTCTTTTCCGTCGCTTCGATCACTTCGTTGGCCTCTTCGATAAGCCCTTCCATCGCCACACACTTCATCCGTTTCAGGCGAATTTGATCATTTTGTTCAAGGAGCTTATCAATACGTTCTATATGGCCCTGTGTTTCCTCAAGGTGAGCGCTGAATGCCGTTTGCAACTCTTCACATGCGCTGGCGCGGGATAGTTTAGCCAGCGCGCGGGTTAACTGTTTTTCCGCGCTGTAGGTATCCGATAATAAATGGGTAAAAATATCTTCAATGGTTTGAATTTTCATAAATCACACCTTTTAAAAACTGCGGGTCGGATGACCCGCAGGGTATTTTTAACAGCAGTTACCAGATCAAATCACTTATATTCACAAGCTAGCTATCACCGGATTTACGGCCGCCGCCATGGCTGTTTTTACCGCCTTTTTTACCGGCTTCGGATGCACGTTCCGGGTCATTTTTAAAATTCCCGCCGCTGTGCTGTCCGCCTTTACGTCCGGCTTCAGATGCTTTTTCCCGGTCTTCTGCAAAATTACCTGAACCACCTCTGTGTTCTGCCATAACGTTTACCTTTTAGCTTGGTTAGTAAAAGATGATTTAACGCTCTAAATCATCGCCGTCGAGAATTAAGTCTGGAGCAATAAGTGAAAAATGCAAATTAAATAAAATATATTAATAGTTGCCATAAAATTAATTAAAAAATAAATAGCGGGGCGGCAAAAATAAACAAGACATCGCTAAGATCATATTAACCAGAAGAAATAAACGCAACGGCACGGCCAAAATCCACAACGACTTGAGCATGAAAAAATAGAACTGTAAATAAAGTTAAATATTCTATTTTTAAATATTTCGTTGAATAATCTGAAAAATAAGTCAGCGAAAGATTATATATAAATCGCCTTATATCAGTAAGTTGGCTAAGGAAAAGCGGGAATATGTCCATTGGGCAGGGATTTACATTTATCGTAGCGTCCGCATACCTTCTATCATTACTCTTTTCTGTGAAGGAGATTGCTATGGATAATGACAAACTGCGTACCAACCATTGGCCACAACCCCCTTTCCCCGATCAACCGCAAACGCCTCCCGGCCTGGCCGCCGAAATGGAACCCACACCGGATCATGGTGAAGTCAGCTACAGCGGGTCAGGACGGCTACAGGGTAAGAAAGCGCTGATTACCGGCGGAGACTCCGGTATTGGTCGCGCCGTGGCCATCGCCTTTGCCCGCGAAGGCGCGGATGTTGCCATTAACTATCTTCCGGAAGAACAGAGCGATGCGGACGCCGTCATCGTGCTTATCAAAGCGGAAGGCCGTACAGCGGTGGCGATACCGGGCGATATTCGCGTGGAATCCTTCTGTGAAACGCTGGTGGAAAAAGCAGTAAGCGGTCTTGGCGGTTTGGATATTGTTGTGAACAATGCAGGTCGTCAGCAATACTGCGAAAAAATTGAGCAACTTACCACCGCCGATTTCGATGCTACCTTCAAAACCAACGTCTATGCGCCGTTCTGGATAACCAAAGCCGCGCTGCCGCACCTCAAAGCCCAAAGCGTGATTATCAACACATCTTCAGTACAGGCTTTTAAACCGAGCCCTATTTTGCTGGATTATGCCCAGACCAAGGCCTGCCTGGTGGCATTCACCAAATCGCTGGCCAAGCAGTTAGGGCCGCGTGGGATCCGGGTCAATGCGGTCGCTCCCGGCCCGTACTGGACGGTGCTGCAGTCAAGCGGCGGACAGCCGGCGGAAAAAGTGCAAAACTTTGGCGGCGATACGCCACTTGGGCGGCCAGGGCAACCCGTTGAGATCGCCCCGCTGTATGTGACTCTCGCCTCTGATGCCTGCTCGTATGCCTCCGGCCAGGTCTGGTGTTCAGACGGTGGTGACGGCGTACTTTAATAATGGAATGCCGGCAGCACCAGTTCGCCAATCTCCTGCATCGTCTCGGCCAGCGGACGCTGGTTGCGACGAAAATGCAGACCGATATGGTTCACGCCGGCATCGCGCATCGCATTTAATTCCTGAATGAGACCATGGCGGCCGCTGCTGATGCCGAAACGATGGCGTTGAATCGGCACATTGGCGTCATCTTGCAGATCCAGGTGGATAAAGCTGATATAGGGTTTCTCGCCCGCTACCCGACGCCACAGCTTGACGCGGCTAACGTGCTCGTCAGGCTGGCCAGGATAGGCGAGCCAGCCATCCATATTGCTGCCTACCCATTGCGCCGTTTGTTGCGCCAAACCAGCAACCAGCAGCGGCGGGGTCGGTTTGGCTGGCAGCAACTCCAGGCCCGGCTCCAGCTGACGATCGGTCTCGCCCTTCAGCACGCTCACGCCGTGACGGAAACGCTCGCCGCGGCTGGCGTAGTCTTCACCAAATAGCGGGTATTCGACCGGCCTGTCGCCGCTGGCGATGCCCAATAGCAGCCGGTCGCCGCTGAGCGCCTGCACCGTGGCGGCGGCTTTACGTACCAGCCATGGCTGACGTAACGGCAGCACAACCGCCGCCGTGCCCAGCAAAATATTTTGCGTCAGGCTCGATAAATAGCCGAGGTAGGTAAAGGCTTCAAAGACGTTAGCCGCATCGCCAAACTGCGGATCGTACAGCGGAACATCGCGGATCCAGGCAGCGCGAAACCCGAGCGTATCCGCCAGTTTAATGCGCTCCGCGTGCTCGCTCATATCCGGCACGCCAAACGGTCGCCCGTCGCGCTGCCGTTTTAGCTGTCCGCTTGTCGACCAGTCATTGTCCAGCGGCAGTTCAATGCCAATCGTTAGCGGCTGCTGGGTTAATTTTTCGATGCTCATGGGTCACTCCGTCAACCGCCGTGCGGTATCACGTTGAAAATATGAGCAAAGTGTTTCATGGAATGCTATTGCGATAAACAGCACTAATCGCAATAGATAATTGCTATTTATGGAATTATCTTGAGTTCTGATTTTGTTTTAATGGACCGCTCACCAACACCAGAGGAAGAAACAATGATAAAAACCGACGCCTGGCTGTGGAAAAAGCACGCCTCCCCGCTTCTGCTTGAACGCCATGAGAAAACGTTAGTCACGCCCGCTGACGATCAGGTGCTGATCGAGAACCGCGCCATTGGTCTTAATCCGGTCGACTGGAAGCTGATGGCTGGTCTCTCCGACGCCTGGCAGGAGGATCAGATCCCCGGCGTCGACGGCATGGGGGTGATTACCGCCGTTGGCCACAACGCCCGCCATCTTCGTCCCGGCACGCGTGTGATGTATCACACCGACCTGCGTTTTGACGGTAGCTTTGCTCGCCATACATTAGTCAGCGCCCAGGCGGTGATTGCGGTTCCCGACCACATCAGCGACCTCACCGCTGCGGCGCTGCCGTGCCCTGGTCTGACGGCGTGGCAGGCAGCGCAGAAAATCCCCCATCCGGCTGGCGAGAATGTACTGGTCAGCGGCGCGGGCGGCGCTGCCGGCAGTCTGCTAAGTCAATTACTGATTGAGAGCGGCGCTAACGTCTACGTTACTGCCAGCGCCACGCATCACGCGAAACTGCTGGCTCGCGGGGTGATTCAGGCCTTTGATTATCACCATACCTCCTGGCCGCAGGAGCTAAAACGCGCGCTGGCGGGTAAATCGCTGTATGCCGCTTTCGATACCGTAAATCAGCAAAATGCCCTTTCGCTTGCCGGTTTGCTCGGCTACTACGGCCATCTGGTCTGTATACAAGACCGGCTCGAGCACGCGCCGCTACCGGCGTTTACTACCAGTATCTCATTGCATGAGGTCGCGCTGGCGGCAATCCATCCTTACGGTACCCAGAGGCAGTGGAGTCGATTACGTCAGGCCGGGGAAAACATGCTGCAGCAAATTGGCCACGGCGAACTGATGATGCCGCCGATAGAAAGCGTCAGTTTCGACGAGATCCCACAGGCGCTGGAAAGGCTAAAACAGAACAATAACGGTATTAAGTACGTAGCGGTGCTGTAATATTCATCAGCACGATGAATAACCTCAATCCCAAAAACCGGGTAATCAATGCCACATCCAACGGGCCTCTTTCCGCTGGATGAGGCATTCATCGCTTCGCTTCCGTAGGTCGGTCTGGTGCTGAATGGTTACAATAGCCTGGGATTCAGCAGAGTGATTAGCAAAAATATAACAGCTAGATCGCCAACTAATAGTCACACACATCGATTAAAAACTCAGATTGAAAGAATCAAAAAAAGGAGTAACGTTAAAAAAACATTAACAAAGAGGTGCAAAATGTTACGCGATTATTTAAAACTGGATTCTGAAGACCAATTAGTTGAACAACAAAGCGGTCATCAACCTAGCCAGCAGTATACCGAAGTGACTGAGTGGGTGATCCTCAATAAAGAGGGTAAGAAAAAAGGCCGCGTCTCCCTGTTTGATAAATTTAATACTCGCCGCTCGTGGAACGTTAATTTTCGTATTACCCAATTTGATAACAGCGGTAAAGTTATCGTTGACCAACTGACAGACGCTATTTAATAGAATAATTAATAACATAGCGCCCAATCTGTGATGGAAACCACCTGACAAAACGCTGAGGCCAGCAACCGCATTCACGCGGGAAAGCGTAAGAAGTTTTTCAACTCATCAATTAGTCGCTCGTTTTATAATAATAAAATGAGTACTCGCTGCGCCTTAAGAAAAATAAACGCGCCAGTCGGCGCGTTTAATCATTAATTGTTTCTGACCGGCGGCGTCACCCTGACGCCAATAAAGACAATCAGCATGGCGCTTAATAATAACAGCCCGCTGCCGGTAAATACGCCGCTGGCGCCGCTGATATCAAATATTGCCCCACCGCCGGCAGCCCCGGCGCTAATGGCCAGCTGGATCGCCGCGACTAATAATCCCCCTGCGCTTTCCGCTTCATCCGGTACCGTAGTGGCAAGCCAGGTTGACCAGGCCACCGGCACCAGGCCGAATGCAAATCCCCACAGGGCGACCAACAGGCCATCCAGTAGCGCAATATGACCATACAGCACCATCATCAGCGCCAGCAAGCTCATCGCCAGTGGCACCAGCGCCAGCGTCAAACGCAAACTGCGCGCCAGCAGATGCCCGGCAAGCGAGGTGCCAATAAAGTTGGCCACGCCGAACCCCAGCAAAATCAACGACACCCCTTCTACACTTGCCAGCGCCACGGTTTCGAGAAACGGCCGCAGATAGGTAAAGAAAGCGAAGTGTCCGCCAAAAATCAAAATCGAAGCCAGCAGGCCGCCAACCATTCCCGGCCGCCGCAGTACCTTAAAGAGCGTACTAAAGCTGCCAGCGCTCTCCGGGCGCATCGACGGCAGTACCCATAGCTGCCACAGTAGCGCGACCAGGCTCGGTACGGCGCAGATGATAAAGACGTTACGCCAGCCAATGAGCGCGCCAAGATAGCTACCCAGCGGCGCCGCCACTACGGTGGCAATCGACACCGCCGAGAAGATGATCGCCAGCGCTTTCGGCACCATCGCCGCCGGAACCAGCCGCATCGCCGTCGCCGTCGACATCGCCCAGAAGCCGCCGATAGCGATACCAAGCAGCAAGCGCCCCAGCAGCAGGAACTCCAGTGAACCGGCAAATGCCACGATCAGACTGGAGATGATTTGCAATACGGAAAAGAACATCAGTACCCAGCGACGGTCGATATTGCGGGTAGCGGAGGTAATCAATAACCCCGTCACCAGAGCGATTAACGCCGTGGCGGTCACCGCCTGTCCGGCCATCCCCTCACTTACGCCCAGGCTGCTGGCCATCGGCGTCAGTAAACTGGCCGGTAGAAATTCAGCGACGATCAGGCCAAAGACCCCCAACGCCAGCGCATACACGGCGCGCCACGCCGGACGGGCGTTAATCGCGCTCTCTTCAGCGACAATGCAAGAACTCATATACATCTCTCCAGAATCATTAACATTCGCCAAGCTTAGTGGCTTCCGTTAAGACGATATATGATACATACTCTGCAATTATTGATTATTCGTCCGGAAAAACGATGAGCCAGCAAACCTTAGATCTGACCAGCGAGCTGTTACAGGGCATGCGACTGTCGGGTGTGAAATACCGACGGATCGAAACCTCACGTCCTTTCGGCGTGGAGTTTAATTCGGTTCCTGGCAAAGCGCAGTTTCATTTTGTCAGCCGCGGCCCGCTGCTGCTACAAATGAGCAACGGTAAACAGTTCTCGCTTGAAAGCGGCGATGCGGTGTTCATTCCCAATAGCGATGCGCACGCCCTGCTCTCAGATAGCAAAGCCGCGCGGGTGAACGTGATGGAGCTCGACAGCAAACCGGTCTGCGGGACGGTTTCCTGCATCAAAAACGCGGGCTGCGTTAATACCGAAGAGAATGCGGTTATCTTCAGCGCCTGTATGGATTTTGAATTAGGCGGAATGCAGCCGCTGGTTCGGGCCATGCCGGAGGTAATGCTGGTGAGTAGCCTGTTAAGCGCCCGCCCGGAAATCCAGCCGCTGCTGGCGGCAATGGAGCGTGAATCCCTGACGCGTCAGGTGGGCTATGCCGGCATTCTGGCACGTCTCGCCGACGTCGTCGCGGCGCTGATCGTCCGCGCCTGGGTGGAATGCGGCTGCGGTAACGCTACCGGCTGGGTACAGGTACTGCGTGACCCGAAGCTATCGCGCGCGATATATGCTATGCATCAGCAGCCCGGCGTCAACTGGAAGGTAGAAGACTTAGCCCGCGAATCCGGCCTGTCGCGTTCGGTGTTCGCCGAACGTTTTCTCACCGCCACCGGTACCACGCCGGCCCGCTACCTGACAGAATTACGCATGCGCCTGGCGGTACAATACATCAGCCATGAAGGCGAAGCGCTGGAAAAAGTCGCCTTCCGCCTCGGCTACAACTCGCTCGCCGCCTTTAGCCGCGCCTTTAAACGCATTACCGGCAAAGCGCCGGGAGCGCTACGCAATGGGGTCAATGAACAAGCGGTAACCTGATAAGCGTTACTTCTTCTGCCAGTTGGCCCACGGGCCAGCGTCGGCGGGTTTGTCGATGAGCCCTTCCAGCGAATCGAGATAAAAGTTTTCCACTTCTTTACGCGCCCACGGCGTGCGGCGCAGAAATTTCAGGCTCGACTTAATGCTCGGATCGCTTTTGAAACAGTTGATTTTGATATGTCGGGCCAGTTCATCCCAGCCATATCTGGCCACAAGGTCAGTGAGTAACGCTTCGAGCGTCACGCCGTGAAGCGGATCTTTTGACGTGTGCATTGTTTTTCCTGCATGAAAAATTTCGCTCACCATACGGACCGCGGCGGCATCATGCAACATCCCGCCACTTTTTTACATCACACCCACGCGGTTTCCCCACTCCTTATCTGTTTTTCGCAAAAGCACTGAACCCACCGCGGTCATAAATTAGAAAAGAACGTTATTGGTCGAAAAAATTGCGCTAAGGCAAGCTGAGCGCATCTACCCGACAGAGGAAATCATCATGCGCCGTTGTTGTTGCCGAACCCAGAATCACTTCATAGCCAATGACCCGTACCCCGTTCTCGGAGAACACAATGAACGCCACGACTTTGCCGATTCTCGATCTGGCCCGCTATACCAACCCTGCTGAAAAGAGCGGTTTTCTTGCCGACCTCCGCCATGCCGCTCGCGATATTGGTTTCTTTTATCTTATTAATCACGGCGTGGACGCCGGATTGCAAACCGAAGTTCAACGCCAGGCGCGACGCTTTTTTGCTCTTGATGATAGCGAAAAGCAGCAGGTGGCGATGATTCATTCCCCGCACTTTCGCGGCTATAACCGCGCGGCTTCCGAGCTCACTCGCGGCCAGCCAGACTGGCGCGAACAGTTTGACATCGGCGCCGAACGCCCGGCTTTAACTCTCGCCGAAAACGCGCCACGCTGGCAGCGTCTGCAGGGACCGAACTTATGGCCCGCCGCGCTACCGTCGCTGAAACCGACCCTACTGGGCTGGCAGCAGGCGATGACCGGCGTTGGGATCACCTTGCTGCGCGCGTTTGCCGAAGCGCTACAGTTGCCTGCCGACGCCTTTGACGCGCTGTATGGCGAGAAGCCGAATGAACATATCAAACTGATTCGTTACCCCGGGCAGCGTGAAACGAAAAGCGCACAAGGCGTTGGGGCGCATAAAGATTCTGGATTCTTAAGCTTCCTGTTACAGGACGAGCAAAAAGGACTGCAGGTGGAAGTCGCGCCGGAGCACTGGATCGACGCCACGCCGCTGGCGGGCAGCTTTGTGGTGAATATCGGTGAGCTACTTGAGCTGGCGACTAACGGTTACCTGCGCGCCACCGTTCATCGCGTGGTCTCGCCGCCGGCAGAACAGGAACGCCTCTCAATCGCCTTCTTTCTTGGAGCGCAGCTCGATGCCGTGGTGCCGGTGTACCGCCTGCCCGCCCATCTGGCGCAGGAAGCGCTCGGCCCGGATAGCGATCCGCAAAATCCGCTGCTGCGGGATGTTGGCTGGAATTACCTCAAAGGGCGGCTGCGTTCCCACCCGGATGTCGCCGAACGTTATTACCAGGATGTTTTTCGCGAACGTACTGAGCAACTGATCGTTTAATTTAATAAGGATAACAATATGAAATATGCCGCATTCAAACTGGCAGGGGTCGCTTTATCTCTTTCTCTGGCATGGACATCCGCCCAGGCTGCCGCGCTGCGCGTTGCCGCTGACCCGGTACCACACGCTGAGATCCTCAATTACATCAAAAAAATCGATCCCAGCCTCGATATCAAAGTGGTCGAACTCACCAGCGGCGTTAACGCCAACGAGCTGCTGGCGAATGGCGACGTTGATGCCAACTACTTCCAGCACGTTCCGTATCTGAAGGATCAGGAAAAAGCGCTGGGTAAGACCTTTGCCGTCGCCGCTACGGTGCATATTGAACCGCTGGGTATTTATTCCCGTAAGCACAAAGACTTTAATTCCGTCCCGGAAAACGGGACCGTCGCGGTGCCGAACAACACCACCAATCTCAGTCGCGCCTTGTTCCTGCTACAAAGCCAGGGATTAATCAAACTCGGCGCTAAATTCACCAACCCGGCGACCACGTTAGCTACCCCGAAAGATATCGTGGAAAACCCCAAACATCTGAAGATCCTCGAAATTGAATCGCCGCAGATCCCGCGTTCCTTAGACGATGTTGATTTAGCGGTCATTAACGGCAACTATGCGCTGGAGGCGGGACTGGTACCGGCGAAAGATGCGTTAGGGCTGGAGAGCGCGAACAACAACCCTTACGCCAATATCCTGGTGACGACGCCGCAATTGGCTAATGACCCACGCATTAAAGCGCTGGCCAAAGATCTCACCTCGCCGCAGGTTGCCGAGTTTATTCGCAAAAACTATAACGGCTCGGTTATCCCGGTTGCGCCGCAATCATGATTGAGGTCGTCGGGCTGAGTAAAACCTATGCCGGAACAGGCCGACCGGCGTTAAACGACGTGTCGCTGCAGATCCCGAAAGGCGCGATTTATGGCATTCTCGGGCGCAGCGGTGCAGGCAAAAGCACGCTGATCCGCTGTCTCAATTTACTCGAACGGCCCTCTGCGGGCCGGATTGTGGTGAACGGGCAGGATATCACTCAGTTAGACAAAGCCGGTTTACGTCAGCACCGTCTGCGCACCGGAATGATCTTCCAGCACTTCAACCTGCTGCATGCCCGCAACGTGGCTGACAACGTCGCGGTACCGCTGGAAATCGCCGGTGTCGAGAAACGTGCGCGCCGCGAACGCGTGCTCGAGTTGCTGGAGTTAGTGGGACTGGCGGATAAAGCAACCGCCTTTCCATCCCAGCTTTCCGGCGGTCAAAAGCAGCGCGTCGGCATCGCCCGCGCGCTGGCGGCCGGCCCGGATGTGCTGCTATGCGATGAAGCAACCAGCGCCCTCGATCCGGAAACCACCGCCTCGGTACTGGCGTTACTGGCCGATATCAATCAGCGGCTCAATCTGACCATTGTGCTCATTACCCATGAGCTGGAAGTCGTCAAAACGTTGTGCGATCACGCGGCGCTGCTGGAGCATGGCGAAGTCATCGAGAGCGGGAAAATCGCCGATCTGCTGGTGGCTCCGTGGTCCAGATTACGTCAGTCGTTACTGCATAATCCGCAGGCGGAGCAGGATTTCCTCGCCCGCCACGGCTTTCACGGGAGGCCTTTATGCGTAGTCGCATGAGCTGGGAAGATTTATGGCCCTTATTATGGGAAGGCAGCCTGGAAACCCTCTATATGGTAGGGCTGGCGGCGCTGTTTACCATTTTAATCGGCCTGCCGGTCGGCGTGTTACTGTTTGTCTCCCGGCGCAACGGCCTGGCGCCGATGCCGAAACTGAATGCGCTGCTGGGGGCGATTATCAATTTTGGCCGCTCGCTGCCGTTTATTGTACTGCTCATTGCGCTGATCCCCTTCACGCGTTTGATTATCGGCACCACCTTAGGCAGCACCGCCGCCGTCGTGCCGATTACCATCGGCGCTTTTCCGTTCTTCGCGCGACTGACCGAAAACGCGCTCGACGAAGTGGATTACGGACGCATTGAAGCCATTCTGTCGATGGGGGGTAATCTGTGGCACGTTATCTTTAAATCGCTGCTGCCGGAGGCGCTACCGACCCTGCTTGCCGGGATCACCCTGACTATCGTGATGCTGATTGGCTTTTCATCGATGGCGGGCGTCATTGGCGGCGGCGGTCTTGGGGACCTGGCGATTCGCTACGGTTATCAGCGCTTTAACGATCAGGTAATGGTCGGTACGGTACTGATTCTGGTGGTGATGGTTCAGGGCGTACAAATGATCGGCGACAGGCTGGTACGACAGCTTGCCCATCGCCGCTAAGTTCTCATTCGCAGGCGGCTACTGCAGGCCGCCTTCCTCCACGAGAACCCTGACCAGCTCTGCCGCCGGCATTTCGCGGATCATCGCCACCCCTTGTCCCGCCCAGTGCGCGCCGAAACCATGATCGCCCTGCGCTTTTGCCGCCGTCGCCAGCGCTTTTCCGGCGTCATAAGCGAGCGGATAGGCGGGAATTTCTCCTTCGCCGATTTCGTGCCAGCTATTTTTAACGCAGCGTGCTGGCCGACCCGAAATAGCCGCTGTCAAAAATGTGACAACGTCACTATTTTGCGTGAGCGCCTGTCGATATCCACTATCTATAGCCGCTTCCGGGCACAATAAAAATGCGGTTCCCAGCTGAACGCCCGACGCGCCGAGCTGCATCAGGCTGACTATCGCCGCCCCATGCATAATGCCGCCGGCGGCGACAATGGGTAAATCGACAGCCTGCTTTAGAGCCTGAAGCAGAGTGAAGGTGCTCATTTGACGATCGTCGCCGTGTGGGTCAAAAATCCCCCGATGGCCACCGGCCTCATACCCTTGCGCAATAACGACATCAATACCCGCTTGCGCAATTAATCGCGCTTCGTCGACGCAGGTGGCGGACGCCATCGTCACCGTTCCCTGTTGCTGGAAGCGGCGAATAACCTCTGACGACGGCACGCCAAAATGAAAACTCACCACCGCCGGCTTCTGTTCAAGCAGCATATCGAGCATGGATTGATGTTGATGGAAGGTCTGATAAATCTCGTTAAGCTGTTTCGGCGGCGTGCCGTGATAACGGGCAAACGCCGGAGCCAACCGCGCCAGCCACTGCGCTTCCTGAACGGCATCGCGGCGCGACGGCGTATGACAGAAAAGGTTGACGTTAAAGGGACGATCGGTGAGCTGCCGGGTTTGTTCAATAAGCGCCTGCGCCTGCGTAACCGTCGACGCGCCGAGCCCCAGCGAACCCAATCCTCCGGCGTTGCTTACCGCTGCAGCCAGGGACGGCGTCGACACCCCTGCCATCGGCGCCTGAATAATCGGATAACGAATATTAAGTAATCGCGGTAAATGCTGATTCATTGGCGATCCTGTGCAATTTGCGATGTGAGGCATTAACCATCTCTTTTTAAGATGTTAAGATCAACAATATTGTTATATTGAGAAGAAAAATATGAACCACACCACATTACTGATCTTTAAACTGGTGGCCGAAACCCAAAGCGTCACTCAGGCGGCGAAACAACTTGGTCGCGCGCAATCCAATATCACCACGCGCATTCAGCAGCTAGAAGAGGAGCTGGAGGCCGAGCTTTTCGTGCGCGGAAACAAGAAGATGCTGCTTTCTCCCGCCGGGCAAAACTTCCTCAGCTACGCGCGGCGAATTTTAAGCCTTGCCGAAGAAGCCAAACTGGCGCTGCACCCTGCACGGCCCGCGGGAACGTTAAAGCTTGGCGCGATGGAAGCCTGTGCCGCCAGCCGCCTGCCGGCCATATTGCCTTTGTTTCAGCAACGCTGCCCGGACGCCGACCTGACATTGCGTACCATGCCCACCCGTCAGCTGACTGAACTGGTCGAAAACGCAACGCTTGACTGCGCGCTGGTTTCACTGCCGGCCGGTCCGGACGGCAGCCTTCAATGCCCACAAACGCTTGAATATCTACCGCTTTTCATCGAACAGCTGGTCCTGATCGCCCCTGTTGATGGGCGCGACTACCGCTTTGCCGCCTTCCCGGCAGGATGTACCTACCGCCAGCGCGGCATCGAATATCTGCAGCAGACGGGAACGCACGTGGACATCGTCGAAGTCAGCTCCTATCACGCGATGATGGCTAACGTCGCCACCGGTCGCTACGCCTGTTTGCTCCCGGAAAGCGTCCTGCCCCTGCTCACGCTGCCCGCAGGCTGCCAGACGCAATACGTCACCCAGGCCGCCACCCAGCTTATCTGGCGCCGCGGGTATGTGTCGCCTATTCTCGACGCCCTGCGCCAGTTATTGCTGGCGCCGGCCGCAGGCAACCAGCCCGGCAGCTCCCAGCAACACGCCGCTGGCCGTCAATAGTGAAGGATTAAACGATCCCGTCAGGCTGTATAAACCATCGGCGACCAGCGGCCCGATTATCTGTCCGACGCCGTAAGTCGCCGTGAGCGCGGCGATCATATTAAATTTTACCGCCTGATTTAGCCGCTTGCCCTCTGACAAGGCAATGGTTACCGTCCCAAGGAAGGTCGCTCCAACCAGCAGCGCGCTCAACAGACAAAAGGTGAATGAGTGGCTCCATGCCGGTAAGGCCACGCCGAAGGCCTGAATAACGAGATTGCTACAAAATGCCCGCTGATAGCCAATTTTCAGCACGAGTTGATGCCAGATAAAACAGGAAGGTACCGCCGCGAGACCAAATACCGCCCACAGGTGCACCGGGTCGATACCCGAGAGCGCGCCGTGCAAAAACAGCGGCAAATAGGTCGCGGTGATGATGTAGCCAAAGCCCGCGAGGCCATAAATCAGCAGCAATTTTACCGCATCGCTCGTGCGCCCATTGTCGCTCGGCATCGTTGTTGCGGGCCCGCTGTTTAACGCCAGCAGCGAATCCGCCGGGCTTAATAATCCGCGCAAGGCGCATAAAAACAGCATCGTCGCCGTGATGGCGCACAGTAGCCAGATTTGCTGACTGCTAAACGCCAGCGCTTTACCGGCGGCAATAAACTCCGCCGACAAAAAGATCCCCATCCCGACACCGGCAAACAGTACCGGCGCGCCGTTATGATGTTTCATATGTTGCAGTAGCCATAACGAGGCGGAGATAAGCGTTACCGCGCTGAGCACCCCGGCCAACCCGCGCAGGATAATGATAGCCAGCGGCGAACGCAGCCAGGCCAGTAGCGCCAGACAAATTAGCGTCAGAATGACCGAGACAATATTCATTCTGCTCGCCTGCTCCGGCTTTGCCTTCGCCAGTAACAATGCCCCCAGCAGGTACCCGGCATAATTAGCGGAGGCGGCCAGATTCCCCTGACGCAGCGTCAGGATCTGATCGCTTAACATCACCGGCAGGATCCCGGTGAAGGCGAAGCGGCCGTAACCCATACCAATCATTAATACCGTCGCCCCTGCCAGCGCTAATAAGAAAGCGTTTATCTCCGGCCTGATTTGTCGCATCTGCGTTACCCCTTGCACAATTTAATCTCAAAAAGAGAATATTATTTAACTTTAATTCTCTTTTTATTATGTATTAGCGTGATGCGACGAGCAAGCCGCCGCGCCAGGGCAAAGAGTAAAAGCACCAACCAGAGGATACTTCGGTTAGCGACGAAGGATGGTTGTCAAAAGCGCACGGTCGTTAAACGCCGTACTCGATAATAGGCCGCATTATCTTCAGCGCAGCGCTCAGTTTATCGAGGCTCGGTGACGCCAGCGCCAGACGCAAAGCATGCGGCACATCACGACCGACGCTGTACGGTTCGGCGGTGGAAATAGCGATATTCATGGTTAGCAGCTGTTTCACGACGCGATCGGCGCGGACGTCCTCGCCCAACGGCAGCCAAAGGAACCAGGCATTTTCATTGCCGATCATTGGTAAGCCAGCCAGTGCCTGACGGGCGATGGCCTGCCGCCGCCGCGCATCTGCGCGCATTATGGTTTCGAGCCGGGCCAGCGTCCCATCCTGGATCCAGCCGCAGACCAGCGCCGTCGTTAAGGCCGGCGTATTCCAGCTGGTGGCGCGGATCGTCCGCTCTATCGCCGGCATTAACGCTTCGCGGCATACCACCATGCCAACCCGTAAACCGGTGGCGATGTTTTTTGAAAAACCGCACACATAGACCGTACGCTCAGGCGCCAGCGACATCAGCGGCGGCGGCGCGTTCTCGATCAACCACGCATAGGCGGCATCCTCAATAATGAACAAATCGAACTGGCGGGCAATATCAACCAGTTTGCTACGCTGCGCCAGATTCATTACCCAGCCGAGAGGGTTATGCAGCGTCGGCATGGTGTAAATCGCTTTTACCCGCCGTTTTTCACACAGGCTGCGAAGCATGTCGAGATCCGGCCCTTGCGCTGTGTGCGGGATAGCAACCAGTTCAAGTTGATAGAGCCTGGCGAGGGCGCGAAATCCCGGATAGGTCAAGGCATCTGCCGCAACCACATCGCCGGGACGCAGCAGGCCGCCGAGCGTGACCGCCAGCCCATGCTGAGCGCCGTTAACGATAGCGACCTGCCCGGCGCTGGCCGCCATACCCTGTCTGTTAAGATGCTGGGCCACTATTTCCCGTTCGCTCATGCGTCCGGCGTGCGGTTGATAGCGTAACAACGCCTCCAGATCGCCCGCGCCAGACAGTTTTTTTAATGCCTCGCGCAGGAGAACGGTTTGTTCCGGCAACGCCGGAGAGTTGAAATTAAGATCGATCATGTCCGGGGCAATGGCGTGCTGATCGACACCCAGCCCCGGCGGCAAGCTCAGTTCACGCACAAAAGTCCCGCGTCCCGTTTCGCCGCTGACCAGCCCCATTAACGCCAGTTCTCTGTAGACCCGCGTCGCGGTAGCCAGAGAGATTCCGTGTTCCACGACCAATTGCCGATGGGTCGGCAGCTGGCTGCCAGCCGCCAGCGCACCGCTGCGGATGGCTGCCGCATAGCGATCAACCAGAGATTTATAGCGGTTTTTCATCGTCATTGTATCCATGACAATTATTTGATTGTCATGGATTGTGCGACCTACTATCGACCCGGTCAACCACATTAACTATCACTACAAAGAGGTCACACGTGCACAACCGTCGCGCTTCCACTTCTATATCCGGTTGGATAAACGGCTTTATCGGCGTCGCTATTTTTAGCGGCTCGCTACCCGCCACCCGCATCGCCGTGCAGGAATTCGATCCTTTTTTCCTGACTTTCTGTCGTGGTGCGATTGCCGGGGTGCTTGCGCTGGGCCTGATCTGGCTTTTACGCCTGCCGCGCCCGCAAGCGGGACAATGGCGTTCACTGGCGCTGGTTGCCGGCGGCGTGGTCATCGGTTTTCCGCTGCTGACGGCGCTGGCGCTGCAGCGGGTGACGTCAGCCCACTCAATTGTTTTTATTGGGTTATTGCCGCTAGCGACGGCGATTTTCGCGGTGATCCGCGGCGGTGAGAGACCGCGCCCTGCCTTTTGGGGATTCTCGCTGCTGGGCAGCATACTGGTAGCCAGTTTCGCGCTGGCCGGTAACACCGGGATGTCCATTTCAGGCGACCTGCTGATGCTGGCGGCGGTAGTGGTCTGCGGATTGGGTTATGCCGAGGGGGCGCGCCTCACCCGAGAGCTTGGCGGGCTGGCGGTCATCTGTTGGGCGCTGCTCCTGTCCCTGCCCCTGATGGTGCTAGCCTGCGGGTTAACGCTTCCCGTCAGTTTCCGTGGTATCAGTGCGTCTGCGTGGACCGCGCTGGCCTATGTCTCGTTATTCAGCATGCTGATAGGTTTTATCTTCTGGTATCGGGGACTGGCAATCGGCGGTATTGCGGCGGTCGGTCAACTCCAGCTATTGCAGCCCTTTTTCGGCCTGGCGCTGGCGGCACTACTCCTTCATGAATCAGTGAGCCCGTTGATGGTTGCCGTCACGCTTGGCATCATTTTCTGCGTGATCGGTTCGAAGCGCTTTGCCCGTTAAAATAGTCGGCAGCCTGATTTGAGGCGAGTTCCTCTCTCAGGCTGTCTTTATCATCAATTAAACTGTGGCGCGACCGAATGGCCGCAGGCGCTGTTAGCGTCAATGGTGTCGTTCATGCAGGTCTGCGAATCAAGGCCCTGACCCGGCGCCATCCCCGAGGATGATGAGGAACCTCCTGAACAGGCGGATACAGCAAAAACAATGAGCAATATAAGTAATTTTTTCATCGCGATGACCTCCGGGAAGCAAATAGGTTGCCGTGCTCCATCCTAAGACTGGCCACTCATCCATTTCCCTTTCAAACTCAGGTATCACTCTAAGAAATAATATGGGCGTTATTTATCATCTGTATAGCTATATTATCGGTCATTTTGCCAATAAATGAACCGAGCGTTGGCATAAAATGCTCGCCCGCTCGCCGGAGCCGCCGCGCTTGCGCTATGCTTAACCTCCCTTTCGTTTTAAACACTTAGCGTTATGACTACTTCTGTCAGCACCACTCAGCTTAACCTGCGAATTATTTCCATCGTTGTCTTCACCTGTATCTGCTATCTCTCCATCGGCCTGCCGCTGGCGGTGCTTCCCGGCTACATCCACTACCAGCTCGGGTACAGTACGCTAATCGCCGGAGTCGTTATCAGCCTGCAGTACATTTCAACGCTAGTAAGCCGCCCGCATGCTGGCCGCTATACCGATATCTGGGGGCCAAAAAAGGTCGTTAGCCTCGGCATCATCTGCTGCATGTTAAGCGGACTCTTCACCCTCGCGGCGGTGATGTTGCAAGCTATACCACTTCTCGCCGTCAGTGCCCTGTTGATTGGCCGGGTTTTCCTCGGCGTGGGAGAAAGCTTTACCGCCACCGGGGCAACGTTATGGGGCATTAAAACCGTTGGCGCGATTCACACCTCGCGGGTGATTTCATGGAATGGCGTCGCGACCTACGTGGCAATGGCCGTCGGCGCGCCGCTGGGGGTGATGCTCAATAGTTATTTTGGCATCAGCGGTTTTGCCGTAGTGGTAGTGCTGGTTGCGCTAATTGGCCTGCTCTTTGCCCGCACCCGCCAGGATGTCAGCGTAACCGCCGGAGTGAGAGCGCCGTTTCATGTGGTAGTGCGCAGGATCTGGCCCTACGGGCTGGGACTGGCGCTGGGTACCGTCGGTTTTGGCGTTATCGCCACCTTTATCACCCTCTATTTTTCGGCTCACCACTGGCAAGGCGCGGCCTTCACCCTCTCTCTCTTCAGCATCGGTTTTATTTGTATACGCCTGATCCTTGGCAACACCATCACCCGCTACGGCGGCGTGCCGGTGTCGCTTGTCTGCTTCGTAGTGGAGTGTCTTGGATTATTGATTATCTGGCAGGCGCCGTCGGCGTGGGTCGCCGGTATTGGCGCATTCCTCACCGGTTCTGGTTTCTCGCTGGTCTTCCCGGCGCTGGGCGTCGAGGCGGTGAAACAGGTAGAAGAACAAAACCAGGGCACGGCGCTGGGTACCTATTCAGCCTTTCTCGATTTGGCGCTGGGTTTGACCGGCCCGGTTGCCGGTTGGGTGGCGGGTTATTATGCGCTTGATACGCTGTATCTGCTGGCTGCGGTGGTCGTCGCCATGGCGTTTATCCTGCTGCTTCGGGTTCGTCGAGGAATCTGAAGTTCAGTGTAACTAAAACTCGCATTAAGCCTGTTTTTTTGATTTTCAGAAAAAAACAGAGGAGAATCCTTACAAATAGTAGGCATTAAGATCATGCCCCATCCCTGAATAAAAGGAATTATGGATGAATCCCTGTTACAGGACTTTGCTGACCGGTGTCGTTCTGCTACTTACCGGCTCTCCCATCGCATTTGCAGGCACTATCGAAGCCATCAACCATACCAAATGGGCAATTAATCATTTCAGCGTTAACGGACAGTCCGGTCTTGATGCCATAGGCCCCTTTCAGGGGGGAGGCGGCGGATGCTGTTACCGCGCACCGCCGTCCTGGAAACCCGGCATGACCGTCAGGATAGACTGGGAAACAGGTCTGGGTAGCACTCTTGATATGACAGAACCCAAACCCATCCCTCCCGATACCACAGGGATGTCTCAAAAAGACAGAAATCGTGCCTGGGATGAGTACGGTGATAAAACCAGCGAATGGTTTGCAAAAGTCAGGCGGATGAAAAAACAGCATTCACGCATCGTGCCACTCCCGCCCTATGCCTCCACAGACAAAACCTGCGGCATCACCGTGCATTTCCAGCCCTGTGACCAGGTAAAAGTCACAACAAGCTGCGCCGATTATGGCAGTCCGGCTTATCCGGTTAAAGACCCCATTCAGATGAAGGAGCCTGCCGTATGTCCGAAGTGAATACTGCGCCGGTCTGGTACCCACCATTAATCAAAATACAGCAGACCAGGACGAACGTATGATGTATGCCGATTAATCATGATACTGGTAACAATTTAATCAATAATTGACGACGCTTTAATATCCGTGCCACCATTCCGCGAGCATCCAGTCCTGGATGCCGGGCGGTACGGGTGCAGTGATAGAGGTCGTCAACAAAACGATCCCCCCGTGACCTGGCTCCATTCGACTCGTCGCCTGCCGCGGCGAGCGGCTTACCCTGGCGGGAAATACCGACATGCATCAAAGTTTCAACCAGCGCGTCCATTTTTACTACTGCATTCTGGTCGCGCTGAAAATCCACGTAAAAACGAAGAAATCGGGCGGAGCGAGAGGAAAAAATAATTTTCTTCTCAAATGGTTACGCAAGGCGCAGGACAACAACATTTTTCATCCGGATATCACCAGCGAAATCGAATGGCTGCGTGGCAAAATCATCCAGGCGGGACACGATACTGACCTTGAGCCGATGCTGGAATTCGTCTATGCCACCGCCCGGCGCGCCGAAATGCTCAAAGATGCCGACTGATCCTTATTAAGCTAGCTGCAAAATATCCCCTGTAGCCGGCGCCTGTGCGCCGGCGAGCCACAGTTTTCCCCAGGCGCCGGTACAGTGGCAGGCCAAAATTTTCTCCACCTGCAGCTGTTGTAAATAACTTCGGACCTGCCAGACCCTGGCGACGGATGCGGCGCGCAGGTGTAGCCCACCGATCAATGCGTGGACCCGCTCGATACCGGTGATATTCTGACAATGCCGCACAATGTTCTCTACGCCACGATGTCCGCAGCCGCAGATGATGACCAGACCGTGGTCAGAAAGATAGATAAGGACGCCTTCATCGACGATATAATCAGGCGTCAACGGCGAGCTGGCTAAAACGCCAAAGGATTGCGGACGGTTTACCACAATCTCGCCGGACCACAACAGACGTTCGCTGATGGCAAACGGCTGCCGGTAGCATTCCATGCGAAAGCGGGAATAGTCGAGCTCAAGCGAGAGTTTTTTGATTTTGCGTACGTGCCGGCCAAGGCTGATAGCGGCATAGCGCGGTTGGGTAAGCTGTGGATGACAAATAATTCGGCTCCCCTCCGGCAGCCAGGGGACGCCACCGCAGTGATCGTAATGGCCGTGTGATAATACCGTCGCGGTCAAGTTATCCAGTTTAATCCCCATCCGCTGCGCATTCTTAAGAAAACTGCCGTCAGGGCCGGTATCAAACAGCACTTTGCTGGTTTCATCCTCAAGGAGCAGGCTAAGTCCTGCTTTGGCTGTCAACGCCGGATCGGCGTGCGCCGCAAGGCGATTTTCCAGTAATACCCTGATGGTTAAGGCCATTATTTCATTCATCCCTGTTATATATGCACGACCAGTGTAACGAAGAAACCCTGCAATCTGTGTGATGAGCGCCGCACCCTTCACTCCGAATAAAGTGACACTGTCACTAAAAAACAGCTTCACAACCGCGCTACGTCCTCTATGCTGATAGACGCGGATCGTTAACTTGAGGTTATCTATGGCAGACTGGAATCCCTCGCTGTATCTGAAATTTGCTGATGAGCGCACCCGACCGGCGGCTGAGTTAACGGCGCGTATTGCGCAACAGCCGGTCAAGCTGGCTGTGGATCTGGGCTGCGGTCCAGGCAACAGCACGGCCTTACTGCGTGCAGCGTGGCCTGAAGCGCGAATTATTGGCGTTGATAATTCCGCCGCCATGCTGGCACAGGCGGCGCAAGCGCTTCCCGATTGTGAGTTTATCACCGCAAATATAGAAGACTGGCAGCCATCTGAGCCCGCAGACGTGATCTATGCGAATGCCTCTTTACAATGGCTCACAGACCATCAAACGCTGTTCCCGCGACTGGCCGGCCAGTTAAGCGATGGCGGCGTTCTGGCGGTTCAGATGCCGGATAACTGGCAAGAGCCCTCTCATACCCTGATGCGTCAGGTCGCTGAAGAGCTGGGATTTCCGGAAAGTGGCCGACAGCCGCTCCCCAGCGTCCAGCTGTATTACGACATGCTGAGCAACAGCGGTTGCGAGGTGGACATCTGGCGCACCACCTATTATCACCCTCTGGAATCGCACCAGGCGATCGTTGACTGGCTGCAGGCAACCGGTCTGCGCCCGTATCTGCAGAATCTTGATGAAGCAGAAAAGAACGTGTTTTTAGAGCGTTATCTGACGCTGTTACAACAACATTATCCGTTACAGTGTAACGGGAAAGTGCTGTTATTGTTCCCGCGGCTGTTTATTGTGGCCCGACTCCTGGTTAACGCGTAGTCGCCAGTTCGACATCAACGTTAAGCGCATTCAGCTGATTTACTACACTGCCGCTCAGCCGGTCATCGCTGATGATGACATCAAGCTCGCTCAGCGGCAGGATCAGGTAATTCGCCATTTTTCCATATTTTGATGAGTCGCTTAGCAGGATACATTTTTCACTTACCTTCGCCACGGTCTGTTTCACGATGGCTTTATTTTCGTTGGGCGTCGACAGTCCGCGCAAATTCCATGATGACGCCGAAATAAACGCGACATCGATAAACAGGTTCTCCAGCATTTTTGCCGTCAGGTGGCCAACGGTCGACTGATTCTCACGGCATAAGCGTCCGCCGGTATGGATCAATTCACATTGCCCGCGTTCAATCATCAAATTGGCAATGGCGAAATCATTGGTGATGATCAGCAAGTCCTGACGCTCAACCAGGTTTTCGGCCAGCGCGAGCGTCGTGGTCCCGGCATCCAGATAGACGGTGCTGTTCGCGGGAATATGCTTAAGCGCCGCCAGACCAATAGCCTCCTTTTCCTGGGGAAACATAAGCGTTTTATCGCGATGCGAAGGTTCATTCAGCAGGCGGGTTCGTTGCGGAAGTGCCACCCCCCCCGATACGCTGGCCAGCACGTTAAGCTGCTCCAGGCGCTGAATATCGCGCCGGATTGTCATATGCGACACGCCCAGCGCCTCGACCAGTTCGACGACGCTGACCACCCCTTTGTCTTTAATGATTTCCAATATCTTCTCTTGTCTCTCCAATGGCAGCATCGATTTCTCCTGATGGTGTCTCGCTATCTCATATTTTCACATTTTATCACATCATCCAGGGCTGTACACCGGATTAACAGTGCCAGTTAATGTGAAAAATAGATAATAAATGTTATTTATTGTGATCGTCGTCGCTGTATTCATCACCTCAATCATTGATATTAACATTTAACAACAGATAATACCGTAAATTAACACTCGCTGTATGAGGGGACAGGATATGAGAGCAGGCATAATTGCCGATGATTTTACCGGCGCGACGGATATCGCCAGTTTTCTGGCTAATAACGGAATAGCGACCAGCCTGTTTAGCGGCGTCCCCGGTGAAGATTACCAGGGCGATGCTCGCGCATTAGTCGTGAGTCTGAAATCACGTTCTGTTTCAGCCAAAGAATCTGTGACGCTGTCACTGAATGCGCTGCGCTGGTTGCAACAACAGGGGTGCGATCGTTTTTATTTTAAGTACTGCTCCACCTTCGATAGCACGATCGAGGGGAATATCGGTCCGGTCACCGATGCCTTGATGGATGCGCTGGGCGTCGCAACCACGGTGATCTCTCCGGCCTTGCCCATTAATGGTCGTACGGTGTATCAGGGACATTTATTCGTTGAAGACCGCCTGTTGCAGGAGTCCGGTATGCGTAATCATCCGGTCAATCCCATGGATGACAGCGATCTGCGCCGTTTAATGGAACGTCAGTCACGCGGCACATGCGCCCTTATCAATGCGCAGATTCTGGAATCCGGCGAGGCGGCCGTGCGCGACGCGCTCCAAACCCTATCCGCCGCGGGCTATCGCTATATCGCGCTGGACGCATTAAACGAGAAACATCTGCAAATTCAGGGGCAAGCGTTGCACGATATGAAGCTGGTTACCGGTGGTTCCGGCTTAGCCGCGGGTCTCGCGCGTTGCTGGGCCAACGCCACGGAGCCTTCCCTTCCCTTTAGCGTCACCACGCCAGCGGCCTGTACGGTAGTATTATCCGGGTCCTGCTCTATGAGAACTCAGGTACAGGTGGAAAAATACCGCCAACAGGCGCCAGCGCTGCCCGTGGACGTGGCAGGTTTGCTTGATAAACGCTGGACGCTTGATGAGTATTGCGGTCAGATCGTTGAATGGCTGCACCAGCAGTCCGACGCGGCCACGGCGCCAATGGTTTACGCCACGACTTCGGTCGCAGAGCTGCACAACATCCAACAACGCTATGGCGCCGAGCCAAGTCGGTTGATCGTTGAGATGCTGTTTTCTCAATTAGCAAAACAACTTGCGCAGCAAGGCGTGAGCCGGTTCATCGTCGCGGGCGGAGAGACCTCCGGCGCGGTAACGCAAGCGCTTGATATTCGCCATTTCACTATTGGCGCCGCGGTCTCACCCGGCGTTCCATGGATCAAGGCAGATTCCCGGCCGCTTTTCCTGCTGCTCAAATCGGGTAATTTTGGCGATGACAATTTCTTTGCCCGCGCGCAGACCGCGGAGGCTTGCGCATGAACGAGTCATCCTTACGCCAACAGATGGTCTCTATCGCTCGCTCTTTCTTTAATCGCGGCTATGCAACCGGTTCGGCTGGCAATCTTTCCGTCCAGCTTGCTGACGGCACGATTCTGGCCACCCCGACAGGCTCCTGTCTTGGCGAGCTTAACGCCGAAGAATTGTCGCACGTGACTCTGAGCGGTGAATTGCTCTCGGGTTTAAAACCCTCAAAAGAGGTGAGTTTTCATCTCGCACTGTACCGCAACAATCCGCAGTGTCGCGCCGTCGTCCATCTGCATTGCCATTACCTGACGGCCCTATCCTGCCTGCAGAACCTGGACCCGGCTAATACCCTGCCGGCCTGTACGCCGTATGTGGTCATGCGGGTCGGCGAAATACCGCTGGTCCCCTATTTCCGCCCTGGCGATCCGCAGATTGGCCAATGGCTCGGCGAACGCGCCGCGCAGCATAAGGCTTTTTTGCTGGCTAATCATGGCCCGGTGGTGGTGGGCAAATCGCTACGCGATGCCGCCGACAATCTGGAAGAGATGGAAGCGTCCGCCCGCCTGTTCTTCACGTTGAAAAACAGCCCGGTGAACTATCTCGATCATCAACAAATGACTGTGCTTCGAGGAATGCAATAATGTTGAAACTTGCTGCCAATTTATCGATGTTATTCGGCGAAAATCCGCCTCTGGAGCGCTTCTCCCTGGCGGCCAGAGCCGGTTTTAATGCCGTTGAGATGTGGTTCCCTTACGAATATCCCGTAGAGACCGTCGCCCGCGAATTAGAGAAACATCACCTCAAGCTTATCGGCATTAATACTCCGGCAGGCAATACCGCACGCGGCGAATGGGGATTATCGGCTTTACCTGGCCGTGAAGAGGAAGCCCGCAAAGCCATTGATTTAGCCATTCACTATGCTGCGGCTCTGCAGTGCCCGGCGATACATGTTATGGCGGGCGTCACCGAAGGGTTCGATCGGCAGCACTGTGCGAACACGTTTATTGACAACGTACGCTATGCGGCGGATCTGGCCAAACCGCATAACATCACCATTTTGCTTGAAGGTTTATCGCCCGCCACCCGTCCGGGTTATTTATTTTCCAGCCAATATCAGGCGATGGAATATATTCGCCAGGCGGACCGCGACAATATTCGACTGCAGCTTGATGTTTTCCATGCCCAGCAGGTCGATGGCAATCTAACGTATTTATTGAAAAACTATAAAGAGTATATCGGCCATATTCAGATTGCGTCGGTACCGGCGCGCCAGGAGCCGATTGACGGCGAAGTGGATTATCAATGGATTTTCGCCGTACTCGAGCAGGAAAAATATGATGGTTACGTCGCCGCGGAATATAGTCCTCGCGCCGGAACGCAAGCCGGACTGGATTGGGCGCAAGCCTGGTTAAATAACTAAAACCTACATAATATCAATGCCTCAGTGAGCGCCGGTGCGCGCTCATTTTTCGGAGATAGAACTATGTCAAACCACTCTGCGTTGAGCCTGGAGGGCGTTGCGCCTGCCATAAATGAAGAGTTAGTGTGGAAGAAAGTCGTCCGCCGCACGCTGCCCTTATTAATGATTTGCTATATTCTGGCCTATCTTGACCGGATCAACGTCAGTATCGCTAAATTACAAATGTCGAGCGATCTGGCATTTTCCGACACCGTTTACGGTATCGGCGCGGGAATATTTTTTATCGGCTTTTTCTTTTTGAAATTCCCAGCAATATGATCCTTCATCGCTTCGGCGCCAGACGGTTACTTGGCGGTTTACTTATTTCCTGGGCGCTCATCGCGCCGCTGACGGCATTCGTGCGCACGCCGCTGGAGTTTTATACCGTGCGCTTCTTTTTAGGCGTGGCGGAATCAGGCTTTTATCCCGGCGTAATTCTGTATCTTTCGTTCTGGTTCCCCAGCTATCGCCGCGGACGGATGTTTGCCCTCTTTGCTACCGCCGTGCCGCTTTCGGGGATCCTCGGCGCTCCGCTTTCTGGCTGGATTATGGGCCATTTTCATGAGTATGGCGGTCTCGCTGGCTGGAAGTGGTTGTACATTATTGAAGGCGCGCCATCTCTGCTCATTGGCGTGCTGGTGATATTTCTGCTTACCGACCGCATTTCTCAGGCGAAATGGCTGTCAGATGACGAAAAAGCGTTGCTCGAGGCGCGACTGCACAGCGATGGCAGCCATAAAACCGAGCAGCATGGTTCAATGCTGGCCGTCCTGAAGAATCCGAAGGTCTGGTTACTGACTTTTATCTATTTCTGCCTGATTGCCGGGTTCTATACCGTCAGTTTCTGGATGCCAACGCTGATTCACAACGCCGGTGAAGGCGATGTGCTGAAAGTCGGATTGTTAACCGCTATTCCTTATGCCGCAGCGATAGTCACCATGATTGCCGCTTCGCGCAGCGCCGATAAACGCAGAGAACGTCGCTGGCATCTCGCCGCCATCGCCGTCATGAGCGGCCTGGGGATGATTATTGCGGCGCTGTTCAGCCACGATCTGGTGATTGCGATGATCGGTTTAACAATTGGCGCCGCCGGCGGATTGAGCACCCTACCACTCTTCTGGAGCCTGCCGACGGCCTTCCTTGGCGGCGCTTCCGCCGCGGTCGGTATCGCGGTAATCAACTCCTTTGGCAATCTCGCCGGCTTTGTCGCCCCGTGGATTATGGGCCTGCTCACCGATATGACCCATTCGACGCTAACCGGCACCTTAATCATATCCGCGACGCTGTTTATCGGCGCTGCGGCGATATTCCGTATTCCTGCCCGTATGGTTAACCATTAATAATATTGAGAAAATCACCATGAATAATACATTAACGATTGCCGTCACCGGCGCCGCCGGATTTCTTGGCTCCCAACTGGTCAAGGCGCTACTTCAGCGTGGTTCGCTAAGCGGCCCGCAGGGCGAAACCCAAGAAATCGGTAGACTGATCGCTATCGACCGCGTGGCGTTACAGGGGATTGACGATAGCCGTTTACAGGTATTAACCGGCGACATCAGCGATAGCGAATGGTTACGTAGCGCGATTCCCGCTCAGGTCGATAGCGTCTTTCATTTAGCCGCCATCGTTTCAAGCCAGGCGGAACAGGACTTCGAGCTGGGGATGAAAATCAACGTTGATGCCTTCCGCCAACTGCTCGAGCACCTGCGTCAGTTGCCGCAGAGCGTCAAACTGGTGACCACCAGTTCGGTGGCGGTATTCGGCGGCGACTTGCCAGAAAAAGTGAGCGATTCACAGGTATGGTTGCCGCAGAGTTCTTACGGCACGCAAAAAGCCATTTGCGATCTGTTACTGGCGGATTACAGCCGTCGCGGTTGGCTTAATGGCAGAAGCCTGCGCATGCCCACCATCGTCGTGCGCCCGGGGAGGCCCAATCAGGCGGCATCGAGTTTTGCCAGCGGTATTATCCGCGAGCCACTTAATGGGGAATCCGCCGTTTGCCCGGTCGCGGCGGATACCCGTCTGTGGCTGTTATCGCCCCGTAACGCAATTAAGGCTTTAATTCACGGGCATGAACTGGCTGAAGCACAGTTGACGGACGGTCGGGTGATTAATCTCTGCGGGCTGTCGGTCAGCGTCGAACAGATGATCGCGGCGTTGCGCCAGGTTGCCGGCAGTGAAGTCGCGCAGCGTATCACCTTCACCCCCGATGCCGCCATTGAACGCATTGTCAATTCGTGGCCCGGCGATTTCGACACGCGCTATGCTCAGCGTCTTGGGTTTAGCGCCAACCACAGCTTCAGCGAAATGATCGAAGAGTATATGGCGGATTACCTCAAATAGGTTCGGTACCAGCGGCGCCCGACGGCGCCGCTGCATGTCACCAGGGGAAGTCGTGAACCAGCGAAAGATCCCAGGCGGTGGCCAGTAACGACAGAAACATAATCAGATTAACGGTAGTTTCGATTCGTTTTTCCATGCTGCTTCTCCTGTGTCGCACAGCTAGAGCTTCATCAGATATCGAACATAATCGTCCGCAGGGGTGAATTCATCATACAGTCGGCGTGCAGGATTATCGTGACGGGTGTGCCAGTACAGCCGCGACCATCCCTGAATTTTACCTTCAGCCTGCAGCGTTCGAATCAGCGTTCTCGCGACTCCCCGTCCGCGGGCTTTTGGTGCAACAAACAGGTCTTCCAGATAACAGATAGGCGTCGTTACCCAGGTGCCTTCGTGAAGTACGCAGATAGCAAACCCCAGCACCTCGCCCTCAACCACGGCTACCCGACCGATCACCGGAGACTGCGGATCCAGCAGACGTCGCCAGGTATGTTCGGTGACGGTTTCCGGCTGCGGGCTATTATAGAACTGCGTGTACCCCTCCCATAACGCTCGCCAGGCGCTGTAATCCCGGTCAGTAGGTTCACGTATGTCTATATTCATTGATGGGATCTCCGCACGCTAAACATCATCGTTAAGTCATTATTTTGCTTTCTGAAAATGACTTCAAGCGCCGAGTGCACATTTCATCCCTTTCCCCGCTGCGAAGCGATGTCGGTACGATGTTACTGCAACGGTTTACTGCTAACAACAACCAGAATGTTGTAACTAATGAAAGAGATTAACCCGGCAGCATGCCGGGTCATTGCAGAGGAGCGTTTAGCACAGCGGTTTTACGGCGCTGCGCATGCCGTCACGTAAGATAGCATCCAGATTAGCCGTTACCTGCGCCGTCAGTCCTGGCACCTGCGTCAGATCCTGCTGCCAGTGCGATTCTACCGACAACACCGACGTTACCAGATCCTGCGTTGAAAGCTGGCCATCGCGATGCTGCGCCCACAGCGTCTGAAAGCGTGCGATCCATTCCGCGTCGTCCTGAACCGGGTAGACTTCACCGTTACGCTCGCCGCGGTAGAAGGCGATCAATGCCGCCAGCGCGAAAGTCAGGCGCGGTGGCAATTTACCGCTTTGCTTCTGCCCTGCCAGCAGCTGCGGCAGGATACGTGTACGGAACTTAGTCATGCCATTGAGGGCGATGGATAACAGCTGGTGTTTGATATAGGGGTTGCGGAAGCGTCCTGTTACCGCGCTGGCGAATGATTCCAGCTCATCGCGCGGCAGATCGAGAACCGGGATAATCTCCTGGTATATCGCTTTTTCGACAAATGCGCAGACTTCCACGTCGTTCATCGCTTCACCGACAGTATCCAGGCCCGCCTGCCAGGCTACCGGCACCAGCGCGGTATGCGCGCCGTTAAGAATCGCGACCTTCCGTTCTTTATAGGGTTTGATATCGTCAACAATCAGCACGTTGAGCGGTAATTTATCGAGGCGCAGTTCGGCGGCCAGCGATTTCGGCCCCTGGATCACGAACAGGTAAAAGTGCTCGGCGGTATCAAGAAAGGCATCTTTATAGCCAAGCTGCGTTTCAATCTGCTCCGCTTCATCGCGCGGATAGCCCGTAACGATGCGGTCCACCAGCGTCGAACAGAAGGTGTTCGCCTCTGCAAGCCAGGCGGCAAAGGATTCCGGTAGCGCCCATTCACGCGCATAGCGCAGCACCAGTTCACGCAGCGCCTCGCCGTTATAATCGATGAGTTCACAAGGGATGATAACCCAGCCTTTATCGGCGGCGCCGGCAAAATGGCTGAAGCGTTCGAACAGCAGCCGGGTCAGTTTCGCCGGATAACTTACCGCCGGGGCATCGTCAAAACGGTCCCCCGCATGGTAGCTGATACCGGCCTCGGTGGTGTTGGAGAAGACAAAGCGGATATCCGGATTGTGCGCCAGGCGCAGAAATTCGTCATAGTCGGCGTAGGCGCTAATTTCGCGGTTTACCGAACGAATAAGACGCGCATCGCTGACCGCTTCGCCCTTTTCATTCAGTCCGCGAATAATCGTGGTGTAGAGACCGTCCTGAGTGCTCAGCGACGGCGGGAAATCGCTGGCGATGGGTCGGACGATGACCACGCCAGCATTCAGGTCAGTATGCTCGTTAAGCAGGTCAATTTGCCAGTCAACAAACGCCCGCAGGAAGTTACCTTCGCCAAACTGGATGATACGTTCAGGGTACTGCGCGCCGGGGAAATCACGACGGTTTAAGGTTTTCACAATGGGTTCCCTCTTAGAGTAGTCATACAACCTGAGTAATTGGTCCAATAAGTTATCAGGTTTTATGCTTCGCAAAACCCCGTTTTGATCAAACCTCTTCGCATTATTCTGTCGTCGGGAGGATCTTATAGAACAGCGAGGTACCCGACATTTCCCCGTCAGGCATTAAGGCAAACTGCGGAATTTCTCCCGCTTTTTGCCAGCCGCACTGCTGATAGAAGCTCTCCGCGCCGCTACCGGTGGCGGTATCCAGCACCAGCACGGTTTTCCCGTGCGCCAGTGCAATAGCCTCAAGCTCGCTCATCAGTAACCCGGCGATCCCCTGCCGGCGCGCATTTTGGTGAACCAAAAGCTTGGCGACATCGGCGCGGTGCGGCTGGTTTTCCGGCTGGTCGATAATCAACTGGACGGTCCCCACTATCTGCCGTTGTTGGTTTTCGGCCGCCAGCACAATCCGCTCGCCGGCAGCGACGCTTTGCGCCATCCGCTGCCAGAAGCGCTCGCCGGTGTCCGGTGAAAACGGCTGCATAAAACTGACCGAAGCCCCGCCGTTCACGCAGCTGGCGAGGATTTCATTTAATTGCGGAAGGGATTCAAGAATAGATTCACGCGTCAGCGTGCGAAGTGAAATAGGTGTGGCCATAGGTTGCTCCCTGAAAATGACCACATCACTATGTTTTTAACTAATATTTAACTCAAGCAAAAAGACCATTGGATTTTCTTATCACACGCCGTCAGGCAGCGCCTGCACGCAAACACGATTGCGCCCGGCCTGCTTGGCGTTGACTAACAGGTCATCCGCTTCCATCAGCAGCTGATTAAACAGCTCGGCGATCCGTCCTTCACCGACTTCGCGGCACTGCAAGCCGAGACTCACCGTCAGGCGAATACGCTGCTGCCCCCAGGTGAACGTTTCCGACTCAATCCCCTGGCGAATTTTTTCCGCCAGCAGATGGGATTGTTGAGCATTATCAAGCAGCGCCGCAACGGCAAACTCTTCCCCACCGATACGCGCCACCATTCCCTCTTCGCCCGCCAGTTCACGTACGCGCTGGGCAAACTGGGCCAGCACGCAGTCACCGCATTCGTGGCCCCAGGTATCATTCACCCGTTTAAAACCATCGATGTCCAGCACCATCACCGAGAGCTGTTTATCCGGGTGCGGCGCCTGGCGTTTCAGCGCCTCGCCCAAACCGGAACGAGAGTAAACCCGGGTCTGAAAATCGAAGTCAGCGCGGAGCGCCAGTTGTTTTACCAGGTTGTTGATAGCCTCGACGCTGGTCGCCACGATCACCGGGCTAATCAGCATCGCCGCCATGCCAAGACGGGTTGAAAACAGCTGCCACGGCTGCGGACGCGCATCCGGCGACAGATGGATAAGCGAGTTTGCCACCAGCAGAATCTCAGTGATACCGGTAATAAACGTCAGCAGGCAGGTCAGCGGCAATGGATAGCGAATCGCGCACCAGATCAGCGCCGGCAGCGGGAAAGTCAGGCTTCCGGCGCCGCCTACCGCCACGCCGAGCGCCATCGATAGCACCAGCGCTATCACCGGCAGTAGTTGGCTAAAACGAAAGCGGCCCAGCACCGATGGCAGCGTCAGGGTCAGAATAAACGGCAGGATGAGGACCGCAGTCGAGAACTGCTCGCTAAACCAGTCCGCCAGTTGCGGAATAAAAGTCGCCCGTTCAACATCAACCGAGCCCAACGCGCCAACCGCCGCGCACACTAGCGCCGCCAGCAGGCAATAACAGAAAAGATTCAGCGCGTTAATTGGCCCCGGCATCGAATCGGCACGCCGCTTATCCCACAGCACCAGTTGCGCCAGAATGACGATAAAGACGATATTGGAGAAGTTAATCAGCAGCGACGCAAAACCCATGCCCCAACGGGAAGTCAGGCCGTCATAAACCAGCATCGCGGCAAAACAAATAGCGTAAAAATAGCTGCGATTTAGCCAGACGTAGCGTGCGAAAATACCTGCCATAACGGCATTGAGCGGCCAAAAGAACGAGAGCTCCTGCACCAGAAGTAACATAGCGCCCATAAAGTGCAGCAGGATCGTCAGCGTGAATAACACCAGCGCATCGCGCACCGGTTGATCCTCGCGAAATAGCGTGAATGACCGAATCGACAGTGAAGACATTCAGTAATTATCCGTCTAATTGTTTCAGGCAATTATTATGTAAATAATTAGTTAGCGGATTATCATAGCATGAGAATATTTGTTAGGCATACTGCCATGCCTGAGCGTTATAGGTTAACGGTTGGTAAGCGCGTTCATTTCCATCACCAGCCAGTGGTGAATCACCTGTACGACGTAACGCTGCTCCTCGCCGCTCAGTTCCCGCCCGCGCGGGATCGCATGCCATTTTTCCAGGCATCCGCGGCAGCAGGTCGCCGTAGCGTGCTGGGCGATAAATACCGGGTGCCCGCGCATCGGCGTCTGCTTGCCGTCATTAGCAATCTGCGCCGGGGCCAGCCGTTTGGCGATAAAATCCGCCGCGTGGCTGTCGATAATCTCCGGCCCTTTATCATAACAATACTGCCGCTCTTTCACCCCAAGGTGGAAGCGAGAGCGGAACGTTGAACGCCCAAGCCGGGCGAACAGATTTTCCATTGCAGACATCAGAACACCGATCTTCCTAAACGTTGGGTGAGTTTTTCCAGTAAGGCGATCCCCGCCAGCGAGTTACCCGCTTCATCAAGTTCAGGACTCCACACTGCAATCGCCATCTCCTGCGGCACAATCGCCACAATGCCGCCGCCGACGCCAGATTTTGCCGGCAGCCCGACGCGCCAGGCGAACTCGCCGGCGTTCTGGTACATGCCGCTGGTCATCATCAGCGCGTTAACCTGCCGCGACTGAATCGGCGCGATGACCGGGTCCGCCAGATGCGGGGCAATCCCCCGATCGGCGAGAAACAGGAAGGTCCGCGCCAGCTCAACGCAGCTCATCTCCAGCGAGCAGTAGTGGAAATAGTTTTGCAGCACCGTGGCGACATCATTATGGAAATTGCCGAAGGATTTCATCAGCCAGGCGATGGCGGCGTTACGTGCGGAGTGTTCGAACTCGGAGCGCGCGACCACCGAATCATAGGCGATATCGTCCACCCCGCTCAGCCGACGCACGATCTCCAGCATTCTCTGACGCGGCGCGCTCAGGCGGCTTTGCAGCATGTCGCAGACCACCAACGCCCCGGCGTTGATAAAGGGGTTACGCGGTTTTCCCTGCTCGATCTCCAGCTGCAGTAAAGAGTTAAAGGGCTGGCCGGAAGGATCTTTACCGACGCGCTGCCAGATCTCCTCTTCCTGATAATGGTTCATCGCCACCACCAGACTGAGCACCTTCGAGATAGATTGAATCGAGAAACGTTCGTGGGCATCGCCGGCGCTATAGTGTTGGCCGTCAACCGTACAGATGGCGACGCCCAGTTTATTGCCGCTGACCCGCGCCAGGGCTGGAATGTAGTCCGCTACCTTGCCGCGCCCTATCAGCGGCCTGATTTCTGCCAGAACGGCATCCAGCATTGCATTATTAATAACCGTCGCCACACTCGGCTCCTTGCCCACCATCGAAATTCGGGTGGCGAGTATAGCAGAGCGCGGCGACGGACGTCAGGCGCTAACGTCGATTAGCGGCGGTCTTTCCATACGGTTTGAATATTGCAGAACTCATGCAAACCGAAATGCGACAGTTCCCGACCAAAGCCGCTTTTCTTCACGCCGCCGAACGCCACACGGGCATCGCTGGCGCTATAGCCATTGATAAATACCCCGCCGCACTCCAGACCACGCGCAAAACGCTCCGCTTCCGCGCTGCTTGACGTAAAGACGGTTGCCGAAAGGCCAAACTCGCTATCGTTAGCTAGTTCAAGGGCATGGGCCGCGTCGCGGGCTTCGCTGATGGTAGCCACCGGGCCGAAAAGCTCCTGACGGAAACCGGTCATCTCCGGGGTAACGTTGGCCAGTACCGTTGGCGCGTAGTAATTGCCGGCGCCGGCGATTTTCTCGCCGCCAAGCAATAACGTCGCCCCTTCCTTCAGCGTGGCTTCAACCTGTTGATGCAGTTCATCGCGCAAATCAAAACGCGCCATCGGGCCGATATAATTTTGCTCGTCGCGCGGGTCGCCCATTTTCAGCGCCGCCACCGCGGCCACGAATTTTTTAGTAAAAGCGTCTGCGATACCCGCCTCAACGATAAAGCGTTTCGACGCCGCGCAGACCTGCCCGCTGTTCTGATAACGGCCGACGGCGGCGGCTTTCACCGCTTCGTCCAGATCGGCATCGTTAAGCACGATAAAGGGATCGGAACCACCGAGTTCCAGCACGCATTTTTTCAGCGCTGCGCCGGCCTGAGCGCCGATTGCCCGCCCGGCGCGTACGCTACCGGTCACCGTGACCGCTGCGATACGATCATCATTGATAATTTGCGAGACGCCTTCATTGGTGGCGTTGATCCAGCCAAAGACGCCAGCCGGCAGACCCGCTTTGGCAAACAGTTCGCCCAGCAGCTGCGCGCTGCCCATCACGTTCGGCGCGTGTTTCAGCAGATAACTATTCCCTGCCAACAGAATCGGTACCGCGCCGCGCAGAACCTGCCAGACCGGGAAGTTCCACGGCATCACCGCCAGAATCGGCCCCAGCGGCCGGTATTCAATCACCGCCTTATTATCTTCTACCTGGGTGGCTTCGGTCGCCAGCATCGCCGGGCCATGTTCGGCATACCAGTCGCAGAGATTAGCCGATTTGCTCACTTCGCCGCGCGCCTGGGCGATGGGCTTACCCATTTCAAGGCTGATCATTTGCGCCAGTTCTTCACCGCGGGCGCGCATTGCGCTGCCGACTTTACGCAGCGCGGCGGCGCGATCGGCGACCGTTACCTGGCGCCACTGGCGAAAACCCTGTTGCGCCAGGGCAATGGCTGAATCCACTTGTTGTTCGGTTGACCACGGCAGAGACGACACGACTTCACCAGTGGTCGGGTTCACGGAAACCGCGTGGGTGGCAGATAAATTCATGGTTATTCTCTCTGTAGGGATTGCGAAGTGTGGATAGTGTGGCCTACTCTTCCTTTCATTGAAAATGAATAATATTAAGCAATACATTCACAAAAGAAGAATGCTATGGACCTTACCCAACTTGAGATGTTTAACGCCGTCGCCAGTACCGGCAGTATTACCCAGGCCGCGCAGAAGGTGCATCGCGTCCCGTCGAATCTGACCACCCGCATTCGCCAGTTGGAGGCCGACCTCGGCGTCGAGCTATTTATTCGCGAGAACCAACGGCTGCGTCTGTCGCCCGCCGGGCACAGTTTTTTACGCTACAGCCAGCAAATCCTGGCGTTAGTCGATGAAGCGCGGATGGTGGTCGCCGGCGATGAGCCGCAGGGGCTGTTTTCCCTCGGCTCGCTGGAAAGTACCGCTGCGGTGCGCATCCCCACCACGTTAGCCCTTTTCAACCAGCGTTACCCGAAGATCCACCTGGCGTTGTCCACCGGCCCTTCCGGCACCATGATTGACGGCGTACTGGAAGGCGCGCTCAGCGCGGCGTTTGTCGACGGTCCGCTGGTTCATCCCGGTCTGGAGGGGCTACCGGTGTTCCCGGAAGAGATGATGATCGTCGCCCCTTATGGCCATGCGCCGGTAACCCGCGCCAGCGAGGTCAACGGCGCGAATGTCTACGCATTTCGCGCCAACTGCTCCTACCGCCGTCATTTTGAGAGTTGGTTTCACGCCGACCGAGCGACGCCCGGAAGGATCCATGAGATGGAGTCCTACCACGGTATGTTAGCCTGCGTAATCGCCGGCGCTGGGCTGGCGCTGATCCCACGCAGTATGCTGGAGAGTATGCCAGGCCATCAGCAGGTTTCCGCCTGGCCGCTCGCCGAAGAGTGGCGCTGGCTGACGACCTGGCTTGTGTGGCGACGCGGCGCGAAGACGCGCCAGCTGGAGGCATTTATTGAATTGCTGAACGAGGACCGTCAGGCGGCAAGCGCGACATGATGGCCGGACGTTAATCGGCGATAATCAGCCGCGGCGAGAGTTCCTGGAGCGCATCACGGGTTTCCCCTGGCAAATGCGCATCGGTGATGATGTCCGTGAGTGAGTCGAGGTGCGCGATATTGAACAGCGACCAGGCGCCGTATTTCGAACTGTCGGCCAGCAGGATCCGCCGCCGGGCGTTGGCGATCAGATCGCGCTTCAGCGCCGCCTTCTCTTCCGTCGGCGCGGTAATGCCCTTTTGCAAATCCCAACCGTTACAGCTGACGAATGCCAGATCCGGCCACACATTCTGCAGCAAGCGTCGCCCATGTTCGCCAATACACGACTGGCTGCTGTCATCGATGCGCCCGCCGATAATCGTCACCTCAATCTGTTTGAATTCAGCCAGAAACAGCGCGATATGCAGATCGCTGGTGATGACCCGCAGCGGCAGATGCGTAATCTGTCGCGCCAGTTCAATCATGGTGGTACCGGCGTCCAGCACAATGGCATCGCCGGCCTTGATAAGCGACGCCGCCGCCCTGGCGATGGCGTATTTCTCCTGAGGGCTACGCTGCGCTTTTTCCAGCGTCGTCGGCTGTGTGGGAATAAATCGGTTGAGCGTCACGCCGCCGTGGGTACGGCTAATGACCCCTTCCTGATCGAGTTTAATCAGATCGCGACGGATGGTCGCCGGCGAGGCGTTAGTTACCGCAACCAGTTGGTCGACCGTTACCAGATTATGGCTTTTCAGGAAGTCCATAATCTGCTCTAACCGATTATATCCCTTCATGTTATTCCTGTGCGATTTGCATGGCGAGCTCAATGGAGGTTGCCATGCTCTCAGACTTCGCTTTACCTGTCCAGGCAATATCAAAGGCGGTGCCGTGGTCCGCGGAAGTGCGGATAAACGGCAACCCGGCGGTGATATTCACCCCATCATAAAATCCAAGCAACTTGAGCGGAATATGCCCCTGATCGTGATACATCGCCACCACCATATCGTACATGCCTTCGTGACACTGCATGAAGACGGTGTCCGGCGGGCACGGTCCGACAACATGGATACCCTGCGCCTCCATCGCCGCGACGGCCGGGGCGACGATACGGATTTCTTCATCGCCAAACAGACCGTTTTCACCGGCGTGCGGGTTCACTCCGGCTACCGCGATGCGCGGCTGCGAATACCCCACGCGGCGTAAAAAATCATCGGCAACCCGGATAACCGTCTCCACCCGCGACTGGCTTAGGGTATCGAGGAAACGCCGCAGCGCGATATGGGTGGTAACGTGGATCACCTTGAGCTTATCGGTGTACAGCACCATGGCATAATCTTTGGTCTGCGTCAGATGGGCCAGCAGTTCGGTGTGTCCAGGGAAATGGTGCCCGGCCAGATGTAACGCCTCTTTATTCAACGGCGCGGTGGCGATAGCTTTGACTTCGCCAGCCAGCGCCAGCGCGGTGGCGCGCTTGATGCAGCGATACGCCAAATCGCCGGCCTGTGCCTGGACTTCGCCTGGCCGCAACGCCTGCGGATCGCTTAACGGTTCATCAATCACGTTAATCGTCGCGGGTGAAAACAGCGCTTCTCTCGGGTGCTCAATAATCCGCAACTCCGCACGCGGGGTAATGTTCAGCGCCAGGATTCGCCGCAGCGTCTGCGCGCAGCCCACGACCACTACCGGCGCACCGCTCAGTTCCCCTTCGCTCAGTGATTTAATAATAATTTCCGGACCAATGCCCGCCGGGTCGCCCATCGTTACCGCAATCATGTTAGACACTCAGTTTCTCCTCAATAAAATTCACGACATCCCGCAGCGTGGTCTCCGTACCGAATCCCCCTGCTTTGGTCATCACCGGACGCGGCCAGCGACTTCCGAGAAAATGGCCGTACGGCACGCATTGCGCCACTCGGCCGGTTATATGAAACCCCTGCGCGCCGAGCGCATGAGCGACGGCGATAGCGACATCGCCGCCGGACAGATAAAGCGCCCCGGGCGCATGTAACTCAACGGCAAGTTGGGTGACCTGCGCGAGATAAGCGCAGATCCGTTCTCCCAGCGACGCGCGGCTCACCCCGCGTTCACGGCACTGCGCCTCAATACCGTGCCGGGCAGCGCTGTCCGCGCAGGTGGTAACCACGCAATGATGACTTGCCGCCAGCACCGCGGCGATTCGCCGGGCATCGGCCAGGGCGTCGCCGTTAAAGGCGCGGGCGGTATCAATCCCGATCCGCTCGACCCGCGGATGGCCGGCCAAAGCGGCGACCTGAGCCTGTGCTATTTCGCTCATGGAGCCGACCACCGCCAGCAACGGCCCGGCCGCATCCCGGCGCAGATAGCGCGCCAGCGCCTCGCAGATCCCCGCAGAGCCCACCAGCAGCGTTTGCCGCGCGCGACTGGCTACCGCGGCGATAACCTCATCCAGCTGCTCGTCTTCTTCGGCATCTATAATCAACACTCGTGGTTGGTCGCTCTCTTCCGCAAGGGCGGCTGCCAGCTGTCGCACGTCAAGCGAACGGCACGGCAGTTGGCTCTGCATGGCGAGCAATTGCCCAATATCGGCGCTAGTGACCGGGGTTTTGGGGTCGCTGGCGAATTCTGTTTCATTAAGCGCTACGCCGTGGACATAGCAGCGCCCCCCGCGGGTTATACGCCCTGCATCCGGAAAGGCAGGCGCGACAACCGCGACAGAGCAGCTCCGCGCACGCATCATCGCCTCCAGTTCCGCGCCGGGATTGCCGCGCAGGGTGGAGTCGATTTTCTTCACCTGCCAGACGGCGGCGAAATTTGCCGCATCACGGAGTACTGCGTTCACTTTCTCTGCAGCCTGCGCCCTGGAAAGCGCCCGACTATCGCTATTGAGGACCAACGCCCGGGTGGTGGACTGATGGCCGGCGTTAAAGGCCACCTCAACCGCCAGGCCCGCTTCCGCCAGACTGACACCAGCATCATTGGCCCCGGTAAAGTCATCTGCCAGCACCAGAACAGGGTTATCGCCGCAGCTCATTCTCTTTCCTTCATCGCTTATTTGAATCGTTAATGATTATATTCAATCATATTTGATTAAATGTGAGCAAGCTCAAGTTATTAAACGTCCGTATAAATTATAACTTTTGCTCATTAAAATGAGTGAACACTAAGCATTCTGATTGAATTCAATCATAACAATAGAGGAGTGAGACGTGGCGACGATTAACAGCACGATTATCAGCGGCGCGGGCGCCATATCAGCCCTGAAGCCAGTGCTGGCAGGTAAAAAGCGCATTTTACTGGTCACCGATGCGAACGTTGGTAAGTTGGCAGCGACCAAACAGATCCAACATCTGCTGGGCGAGAATAACGTTGATGTGAGGATCGTGGATTCCGTACCGGCAGAGCCCAGCCAACATGACGTGGCGCAAATTGTTGCCCAACTTGCGGGAGCGCAACCGGAGATGGTCGTCGGTATCGGCGGCGGCAGCGTCCTCGACGTGGCGAAACTGCTCTCGGTATTACTTCATCCCGCCTCCCCTGCGCTCAACGCGCTGATCGACAGCGAGAAACCGCGCCTGCGTCTGGCATCGCTGCTGATACCCGCCACCGCAGGCACCGGCTCGGAAGCGACACCAAACGCCATCCTGGCTATTCCCGAACGTAATACCAAAGTGGGGATTATCTCCCCGGTACTGCTGCCGGATTTCGTGGCTCTGTTGCCGGAACTGACCACCAGCATGCCTGCGGCCATTGCCGCCTCCACCGGCATCGATGCGCTGTGTCATCTACTGGAGTGCTTTACTTCAACCGTCGCTAACCCGGTGAGCGATAACGCCGCCTTAATCGGCCTGCATAAGCTGGTGCGGCATATTGAGCGTTCCGTGACCCACCCGCAGGATCTTACGGCGAAACTGGAGATGCTGTGGGCCTCGTACTATGGCGGCGTGGCTATCAATCATGCCGGCACGCATCTGGTGCACGCGCTCTCCTACCCGCTTGGCGGCACCTGGCATCTGCCGCACGGCGTCGCGAACGCCATTCTGCTGGCCCCCTGTATGCAGGTCGTACGCCCGCACGCGGTGGATAAATTCGCTCAGGTCTGGGATCTGATCCCGGACGCCGATCTGACCTTGAATAACGAAGAGAAATCTCATGCGCTGGTCCGCTGGCTGGCGCAACTGGTGAAACGCCTGGCGCTGCCGGACAACCTCGCCGCGCTGGGTGTACCACCAGAGAGTATTGAAACGCTAAGCGCCGCGGCGCTGGAAGTAAAACGATTAATGAATAATGCCCCATGCAGCGTGAACCAGGACGAAGTCCAGGCGATTTACCAGACGCTGTTTCCACAGTCATCTCATCAGGGAGAAGAGAAATAAATGCATCATTCCATTCGCGGCGTGTTAACCGCCATTGTTACCCCCTTTACCGCCAGCGGTGAACTTAATTTGACGGCGCTGCGCCAACAGGTAGAACGACAGCTGGCCGCCGGTAATGGCATTTTTTGCGGCGGAACCAACGGCGAGTTTTTCGTCCTCAATGAAGCGGAAAAAATAGCTGTTGCCGAAACCTGCGTCGAGGCGGTTGCCGGACGCGCGCCGGTGGTGGCGCATATTGGCGAAGTGTCGACGCGGGAAACCATTCGTCTTGGCCAGCAGATAGCAAAGTCAGGCGTCGACGCGGTGTCCGTCATCACCCCGTGGTTCGTGCCGCTAAAACAAGATGAGCTGGTAAGCCACTACACGGCGATCGCTGATGCGCTGAGCGTACCGGTATTTCTGTATAACATCCCGGCGCGCACCGGTAACACCATTGAACCGCAAACCGCACGTCAGCTGGCTGCGCATGGCAACATCATTGGCATCAAAGATAGCGCCGGTAGTTATGAGAGTCTTAAGGGCTTTCTTGATGCGGTGAAGGATATCGACGGTTTTAATGTCCTGAACGGGCCGGATTCGCTGATTCATCAGGGTTTCGTTGACGGTTGTTCAGCGTGCATTTCCGGGTTGGCTAACGTTGCGCCACGAGAGATTAACGCGATTTGGTCAACCTTCCAGGCAGGCGATATTGAAGCCTCCAGGCTGGCGCAGGAAAACGTCACCGGCCTGCGTACCGATCTCTACAAAGTCGCCTTTTCCCCCGCCGCGGTGAAAAAAGCATTGCAGCTGATGGGCCATGAGGTCGGCGATAGCCGCTACGCGGTGCAGTTTAGCGCATCTCAACTGCAGCAAATACGTGGAATCATCGCGCAGTATCTTAATTAAGCCTGCGCTTCTTCAACAAAATAGACCGGGCACCTGCGTGCCCAGGATTCGTACGCCCAAAGAGAGGCTAAGATGAATCATTTTACCACTGAAGATACCTTTATTATTGTTGGCATTGTCATCGCCTATATCTTATTTACCACCTGGCTGACGTTCCGTATTAGAAGTAAAAACTCCGGGGATTTTATGGAGGGCTCGCGCGCGATGCCAGCCTTTATTGTCGGTATCCTACTGATGTCGGAATATATCGGCGCCAAGTCCACTATCGGAACCGCACAGGCCGCCTTTGAGAGCGGGATTGCCGCCTCCTGGTCGGTGTTGGGCGCCGCCATTGGCTTTCCACTATTTGGCCTGATACTGGTTAAGCGCATCTATAACACTGGCAAAATTACTATTTCCGGGGCGATTGCCGAGAAATACGGCACCAGCACCAAGAATATTATTTCCATTATTATGATTTACGCCCTGTTGCTGGTGAACGTCGGTAACTACGTCAGCGGCGCGGCGGCAATTTCCACGGTATTAAAAATCAATTTACCCCTCGCGGCGTTTATTACCGCCATCGTCAGTACTTTCTATTTTGCCTTTGGCGGTATGAAAGGCGTGGCCTGGGTCACCATGCTGCACAGCGCTTTAAAATATGCCGGCCTGCTTATTATTATGGGTTTCGCGTTGGCAAAAACCGGCGGTTTTACGCCAATGATCGAGAAAATGCCAGATTACTACTGGACCTGGGATGGTAATTTTGGCGCCGGCACGATCTGCGCCTGGCTTATCGGCACCATCGGCTCCATCTTCTGTACCCAGTTTGTCATTCAGGCGATCAGTTCGACCAAAAACGTAAAATCGGCGAAACGCTCTACCTGGATTGCCTTTTTCTTCTGCCTGCCTATCGCCTTCGCGATCGCCATTATCGGCGTGGCGGCGAAGTTTTTACACCCGGAAATCAACAGCCTGTACGCCCTGCCGGTGTTTCTGCAAGATATGAACCCGTGGCTTGCCGGGTTAGTGACAACGTCACTTGTTGCTTCAATTTTCGTTAGCGTCAGTACCGTTGCCCTGGCGATTGCCTCGCTGGTGGTAAAAGATTTTTACGTGCCGTGGCGCAATCCAACGCCGGAGCAGGAGTTTAAAGCCACCCGTTGGGCCTCGCTGATCATCGGTTTTCTGCCGCTTATTTTTGTGCTGCTGGTCCCGGAAGTGCTGAAGCTCTCCTTCTTTACCCGCGCCATCAGGCTCTCTATCACCGTCGTCGCGGTCATCGCCTTCTATGCGCCGTTCTTTAAGAGCGCCCGCGGCGCGAACGCTGGCCTTATCGGCGCCTGCGTGGTGACTTCGGCGTGGTATTTGCTCGGCGATCCGTTCGGCATCAATAACATGTACATCGCGCTGATCACCCCGGCCCTGATTATGGTTATCGACCGCCTGATCCCCAATAAAGCGCAACAATCATCCCCGGCCCCCATTGAACAACGTGGAGTGTAAAAATGACCACCACCCCAACTTTTGACGGCGTAATTCGCCAACACCAACAGGATCCTCATCTGGCATGGGCAATGTTGCCCTCCGGCTGCCCGCAAAACCATGCCGCCAATCTTTTGCCGCTGCCCGATGGCACGCTGCTGTGCGTATGGTTCGGGGGTTCGCAGGAAGGAAAAGCGGATATTTCAGTCTGGGGGGCGCGTTTAGCGCCGGGCGCCACAACGTGGAGCGAAGCAGTAAAGTTATCCGACGATCCGCAGCGTTCGGAACAAAACCCGGTGCTGTTTCAGGCTCCAGATGGCGTGCTGTGGCTATTATGGACCGCGCAGCACGCCGGCAATCAGGACACCGCTATTGTGCGTTATCGCCAGTCGCGCGATGGCGGAAAACACTGGGGAGCAATAGCCACCCTGCTCGATGAACCCGGCACCTTTATTCGGCAACCCATCAGCGTGATGCCCAACGGTAACTGGTTGCTGCCGGTTTTCTATTGTCGTACCCGGCCGGGGGAGAAATGGGTCGGTAACGATGATGTGAGCGCGGTAAAAATCTCAGCCGATGGCGGCAAGAGCTGGCGCGACGTGGCGGTACCGCAGAGCCTCGGCTGCGTGCATATGAATATCACCCCGCTGGCCGATGGCTCGCTGGTCGCCTTCTTCCGCAGCCGCTGGGCCGATCATATCTGGTACAGCCGGTCGACAGATTTTGGCGAAAGCTGGTCAGCGCCGATCCCCACCACGCTGCCAAACAATAACTCGTCCATTCAGGTTACCACGCTGAGCAACGGCGATCTGGCACTGGTGTTCAATAACATGAGCGCAGCAGGCGCCAGCGAGCGTCGGGCATCGTTATACGATGAAATAGAAGATGATGACGGTCGTAAAGAGCCTGAACGCACTGGCAAAACCGCCTTCTGGGGCGCACCGCGTGCGCCAATGACCGTGGCGATTTCCGCTGACGGCGGTAAAAGCTGGCCATGGATGCGCAACCTTGATGAGGGTGACGGCTACTGTATGACCAACAATTCCGAACAAAAACTGAACCGCGAATTCTCCTACCCCAGTATTAAACAGGGTGAAGACGGTAATTTACACATTGCCTATACCTGGTACCGACAGGCCATCAAGTATATCCGCGTATCGCCGCAGTGGGTGAAAGGAGAAATCGCATGATCATCGGTAATCTGAACGCCCTGCCTCAGGCGGGGTTGCCACTGGCGTTACGGCAAATCCTCAGCCGTCCTGAATGTTCTCTTGCCGCCCTGACAGCCCGTGAAGATGGTCGCTTTCAGCCTGCTGATAGCGACTGGTACTGCACCATCGGCACCGCGCAAACCCAGGCGGCAGAACAGCGACATACCGAATACCACCACCAGTGGGCCGATATTCAGGTCATTTTAAGCGGAAAGGAGACTATTCATGCCGGTACGCTGTACAGCGGCCAACCCGACGATGAACAACGCAAACCAGATCTCTTTATCAGCCAGCAGACGCCGCAAAGCGTCACGCTGCATTTGCATGCCGGCGACTTCGCGGTCTTTCTGCCCGGCGAACCACACCAGGCGCTATGCGCCTTTGCAACACCCGCCCCGGTGAGGAAAGCGGTGTTTAAAGTACCGCGCAGCATGCTGGAGGCGCCATGAAGCAGGCACTGGTCACAGGCGCCAGTTCGGGGATCGGCGCGGCGATTGTGGGGCAACTGCTGGCGGAGGGCTGGCAGGTGCTCGGGCTAAGCCGCTCCGCGCCGCCATTCGCTCATGAAGGCTTCAGGCATCTGGCAGTCGATTTGAGCGACCGCCAGGAGCTGGTTGATGCTCTGTCGTCGGTACCGACGCCGCAGGCGATTATCCATGCCGCCGGTATGATGGCGGCGGCGCCGCTAGGAGAACTTGACACACTGCGTGGCGAGACGTTATGGCGTCTGCATGTGGATGCAGCGCAGACCTTAGCCAACCGCTTTGCGCCCGTTATGAGCCGCGGCGGTCGGATTATCCTTTTGGGTAGCCGAACCTCTCGCGGAGCGGCAGGCCGTTCTCAGTATACGGCAACCAAAGCGGCGCTGGCGAGAAGCTGGGCGGCGGAACTTGCCGCGGCGGGCATTACCGTTAACGTGGTCGCCCCCGGCGCCACCGATACGCCAATGCTGCGCCAGCCAGGGCGGGAGAGTTCGCCGCCGAAGACGCCGCCGCTCGGTAGATTGATTAAGCCACAGGAAGTGGTGTCGCTGGTGAGCTGGCTTCTTAGCGAAGAGGCCGCGGCCATGACCGGACAAGAGCTGGTAATGTGCGGCGGCGCCTCGCTTAGTTAGGATTGCCCGGCTAAGCGCTGCGTCAGCCGGGGAAACTAACGTTAACTTTCGCGCAAATAGACCGTGCCGCGCAGATAGGTGGTCGCCTGGCCGCTAATCAATACGCGGTCATCGCGCCACTGGCAGCGCAGCTCGCCGCTGCGCGCCGACACCTGGCGCGCCAGCAGGTCGGTTTTATTGAGCTTCGCTCCCCAGTAGGGGATCAGCATACTGTGGGTTGAACCGGTTACCGGATCCTCCGGCACCCCATCACCGGGACAGAAAAAGCGGCTGACAAAATCGTACTCCTCGTCGGCGGCGCTGATGCAAATCCGCTTATCCAGCGTCTCCAGCAGCGCCATATTCGGTCGTACCGCTTCAACCTGCGCCCGGTCGCGTAGCACCACCAGGTAATCACGCCCTTCCCGCACCTCCAGCGCATCATCGATACCCAACCCGGCGAACAGTGCCGGCGGCACGTCGCGCACCGGCGTCGTTTGCCAGGCCGGGAAATCCAGCGTCAGCCAATCGCCGCTGCGCGTCACCCGCAGTTCACCGACAAAACGGGTGCTGAATACGATGGTTGCCGAAGGGTGATCGAGATATTCAAAAATCACGTGCGATGCTGCGAGGGTGGCGTGACCGCAGAGATTAATCTCATCAAGGGTAGTGAACCAGCGCAGCTCATAGCCGCTGTCGGTACGAACAAAAAACGCCGTTTCGGATTGATTATGCTGCTGCGCCATTTTTAAAAGCGTTTCATCAGGCAGCCATTCGCTGAGCGGACACACCGCCGCCGCGTTGCCGCCAAAATTGCGATCGCTGAAGGCATCGACCAGGTAAAAACTAATTTCTTTCATCGTGCTCCCCTTTTTTATCGTCTATCAACATGACACAGAAAGCGCGGGTGCACACTATTAGCTGAAAAATTAAGTTGTTAGCAGGCACAGGTGTCAGCATAAAATGAGACACAGATCACAAAGTGATTGTATTTTCAGCAGCATTCGTTTTAAGATCGCCTTCTCTTCTTCTCATTACTACCAGCCCGGAATTTATGCTTACAAATACGGTCTCACGCAGAGTCGCGTGGCTGCGGGTCGTCACGCTGGCAATTGCCGCCTTTATCTTTAATACCACGGAATTTGCGCCGGTCGGTTTGCTGTCTGATATCGCCGACAGCTTCGGCATGGAAACGGCCCAGGTCGGGATCATGCTGACCATTTATGCCTGGGTAGTGGCATTGATGTCGCTGCCATTCATGCTGCTGACCAGCCAGATGGAGCGCCGTCGCCTGCTCATTGGCCTGTTCGTCTTATTTATCGCCAGCCACGTATTGTCATTTTTCGCGTGGAACTTCACGGTGCTGGTGGTGAGTCGAATTGGCATTGCGTTCGCCCATGCGGTGTTCTGGTCGATCACCTCCGCGCTGGCTATTCGTATGGCCCCTCCCGGCAAGCGCGCACAGGCGCTAAGTCTTATCGCCACCGGTACCGCGCTGGCCATGGTGTTCGGCATCCCTATTGGCCGTATCGTCGGGCAATATTTCGGCTGGCGCACCACCTTCCTGGCCATTGGTCTTGGCGCTTTAGCGACGCTGGTGTGCCTGGCGAAACTATTGCCGGCGCTGCCAAGCGAACATTCCGGTTCGCTGAAGAGCCTGCCGGAACTGTTCCGCCGCCCGGCGCTGCTCGGCATTTATCTGCTGACGGTTATCGTGGTGACCGCGCACTACACGGCATACAGCTATATTGAACCCTTCGTTCAAACCGTCGCTGGCCTTAGCGGTAACTTCGCCACCCTACTGCTGTTAGTGCTCGGCGGCGCAGGTATTATCGGCAGTATTATCTTCGGCAAGCTGGGCAATCAACATGCTTCCGCGCTGATTACCACCGCTATCGGCCTGTTGCTAATATGCCTGCTGTTGCTGCTACCCGCCTCACGGAACGCCAACCAGCTGATGCTGCTCAGCGTGTTTTGGGGGATCGCGATAATGGTCATCGGCCTCGGCATGCAGGTGAAAGTGCTGGCGCTGGCTTCGGATGCTACCGATGTCGCGATGTCGCTATTTTCGGGTATTTTCAATATTGGTATAGGCGCCGGCGCGCTGGTCGGCAGCCAGGTGAGTACGCAGCTGTCGATGTCGGCGATAGGCTACGTTGGCGCAGTGCCGGCGCTGGTGGCGCTGGTCTGGGCAGTGATGATTTTTCGCCGCTGGCCAACGCCGCTTGATGAACAGCAAGCGCATCACTCATGATAACGCCGCGGGCGGTCAATGCCGCCCGCGGCGCCGACATCCTATCCCCAAAAGGCCCGAAACAGACACGTCGCCGGGCCTTTCAGAAAGTTATCGCGATCAGGCGTGATAGTTGGTGATAATCTCCAGCACGCCGTTAATGATGAACTGAACCCCCATACAGACCAGCAGGAAACCCATCAGGCGGGAAATCGCTTCTATGCCGCCTTTCCCCACCAGCCGCATGATTGCCCCGGAACTTCGCAGGCAGCCCCACAGAATGATCCCCACCAGCGCGAAGATAATCGGCGGCGCCGCCAATACTACCCAATCAGGGAAATCGACGCCGTGCTTCACCGTCGAGGCGGAGCTGATAATCATCGCAATGGTGCCCGGCCCGGCGGTGCTAGGCATCGCCAACGGCACGAAGGCGATATTCGCCGTGGGTTCATCCTGCAGTTCTTCCGATTTGATCTTCGCTTCCATCGAATCATGGGCTTTCTGCTGCGGAAACAGCATACGAAAACCGATAAAAGCCACGATCAGCCCGCCGGCGATACGCAGACCGGGAATGGAAATACCGAAGGTATTCATGACCACCTGGCCGGCATACCACGCCACCATCAGGATCGCGAAGACATACACCGATGCCATCAACGATTGCCGGTTACGCTCGGCGTTGTTCATATTGCCCGCCAGGCCGAGGAACAGCGCCACGGTGGTGAGCGGGTTCGCCAGCGGTAAAATCACCGCCAGACCGATCCCTATTGCTTTAAAGAGTTCCAGCATAGTGAGTCAACATCCCGTTAAGTATCATTTTTTCAGTACAGTTTCACCCCGTGAGTATATCGACAGCAGCAGCGCAGATGCCACACCCCATGAAAAAATCACGCTTATAAAAAATAACAAGCGTTAGTAAAATGGAAAAAAGTGACCACCATCAAATTATCGTTCTTTAGCAAATCGTGGCATCGGCGAATTCATAATGTTGACTTATGATTGCCACGGCAATAATATCCATCGCAACTAAATAATTGCCTGGGCAACTATCATGGAAAACACCAACAATCTGTTCAACGAGATGATCCCTCTCGGCCGATTGATCCAGATGGTTAACCAGAAAAAAGATCGACTGCTCAACGACTACCTTTCACCCATGGATATCACCGCTACCCAATTTCGGGTGCTCTGTTCCATTCGCTGCGAGGTATGTACGACACCCGTTGAGCTGAAGACCGTTCTGTCGGTCGATCCAGGCGCAATGACGCGCATGCTCGACAGACTCGTCTGCAAAGGCTGGATAGAACGGTTGCCCAACCCCAATGACAAGCGCGGCATTCTGGTGCAACTGACTCCAGAAGGCGCAGCCCTTTGTGAGCACTGTCATCAGGTTGTGGGTCAAAAATTGCACCAGGAACTAACAAAAAATCTAACGGCAGACGAAGTGGTCATGCTTGAGCAACTGCTCAAGAAAGTCCTGCCGTAATAAGAAGAGGTAAGATGATGTCCAGACGCAATAACGACGCCATCACTATCCATAGTATTTTGTCGTGGATCGAAGAGAACCTGGAATCTCCATTGTCGCTGGAGAAAGTTTCGGAGCGCTCAGGTTACTCCAAATGGCACCTGCAAAGAATGTTCAAGAAAGAGACCGGCCACTCGCTGGGCCAGTACATCCGCAGTCGTAAGCTGACGGAGATTGCGCAAAAACTCAAGCAGAGCAACGAGCCAATTTTGTATCTGGCTGAACGTTACGGTTTTGAATCGCAACAGACGCTGACGCGAACGTTTAAAAACTACTTCGATGTTCCGCCGCACAAATATCGCATCACCAACGTTCCGGGAGAATCCCGCTACCTGATGCCACTAAATAATTATTGTTGTTAATCGCCTGCATAAAGACGTATCGAGGAAATCATGAAATTATTCGCTACCGCCGCCATCGTGCTAATGGCGCTGGCTGCAGGCCAGAGTTACGCGGAGCAAACCACCACTCCGGTTCGCCACAATAACCGGGATGCGATGATTATTCCTTCGGAACATAACGACTCGCCGTTTGATTTTAATCACATGGCTGCCGGCAATGATAAATCGGATGAGCTGGGCGTACCGTATTACAACTAATGCTCCACTTGTTCTGATATCTCCTGGGCCCCGCTAACGCGGGGCTTTTTTATCCCGCGCCGCGCCCGGGCGCACCATCCGCAGACCAAACACGTTAATGTAGAGCCCGCCCATAATCAGCGCCGCCCCCAACAGCTGCAGGCCATTGAGCCGTTCACCGAGTAGCAGAGCCGCGCTGGCCATCCCGACCACCGGCACCAACAGCGACAACGGCGCCACCCGCCAGGTTTCATAACGTCCCAGCAGCGCTCCCCAGATACCGTAACCAACAATAGTGGCGACAAACGCCAGATACATGAGCGATAGCACGGTCGTGGCGTCGATATTCACCAGGCTTGCCGCCATCGCCTGCGGCCCATCAACAATACACGACGCCAGCATAAACGGTAAAACCGGAATCAACGCGCTCCACACCACCAGCGACATAATCGGCGGCTTGTGCTGCTGAGACATAATCTTCTTGTTGAAAATGTTACCGCAGGCCCAGCTAAACGCCGCCGCCAGAGTCAGCATAAAACCGACCAGCGGCACGTGCTGGCCACCAAGGCTGGCCTCAACCAGTACCAGGACGCCAAAAATCGCCAGCGCGATACCGGCAACCTGCTTTCCCTGTAACCGCTCGCCAAAGACAAAAGCGCCCAGCACGATTGTGAAAAAGGCCTGCGCCTGCAGCACCAGAGAAGCCAGCCCGGCCGGCATACCAAGGTTAATCGCGCAGAATAAAAAGGCGAACTGGCCGAAACTGATGGTCAGGCCGTAGCCCAGCAGCAGACGCAGAGGTATTTTGGGCCGCGCAACGAACAGCAGCGCCGGAAACGCCACCAACAAAAACGTAACCCCGCCAGCATCAGCGGCGGCATATTGTGTAACCCGAGCTTAATCACCACAAAATTAAGCCCCCACACCACCACTACCAGCATTGCCAGCAGTCCATCTCTGCGCGTCATACGAAGCCCCTGTCTTCCTGGTCAACGATGACCACCGTCAAAGTAACCAAATTCCCGCCGCTCGAACAGATCATTATTTTTAGCAGGTGCTGAAGGCACTTTCCGACACGGAGCCCGCTATACAAGGCTCAGTTAGCATGCTATTTGTGATCGGGCACAACAAAAATAAAACACTTCATCGGGCAAGGAAAAAATGACAACCACCATCAGGCGCTCAACGGTAGCGCTGTTGGCGTCGTCGTTGCTGTTAACCATCGGCCGCGGCGCAACGCTTCCTTTTATGACGATTTATCTCACCCGTCGGTTCCAGCTGGAAGTCGATGTCATTGGCTATGCGCTCTCCGTCGCGCTGGTCGTCGGCGTTATCTTCAGCATGGGCTTCGGTATTCTTGCCGATAAGTTCGACAAAAAACGCTATATGCTGATCGCCATCGTGGCGTTTATCGTGGGCTTTATCGCCATCCCCGCGGTCAATAGCGTGGCGCTGGTGGTGTTCTTTTTCTCATTGATCAACTGCGCCTATTCGGTTTTCTCCACGGTACTGAAAGCCTGGTTTGCCGACGTGCTGACGCCGGAGAAAAAAGCGCGCATCTTTTCGCTCAACTATACCTTCCTCAATATCGGCTGGACCGTTGGGCCGCCAATCGGCACCCTGCTGGTAATGCAGAGTATTAACCTGCCTTTCTGGCTGGCTGCGCTGTGCGCCGCCTTCCCGCTGGTGTTTATTCAGCTCTTCGTCGAGCGCACCTCTGCCGCCAGTGCGGAAGGCATCACGCCGCAGTGGACGCCGTCGGTGCTTTTGCGCGACCGCGCCTTGCTGTGGTTTACCTTTTCCGGCTTGCTGGCGTCATTTGTCGGCGGCTCTTTCGCCTCCTGCATTTCGCAGTATGTGCTGGCCGCAGGCACCAGCGACTTCGCGGAAAAAGTGGTCGCGGTAGTGCTGCCGGTCAACGCCGCGGTGGTCGTCGCGTTGCAATATGCCGTCGGGCGACGGCTTTCGGCGCGAAACATCCGCCCGCTAATGACCTTCGGCACCCTGTGCTATGTGTTGGGTCTCGGCGGGTTTATCCTCTCCGGTAATAATCTGCTGATGTGGGGCATTTCCGCCGCCATCTTTACCCTTGGCGAAATTATTTATGCGCCGGGCGAATATATGCTGATCGATCAGATTGCCCCACCCGGTATGAAAGCCAGCTACTTTTCCGCCCAGTCGTTAGGCTGGTTAGGCGCGGCGTTCAATCCGATGCTAACCGGGATAATCCTCACCCATCTGCCGCACTGGTCGCTATTCTTCATTTTAATGCTGGCGATAGTCGCCGCCTGGCTGATGATTTTCCGCGGCATGAACGTGCGTCCGTGGCAAACCGTACAGGCGTAAACCGCGCGTCATGCGGCTGTCGGGTTGCTGTCGTCTGTCTGTCGGGTGCCTGTCGTGGCGCCCGGCAGGCTAAAAAACCACACTGGTCTCAGGTTCCCATCCGGAGATTAACATCATGAACAGCAGTACCCGAGTCAAACAATTACGTCTGCAGCGCGCCTGGTCCCAGGAACAGCTTGCCGAACTGGCTGGCGTCAGCGTTCGCACTATCCAGAGGATCGAAAACGGCGATCGCCCGGGGTTAGAAACCCTGAGCGCTCTGGCGGCAGTGTTTGAGATAAATGTGGCCGAACTCAGCGACGATGCGCCTGTCGGTCACGAAGCGTCGCTCGATTTACGGATCGAAGAAGCGAAAAGCCGTCTGCATCAGGAGAGCCGTTTTTTCCGCTCGCTAAGCGTGGCGGTCACGGTTTGCGTTTTGTTGCTGGTGATTAATCATTTCACCCAACCGGATGTCTACTGGTCAGTGTGGGTGGCGATCGTCTGGGGTGCATTATTGCTACTACGGGGATTACGTCTGTTTGTCTTTGCCGGGTGGATCCGCCACTGGCGACAGGCACGCCTACAGCGCCTGCTGCGCAAATAGAAAAAGCCCGCTTAATGCGGGCTATCTCCTTACCAGACCTGGGCGGCGATCCCTGTGACCAGCCGCACTTTATCCCACTGCTGGGCTTCGCTTAACGAATTGCCCTCTTCGGTGGAGGCAAAGCCGCACTGCGGGCTCAGGCAAATCTGCTCCAGCGGCACATACTGCGCCGCCTCCTGCAGGCGCGCCTTCACGCCTTCCGGGTTTTCCAGTTCGCCATTCTTGGTGGTAATCAGCCCCAGTACCACCTGCTGATGGCCTGGTCGGATAAAGCGCAGCGGGGCAAAATCACCGGAACGGTCATTATCATATTCGAGGAAGAACGCATCGATGTTGACGCCGCCGAAGAGAATTTCCGCCACGGGCTCGTAGCCGCCCTCTGAAATCCAGGTCGAACGGAAGTTACCGCGACAGACGTGCAGACCAACGGTCAGATCCTGCGGTTTCCCTTCCAGCGCTTTATTCAGCACCCGGGCATAGGTACGCGCCAGTTCGTCCGGATCGTCACCACGTTCGCGTACCTGCTGGCGTTGTTCGTCTGAACATAAATAGGCCCAGACGGTGTCATCGAGTTGCAGATAACGGCAGCCAGCGTCATAGAAAGCGCGGATCGCGTCACGCCAGGTGGTTGCTAAATCGTCAAAGTATTCGGCCAGGTCCGGGTATACCGTGCTATCGATATCTTTTCGCCCGCCGCGGAAGTGCAGCACGCTGGGGCTGGGGATGGTCATTTTCGGCTGCGCATTGCCGCTGACGCTTTTCAAAAAGCGGAAATCTTCCAGCATTGGATGGTTGCCGAAGCCCAGTTTACCGGTCACGCGCACGCCGTGCGCTTTGGTCTGTACGCCGTTGAACTGAATACCTTTCTCTGAATCGTAACGTTCCACGCCTTCCAGACCGTCGAAGAAGTCGAAGTGCCACCACGCGCGCCGGAACTCACCGTCGGTCACCACGTGCAGGCCGCAATCGCACTGCTGCTGAACCAGTTGGCGGATGGCTTCATTCTCAATTTCACGCAGATGGCCGGCATCAATATTGCCTTGCGCCAGCTGCAGGCGCGCCTGCTTAATAGCGTCAGGACGTAAAAAACTGCCGACAATATCTGCACGGAACGGGGCCTGGTGACGTTGCATGTTCTCTCCTTAACGGCAGGCAGGTAGTTGCCCGCCGTGATAATTCATTATTTGAATTTTTAGACTTCTGGATGTCTATATGTCCAGATACTGTCATGCGGAGAGAGCATCGGCAAACGAGAAAAATTCATGGCTGTTGAATTTATTTCATGTTGCTGGCTTCGCTGAGGCTAAATGCGAACCCCTCATCCGCCCAACCGGTCAGGCCGCCGAGCATCATTTTTACCGGTCTGCCAAGCTGCGCCAGCTTTAAGGCGGCAATATCCGCGCCGTTGCAGTGCGGCCCGGCGCAATAGACAACAAACAGCGTTTCCGAGGGCCACTGCGCCATTCGCGCGGCATTGATCTCGCGATGCGGCAGATGCAGCGCGCCAGGCAGGTGGCGACGGGCAAACACATCATGACTGCCAATCACGTGCAGTAGCACAAAGTCCTGTTCGCCGTGCTGCATGGCGTGATGGACATCCGCGCAGTCGGTTTCGAAACTCAATTTATGGGCAAACCAGGCAGCGGCATCGACCGGGGCGGCTGGTGTAAATTGGCTTACAACACTCATGGCGTATTCTCCTTGTCTGTGGTAACACTACTTTAACCACCACCGTACCCGGACCACCGCCCCCATTGATGACAGAAAACGCTGAAATCCTGACAACCCGCAATGTGACACTGTCACCACCAAAAGTCGTCGTTCTGGCCTATGACGGCCTGTGTACATTTGAATTCGGCGTGGCGGTGGAGATTTTTGGCCTCCCGCGCCCGGAAATGGGGGAAAGCTGGTATCGGTTCGCGGTCGCCGCCGTCGATGATGGCGAGCTTCGCGCCACCGGCGGTATCCGTATCGTCAGCGATGGCGGGCTGGCGCTGCTTGATGAAGCGGACACCATCGTGGTGCCCGGCTGGCGTGGTATAGAAAGCGATGTTCCTCAAGCGTTGTGCCAGGCGCTGGCGGCTGCGTACGCGCGCGGCTGCAGAATCGTTTCTATCTGTTCCGGGGTGTTTGTGCTCGCCGCCGCCGGATTGCTCAATGGGCGGCAGGCCACCACCCATTGGCGTTATACTGCCCGGCTGCAGCAGCGTTTTCCGTTGATTGAGGTGGTGGAAGACGTGCTGTACGTTGGCGATGCGCGGCTGATGACCTCCGCCGGCAGCGCCGCGGGCATCGATCTCTGTCTGCATCTGGTGCGCGAAGATTTCGGCCATGAAGCGGCGAATATCGTCGCACGGCGGCTGGTGGTGTCGCCGCACCGCGACGGTGGGCAGGCGCAGCAGGTGATTCGCCCGGTGGCTACAGCGCGTGAAAGCCAGCGCCTCGGCCAGCTGTTTGATTACCTGCATCAGCATCTCGCTGAGAGCCATACCCTCGCCTCGCTGGCGCAACGGATGGATATGAGCCCGCGCACTTTCTTGCGCCGTTTTCAACAGGCGACCGGCAAATCACCGGCCCGCTGGCTGCTCGATGAGCGGTTGCTTCGCGCCCGCCAGCAGCTCACCGACAGCCGCCTCAGCATCGACAGAATCGCCGAAATCTGCGGTTTCGCTAATGCCAGTACGCTACGTCATCACTTTCGCCAGCATTTCGCCGTGAGCCCGCTGCAATATCGAAAAAAGTTTTCCCCCCGTCAGTGATAATATTAAGATGGTCAGCGACAATTATTCGCGTCGTTGATTTACACCTGCAAGGATTAAGCTGATGAAAAAAGAGTGTCGCGTCGTTATCTATAAAGAGGGGCTGCTGGGCAGTATGTTTTTTGGCGAAGCGAAAGCCGATCCCGATAAAATGAGCCGGTTCCTCACTGAGTACACGCAGCAGGGCTGGGAAGTCAAAACCATGGCGGTCGAACGCCGCCGCAGCGCACTGTTCTGGTCGCGCGAAGCGTATTTATTTGTGCTTGAACGCGCCATCTGATGCGTTAATTTATTTCATATACCCTAACGCCATTCTGGTTAATCGTTTGTTTAGATTGACCAGGATATTATCTATTCAACAACCGTAAACCCTGTTCAATGAGGACAACATTAGCGCATAAATATGATGGAGGTAGACCATGCTGGGAAACATGCATGTTTTTATGGCCGTACTGGGAACAATCCTGTTCTTTGGTTTTCTGGCCGCGTATCTAAGCCACAAATGGGATGACTGATGAACGACGATAATCCCCACCCGTAAGCGCCCCCTGCTGCTGTTGCACCAGGGGGCGTTCTGTTTTAAGTCACTTCTTTGAACGCCTGCCACATCATCCCCACCGCCTGTTTACTGCCGCTTATAAGGTCTTTCTACGCTTGCGTGAATACATCACTTCATCGCTTTGTTTTAGCATATCCCCGAGCGTCGGATAACGGCTGACATCGCTCTGTAGCTCGCCGTAAGAGTAATTAATGTTATAGGGTTTTCCTGACGTCTGGTTGTAATGATCGACACTCTCACGCAGCTTTTGCAAGAATGTGTCGGCACGCCCGTTGCGGGTAATGATGGCGGCGAACTCATCGCCGCCTAAACGGCCGACAACCTCGCCTGGCAGCAGATGTTGCGCCAGAAACGCCGCGAAGGTTTTTAGCACCTCGTCACCTTCCGCATGCCCCCACAGATCGTTAATGGGTTTGAATTTATCGAGATCAAAAAAGACCAGGCTAAACGGCGTTGCATTGCTGGTAAGCGTACGGAAACGTTTATCGCCGATGCGGTAAAAGCCGCGCCGGTTAGCGATGCCGGTCAGACTGTCGGTCATCGCCATGCCAATCACCTGGAACTCATCCTCGACGATATACGCCAGATCCTTGAGGACGGCGATCTCTTCATCGTTAAACTCGCGCGGCGTGGTATGAATCAGGCATAGCGTACCGGCCACGGCGCCATCGGGCAGATGGACAGGATAGCCCGCGTAGAAGCGGATATAGGGTTCGCCCGTCACCAGCGGGTTATCATAAAAACGATCGTCATTGACCGCATCGTTAACGATGAAGGCGCCGTCCTGCAAGATGGCGTGGGCGCAAAAAGAGATATCGCGCCGGGTCTGGCGAATCCCCAGCCCCTGACAGGCGAGCAGCCACTGCCGTTCCCGGTCGAGCAGGCTGATAAGTACCACCGGCACCTGAAAAATTTTTTTAGCCAGCCGAGTGAGGCGTTCGAAACGCTCATCATCACGGGTATCGAGCAGGTCCGCCAGATATAGCGATTTCAGTCTTTCTTCTTCATTTTCCGGTACGCCAGGGAATTTCATAAAGCCTCATTGCACTAAAGCGAAAAAATCAGGTGGCGGGATTAATGCGCAGCCGATGAAAAGCGCGTCAGCGCCCCATACCAGTCATAGCTGCCCTGGGTGCCAATTTCGCGTTCCCCCTCTTCCAGCTTCAGCAGAAAACGTCGTTTGTTAAGCTGATCGAGGTTGTGGAAGTAAGTTGCCAGCCGTCGGGCTAAATCTTCATACATGGCAAAAGCCACCGCGGTCCCTTGCGCCGCATCGGCATACTTCGCAAATTCGTTCTTAATCGCCTGAAAATCATCGTTCATTGAAAGCACCACTTCCTGTCACAATGTCATCAGTATGGTTAGCCCTGGCCGTTTTTTCCATCCCGATAGCTATCAGCATTTTATGCTGCCTTAAAAAATACAGCCCTGGGAATCTCCGAGACCCACGCTATGAAAAACAACGTATTTACGCTGCCATCAGCGCAAATTATCAACAACCAGCAGAAGATAATAAAATCGACAAGCGACGAGACCGGGGGAATGGGCAAAAAAAACCGCCATGTGACTGGCGGTGAATAAATGCTTGCATGGATAGATCGTAGATTGTATTTAGCGTTTTCGTAGAAAAGCGTCGTGAGTTCCTACGTCTGACTCGCAGGCTAGCACGCCCTTGTTCAATAAATCTTAAACCGCAGACGTACTCATAGCTTCTCTACCAGCGCTTTGAGTTCAGCGATCAGCGGCGCGGTATTGTCCTGCGCCGCGAGCGGCCACGTCGACTGGCGTACCACCAGCCGCGCCGGCAGCAGTTCGCGCAGGCTACCGGTCGGCGCCGCCATCTGCTGCATCAGTAATTCCACCGCCCGGCGGCCTAACAGATCAAAATCCTGGGCGACGGTGGTAAGCGGCGGCTGAAAGTAAAGGCTATCTGCCGTATCGTCATAGCCGGTCACCGAAATCGCCTGGCTGCCGCGCCGATTAAGCTGCGCCAGCGCGCTTAACACCCCGAGCGCCATCTGATCGTTGGCGACCACGATCGCGCTTAATTTCGGGTTTTTATGCAGCAACTCAAAGGTTTTTTGCCAGCCGCTGGCGGCGCTCCAGTCGCCGAACACCGTAATCGATTGACTGACCCCCAGCCGGTGCAGCGTCTCGCGCCAGCTGCCAAGGCGCATCCGCGCCGATACCGAGCTTTCCGGCCCGGCCAACAGGCCAAACTCGCGATGCCCTAATTCCCAAAGGTGACGCACGCAGGCGCCGCAGCCATCACGATGATCAAAACGCACGCAGGAGACATCCGTTTCCGGCGAGACATCGAGAAACAGGCAGGCGATATCCGTATTTTCCGCCGCCAGCCGTTCGGCGACGCTGCTCTCCAGCGGCAGGCTGATAATGGCGCCTCGAATATGCTGGGCGCGAAACTCATCCAGCCGCGCCTGCAGTGCCGGATAATCACTTTGCGCCGGCATGGCGATGGCGACCTCCAGCCCCTGCTCACCGGCATACCGTTTCACCGCCGCGGCAATTTGCGACGGCGCGTGTAAGGTCAACGACGCCGTGATAAGCCCTATCGACGCTGCCGCTTTGCCCGCCAATAGCTGTGCTGACCGGTTAGGCACATAGTGAAGCGTCTGCATCGCGCGCAGCACCTTTTCACGGGTGCGCTGCGCCACTATCTGTGGGTTATTCACCACCCGCGAAACCGTCTGCTGCGAAACGCCCGCCTCGCGGGCGACATCTTCTAAAGTGGCTGAACGGCGCTGCATCGCGTACTCCTGTCAGTGAAAATGGCTTAATGTCTTACGCTAACATTTTATGTCTTCCTTACGACAGAAATCTGCTATTTGCGCCGCGATTCGTGATCGTGAATGGGTTTCATTTTCGCCAACGTTGCGGGCCTGCAAAAAATACCCGATAACCCGATGAGATTGTTTAGCGAATAACATTTATCACCATTATCCGTCAGGAATGCGTATGCAACGATATGATTCAGGCGCCGCTCGCGGCCCCGCTTTTCACGAAGTCCTGGCCCGCGAGGACTGGCAGAACCAGACTATCACCCACCTCAACCGCCTGCCCGCACATCCCACTTTTGCCAGCTGGCGCGATACCGATGCGGCGCGCGACAACCGCCATTCTGACCGCCGTCGTCAACTGGACGGCGAATGGCAATTTTCCTATGCCCGCAGTCCGTTTCAGGTTGATGCCAGCTGGCTGCAGCATGACCTGCCCGACAGTCGCCCGACGCCGGTGCCCTCAAACTGGCAAATGGAGGGTTATGACGCGCCGATATACAGCAACGTCCGCTATCCGATTGATACCGTGCCGCCGCGGGTGCCCGAAGACAATCCTACCGGCTGCTATTCGCTGCAGTTGACCGTCGATGAGGCGTGGCGGGCCGAAGGGCAAACGCAAATTATCTTTGACGGCGTCAACTCCGCCTTTCATCTGTGGTGCAACGGCGAATGGGTTGGCTACTCCCAGGATAGCCGCCTGCCCGCCGCCTTTGATTTAAGCCCGTATCTGCAGCAAGGCGCCAACCGCTTGTGCGTGATGGTGATGCGCTGGAGCGCGGGCAGTTGGCTTGAAGATCAGGATATGTGGCGCATGAGCGGTATCTTCCGTTCAGTCTGGTTGTTGCATAAACCGCAGGCCCGCCTCAGCGATGTGCAATTAACCCCGCAGCTCGATGCGCGCTATCGCGATGCGCAATTGCAGGTCAAACTTAGCGTCGAGGCCGCGTCTGAAGCGCTGGCGGCGCTGGAAGTGGAGGTTGCGCTGTGGGATGGCAAAACGCGCCTTGCCAGCCAGCGCCAGCCGCTGGGTACGCCGATTATTGATGAACGCGGCAGCTACGGCGAGCGGGCAATCATCAATCTCGACGTCGAACGCCCGCGACTGTGGAGCGCCGAGCAGCCTCATTGCTACCGCGCGGTGGTATCGCTATGGCGCGGCGAGACGTTGCTTGAAGCGGAAGGCTGGGATATTGGTTTTCGCCAGGTAGAAATCCGCGACGGGCTACTGTTGCTCAACGGCAAGCCGCTATTGATCCGCGGCGTCAACCGCCACGAACATCATCATCAGCGCGGCCAGGTGGTCAACGAAGAGGATATGGTGCAGGACATTCTGCTGATGAAGCAGAACAATTTCAATGCCGTGCGCTGTTCGCACTACCCCAACGCGCCGCGCTGGTACGAGCTATGCAACCGCTACGGCCTGTACGTGGTGGACGAAGCCAATATCGAAACTCACGGCATGGTGCCGATGAATCGGCTGTCTGACGATCCGGCCTGGCTTGCCGCTTACAGCGCGCGCGTCACCCGTATGGTCCAGAGCAACCGCAACCATCCCTCGATCATTATCTGGTCGCTGGGTAATGAGTCCGGCTGCGGCGACAACCATCAGGCCATGTACCAATGGTTGAAGCACAACGATCCTTCGCGTCCGGTACAGTATGAAGGCGGCGGCGCCGACAGCAGCGCCACCGATATTATCTGCCCGATGTACGCCCGCGTCGAGCGCGACCAGCCCTTCCCGGCGGTGCCCAAATGGTCGATCAAAAAGTGGATCGGTATGCCTGGCGAACAACGCCCGCTAATCCTCTGCGAATATGCCCACGCGATGGGCAATAGCCTTGGCAATTTCGCCGATTACTGGCAAGCCTTCCGTGACTATCCTCGCCTGCAGGGCGGTTTTATCTGGGATTGGGCCGACCAGGCAATCGAAAAAACATTCCCGGATGGTAGCGTCGGCTGGGCCTATGGCGGCGATTTCGGCGATAAGCCTAACGACCGGCAGTTCTGCATGAATGGCCTGGTATTCCCCGACCGGCGCGCTCATCCTTCGCTTATCGAGGCCAAACATGCGCAACAGTATTTCCAGTTCGCCTTGCTGGAACAAAATCCACTGTGCATTGCTATCACCAGCGAATACCTGTTCCGCGCCACCGACAACGAAACGCTGCGCTGGCGGGTAGAATGCGCCGGAGAAACGATAGCCAGCGGCGACTTAGCGCTGGTGCTGCCGCCGCAAGGGCGGGCAGAATTGATTCTTAGCGACAGCCTGGCCCTGCCGCGCGGCGCCCGCGATGTCTGGCTGCTGCTCGAGGTGATCCAGCCGCAGGCGACGTCATGGTCTGAGCCCGGTCACCGCGTCGCCTGGCAGCAGCTAGCGCTTACCGCGCCGCTGGCGCTTGCTGAGACCTCCGCCGAAGGCCCGGCGCCGGTCCTGACCATCAAACCCGCGATCTACGAGGTTAGCGTCGGATCCCAGCGCTGGGTTATCGATCGCCAGAGCGGGCGTTTAAGCGAATGGTATTGCGCGGGAGAACAGCAGCTGCTGACCCCGCTGGAGGATCAGTTTGTCCGTGCGCCGCTGGACAATGATATCGGCGTCAGCGAAGTCGAACGTATCGATCCGAACGCCTGGGTCGAACGCTGGAAGAGCGCCGGTCTGTATTCGTTGACGACCCGCTGCGTGAAATGCGAGGCGCAACAGCTGGCACGGGAGGTGATCGTTGATAGCCACTGGCACTATCTGCGCGGCGAGGAGACGGTCATTGCCAGCCACTGGCGCATGACCTTCACCGCCGACGGCGGGCTCCAGATCACCGTTGATGGTGAACGTGCCGCCACGTTACCGCCGCTGGCGCGCGTCGGGCTGCGCTTCCAGGTCGCCGAACAACACGCTGAGGTCAGTTGGTTGGGATTAGGGCCGCACGAAAACTATCCGGATCGCAAAAGTAGCGCCTGTTTTTCACGCTGGCGATTGCCGCTAAGCGAAATGAGCACGCCCTATATCTTCCCCAGCGAAAACGGTCTGCGCTGCGATTGCAAAGCGCTGGACTGGGGATGCTGGCACGTCGCAGGCCAGTTCCACTTTTCGGTGCAGCCGTACAGCACGGAACAGCTGATGACGACCGATCACTGGCATCGCATGACGCCGGAAAAAGGCGTCTGGATCACCCTCGACGGCCAGCATATGGGCGTTGGCGGCGATGATTCCTGGACACCAAGCGTTCTGCCACAGTGGCTGCTGCTCGAAACCCACTGGCACTATCAGGTTACGCTTCATTGTCAATAATAACGGGGGCCTCGGCCCCCACCGCACAGGTATAATAAGATATGAAACTCTCTGAACTCACGCCCCGCGAACGGCACAATTTTATCTATTTCATGCTGTTCTTTTTCTTTTACTATTTCATTATGTCGGCTTACTTTCCCTTTTTCCCGGTATGGCTGGCGGAAGTAAACCATTTAACGAAAACCGAAACAGGGATTGTTTTCTCCTCCATTTCGCTATTCGCGATTATTTTCCAACCGGTGTTTGGCCTGATTTCGGATAAGCTCGGGCTGCGTAAACATCTGCTGTGGACCATTACCGTACTGCTTATTTTATTCGCCCCGTTCTTTATTTTTGTCTTCTCGCCGCTGCTGCAAATGAACATTATCGCCGGCGCGCTGGTGGGGGGCATTTATTTAGGCGTGGTATTTTCCAGCGGTTCCGGCGCGGTCGAGGCCTATATTGAACGCGTCAGCCGCGCCAACCGTTTTGAATACGGCAAAGTGCGCGTCTCGGGCTGCGTCGGCTGGGCCCTGTGCGCGTCAATTACCGGCATCTTGTTCGGTATTGATCCTAATATAACCTTCTGGATAGCCTCCGGTTTTGCGCTGGTGCTTGGCGTGTTGTTATGGCTATCGCGCCCGGAAGCCAGCAGCAGCGCGCAGGTTATTGACGCCATCGGCGCCAACCGCCAGGCCTTTTCTCTGCGTACGGCGGCCGAACTGCTGCGAATGCCGCGTTTCTGGGGATTTATTATTTATGTTGTGGGCGTCGCCAGCGTATATGACGTTTTTGACCAGCAGTTCGCAAACTTTTTTAAAGGCTTTTTCGCCACGCCGCAGCGCGGGACCGAAGTTTTTGGCTTTGTCACCACCGGCGGTGAATTACTCAACGCGATGATTATGTTCTGCGCCCCGGCAATTATTAACCGCATCGGCGCGAAAAACGCCCTGCTGATCGCCGGTATAATTATGTCGATGCGCATTCTCGGATCTTCATTTGCGACTTCGGCGGTGGAAGTGGTCATTTTAAAAATGCTGCACATGTTTGAATTACCGTTCCTGCTGGTCGGGACCTTCAAATATATTTCTTCCGCATTTAACCCTAAGCTTTCCGCCACCCTATTTTTAATCGGCTTTAACCTGTCGAAACAGCTTTCCGGCGTAGTGCTTTCGGCCTGGGTCGGGCGGATGTACGACACCGTGGGTTTTCACCAGGCTTACCTGATCCTCGGCTCAATCACCCTGAGCTTTACCCTGGTATCGCTATTTACCTTAAAAGGCGGTAAGACGCTGCTGCCCACGGCAGAGTATAACAACGCGGCCTGAGAGATTAACGTTCCGTCAGGGATGACGGCAACGCCGCTTTAATTTGCGTTTGCCCACCGTTATTTTCCAATTCGTAGATGCGGCTCTGCGCACGCGCCGAGATCAATTGCGCCAGTTCCGCCGAGTGGCTGGTGAGCCAGATCTGGCTATAGCGTGATGCTTCGACAATCAGTCGCGCCAGCGCCGGGAACATCTGACGATGCAGGCTGTTTTCCGGCTCATTAATGGCGAGAAAGGCCGGTGGTCGTGGGCTGAGTAAGGCAACCGCCAGGCATAAAAAACGCAGGGTACCGTCAGACATCTCCGCCGCCAGCAGAGGCCGATAAATCCCCTCCCGGCGCATCTTCATCACGAACCGCGAGTTGTCGTTCTCACAGAAAAAGGTACAGTCGGGGAACGCTTCGCCGAGGATTTCATGCAGCAACTCCTCAGCGCCAATTTCGACGATAGTCTGAAATGCCGCCGCCAGATTGCCGCCATCGCTATCGAGCACCGGCGAACGGTAGCCGACCGTCGGCTGGCGCAGCGGTGAAAGCCTGCCGATGGCAAACTCATGGTAAAAACGCCAACGGCGCATGGTCTCCCGCACGCGCGACACTTCCGGAAAACGATGCGGCTCGCCAAGCTGGCCGAAGATGGACTCGTTTTCGTAAATGGTATCGGTGAAGGTACTTTTTTCACCATTGACATCGACCAGGAACGCCGCCTGGTTTTTCCGCTGCAGTACACGCGATGATGGCCGGCGGTTAAAGCCCGACAGCCAGATATTCTCTTCTTTAACGATCGGATCGAGCATGAATTGCGTCGGATACGGCAGTTTTTCCGGAAACCCGACCTGCAGTTCATATTCAAATTCATCGGTCAGGCAGGCGATTTGCAGACGCCGTGGGTGGCGGTCGGTCGGCGCCTGCTTGCCTGACCACATGATGTTCTCCAGCCCGCCCTCCTCGCTGACATAGCTGGAGAACTGGCCGTTAGCCGAGGCGGTTAACAGATGGATTGCTTTGTAGATATTCGATTTTCCGCAACCGTTAGGGCCAAACACAATATTCAGCGGCCCCAGTTCCAGTTCAATCGCTCTGACTGAACGGAAATTATTGATACGAATACGGTTAATCATGCCATTCCTCAGGCGTGCCGACGCTCAACTGAGCGATTTTTTCATCCCGCGCGTCAGCGCGACTCTGGCGAGCTTATCGGCATCCAGGTGTGTATCACTAAACACGCCGAAAAACAGGCGTTCATTATCAATAACCTGCGACACCACCCGGTAGTTCAGCGGAAGCCCGGATGGCGCGCCGTACTGCGCAGGCGTGACGGAAACTTCCGTCGCGGTGTCGGCGACGCTGACCAGCAGACCATCTGCTTTGCCGCCCACCAGCATGACCTTAATTAACGGGTGCACTGTGTTCCTCCCGAGTGGGGTCAAAAATGTCATTGAACAAGTCCCTGGCCACGCCCAAGCGCCGCAGGAAAAAACATCATCGTAAGTACTTTTTTATAGTTCATAGCGGCCAGGAATATAAAAAAAACAAATTGCACTTTGTAAGTACGCATTATTAGTAGTAAAGGCCGACAAATGATGAAGGAAAAAAGTGGAATTGTGAATCTTAACAACTCTTATTTGTTGCTCCGGGCGTTGAGAATGGTCGCAAAATGTACATTGGTGACAGTAGCATGCCGTGCGTTTTGGTTGCCCGAACAAGGCGCAATGCGCCGCCGCCGGGAAAAACCCTGCCGGCGGCGGGTAGCACAGTATCTACAAACCGCGATTTTTCAACATCGGCTCGATCAGCGGATCGTGCCCGCGCCAGTCGCGATACAGCGCTTCGAGATCGCAGCTGTTACCGCGCGATAAGATCGCCTCGCGGAAACGTTGACCGTTTTCCCGGGTTAATCCCCCCTGCTCGACAAACCACTGATAACCGTCGTCGGCAAGCATTTGCGTCCACAGATAGGCATAATAGCCCGCCGCATAACCGCCGCCGAAAATATGTGAGAAATAGCTGCTGCGATAGCGCGGCGGAACCGCCGCCAGATCCATCTGCTCCTCGCGCAGAGACTGCTGTTCGAAAGCATCGACATCCTGCGGCAGCCCCTGCGGGGTGACGCTGTGCCAGTGCATGTCCAGCAGCGCCGCCGCCAGCAGTTCGCTCATGTCATAACCCTTATTGAACGTTGAGGCGCGGAACATGCTGTCTCGCAGATCGTCCGGCATGGCTTCGCCGGTCTGGTAGTGCTTCGCATAATGGGCGAAGACCTGCGGCTCGCGGGCCCAATGTTCGTAAATCTGCGACGGAAATTCGACGAAATCGCGCGGCGTATTGGTGCCTGAAAGGCTCGCATAACGCTGGTTAGCGAACAGGCCGTGCAGCGCATGGCCAAACTCGTGGAACAGCGTGATGACGTCATCCCAGGATAGCAGCGCGCAGCCGCCGGCTTTTGGTTTCTGGTAGTTGCAAACGTTGTAAATCACCGGACGCTGGCCACGCAGCGTCGATTGCTCGACAAATACGTCCATCCAGGCGCCGCCGCTTTTGCTATCACGCGAGAAATAATCGCCGTAAAACAGCGCCATGCCTTCGCCGTTGGCATCAAAGATTTCCCAGACCCGCACATCGGGATGGTAAAGCGGAATATCAAAACGTTCGACAAAACGGATGCCAAACAGTTGGGAGGCGGTCCAGAAAACGCCATCTTCCAGCACCCGGTCCAGAGCGAAATAGGGTTTTAGCTGCGCTTCATCGATGGCGAATTTAGCGCGCCGCACCTGCTCGCCGTAATATAACCAGTCCCAGGCCGCGGCCTGAAAATCACCGCCCTCTTCATCAATAACCTGCTGGATGTCGGCAAGCTCCTGTTCGGCGCGTCGGCGGGCCGCAGGCGCGATGCGGCGCATAAAGGCAAGCGCCTCAGACGGCGTTTTCGCCATTTGATCGGCCATCGACCAGCTCGCGTAATCGGCGACGCCCAGCAATTCGGCCTTACGCGCGCGGATTTCCGCCAGCCGCAAAACCAGTTCACGGGTGTCGTTGGCATCGCCCTTCTGGTTACGCGTCCAGCCCGCGGCGAACAAATTGTGCCGGGTCTGGCGATCGGCAAGTGCCTGCAGCGCCGGTTGCTGGGTGGTATTGGTCAGCGCCAGCAGCCAACGGTCGTGCAGGCCTTTGTCGCGCGCGGCATCGGCGGCGGCGGCAATCTCATCCGCGGCCAGTCCGTCAAGCTGGTGTAGATAATCAACAACCAGACCGCCGGACTTCACTGCCGCCAGCAGACGCTGCTGGAACTGACTTTGCAGCAACGCCTCCTCGGTATTCAATGCTTTTAGCGCGGTTTTCTGCTCTTGCGCCAACGCGGCTCCCGCCAGCTGAAAACGCTGCCAGCTCACCTCGAGCAGACGACGCGACTCCGGATCCAGACTCAGGGCGTCGCGCTGCTGCCAAACCTGTTTGACTCGCTGGTACAGCGCATCGTTGAGCCAGATATCGTTGCCAAGCTCGGCGAGCTCAGCGGAAAACTGTTCGTCCAGTTGCTGTATCAGCGGATTGGTATTCGCCCCGGCCATCGCGAAAAAGACCCGGGTCACCCGCCCCAGCAACTGACCGCTCTGCTCCAGCGCGACCAGGGTATTGTCAAAATCCGCCGGCGCCGGGTTATTGATTATCGCCGCGATCTCCTCGCGCTGGCGCCGTACGCCCTCATCAAAAGCCGGGCGATAATGACTATCTTCAATCAAATCAAAATGCGGCGCCTGGTACGGCAGTAGGCTGACGTGTAAAAAGGGATTATTGTCCGTCATCATTCTCTCCTGAACGCGGGTATCCACTAAGATTAGGCAACTCGTTGATTGGTCGCAATGATTTATCCTGCCAGCGCGTTATACCAACAGATGACGATACGATTTTCCTTTACCGCGCGGCGTTATCGCGTGCTATGTTATGACAACACAAAAAGCGTTGAGGAACAGTAAGATGATTATTCTGGTGACTGGTGCAACTGCTGGATTTGGCGAATGTATTACTCGTCGTTTTATTGCTAACGGCCACAAAGTAATCGCCACCGGGCGTCGTGAAGAACGCCTGAAGGCGCTCAAAGAGGAGCTTGGCGATAACCTGTATACCGCGCAACTCGATGTGCGTAATCGCGCCGCCATCGAAGAGATGATCGCCGGGTTGCCTGCACAGTGGCAGGCTATCGACGTCCTGGTGAACAACGCCGGCCTGGCGTTAGGTCTGGAACCCGCCCATCGCGCCAGCGTTGAAGATTGGGAAGACATGATCGATACCAACAATAAAGGCCTGGTTTACATGACCCGCGCGGTGCTGCCGGGGATGGTTGAGCGTAATCGCGGCCATATTATTAATATCGGTTCGACCGCCGGCAGTTGGCCCTACGCTGGCGGTAACGTCTACGGCGCGACCAAAGCGTTCGTGCGCCAGTTCAGCCTGAATCTACGCACCGATTTGCACGGCACTGCGATTCGCGTCACCGATGTCGAGCCGGGCCTGGTTGGCGGCACCGAGTTCTCCAACGTACGTTTTAAAGGCGACGATGCGAAAGCCGGTAAAACGTATGAGAACACCCAGGCGCTGACGCCGGAAGATGTCACCGAAGCGGTGTGGTGGGTCGCGAATCTACCGAAACACGTCAACATTAACACGCTGGAAATGATGCCGGTCAGCCAGAGCTTTGCCGGTCTCAGCGTCCATCGTCAGGGCTAACGTCCTCTGCGGCCTGGCCTGCGGGCCAGGTCTGGGCGGAACGGTAAAAAACGAGTAAAATAATGCTCATAACCCATTAAAAAGTAATCATCAATGGCCGCAGAAACGCAACTGAATCCGACCCAGCCCGTCAATCAGCAAATCTATCGCATCCTTCGCCGGGATATTGTCCATTGCCTGATCCCGCCGGGAACGCCGTTGTCGGAGAAAGAGGTGTCGGTGCGATTTGATGTCTCTCGCCAGCCGGTACGCGAAGCCTTTATCAAATTGGCGGAAAACGGGCTGATTCAGATCCGCCCACAGCGCGGCAGTTATGTGAATAAAATCTCGATGACCCAGGTACGCAACGGCTGTTTCGTGCGTCAGGCCATTGAGTGCGCGGTAGTACGCCGCGCAGGTTCGATGATCAACGATGAACAGCTCTATCAGCTGGAGCAAAACCTCAACCAGCAGCGGGTGGCGGTAGAGCGTCAGCAGCTCAATGATTTTTTCCAGCTCGATGACGAATTTCACCAGAAATTGTCTCTTATCGCCGACTGCCAGCTGGCGTGGGACACCATTGAAAATATTAAAGCGACCATCGACCGGGTTCGTTATATGAGTCTCGATCACGTGACCCCGCCGGATATGCTGCTGCGTCAGCATCTCGATATTTTTCATGCGCTGGAAAAACGCGATCTTGATGCCGTCGAACAGGCGATGAATATCCACCTGCATGAGATTAGCGAGTCGGTATTGTTAATTCGTCAGGAAAATAGCGAGTGGTTCAGCGAAGAATAATGGGATAAGCGGCAGCCAACGTTGCGTCAGCTGCCGTAAAATAGATTACCGCACCACTAACACCGGAACGTTGGCATAGCGTAAAACGGATTCAGCGTTTGAACCAAGAAGGTGGGTTGAAATACCCGGTTTACGTGAGCCAATAACGATAACGTCAAACTTTTCTTTTTCGCTCAGCGCTAATATTTCATCACGCACATTACCAAAAACAATGTGGGTATGGATCCGCGAAGCCGGGGTAGAAAACAACCGCGAGAGATCGCGCATTTTCTTTTCCGACTCCTCTTTCATATAGGCTTCAAATTTACGAATATCCGCCGTAAAGCCGCGCAGCAAAGAACTGGTGCTGTTAGGCAGCACGTTCAGCAACGTGATTTCACCCTCTTCGGCAGATGCTAAAAAATCGGCGTGACGAACGGCCTTATCGCTTAAATCCATTTCAAAAACATCGACCGGCAACAGTATTTTTTTGTACATAGCCTGAGCTCCTTAGTCCTGAAGAAACCGTTGGGATGATTTTATTCTGCCATATTTAAACGTATGGGAATACGATCAATCACCCAAATAAATACTTCAGAGATAAAAATAAATTTCAGAAATGTATAATTAATTATAGATTTTTAGAGTGATGTACAGGCGGGAAATATCAAAAGGTATTCGTATTGCTAATACAAAAATAGCCCGGCACGCTATACGTTGCCGGGCTACTAATGGAATGATGGTTTTTTACTGGGCTTTAGCCCATTCGGCAACGGTCGCCTTCGCGCCGTGAATCTGTAAAGAGAGATACGCCGCCGTCACCGCATCGACAAAACGCGCTTCCTGCGGCAGGCTATCGCCGAAAATGGCCTTAATACCCAGCAGCGCCTGCACGCGTTCGCTACCCTCTTTACTGCCCTGCACCGCCTGTTGAATTACCGGCAGCAGCGGATCGCTGATTTCAATCGCCTGCCCCTGATCATCGACGCCGCTCACGTAGCGCATCCAGCCGGCAATACCCAGCGCCAGCAGGCTGAAATCACTGTGATGCGCCAGGTGCCAGCGCACGGAATCAAGCATACGCTGCGGGAGTTTCTGACTACCGTCCATCGCAATCTGCCAGGTGCGATGCTTAAGCGCCGGATTGCTATAACGCTCAATAAGCAAACCGGCATAACGCGCCAGATCGACGCCCTGTACTTTTAGCGTCGGCGCTTGCTCTTGCAACATTAACGCCTGCGCGGCGCGGCGGTAGTTATCATCCTGCATGCAATCATTGATATGCTGATAACCGGCGAGATAGCCCAGATAAGCAAGGAACGAGTGGCTGCCGTTGAGCATACGCAGCTTCATCTCTTCAAACGGCACCACGTCAGTGACCAGCTCCGCACCGGCTTTCTCCCACTGCGGACGACCAGCCACGAAGTTATCTTCGATAACCCACTGGCGGAACGGTTCACAGGCCACACCAGCCGGATCGCGCACCCCGGTGAGTTGTTCAATTTTATCCAGCGTATCTGCGGTCACGGCCGGAACGATGCGGTCGACCATTGTGGAAGGGAACGTCACGTTCTGCTCAATCCACTGCGCCAGTTCGTCATCAACGGCGCGGGCATACGCACAAACTACGTTGCGCATTACGTGGCCGTTTTCCGGCATATTATCGCAGGACATCACGCTGAAAGCCGGTAGACCGGCGGCGCGACGGCGCGCCAGCGCTTCTACCACCACGCCCGGCGCCGATTTCGGCTGGTGTGGAGTTTGCAGATCGGCGGCAATCAGCGGGTTATCGAGCTGCAGCTGGCCGGTGGCCGGAGAGTGGCAGTAGCCTTTTTCGGTGATAGTCAGCGAGACAATCGCCACCTGCGGTTCGCACATTTTCTCCAACACGCTTTCCAGGCCATCGACCTGCGCATGCATCGCCTGCTTCACCACGCCGACGACGCGCGCGGTCCAGGCATCGGCGGACATTTCAGCCACCGTATAGAGCAAGTCCTGCTGTTGCAAATCGGCAATCTGCTGCTCGCCGCCAATAAGGTTCACTTCGGTATAGCCCCAGTCGCTGCCGTGTTCGGCAGCAAGGATATCGGCATACACCGCCTGATGGGCGCGGTGAAAAGCCCCAAAACCGAGATGAACGATGCGAGAAACCAGCTTGCTGCGATCGTAAGAAGGAAGCGTTGCCCTGGCGTTTAAAAGCGTGTTTTCCATGGTGTCTCTCATTTTTATGATGACTGATAAATCATTCTCAAACAGAATGTTTTGGTGAGGTAAACCATCGCACGCAATTGGTATGACATCTTTGATTTCCATCAACTACCATACAAGAAGATCCGACGCTGTCGCGTTTCGTGATCCTGCGCGCAATGGTGGGAATGAGCCGGGAATGAACCCGGCTGGATAGCGTTAACGATGAGATTAGGATTTCGCGTATTGGCCATTCGCGTTTAGCGCCTGGCGCGTACCGGCGTCCGCCGCATCGTGGTCCAGACTCAGGTCACGGTCGCACACTTCCGGCATCAGCAAGGACGAGATGAGACCGATAGCTGAATAGCAGACCAGCATCGCGACAATCGGCCACCACGAACCGGTTACGTTACAGAAGATACCGGCCAGCACCGGCCCGAATCCCACCGCCACCAGACCGCCGGCCTCTTTTGAGATAGCCATTCTGGTGAAACGATTACGCGATCCGAACATTTCCGCCATAGTAATATTTTCCAGCGCGAACAAGCCCAGCACCGCCACGTTATGAATGACAATCAGCGATAGCATAATTGTGCTGGCGCTATAGCTTTTATCGACAATAATGGCCAGCATCGGCCAGGCCAGAATAATGGCCGAAATATTCACGATAATATAAGGCAAACGGCGCCCAACTTTATCTGACAACCAACCTAACAGCGGAATAGTAATAAAACCAATCACTGAGCTAATCATTAAGGCATCGGTCGGAATCGCTTTATCAAATAATAGAGTCTGTACCAGATATCCCGCGAGAAATGTTTGCAACAAACCGGAATTACCGGCCTGTCCAAAGCGTAAACCGGTCGCCAGCCAGAATGATTTACTTTTTAACATCGCACCGAACGTGTTTTGCGCGGCGGCGGCTTTAGCCTGAATTTCATCGGCTTCGTTGACCTGTTCAAATACCGGGCTTTCTTTCAGATTCAAACGCAGCCAGATAGCAAAGATCATTACCACGACGCTCGCGAGGAACGGAATACGCCAGCCCCAGGCGATGAGTTGTTCGCGATCGAGCAGGAAGAACATTATCGCCCAGATGGCCGTGGCGCTCAGCGTCCCGCAGTTGGTGCCCATCGCCACCAGAGAAGAGATGATGCCGCGTTTGCCTTTTGGCGCATACTCCGCCAGCATGGTACCGGCGCCAGAAATTTCGGCGCCCGCCCCCAGCCCCTGGATAATACGCAGGGTCACCAGTAACACCGGTGCAAAAATGCCAATCTGCGCGTAGGTAGGTAAAACGCCGATCAACGTGGTACAAATTCCCATCATGGTGATGGTAATAAACAGAACCTTTTTACGCCCGATGCGGTCCCCCATTTTACCAAATATGAAAGCGCCAACGATCCGCGCAATATATCCTGCGCCATAGGTTCCCATCGCTAATATCAGCGCCATAGCCGCCGACTGCTCCGGGAAAAATATTTCATGAAAGACCAGCGCGGCGCCTAAAGAATAAAGCTGAAAATCCATAAACTCCAGTGCCGTGCCAAGCCAACCGGATACCGCGGCGCGAATTAGATCCGAGGTGCTTCTCTCTTTTTTAGCTGTCGTCATAATAATAATCTCTAAAGTAGGATACAGCGAGGTTATTTATATTTATGCGTTGAAGGTTAATAACACCTTACAACAATGCTTGCGATCTTCTTCAAATAACGTCATGGCATCGACAACATCCTCAAAGGCAAACTGATGGGTGATGAGCCGCTCCGGATTTATTAATCCGTTTGCCAACCATTCAAGAACCAGCGGGAATTTATTGGCATTGAGTCTGGAAGAATAAATAGTGAGCTCTTTGCCGGTGATCCCCTGCTGCGCCACCATTGAAGGTTCGGTAGAAAAGCCCATCAATACGATCCTGCCCGCCGGCGAGGCCAGTGCGATGGCCTCTGCGAAAATCGCCGGATGGCAGGCGGCGTCGATAATCAGCGTCGGCCGGATACCCTGCGCTTCCAGCGCCTGCGCCAGCGGCTGTTCCTTATTATTGATGGTCAAGTCGGCGCCGTTTTGCTGCGCCATCTGCAGCCGCTCGGGGATCTGATCGGCAACGATGACCTGCCGCACGTTATAGACGCGCTTGAGCACCTGAATGGTGGTCAGCCCCATCGGCCCAGCACCGTAGACCAGCGCGATATCCTGTTCGCGTGGTTTAGCCTGCCCGGTGACATTCGCCGCAATGGTAAAGGGCTCAACCATTACCGCATGATGGTCGCTCACGTTCTCCGGCACCGGCCAGGCATTTTTGGCCGGTACCACCGCGTATTCGCTAAAACCGCCATCGCGATGGACGCCCAGCACCACCAGCGAAGCGCAGACGTTGGGCTTACCGACCGAACAGGGATAACAGTGGCCGCAGCTGATAACCGGATCAACCGTCACCCGCTGGCCCACGACTTTATCCGTCACCCCCTCGCCCACGGCATCAATCACGCCGAAAAACTCGTGGCCGATGACCCGGGGATATTTGGCGAACGGGTTATGTCCACGATAGATGTGGCTATCTGAGCCGCAAATTCCCGCCAGTTTCACCTTTACCCGCACTTCTCCATTTCCCGGCTGCGGCAGCGGCCGTTCTTCAATCGCCAGCGCGTTTGGCTGTTGGATAACAATACTTTTCATTTTTCTCTCCTTACCAATTCCACAGCGTGCCATCTTCGAGGCGCGCCACCGGCAGACAGGCGGGTTCATAGGGATATTTCGCCGCCAGCTTCTCGTCGAATTCGATGCCCAGCCCCGGTTTATCGCCCGGATGCATATAGCCATTGTCAAAACGCCAGCTATGCGGGAAGACCTCCAGCATCTGTTCGGAATAGCCCATGTACTCCTGTACACCGAAATTTGGCACCCACAGGTCGAAATGCAGCGCCGCCGCCATACATACCGGAGAGAGATCTGACGGCCCGTGAGAACCGGTGCGTACCTGGTACAACGAAGCAAAATCGGCGATGCGCCGCATTCCGCTGATCCCGCCAGCGTGGGTAATGGTGGTGCGGATATAATCAATGAGCTGCTCTTCAATCAGCTGTTTGCAATCCCAGATGCTATTAAAGACTTCGCCGACGGCAATCGGCGTGACGGTATGCTGGCGGATTAAGCGGAAGCACGCCTGATTCTCTGCCGGGGTCGGATCTTCCATCCAGAACAGGCGATACTCCTCAATGCTTTTACCAAAGCGCGCCGCCTCGATCGGCGTCAGGCGATGGTGCATGTCGTGTAGCAGGTGCTCGTTAAAGCCAAATCTTTCGCGCACGGCGGCAAACAGCCGCGGGGTAAAATGGAGATATTTTTCCGTTGACCACAGCTGTTCTTCCGGCCACACGCCTTTGGTCGCCGGCTCGTATGCCTGACCTTTGCCCTTGGCCATGCCGTAGGTGGTTTTCATCCCCGGAATACCGCACTGCACGCGGATCGCCTTAAAACCCATTTCCTGATGGCGGGCGTAGTCGTCCAGCACTTCATCAATGGAATGACCGGTGGTGTGGCAGTAGACCATCACCCCTTCGCGCGAGGCGCCGCCCAGCAGTTGGTAAAGCGGCATTCCGGCGGCTTTGGCTTTGATATCCCACAGCGCCATATCAACGGCGGAAATCGCCGACATGGTCACCGGGCCGCGGCGCCAGTAAGCGCCTTTGTAGAAGAACTGCCAGATATCTTCGATGCGGTGAGCATCACGGCCAATCAGCTGCGGACAAAGGTGATCTTTCAGGTATGAGGCGACCGACAATTCACGGCCGTTTAGCGTGGCATCACCGAGGCCGACAATCCCTTCATCGGTGGTGATTTTTAAGGTGACGAAGTTACGCCCTGGACAGGTAACGAACACGTCGGCGGCAACGATCTTCATGGGTAATTCCTTACATCTGTGCGGTTAGTGATCAAAATTAAATCACCAGACCTACTACCATACAAGTATGATATTTAAAAAAGATGCGAAGGATCACAAACGGATGTGGTTGCGGGGGGCGCCTGGCGCCCCCCGTTAGCGATTAATTGATGCGGTCTTTTACGATGAAGAAATAACACAGCGCGCCGGCAAAGGTCACGCAGGCGGCGATAACCAAGGCCAGGTTGAAGGAGTGCGTGGTATCCACCACCCAACCGGTGACGACCGGTGCAAAAGAGGCGAAAACAAAGCTGCCGAAGTTCTGAATCGCCGCCACCGACGCGACTTTATTCTCGCTGACCATCACCTGTACCAGCCCCCAGGCCGAGGTCCCGGCAAAGTGGACGCAGAATAGTGCCATGGAGATAAACGCCACCGCCTGGGTCGGCGAGTTTGATTGCACCACCAGCAGCGTGCCGAGCGCAGAAAGCGTCAGGCCAACCACAATGGCCGTTTTGCGCGTTTTTGCCAGATCGTAACCGCGGCGCGCCAGCGCATCGACCACCAGCCCATTGACCCACATGCCCACCGCCGCGGCCAGGAACGGGATCGCCGCCACCCAGCCGGTTTTCGCAAGGCTCAATCCCTGCTGCGCCTGCAGATAACCCGGCAGCCACGCGATATACAGCCAGCCGGTATAGTTAACCCCGGAGAAGCCTAAAATCATGCCCCAGGTGGTGCGCCGTTTGAACAACGCCAGCCACTCGCTGAATACCAGCGTTGGGCGCGCTTTTTCCGGCGCCGCCAGATACTGGCGCTCCTCCTGCTGCAGATCGAATTGCGCGCGGTTGCGATACCACGCGTACCAGCACAGGCCCACAACGATCCCCGCAAGGCCGATAACCACGAACATGGTGCGCCAGCCCCAGGCTATCTGCATCAGCACCAGCGCTGGCGGCGCAATCGCCTGGCCAAGCACCGTTGACGAGTTAAAAATGCCGACCGCGGTGCCGCGCTCTTTTTGTACGTACCAGTCGGTAATGGATTTTACCCCCGCCGGCATAAACGGCGCTTCGCCAATTCCGAGGCCAATGCGCAGTAAAATAAAATGGCTAAAGGAGTTCACTACCCCGGTCAGCGCCTGCATCAGCGACCAGAAAATCAGCCCCGCCCCCAATACGATCCGCGGGCCGAAGCGGTCGAGCAAAATCCCCGAGGGCAGCTGCGCGAAACCATATGATAGCGAGAAGGCGGAGAGCAGTACGCCAAATTCGGTCGCGCTGAGCCCGAGATCGCCGCGAATAGCCTCACCGGCGACGCTTAATGACGAACGATCGAGGAAGTTGACGATACCGGCGATAAACAGCAGCGTCAGGGTGACTTTTTGCACCCGGCCAATGCGCACGGGTTTGGCGCCAGCTTCGCTGGCAAGGGTTTGTGTAGCCATAATTGCCTCTTACGATAAACAGCATGATGCGGTTAGAGTAAGTAAGGCAACTAGTCGGCTACCATACAAGAATCAAGGTTAAAATTAGCGTGGAAGATCACAAAGGGCGATTTTTTATCCTGATGCGCGACGTTAAGCCCGCCCCCAGCCTGCAACGATGATCAACATGCCGCATAGCGCAATCGCCGCCCCCGCCCAGTCAAAGTGGCTTAGCTTCACACCATCGACGAAACGCAGCCACAGCAGCGCGGTGCAGACGTAGACGCCGCCATAAGCGGCATACACTCTGCCGCTGGCCTCCGGGTGCAGGGTCAGTAGCCAGACGAACATCGCCAGCGCCATCGCAGTCGGGATCAACAACAGCGGCGAACCGCCCCGCTTCAGCCATAGCCACGGCAGGTAACAGCCGATGATTTCACACAGCGCGGTAGCAAAGAAAAGTAACGTGGTTTTCAGCATTAAAATTTGGTAAATGAGACAATTTGTTGCACTAGTGTACGCGATAATGCGCAGGCACCCATGCCATTTTGTCCGGTAGGCGCGGGTAGCGAGTTGTAGTAAACTTGTCCAACTGGTTAACCCTTTTTATCACTCAAAGGAAATCGTGATGAAAATGACACGCAATAAACGCTGGTGCCTGACCGCCCTGCTGGCGGCAAGCGCAATGGTCTATACCGCTTCGTCCTTCGCGCAAACCGACAAACTGGTGATCGAGTCCGGCGACAGCGCGCAGAGCCGTCAGCAAGCCGCAATGGAAAAAGAGCAGTGGAACGATACCCGCTCGCTACGGCAGAAGGTGAATAAACGCGCGGAGAAAGAGTGGGACAAAACCGACGTCGCCTTCGATGCGCAGGATAACTGCCAGAAGAGCGCCAACGTCAACGCCTACTGGGAACCTAACACCCTGCGCTGTCTTGACCGCCGTACCGGTCGCGTTATTACGCCATAATTCCCCGGCGCCCGTGGGCGCCATCCTCTATTTCTATTCATGCACACAGGATTTCCCATGTCTGACGCCCCTCACGTCAAACTCCGCCCGCTTGAGCGCGAAGACCTACGCTTCGTCCACCAGCTTGATAATAACGCCAGCGTAATGCGTTACTGGTTTGAAGAACCTTACGAGGCCTTCGTCGAACTCTCTGACCTTTACGACAAACACATTCACGATCAAAGTGAACGCCGTTTCGTTATCGAATGCGATGGCGAAAAAGCCGGGCTGGTTGAACTGGTGGAGATAAACCACGTTCACCGTCGCGCCGAGTTCCAGATTATCATCTCCCCGGAATATCAGGGCAAAGGGCTGGCGACGCGCGCCGCTAAGCTGGCAATGGACTACGGCTTTACCGTTCTCAATTTGTATAAGCTGTATCTGATTGTTGATAAAGAAAACGAAAAAGCGATCCATATCTACCGCAAACTCGGTTTCATGGTCGAAGGCGAGCTGATTCACGAGTTCTTTATCAACGGCGAATACCGCAATACCATTCGCATGTGCCTGTTCCAGCATCAGTACCTTGAGAAACATCGTCCTCAAGGCCAGACGCTACTCAAGCCCACCGCTCAGTAGTAGTCGATACTGTTTTTGATGCTGTAGTGTCGCGTCACCGCCGGCTGGACGCTTTCATCAACAACCTGCATCTCGCAGCGGATCGGGTTGTCGTGATCGTCATAGTCGCAGGTTTGATTGACCTTGCCTAACGCGCGGTCGTTAAATACGCTCACCGCGCTGTAATCAAGCTTTTTACGCGGATCGGTAGATGGCGTCGATACGACGCTGAAGCGCTCATCTTTCGCGGTGGTGGTTTTGCCCAGCGGATAACCTTCGCTGTCGTAGCGATAGCTGGAAGTACTCTCTTTCCCGCGAGCCGTCACCACAAAGCCGTTGTCATCGGTCTCCCAGCTGACGCCCGCCGCCGGCATCTCGGCGAGCTGGCATTTCCCCTGCAGCCGCAGGCGTTTCTCCTGCGTTTGCGCATCCAGATAGTAATTCGCGTCAAGTACCAGCGTCGCGCCGGTTTTGTTTTCGAGGTCGGTAAAATCCAGCAGATCAAAACAGCCTTCTGCCGACACCTGGGCACGCACCCGTTTCACCATTTCGCCCTGGTCGTCGAACAGGATCTGAGTAAAGGTTTTAACCGGGCCGCGCAGCGGATCGAACTCGAACTCATTGGAAAAACTGGCCATCTCCGGGGTAAACGCCGCCGGCGCTGACGGCTTATCGCAGGCGCTGAGCAGCAACGCCGCCGGGATCAGCAAAAACAGTTTATTCACAGCCGCTACCTTTTTGGGAACATTCCAATCATTTTAGCAAATACAATTGTTTACACCAATTCTGCTATGCTTAAAACTGGATGACATCAATAAGGAGCTTATGATGAAACTATCCTCATGGTTGTGCGCGGCCCTGCTGCTGAGTTCGGCATCCGCACTGGCAGCGCCGGACTCCTGCGAGCGGGTAAAAGGCGAGATCCAGCAAAAGATCATCAACAACGGCGTTCCGGCTTCTGGTTTTAGCCTGGCCATTGTACCGAACGATCAGCCTGACCAACCCGGCGCTCAGGTGGTGGGCCACTGCGCTAACGACACCTTCAAGATAATCTATACCCGCAACGGCGACGCGGCGGCCACCGATTCAGACGGGCAATAACCGCCGCTTTCGAGTGAAGGATCTTATCTCTGGTTGACCGGAGATAAGATTCGCCTACCCCTATTTAAGTATTATTCCTCACCCATGCGCCAGCAACCACGCTGTTGCCAGCGGCATTTCGCATAATAAAAATCATGGAGTGAGCACAATGTCCTACCCAGAACATTCCGGCGGCGTCAGCCGTCGCAACCTCATAAAATCCTCAGCAATCGGTTCACTGGCCCTGGCTGCCGGCGGTCTGTCGCTGCCGTTCAGTCTACGCGCCGCGGCCGCCGCCGTGCAGCAAGCCACCGGAGCAGAAGAAAAAACCGTATGGGGGGCCTGCTCGGTTAACTGCGGCAGTCGCTGCGCGCTACGCCTGCACGTCCGCGACGACGAAGTGGTGTGGGTGGAAACCGATAATACCGGCCACGATATCTACGGCGATCATCAGGTTCGCGCCTGCCTGCGCGGGCGCTCTATTCGCCGGCGTATCAACCACCCCGATCGTCTAAACTACCCAATGAAACGCGTCGGCAAACGCGGCGAAGGAAAATTCGAGCGCATTAGTTGGACCGAAGCGCTGGATACCATCGCCGAAAGTCTGAAACGCGTGGTAAAAGAGTACGGCAACGAAGCGGTCTATATTAACTACTCTTCCGGAATTGTCGGCGGCAATATGACCCGCTCTTCCCCTTCCGCCTCGCCGGTAATGCGGCTGATGAACTGCTACGGCGGATCGCTTAACCAGTATGGTACCTACAGTACGGCGCAGATCGCCTGCGCCATGCCCTATACCTACGGTAGCAACGACGGCAACAGCACCTCGGATATTGAAAACAGTAAACTGGTGGTGATGTTCGGCAATAACCCGGCGGAAACCCGCATGAGCGGCGGCGGCATCACCTGGTACCTGGAGCAGGCGCGTGAGCGCTCTAACGCCCGTATGATCGTCATCGACCCACGCTATACCGATACCGCGGCCGGGCGCGAAGATGAGTGGATCCCGATTCGTCCCGGTACCGATGCCGCGCTGGTCGCCGGTATCGCCTGGGTATTGATTAACGAAAATCTGGTCGATCAGCCGTTCCTCGATAAATACTGCATCGGCTACGATGAGAAAACCTTGCCGGCCGATGCCCCGGCCAACGGCCACTATAAAGCCTATATTCTCGGCCAGGGGGACGACGCTACCGCCAAGACACCGCAGTGGGCCTCGCGTATTACCGGTATTCCCGCCGATCGCATCATTAAGCTGGCGCGCGAAATTGGTATGACCAAACCCGCCTATATCTGCCAGGGCTGGGGCCCGCAGCGCCAGGCGAACGGCGAACTCTCCGCGCGCGCTATCGCCATGCTGCCGATTTTAACCGGCAACGTCGGCATTAACGGGGGTAACAGCGGCGCCCGCGAATCGACCTATACCATCACCATTGAGCGCCTGCCGGTGCTGGAGAATCCGGTAAAAACCGCCATCTCCTGCTTTAGCTGGACCGACGCTATCGCTCGCGGGCCGGAGATGACCGCCACCCGCGACGGCGTGCGCGGCAAAGAGAAGCTGGCGGTCCCTATTAAATTCCTGTGGAACTATGCTGGCAACACCATCATTAACCAGCATTCCGACATCAATAAAACCCACGATATCCTGCAGGACGAGAGCAAATGCGAGATGGTCGTGGTTATCGAAAACTTTATGACCTCGTCGGCAAAATATGCCGATATTCTGCTGCCGGACCTGATGACCGTAGAACAGGAAGATATCATCCCTAACGACTATGCCGGCAATATGGGCTATCTGATTTTCATCCAGCCCGCCACCACGGCGAAGTTCGAACGCAAACCTATCTACTGGATCTTAAGTGAAGTGGCAAAACGCCTTGGCGACGATGTGCATCAGCGCTTCACCGAAGGACGAACTCAGGAGCAGTGGTTACAGTATCTGTACGCCAAAATGGTCGCCAAAGATCCGGCGCTGCCGGGTTATGACGAGCTCAAGAAAATGGGCATTTACAAGCGTAAAGACCCGAACGGCCATTTCGTCGCCTATCGCGATTTCCGTCGCGACCCTGAAGCGAATCCGCTAAAAACCCCCTCCGGCAAAATTGAGATTTACTCCAGCCGCCTCGCCGATATTGCCGCCCGCTGGCAACTGGAAAAAGACGAAGTCATTAGCCCGCTGCCGGTCTATGCCTCCACCTTTGAAGGCTGGGACGATCCGTTGCGCAGCCAATTCCCGCTGCAAATGTTTGGCTTCCATTATAAGGCGCGTACCCACTCCAGCTACGGCAACGTCGATGTCTTACAAGCGGCCTGCCGCCAGGAAGTGTGGCTTAACCCCATCGATGCCGAAAAACGTGGGATTAAAAACGGCGACATGGTGCGCGTCTTTAATCAGCGCGGCGAACTGCGTATTCCGGCAAAAGTTACGCCGCGTATTATGCCTGGGGTAACGGCGATGGGTCAGGGAGCATGGCACGATGCCAATATGGCTGGCGATCGCGTCGACCACGGCGCCTGCATGAATACCCTCACCACCCACCGGCCTTCACCGCTGGCGAAGGGAAACCCGCAGCATACCAACCTGGTCGAAATCGAGAAGGTTTAAGGAGTAAACCATGAGCGCTCAATACGGATTTTTTATCGATTCCGCCCGTTGCACCGGTTGCAAAACCTGCGAGCTGGCCTGTAAAGACTACAAGAACCTGACGCCGGACGTCAGCTTCCGTCGTATCTATGAGTATGCCGGCGGCGACTGGCAGGAGGACAACGGCGTCTGGAATCAGAACGTTTTTGCCTACTACCTTTCCATCGCCTGTAACCACTGCGAAGACCCGGCGTGCACCAAGGTCTGCCCGAGCGGAGCGATGCACAAGCGCGAAGATGGTTTTGTGGTGGTCAATGAAGAGGTGTGCATTGGCTGTCGCTACTGCCATATGGCCTGCCCGTATGGCGCGCCGCAGTACAACGCCGCTAAAGGGCATATGACCAAATGCGACGGCTGTCACGAACGCGTCGCACAAGGCAAGAAACCGATTTGCGTCGAGTCCTGCCCGCTGCGGGCGCTGGACTTCGGGCCGATTGCCGAACTGCGTGAAAAGCACGGCCAACTGGCCGCCGTGGCGCCGCTGCCGTCGGCGCACTTCACCAGGCCGAGCATTGTGATAAAACCAAACGCCAACAGCCGTCCATGCGGCGATACCACCGGCTATCTGGCCAATCCGAAGGAGGTCTAAAATGGGAAATGGATGGCATGAATGGCCGCTGGTTCTGTTTACGGTACTGGGGCAATGCGTAGCTGGCGCGGTTATTGTCAGCGGCCTGGGCTGGGTGTCGCTCTGCGATCAGCGCGAAGCGCGAGAGCGGCTGGTGCGCAGCATGTTCTTTATCTGGCTATTGATGGGAATAGGTTTTCTTGCTTCTGTCATGCATCTCGGCTCGCCGCTACGGGCATTTAACTCATTGAACCGCGTTGGCGCTTCAGCGCTCAGTAATGAAATCGCCAGCGGCACCCTCTTCTTCATCGTCGGCGGATTCTGGTGGCTATTGGCGGCGGTGGGAAAAATGCCCTCGGCACTTGGCAAAATCTGGTTGTTTCTCACCATGTTGCTGGGGCTGCTATTTGTGATGGCGATGACCCGGGTCTACCAAATTGACACCGTGCCAACGTGGTACAATGGCTACACCACCAGCGCGTTCTTCCTGACGGTACTGCTCGCCGGTCCGCTGTTCGCTGCCCTGCTGCTAAAGCTGGCGAAAGTCGATTTCAACGGCTGGTTTTTTGCCGCTATTAGCGTGGCCGCACTCATCATCAGCGTGGCCGTTGTTGTCTTGCAAAGCGCGGATCTCGGCACGATCCACAGTTCAGTACAACAGGCGAACGCCCTGCTACCGGATTACGGCAGACTACAGGTTCTACGGCTGATCCTGCTGGCGCTCGGTCTCGGCTGCTGGCTGTGTCCGCTGATCCGCCGCCAGCCGCCGCGCGCCGCCGGGTTATTGATCGGGCTGATAATGGTTTTAGTCGCGGAGTGTATAGGCCGCGGCCTGTTTTATGGCCTGCATATGACCGTGGGTATGGCGGTTGCGGGTTAACAAGACGGCGCGCCTGTGCGCGCCGCAGTAAGGAATAGGGTAATGATGCAGATCCCAAATCGCGACGCCGTCGCACTAAGCGCCCGCACGCTGGGCGCGCTGTTCTCTTATGCGCCGAATAGCGAGCAAAACGCGCCGCTGGTCGCCGCTTTTCTCGATGGTAGCTGGCAGCCGCAGTGGCCGTTCCCGGTCTCCGATTCACTGGCAATGGAATTCGCCGCCAGCAGCGACGAGGCGCTGCCGCAAGCCTGGCAGCGTC